>NZ_FOYG01000025.1:0-1871 GCF_900116035.1 Paenibacillus sp. cl130
CATTCTCTATTAAAACTTTTTGGTGTTCTAAGGTAATATTGCAGTATTCGCAATTCTCCATTTCTATCTCCTTTAAGTTAATAAGGTTATAAATGTTTTTCAACGCACTTCGAATATTTCACCTAACGTTCCTGTATTCGTGACGCCCAGCATATGCTGGGTGTGTCTGCTGGAATTCCTCCCTGAAATCCATCCGCAGACCAAGGCTCCCTTGGGAGCCGTAGCATGAATATTATGTTATACGAAGGATCATTTCTCTTTGATAGACTCTCTACCTTAAAACTTAAATCTTTCTTTTATCATTTCAGCTACCTGATTTGCTTCCAACCCACTGTTGTTAATCCTTATATAATTTTGTTTAGTAATCTCTCCGGGTAATGAATTCAACCTATGTTTTTCATGAGTTTCAATCAACTCAGCCTCCGACCACTCCACATTTCGTTTAGTTGGTTATGTATCAATCTATTCTCAGTCGTATTTCGTTTTTTTCGTTCTTCCAAGTCGGCCTCTAGTTCAACCAAGTACACGGTTCCTCCTCTCGATTCAAATAGGTTTGAAACCTGCTCAATGTAGTTCCAATCACTTTGAAGATCAAATGCCCATACAAACGTAAATATGAGTCCTTCCAGTTCACTTTTGGACACTTCTTCAAAAATCTCTTGCCTGATTAGACTAACCAGACGCTTTCCGGCAGGTGTGCCGTAATCAAAAAATAGAGACACAAAATCAATAGACATGTGATTATGGAATAGTTTTAAATCTGTTGTTGCTTCTAAACATTGCCCTACTGTCATCTTCCCCACTGCTTGGGGGCCAAAGATTATAACCAACTTCATTTAAATAACCTCCATCAAAAATTTCACTCTATTGATCTTTCGTATAACGTTCCTGTATTCACGACGCTCGACGAAGTCGAGTGTGTCCACAGCAACAGCTTCCTTGAATCAACTTCTGGGACCGAGGGCGTAGCACGATGCGTGAATATTATGTTATAGGATGTCAGCGCCTTCTTCGAACAGCTTCAAACTAATTACTTTATATATTGCTTGAATTTCTGTTCCATTTTAATCAGTTGATCTTCAAAAATTGATATAAGATCATTAATTATTTGAGTTATTTCAGCCTGCACTTGTCGTCTAAAATTAATTGATTCTAAAGATACTCTGGCGTTTGTTCCAAACTCATCATCAGCAATTACGAGTGAAATTAATGGATGGTTAGCTGATTTAAGAATACAGTTGTCTTTTCGTTCTCTGATTTCTTTCATTTTTTCATAAAGAGCGCCGTCAATTTTATTTCCTGATTCTGCAGCCGAACTGATTGTACTTGACATTAAATCAAAATACTCTGACGGGCGTTCATACTGTGCTAAACCTTTAATAAAGTATTCGTTATTATTAAAAGAATCACGCTGACCTTTAAGTTTAAAAAGAACATCCGTCAGAAGTTTAATCTTCTCAGGGAACTCATCAATATATTTTTGCTTCGTTTGTGTGTTAATTGTTTGTCTTACACCAAGATATGTAAATAACCCGCCGATTACTCCACCGAAAATCGCTCCAAAATAACTTGCAAAAAATCCTATCCAAGATTCAGTACTTCCAAATGTAATTGATGTTCTCCATCCCATAAATGATACATTAATGAAGAATGGAAATATTGCTAAAAAAGTAATGACACAGACTAGAGCAATAACAAACTTATTGTTCATATTTTTGTTGTCTCCTAAATAATATTTTCTGTATTTTAATTTTTTAGTTTTTAGCGCTGATTTCCTATAACGTTTGGGCATTCCTGACGTTGACTTCCCTTAGATAGCTCTTATCTTAGGGAAATCAATGTGTCACCTGAATCTTCTTCTTCGAGATACC
>NZ_FOYG01000024.1:0-1994 GCF_900116035.1 Paenibacillus sp. cl130
TCCTCGAACAGCCGGTGGAACGCTGCCACAGGAGCCGCTTCCGGCTGCGCCGGGTTAAACGCGCCGAGAATTTGCTCTTTTTCCTCTGCCGTCAACAAGTTCAGCTCGGCAATCTTCGCATCCGGACAGCTTACGATCGCCGCAAGCAAATGTCCGAAATGAGTCGACAGCCGCCGGATCGTGCTTTCTTTATAAAGAGCCGTTGCGAATTCAAAACTGCACTCCAGGCCGCCGTTTTCTTCCGTAACATCCACACTCAGGTCGAACTTGGCCGTGCCGTATTCGCTAGGGTACGGGGACAATTTCAGCCCTTCCAGCTCAAACTCTTTATCCTCCAAGTTTTGTAGGGAGAACATCGTGTCAAACAGCGGGTTGCGGCTCAAATCCCGGCTGACCTGCACTTTATCAACGAGCTCTTCGAACGGATAATTCTGATGCTCGTAAGCGCCTAAGGTCGTTTCTTTCACTTCTTCCAGATACGACAGGAAGGTCTTCTCCGAAGCCGGATAATTGCGGAGCGCCAGCGTATTGACGAACATTCCGATCAAAGGCTGCGTGTCTCCGTGCGTTCTGCCCGCAATCGACGTTCCGACGATCAAATCGTCCTGACCTGTGTATTTATGCAAAAGCACGGTATATGCCGCAAGCAGCACCATATACAGCGTCGTTCCTCTTTGAGCGGCCAGCTGCTTCAAGCCTTCGTTCGTTGCCTCGTCCACGAAGGACGTCAGCGTTTGTCCCTCAAAGCTCTGCACGGCAGGACGCGGATAGTCCGTCGGCATTTCCAGAACCGGCAGCTCGCCCCGGTAACGGTCCAGCCAGTAAGCTTCCTCGCGTTTCAACTGCACTTTCTGCTCGTCCGACTGCTGCCATACCGCATAGTCCTTGTATTGAATGTGCAAAGGCTCTAATGACTCGCCGCCGTACAGACGAACGAGTTCCTCGACTAACACGTCCATCGAAACCCCGTCGGAGACGATATGGTGCATGTCGAACATCAGCAAATAACGTTCGGCTGCCAGCTCTACGAGCTCCGCCCGCAGCAGCGGAGGCTTCGCCAAGTCGAAAGGCCGGATGAAGTCCTGCACGACTTCAGGCGCTTCTTCCTCGCTCGCATGACGGTACTCGACGGCAAAGTCGACGCTCTCGTAAATGCGCTGTATTGCTTCGCCTTGTACGATCTCAAAGCCGGTTCGCAGTGTTTCGTGCCGTGCGATCAGTCCGCGGAAAGCCTTCTCCAGCAGGCTCCGGTCAATCGATCCTTCCAGCAGCAGCACGCCCGGCATGTTGTAGCTCTGATCGGCCCCTTCCAGCTGATTCAGGATAAACAGCCGCTTCTGAGCTGAGGAAAGCGGATAATATGCTCTTGCGCCTGCCAGCGGAATCGACGAGAACGACTGCTCTCCGATCCGGGAGATGGCAAGAGCCATCTCTTCGATCGTCGAGTAGCGGAATACGTCGCGCAGAGGCAGCTCGACGTTCATTTCCTTCTGAATCTTGCTGACAAGGTTCGTCGCCCGCAAGGAGTGGCCTCCGAGCTCGAAGAAATTGTCCAGGACTCCAATGCCAGAGTAGCCCAGCACTTCCTCCCAGATCTTCACAAGCTGGGACTCCGTCCGGTTACGCGGCGCTACATATTCGACGCCCGTTTGTATGCCGCCTTGCGGCTCCGGCAGCGCTTTGCGGTCCACTTTGCCGTTGGTCGTCAGCGGCATACGCTCCAACTGCACGAAGTACGACGGGATCATGTACCCCGGCATTCCCTGGGCCAGCGAGGTTCTCATTTCGCTGACCGTCAGCATTCGGTCCGCCACAAAGTAGGCGACAAGCGCCTTCTCGCCCCCCCCGTCCTGACGGGCGAGCACCACCGCTTCTTCCACGCCCTCGACGTTCAGCAGCTGCGTCTCGATTTCGTCCAGCTCGATCCGGTACCCGCGGATTTTGACCTGGTGGTCGATCCGTCCCAGGTATTCGATGTTGCCGTCCGGCAGCCA
>NZ_FOYG01000023.1:0-2069 GCF_900116035.1 Paenibacillus sp. cl130
GAAGCGGTCGTCGTCGTCAGGGAAGATCAAGAAGGTCAGAAAGCTTTGTGCGCTTATTATACAGCGGAAGAAGGCTTGACGGCGGCGGACCTGAAGCGGGCGATTGCCAGCGAGCTGCCGGGGTACATGATCCCGTCGTACTTCGTGGAGCTGGAGCGCCTGCCTCTGACGCCGAACGGAAAGATCGACCGGAAGGCGCTGCCGGCACCGGAAGGGGGAGCAGGCGGAGGCCGCGAATACGTGGCGCCGCGCACCGAACTGGAGGCGAAGCTGGCCGCCATTTGGCAGGATGTGCTTGTTCGGGAGAAGGCGGTAGGCGTAACGGACAACTTCTTCGACCTCGGCGGACACTCCCTGCGGGCGACGACGCTTGTCAGCAAAATGCATAAGGAGCTAGGCGTTGAATTCCCGCTTCGCGACGTATTCCGCTACTCGACGGTTGAGGAAATGGCCGCGGCTATGGAGCGGCTGGAGATCGGCTCGTTCACGGCTATTCCGGCTGCGGAACCTAGCGAGTATTATCCGCTCTCTTCCGCTCAGAAACGTCTCTATATCTTGAACCAGCTGGAAGGAGCCGAGCTGAGCTACAACATACCGGGAGCTATGCTGCTCGAAGGGGAGCTCGACCGGCAGCGGTTTGAAGAAGCGTTCCGGGGGCTCGTAGCTCGTCATGAAACGCTGCGTACCGGCTTTGAGATGGTAAAAGGCGAAGCGGTTCAGCGGATTTACGAAGAAGCCGCCTTCCAGGTGGAATATGTGCAGATCAGCGGGGAGCAGGCGGAAGAAACGGTGCGCCAATTCGTTCGTCCGTTTGATCTAGCGAAGCCGCCACTTCTGCGGGTAGGCCTTGCCGAACTGGCGCCGGACCGGCACATTCTAATGTTCGATACGCATCATATCGTATCTGACGGCGTTTCGATTGACGTACTGATCGAAGAGTTCGTCCGCTTGTACAGCGGGGAGCAGTTGGAGCCGCTCCGCATTCAGTACAAAGATTATGCGGTATGGCAGCAATCGGACGTGCAGAAAGCTCAGCTTGCCAAGCAGGAAGCCTACTGGCTCGACATGTTCCGCGGAGAGCTGCCGGTTTTGGAATTGTCGACGGACTATCCGCGCCCGGCTATGCAGAGCTACGAGGGCCGCACGCTGCAATTGTTTATGCATAGCGAGAAAAGCGAGGGTCTGAAACGGCTTGCAGCCGAGAACGGCGCAACGCTTTACATGGTTCTGCTTGCTGGTTATACAATATTATTGCATAAATATACAGGGCAAGAAGACGTGGTGGTCGGTACGCCGATTGCGGGAAGAAATCATAGCGACGTTCAGCCGCTGATCGGGATGTTCGTCAATACCCTGGCCATCCGCAGTTATCCGGCTGCCGGTAAGACGTTCCTTGACTACTTGAAGGAAATCAAGGAGACGACGCTGGGCGCTTTTGAACATCAGAATTATCCGTTTGAGGAACTGGTGGATAAGGTGAACGTGGCTCGTGATTTACGCCGCAATCCGCTGTTCGATACGATGTTTGCTTTGCAGAATACAGAGAATTTGGAAATCCAGCTTCCCGGACTCCATTTGTCGACGTATGCCAGCGAAGAAATTGTTTCTAAATTCGATCTCAGCTTGGACGTCACGGAGATCGAGGAAGGCTTGGAATATCTGTTTGAATACGCCACTGCTCTTTATAAAACCGAAACGGTGGAGAAATTGGCCGCTCACTACTTGCAGCTGCTTGAATCCATTCTTCGCAACCCATCGGCGACTATTGCCGAGCTGGGCATTTTGACACCGGCGGAAAAAGAGCAAATTCTCGGCGCGTTTAACCCGGCGCAGCCGGAGGCGGCTCCTACGGCCGCGTTCCACCGGCTGTTTGAGGAACAGGCGGAGTGCACGCCGGAAGAGGCGGCCGTCGTGTACGAGAATGACCGGCTGACCTATGCGGAGCTGAACGAGCGGGCGAATCGCTTGGCGGCTACGCTGCGCGCAAGCGGCATCGGCCGGGAGACGATCGTCGGCATTCTCGCCGAGCGTTCGGTGGACTTGCTGGTGGCCGTGCTGGCCGTCTGGAA
>NZ_FOYG01000005.1:0-464777 GCF_900116035.1 Paenibacillus sp. cl130
TGTCCTTAGTACGAGAGGACCGGGATGGACGTACCGCTGGTGTACCAGTTGTTCCGCCAGGAGCACCGCTGGGTAGCTATGTACGGAAGGGATAAGCGCTGAAAGCATCTAAGCGTGAAGCCCCCCTCAAGATGAGATTTCCCAATTAGTAAGACCCCTTGAAGACGACGAGGTAGATAGGTTGGGGGTGGAAGTGCAGTAATGCATGGAGCTGACCAATACTAATCGGTCGAGGGCTTATCCTAAGAATAAAACGCAATGAGTTTCGGATCCAGTTTTCAGGGTGTAACCTTGAAAGTATGTACAAGTGACATACAATAAGCGCATGGATATTCATTCACACGATAAGTGATGAACCGAATAACCGTACGGTAGAATTTGCACAGCAAATTCATGTTTGGTGGCGATAGCGGAGGGGTTCCACACGTACCCATCCCGAACACGACCGTTAAGCCCTCCAGCGCCGATGGTACTTGGACCGCAGGGTCCTGGGAGAGTAGGACGTCGCCAAGCAAGATAAAAGAGCACAGCCTTAACGGGCTGTGCTCTTTTTCCTATAACCGATTCATTTATCATTCACATGAAAGACCATTATCGTGGATTCGGTCAAAAGTTTTATGGTATTCTGGTTGTCCTTTGTATAGTGGTGCCTAGTCAGCTTTTTTAACTGAGGACAGTATTAACTGGGGAAATTAATCTATTTCAACCTGTTCTGTCTGAAGGACACTCAAGGTTTGAAGTTTACGGGTAATTTCTTTTTGCCACTTTGTATCTCCGACTTGTACGGCAAGATTGAGAAGATCCAAATAATCATCAATATGCAGGGAGGTTTTATTAAAAGTTTCTTTCACTGCGGTCCTGCCTCCTTTAAAGTCTATGTGTATTTATCATTTAATAATGATAATCATTATCAAACTATGATCTTATTCATATTATGCCTGTGTTCTAGATAAATTGCAAGTTATGATATGAATGAATTTTGAAGCACGCAAATGAGGGCTTGAAAAAACAAACCCTTCTCCTTAAGTTCACGCATTGTTCACGTCTTTTCTATGGAACATAATGAAAAGAACAAGCGGGCATTGAGTGTCCACCAATAAGGAGGGCAAATTGCGCAATGCTTCAACAAGAGGAGGAAAAAGACCATGAGCAGAACAAAAATGAAAGCGTTTGCCATTGTGATGGCGAGCGCCTTGGCATTGACGCTGGCAGCTTGTAATAACGGACAAAGCGCAAGTCCGGGAAATTCAGGAGAACCGAGCAGAGGCACCGCAACGAAAGATGTTACGATTACCTTTCAGAACATTAATCCTGATCCGAGCACCCCTTCGTACAAAATGATTAAGCAAATTGTAGGTCAATACGAGCAGGATCATCCTCATGTCAAAATTGAATTGGATTCGCTAAATACAGATCAACAAAAGCTTAAGCTGAAAACACAGGCAGCGGCGAAGGAAGTACCTGATATCACGATTGTAAACCCGGCTGCACAGATGAAGCCATTCGTAGATGCTGGGCTGCTGGCTCCATTAAACGATGTGGCTGATAAAGAGGGGTTAAAAGATACGTTTCAGAATGGACTTCTTAATTACTATAGCTTCGACGATAAGCTCTATGCTTTTCCGGACGGTAACAATATAGAAGTGGTGTTTTACAATAAAGAACTGTTCAAGCAGGCGGGAATCCAGAAGTTGCCGACCACCTTTGACGAGCTGATTACGACGGTCAAGACGTTGAAGGCGAAGGGAATTACTCCGATTGCCATTGGGGAAAAGGATTCATGGACGGGTTCCCTCCTTTTTATGAATATTTTGTTGCGTACAAATGAAGGGCCGAATTTTCTCAATGATGTACTGGACGGTAAAAAGACGTTTAACGACCCAGCTTTTGTGGAAGCGGTGGATGCATTTCAGGAATTGGTGCAGGCAGGAGCTTTCCCGGATGGAGCTACATCTATTGACTACAATGCAGGTGGTAATATTTTTAAAACAGGAAAAGCCGCGATGTATATCATGGGTACATGGGAAACGGGGTCTATTGATGCTTCTTCGGTAGCGGGTAAGGTAGGAGCGTTTCAATTCCCTACGGTGAATGGCAAGGGTGATGTGAATGAGTATGTAATTGCGCCGGGCAGCGCATTTGCGGTATCTGCGAACAGTGAACATTTACAGGAGACGAAGGATTTTCTGCACTATTTTATTACGGAGATGCCCAAAATTCAGTTTGATCTGAAAAATGCGATTGGCAGTGGTCAGAAAATGAAAGGTGATCTGAAGGAAGCGGGCTACTCCGAGTTAGCGATTAGTCTTAATGAGCTGTTCAAGAATGTAAAAGGGGGCGATCTCGCTTTTGATAATACGATGAATCCGGCTATTGCGCAGGCGCATCTGAGTAGCATTCAAAACCTGTTCGTGCAAAAAGAAGACTCTGCACAAGTTGCCAAGGAACATCAGAACACTTTTGAAGCGAATAAATAAGTGAGGATTTTGCAAAAATCCAATAAGCGACTCCCAATGAACAATATATAGATCGAAATGGCCTAGTTCGTCTAGATATTGCACTTTGGAGCGACTGGAATCGAATTTTGCAAAATCCTGAAGTAGCTGACACTAGGGAGGGGGCAGAGTGCTCCTTCCCTGATTGGAAATCATGTAGGTTGTGCATCCTCAGAAGATGTTCAGAATCAACACAAAGGAGATTAGAGCATGAATGTACTGAAGGTGCCAGCACGTACCATTGCCGTTTTCGTGCTACCCTGCCTGTTGTTGTATACCTGTATGGTATTTGTTCCGATTCTGGTGTCGGTGTATTGCGGATTGCTGGATTGGAACGGAATCGCCGAGGCAAAGTTCGTGGGGCTGGCTAATTTTGAACGGATTTTTACAGCAGATTCAGTGTTCTGGCCGTCCGTGAAACGGACTATGATGTTCGCTGTGTTTTCCATGCTGGAAATTCCGTTCTGTCTGTTGCTGGCGATCTTGCTTAATCGTTATGTGCGTAAGGCCAATACGCTGGTTACGATGTATTTTCTGCCGGTTATTCTATCGGTGGTCATTATCGGGCAGCTGTGGAAGACGATCTATAATCCAGCTTCGATGGGTGGAATGCTGAACGGTATTTTGCTGGCGATTGGGCTGGAAAGCTGGACGCGCTCATGGCTGACGGAACCGCAGATAGCGATGTACGCCCTCTATTTTGTATCGTTGTGGCAGTATTTTGGCTATCATTTGCTTATCCAGTTTACCGGGGTACAAAATATACCGAATGAGCTGTACGAAGCAGCTAAAATTGATGGAGCTGAAGGATTCAAAGCAGACCGCTATATTACGCTGCCGCTCATTGTACCTATTTTCAAGATATCAATTGTATTAGCATTTATCGGCTCCCTGCAATCGTTTGATTTGATCTGGGTGATGACGGGTGGAGGACCAGCTCATGCAACGGATACAGTATCTACGTATATGTACAATATGTCCTTTTTATCGATGAAATACGGATATGGCAGCGCATTAGCTTCAATTCTCGTAGTGATTTGCTTGTCATTTACAATTGTGATAAATTTTGTTTTCAAACGAATCGAAAATAAGGTAAGCTAAAGGAGATGGAACTGTTGAATGCCTTAAAAAAAACGGGAGTCTTTTCCTTATTGGCAATCTTAATTGTCACGCAGCTGTATCCACTCTTTTGGCTGCTGACCTATTCGTTGAAGACGAATGAAGAGATATTGAGCTCAAGCTTCTTTGCACTCCCTCAAGTGCCCCAGTGGCACAACTATCAGGAAGCCTATGAATCAGGGAGCTACTTGCGTTATTTAGGAAACAGTGTACTGGTGACTGGGGTTACGATGATTTTCGTCATTTTGTTAAGCTCAATGGCTGCTTATGCGATTACACGTTTTCGTTGGCGCTTCGGGGCTGTTGTGCTGACTTTGTTTCTGATCGGGATGATGATCCCGATGCAAGCTACGCTGCTGCCGCTGATGGTGATGTTTAAAAACGTCCATATTCTGAATACGTATTTCTCACTGATTTTACCCTACATTGCTTTTCAGACACCGATTGCGGTCTTCATCCTATCCGGCTTTATGCGGTCCATTCCCCACGAAATTGAAGAATCCGCTTACATTGACGGAGCAAGCATTTATCGTATTTTCCGCAGTGTAATCTTACCCATCTCGATTCCGCCTATCATGACGGTATGTATTTTAACTTTCATTAACATCTGGAATGAATACATTATGGCTGCCACCTTTATCTCGTCCGAGAAGCTCAAAACTCTCCCTTTCGGCGTATATACGTTCGTCAGCCAGTATTCTGTGAACTACGGTAATATTGGTGCTTTTCTAGTCATGGGTGCCTTACCGGTCATTATTATTTATTTTGTTCTGTCCGAAAATATCACCAAGGGCATGGTTGCGGGAGCGGTTAAAGGATAGGCGGCCGATGCGAAAGGAGCGCACGGAGGTATGCTGCGCCGTTTTCAATCCATTCAATACCGCTTGTTTGTTCTGTTCCTGTTGAGCATGTCCGGCATTGTGCTGGCGGTCAGTCTATTATTTTACAACCGTACTACGGTGCAGTTCCATGATAAGGTCAGCGAGCTGGCGCGTAAAAATGTATCCCAGACGGCAGGCCTGTTCGAATTGCTACTCGGCAGCTATAACAGTCTCTCCAAATCGATCAGCAACAATATGGATTTGGTTCGTCTGTTGACGACGGATAGTAGTGATTTACCTGCTGTCAATTACATCAACGAACGTACGATTACGAATATTCTGGGCGCTATCTATTATTCGCGTGAGGATCTGATTGGCATCCATGTCATCACAGACACAGGCAAGGTATATAACTATGGCAATTATATGAATGTCATTGATACTCATTACGAACATACGGAATGGTATAAGGAAATTCGAAAGTCGGCGGGCAAAATTGCATGGCTGGGCGTGTATCCTCACTCTGTCATTGATCAGGTGGAAACCAGACCCGTGTTTGCGTTTGGACGGCAGCTCTATGATCTGGATGAACACAAGCCGATTGGTATTGTCCTGTTTGAGGCTGAGCCGCGTTCTGTTTTGTCCGCTCTCCACAATTTGCGGTTAGGCACCAATAGTCAGGTATATTTGTTGGGTCATGAAAATCGAATTGTGTCGGCCACTTCCTCTGATCCGCCACCGGATTTGCAAAATCTAGAGCAGCAGGTACCGGAGGAGGATGTTATTGTAAATCGAAGTAATGAAAGAGTTGTAATCGCTTCCAAGTTGCCGTTTGCCGACTGGTCTGTGATTAGTGTGACACCTAGTGAGGATCTGAACGTGGAGTTGGTGCAAAATCAAAGGTACTTATTTATCGTGGCACCTATACTTATTATTGTGTCGGCGTTAATTGCATCTATCGTCTCCAGAGGCATTTCCCTTCCACTCAAGCGAGTCATTCGGGAAATGAAGCGGGTAGAGACAGGAAATTTCCGTCATACGGTAAACACCAAATCCTATGAAGAAATCAATCAACTAGCTACCTCTTTTAACCATATGGTAAGACGGATTGCAGAGCTAATCGAGCTGGTGCGTATATCATCGGTCAGTGAAAAAAATGCGGAGCTGCACGCGCTACAGACGCAGGTCAATCCACATTTTCTGTATAATACGCTGGATATGATCTATTGGATGCTGGATGAAAAGGGACAAGATCAGCTCGGAGAGGTGGTTCTCTCCTTATCCCATATGTTCCGTTACAGCAGCCATTGGGAAGAGGGGGCCGATGTAAGCCTTCGTGAAGAAGTGGAGCAGGTTGGGCACTATCTCACCATTATTCAAACTCGGCTGGAGGGTAGGGTATCTGTAGACATTAGCATTGATGAACGATGGATGGATATCCGCCTGCCGAAAATGACCTTACAGCCATTGATTGAAAATGCAGTGAAGCACGGACTGGAGCCTCTTCATGCGGATACAAGTGGCAAGCTGCTCGTCAGAGCGGAGGAATATGACGGTGTATTGAGCCTGCACATCATCGACAACGGTGCAGGGATGGAGTACGAACGATGGGAGGTGGTCCAGGTCGCTTTAGCAGAACCCGGCAAACAGGCGGGCAGCGGGCAGGCGGGAGGCATCGGCCTGCAAAACCTAAATTTACGGCTACGGCACATGTTCGGAGAAGAGTACGGCCTACGGATCTCTAGCGCACCTGGGGCCGGAACAACAGCCACTGTAAGTGTGCCTCTGCCACAGAAGGAGGAGAAACATGAATATTCTGATAGCTGACGATGAAAATATGATTCGGCAGGGGATTCGGCGTACCATTGGCCAAGCTCTACCAACCTGCGGCATTCATCTCGCTGCTTCCACCGAGGAGGCAGCAGGCATTCTGGCGGAGCATCCTGTAGATATTGTATTAACTGATATCCTGATGCCCGGTATGGATGGTCTGGAATTCATGCGTATTTCTAAGCGAAAGCATCCTCATCTGCAGTGGGTTGTCATCTCGGCCCATTCCGACTTCCAATATGCACAAAGAGCAGTAAAGCTGGGTGCCAAAGACTACCTGTTAAAGCCGATTGGTAAAAAAAAGCTGCTGGAGTGCATTGAAATACTGGCAGCCGAAGCGCTTGTGGCCTCGCAGCAGGCGAACGAGGGTAGACTTCTCAAATCCAATATGGTTTATTTGCGTGAAGCCGTTTTCCAACGCTATGCCCTTGGACTGGATACGGGCAAGCTGGATATACAGCCTTTTGTCGAAAATTATCCGGAATTCCATCTCTTCATGGTTCGCATGGAACCTGATCACAAGCAGACACATCTGGAGCATTTTATGATTGAAAATGTACTGTCCGAGCTCATTGAGGCAGGAGGCAGCGGCTTTGTCGTCAGTCTAGACCGCCATAGTCTGCTGGGCATTGCAAGGGTAAGAGATGAGGCAGAGGCCGCACGGCTAGAGACGTTGCTCGAATCCCATTTGAAGCGTTATGTGAAGGTGCCCCTACAAATTACACGTTCGGGTGTTCATCACAATTTTGCCTCCATACCTGAAGAGGTGGCGCGACTAAGACGTACGCCAGAGGAGATTGCAGCCGCAGCAGCGGATACAGGAGAATGTCTCCGCAAAGGAATGCATACGGTAGATGTGGCATTGCAATACATTCGGGCTCACTTTACAGAGGAGCTGTCGCTGGAGAAGGTGGCTTCAATCGTATTTTTGAATCCGGTGTATTTCAGCCAGTTATTCAAGCAAAAGACGGGACAAGGCTACAAGGATTACGTCATTTGCTTGCGTATGGAGGAGGCGAAGCGGCTGCTCAGTGATCCTCATCTGCGACTGGCTGATATTTCAGAGCGGATCGGCTATCAGGATATGAGGCATTTTACACAGGTATTCCGGCGCAAATGTGGAATGACTCCAACCGAGTATAGACATCAGGGAGTCAAATAAGGCGGTATCAACGACCGAATGAAGGAAGTTCTTCAAGCATCAGACTGTTTCAGGAGTAGAGCGGTAGAGCATCTACTCGGGAGCAGTCTTTTTCGTGTCTCCAGCTTGTAGCAGTTCAACAAATTTGCGAGCTGCATTGGATAAATAACGATCCTTGCGCCATACGACGGCAGGCCGTGTGAAGGGGAATGGCTCCTTAATGGAGAGTGTGCGAAATCTGTCCCCGTATTCTTGTCCCAAGCCAGCGTCTGGAATGATAGTAATTCCCATGCCTGTGGAAACGAGTGAGAGAATGGTCGATATTTCAGGACAGTCCAGTACGACGCGCGGAATAAGATGGTGTTCCTGAAATTTGCGGATGACGGTTTCGTATAGTCCGTGTCCTTCTGTTCGGCGTCCCAACAAGAGGTCATAGCTGGCAGCTTCCTGTAATGTAATTTCCCCACTGGGATGGCGATCTGCCCATTCACACGGAAGAACCGCAACAAAAGAAACGCCCTCCAGTTCAATCGTATGGTACGATTTGTCATCTACCGGAAGCAGCAGCAGGGCCAGATCCACTTTATTTTGGTGCAGCAGTTCTTCCAGATGATGTGTGTCTCCGTGTCCTATTTTAACGTATACCTCTGGAAAATCCTGATGAAAGCGGCTGAGTTGTTCAGTAATCAGAGACATACAGGCGGATGACGTGCCTATAGCAAGTGTGCCGGTTACTTTGTTTTCAAACTCCCCAATTTCTCTACAGGTGTCCTCCATTTCAGCCAATAATCGCTTGGCGCGTGTATACAGTGTATATCCGGCCTCGGTTACCTCCCACTTCTTTCCTTCACGGTAAATCAGCTTTACGCCAAGCTCGTCCTCCATATTTTTGAGTTGTTGACTCAGCGGAGGCTGGGCCATGTTGAGCGTTTTGGCGGCCTTGGTGATTTGCCCTTCCTCCACGATGACGCAAAAGTAATGCAGATGCTTCATGTCCATTGGGATTCCTCCTTATTTCTAAACAACGCTTCAATTTGAATACTTTTAAAGTATGTATTCCATATATTATATATATTTTTCGTGTGCAAGGAACGGGCGTATAATTTTTGACAGTAATGCATGGGTGAACATAAAACGATGGGATGGAAGGAGGGGACATATGAAGAAAATCATTGTAGGAATATCGGGAGCGACAGGGTCGATCTTTGGTATCCGTATATTACAACAATTACGAGAGGCTGGAGTCCAAAGCCATCTGGTGCTATCCCCGTGGGCTATTGCGAACATTCCCTATGAGACAGGCTACACGGTGAAGGAAGTGGAGGCAATGGCGGATGCAGTCTACTCGTATAAGGATCAGGCTGCGCGTATTTCCAGCGGCTCCTTTCGAGTAGACGGCATGGTCGTCGCTCCTTGCAGCATGAAGACCCTTGCCTCTATTCGTATAGGTATGGCGGACAACCTGCTTACCCGATCAGCGGATGTGATGCTGAAGGAGCGAAAGAAGCTGCTGCTCATGACCAGGGAAACACCATTAAGCAGTATCCATCTGGAAAATATGCTGGAGCTGTCACGTATGGGCGTGATGATCCTGCCGCCGATGCCTGCCTTTTATAATCATCCTGCAAGTATCGAGGAATTAGTGGATCATATTGTTTTTCGTGCATTGGATCAGTTCGGTATTGTCACAACCGCAGCCAAACGCTGGGATGGAATGAAGCAGAATGACTCCAGGCTGCACCAGAATTGAGAAATCGAAAGACGAAGGAGAATGAACAATGGCTTATAAAGACTTTCGCGATTTTCTACACACCTTGGAAAAGGAGGGACAATTACTCACGATCAGCGATGAGGTAAAGCCGGAGCCGGACCTCGCAGCAGCTAACAGAGCATTAAACAATCTTGGAGATAAGACGCCTGCTCTCTTTTTCAACAACATCTATGGATATACGGATGCTCGTATTGCAATGAATGTGATGGGCTCCTGGCCCAATCATGCCCTCATGATGGGAATGCCCAAAAACACGCCGCTCAAGGAGCAGTTTTTTGAATTTGCCAGACGCTATGAACAATTTCCGGTGCCCGTGAAGCGGGAAGAAACCGCTCCTTTTCATGAAGTCGAGATTACAGAGGATATTAATTTGTTTGATATTTTGCCGTTGTTTCGTTTGAATCAGGGGGACGGAGGGTTTTATCTGGATAAAGCAATTCTAGTTTCACGCGATCTGGATGACCCGGACACCTACGGTAAGCAAAATGTCGGTTTGTACCGGATGCAGGTAAAAGGCAAGAACCGTTTGGGCATCCAGCCTGTACCACAGCATGATATTGCGATCCATATCCGTCAGGCTGAGGAGCGCGGCGAAAATCTGAAGGTCGCTATTGCCCTCGGATGTGAGCCTGTGATTACAACGGCTGCTTCTACGCCGCTGCTGTACGATCAATCCGAATATGAGATGGCGGGCGCCATTCAGGGTGAGCCTTATCGTGTGGTCAAAGCGAAGAATGCAGATCTGGATCTGCCTTGGGGAGCCGAGGTCATTTTGGAAGGCGAAGTGTTAGCAGGTGAACGTGAGTATGAAGGTCCATTCGGTGAATTCACAGGTCACTATTCCGGCGGTCGCGCGATGCCAGTCATTCAGATTAATCGTGTATATCACCGCAAACAGCCTATCTTTGAGCATCTGTACATCGGGATGCCTTGGACGGAAACGGATTATATGATCGGTGTGAATACAAGTGTACCGTTGTTTCAGCAGCTTAAGGATGCTTTTCCTAATGAAATCGTAGCCGTTAATGCCATGTATACGCATGGGCTGGTCGCTATTATTTCCACGAAAACCCGGTATGGCGGCTTTGCAAAGGCTGTGGGAATGCGTGCGTTAACAACTCCGCATGGATTAGGGTATTGCAAGCTGGTCATTGTGGTGGATGAGGATGTCGATCCGTTCAATCTGCCGCAGGTCATGTGGGCTTTATCCACCAAGCTTCATCCAAAGCATGATGCTGTCATTGTTCCTGGCTTGTCTATTTTACCGCTTGACCCCGGCTCTGATCCGGCAGGTATGACGCACAAAATGATATTGGATGCGACGACACCTGTAGCACCGGATATTAGAGGACATTACTCGCAGTCGCTCGATTCCCCGTTGGGTGTAGCGGAATGGGAGAAAAAGTTGAGCCAAATGCTTCGCTGAATATTTTTAAAAATAAAGAAAGATTAAAGGAGTGCTGACAGATGCATATTTGTCCCCGTTGTGAATCTAATCGTTCAGAAGTTGTTACCCGCTCGCCAGTTAAAGGCGCCTGGGAGGTTTTGTTGTGCCCTGTATGCCTGTTCACATGGCGGACCTCAGAACCGGATAGCATTACTGATCCAGCAAAGTATAAATCGGCGTTCAAGGTAAACCCCCAAGATATTCCGAATGCTGCTCATGTTCCTCCTATTCCAGAGCGGATATAGGGTCGTTCGTAAGTAGCCGTAAATTATGGTACTTTGAAGTTATAGGCCAAAAGTAAAGGGGATTATACTTCATGCAGACACCAAGGATTGGTAAGGAACTGTTCACGCTACTGGACGGTAAGGGACTGGAGGACAAGCAGCATGAAGCAATGATGCTGCTGACGGTCACGGAAGATCAGTGGCCGCACATAGCGATGATTAGTGTGGGCGAGGTTGTAGCGCTGGACGAGGGGAATTTGCGTCTGGCACTATGGCCGGGTACGACCACGACAGGCAACATGATCCGTACTGGGAAGGCGACGCTTGCGGTGTTCACCGGGGGAAAGGCGCATTATGTGCGGTTGTCGCTGAAACATCTGCCTGCTTTGCCCGGAGCCAAGCACGTACGTGAGCGATTTGCGGCGCATGTTTTCTCAGCCAGAGAGGATTCGGCTCAATATGCGGATATTTTGACAGGTGTCACGGTTCGTCTCAAGGAACCGGAATCGGTGATCCATCGCTGGAAGGAAACGGTGGCTGAGCTGTTAATGTAATGCCATCTGATTATGACAAATAATCTATGTATTTACCAAGTTTACCGTTAAAATAAATGCGGGGAATAAGCGCTTACAAGGGATCGCGCTGAGCTTGTTGGAACAGGAAATTAGAGCGCGAGGGGAAGCCTGTTTCTTTTGAAGGAAAAATAGGAGGGATGAATATGTCTCGTTTTGACAAGGTAGATCAGCTATTGAAACATTTCGTAGCAAATGGACCGGCAGGTTGCGGTTGTGCCATTGCCCAGAATGGTCAAGTGTTGTATGAAGGGTATCATGGATATGCTGATCTGGAAGCCCGAAAACCAATCACTGAGGATACAGTGTATCGCTTGTTTTCCATGACAAAGGTTGTTGTCTGTGCGGCTGCACTTATGCTGTACGAACGTGGGCAATTTTTGTTGAATGAGCCCTTGTATGAATATTTCCCCGAATATCGTAATGCGCATGTATTCAAAACCGCTCCTAACGGATACACCTACGTGGATAAGGCGGAGAATCCCATTTTAATTAAGCATATATTCAATATGAGTGTGGGTCTTCCTTACGCTTCCGAGTCTTCAGAGACAGGACGGGCCATGCAAAAGGTCCTTAGAACGTTAAAGGAAAAGCAGGGGAAATATGATCTGCGCACAGAAATTAAAGCGCTTTCTGAGATTCCGCTTTCTTTTGAGCCGGGAACACGCTGGTTATACGGATATGGACATGACCTGGTTGCAGGTCTTATTGAAGTGATTTCAGGTAAATCAGTAGGGCAATTCCTAAAGGACGAAATATTTGATCCGCTTGGAATGAACAATACAGGTTACCGATATCGTGGAGATATTGAATCGCGAATGGCTTCCTTTTATCAACGGACAGACGCCGGAGAACTAGAGAAAATAGAGGGTTTCTTGGATGAATATCATCAGCCAGATGCTATATATGAAAGTGGAGGCGCAGGTCTGTATTCGACAGTTAAGGAGTACCTTACATTTTCACAAATGCTGTCAAATGGAGGTATGGTAGATGGTGTGAGGCTATTAGGGAGAAAAACCATTGATTTAATGCGCACCAATCATCTGAATACAGATCAATTATTGGATTTTACTAATTCTTATCATACAGGTTATGGTTACGGACTGGGCGTGCGCACGTTAATTGATAATGCGGCTGGGCATGCAAACAGTTCTATTGGAGAATTTGGCTGGACGGGAGCAGCGGGCACTTGGGTTTCTATAGATCCAAGTGAACAATTCTCTGTCGTTTATATGCACCAACTGGCTCCTAATATGGAAGAATACCATCATTTAAGAGTTCGCGCAGCAGCATATAGCTGTTTGTAAATGCGAGCTTGTGGATCTGTTGAGAAAACTCTTCACTATGGCTCTGAAGCTACACAAATTGTAATGTCTAATCTTTATCAGAAACGATCTAGTTAATAAGGACCAAATTTCCTTCGAAGCCTAAACTATTCTTTTCCATATGACGACATAAAACGTAGGTGTAAGGATTTTGCGAAATCCTTAATTTAAGTTTTGAAATGGGAGGGAATTAGATTTTGAAGAATAGATGGTCCGGTTTTCTGGCGTTGGTCATCCTGATTTCAAGTTTTACATCATATGCAGGATTTGCATCTGCTGCGGATGCGGTGCTTTCCAAGATTGTCCTTTCCTCTAACGAGGTAACTTTGCAGCAGGGAGATACGGCTGCGTTGACGGCTACTGCTGTTTTTAGTGATGGGACAACCTCGAATGTAACCGTAAGCACGGATTGGAAAAGTGATAATACAGCTATTGCTACTGTGTATAATGGTACAGTTTCGGCCAAGGGTGAAGGGGAAGCCACCGTGGTTGCGACCTATAAAGAGAAGGTGCAATCGGTTCAGGTACATGTAACGAAAAAGGTTAAGGCGCTGACATCCAGTGTACAAAGCCTGAACTTGCGTTCAAGCGGTACAGGACAGGTTGATCTGACAGCGACATACAGTGATAATACAACAGCTCAGGTTTCGGGTGATGCTACCTGGACCTCCGATAATCAAAAGGTAGCCACAGTAGTTAACGGATTGGTTACCGCTCAGGGAGCAGGTACAGCCAATATTAAGGCCGTATATGGTCAACAGACCGTAACCATTGCTGTGCAGGTGGAGCAGGTTAAACGTCTCGATGTCAGTTCATCAGAGGTTTCTCTTTTGCTGAAGGATACTGAGAAGGTTAAACTTACGGCGACGTTCCCGGATGGATCGGTACAGGACGTAACAGAGTCCGCTGAATGGAGCTCCAGCAATGCAGCTGTGGCGGATGTACTGAAAGGCACCATTACCGGCTACAGCGCGGGAAAGGCGACAATTACAGGTAAATATGGCACGATGTCCGCTACGATTTCGGTAGATGTCGATCAAACGAATAAGCTGAAAGCCAGCGAATCCAATATTTTTCTCCGTCTGGATGAATCTAAAAAAATACAAGTTTCTGCCGTTTATCCGGATGGGACGGTAACGGATATCACAGATAAAGCTACTTGGACATCAAGCGATGAAAAAATTGCGACTGTGAATAAGGGAACGATTATGGCCATTGGAGCGGGTTCGGCTACGGTGACCGCTAAGTATGGAGATAAGACTGTTTCGATCAAGACAGATGTCGAAACCTCCAGATATTTGGATTTGAGTGAGGACAAGCTGAGCCTGAATGCCAAGGAATCCAAAAAGCTCAAGCTGACCGCAACGTATGTAACAGGTACGGAAGAAGATATCACAAGTAAGGCAGAGTGGAAGTCCAGCAATGAAGATATCGCTTTTGTCAGTGCGGGAGAAGTCACGGGTTATAAAACAGGTGAGGCTACGATCACCGCTTCTTATGGTGGCAAAACAGTTACAGCTACGGTATCCGTAAATGTACCCGGTGATCTGTCTCTGTCCTCCAAAACGGCAACGATTGATATTGATGAGGACTATACTGCAACTTTGACGGCTACTTATGCGGATGGGCGTAAGGAAGATGTAACACAGGATGCAGAATGGGCTTCAAGCGCGGAAGATATTGCTTCTGTGTCCAAAGGAACGATTACGGGTAAATCCGCTGGTAAAGCGGTTATTACAGCGACCTATAATGGCAAAAAACTGACGATTAACGTACAAGTAGGCCTTGTAGATCGTCTGGAAACAGACTCGCGTGTAATTGCGCTTGGTGCTCAGGAAACGAAGCAGCTAAAAGTAACAGGAGTTAAGAGTGGCGGTACAAAAACAGATGTAACCAAGGACGCCACCTGGACAACTAGCAATGTAAAAGTGGTTGAAGTTAGCGAAGGTTTGATCAAAGCGAATGGTAGCGGTAAGGCAACGGTGACTGCTTCATATGGCAAGCAAAACATTACGTTTACGGTAGAAGTGGACGTAGCGCAAAAGATTGAAGCGGATGCAATCGCGCTATCGCTCAAATCTGGAGATCAAAAAACCATCGCGATTGTGGTTAAATCGAGTGATGGTAAAGAAAAGGACGTTACGACCCAAGCTGAATGGAAAACGTCTAATTATAAGGTAGCCACTGTTAAAAAGGGTCAGGTTACCGCGGTCAGCTACGGTAAAGCTAACATTCAGGCGAAGTTTGGCGGGAAGATAATCAGCGTACCCGTGGATGTTGATACGCTTAAATATCTGCAAACAGACGAAGTTGCTTTGAATTTGAAGGCAGGACAGCTGGCCAAGGTTACGGCTACAGCCACGTATAAGGATGAGTCGGAGAAGGATGTTTCCAAACCGGCTGTCTGGTCCTCGTCCAGAATTGTTGTTGCGACCGTCAAAGACGGTAACATTAAGGCACAGGGCAAGGGCAAAGCAGTAATTACTGTGAAATATGCAGGTAAAATGACGAAGATACAGGTAACCGTTCAGTAAAAAAGAGAGCAAGCATACGTCCAAGGACGACATGCTTGCTCTTTTTTTTAAGGAGGCTACCGCTTATAAATTATGACTTATCCTTCTTGGTCGGTGTGTTGCGTGTAAGTGATTCAGTCAAACGCTTGCCAGTCGGCGTCTGGGCCAAGCCGCCTTTGGCGGTCTCGCGGTGCTTCGACGGCATCGCACTGCCGACTTCAAGCATCACGTCAATGACTTCGTCAGACGGAATAGCGCTGCGCACACCCGCCAAAGCCATATCCGCTGCGGCAAGCGCAGTCACGGCTCCCAGCCCGTTGCGCACGATGCACGGAATCTCCACGAGTCCGGCGACGGGATCGCAAATCAGGCCGAGCGTGTTCTTAAGAGCGAGGCCCACGGCGTGAACAGCCTGTTCAGGCGTACCACCACGCAGCTCGACCATAGCGCCAGCAGCCATCCCGATAGCTGAACCAATCTCAGCCTGACAGCCTCCCTCCGCGCCAGAAATGAAGGAGTTGTTGGCGATCACGTAGCCAATGGCTCCAGCGGCGAACAGGCCGTTCACCATATGCTCATCATCCCAGCCGAACCGCTCCTGCGCACTGATGAACACACCAGGGATAACCCCACATGAGCCTGCGGTAGGCGTGGCGACAATGCGACCCATGGATGCATTAACCTCCGACACGGAGAGGGCATAAGCCATGGCGAGCGCGGAGGCATCACCGGAGCAGGTTTCCCCTGACCGCAGATACTCGGCTAGGCGCTTGCCGTCACCGCCTGTCAATCCACTGCGGGATACGGTGTCTTGTGTTTGACCGCGATGAACGGCTTCCTTCATGACTTCATAATAATCAGACATTTGGCGAAAGATTTCTTCCTCCGTTGTATTCGTCTCTTGTACCTGCTCTTGAATCATCAAGCGGCCAATTGTGGTGGATTCTTCAGCGCATAAAGCGCTGATTTCATGCAGATGGCTAAACCGCATCGGATTCAGCTCCTTTTTTCAAATTAATCATCTTAATTTCATACATATGAGGTAAAGAACGCAGTTCCGCAATCAGTTCAGCTGGAGCAGAACTGTCCGTTTCAATGGCGGTGAGTGCTTCACCATCCCGGCCTTTGCGATCTACGTGCATATAGGCAATGTTAATGTGGGCCGCGCCCAGCGCTGAAGTTATCGCGCCCAATGTACCGGGCTTATCCGAGTGGAGAAGCACCAGCGTAGGCAGCTCCCCGGTCAGATTGACCCGGAATTCGTTAAGCTGCTGGACATGGATGCTGCCGCCGCCGATGGAGGAGCCCAGCAGTGTGCGCTGATCCTCGCCCTTCCACAGCTCGAAACGGACAGTGTTCGGATGAGGCGCGGGGAGTCCGCTGACGGCGAATTCCACGGCCATCCCGGCTTGCTCTGCCCATTGCTCGGCATCCGGAATCCGGTGATCGTCCGTATCGTAATTAAGCAGCCCTGCGATGAGCGCCAGGTCTGTACCGTGTCCTTTATACGTGTCGGCAAAGGAGCCGTACAGCGTCATGCGGGCACGGTCAGGCTGCGTCCCGAGCCAGTGCCGGGCAACGCGTGCGAGCCGCACCGCGCCTGCGGTGTGTGAACTGGAAGGTCCGGTCATGGCCGGACCGATAATAGAAAATACATCTTTGAAACGCATGGTGTGGCCCCCTGTATGTTCTAATACCATACTATATGGTATTTCCGCGTCTTTGCGCGGTTATGACGGTTCCTAATGCTGACGCACAATGTGAGCACAAAAAAGGACAGGATAAGGAAGTTTCCCTTATCTCTGTCCTCGTTACCTGAGAGTTTCGTGCGGTGTTCTTACCGCCTTACCCCTTGGGTGGCTTGCGCTCTCTCCAGAGTTGCGTCAGATGACGATACATGGACCTGAGAGATTATCCGTCAGCCGGGTGCTGACGTCTTGCTCCTTCGGTGCCGCCAGAGTGTAGGCTCCCTGGACAGACTCTCCCGTCATCTTCATTCGCGTATACCGTTCTACATGTCTTCCTTAGCGTAATGTATGCCGTGCTCGGTGTCAATCACAGGTTTAATTTTTACATAAACAGGTGCGTTCCCAATAAAAAAGATTAAAATTTACATAATTATGGATGAAACCAGGAAGGAATTAGAAGATTGGCGGCTAATCTGATAAAGGACAAGTATATTTATGGAAATCATAGGAGGGATATTGACGTATGGTAAAAGGCTTGCGATTCACAGGTTCACGCTTAAAAGGGATGTTGCATCTAGCAGCGATCGTATCACTGCTGATTGGGATCTTCGTTCCATTCGGTCAGGTCAAGGCGGAGGGAGCATTGACAGTAGCCGAAGCACTTCAGCGCCAAAGCAGTGGAGGTACGGTGACGGTGGAAGGTTACATCGTCGGACATGCTACCGGATCGAAAACGGCTAACTTTTCTTCCCCGTTCGCGAATGATTTTAACGTACTGATTGCCGATCAGGCAAATGAACGTAATACGTCTAATCTGTTGGATGTACAGCTGACTTCAGCGTACAGAGGGCAATATGGGCTATCAGGCCATCCTGAGCTGATCGGCAGCAAAATTCGTGTGACGGGTACACTCGGCGCCTACAATAATTTTGGTGGAGTGAAAAGCCCAAGCGCTGTTGAACTGGTGAGCGGAAGCGAGCCGGGGGAACCAGGCGAACCTGGCAACCCGGGTCAACCCGGTACTACACTGCCGGATGGAAAAGGCAAAAAGGTGCTGTTCGATAATACGCACGCACAGACCGCTGGTGCAGCAGATTGGGTCATTGAAGGCGCCTTCTCCGACTTTGCCAATGGACTGCGTAATGTAGGCTTTACGGTAGACCAATTGAATCGTCCCATTCCTTTTACTTATGGAGAGCAGGCCATAACATATGACAAGCTGCGCCAATATGATGTGTTCATTATTGGTGAAGCGAATGTTGCCTTTAAGGCATCCGAGCAGGCTGCCCTGCTGCAATACGTGAATAGCGGGGGGAGCGTCTTCTTCATCTCCGATCATTATAATGCGGACCGTAACAAAAACCGTTGGGATTCCTCCGAGGTTATGAATGGTTACCGTCGTGGAGCCTATACTAATCCGGCCAAGGGCATGACTGCAGAAGAAGCTGCATCACCGGCGATGCAAGGATTAACAAGCTCCGATTGGCTGGCGGCCAACTTTGGCGTTCGTTTCCGTTACAATGCGCTGGGTGATGTGAATGCTACCGAAATTGTAGCCGCAGATCAATCTTTCGGCATTACCAAGGGTGTGCGCTCGATTGCAATGCATGCAGGATCTACGCTGGCTATTATTGATCCTACCAAGGCTAAAGGCATTGCTTATATCCCTTCAGGCACGAAAAAATGGGGTAATGCGGTAGACCAGGGAGTTTATAACGGCGGGGGCCGTGCGGAAGGACCTTATGCCGCTATCTCCAAGGTAGGTCAAGGCAAGGCAGCGTTCATCGGTGATTCTTCCCCTGTAGAAGATGCTACACCGAAATATGTGCGTGAGGAAAACGGACAGTCGAAGAAGACATATGATGGTTTTAAAGAAGTGGATGATTCCACCTTCCTGGTGCAGACGGTTCAATGGCTTGCATGGAAGCAGGACTACACGAAATTATCTGATGTGGCAGGTTTGACTCTGGATCAGCCAACGAAGCTTCTGCCATTTGAGGAGCCTGCGGCTTCCACAGAACCGCAGCCTGAGCCTTGGTCTGCTCCAGCAGCAGGCTACAAATGGTACGATCCTAGAACGTTCAAGTCTGGCTCCTATGGAGCGGCTTCGTAATTATCGCCAGAAGCTCAATGTGAGCTGGTATTAGTTAGTCGTTTGATCCCTGCAGAGGGATCAGGCGACTTTTTTTGTGATGAAAATTAACCTGTGGTTGGTTATTTCATTACATTTTGTGCCAGAAAGACCGCGCTACTGCTGGATCATTGATTTTTTAAATGATGTTGATAGCATAATCTTAATTGATATATCCATATACTGGTGATAGGATGTATTCAAATTATTCCGACAAAAACGGTATGTAATGTTCATGAGAGGTTTTAAACATCAAACATGGTGAGAATAAGCGGGACAAGACCATGGAGAATGGAGGAAGCGCGCATTGAATACCGGACCCGTGTTGGAAATTAAAGGATTATCCGTATCTTTTCGCATCAATGATCAATATCACCCCGCAGTCGACCATCTGGATCTGACGGTCAACCCCAATGAAGTGCTGGCTGTAGTCGGAGAATCCGGCTGTGGCAAAAGCGCGCTGGCGCTTTCGATCGCACAACTGCATGACATGGAACGCACGCGTGTAGAGGGAGAGGTCCTTTTTAAAGGCACGGACCTGAACCGTCTTTCTTCAGGGCAAATGAATAAAATCCGCGGAGCGGGCATTGGCATGATCTTTCAGGACCCGCTGACAGCACTCAACCCGTTAATGAGCATTGGTAAGCAGATTGAGGAAAATCTTGATTATCATACGTCACTATCTACGAAGCAAAAAAGGGAACGTGTGCTGGAGCTGCTGGAAAGCGTAGATATACCGAATCCTGTGCGTGTGTATGAGCAGTATCCGCATGAACTGTCAGGAGGGATGCGTCAGCGTGTGATGATCGCGATTGCCATAGCTTGCCGACCTTCTCTTATTATCGCAGATGAACCAACTACTGCGCTCGATGTAACGATCCAATCGCAAATTCTCGACTTGCTCAAACAGCTTCAACAGGAGAGTGGGAGCGGAATTATCTTGATTACGCATGATCTTGGTGTTGTGGCAGAAGTAGCCGACCGCGTGGTGGTCATGTATGCCGGAGAAATCGTGGAGAGCGCTGATGTTTTTGAATTATTCAGGCATCCACAGCATCCGTACACGCGTTCTTTGCTTGCTTCCATGCCGGGATCGCATACCAAGGGGGAATCACTGCATGTCATCGGCGGCATTGTTCCCTCATTACAAGATATTCCCCGCAATAGCTGTCGCTTTGCCCCGCGTATTCCCTGGATTCAGCAGGGAGTGCATGAAGACCATCCCCAACTAAATGAAATTTCCCCTGGACATTGGGTCCGTTGTACATGTTACCAGCATTTTCATTTTGAAGACGAGGCAAAGGGGGAAGCTGCTCATGGCACTACTGGAGTTAAATGATTTGAGGGTCCACTATCCGGTGCGCGGTGGTTTCTTCCAGCGTGTTATCGATCAGGTGAAAGCAGTGGATGGCGTGTCGATCAGCATTGAGGCAGGCCAGACATACGGGCTGGTGGGAGAATCCGGCTGTGGAAAAACGACGACAGGCAGGACGATCATCGGTCTAAATAAGCTGACGAGCGGACGGATTCTTTTTAAGGGAAAGGACCTTGCGGCTCTGAGCCGTAACAACCGTCATCCGCTGCGTAGAGACATTCAGATGATTTTTCAGGACCCCTACTCTTCGCTCAACCCGCGCAAGCGCGTATTGGATGTCATTGCTGAACCGCTGCGAAATTTTGAAAGGCTGAGCAGTGAGGAGGAACGGAGGAAAGTACAGACGTTGCTGGAAAAGGTCGGCTTGAACGCCGATGCAGCCTACAAATATCCGCATGAATTTTCCGGGGGGCAACGGCAACGGATCGGGATCGCGCGTGCGCTGACATTAAACCCCAAGCTGATCATTGCTGATGAGCCGGTGTCGGCACTGGACGTTTCCGTGCAGGCACAGGTGCTGAATTTTATGAAGGATGTGCAACGGGAATTTAATTTGACGTATTTGTTCATCAGTCATGACTTGGGTATTATCCGCCATATGTGCGACCAAATCGGTATTATGTATCGAGGCCGTCTAGTGGAGCAGGGGAGCGAGCAAGACATTTATGAGCGTCCACAGCATCTGTATACCCAGCGCCTCATTGCAACCATTCCCAATATTGATCCTACAAAACGGCTGGAAAATGCCCAAAAAAGGCGAATGCTCTTATCCTCCTACAAAACAGAGCTGCCCAAACATCTAGACGTGAGTGGAAAGCCGTTTGCACTAAAATCAGTAAGTCCATCCCATCAAGTCGCGCTACCATAAGGGGGGTACAGAAATGTGGAAATTTACACTGCGTCGGCTGCTGGTTATGATCCCTCAACTTTTTGCACTGAGCGTGCTTATATTTTTCCTGGCTAAGGCTATGCCGGGGGATGCACTGACAGGACTTATTACTTCGACACCCAATCTGAATCCGGCCGTACTGGAAGAACAGCGACAAAGACTGGGACTGAATGACCCGGTGTGGGTGCAGTATGGGAACTGGCTCGTCCAGCTTGCTCACGGGGATCTGGGCAAATCTTATGTACATAAAATTAGCGTTACCGATCTGATTGGCAGCCGTCTGGGAAACACGTTCTTTCTGGGCGTAGTAATTCTGGTTCTGACGTATCTGATCGCCATTCCGCTCGGCGTACTCAGCGGTCGTTATCAGCATAGTCTGCTGGACAAAACCGTAGTGGGCTATACCTATCTCAGCTTTGCCACACCTCTATTTATACTCGCGTTGTTGCTGCTGTACGTATTCGGATTCAGGCTCGGCTGGTTTCCAACCAGCGGCAGTGTGGATGTAGGCGTGGAGCCGGGGACATGGTCATATTACGTGAACAAGTCGTATCATCTCATTTTACCGGCGGTTACAGGCGCATTGCTCAGTACAACGGCTACGATTCAGTATTTGCGCAATGAGGTCATTGACACACGACTGAAGGATTTTGTGAAAACAGCGCGTTCCAAAGGGGTGCCCGAAGGTAAAATTTATTCCCGCCATATTTTCAAAAACTCTCTATTGCCGATTGCTGCCTTTTTGGGCTATGACCTGACGGGAGTAATTGCAGGTAACATTTTCCTTGAATCTATTTTTGGATACCCGGGGTTGGGCCAACTATTTCTCCAGTCCATCACTCAACGGGATTTTTCAGTCGTGAACGCACTGGTCATGGTCTCCGGCTTCTTGGCGCTATTAGGAACCCTTTTATCTGATGTCATCCTGAGCAAAGTCGATCCCCGCATTCGAATTGAATAGCGAACAAGTCTAGAGAAAGGGAGGGATTATGGTGTCTATACAGGTGGAGGAGGTCTTCACGCCGGAAATCATTCGTAAATCACCATCCAGTTGGTCTGTACTGCGTCGTGAGCTGGTGCGTGACAAAATGGCCTTGGTTTCCATTGGCTTTGTAATTCTGTTCTTGATCTTTATATATGCCTCTGTCCTGTTTGTAAATCAGGATGTAGTCACGACGGTGGATTTGGGCGCAATCCGTGAAGCTCCCGGCTCAGTGCATTGGCTGGGCACAGATCGAGCGGGCAGGGATATTTTTGGCCAGCTGGTCATTGGAGCCCGCAATTCCTTCACGATCGGCTTTACGATTACATTGTTATCTGCCGCTATTGGCTTAACGTTAGGTTTGCTGGCTGGTTTTTATGGGGGGCTGGTCGATAACATCATCATGCGGATCATTGATTTTATTCTGGTACTTCCATTTCTGATGTTGGTCATCGTATTTGTCAGCATTGTACCCAAAAGCGGCATAGGGTCCTTTATTTTTATCATGACCGCCTTTTTATGGATTGGAAAAGCACGTCTGATCCGGGCCAAGGTGTTGTCGGAGCGCGAACTGGATTATGTGCAGGCTTCCAAAACCCTTGGCACACCCAATTGGAAAATCATCTGGTTTGGCGTGCTGCCTAATCTTAGCTCGGTCGTGATCGTCAATCTGACCCTCAGCTTAGCGGGAAATATCGGGATTGAGACGGGGCTTTCTTATCTCGGTTTTGGCTTACCGGAATCTACGCCAAGCTTGGGTACACTGGTGAGTTATGCGAATGACCCGGATGTTTTGCAGAATAGTTGGTGGATGTGGTTGCCTGCCTCACTGCTTATTTTGGTGCTAATGTTGGCGATTAACTTTATTGGCCAGGCGCTCAAACGCGCCACGGATGCCAGACAACGATTGGGTTAACCGAAGTTCAAGGATAAGGACAATGACAAGGAGGGATTTACAATGGTTAAACACTGGAAAAAAGGAATTCTGCCTGTTCTATCTGCAATTTTGGTGCTTTCTCTGGCCGCATGCAGCGGTTCGCCTTCCGCTTCGAATGGAGGGAAATCGTCTGACGGTACAGGCGGCACAGGGTCCGACAGCAAGCAGGTGAATGCCACAGCGCTGGAGAAGGCGATCAAGAACGATAAGGCCCCGATTAAGGGTGGCATCATCAATTATGCACTCGTGTCTGATACCCCTTTTGAAGGTATTCTGAATCCTGTATTTTATGAAGGCAATCCTGATTTTGAAGTCTTCCAGTTTTTCTACCCTTCTATGTTTTCGATTGACTCCAATCTAAATATTGACAATAAAGGAGCGGCGACGATTTCCTTTTCCCCAGACAATAAGGCGGTGACTGTAAAAATTGATCCCAAACTGAACTGGACGGATGGTAATCCCGTAACGGCAGAGGACTATGCTTTTTCCTATGAAGTGATCGGTCATAAAGACTACGAAGGTCCGCGTTATGATAGCTTTATGACCAACATTGTGGGCATGGAGGATTATCACGCGGGTAAGGCCAAAACCATTTCTGGCATCAAGGTGCTGAATGAGAAAGAGGTTACCATTCACTTCAAGGAACCTAATCCTTCGGTGAAATCGGGACTTTGGTCTACACCACTGGAGAAAAAGGTATTTCAGAATATCCCCGTGAAAGATATGGCCGGATCTGATCCTGTCCGTAAAAATCCGATTGGCTATGGACCGTTCAAAATTAAATCAATGGTCACAGGTGAATCTGTGGAATTCGTCAAAAATGAAGATTATTTCCACGGTGAGCCCAAGTTGGATGGTCTTCATCTGAAGGTGGTGAACCCGAATGTCATTACCGAGGCGCTGAAAAGTGGAGAAGTCGATTGGGCCAGCTATCCAACCACCCGTTACAATGAGGCCAGCAATCCGAAAAATGTACAGTTTCTCGGTCAGGAGGAATTATCTTATAGCTATGTGGGCTTTAAGATGGGCAAATTCGATCAGGCCAAGAATCTAAATATCATGGACCCGAACGCCAAGCTGGCGAACAAGTCATTGCGTCAGGCCCTCGGCTATGCGCTGAATAATGAGCAGGTCGGCAAGCAGCTCTATCATGGACTTCGGATTCCAGCAACATCCCTGATTCCGCCTGCCTTTAAGGGATATCATGATATAAATGCAAAGGGCATCGCGTATGACCCGGACAAGGCGAAAAAGCTGCTGGACGAGGCAGGCTATGTGGACACCAATGGAGATGGATACCGTGAGGACCCTAAGGGCAAGGAACTGGTGCTCCATTATGCGGCAATGAGCGGAGATGCGACAGCTGAATCGCTGGCAAAGTTTTATTTGCAAAACTGGAAGGATGTCGGACTTCATGTCGAGCTGGTGGACGGTCGTCTGCTTGAGTTCAATTCTTTCTATGATCGTGTGCAGAAGGATGACCCCGGCATTGATATTTTTGGCGGCGCATGGAGTACAGGTACAGATGTAAACCCTAGTGGGCTGTATGGACGCGGAGCCAGCTTTAACTACTCGCGCTTTACCAGTGAAGAGAATGATAAGCTGTTGCAGGAAGGGGTGTCTGTGAAAGCCTTTGACGACAATTATCGTAAAGATATATACAATCAGTGGCAGGCGTATATGAGCGAGGAGGCGCCAATCGTGCCGACGTTATTCCGTTACTCGTTGGAGGCAGTGAATAATCGGGTAGCCAATTACGATATTACCCGTGGCAAGGAGTATGATGCAGACACGTTTGCGAATATTACGTTGACTGCGGAAAAAGCCGAAGTAGCCCAATAATCTAAAAAAGCGCAACAACCTGAAGAAGAAGCGCGAACCGGATTGATCCGATTTTGCGCTTCTTTTGACCTTTTAATGCAATCATTCTGGGGATTCTCGAAGGGAGAGAAGGAAGACGGAAATACGTCAGCTTCAATACTTCATTGCCGTATGCGAGGAACTGCATTTTACGAAAGCTTCGGAAAAGATCGGAATCTCCCAACCCACGCTTAGCTTGCAAATTAAGGCGTTGGAAGAGGAATTGGGCATGACGCTTTTTGACCGTGCAGGCAAGAAAATAAAAATGACAGATGCCGGGAAATTGTTGCTGCAACACAGTGCACATGCGCTCAAGGATTTACAGCAAGCGAAGGCTTCCATTGAGGAGTTGCGCACCGAGCAACGCGGGAGTTTGCGGATTGGCATTGCATTACCGGAGCTGGAGGAACCATTGCAAGAAATACTTATCCATTTTCATCAGTCATTTCCTAAAGTCAGCCTGCACATCCATCCATCATTTGATGTAACAGAACAGCTGCTGGATAACCGAGTGGATGTTGGCATTACGCTGCATTCGGGTACGGATGAAAGGCTTGTCCAGCTTCCTCTTCGTACGGAGAAATACTGTCTTGTTGTTCCGGTAGAGCATGTGTTTTCCAACCGTACTTCCATTACGCTGGACGAATTGAGGCATGTACCCTGGGCGATGCAGCCAGAGTGTCATCCCGGCAGGAAACTGATTGAGAAGTGCTTCCGTGATCGCGGGTATCCCTTTGCAACCGTCTTGGAGACAAATTCCATACCTTCAATCCTGCGCTGGGTACAGGAGGGACTTGCCGTAACCCTACAGACGGAGTCCCTTGCGGCAGAATTGGATCGCTCACAATTTTGCACTGTACCTATTTTGTGCGGCGTGCTCCAGGGTCAGCTAGAGTTGATTTATCAGTCTGGCCGTTATCAGGGAGAAGCGTTGAAGCGATTGATTGAAAAGATACAAGCTGTACTAACAGTGCGTTCCAACTAGTGGCAACCCTGATGAGTATCAGGAGCTTTAATGTGTACGAACTTCCAGCCTGCGTGCAATCAGTGACATACTGTAATTGACAGCAAAGTACAGGAAAGCTGCGAACAGCAGGGCTGGAATGACAAAAGATTGATTTTGCCCACCGACAATCTGAATGTTATGCGTCAGCTCCGGCAAACTGATAATGACAGCCAGTGAGGTATCCTTGAATAGGGAAATGAACTGGCTGACAATCGGGGGCACCATGCGACGAAGCGCTTGGGGCAGAATGATATGCCATAAGGTTTGAGAATAGCTTAAACCGGAGGAACGTGCGGCTTCCACCTGTCCTTTATGGACCGAATTCAGACCGCTGCGCACAATCTCGGCGATCATGGCTCCCTCGAAGATCGACAGGCCTGTAATGGCTGCCCACTTGAGGGAAATCGAAATTCCGATGGATGGTAAAACCATGCCGATGAAGAAAATAATGAGCAATAATGGAAGATTGCGAATGAGATCAATGATAAAGGCTGCAACCTGTGAAATAACAGGTAAGCGGGTATAGCGCAGAATGCCGAATAAGATACCAAGAACGAAGCTGAACACGATAGAGTAAATAGCAACCTCCAGTGTGAGCAGGAAGCCCTCCAGTATAAAACGCACATTAGGCCACACAAACAATCCACCGAAATCCATACGGGCTTCCCTCCTTAGGATGTTTTGGACAGACGCCGTTCCATATAAAGTACAAGAAAGCTAAGCGGAACCGTCAAGATAAGATACAACAGCGCCGTGATGGCGTAGACTGTGATGGGCAGGAAGGTATCCGAGTTAATGAGGTCCGAGTAATACATTAGGTCCAGTCCGGCCACAATAGCCAGCACGGAAGAGTTTTTGACCAGATTAATGAATTGGTTGCCGATCGCAGGCAGTACAATTTTGATGGCTTGCGGTAAAATAATGCTGATCATCGTCTGGTTGTAACTCAACCCGGAGGACCTTGCCGCTTCAAATTGCCCCTTGGGCACAGATTGAATGCCGGCACGTATGGCTTCAGCAATAAAGGAGGCTGTGTATACAGTCAATCCGAGCGTTCCAGATACGAATCCGTCCAAAGGGATGCCCAAAGTAGGAAGCCCGAGATAAAAAAACAGTACGACGATCAGCAATGGGATATTGCGGATGACCTCTACATAGACGGTACCAATCCAGTTCAGCCATTTAAAAGGCGCAATTCGGAGGATGGCAATAATAGCCCCCAGAATAAAGCTTCCGATCAAGGCAATGACACTAGCTTGAACGGTATGAAGCAAGCCTTCTCTGAAACGGTCGCTATGATCGAAAAGTACGTTGATATCAAAAGTAAGCATCTGCGAATTTACCTCCTTATCCAGACTTAAGAAAGGAAGGAGCTCGCAATCGCGGCTCCTTCACAAGAATACTATTCGGGTTTAACCCCAAGCCATTGCTCGTGGAGCTTATTGTATTCACCGTTGCTTTTCAGTTCCTTGAGCGTATCATTAATAGCCTGTAGCAGTTCGGTTTGCCCCTTCTTCACTGCAATGCCGTAAGGTTCCTCTGTGAAGTTCCCGCCTACAAGAGTATAATTCGGGTCTTGCTGCTGCATGCCGAGCAGAATAGAGTTATCCGTAGTCAAGGCTTCTCCTTTACCTGCTTTGAGGGCGTTGAAAGCATCCTGATAGTTTTCGAATTCCAATATCGTTGCTTCAGGTGCTTTTTCACGGATATTTTTGGCGGAAGTAGAGCCCTTCACGGCGAGTACCTTGGTATTCGGGGTCAGAGACTCCAGCCCGGTGATGGGGCTCCCCTTTTTCACAAGCAGAGATTGCCCGGCGTTAAAATAGACGTCGCTGAAATCAACCTGCTTTTTACGTTCATCCGAAATGGTCATCGTCGCGATAATGGCGTCAATGTCCCCGTTTTGCAATAAGGTGATTCGTGTTTTGGACGTGACTTCTTTTAGTTCAAGTTTGGTTTCATCGCCAAAAATATGTTTGGCTACAGCCTTAGCGATGTCGATATCAAAGCCCTCTACTTTTCCGCTAGCCGGGTCTTTCAGTCCGAACAGCTTGGTATCGTATTTCACACCAACGACCAGTTTGCCACGCTGTTTGATCGCTTCCAGCCCGTTGGCTGCTGCCGGCTCATTCCCCGACGTTGCCGCTCCTTCTTTGCCTCCACAGCCTGCCAAGACGAGCAGACAAGATAAAGCTACCAGCACCAAAGTACTCCATTGAAATCTTTTTCTCATCAGAACATTCCCCTTTCGATTTACGCTACATTGGTAGTCTATTAATGATGAATCAGACGGCTCAGGAACAGGCGAGCCCGTTCTTCACCCGGATTCTGAAAAAATTCGACAGGTTGGCTGTCTTCCAAAATTTGTCCTTTGTCCATAAAAATCACGCGGTCCGCCACTTCACGTGCAAAGCCCATTTCATGAGTGACAATGACCATTGTGATGCCCTGATGGGCGAGCGAGCGCATAACATCCAGTACCTCTCCGATCGTTTCGGGATCAAGTGCTGAAGTAGGCTCGTCAAACAACATAATTTTTGGATTCATCGCGAGCCCGCGGGCGATCGCGACCCGCTGCTGCTGTCCACCGGACAATTGGGCGGGGTAGCTCTGTGCCTTTTCTTCGATTCCGACGCGCTTTAGATAGGTGATGGCTGTTTGAGTAGCTTCTTCTTTCGAGATGCCCAGTACCTTCATAGGTGCCAGTACAATGTTTTCAATCACCTTTTTGTGGGGATACAGATTGAAATGTTGGAACACCATCCCGATATTGCGGCGGAAGGCATTAATATCAATCTTTTTGTCATGTACAGGGATCTCGTTAACGATCAGCTCCCCATCCGATATCGTTTCCAGACGATTGATGCAGCGAAGCAGGGTGCTTTTACCCGAGCCGGAGGGACCGATGATTACGACGACCTCGCCCTCCTTAATCTGAAGATTAATGTCTTTGAGTACATGGAAGTGACCGTAATGCTTGTTGACGTTGCGAAACTGGATCAGAGAGCTCACCCCTTTTTAGGCTTGGATACATAGCTTAGTAGACGGATTGACATGATCAAGCTCTATTAGAATTTAAAAATTTCTCTCATGATACTATAAGCTTACAATAAAAAACAAGATTTTATGTCACTAAACTTTACGTGTGATGTATTTTGGTGTGTTTTTTGCTAGTAAACTGTTATTTATATGTTGAAAACGAATAAAAATCCGTAATTTTATGTTATTAAATTTGACATAAACTATTGATCCTCGACATGCCAAGGGAGAAACGTGACAAAAGCAACGCTATGTTTTACAGTAGGGAAGAAGGAATTTAGGGTAAAGGAAGGTTAGACAATGACGAAAGCTATTTCACCGCTAGTAACGGCATTGGGCATGGAGCCCCATCCAGAAGGCGGCTGGTACAAAGAGATGTGGAAGGCCCATTTCCAAATTCCGAAGCCTGTACTGCCGGATGTGTATTCCGGTCCGCGCTTTGCAGCTTCGTCTACGTATTTCTTGCTGCATCCGGGTGAGTTCTCCGAGTGGCATGTGGTCCATTCTGATGAGCTGTGGTTATATCATAGCGGAAGCCCTGTAGAGTTGAAATTGGGTGGAAGTGGAGAAGAGCCTGGTGAAGAAACTGTGATTATCGTCGGTGCGGATGTGGAGGCAGGACAGCATCCACAAGCACTCGTTCCAGGAGCAGTATGGCAAACGGCACGTCCGCTTGGGGATGAGCCCGTGCTGGTAACCTGTGTGGTTGCACCAGGATTCCACTTTGATGATTTCAAGCTGATTGCCAAGAATCCAACTGAATCATGATGTGAGCATTGGCGGGTGTATTTCTGTAATGAACAGAAATGGCCCGCCTGATTTATGTTTACTCATAGAAATAGGGCTTTAAAATAGCTTTAGGTGCTTAGTTTCGCCTGAACAATGAGACGATGGGTGGGGTTTACGAGAGGGTCACATGTAATCAGTGTAAGCAGCTTTTGTTTTTTGAAGCTTTTCAGAACAGACACGTCCGTAGGATCGACCACCTTCAGGCTATAAACGCTATATACATATTGGTTACCCCGAGCGTTAACAACAATCTTATCCCCGATCTTCAATTCATTTAGACGATTAAATAAACGTCCAGAGGTACGGGCTCGATGAGCAGCAATGGCGGCATTCCCCGCTTGTCCCAGCGTCCCCGTTTCCGGCATATGTACAGCCGCGTGTCTCATATTTATCCTCGTTGCGCCTTCCAATACAGGGAGCTTTAAAGCAATACGACTTATACTAATAGTGGCTATGGGAGTTTGTTCATTAGCGCTTACCATGGGAGCAGGGGATGGGGAAGTATTTTGTCGTGCTTCACTAACCGGAACTTCTGTAAGACGAGTGGACAAGCGAGCATAGCTGTCTGTAAGACTGGGGGGCCATAGCGCGTCGCTTTTTCCAGATGGTAGCTCTGCTGCTTTTAATAGCTTGCTTTGTTCCTGATCCTCATTCCATTCTGTCGCTTTAGGAAACAAAATAAAAAGTAAGCCTAACACAATAAATACGTAGGAAAGTTTACGCAGACTCAGCAATCTCGCCTCCCCTAAGCAAAGTACGGATTATACATATTTTTTGAAAAAATGCCCCATTCCCGACTCATTCCAATCGGGAATGGAATGAGCCGGGAGATCAGGGCAGGTGATCGGTTTTATTTTTTGTTTGTTCGTGTGAATTTCAAAAATACGCCCCATATAACCATCGCTATGCCTGTCAAATAGAACGGAACGGGGCTGCCTTCACCTGTTTGGGGCAATTGGTGTACCGCAGGTGTATCCTCCGGATCTTCAGGTTCTTTTCCCGGAACCTTGAGACGGATCTTAGGTTCGGGATCGTCTTTCGAATCCACCGGAGGAGGAGGATCTTGATGAGGCATGACGGCTGGCGGCTCCGGCTCCGGCGGTATAGGCGCAGGTTCCTCCTGTGGAGGGACTATGTCCTCCGGAGACTTTGGCAATGACGGAGGAACGGTTATAGACGGAGTATCGGGTATTTCCGGATCTTTGTCATGTTTTTTACCTGAGCCTCCGGACGGGGGTGAAGGGTCTGGATGAGTAGGCGTTCCTGGTTCGTTTTTCTTTTCTTTACGATTGGTGATCACAACCCTCTTTACGCCAGAGCTTTGCCGCAGTGTTGCGTCTATTTTGATCTCGAGCTTGCCCTCGGTGATTTTATAGCCCTCCGGTGCTGCCAATTCTTCCAAGATATAATCGTCATGAAGCAAGGAGGAAAAGATGATTTTGCCTTCCGCATTGGTGGTCTGAATGAGCGGGGCTCTTTTTTGACCTTTATCATAGAGCGCAAACTGTGCGCCAGGCAGTACCTTGTCAGGCATATCCTGATCTACCTTGGTCAGCTCAAGACTTTCGGTCACACCCCCGCCAGAACCGGAGCCGGAAGACGTTCGTACGATGATTTCCTGGCTGGTTTCCCGCATCTCTGTCGTCAAGCGATCCCCCTCAAAGGCAACCTTATTACTCACCTTGGCTTTGTCTTCAGCATGAATGAACGATTGGTATTCAAGTATAAAAGCAGTGGAAATATCCTTGGCAAAAGTAACTTCAAAAGTTTGCTGGCCTTGAGCGTCTGTCTTGATATACAGCTTGTAATCTTGGTTTCTAATCAACTCGGTGCCTTTGGTGGTATTTCCGTTGGCAGCGATGATTGTAGAGTACAAATGAAAGGAATCCTCAATTAGGATTTGATTGTTGCTAGGCTGATCTATAATTTTAGCGTTGGATACATGGGACTGTCCTTCATTGATGCGGATGCTCCAATCGATCTTATTTCCATTTTGTGTACCGACTTTAGATACATATTCTCCGCCATGAGGTACCGCGACTTGCGCTGCCCATTCGGAGACTGTTTTTTGTCCATCCAGTAGAAGGGCTTGATTGTGAATTTCCTTTTCAATCAGTTCTCCTTCCAATGAAGTTTGAAAGGTAATCCAGTAGGGAGTCTGTATCTGCTCCTTGAACTGGATACGCAATTCATTACCATTTTGCTCGGAGGGAGGAATAATGGTGTATTGATCTGCCGGGATTTCAGCCCCTTTTTGTACGCCATCCCACCATCCCAGCAAGGTCATATCGTATACTTTTACGGAGGCGGGCAGTAACTTCTGACCTTGCAACAAGGGGTCTCTCACTTCCGCGTGATTCAGAATCTTGCGATTGTAGTTAGCTTTAATGTCCCAGGTAATGAGCTTGGAGGTTGCATTATAGCTTCCTTGCTTGGCACCGTTTCGTTGTGTCATAAAGTCCGGCCAGATCGGGCACTCCACTCCTTGCGATGATCTTTCTCCGTCTTCAAACTGGTATTCTATATGGGATTTATTACGAAACTCGGGCTTCGTCGTATCCGTTTTCCAGTCATTATTATAGGTGGTTGAATACTTGATTGTATAAGCCTTCTGAATGGCTTTATGAAAAATGAGCGTAAATCCTTGTTTATAGTCCTGTGATAGCGGAACCAGCTCATAATCCGTGGGCGCACGTAGCTCCGTTGTTCCGTCAACACTTTGAATTTTCAGGGTGTCCGGTAACAAAGCCAAGCCCCCGTTTGGAAACACATCCTGAATGACAATATTTTTCATGATGTACAAGTCTGTATTGATGGTAATCACCCAAGGTATGATTTTGGTGTTGTAATTGGGTGTGTCATACATTTTAGTCATAACTCCGCTTATGATTTCCGTCGATACAATCTTCTGCGTTCCATCCGAGGTTATGATGTTTATAACTTTTCCATTATCATAGACACGGCCTCTGGCTTGAGTCTGGTATCGGATGGTATAGGCTGAATCTACGTCGAAGTTGAATTGAAGTTTGAAGCCGTTGCGGTCCGGATAATCAACTGGGATGACAGTATACGCCCACGATGGGAGCTCCTCCAGTGTGTTTCCCTTAAATACTTTCAAAGAACCGGGCAGCAATTCTTGAGTTTTATTGAAATGATCAATTAAAAGAGCTTTGGCTTCGGGGATTTTTGTCTCGCTAAAGTTATATCTTATGGCCCACGAGAGTGTTTGTGTGGCATGATCATATTTTTCAACCTTTTTGGACAAAAATTCACCACGTTCCACCTGAACAGTAGCGGTAGCAACAACGTTCTCTATCGCATCTCCTGAAAGCGTTGCTGTGTTGGAGAAACGAGTTTTATCGCCAATAATACGCGTGGAATATTGAATCTGATAGGCCGTGTTAATGCTATCGTCTTGAAAACGAATCACAAACCCTGTCCCGGCTTGATCTGCTTCAATGGCATATTCACTTGCATTCACTAGGTCTCGAACAACGGTCGAGCCGTCGATATTGACTTGTAGATGATAGAGCCGGATAGAGTCTCTTCTGAGTTCCAGCCCTGAAGGAATGGGATCGGTGATGAGGGCATGCTTTACGGTGTTTAGTTGTTTGTTCACATCAATGGTCCAGTCGATCTGATTGGTGCCCTCTATTTTCCCTTGTTTGCTTAGGGTTGGCCCTGACTGGGGTTTTACATTCACGATGACCGTTTGTACCCCGCCTTTGATCGGAATCGCAATGATGATCTCTGTACTGCCTTTCACCGTTTCTTTCGTAAACTCGGTTTTAACTTGTAGTTTGCCGCTGACATTGGAGTGATTCTCTACATATTGGTTAAAGGTCATGATAACCTTGCCCTGACGATCTACTGTGAAGTATCCCACGGTTCCATCGGTAGTGACTAACGGAGATGAGATATCAGTGTAGATGACAAACTGTTCTGGTAAATGAAAGGTGAAGGTGTCCCCTGACTTATAGGTATTGTCAGGAAGCTCCCATTCATAGCCTAGTTGGATGGCTGATCCGATGTCGAATTGGCTGCCGGGACTATATACCGCATCAATGACACGCCCTGTTTCGTCGGTCAGGTTCAACTTCGTTAGTATGCTCTGCGGAGCTGCATCATGTTGAGACTTTGAACTGACTGCTCCTTGAACGAAGGGGACCGTGTTTGAAGGAATCTCCCCAGGAGGTTCAAGGTTTGGGACAACGTATACAGCATCTGTAACGGTAGGTGTAGGATCAGATACAGCACTCTGCGGCAGTTCTGGGGCTGGAGCATCTGCGTAAGCCAGCGTTGCGCTGAAAAAGCTTTGGACAATGAGCAATAACGCAATGATCATTACATTTATTTTTGTTCTCATGCTCCAAGTGATTCTCCTATTCATCGTAATATGGCAATGCTTCGTTCGAAATTAGTATATTCAGCATGCTAGGCAGACATGACTATCCCAATAGAAAAAAAGCCCTGATCATAGCGATCAGGGCTTTCTTCGAGAGAGGCATAGCAATTTGTGATGGATCTATGTAAAAAAGACATAATAAAAAGCTCGTTCATCTGGTAGCTGGCTGCCATCCGGATAGGAAGGCCCTATAGTTTTGCGTCACTGCCTTTCGACAGTTTTGCCATTAACTTGAATAGCTTGTGCGTCTATCATCTATCAAACTGATTTCATGTAACCTCTCATTTACAACTTGGAACGGTTCCCCCATTTTTTGCGGAAGGAATGAGGTGTTTCTCCTACATGCTCTTTGAATAGGTTAATAAAATGGCTCGTATTGGGAATCCCTACGTACCTTGCGATATCCACAATGGACATGTCACTGGTTTTAAGCCAGCTTTGAGCGGCTGTGATACGGACATTAATGAGATAATCAATCGGAGAGAAACCGATCTGCTTTTTGAAATTTTTAGCCAGATTAAACTTGTTTAATTCAAACATGTCTGCCAGCGAGTCCAGTGTTATTCGCTCACAGTAGGACTGATCCAAATATTGCTGTACCCGGCGTACTTCGCTGAGGGTTTCAGCATTCACATGCGGATGATCATAGGGATGTTGCAAAATGCACATTAGTATTTCACCAATGAGCCTGGACGTTAGCAGCTCAGCGGAAAGACTTCTGTCAGACTGCCCGCAAATCAGAGCATGGAGCTTATCCAATATAATATGCGGATTATGCATGGAAATGACCGGTTTATTATGCTTGGCAAATTGTTCGTAAAAATTTTCGATCAGGTTGCCATACAGGTACAGGCTGATATACTCCCAGGATTCATGACCGGAGGTGCTGTATTGAACATATTCCTCGCAATTAATAAAGAACAAATCTTGAGGTTTTATGATATATTTCTTGCCCCGGTACAGTAATTCTCCCTTACCAGACAACGTAAAGACAAGCAAAAAAGAGGCAAGTTCTTTCCTTTCCATCGTAAAAGCAGAAGTTTTTTGAAAGTAGCCTAATTCCTGGATATATAAAAGGGATTGCTTGGCAAAAGCGGAGGGAGTGCGTACAATTACGACCGGATCGCCATTCCAGAGGCCCACGTTGTTTTTTTGGTCTGTTGTCATATTCAATTCCTTTACAAAAAAGCAATTTTATCTAGCATATCTTGGTTTGATTTACCAATATATAATGGCTGATTAAACATGATTTCCTATTTATAAAAGTTTATTTTATCACAACAAATATGTCTATATATCAAATTATGTGTGTGAGCTTTATGGGAGTCTCGCTTTTTATGGATATTTAATCTGATAATCCATATGAAAAAGTCGAATGCTGTTGAAAGAATCTGGGGTTATCATGGATTCAAATCCTTTCTGAGGTCAAATACCAAAATGGTACTGAAAAAAGGTATCTTATGCCCATTCAACTTTCTTGTTCACTTCTCCTTTCGGTTTAAAAAAATTGGGACTTGGTTTTGTTAAAATGGTTCGTAAGGCTTATTATTGAAAATAAGAGTTTGGGCCCAGTACTGTGATTTTGTTCACAAACATGAATGTAAAAAAGAGAGATATATGCATAAAAAATTACGCAAAAAGTGCCCTTGCGCGTTTCATAAAAAGTGCTTTCAACTTTGGAAATGACACGGGCAATGATATGATGGGTAATACAGGTATAGTGCTTTACTTACTCGACAGTCAGTTTGGAGGATTACAGGATGGGAAAACCAAAAAGTACGAAAACCGCAGCGGCTTGGTCGCTCGTTATTCTAGGGGCAGGCTTTGCAGCCGCATTGCCCTTCCAGCAATATGGCTGGGCTCGTTTATTAGCCGGAGCTTTTGAGGCAGGACTTGTAGGGGGACTGGCAGACTGGTTCGCTGTCACTGCTTTGTTTCGTCATCCGCTAGGCATTCCGATACCACATACGGCGCTGCTTCCTAAAAATAGGGACAAGCTCACGAATGCATTGGTGAGTACCGTGGAAAATAACCTGCTAAACAAAGACAGCATTGCGTCTAAAATTGCAGATATTCGTTTGGCCGATTTGGTGCTGGGCGGTGTGGAAAAAGGAATGCGCACGCCGGAGGCGGCGGCATCCATAGATGTTCTTGCCAAGCGTCTCGTCCAGTCGCTCCCGCTCGCGGAATTGGCTCCGGTCATCGTGGCAGAGCTCAAGCGGCAGGTGACTGACTTTGACACCGGACCGCTGCTAGAGGCGCTTGCTCGTCAGACCAGCGAGAAGGGCTATGATCGCCGCGCACTGGATTACACGCTGGAGCAAGCAGAGTCCTGGCTTTTGCGACCCGAAACGGGTTATACGCTGGGCACCTTAGGGATGCAGGCTGTTAGTGGTTTGCAGGTGAGCGGGCTGATGCAGTTTGCCTTGAACGCATTCCTCGGCTATCTGAACGAAGAGCGTATGGGTGAAATGATTCGTCATTTCCTGCTGGATCAGGTAGCAGAACTGCAAAGGGAAGAGCACCCGCGCCGCCAGGCCGTGCTGGATGGTCTGAGAACACAGGTGACCCGATTGGCGACGAAAGATACGGTTCAGGAAGGGTTGAACGGCTGGAAGGATAGCCTTGTTGAAGCCTGGGAAGGCGATGCGTCAGTGCTGGGCAAAATGGAAGAACTGCGTATACGCTTATTGGACTACATGGAAGACGGAAGCTATGTGCAGACCTATATTTTACCGCTATTGGATCGGATGCTGACTGATTTAAGAGGGAATACCGAGCTGCTGGACAAGATCAATGTGCGAATTGTGGAAGGTATTACTGGACTGGTGGAAGCCAACCATAGTCGAATTGGTAACTTGGTACGCGAAAATGTAGACAAAATGGATAACAAATCCCTGATTGCACTGATGGAGGACAAACTGGGACAGGATTTGCAGTGGATACGTATTAACGGCGCAGTTACAGGCTTCCTGATCGGCATTGTGCTGACAGGTATCCGTATGCTAATCCAATAGACCAGAAAAAGCTACAGATAGGGTTGTGGAAGCATGAGGCTTTGGCATGAACATTTAATCGACAGGTTACCCCGTCCGCAACTGTTGGGGCAACATCGTGAGTGCTGTGCCCTGCGCGGGAATGGGTGGGGCAAGCCACACGCCACCGTGAATTATGTGTTCGATTATCACCCCATGCTGCTGGTGCGCTATCATAGGCTCATTATGGACGAAATGAAAAGCAGAGGGTACAATGTTGATCCACTATGGGAACAGCCGTTGTATCGCGGTAAGCAGTGTGAGCCTTGGGAGGCGGAGCTGGGTGAGGAACTGGCAGGCGCGGGTGCATATGTGGAGCATGACGATGAGTATATGAAGGAGTGCCTGGATAACCTGGCTTCCAAGGGTATTTTAATAGAGATTGAAGTGACCTAAAAAAGACGGGCTGCGGTATGTTCATCATTCAGATGAAGTGCCGCAAGCCCGCTTTTTTGATGCTTCAGTGTTCAGTGCTTGGGGGAGAGACTCGGGATATTAGATTACAGAATCCAGCGGGTGACCTTTTCCAGCGGTTGTCTGGATTTTTCCCGCTTGGGTTCATGAGCGCGATAACCGAAGGCAGCAATGACTGAAATATCGAGCAGCCCGTTTTCTAGCAGTCCTTCTTCCTCCAAAATGGCATGCACCTGATCGTAGTTAAAGCCCTCAATTGGACAGGAATCAATACCGATCTGAGCCGCCGCTGTCATCATATTGCCTAAGGCAATGTAGGTTTGCTTGGAAGCCCAGTCAAATAACGTACGTTCGTTTTCCAGTAAGCGTTGATTTTCACCCTGGAAAATCTTATAGCGGCCTGGCAGTGAGGCAAAGTCCTCCTCAGACATACCTTTAACCTCTTTATACATATACTCCACGTAAGGAGAATCATAACGAACATCCTTGCGCGCCAAAATCAGGACGACGTGGCTAGCCGCAGGAATCTGCTTTTGACCGCCGCTGGAAACTGCAGCCAGCTTTTCTCTCAATGCCTGATTTTGTACAACTACAAACTGCCATGGTTCAAAACCAACGGAGCTTGGAGAAAGTCGCCCGGTTTCGAGAATGAACTGAAAATCCTCTTCTGGTATGATGCGATTGGGATCGAATTCTTTCGTGGCGTGCCTGAACAGAAAGGCGTCCAGAATTTCCTGTTTTTTAGCTGATGTATTAGACATAAAATGTACTCCTTTTGATATGGGTTTAGTTGGTACTCTATGGGTTTTCTGCTACTATAATGAGAGCTGATATCGAATATATAGTTATCATATAGAAAGTTTTTGCAGGGAACAAGTACGCACATATTTGTTCCTTGTCATGCGTCTGGGGCTATTGGTTTACACATTCTACAGAAAGAAGGGGTATACATGGCACAGGAGATGGAACATGCAGTTAGCGTTAATTTTGGATGTCCGGTAGCGAAAACCGTCGGGGTTATAGGCGGCAAGTGGAAGGGAGTCATCTTGTATCATTTGACGACAGGACCGCGGCGCTATAACGAAATTCGACGGACCTTGCCTAATATTACACAGCGGATGCTAACCTTGCAGTTGCGTGAACTGGAGAGAGATGGCATTGTGCACCGTGAAATTTATAATGAGAACCCACCGCGTGTGGAATACTCGCTTACCCCGTTGGGAGATACGTTAAGGCCGTTGCTGGATTTTATGAGAGACTGGGGGATCTTCTATGGAGAACAGGGTTGCGAGCCTGTGACGACAACTTCCAAATCAGGCAAGCACTTTTGTTAAAGGGCATGAAGAAAGCCCGCCAAATGATTTCATAGAAGACGCATAAGAAATCATTAGCGGGCGGAATAAGGTCTGGGTTATTTAGATAAAATGTACACTTATTTAAACTCGATGGCTTCGTTCATCTGCGCCCAGGCCGTTTCTCCAATGATGCCCAAGCGCCAGATAGCGATTCCTTTGAGGTCATAACGTTTGGCTAAACCGATCTTGGCGTTAACGGTGCTATCTTTTTCACTACCCATCGAAATCCCCAAAATGAGCTTGTCCCGCGAGGCTTCCTTCAAGGCCAGTTGTATGGCTTCGTCCACTTTATCCAAAGGCTCAGGCGTAGCCTTTTGTCCGTAATCATAGGCCATGATGATCAGATCGTCCGCCAGATTGCCCAGCGTTTTGTAGTCATAGCCAGAGTAAGAGCTGTTCAGCGGATGTAGAACGACGGTGAGCTTGAGTCCAGCCTGATGCGCTTTGGCTGATAACTTTTGAATAAAGGCGTTGTAGTCTGAACGCGCTTTGGCTTTATCGCCGCTCCAGCCCAATCCTTCCAGATCTAGCGTAATGCCTTTAAATTGTTTGTCGGTGGCGGTACTGACGATTTGGGAAATGGTTTGTTCTTGAAGCTGCGCATTTTCCAAAACCTTGGTCAGTTCGTGATTGCCATCTCCGGAATAGACCATCAGGTAAGGGGAAGTCCCCTGGCTGTCTGCCTCCTGCACAATGGACTCCGGCGTTACGGTTCCAGCGGCTTGAGGCCATTTGTATTCCTTGCCGTTTGTCGTAAATTGTCCGTTCGTATCAATTCGACTCCAGCCGAAGGCAACTGCGTTAAAATCCGGTATTTTGGATTTTTGGTCAAAGGAAGACAGCGCATAGAAGCCTACTGTATACATAGCTTCACGTGGCGATGTAATGGAGACCGTCCGTGTTCCCTGGTTCCAGTTCACCGTGGCTCCAAACTGCTGCCCGAAAAAGCCCAGCGGAATCATGGTGCTGCCGTGCACGGTTTGCGGAGCGGCTGTTAGTTGAACCGTTTGTCCGTCCACTGTGGCATTGCGGCTACCCATCTTTAGAACCACCTGTTTGGTAGCAGAGCCTTGCGCTTTGGTAGCAGTGATGCTTTGGCTGGCTTGATCCCATTTCACTGTAATGCCGAGAGCCTCAGAAATAGCGCGAAAGGGAACCATGGTCGTGCCGTTCATCATGGCAGGTTGTACGGGGAACGGTAATGGATATCCGTCCAGCATAATGCTGATCTTGCCGGTCTCGGCTTGTGCCAAGGGGCTATAGATGCCCGCTGCGGTACTCAGGAAAATAGCGCTAGATAACAGAGCCTTATTTACGATTTTCATCCTATGATCTCCTATGCTCAATAGATTGCAATGCTATCATGTTAGAATCGTGAGGTATCTACCATTTTACCAAAAAAATGATAGAAAGGTGAATGTGAAATAATAGGATGAGATGAATTTGAATATGTATTAAAGCTGAATATTAATCGTGTTCTTTCATACAAAAAAGCTGACCCCTTTAACTAGGTGTCAGCTTTTTCTTTTTAAAACGATCTTAACTTCATTCGTAACCCAGATTACTTGCGGCGCTTGAGTGCAATGCCGACAGCTGCGGCACCAAGAACGACTGCAATGATCGAGAGGACGAGTGCTGTCGTTTGTGCAGTAGAGCTGGCAGGAGCAGAAGCAGCAGGGGCAGCTTCTACAGCATTGTTCGAAGCAGGTGCGGGACTGCTGCTATCTTTAGTCGTATCTGTGCTCGCGTGGCCTGCTGCCGTACCCGCTGAATCGTGTCCGCTGTCTGCGGCAGGGGTTGCGGACGTGGCTTCCGCCGTGATTTCGGTAATGGAATGAGGGTTGTTACTTCCTTCGTCGCCTGTCCATTCCACAATACTTCCGTCACTATAATATTGGAAGGCGTCCCAGGCTGCTGCGGTATTCTGGTCTGCATTTTGCGCTACAAAGCTGAAACGCTGATACTGACCCGCTTGAATGCCGTCTTTTTCAGTCGTCCAGGTCACGGTGGTTACTTTGCCAGAGCTGTCTTTTTCGGTGGCTACCTTCCAATTCGGTACAGGCTCGTATTGTTTGAAAACGACCTCTTTCGGAATTTTCAAGGCGACTTTGGTGGTTGGAATGTTTTTTTCCACGGGTACTTTCAATGTGTACGTTTCCCATGCATTAGGTTGTGAAATAGAAGGCTTAACTGTCACATGTGCACTGGCCATGCCTGCAAAAAGTAAGGCACCCGCCGCAATTAGACCCACAGAGGTTGCAAACCTGGAAAATCTGGATTTTGCTGTTTGAATCGTTGTATTCATATTCATTTCGCTCCTTTTAAGTATAAAATAATTATTTTTTACCGCCTACATACAGGGTAAATTCAGCATCAACCGCATCGAGTGATGCCGTCAGAGCATGTACTTTTACCGCCCATGTTCCTTCGGAGGTCATCAATTCCTGACTGCGGAATGGTTGTTGTTGCTTTACGGGCAGAACAAATTCCTGTTGATCTTGGTCAGGGTCTGCTGGAGTGAGCGTTAACGTGACCTGCTGGATTCCCGAAACGGCAGCACCCTTGCTATCCTGAACGGATACCTTAAATTCATTGCTGCCCACAGCATTGGGGCTGACTGCCAGTGTAACGTTATATTCGCCCGTAGTGCGAGTCTCCTCAAACGGTACAGCAGGTGCCTGGCCGGGTGACAGGTGAGTGAGCACCGCGGTCAACAGCATCACGAGCAGGCCGACGGACAACTCGGCACGCAATCCCCCAGCGGCTCGCTTACTCGCCGCCGCTTGCCGTGCGCTGCGGAACTGGCTGGCCGCGAAGACCAGCATGACTAGCAGCAGCGCTGCTTTGCCGAGCAGAACGAGTCCATAGGACGTGTTCAGCAGCATGGAGGGAGCCGGAATGTACAGCACGGCTCCATATATACCGGTGGCGAGTAACGCTGCCACCATCGCAATGCCCCAGCCGGCGAAGCGGCGCAAGGCGGCTTGTCGCAGAGTTGCCCGCTCGGATACGGGCAACTCTGCTCCGGCAACAGGCAGGCACACGACCATGACGGCAAGTGAGCCGATCCAAAAGGCTGCTGCCGCGAGATGGACGAAGTCCGCCGCAATGGCTGGAGCTGGATGCGTAGCCGCTGCCGGATGGCCGACAAAGGCTTTGGACAGCATGAGGCATAGCGTTAGGAGAGCTGAGCTGTAGCCCCAAAGACGGCGCTGGCGATTCGAAATGCTGTGATCCAGCGCGTAAATCAGCGTTACGCTTAGGAGTAGCACGAGAATCATCTGGATAAACCAAATTTGTCCGGCTCCAGTAAACTGGAGAGCTTCTCCCAGAATCGGGAATGAGAAGCCCTCCCTGATGGAAACCCCGGCATCCCATGAAGCCTGAAGTGGCAGGCTGATCAGAATGGCGGCAGACGTTATGCCGTAGCCGCTCCATAGCAGCTTAGTCCAGCGGGGCAATGTTTCAAAGGGCCGCTGATTTTGCTTATGCTGTTCACTTCGATTCTTGTCTTGGCTTATGCTCGGTAAGATGAACAGCCGGAAACAAATCGCTCCAAAAAGCAGCGATAGTCCTATGTAAAGAAACCAACGGACAGCGATTAAGTCGATTCGTGATGTCCCTGAGCCTTCAGGTGCGGTAGCTTGATGGGTAGGCGCATTGGAACTGCTGCCTACTTGAAATGGAATGACTCCATTAACCGGATGTCCGTCTGCGGATAAAGCTCTCCAATTGACGGAGTAAATTCCATTTTTCATCCCTGGAATCAATTGGATTTCCATGGTGGATTTGTGATTCGGGTCAAGCTGTGCTTTTCCTGTGTCGACCCGCTTGCCTGTTTCATCGGTCACTTTGATCGACATGAAGGCAGATTGCAAATCTTCATTGAAGGTGATGGTCACCTGAGAAGGCGACTTGTCCAAAACCTGATTTTCGGTCGGACTGGATTCAATGACAAATGCATGAGCCCACGAAGAGTGAGGAAACAGGATCAGAAGGGGGAGACACAGCAATAAAAGACAAGCCACACGGGCTGGTCTGGACAGGTACAACATGCCTGTGAAGTCACCTTCTCTCGATTACTTGAAGCGAGGATATCCCCATTTGTAACATTTTATACGGACAAACCCCTTCCTATCTTAATCATAGTGCATATAGCGTGAATAGATGGAGCGAATTATGACATTTATATGAAATTTGAAATAATAAGCATTATACAAAATGCCAATCATATGAAAACCCCTAGCGTGGTTGAATTCAGGACGATTTCAACCACGCTAGGGGCAAAGAGGAAGAGCCTATGAAGGAACTAGAGCTCTGTTTCCATGAGATCCGTGAAAGCAGATTGCTTATGTTGAATATAATGGATAAAAATAGCCGTTAGTTTGGGATCGAATTGGCTACCCGAGCAGGCACGTAGTTCTTCAATGGCCTCCTCGAACGTTTTGGTGGGTTGATAGGGGCGCTCGGTTGTCATCGCGTCAAAAGAGTCGATGATCGTCAGCATCCGACATAAACGTGGAATTTGCTCGCCCTTAAAGCCAAACGGATAGCCTCCTCCGTCATAACGTTCATGATGCAGCTCCACAAAAGGAACCAAATCTATGAATCGTTCGTTGGCTTCGACAATACGTTTGCCCCACATGACATGCGCTTGCACCATCTGCCATTCCTCACCGGACAGTTTCTCTTTTTTATTGAGGATATTCCAGGGAATCTCCAGTTTACCAATGTCATGAATGAGGGCACCTAGTATGAAACGCCGCTTATCCTCCGGTCCGAGCTGAAGTACATCGCTCATGTCTGCTGCATATCTGAAAACCCGCTTGGAATGCTTGAAAGTGTTAATATCCTTGTACAAGAACAAATTAAGCTGCTGCTCAAGATCGCGAATATCCTGCCCCAGATCGACCTCGCGCTCCACTTCATTTAAACTTCCGTGCGTATGAACGATGTTTTTGCCCTGTTTCTTGGCGTAGTACAGGGCTTTATCCGCCAGATCGACCAGCTGTGATTTGTCGTAGATGTCAATGCGGCTTTGTGCAATACCTGCGGAGAAGGACAGACAGCCATGCGGAAAAATTTCAACACCCTCATAACGAGAATCATTTAATCTTTTTCGAATAGCATTGACTGTTTCATAAGCTTGTTCAGCGGTATGATCGGGCATAAGCAGGGTAAATTCTTCTCCACCATAGCGGGATACGGTGATGTGGGTGCCGGAGGTTTCCTTCTTAAGAAACTCACCGAGAAATCCCAGTAGCTGATCGCCTTTAAGATGACCGAAATGATCATTGTATTTTTTGAAATCATCAATATCAATCAGCGCCAGACTGAGAGGAGTATTCTCGGATCGGGATATATTCAATTCAGCTTCAAGTGTATTTTCAAAGTAGCTGTGATTGTATAGCCCTGTTCTGCGATCCATGTTCGCTTTTTCTTCGATTTCCCGATACAGCGTGAACATTTGCTTGAATGCGTGAGACAGGAGCATGCTTAGCCCAAGGAACAGCAAAAGTCCTAAAATGCCGTTGTTATAAATCAGTGTAGTCAATACCAAAGACAGAATGAGTGTACATAAGTATACGAGCAGGGATTCAGCCAAAAAAGCCTGTTTAAGCTCATTGAAGGACCCTTTGTATGCGATATAAAAGTAGATGCCCAGTGTGATGGTGTTCACCGCAAAGTAGCAAATCAACGCCAGCAGGTAGGAAGCGAAATGATCTTGGTTTAAAGCTCCCTGCGTTCCGCCGCTTAGTTCAAATACTGTTGAAGACAGGAAAATGGAAAGGGCGTAAATGGAAAAATTGACGGTATGCTTCCACCAGGACAGCTCTGTGTGCCGGAACATGGCAATGATTACATTTAACAACAAAATCAGAATAGCAATTTCGGTGCCATGCACAAAAATACAAGCCAGATACACGGAGGAATCCATGGACTGCTTGTTACTGGCCGGTGGTAGCTGGAATGTAAAATGCTCCAGAATCAGAACTGCTCCCAATAGGGAATAGATCGTGACCCACTCTGTTGTCGTATAGTGCAAAAAGGACCATTGGTTCGTATACAGGAGGACGATCACGCCTGCCAAACATATGAAAAACACATATATTCCCGTCGCGGTAACCCGTTCTTGCAGCTTTTTTATTATACTCATCATTTCTTCTCCTGCCTTGTCGTATCTTGATGTCAAAGCTACCAGGGGTGAATGGGATAATTTACAATTTTGTAATCGAAAATTTCACATGAAAAAACAGGCCGGAATCCAGCCTGTTTTGTTGAGCCTGTGCTTCCTTTTTTTCTTATCGGTGACTAGCCCCCGATTTTGTAACCGGAAGTCAAAGCAATTATGACAGAAGCTACGATAATAGCATTGATAATCACACGGGAGTATTTCAAGTTTTTCATAGGGTTCCCTCCCTTCCTTGGAATAAGGTGTGCACTAGGCGTGGCGGGGATTGGTTTCTTGCTGCTTATCCTTAGTTCTCTTCACGACCATAATGCTTTGGATAAACAGGAACATCCCGAAATTCATGACAACATCTCCAATACTAATTACCTGCGTGCGGGGATAGGGCTTGGAGAGAGGAATAATGTCACCAAGCAATGATAGACGCGTGCTCGCATCCATCATGTAATGTTTCGAGATGACACTTCCGGATTTAAGCATATCTGTATAATAGGGACCCAGCACCTCCGAAGCGCTCAACGAGACCGGCATCCTGCCGCCATTCACCGCCATAACGATAAAATTCATCAATACGCCGATTATAATAAGCTTGAATCCCTTATGATGTCTGTTCAACCAGAGAAATATCAATCCAACCACGTAGACTCCCATAAATAGATACCCGTTAATGGCTGCCAGCCAAGCCCACTTTTCCTGGAAATAAAAAATAATGAATTGTACCAGCAGCAGCACGGGGAACATCCAGCCGGCTATAAGGCGAATTTGACTGAAACGGATCAGACCTTGCCGCCAGCCTCCTCTGAACAGACCTACAATGAGACCTAGTAGCACTCCATCATAGACCATTATCATTCTCCAGATTCCACAAATTTTTTGTTTTGGTTACCGTATAATTCGACCTGAAATTGGTAAATTCCTGCCTGATATATAGCAGTTTTGAAAAAAAATTGCGGATTAGCGTGTAATTATTCGAAGCCAGACGAAATGAGTGATATCATGATACATTGAAGTAATTATTTATATTTTTTTGAAAAGGATGATTATTATTATGAACCGGTTATCCAATACTGTTATGGTTGCCGCAGATATGACCAAATCGCGAATATTATGGATCGCCTTTGTCCTGGGTGCATTGAGTGCTTTCGGGCCGTTGTCCATAGATATGTATTTGCCGTCGCTGCCTACATTAGCCGACAATTTGCATACGACCACTTCGCTGGCGCAGCTTAGTTTAACCGCCTGTCTGTTGGGACTGGCCGTTGGCCAGATCGTTGCTGGTCCGCTTAGCGACGTAAGGGGTCGCAGAGGACCGCTGGTGATCTCGCTCATTCTGTACGCTGCTGCTTCGCTGTTATGTGTGTTTGCGCCGAATATCGGTATGCTCATTGTGCTTCGCTTTATTCAAGGGCTTACGGGGTCGGCGGGGATCGTGATTTCCAGAGCTGTAGCCCGTGATCTATACTCGGGCAAAGAGTTGACACGTTTTTTCTCACTACTTATGCTGGTGAACGGCGTGGCACCCATCGCTGCACCAGTACTGGGCGGTGTCATTTTGAACTTTGTTTCCTGGCGTGGTGTATTCATGGTGCTTTGTGTAGTCGGCGTGGCTATGCTGATTGCCGTCGTATTGGGTTTGCCTGAAACGTTGCCAACTAACCGCCGCTCATCCGGTGGCTTGAAGCAGACGCTAGGAACACTCGGTCACTTGTTTGCCGATCGACGCTTTATGGGCTATGCCTTCTCACAGGCGCTGATTACAGGAGCGATGTTCGCGTATATCGCTGGCTCACCATTCGTGCTTCAGGATATTTTCGGGGTTTCTCCTCAGACGTATAGCATCATTTTTGCAGTGAATGGTTTGGGGATTGTACTGTTTTCGCAGTTGACGGGTAGACTCGTGGGTCGCTTCAGCGAACGACAGTTACTCTTGTCAGGTCTGGTAATTGCGGCTGTAGCCGGAATTAGCTTGCTTACTGTAGCCTTTACCGGAGGCCAATTGTTTGCTGTTTTAGTTCCTCTGTTTTTTGTCGTTTCCTGCGTAGGGATTGTGAGTACAACGACGACTTCATTGGCAATGCAGAGTCAGCAGCGCTCCGCAGGCAGTGCGTCCGCCATGCTTGGTTTGTTGCCTCTATTGCTTGGTTCCATCGCTTCACCGCTAGTAGGCTTGGGGAGTGGAACAACCCCCGTACCGATGGCGGTCGTTATAGCTATAGCCGAGGTTGGCGCGCTATTAAGCTTTGTCGTACTTGCTAAGGAAGCACGCGCGAAGGCTTAAAATAGGGCGAAAAAGTGACATTTTTCTGGAATGTTGACATACCCCATGGGGGTATATTATGATAGGGATATAACAAATGCATAAATGCATATATACACCACACAGGAGGCTGATGTATGGCTGAGGAGCAACCTGTTTCCCACACTGAAGTCCATGAGAATCACTGTGGAACAGACGGGGAAAAGACAGTTAGAAAAAGTCATCATTCGGCAGAGTTCAAGAACAGCCTCGTATCCCGGTTGAACCGTATTGAAGGTCAGGTTCGCGGAATTAAGGGCTTGATTGAGAAGGATACCTACTGTGACGATGTACTGAACCAGATTGCGGCTGTCCAGTCCGCGCTGAATGGTGTTGGTAAGCTGCTGCTGGAAGGGCATATGAAAAGCTGTGTCATTGAGCGCATGCAGGCAGGAGAGCAGGAAGTGATTGACGAGCTGCTGGTTACGGTCAAGAAGCTAATCCGCTAAAAGTAATACCCATACACATAATCGGGTGCATAAAGTACCCCCTGAGGAGGAAAAGAAAATGGCACAAGTTACATTGAACGTAGAAGGCATGAGCTGCAATCATTGCGTGAAAGCAGTAGAAGGGGCTTTGGAGAAAGTTGGCGCTACCGGCAAGGTCAGCCTCGAAACGAAACAAGTGAATGTAGAGTATGACGAGTCCAAGCTGAACGTTGAAGCTCTGAAAACAGCCATTGAAGACCAAGGCTATGACGTTGTTTAAGCTGAAGATGCTTTATGTGTGACAGACTTGTTTCGAAGGAGAAGCTTCCATATTAGAAGCTTTTTCTTTTTGGATATGATATACCCCACTGGGGTATAGGAGGAGGGTTATCATGGAAAACCGTGCGACCGACGGTGACAAGCAGACAACGCTTCATATTACGGGGATGTCCTGTGCCGCCTGCGCAAGCCGTATTGAGAAAGGTTTAAATCGAATAGATGGTGTGGCACAGGCTAATGTGAATTTGGCTTTGGAGCAGGCGTCGATATCCTATGATCCCAAGCAGGTGGAGATCCCTGAGTTTCGCGATAAAATTGCTTCTCTTGGGTTTGGAACTGTAAGTGAAGAAGCCAATCTGAATGTGACGGGCATGACTTGCGCGGCCTGTGCAACCCGGATTGAAAAGGGATTGAATCGGATGCCTGGTGTAACAGGTGCCACGGTAAATTTGGCGATGGAAACAGCTCATGTGGAATATGCAGCGGGGAGTATTGCGGTTGGTGATCTGGTGAGCAAGATTGAACAGCTAGGCTACGGAGCGATTCCGCAGAGCGCTGAGGACAATATTGCGGATGTGCGCAGTAAGGATATCCATCGTAAAAAATGGAAGTGGATTGTGTCTGCAGTGCTGTCATTTCCGTTGTTGTGGGCAATGGTGGCTCATTTTTCCTTTACATCATGGATTTATGTGCCAGAACTGTTTTTGAATCCATGGTTCCAACTAGTGCTGACAACGCCGATTCAGTTCGTCATTGGTTGGCAGTTTTATGTGGGCGCGTACAAAGCGCTTCGTAACGGCAGTTCGAATATGGATGTGTTAGTTGCACTGGGTACGTCTGCGGCTTATTTTTACAGCTTGTACCTTACTCTGCGTCCGTCTGATGTCATGGAGGGAATGGCGGGAATGCCTGTCATGACCATGCCAGAGCTGTATTACGAGACAAGCGCGGTGCTAATTACGCTTATTTTGGTTGGTAAATGGTTTGAAGCGGTAGCCAAAGGGCGTTCGTCCGAGGCGATCAAGAGCCTGATGAGTCTACAGGCAACGACGGCACGTGTAGTACGTGATGGACAAGAGCTTGATATACCGATCGAACAGGTACGTGTGAAGGATATCTTTATTGTACGACCCGGCGAGAAAATTCCTGTCGATGGTGTGGTCGTGGACGGACGTTCGGCAGTGGACGAATCCATGTTAAGTGGTGAGAGTCTTCCGGTTGAAAAAGAAGCAGGTTCCGCAGTTACAGGGGCGACGCTCAATAAAAACGGGGTACTACGTATCCAGGCTGAGCGTGTGGGTGGTGATACGGCGTTGGCCCGTATTATTAAGGTCGTGGAAGATGCGCAAAACTCCAAGGCTCCGATTCAGCGGATTGCGGATCAGATTTCCGGTATTTTTGTCCCCATTGTTGTTGTTATCGCTGTGTTGGCCTTTATCGTCTGGTTTTTCCTTGTGACGCCGACTGATTTTGCAGGCTCACTGGAGAAAATGATTGCAGTTCTCGTCATTGCTTGCCCTTGTGCGCTCGGATTGGCTACTCCAACGTCCATTATGGCAGGATCGGGACGTGCCGCTGAATACGGTATTCTGTTCAAGGGCGGCGAGCATTTGGAGATGACCCGTTCAGTCAACGCAGTGGTATTGGATAAGACAGGTACAGTTACGAATGGCAAGCCAGAGCTGACGGATGTTATGGTTGGAGCAAGCGGCTTGGCTGAAAAGGATTTGCTGCGTTTGCTCGGTGCGGCAGAAAAAAGCTCGGAGCATCCGCTGGCGGAAGCCATTGTAAAGGGGATTGCAGATCGAGGCATTGAGCTAGTAGGACCGACAGATTTTGAAAATATTCCGGGTTATGGTGTGAAGGCGCATGTGGAAGGTAAGCAGGTATTGGCGGGTACACGCCGATTGATGAGCAGGGAAGGCATCGCGATAGATGACTCAGCTGAGCAGCATATGAATGAGCTGGAAAGCGCAGGGAAAACCGCGATGCTTGTTGCTGTGGATGGTGCCTATGCTGGATTGGTGGCCGTGGCGGATACGATTAAAGAAACGTCACGGGAGGCAGTTACCCGTCTGCGCGCGATGAACATTGAAGTGATCATGATTACGGGTGACAATGAACGGACTGCGCGGGCTGTTGCCGCCGAGGCTGGAATTGAACGAGTGCTGGCGGAGGTGCTGCCTGAAGGAAAGGCTGAAGAAGTGAAACGGCTTCAGGAGCAGGGCATGATCGTAGCTATGGTTGGGGATGGTATTAACGATGCGCCTGCGCTGGCTACTGCTAATATTGGGATGGCGATGGGCACGGGAACGGATGTGGCCATGGAGGCGGCGGATATTACCCTCATGCGTGGCAACCTGAACAGCATTCCTGATGCGATCGAAATGAGCCGCCGGACCATGACAAACATACGGCAAAATCTGTTTTGGGCGCTCGGTTATAACGTGATCGGTATTCCGATTGCCGCTTTGGGCTTCCTTGCCCCATGGTTGGCGGGAGCAGCCATGGCATTTAGCTCTGTTTCGGTCGTGCTGAATGCACTGCGTCTCCAACGGGTGAAGCTGTAAATGTATGGATGTATTAGCAGGATAGCGTACTGTCGGACATCTGTTGCGAGATAAAGTTATTATCAGAGTATAGAGCAAGTACGCACAATTGGTTTTCTGCGTGCTTGCTTTTTGTTGCGTTTGTTTTTTTAAACCATTCAACTTTCATCACGTCAGGTTGCTTATCATTCGCGAAAGTTCCATAATATTTGTAGGAGTGCCAAGCAAGCATGCAAGAACTTCTTCGTATACTCACAGCTTGAAGTAGATAAAGAGCTTATATTATGGATTAGGAGTGAAGCAGTCATGAATGATACGATTTCCTTGTTGATGAACCACCGGTCTGTGCGAAAATTCAAGTCAGACCCCATTACCGACGAGCAGCTCGCAGCTATTGTGGCAGCTGGCCAAATGGCTTCCTCGTCCAGTAATGTGCAGGCATATACCGTTATTGCCGTTACCGAGCCTTCTTTAAAAACAAAACTGGCCGAGTTGGCAGGAGGACAGGCTTACGTTGAGCAATGCCCCGCGTTTCTGGTATGGTGCGCAGATCTGTACCGTCTGAAGCAGGTCACACTACACCATCAGCCAGGTCAGCCTTCCTATGAAGGTTCCGTTGAAAATTATACGGTTGCGACCATTGATGCCGCGTTAGCCGCACAAAATGCAGCGGTAGCCGCTGAATCACTGGGCCTGGGCATCGTCTACATCGGCGGCATTCGTACTAAAATAGCAGAGGTATCTGAGTTGTTAGGGTTGCCAGAGCTGGTGTATCCAGTGTTCGGTATGTGTATTGGTGTACCGGATCAGGAAACGGGCTTGCGTCCACGTCTTCCACTGTCCGGTGTTTTGCATATGAACGGTTACGACAAAAATCAGACGATGAAAGCTGTAGAGGTATACGATCACACATCAGCGGAATATTTGAAGGAACGTACAGGCGGTCAACGCTCTACGCCATGGTCTGAGCAAATGGCTGCGAGACTGACCGAGCCAGCGCGCTTGCAGTTGAAGCCATTTTTGGAACAGAAGGGTTTCTTGAAGCAATAAAAGCTGAGTGGCGACAAAAAACTCTGCAAAATACAAGTAGTATTTGAGCTATATACGTTTGAAAATACAAGAACCTCCTTATTTACGCATGATGAAGTCCCGCGTAAATAAGGAGGTTCTTTGCTTTGGCTGCATGTTGTGGTTGTAAACCTTCCAGTCAGTAAATAGCTGGTATGCCTTTATCAATCAGATAGTGAGTAAAAGCGTCTCGTATTTTCATAAAATAATTGACGGACGGCAGATTCATCTTGATGGGTCAGCTTGCTGTACGCACGAATGACGTCGGCAGTCATCCGGGGATGTGTCTCTTGTCCAGTAAAAGGTCCCTCGAACGGCCAAGGACCATCTGTCTCTGCCATGATCTGATCAGACGGATACTGTCTTGCCAAACTGCGGATCTCTTCTTCGTACAGGAGATCCGGTGTGAAGGAGACATAATAGCCGTTCCGGGCCATACGTTCGGTCGTGGCGGCAGAGCCCTTGAACCAGTGAAAATGCGCCTGTGTGACGCCATGACGTTCCAAAAGGTCACAGGCGATGTCTGCGTCCTCATAAACGGCGTGCAGGACAATGGGCTTGTTATGCTTGCTTGCAAACTGGATAAAGCGCTCTAGTAGCACTATGTAGGGAGCGAGGTCAAAAGGTGAACCGCTCTGTGAGGCTTCCAGCCGATTGTAATAGGGCAAGCCGACTTCACCCACGGCGACCATCTGCTGTACATGTTCGTCCATCCAGTTGAACAAGAGTTCAAGCTCAGCTTGCGGTGGAAGAGCCTGTTCGGGATGAAAGCCAAAGGCTGGTCGTACCAGCCCGGGGTAACGCTTGGCTAACTGCAGATTGGCTCGGCTGGAGCCCAGATGCATCGACACGGCTATCACGGCTGGGACGCTGCTATTGGCAAGTGAAGCGAGCAATAATTCCTGTTGTTCGGGCGGGTAGCTGTCTACATGAATATGCGCGTCGATCAATGGAGCGGGTCCAATTGCGGTCAAATCCAAGCCTGGCTTTGTTTGGCTGTTCCATTTCAATGCACATCGAACTTTTACGTCACTCATGTCGATTCAATCCATCTTCCGGGATATTCTTGTGGACGCTCTGAGCATTGTCCATGTCGCCGTCCAGTTTATGTTTTTCCTCGCGCATCCAGCTGGTCATGGTCCGCTTCCATTCAATAAAGAGCGGATCGAGGGTGATTTCTTCCCTACGCGGGCGGGGAAAAGGGACATCTACGACATGCACCACTGAAGCAGGTCGCGCCGACAGCACATAGATGCGGTCGGAGAGCAGCAACGCTTCTTCAATGCTGTGGGTAATAAACAGCACAGAACGACGGTTCTTTTCCCACATCCGTAATAACCATTGCTGCATGTCTGCACGTGTCAGCGCATCGAGTGCGCTGAACGGCTCATCCAGCAGCATTAATTCCTGTGGGCTGAGCAGTGCGCGAAGAAAGGCTGCGCGCTGTTGCATTCCACCAGACAGCGTATGTGGATACGCCTTGGCGAATTTACCAAGTCCAACCTGTTCGAGCCATTGCAAGGCTTCTTTGCGACGCTCGCGTTCACTGGCGTACTGAGGGGGTACTGCTGTATTTTTACGTGGAGCATTTTCCTGCCCAAGCAGTACGTTGTCCAGCGTGGTACGCCACGGGAAAAGGGCGGGCTGCTGCGGCATATAGCTGATATGCCCACGTTCACCAGTCATGTCCCGTCCGTGCATACGGATACGTCCCTGCTGTGGTTTGAGTAGCCCGCCGATGATGTGAAACAGCGTGCTTTTGCCGCTGCCTGACGGACCGATGAGGGAAACGAATTCTCCTGGCTTGACTGTGAGGGATACATCCTGCAGTACGGGCAGTAGGCTTCGCTTTTCGCGGAAGGCGAGGCTGATCCCGTCCAATTCTAAAGCAGGAGGAGCAGTTGATCGTCTCTGCTGTTCCCCGGTTCGTTGTTCATTAGCCACGTTGTATGATGATAAGTCAGTCGGATGCAGACTCATACGCGCCACGTCCTTTCTTTGCTGTATGTAATTCAAGGAGGAAGCTACTCTCGATCGGGTTTCCAGCGAACCAGCCATTTCTCCAGTAGTAAAATAACCACAAACATGAGTAAGCTGAGTGCAACAATAATGCCGATGGCGGCAAAAATGAGGTCCGTGCGATAGGCTGATTTTTGCAGCAGCATATAATATCCAATTCCTTCACTAGCTCCGATCCATTCCGCAATGATCGCACCCATCACACTATAGGTAGCAGCAATTTTAACGCCAGAAAAGACTTGCGGCAGGGAATGTGGCAGCTCCAGCTTCATAAAAATAGCCATGCGGCTTGCACCCGACATCTGCATATAGTTCATCATCGTACGGTCTGTTCGAGTCAGCCCGTCCATGGCCGCTACAGCCACGGGAAAAAAGCATACTAGGGTAATGACCATCAGCTTGGGCAGCACGCCAAAACCAAACCACACCATGAGCAGCGGTCCCAGGGCGATGATTGGAATGTTTTGGCTCAGAATAAGCAGCGGATACAGGGCGGATTTGAGAAAAGGGATTGTATGAAGAACGATGGCGATCAACAGTCCCGTTGCTGTCCCTATCGCGAATCCCGCAAGTGTCAGACGAATCGTAGCCCATGTATGGGCACCAAGCAGCGCCGTCTGGGCCATGCCCTCTTGTACGATGAGGGATGGAGCAGGCAGCAGCCAGGATTCAACATGCAAATAGGAAACCGCCCCCTGCCAGGCCGCTAAAAAGAAGAGGACCGCCACAAAGGGCGGCCATACGCTTTTCCACCAGGATGCGTTCTTGCCTTTCGGATTCATGGGCGATATTTCTCGGTCAGCTTGTTCATGCTGATGCCTTGTAGGTTATGTGCGATTTTGATCTGTGAAATGACGCTGGGACTGCCCGCTTCCGTCAAAGCCTCGTGCATTTCTTTAACCACTTTCAGCAACTCGTCGAGCTCGCCCTCCATGGTCGTATCCAATGGATTCACCTGATGTTTGACACCGGAGCGCTGAATGACCTCGATCGCCTTATCTACATACGTGTAAGAGTCCTCGTTATTAGGAGTTTTAGGGATTACTTGAATACTGAGCAGTGTGTTAGCCATGCAAATTCACCTGTCCTTTATTTGGAGTGTTATTAAAAAAATATGGTGGTTTAAGGCGGGGAGACCGCTTCGCGTTTCATTTGATCTTACGATCGCTGCGCTTCTCCAGATTCAAATGAACCACTACGCTGCCAACCGCCTTAAAAACACCCTATTTTTAAAGCTGGTTTGTGTGGCATTTTTAACACACAAGCGCACCTACTTAGCGCTTAGATAATATGAGAAACTAAAGAATAAACCAAGTGGAACGAGAACGAAGTGGGCGGAATGGTGCTGTACAAGCGTTAGCGTTCGCCTTTGTACCCAGATTTCAACCTCTGGATATTCATAAAAGAAATCTGGGTACAACAGCGATGGGAAGCACCATCCGACTGCGTAGTGGCGCTTCGTTCACTTCTCTAGTTCAGTCTTATTTAGCGTTTTAACAAATGATCAACGCTTGGGCAGGAAACCGTTTGTGAAGGCTTTATCGACTTCCAAAGGCTTGCTGAGCAGCTTGCGTTCGTACATCCAGTCCGAATAGTTTTGCCATACCTCCGGTTTTTGCACACCCCATTGCGCGGCATCGTCCTGATAACGCGGGCTTAGCCATTTTTGGCTGGCAAGTACCAGTTTTTTATCCAGCTCCGGTACAGCTTTGCTTAAGATGTCTGCGGCTTCTTCCGGATGAGCGATAGTGTATTCATAGCCTTGTGCGGTAGCGTCCATGAACGCTTTGACCAGCTCGGGATCATTTTTTATTGTCTGTTCGTTGCTCACAATTACAGGTGTATAGTAATCGAGGCTTTTGGAATAATCTTTTACATACAGCATATCCAATGGCTCACCTCGAAGCTGGGCCTCGATTCCGGTCCATGCGTAGAAAATCCAGGCAAAGTCGATATCCCGCTTCACGGCTGTAAAATAGTCTGCATTGCCCATGTTGATGATCTTCACTTTGCTCACATCGCCTTTGTCTGAATCCATGATGGATTTCATGACCGCTTCTTCTACGGGAGAGCCCCAACCGCCGTATTTTTTACCTTCAAAATCTTTCGGGCTCTTAATTCCACGATCTACCGGGGCTGCGAAGCCTGAGGTATTATGCTGAATCACCGCAGCGATGGATACAAGCGGCACGCCTTGCGTACGAGCCTGTGTGACGCCTTCTTGGTAGCTGATACCAAAAGGTGCAGCATTAGAAGCAACCATTTGATCAGCTCCGCCTGAGCCAGGTTGAACAATTTGGACATTCAAACCCGCTTTTTCGTAAAATCCTTTGTCCTTAGCGACATAGAGTCCCGTATGATTCGTATTGGGTGTCCAGTCGAGCACGACTTTAACATCTTTGAGCCCCTTTGCCGGAGTAGACGTTTGAGTGTCGGTAGCGGGAGCCGCTTCTTGGGATGTGGGGGGACTTCCACCGCAAGCGGTCAGGGTCAGGGCCATGAGCCACAGACTGATCAGTCCCAGGCTTAATATTTTCATGCGCTTCATCGTTGTGTTCTCTCCTTTAATTACCCGTTATCCGTCCAATCAGACAGCTTAAGTTCCCCATTTTCTAAAAATAACATCTGCCGGATGCGATCTTTCCAACAACTTAATCTTCAACAAAAAAAGCGCCCCGAGTTTCCGGGACGCTTGCGCTTGTATATACCAAAGTAAGGGATGGTCCTATGTAAAAAAGGCACATCTTGCTTAAGCATTCCTACGCTGGCATTACCCAGATCAGGTTGTAAGGGTCAGTGTCTTGGGACACACTCTCAGCCGGCCGATTCCAGCACCCCTGGCATTGTATGGTTTAATGGGTTCATTTATTCGGGTTTACTACGACGATTATATGCCTTGAATGCGGGTCTGTCCAGCATGAAGGGAGAGATGACGGTTCATTTGCCGAACCACAGGGTACACTTTTACTGTGAGCTTTGATCTGAAAATGAGCATGAATCAATTCGATTCGATCCGGTCATGTTATTTTCAGAACAGCTACGCAGGTAGGTTCAGATGGGCTGGTGCCCAATGGCGTGGCCGTAGAGAATTCAAATTCGTGAAAAGGAGTTGTTGTACTGTGGGTAAAACGGAAACATTGGATCGCAACCAACTGGAACAAGCCATTGTGAAGGCTTTGGATAACAACAAATTTTGCTCGTTAGGTACGGTAGAGGGTGGCAAACCGAAAGTACGCTATATGGCCCTTTTTAACGATGGAATGAACATTCATCTGGCGACAGATCGCAAAACTCATAAAGTGGATGAGCTAAAGGACAATCCGAATGCTTATCTGCTGCTGGGTTATGAAGTTGGCGGTACGAAGGAAGTCGTAGAAGTGGAGGCTACCGTCCAGATCACAGCTGATGAGGGGCTGCGCAAACAAGTGTGGAACGATTCCTTGAAGGAATGGTTTTCCGGACCGGATGATCCCGATTATGTCATTCTGGACGTGAATCCGACACGCATTGAGTATGTGGGTCAGCAAACTGAGCGCCAAGTGTGGAATAAATAATAAGAATATAAATGGACAAACCAGTAAATCTCCGAGTTTTTTAGGAGGTTTGCTGGTTTTTATTTTTGAGAAAATTAATTATTTTTTCATAAATAATTTAAGTAAATGACTACTCTTTTATCTGGCGTTGGATTAAAATAGAAATGGTGGGTTCAAGGCTTACATATATGTGCAAAAGTATGTATATGAGGCATACACCTTAATGAGGAGGGGTATATTTTGTTATTTCGTAAAAATTGGTTTAAAGGGTTTACAGCAGCAGTTGTGGCTTGTAGCATGCTGGTGTTTTCGGCCGCTCCATCCTGGGCAGCTAGCGATTCTCGCGATAGCGCTACGGTGAATTTGCGGATCATGGAAACAACGGATATTCATGCGTCGCTGATGAACTATGATTACTATTCAGACAAAGAAACCAACGAATATGGCTTGATTAGCACAGCTGGTTTGATCCAACAGGCGCGTAGTGAAACAAGAAACAGCATGCTGTTCGATAACGGTGATTTGTTACAGGGCAATCCATTAGGCGATTATATGGCCAGAAACAAAACCTATGAAAAAGAAGGCGGTGTCCATCCAGTCTACAAGATGATGAACTTGATGGGCTATGATGCGGCGACAGTGGGTAACCACGAATTCAACTACGGTCTCGATTTTCTGGAGAAATCGCTCAAGGGAGCCGATTTTCCTTACGTAAATGCGAATGTTTATGTTGACAAGGGGGGGCAAGCTACTAAAAATTATTTTACCCCTTATCGAATTCTTGATAAAACGGTAACGGACGAGAAGGGCCAAGAGCACATCCTTAGAGTGGGCGTCATCGGTTTGGTCACACCACAAATTATGCAGTGGGATGAAGCCAATTTGAAGGATAAAGTCGTTACGAAGGATATTGTGGAAACGGCGAAAAAGTTTATTCCTCAAATGAAGACGGAAGGTGCTGACATTATTGTCGTGCTTGCGCACACAGGTTATGAGGATGTGCCGCAAACGCCAATGATGGAGAATGCCGTTAAATATTTAAGCCAGGTGGACGGAATTAACGCTATTCTGTTTGGGCATGCTCATAAATCTTTCCCCGGCCCTGATTTTAAAGAAATGAAGGGTGTAGATCTAGATAAAGGAACCATTAACGGTGTACCGGCTGTGGAGGCTTCCTCATGGGGCAAGGAGCTGGGGATTATTGACCTGAGCCTGGAAAAGAGAAACCGCGAGTGGAACGTAACTAACTCTCAGTCTGAAGTACGTCCGGTTGTGAGTACCACTAACCAGGCTGTGCAGTTTACTCCTGACTACAAACTGACAGATTCGATCAAGGAAGAGCATCAAGGAACGCTGGATTATGTTCGCCAACCTGTTGGAACAACGACTGCACCGATTAACAGTTATTTTGCATTAGTGCAGGATGACCCTTCCATTCAAATTGTGACGAATGCACAGAAATGGTATGTTCAAAACCATCTTAAAGGGACCGAATACGAAAATCTTCCCGTATTGTCGGCAGGCGCTCCATTCAAGGCCGGTGGTCGAAACGGAGCCGAGTATTACACCAACATTCCTGAAGGTACGATAGCGATTAAAAACGTGTCCGACCTGTATGTGTATCCGAACACGGTTCATGCTGTAGAAGTGACCGGTGCTGAAATTCAGGAGTGGCTGGAGTGGTCTGCAGGTCAGTTCAACCGCATTGATCCAAAGCAAACTGAGGAGCAATCGCTGATCAACAAAGATTTCCCAACCTACAATTTTGATGTCATTGACGGTGTGAATTACCAGATTGATGTAACTCAGCCTGCACGATATGATGCCAAGGGAACTATTATTGATTCTTCAGCTCATCGTATCATTGATCTGCAATACAATGGGAAGGCTATTGATCCTGCGCAGAAATTTATCGTAGCCACCAATAACTATCGTGCTTCCTCATCCAAACTGGCCAACCCAGATGGCAAACGAATTGTGATGGCAGCACCGGATGAAAGTCGCCAGGTCATTATTGACTATATCCGTACGAACGGAACGATTAATCCATCGGCGGATGGCAATTGGTCTATAGCTCCTTTTGGTCAGGCAAAGGTTACTTTCGAGTCCTCTCCTGATGCCAAAGACGTGCTGGCAGGAAATCAACAAATTTCATACTTGAGCAGCGCGGCAGACGGCTTTGCCAAATACAGCTTAAAAGCTGGCGCTAAGCCTAGTGCAGCAACGACTCCTGTAAAGGAAGCTGTGGCTCCCGCGAAAGCAACAGCAAAACCAGCTGTTAAAACGACCAAACCTGCAGCTGTTAAACCAGCTAAAACAACGAAGCCGAAGGCGTCCAAATAACTTCGGATTTTAGTTTCCACTCAATATCAGAATGAAGCAGCAAGTCTCTTTAACCAAGAGATTTGCTGCTTTTTTGATACCAAAAACAACAGCTCCGAATTTATCATGATTGCAAAAAGTTTTCTGATTTTTGTCGAATATATACTTAAGTCCTAAGTTGTCGTTAAGAATAAGCTACTTTTTTGTAAAAACACGTAATTATATAGTGCTTTTGTTCTAGTTATTTGTGATATAATGGTGAAAAAACCGGAAAATTGTTCCGAGGAGGACCATTATGACATGCAGCAATTGCAGCATCATATTACCTATTAAGGATCAAGGATTGCTCAGAATTAGGCATTCCAGGGTGTCGCTTACTCCAGCATTAGATGGTTTGGGTATGCTATCGGAACAACTGAAGCAGGAACATGGGCGTGAGGGCAGCATAGAGTTTCGCTTTGACAGCCGTTCAGAGCTGGAACAGTTGGTTAACGGACTGGCTCATCTGCCGCAGGAATACCTGAACCATATGCAAGTTGTGGTAACGGGCTTGCATTATATCGAAGGATATGAGGACTGGCTTTTATTTAGTCAATTGCAAGCCAGACTGCAACATCCAGATATCGTGAGTATTATTAAGGATCAAAGTTTTTCCAGCCATATGCAGCCTATTGTTGATCACAAGCTGGATATTATCGGGTTTGAGTTTTTGCTGCGTCCGTCACATGCAGAGAGACCTTTTCAGCCTTTCCGGCTGTTTGAAATCGCCCGTGAAGCTGGCTTGCATGCTCATCTGGATCGCTCGGCTCGTATTTCCGCTATTGAAAAAAGTGCAACATGCCTTCCGGCGGGAATTAAACGTTTTATTAACTTTCTCCCTTCCACCATTTATAATCCGGCTTATTGCTTGAATCACACCTTTGAGACGATTGATCGGTTATCCATGAGTACGAAGGATTTTGTATTTGAGGTCGTAGAAACGGAAGAGATAGACGACCTTAATTTTTTACATCATATCTTTGATCAATATCGAAATCGAGGAGTTTCGGTAGCCCTGGACGATGTGGGGGCAGGTTATTCTACGACAGAGCTTATGAATTGCCTTCAGCCGGATTATGTTAAAATTGACCGCAGTATAATTGACGGCTGTCATAGTAACAGTGATCAGAAGCGGCAAATTACAGGGATTGTAGAATCGGCTTTTCGTTTTGGAGGCCAAGTGTTGGCTGAAGGCGTAGAGCAGATGGAGGATTTTGAATTTTGTCGTGAAGCAGGTGTGTCACTGGCTCAGGGTTATTTGTTTGGCAAGCCGGAGCCTGGTCCGCCCTCCAATTTTATGCTTAGTAGCGTAATATAGTCAGGAACAAATTTAAGTAGACGTAGTTTATAAAAATTGGAGCTTAAATAAGGCTGTGGCATAAGCAAATTCCAATTCTATTGGACAGCGCTTTATCACCATTAATGTAAAAAACGCGAGTTGCAGAGGTTATTTCACCCCTGCAACTCGCGTTTTTTGGTCTGCTTGCCCACCTGAGTAAGTTCTGGACAAGCGAAGCCACTTAGTCTCCAATTTTACTTGGTAAGGAACGTTAAAAGCCCGGAGGCAGTTTACGACCGTTTTTATTTTTAAAGTAAAGATTGACGTCTTGAAGACAATTGGATACAGTGTATTGTATAAGAAACAGTGTTTCTTTCGTAATACACCGTATCCATACTAGGCAAAAAGTTTAACATTACAGGGAGGACAACCAAAATGAAAGCAGTGCAACTGAAAGACGGTTTTGGCTTTGAAGAGTTAACCTTGACGGAACTTGACATACCGGTGCCGGGACGGCTGGAAGTTCTGATCCGCATAAGGGCAGCGTCCCTGAATTACCGGGATTTGGTGATTATCAACGGGCTAATGCCGATCGGCATTCAATTTCCCTTCATTCCGTTATCCGATGGAGCGGGTGAAATTGTAGCTGTGGGCGAAGGGGTGACAAAATTTCAGATTGGACAAAGGGTAGCGGCAAATTTACAACAGAAATTCATTGGCGGGAGCACGAGAGCGGAGGTCTTAAAGGACAGTCTGGGAGGCCCGCTCAGTGGAGTGGCGTCTGAATATATCGTTCTGCATGAAGAAGGGGTCGTCGCCATTCCGGATCACCTTTCTTGGGAGGAGGCTTCCACCTTGCCGATTGCAGCATTAACCGCATGGAGCATGCTGATGGAATCCGGTGGGCTGCGAGCGGGGGATACGGTGCTCTTGCAAGGAACAGGCGGTGTTTCCATCTTTGGGCTTCAATTCTCTCTGATGGCGGGAGCAAGGGTAATTATCACATCGAGCAGCAATGACAAGCTGGAACGGGCAAAGGATCTCGGCGCATGGCAGACAATCAACTATTCGGAAGTTCCCGAGTGGGATAAGGTGGTTGTGGAGCTGACAGACGGCGGAGTCGACCATGTCCTGGATGTAGGGGGAGCGGCAACAATGGCGCAATCCATCAATGCACTTCGTACCGGAGGGACTGTGAACATGGTCGGCTTCTTATCGGGCTTGACTATTCCTGAGTTTGATGTCACCAGCATTTTGCAGAAGGCTGCGACGATTCGCGGCAGCCAAGTCGGTAACCGGGAACATTTCGAAAACATGAATCGTGCCATTTCCCGCCATCGTTTACATCCTGTCATTGACCGGGTATTCCCGCTCAGCCGAATCGGCGAAGCCTTCGCACTTTTGGCTGAAGGAAAACAGTATTTCGGTAAAATCGTCGTTCAAATATAAATGAGCATTTTGCATAAATCCCAAGAGCGATTTCAAATCAGCAATATATAGATCGAAACGGTTTAGTTCGTCTATATAGTGTACTTTCGAGCGTTGGGAATCGAATTATGCAAAATGCTGAAATATTATTCACATCACATAGGAGGCACTCTAATGCCCAGTAAACCCGATTTATCTGTCAAAGATTCTCAAGGAAGAAAGACTAAGAAACCGCGTAAATGGGTACGCAGAACCGGATTATCGCTGTTGGCGGTAATCCTTCTGGGAATGGTTATTCTTATGCTCATCCCTTCCCCTGTCCAGCCTGCAAAATGGCTTGCACCTTCGGCCCCCTCTTTTGAACAAGCGGGTCCATGGCAACAAAACAACAAACTCAGCTCCGCAGAGCTCGTTACAATTGCCCCTAAGTTTCCGGAATTTATCACCTTTGACAAGGAAGGAAATTTATATACGGGAGACTCCGACGGGAAAATTTATAAGGTTGCCTTTGATACAAAGGGCAATCCGCAAAAGGCCCAGCTATATGCAGATACCAAAGGAACGCCCAATGGACTTATGTTTGACGCAAGTGGAAATCTGATCGTTACGGATGTTAAGAAGGGGCTGCTGTCGGTAGATCCTTCCGGAAACGTGACGGTGTTGGCCAATCAAGTCGACGGCACACCGATCTATTTGGCCAACGAGCTGGATATTGCCAAAGATGGTACCATTTATTTTTCTGACACCTCCAATTATGGCAGTGTAGTCTTCAAAGAAATCGCCGAGAACAAGCCACATGGACGTTTGCTGAAATATGATCCGGCGACCAAGCAGACGACAGTTCTGTTGGAAGGCCTTTATTTTGCGAACGGGGTTGCCTTGTCTGCGGACGAAGATTTTGTGCTTGTGGCAGAGTCGTATCACTACCAATTGACCCGATATTGGCTCAAAGGGCCGAAGAAGGGAACTTCGGATATTTTTGCGGATAATCTCGCCGGTTTTCCGGATAACATTACGCGTGATGATCAAGGCCATTTCTGGGTCGGTCTCTTCACAACACGTATTCCCTTTGTAGATCAGATGCATGGAAGCCCGTGGCTGGCTGGAATGATGGCCAAATTGCCTCAATCGCTGCTCAGCGGTGCAAGCGCACCTGTGAAGCATGGGCTTGCTATAGAGCTTAATCCGCAGGGTAAACTTATCGGAAGCTGGCATGATCCTGAAGGCTCGCTTTATGGGGTAACCACGGCTGTAAACCATGACGGATATTTATATATAGGTACAGCTCCTGGAGGCAGCCAGGGTGTTCATCGTGTGCTTTTAACCAAATAAGCTTGGGGAGGGTATAACATGATATTGGATGAATTGAGATTATCCTGGAAAGCGAAGGAAAGCCTTGCCGGGAAAGTAGCTTTGGTAACAGGCGCAAGCAGCGGCATTGGGGCATCGATTGCCAAAAAACTGGCAAAGCGAGGCGCGTATGTAGCTGTATTGGCACGCCGTCAGGAACGATTGGATGAATTGGTTCGCGACTTGCACCAAGAGGAATTGTACGAGGTCATGGCAATACCTGCCGATATCCAAAAAGCTGAAGACGTACAGCAGGCGGTCCACGCCATTCTTGAACGCTGGGGACGGCTTGACATTATCGTTGCCAATGCTGGCTTCGGGTATCGAAGCCCACTGGCAGAAGTGGAACTGGAAAGGTGGGAGGAGCTTTACAAGACGAATGTGCACGGTCTTGTCCTGACACTGAAGTACGGACTTCAGCCAATGAGGGAACAGGCCAAGGGGGATGTTGTCATTGTCTCCTCTATTGCAGCGAAGGAAGTGGTTGCCGGAGGAGGACTATACAGCGCTACCAAGTACGGCGTTAGTGCCATAGCCTCTGCATTGCGTTTGGAGACCAGTACGCAAGGAATTCGTGTAACTGCGATTCACCCCGGGGCGGTGGCGACGGAATTTTCGCAGGTGGCCGGATATCCCGAGCAGGAAATTCGGGCGTTTGCTTCGAGCGTTTTGCCGCTGCATCCCGATGATGTTGCAGAAGCTGCCCTTTATGCACTAGAGCAACCGGAGCATGTCAATATTCCAGAGTTGACCATTATGCCTTCGAGGCAGGTACAGCGGTTCAAATAGAGCGATATTTATTCTGACACAAACCGGGTAACCGGGTATGGTCATCGCCGATGCCGGGTATGGCGGAGAAGAGGACTACGTGCCTTCGTTTGACCATAACCTGCTCAAATGGGTGAGCATGAACCAAAAAGCGCGAGCTACAGGGGGATAATAACCCTTGCACTCGCGCTTTTTTTATACTAATGACGAAGCGTGACTGTCCAATAAAGTTTAAAACCAGCTTTGGGACAGCTCCATTTACTATAGAGCAGACCATATTCTGTGAAAATTTTGGCTCCACGTTCGCTCATTCAGTCATCGTGAGCACAGCTATAGTGTAATGACGTATAGCCCCAAGGGTGTGGTTGCGCTCCCTGCAACCATGAAGCTGAGATCATAGCTAGATCTGCCGGGAGGGACGCTGATATCAGCCAATCGGCATACCTTGGTATTATCTCGTAGCAGAGGGATACCATATACACGATCATCTACACGTACAGATCCGGCGAACGCGCCCCCACGTGGATTGGCATAGATTCGTACGATACGTACCTCGTCACTGTCATTAACGATGGGAATCGTCGCGTTGTATATGGTTCCGAATTGTCCGCGATTATCTAGCGCAGGCCCCAGCTCGCTGCGTGCCCCGGTAAACAGCAGATCGGCAGGAGTCTCGCCGTTCAGCTTTTTGGTGGCACACGCCCGGTAGTTGGCGCTTTGCCCGACCACGTACTCTGGCATCCGCGCATTCGTTTCGGAAAAGGACCACACCCCTCGTGGATGCGCCTGTGGTGGAGGTACGGGAGGAAGCGCATCCATATGAATCTGGCGCAGATCCGTCTGCGTATCCTTGCTGATCACGGTGCGAATCACATAATCCAGCGTACCGTGGCCTTCAGCAAATTCTACTGTGAGGTCATAGATGAATCCGGCCAGTGATCCTTCGGGCAGCTCAAATTCCTCCAGCAGGGCGGTGCCTTTGCCGAATTTATGACGGTCTGCTGGCTTCAGACGTTCCATCGTACCCGCCAAACAGCTTTTGGCAATAGACTGCCCGACATCTATAATCCAGTTGCCATCCTCAGGCACAATCTTAAGGGCACGTTCAATATGACGTACTTCTAGTTTAGCAGCGCTTCTGTTCTCTACGGTGATGCCCAGTTTAACAGCGCTGCCGATTTTGTTATAATGCCAGCCGAAAATGCGATGCTTGACCGTCCGCGTTGTGGTGCGAACCACATCATGCCACAGGGTGGCTTGCTCGGTAGGTACCGTCACATGGGTAAGCGTCTCCGGGTTATCGCTAAGCATCAGGCGGCGTGTTCCCCCCTCAGTGGCTGACTCCACGTCCACATGGATATTGGGCGGGATCACAGCAGTTTCCACAATTAGATCCTTTGGCTCCTTGGGTCGATGGTTCATGTAAATTCCTCCTTTTATTCAAAAGTGGCACCGCTTTGAGTACATGTATATGGGTAGTTCATAAATATAGGTAACGCCAGGTCCACTTTTACAACCTGTTTTGCAAAATATTTTTTTAAAATAAATCTCCGTAGGTTATAGCGGCTCTGCTAATGCGTCGAAGCAAGCTTACAAGACTCTTGTTCCCCTACACCAACGATTCGCAGACAGGTATTGCGTGTATGTTAAGAGCATAAGCTATTGGATGTACAGAGAAGCTACAGGAGGGAAACATGCCTAGAAAAATATGGTGGAAGGAAGCCGTTGTATATCAGATTTACCCGATCAGTTTTCAGGATTCTGACGGAGACGGTAAAGGAGACTTGCGAGGCATTTTGTCCAGGCTGGATTATTTGTGTGAGCTGGGTATTGATGTAATCTGGATTTGTCCGGTATATAAATCGCCTAATCACGATAACGGATATGATATTAGCGATTATTATGCCATTATGGATGAGTTTGGAACAATGGAGGATTTTGACGAACTGCTTCACCAGGCGCATGAACGAGGCATCAAAATCATGATGGATTTGGTATTAAACCATACATCGGATGAGCATCCGTGGTTTACGGAGTCACGCTCGTCCAAGGATAATCCGAAGCGGGACTACTACATATGGCGAACAGGCAAAAATGGCGGATATCCGAACAACTGGGAATCGTATTTTTCCGGTTCAGTGTGGAAATATGACAAGCTTACAGACGAATATTACATGCATCTATATTCCGAGCATCAGCCAGATCTGAACTGGGAAAATGAAGAGATGGTGAGCGAACTCTACCGCATGGTGGAATGGTGGCTGAAAAAGGGAGTCGATGGCTTCCGTTTTGACGCCATTGCCCATATTGTCAAAGCGGAGGGACTGCCGGATGCCGATAATCCTGACAAACGAACCTTGGTACGTGCCTATCAGCTCTTTTCCAATCTGGAACAGGTACATGTACTTCTACGGATGCTGAATGAAAAATTACTGGAGCGTTATCCCTTAATGACAGTTGGCGAAACGTCTGGTTTAGGACCGGAACAGGCGCTTGATTATGTGGGGGACCAGCGGCATGAGCTGAATATGGTTTTCCAGTTTGAACACATGTTTATTGATGCACAAGGGCTAGGGACGGAAAAATGGAAACCCAAGCCGTGGACACTGGTGGAGCTGAAAAAAATAATGAGCAGCTGGCAGACAGTGCTTCATGAGGAAGGATGGAATGCCAATTATCTGAACAATCATGATCAGCCGCGGGCCCTCTCGCGATTTGCTAATGATGGACAATATCGCGTAGAGTCAGCCAAAATGCTGGCAACCTTCACACATATGTTAGAGGGTACGCCTTATATTTATCAAGGTGAGGAAATTGGCATGACGAATATCGCATTCCCGTCAATTGATGATTATCGGGATGTGGAAACGTTGAATTATTATGAGCAGCAACGGAAGATCGGTGAGTCTGAGGAACAGATTATGGCAGAGATCTGGCGGAAAAGTCGGGATAATGCGCGTACTCCCATGCAATGGAATGCTGGACCTTCAGCCGGATTTACCGATGGAGAGCCTTGGATGAAGATTAATGATAACTACACACACATTAATGCAGAGGCAGAAAGAAATAATCCGGACTCGATTTTCCACTATTATCGCAAGTTGATTGCTCTGCGCAAACAACATGAGGTCATAGTCTATGGCCAATACAAGCTGCTGTTGCCGCTAGATACGGAGCTGTATGTATTCACTCGTTTGCTGGGAGAAGAGCGTTTGCTGGTCATTTTGAATTTCTTTGATCGTGATCCGGTGTACCACTGGCCCGAGGAGGACTTTCCTGTCGCTAAGGCGGAGTTGCTGTTGTCCAACTACGAGCCGGTACAAGGGGAACAACTGCACGCCTTGAAGCTGCGCCCCTATGAAGCCCGAGTGTATATGCTAAGCGTGCAATAGGCGTTGCTATCTGTAGAATGGTAAAAGGAAGGGAAGGTTCATAGAGAGACCTTCCCTTTCTTGGCGTTTGGCTAAATGGTAACTGTTTCAGCCAACTCACGTATTTTGGCGATAATCAGGTCTTCTTGATTTTCCCCCTCATTAGGGATCGATTCAGTCGCGAAGGCAGCCAGTTCAGCATGTTGATGAATCATGACAGCATGGTGTGCCTCCCTGAACATCGGTATATCATTCGCATCATTGCCGAAGGCGATAAATTGACGGGGCTGCACACCAAGCTTCTGAAGTGCGTTCCATTTATGGATATTTTGCGGGCTGATGTCCAGCACTTGTTCATTACGGTGTTGATGGATGACCACGCCGAGCGGCGAAAGCTTGGCGGCCAGCTCATCCATATCGTCAGCAGTTAAAATGAGCATTTTTACGATGGATTTCAGGGAAGCCAAAGGCAGCTTTTGCGCCAACTTGCTGATATCCACATTGTTGAGTATAGGATGATCAGCTGCACCCGTATATGCATAATCCCACTCGCTGTCAATCAGGTAGGTGGTTTGGTGTTCCTCCAGTAGTGCCAGCAGGGCATTCTTCACTTCCGGTAAAAAGGATTCCACGTGAGTTATATTGCCTTGTTGGGAGATCATAGAGCCGTTGCCACCAATCAGAGCATAGGTGTGAAAGCGTTTAGGAAGTACGGGTAACATGTCGCGAATCGGCCGTGCCGAGGCAAAAATGACTTCATGTCCCGATCGGGACAATTGTTCCAGACAGCTTGCGATCTTATCCGACACACACTGACCCTTAAAGCAAATCGTTCCATCCAGATCAAATACAAAATGCATGATGTACCTCCAAAAAAATAGTGCTTTTCAATTCATTTCTTACAGTCATTATATCCATTACCTTCCTTGGTCGTAAACTAAAAAGCCCGATTCACACTGGCTGCCATGGGCAGGTGTAGATCGGGCTCATTATGATATCGACTCATTAAATTCAATTACTATTTAGTGATAATGTTTCACCTTAAGGTCGTCTAGACTTTTAAACTCATACCCTTGCTTGCGAGCCTCGTCGATGATAGAAGCAAGCGCCTCGGCATTGTCCTTGGATACGGAATGGAGCAGAATGACCGCACCAGGGTGGAGCTGACGCATGACTTGACGATAGGCATAGTCCGTTCCTTGCTGAATATTTGTGTCCCAGTCCTTGTAAGCTACAGACCAGAATACGCTCGTATATCCGGCTTCTCGACAGGAAGCCAATGCTTTTTCACTAAAAATGCCGCGAGGCGGTCGGACATATTTCATTTCTTTTTGCCCGGTTAGCTCTGCCGATGCATTTCGTACCCGATCCAGCTCAGACCGGATCTCTGCCGAAGAAATGGTGCTCATATCAGGATGGCTCCATGAATGGTTTCCGATAATATGACCCTCACTTGCCATGCGTCGCATCAAAGCAGGCTGGTCTTTTACAAAATGCCCTGTCACAAAGAAGGCGGCTGGGACCTTTTTGGCCTTCAATACATCCAGCACTTTCGGAGTATACCCATTCTCATAGCCGTTGTCGAAAGTGAGAAATAATTCTTTTTTAGTCGTATCCCCCAGAAAGATGCCACCTTGTCTTTTGATCAGGTGCATAAAGCCTTCTTGTGCGATAGAAGGCAGCTCCCCTCCCTTACTTTTTTTAAATCCAAAATGATAAGGCTGTCCGTCAACAGTCTGAGTAGCCCATGCGGGTTCCGCCGTAACTGCCAACATCCCCATAACTGCAACGCATAGCCACAAGGTAAATATTCGCTTCATCTATGTTCCTCCGCTTCCGTCCCGTACGGGTAAGGTGTGTATGCTTCGGCATATTCCATACCATCTGCAATACCATGCTGATTTATGCAAGGACATGGACTAACCAGACTCAAAACACATATTGACATGAATATTAAATCGAAGTAGTATACTTTATAAAACTTACTAGAATACTCGGATTTAATTCGATCGTTCATGCCAAAGAAAAGCAATCAGCTCAGAACATTTTACATACTTGTGAGAACGGAAGGAGTTAGGACTCATGATTGAACTTAGGAATGTATCCAAAACCTACGTGAGAAAAGGCCTAAGTATTGAAGCGTTAAAAAATATAAATATCAAAGTGGATAAAGGAGATATCTTCGGGTTTATCGGATTCAGTGGCGCAGGGAAAAGTACGCTGATCCGTTTGGTCAATCGTCTCGAGAAAGTAACCAGCGGAGAGGTTCTTGTTGAGGGGGAGCAGTTAAATACCTACTCGACCTCTGGGCTTCGGAAGGTAAGGAAGAAGATCGGAATGATTTTTCAGCATTTTAATCTGCTGGAATCGAAAACAGTGTTCGACAACATTGCAATTCCGTTGGTGCTGCTTAAGCGCAACAAACGGGAAATAGAGGGGCGTGTAAAAGAGCTCTTGGCGTTCATAGGATTGTCCGACAAGGCGAATAGCTATCCCAACGAGCTTTCCGGCGGACAAAAGCAGCGTGTAGGGATTGCACGGGCGCTTGCGAGCAACCCGTCCATTTTGCTCTGTGATGAGGCAACCTCGGCACTTGATCCGCAGACCACACAGTCAATTCTCGACTTGCTTCGCAAAATCAATAAGGAATACAAGATCACCATTTTGATCATCACCCATGAGATGTCGGTGATTCAGCGAATTTGCAATAAGGTAGCCGTAATGGAAAAGGGGGAAATCATCGAGCAGGGCAATGTCCTGGAGGTATTCGGGCAGCCGCAGCACCCAACGACACAGAGCTTTGTACGCACGGTCATTCACGATACGGTACCCGAGAGTGTGCTGCAAACGTTCGAACAGCAAGAATCGCAGCGAATATACAAGCTGGAATTTATAGGGCAGGTTGCTTCTGATCCGGTGGTTCATGAATTGATTCGGCAGCATGATATCCACGTGAACATTTTGTTTGCCAACATGACGGAGATTCAAGAAACGACAATTGGCTATATGACGATCCAACTGCGCGGCGGACAGCATGCCGTTCAGCAGGCTGTTGATTTTCTCAAGAGCAAAGGAGTCCATATTCAGGAGGTAGAGAGTCTATGATGATTACAGGAACTACGATCACCTGGGATCAACTGTGGGAAGCTTTGTATGAATCCGTGCTTATGGTCAGCATATCATTATTCATTGGTGCCCTGATCGGTATCCCTATCGGTATTTTACTCGTCATCACCCGTCCGGGCGGAATTCTCGAGAACAAATGGCTGCACAATATTTTGAATCCAATCATAAACATTGTTCGCTCCTTACCCTTTATTATCTTGCTGATTGCAATCATTCCGTTAACCCGTCTGATTGTGAATACATCCATTGGGACCAGTGCGGCAATTGTCCCCTTGATTGTATATATTGCGCCATATATCGGCAGGCTGGTCGAAAACTCGCTGTTGGAGGTGAATCCGGGGATACTGGAGGCAGCAGATGCGATGGGGGCGACTCCATTCCAGGTCATTCGATACTTTTTGCTTCCTGAGGCATTCAGTTCTCTGATTTTGTCGTTAACGACAGCATCCATTGGTCTGATTGGTGCTACTGCTATGGCTGGTGCGGTCGGTGGAGGCGGAATTGGCGATCTGGCGATCGCGTATGGCTATCAACGTTTTGATACGCTGGTTATGCTGATTACCGTCATCATTCTAGTCTTGTTTGTTCAAGGTGTTCAGTCCTTGGGGAACCTGCTCTCCCGCAAAGCACGTAGGGGTTAAATTAGATGTTTTTCTTTTTTACCTATTGTCTGTTCATAGCTTGTAATTTTATAATCCATGCGTTCCAATACGTTGTTCATATCTGCCATTTTTGCAATGAGCTGCTTACGCTGCTCCATTAGGAGTTCTTTTCTAGCATTTATCGTTTCATCACCCTGCTGGAACAACCTAACGTACTCAATCAAAATTTCAATGGGAAGCCCTACGCCTCGCATGCATTTGATATATTCAACCCATCTGCAGTCTTCTTCCGTGTAATCCCTGATTCCACTTTTATTACGGTTCACACGCGGAATAAGTCCGATGCGTTCATAATAGCGGAGTGTATCCTGAGATAGTTCGAATTTTTTGCTTACTTCTGCGATCAACATGCAGACTTCACCTCCTGATTTCTGATCAAGAAACGCCCTATGTAAATGGATAGGGCGTTCTTGTTGTTTCTTATTTCGAAACTTTCATTTCATCCATATTTACTGAGCGCCAACTACCGGATGAGGAACATATGGCTCTTCCAGCAATGCAATTTCTTCAGGTGTTAACGTAATCGAAAGAGCAGCTACTGCATCTTCGAGATGAGACGTTTTCGTAGCACCGATAATGGGAGCTGTTACCGGTTCTTTCTGTAGCAACCAGGCAAGTGCGATTTGAACGCGAGGAACTCCACGTTTTTCTGCGATGGCCGCAACCTGCTCCACGATCAATCGATCGGTATCGGCAGTCGCATCGTATTTAGATTTCGCAACCTGATCGGTTTCGGAACGATGTGTTGTTTCCTGCACATCACGCGTCAATCTTCCACCTGCAAGCGGGCTGTATGGAATCACACCGATTTTTTCTTCTTTACAAAGCGGCAGCATCTCTCTTTCCTCTTCACGATATAAGAGATTTAAATGATTCTGCATTGATACAAATCGGGTCCATCCATTCTTTTCAGCAACATGTAACGCCTTCAGAAACTGCCATGCGTACATGGCAGAAGCACCAATATATCTTGCCTTCCCGGCCTTCACAACATCATGTAATGCTTCCATCGTCTCTTCAATAGGGGTATTGTAATCCCAGCGATGGATTTGGTACAGATCCACATAATCTGTCCCCAGTCGCTTAAGGCTCTTATCTATTTCACTCATGATAGCCTTTCGGGAAAGTCCCGCACCATTCGGGCCTTGATGCATACGGAAATGAACCTTTGTCGCGAGGACAATTTCATCTCGATTCGCATAATCCTTTAAAGCCCGTCCAACAATTTCTTCGCTAGTTCCATCTGAATATACATTCGCGGTATCAAAAAAATTAATACCTAGCTCCAGGGCATTTTTTATAATTGGACGACTGCGCTCTTCATCTAGTATCCATGGGTGAATCCACCGTTCTGCAACCCCAAAGCCCATACACCCAAGACAAAGGCGGGATACATCCAAGCCGGTATTTCCAAGTTTCACATAGTCCATTTAATTATACCTCGCTTTCCTAGATATTGTTTTCTTCAAATGTAGTCTACTCCAGCTACTTACACCGGATATTATTACATTTGGAGTTCACTCCAAGTCAAGCGATTTTGTTGCGTGATGCCATCATATAGGTCTTATTGTTCAGAATTGGTTCAGTGGGACTTCGTATAATTCTCTTAGCATAGTTCCTTGGTTGCATAATCCGTAGAACTAAACATGACTAAAGACTTTGATAAAGCAGGATATATGCCAATAAATAGCGTCTAGGAGTGGAAATGTTGAAACTTGTAAATCGAAATAAATGGATTGCATCTGCGATGGTATTGGGTATTGCTTCAGGTTCAATCGTATCTCTGCCTTGGGTGGGCGGCGTCCAGACTGCTTATGCAGCGACAGCAGATTCGCAAAGCGAAACTGGATTTGTAGCACAAGCTCGCACCTTGGGTTTGATGACAGGCGGTAAGCAGGGCGATTTTATGGCGCAAAAGAATTTGACCCGCGCAGAGGCGGCTAAAATTTTGTGCAGTCTGTTCCAGTTGGAAGTTAACAATCAGCCGCAAACTTCTTTTATGGATGTATCGTCCGATGCATGGGGCGCTCCCTATATTGAGGCTGTACGTGCAGCCGGGTATATGACAGGCAACGGGGAACTGTTCCGTCCGGGGGATGCCATTACCAAGGAAGAACTGATCGTATCGCTAGTACGTGCAATGGACTTACAGGATGCCAGCACAGCGAATGTACAGCAAAATGCAGTTCAGGTTGCCCGCTCTTACGGTCTGTTATCAGAGGATGCTTCTGCAACGGATTTGAAAAATCCATTGAACCGGGAGAGTGGTGCAGAAGTATTCGTCAGCCTGCTGGATCATCCGGTAGGAGAAGTGAAATCAGAGGGCAATACCGTTCGCATCGGAAATATCCCTTACCAGTTGGAAGGGTCTTTGCAAGGTTTGTTCGGTGAAAATAACAAAGCTGTATTAAAAGGGGCGAAATTCGACCTTAACCGTAACTTGCGTACGCTGACAGGTGTGAATAAGCTGGAAATTAACGCAGACGGTGGCGTTTTTGATGGCAAGGGTGTGTCTTTTAAGGGGCGCCTGATCGTTAATGGCTCGGTAACCTTGAAGAACATGTCCTCCACAGGGGTATTGGAAATCAAAGGTACAGGGAATCAGCCTGTATCGGCCATTTTAGAAAATACGGCATGGTCCGGTGTGGAACTGGGCTCTAAGGATGCCAAGCTGACAGCAACCGGGACAACGAAGATTGACAACCTGACGCTGAAAGATGATGCATCGATCGTGACCGAAGGAAATGCCGCGATTAGCCGCGTTTCTTTGCAACAGGGACTGGGCAAGCTGTTGGTTAGCGGTAGTATTGGTTTGCTGGATGCATCACAATATGTGGGCGTTCCTTTTATTACGCTGGCTAAGGGAGCTACAATCAACCAGCTTAACCTGCCGGAACAAAAACAGCCGCAGGATGTTATCATTAACTATGATGCGATGAAAGAAGCTGTTAGTCTCGTAAATGGTACGAAGAACTCATCCTCTGCTGGATCGGTTGTCACGGACACAGATAGCAAAGATAAGAAAAAACACGATAGTGACATTATCAGCGTAGACCGCAGTCAGCTGGAGACAGAAGTCCATGCAGCCAAAGAACTACTGGAGCGTGCAGGTGAGGGTGGAACGGATCAGGCGCTTTACACGGCCGCAGCGAAGGAAAGCCTGTCCATAGCAATCAATCAAGCTATGCTGGTACTGAACAATACAGCAGCTACACAGGCAGAGGTAGATCAAGCGCTCAGCACATTGAAGCAGGATGTTTCTGTGTACACAGCCTCAGCCACAGAACCAGTGATTGGGACACAGGAATTAACTAGACTGATTCAGGTAGCTTCGACTACCCTTGAACAAAACCGAATGGTTGGCGACGAATTCCCGCCTCTTTGGGATGAATCACTAAGTCAAGCTATTCAATTTGGCAACAATGTGTTGGAAGGGAATGCTCCTCAAAATATTGTGGATCGGGAAGTAGTAAGCTTGCGTCGAGTAATTGAAGTCTACAATGCATCAGTAAAACTCAGAGATACCTATCTGCATTTTCTCGATGTAACGGATCGTGTGGAGAATATGAAAACTGACAAAGCGCGTTACAAGTCCTTAGTGAGGGAAGGATTAAGTGTATATGTGAACCCATTAGCTACAACTGAGCAGTTGGACGAATGGACACGAAAAATAAAAGATACGACAGAAGCATTTCTGGCATTGCAAGCAGCAGACTTTTCAGTGCTTAAAAATACTTTACAAGAAGCGCAGGTTATCTACGATCAGAGTGGCTCTCAAAATGTTGAACTGGGCAACCTCATTCAGGAATATACAGAGAAGATGCACACCGCTATGACGCAGCAGGACGTATTGACCTTGAACATGGAGCTGAGTCAAAGACTTGCGGAATTCACTGCTCCAGTGCCTGCTACAATTCGGGAAAAACTGCAGCAGCTGGTTCAAGACATTCATCTAAAACTGCTGTCTAACCCTGTAGCTCGTAATTACTTGAATACGGAAATGCTGTCTTTAGAGCAACAAACAGCACAAGCCAACTTTGCACTCATTATGCCGTTTACTCCTGAGGAGCAATTGGTGATCTCTTATAATCAATTAAGTCAGGCTAAAGGGACCTATATTGAAAAATATAACGAGAAAAGACTACAATTGAGAGCGGAAATCATTGAAATGCAGGCATCGATCAATGGAATTTTGGTGCAAAATTCAGGCGCATTAAGCGCTGAAGCCCAGCAAGCCTTGTCTTCTGCATCAGAGCATGCCTCCATCTTCTTGGGTTTGTCCAGCTTTGAATTACAAGACGTTGTTCCTGTATACGAGGAGTTGCAACAGGTACAGAGCCAGTATGCCGTACCAATAGCGGTGGATACCACATTGTTGAATTACAACATAAATTTAGCTAATAATGAAGTTCAGACGTTCGGCCGTCATTATACCGAACAAGATAACGAAGAACTTCAAGGGCAAATTAATCAGGCAAGCCTTGTGCTTAATACTCCGGATAGCACACAGCTGCAGGTAGACCAGGCTAACACGGATTTGATTACAGCGTTTTCGAACTACCAGTCCAAATGGATAGTAACTGATTATGATATCAATGAGCTCAAGACAGTTGCGAACAATCTGCTCACAGCAAATGGTACAGATCCTACGACGGTCTACTTTCACAGAGTAGTGGATGCATTCAATCGTCTGGACCAGTATTATCCTATGCCGGAAATTAAGAAAAATTATATGAATCTGGAAGATGCGATTCAGGAGTATAAAGATTTTGTAGCCAGCCAGCAACAAAGCAGCGGAACAGGAAGCGGCGACAGTAGTGGTGGAGCAACGCCACCAAGCGACAACAGCGGAACAGGAAGCGGCGACAGCAACGGTGGAGCAACGCCACCAAGCGACAACAGCGGAACAGGAAGCAGTGACAGTAGTGGTGGAGCAACACCGCCAAGCGACAGCAGCGGAACAGGAAGTGGCGACAGCAGTGGTGGAGCAACGCCACCAAGCGATAGCAACGGAACAGGAAGCAGTGACAGTAGTGGTGGAGCAACGCCACCAAGTGATAACAGCGGAGACGATTCAGGCTCGATTCCTGGCGGTGGTAATGATGAAGGCATGATTCCTTAATAAGGGGAATATAGGGAGTAAAAGGATGTATAGAAGGGGACGATTCCGCACAGATTTTTGTCTGCGGCGGGCGTCCCTTTTTGCATGGGGAGCGCTTCTAATACAGCTGGTTAGAATAACCGATACTAAAAGATAGACGATATTGAAAAGAGCGGGGGATTTATGAAAAAACAGGGTGTTTTATTTTTTATTATACTTCTGCTTGCGGTTGCGTTGCCGGTGTATCCGTTAGTGTCGGGTGTTTTATCCGGGAACAGTCATTGGAAAGCTCACAACGGTGTTATTGATTTGCGTAATTGGCACCCCGAAAAGGAAGGCCCTGTACAGCTGGGAGGGGAGTGGGAATTTTACCCCAATCAGCTTGTGCAACCTTCAGCCTTTCATGAAATGCAAGATAAGGATTGGGGAAATCATCAGAGTTCTTCAGAGTTGAAGCTGGAAACGAGATCTTCTGCCAAGATTGTGGATGTGCCTGGTAGATGGAATCAGTGGATGCCTGAGGGACAGGCGACCGGATATGGAACCTATCATATTCGTATCCTGTTGCCTGAAAAAGCGGAAAATCTGTACGGCATCTATATGCAAAACATTCGGAGTTCCAGCCGAGTATGGATTGACGGAGCAGAGGTAGGAGCGAGTGGTATTCCCTCTGTTTCTGCCGACAAAGGCAAGCAGGGCAATGCTCCTTATGTTGGATTTGCAGCGGTAGATGGACAATCGGTAGATATTACCGTGCATGTGGCTAATTATAGTTATTCCTCCGGTGGGATCGTTTACCCATTGTTATTTGGGGATTACGAGAGTATTACGCATAGCCGGGAAGTTGCAATGGCAGAGGACACCGTACTGATAGCGGGTTTTTTTATGCCTACCGTATTTTTTATCATGCTGTATCTTTTACGTAAAAAGGAGAAGGCATTGCTTTACTTAGGATGCTTTTGCATCGCGGCTTTATTTTACATTCTGACACATGGAGAAAAGCTGCTGGTCTGGGGAATACCGGACTTACCTTATGAATGGATACTGAAAATACAGTCGTTCTCTTCAACGCTGTTCTACTATTTTTTGATCCGGTATGTTCATCTTTCGACGCAGATTGTTATGAATCGGATCGTGCTGCGCCTCTATAATTTTACAACCGCACTGATGCTAGGTATGGGGCTAATATTGCCTACACTGATACTCTCATCCTTTGAAGCGTTTATTCTTCTTTTTGGTGTAGTCAGTGTGGGATATGTATTACTGATCTTGATTCGTGGACTTCTTCAACGGACGGATGACGCTGCACTGCTAGTCATTAGTATTATGAGCATTCTTATGATTGTAGTGACTAGTTTTGTGTATATTTTGGGCTGGGGCGATGTGCGTGGGGTGACAGCCTATGAAATGCTCATATTCGTATTGGCTCAAACGCTTCTGCTGGCCAAACGTTTTGTACATTCGTTTATGGAGGTTGAGAACCTGTCACGACGGTTGCTAACACTGGATGGGTTAAAGGACGAATTCCTGGCGAACACGTCACATGAGTTGCGCACTCCTCTACATGGAATTATTAATATCGCTCAATCCATGCTAGACCGTTACGGGGCACAGTTCAATGAGCCGCAAAAGCACAACTTGTCCTTGATTGCGAATGTAGGACGCAGACTTTCTTATTTAATTAACGATATTCTGGATTTTTCTAATTTGAAAAATGGCAGATTAGCCTTAAATCGTCGGCCTGTTAATGTACAGGCAGCTGTAAATTCCGTGCTGGAGGTATTGGGTCATACGGTGGGTAAGAAAAAGCTGCAATTCGTCAAAGAATGGCCCAATTCGTTACCCAAGGTGGATGCGGATGAGGATCGGCTGATTCAGATTTTGTACAATTTGTTGGGTAATGCGGTGAAATTTACGGAGGAAGGCGAAATCGTAATCTCTGCCAAAGCGGGGAACCGCGAAATGGAAATCAGTGTGAAGGATACCGGGTCCGGTATTGCCCAGGAGCATCTTTCGCATATATTTGAACCTTTTAACCGAGGGGCGAATGCTGAGGATGAAGGATACAGTGGAACAGGGCTTGGATTAGGCATAGTCCGTCGTCTAGTGGAGCTGCATGGTGGTCATATCCGGGTAGAATCTAGATTGGGCAAGGGTTCGACCTTTTATTTTACACTACCCTTGGCGCAGACCGGAACGTTGGCACATGAAGCTCAAAAAGATGTTTCGTCTGCGGTTATATTGCAGCCTGGCGTGACGTCGGGTCAGAATGTGATTCCGCATGAAGAGGATGCCCAAGAGCAAGTTCAGACTGTTCCCTACAAAGTGCTGGCTGTGGATGATGATGAGGTTAATCTTCGGGTGCTGGAGGAGCTATTATATACCACAGGTTGTAGCGTGGTGGCAGTGGATCATGCCGAGGAGGCACTTCACATGCTGAATGGCCGTACCCGATTTGACCTAGTCATTACGGATTGGATGATGCCGGAAATGTCCGGTATTGAGCTGTGCCGACGGATACGGGAACGGTATTCCCTGTCCGAGCTACCAGTGTTGCTGCTGACGGCACGCGACCTGCCCGGCGATATCCGCGCGGGTTTTATGGCGGGAGCTAATGATTTTCTACGTAAGCCTGTTGATGCTGAGGAATTAAAGGCGCGTGTGCGCACGCTGTTGAACATGCGTCATTCGGCGGAGGAAGCGGTGCGTTCGGAAATGGCCTTTTTACAGGCACAAATCAAGCCGCATTTTCTGTACAATGCATTGAATGTTATTGTATCGACCGTAGCCGTAGACCCGGATAAAGCAGCGGAGCTGCTCATGGAGCTGAGTCAGTATTTGCGGGGCAGTTTTGATTTTCAGAACAGGGAGAATACGGTACCGTTATCCAAGGAGCTGGAATTGGTGAATCGTATGTGGCACTGGAAAAAGCACGATTTGAAGAACGTTTGCAGGTGACCGTAGAGGTAGGAAGGAACATCCGGTCGCTTATCCCGCCATTAAGCATTCAGCCCATCGTGGAAAATGCGATACGACATGGTGTGATGCAACGGGCAACAGGTGGAACCGTGCGAGTGGTTGTGCAGGAGGATGGAACCGATTTTGTAGTCAGCGTGACCGATGACGGCGTAGGGATTCCGTCCGAGCGACTGGAACAGCTGTTGTCGGAGGATCATGTATCTTCCAGCGTGGGACTGCGGAATATCCATCGCCGTCTTATCCATATGTATGGAGAAGGATTGCGGATTGAAAGTAATTCAATGCAAGGGACGACGGTAAGCTTCCGTGTGCCGGAAACGATCTCGCCCCGGAATACCGATGAATAAAAAAAGTACAGTACATTTGTCGGAAAAGCTAATGTCGCGTCCGCGATGATACGATATATAAAATATAAGGAATTAAAAATTGTAAGGATAAAGCAGATAGCATGTAAATAGAGCATCATGATGGATGGTTGCAGCAGGAAGGGAGTACAGACACAAATGAAGGCGATTTTGATTGATGATGAGCGGTCGGCATTAACCTACTTGGAACGGTTGCTGGAGGCGGACGGACGGTTAACGGTAATGGGCAAATATACGTCTGCACAAGCGGGGCTGGATCATCTGGCGGTAGAACGTGCGGATATTGTTTTTATAGATATCGGAATGCCAGAGATGAATGGTCTGGAGGCCGCCGAGTGGATTCAACAGCTGGATTCCCATATTCATATCGTCTTTGTGACCGCGTACTCGGAATATGCTATTGAAGCGTTCGAACTGCAAGCACTGGATTACTTGTTAAAGCCCGTTCATGCCCGGCGGCTATCCAAAACGTTAGATCGGATTGCAGCCACGCTGGCTGATCCTCGTTCTTCCAGCTTGGGAGTTGCAGCAGAGCAATCCCCCAAGGTACGTTGTTTTCAAAAGCTTGAAATTTTGGAGGATGGACAGGAAGCCGTAGGAGCGAAACCCTTCAAATGGCGCACATTAAAGTCACAGGAGCTATTTTCCTTTTTACTACACCATGAAGGGGAATGGGTGAGCAAAGAACAATTGCTGGATGCGCTATGGCCTGAATATCATTTGGACAAGGCTGTTGTTCACCTGCACACGTCCATTTACCAAATCCGCAAGGCATTGAAAGAACGGATGCAAGATACGAAGCTGGAATACAATCTGGATCGCTACCGCTTGAACCGCAATGGCTGGATTACAGATGTGGAGCTATTCGAGCGGGGAATATCCGAATGGGCTGCATCCGGTAGCGGCGGTACGCCGCGTATTGAGAGCCTGTTGGCTCTATACCGTGGCAACTATCTGGAGGAGTACGATTACCCGTGGGCGTATGCAAAAAGGGAGAAGCTGCGCAGTATGTATCTGGCATGTGCTTCTGAGCTGGCGAGAGACGAGCTTCGCTCAGGTCGTACCCGGCAGTCTGTTCAGCGCTTACTCAGCCTCCAGCAACGGGAGCCGTACTCAGACGATATCTGTGGTCTGCTGCTGACCGCCTATGCCCAACTGGGCGATTATACCGCTGCTCAAAAGCATTATGAAAGCTTCGTCAGAATACTGGAAGATGAGTTGGGTATTGAGCCGCAGCAGGTGACGCACCAGTTGTACGTGCAATTGAAAACACAGACGCTACCTGCGTAAACTGCTCTACTGGCTCAGGTAGCGCTAAAAAAACGCTTCAAGGTATCTCCTTGGAGCGGTTTTTTGCATGGATGGAAATTTCGTTTTTTTGTGTGAATCACCGAGCCTCTTTTCTCTATGATCCGCTATTCGCCGCTACCTGTTTTCTACAGTGGCATATTCATATAGCATATCTCTTCACGGTTGAGTCGTAATTGAGAGGTTTAAGGAACTCACGTATATATTTAAGGAGGTATTGCATTGGGGAGAACGAGACGAACTGGATTTAAGAATAAAAGAGTTTCGGTGGTCGTCAGACAATCTTCTTCAGCTCAGACAGGACAAGGCGGTAACCCCATTTCGATCAATGCTTCGGATGTTGGGGTAGTAAGAACAGATGTTAAAAATAAATAAACGGCTTGGATAGAAGTTCTTATTCGACGTAAAGAGACCATCAGGAACAAGTAAACATCTTGTTCCCGGTGGTCTCGCTTTTTTTGCCGTTATTCGGCAGGTACCTTCATCAGCATCCGCCTATATAGGCGGATGCCTTGCTTCCCGCCTTGACATCGTCCTCTTAAGCAGGATTTACTGACCGAGCAGGTGCTGCCTTCAGTACAGCGTATCCGTAGGGTGGAAGCTTGGCGTGCAACCCCTTCGCTCCTTTGGACAACTGGCTTTCGCCAAAAGCTAATTGCCATTCCTGCTCAGGAATGTCCAGTTCAAAAACGTGATCCTCATCGGAACGATTGAGCAGCACGAGCATTACTTCTTCCTCGCTGCGGCGCTCGTAGGCAAGTGAGGTACCCTCTGGCTGTGCCTCCAAAAAGGTGATGCTTCCCTGATCACGGAGGACCGGGTGCCCCTTACGAAGCGCAATCAGTTCGCGGTAAAAGTCGAACAGCTCGCGGTCCTGCTTGTCGGTGTCCCACTCCATGCACTTGCGGCAGCCTGGATCGGCATCTCCATCCAGACCGATCTCATCGCCGTAATAGATGCAGGGTGCGCCCATGTACGTGAACTGGAACAGGGCGGCCAGTCGCATCAGCCGCTTGTCATCCCCGCACAGTGTCAGCAGGCGTGGTGTGTCGTGGCTATCCAGCAGATTGAAGGCAACCTCGGATGCTTGCTGCGGATAGCGGGCCAGCTGTCGTCCGATGGCGAAGGCAAAGCTTTGGGCATCGGTCACTTTTTTGACGAAAAAATCATTTACCGCGTAGGTGAACGGATAATTCATCGTTGCATCGAATTGGTCCCCCTGAAGCCATTCAGATGATTCATTCCACATTTCACCCAAAATGTACGCATCTGGATTGGCCTGCTTGACCGTAGTACGGAATTCCCGCCAAAAGGCGTGATCCACCTCGTCTGCCACATCCAACCGCCAACCATCGATGCCGATTTCTTCGATCCAATGTTTTGCTACATCCAGCAGGTACTTTTTCACCTCAGGATGTTCGGTGTTCAGCTTGGGCATCATTGGTTCCAGCCCGAATGTATCGTACGTCGGTGTGCCATCCACCACTTCCAAGGGAAAGCTATGTACATGGAACCAGTCCTTGTAAGGCGAGGCTTCGCCTTTTTCCTGCACGTCAACGAACGGTTTAAACGTACGCCCTGAATGGTTGAATACCGCATCAAGCAGCACACGAATTCCTCGTTCGTGGCAGGCATCGACCAGTTTTTTTAATGTCTTTTTGTCCCCGAAATGCGGGTCCACCTCCATATAATCCTCTGTATCATATTTATGATTGGTCGTTGCCTTGAAGACAGGGGTCATATATATGGCGTTAATCCCTAGCTCGTTCAAGTGATCCAGGTGATCCAGAATCCCCTGTAGATCGCCACCGAAAAAATTGTCCCTTTGTGGCGTTCCGCCCCATGTCTCTGCACCTTCTGGGCTGATGGAGGGGTCACCGTTCGCAAAACGTTCCGGGAAAATCTGATAAAATACAGCATCCTTCACCCATACAGGTGGCTTCAGAATATCAATCGGGTTCAAAAACGGATATTGGAACAGTTTATCTGCATTTTGGGGTTCCTGGGTAGTAAAGTCGTCCTCGTTCATCCAAATACGTTCCTCACCGTCTTCTAGCAAAAATCCATATTTCAGCCGACGGTGAGTAGGTTTTACGCTGCATTCATAGTAATCAAACCTGCCATCGGTAGCGAATTTGGACATCGGGACAAGCTGTCGGGTGCGGTCCCAATCGTATTTATCTCCGGTGAGAGCATGAACGGTATTCAGGTCATTTTTCTTCGCACGTAGCCGTAGAAATATCGTTTCATCATTATAACCAAAAGCCCAATTGCGTTTCGGGTGATGGTATATCGCTTCCAGCAGCATCGGGTAGGCCTCCTTTTTTCACGAGCATTCAAATTTGAAAATGTGAAGCGTATGTCGTATAAGGTAGTTATTAACCTTTTTAAGTGGGTCATGTACCATAAATGCTATAATGCCCATTACATAAAAGAAAAACGATAAGTAGGTGCCCATGATGAAAACAAATGTGTTATACATCGAAGATGACCAGGATATTGGTGCTTGGACGCATCAGTATTTGGAAGAGCGGAATTACGCTGTAGTATGGCTTCGCAGCGGGGAGGGGGCTGTGGAAGCAGCCCGTACGTGCCAACTCGTGATTTTGGATGTGATGTTACCCGGTCTGGACGGATTCACCATGGGGAAGCGGCTCAAGAAAGAGTACCCGGAGCTTCCCATTCTCATGTTGTCTGCCCGTACATCCATTGACGATAAGCTGCAAGGACTGGATTTCGCCGACGATTATGTAACCAAGCCCTTTCACCCGGACGAGCTCATAGCACGTATGGAGATTTTGCTGCGCCGATCGGGAACCGTGCCGGAAGAATCCTTACAACTGGGGCATCTCTCTGTCTTCTCTCCTGATAACCGTATTGTGAACCGTGATACCGGGGAGGAAATTACACTGACAGGTAAGCAATATCACATCTTTGCTTATTTGCTGCGGCATTTGGGCCAAATTATGACAAAAGAGCAAATGTATGAAGCGGTGTGGGGAGATCCATATATTGACGGAGACAAAACTTTAATGGTCCACATCCGACACCTTCGCGAAAAGCTGGAGATTGATCCTGCGACACCCCGCATCATTGAGACGATCCGTGGTGTAGGATATCGGGTGAAAGCATAATGAGCAGGACGCGCAAAAATTGGAGGAGGCTGTACCCCAGCTCTAGGCCAGGTCAGGGAGGTCGGTTTCGCAGTTCACTGTTGTTCCGTTATCTGGTCATTATTGTGGTTGCTATGATGCTGTTGCCCATTGTGTTGCCTGCTACAGCCTTGATATATAGCGTGTTATTGAATTGGGGGGCGGAGCTCAAGCCTAAAAATGCTTACTATCCCTCTACTACCCATACCGAAAATAGCTGGCATCGCGAAGCTGTAGCTTTGAAGGGAGCCACACCAGAGCAAATCTCAGCCCATCTGCGCAAAATACAACAAGATATGTTCCCTAACTCACAAATATTTTGGGTGGATCCCGCAGGTAAAACAAGGTTGGAGTTACCGACACAACCTAACATGCCAAAACAATGGAACGCTGCGCAGGCTATAGAATTTATGAAGCAAGCAAGCTATGAGGGGCCGTTTACGGTAGTAGCCTTTATTGGCGGGGGCAAGAATGATGTGAATCAGGGCTATATGGTGTTAAAAGTGCCTCGTTCGTTCTTTGAACAGCCACCTACAGATAGTAGCATGTTGATGTACTATCTCTTTTTTATCGTATTGATTCTGGGCACTTTTATATTCGTATCTCTTCTGTTTTTTGGAGGCATTCGGCGAAGACTGTTGCAGCTTCAGGCCGCCATGTCGCAGCGAGGAGAGGATGGCTTGCCTATTCTTGTTACCACTGGACGCCCGGATGAAATCGGCAAGCTGGAGGAAGCATTTAATCAGATGGTCGAGCAGTTGGCCGAGAGTCGGGGACGTGAGCGTCAGGAGGAAGAGCTGCGGAAGAGACTGGTCGCGGATCTGTCACACGATATTCGAACGCCGCTTACGGTCGTGCGTAGCCATCTGTATACACTAGATGGTGAAAATCTGAGCAGCAGAGGGAAACAGTCGATTACACTGATGGAAAACAAGCTAAAAGACCTTGGGAGTCTGATCGACAATCTGCTCACCTATAATCTGCTAGCTAGTGGAAAATACACTATGAATAACACACCACGTGATATCCTGCGGCTAGTGCGGGAGTGTGTAGCCAGCTGGTATCCGGTGTGGGAAAAGGAGGGCTTTGAAGTGGATATCGACCTGCCCGAACATAGCATGGTGTGGAATGTCGATGAGCAAGGCTTCCGTCGTCTGCTGGACAATCTCTTTCAAAATGTAGTTCGCCATGCTGCCTCAGGCCGATATATCGGTGTTCAAGTACAGAAAGATAATGGGACAGAGGCATTGGTTATCACAGATAAAGGGCCCGGTATGGAGCAACAGTCCAGTGAAAAAGGGGCAGGGATTGGTTTGGCGATTACAGAACTGCTGGCTCGCGAAATGAATTTGGAGAGGGAGATTTTCAGTTCATCAGCCGGGACAAGAATTCGGTTTTTAAACAAAACTTAAACTCAGAGTTCCCTTGGCTTTAAACTTGGCACGTTACGATAGGTGTCGAGGTGAGGAACTTGAACGAATACATTATTGAAACGAACAGTCTCAGCAAAATATACAAAGGCCGCGCGGCGGTTAATCAGCTGGACCTGAAAATAGCTCGAGGAGATATTTACGGATTTCTGGGTCCCAATGGAGCGGGGAAAACGACAACGATCCGCATGCTGCTTGGACTTATTCGCCCAACTCGAGGAACGATCCGTATATTCGGCAAAGATATTCGCAGACATAAGCTCGATATCTTGCGTAAAGTCGGCTCGTTGGTGGAGTATCCTTCGTATTATGGTCATTTGAACGCAATTGAAAATCTGGAGGCCATTCGCCGTATTTTGAATGTACCCAAGCAAAACATTGCGGAAGTGTTGGAGGTCGTCCGACTGACCAAGCATGCCAAACGTCCAGTCAAAGGCTACTCCCTGGGCATGAAGCAGAGACTGGGTATTGCAGCAGCCCTGCTTGGGAATCCCGAAGTGCTCATTTTGGATGAGCCTACGAATGGTTTGGACCCGGAGGGTATTCAGGAAATGCGCACATTGATTCAGGCGATGCCCAAGCAACGGGGGATCACCGTGCTGGTGTCCAGCCATCTGTTGAGCGAGGTAGAGCATATGGCGAATACCGTGGGTATTATCCGTGAAGGAGAGCTGGTCTTTCAAAACACAATTCATAATCTCCGTCAGGAATCCGCAGGCGGAATTCGGATTGTAGTGTCGGAACCGGAAGCAGCCCAATTGATTGCGCGTGAGCAGGGGTATCATTCGGTGAAGGACGGCTCGGCGCTGGATTTCGAGAACATGAATGATGCGGCTGTTGCGCTGCTGGTCAGAAGATTGGTCGAAAATACGCATGCCGTATACCGTGTGGAGGAACGCCGCAAATCGCTGGAGGATATGTTCATGCAAGTGGTGGGCAAAGGAGGAACTTCCTTATGATGCTGCGGGCGCTCACGGCGGATCTGCTCAAAGCACGCAAAAAGGGAATCTGGTTCCTGGTGTTTCTCGGTCCCCTTGGGCTGGTGGCGATGCAGGCGCTGAACTTTGGACTCCGCTATGACTATCTGATTCCGCGATACAAGGGCCATTTGTGGGAATCCTTGATGGATAACATCGCTATGTTTGTCCCCCTTGCGCTGGTGTTAGGAGCCACTATGGTCGCTTCCATGTTGGCGAATGTGGAGCATATGTCTAATTCCTGGAAGCAGCTACTGGCCTTGCCGATTTCCAAATTCAGCGTCTATATGGCCAAGCTGACGCTGGCGATCGGGATGCTGTGTGTGTCCTGTGTACTCCTGACGGTAGGGACGTGGGTGTTGGGCATGCTACTCGGCTTCGGAGGAGAGCCGGCGCCGATTGGAGAATTACTGCGGCTTGGATTTTGGCCTTTAGGCGGCACGCTGCCTATGCTCGTATTATTGTTGTGGTTAACGGTCACGTTCCATAATCAGGCTCTGCCTGTAACACTGGGCATTACGTTAGGCATCGGCAGCTTGTTTGCTTCACAGCTGTCCGAATGGTTTCCGTTGGCCTGGCCTCAATTCGCATGGGTTGCACCTCAAGCGTGGATGTTTGCGTCCGTCGGGTGCGGAACGGGTGTGCTTCTCAGCCTGCTGACAGCGGCCCATTTTAGCCGAAAGGATGTGGCGTAATGTTCGGAGGATATGTACGGCTGCTTTCTGTTGAACGTATGAAAATGGCGAAATCGCCCGTCTGGCTCCTTGCGCTCGTCAGCCCGGCTATTGCCGTCCTGATTGGTTTGCTGGCAAACCCGGGAGGGAATTGGCAGGTGTTGTTGTCTGCCATGCTTACAGTTCATGCGCTGCTGTTCATGCCGATGCTGACCGCCGTATTTGCATCTCTGGTCTGCCGATTCGAGCATGGGGGCGGCGGTTGGAAGCAGCTGATGTCATTGCCATTGTCCCGCACGAGTCTGTATGCGGCCAAGCTGACCATCATTATGGCCTTGGTCGGATTGACCCAGCTACTGTTCGGAGGAGCGTTGCTGGGTGTTGGAGTTGTGCAGGGTATGAACGGACCGATTCCATGGGCCGTGATCGCTCAAAGTTTGCTCGCCGGCTGGGTAGCCTGCCTGCCGTTGGCTGCGTTGCAGTTGATGGTGTCCTTCCTGTGGTCCAGCTTTGCCGCACCGCTTGCGTTGAATTTCGTCTTCACCGTGCCGAATATTCTGGTCGCCAATTCTCAAACCTACGGTCCGTACTATCCATGGACACAGCCTTTATTGGCGATGATGCCGAGTGGAAGAGACAACTTCGGGGCGTTCATGGTGCCAACTGACACACTGTTGTCGGTTATAATGGGTAGCTTTGTCGTATTTACGTTAGCGGGACTGACGGTATTTCGTTATAAAGAGATATAGGGCGAAATACGGGGACTGTAAAAACTCCTTATCCTCAATGAGGGTAAGGAGTTTTTTTACTGTGCTATTGGTTTACACTAAGCCTGAAATGGCACGGATATTATTGCTGATAAAGTGGCAAGAGGCGTCGAACTTCGCTTGTTCTTCCGGACTTAGCTCCAGCTCGATGACCTCTTGAATTCCTCTGCTGCCGATAATCGCCGGAACGCCCGTGCAGACATCGGTGTGTCCATACTCGCCGTCCAATACAGCAGAGACCGCTATAATTTTACCATCATCATTTAAAATGGAACGAGTAATGTACGCCAGCGCATTGGCAATACCAAAATAAGTGGCGCCTTTGCGGGTGAAGATCTCCCAGCCTGCATCCCGAGTTTTACGGGCAATGTCGTCCAGATCGACGTGGCTGAATCGTTCCTTATGCTGACGCAAAATGTGTAAAAGCGGCTTGCCGCCAATCGTGACGTGTGACCAGGCAACGAATTGGGATTCGCCATGCTCGCCAAGCGCATATCCTTGTACGCTGCGCGGATCTATGGAAAACACCTCAGAAAGCAACGTCTTGAGTCGGGATGAGTCAATGGAGGTGCCCGTGCCAATCACCTTGTTGCGCGGCAGACCGGATATACTTTGTACCATATACGTTACAATGTCGACAGGATTAGCAGCAATGACGAATATACCGTCGAAGCCACCCTCCATAATCGCTGTTACAATCTCTCTGGTAATAAGCACTGCGTCATCCAGCACAGATAGGCGGTCTTGACCCGGTTTAGGGTTGGCTCCAGCCGTTATAATCACAACGTCCATATCCGTGCAGTCTGCATACGTGCCGGCACGCACCTTGGTACGTGTGGACGTAAAATCCATACAATGGGACAGATCCAGTGCATGGGCCAAAGCCCGATCATACGTGCGGTCAATCATCATGATCTCATCACAAATGGACTGATTAACCATTGAGTAGGCACAGCTCGAACCGACCATTCCCGCGCCGACAATAGCTACTTTCCTTGCCTTCCCCTTCATCTATGTTGCCTCCTCGTTCCAGCGAACGTTAATATGCTACAAATTATGCCTGAAATCCATTTTACGTTACATAACATAACATATTGCTGATCTTTTGAAAATATCCATTTTTTTGTCTCCATTCTGGAAAATTAAAAATGAACTGTGAATAGAGGGGTTCTTCTAGGATTAATTGTAGAATGAACGTAAATTATCAATACTTTTACTGGAAGGTAGGAGAGGACGTTTCAATTTATATTTAAGGTGACCGCTGTATAAATTATAACATGGACTATATTGATGGAAGGAATGGTGCCATAGAAATCATAAAAGTGTGACATTTATGTGACGCTCTTTAAAGAGTCTGAAGGGTACATAAAACAGAAGTATTCTCTGCAATGTCGTTTCTTGTATTTCTACAAATATTCCGTTATGACAAAGGTTCTTAGCAGTCTGCAATATTAGAACATTTTTGCCAAAGGGTTTCCAATGGATTTCGCGAATTCTACATATACAAGCTAATTTCTTTCCATACCATCCGGGGAGGTAATGATTAAATGGAAGAAAGCAAATCGACGACGGAAGCAGCAAAGCAGTTGGGAATCGGGGCGAGTACCCTTCGTAAATATGCAGCGGCGCTGGAGGAGCAGGGGTATGTGTTTCAGCGTTCCGCGAATCAATCGAGAATGTTCAGTGCTGAGGATGTTGAGTGCTTGAAGGTGATGCGGAGGGCATTGCGTGAACAGCATATGACGATGGAGCAGGCTGTTCAGGTGGTGCTTGAGAGAGTGACCGCTCCCTTTCAAATGGAGGATGAAGAATTCCGCTTGCCACCCATCTCGGATGCTGAGTCACTGACCGCAACTTGGGAAGAAATAATGGCGGCAGCTGAGGGCAGGGAAGAGACGGTCATGCAGGCGCAAACTGCTGCTACGGTTGAACTGACAGAGTTACAGGATGAAATGAATGCTCAGGAACTGTCAGAGGAACCCATGCAGCTACAGTCGCAGGAGGAGTTCCAGACTTTGGCATCTACCATTGAGTATAGATTGGAACGAGCACCTGTATCCGTACCAACGCAGGAGTCCGTAGAGCCGCAAGAACTGGCGCAGATGCAGGACATGGTGCAAACCGCATTGTTGGAAATGCGGAGCCGTTTGGAAGAGCTGGAAGCAGAGCACAGCCGTTTGGTGGAAAAGAATATCAGCCTGTCTAACCAACTGGAGGATCAAAAACGCTGGATGAAAGAAAAGGTTGACGAGGAACGAGATCGGCAGTTAATTACGAATTTGCGTACCTACCAGGGCAGGCAACGCAAATCGCGCGGTTCGTTGTTGTCCTGGCTTGGTCTGACACCGCGCAGACGCAGAGAGGCATAACCAGCATCTTTTCTGATAAAGACCATCAGACCTTCCCGGTTCTGATGGTCTTTTATTGTGGATGGTATAATAACGGAATACAAGAATACGAGAACAAGCCGCATAAGAAACGTTGCTGCGGCATGTAGAGGAAAGGATATAAGTATGTTTGCTTGGTTGCGGAACGCATATGAATCATGGATGGATTATCCGAAACAGCCTGGTGACTTGCTGAGCGGACGTTATGATGTTTGTTCGCTTTTAGGCATGGGGAGCTATGGTCTGACCTATCTCTGTTTGGATCGGCACAGCGGACAAGAGGTGGCGGTGAAATTGCCCAGACCGAGCAAACGGGCAAAGGCAGTTCAGCTATTGCAGCGAGAGGCTCATATTATGCGGCAGATGGAACACCCCAATATTCCGAAGCTACTCGAAAGTGTCGAGCATTCGAACGGAATAGTTGTGGTCATGGAATACATCTCTGGCATGACGCTAGAGGAGCTTATATTTGAACAGGAGCGTTCCTTTACAGAACAGGAATGCGTTGTCTACATTTTGGAGTTAATGGAGCGAGTTCTGTATGTGCATGAACGGGGCTATATCCATCGGGATATCCGCATTCCCAATGTGATTCACCGCGAGGGGAAGCCTTACCTGATCGACTTTGGTCTTGCTCTGGCGGTGGGAGAGCGACAGGAGGATGTATTTACCGAATCCACGCTGGAAAAGCGCGCACCCGAGCGACAGGATGTCGCCGTCTACAGCGATTTGTACGATGTCGGACATTTAATGCTTTTTATGCTGTATAGCAGTTACGAGCCTCAGCCGGATCAACCGCCAGCAAGCTGGCAGGAAGAATTGAAACTGAGTTCACCTGTGCGTCATATGCTGGAGCGTCTTTTTCAGATTCGGCCACGTTATGAGAATAGCCGACAGTTTATGCAAGAGCTGGAGGAAGCATTGTTGCTGCTTGAGATTAACCCATAGATAGTCCCTAAAAATAAACAGGCATTCGCCGCAAAAATGGGGGAATGCCCCCCTTACGCATTTGACCAGGTCTACATACAATGATTCTGTAAATGAGCGAAGGGAGTGTTGTAAATGAGTCATATGTGTGGAGTAGGCGGTATGGGTTGCGGCGTAGGAGCATGGACCTCTGTAGGAGCGATTCTTGTTCTGTTTATTTTGCTGGTGATCATCTCTAAAACCCTGTTTCTGTAATTTCGGTCATAACCGATTTCCTGTAAAATGCACAGATGTTGCCCTGCATAACGAAGGGCGCACAACAATAAAGCGAAGGCCCTTGAGATGAGAAGGGTCTTCGCTTTATAGGGTTTGAAGGAGCCTGTGGCATGCTTCTTGTGGTACGCTCTATTCCGTCGCTACTTCTTGTTGTTTGGCTAAGAACTGGAGTAATGACGGCGTTTATCTTTGTAATATCGGTGCCCATTGTGGCTATTCTTGTAACCGTCTGAAGAAGAATGGTGTTTACGTTCACGTTCGTAATAACGGTCTGAGCTGCTGTATCGCCGCTTATGAGAATGAGAGGTGGAATGTAGCAGGCGGTGCAGTAATTGTTTAAGCATCGTCTAATCCTCCTTCTTACCCTGCCCAACTGACATAGACAGGTTTTTATAAAAAGGTAATACGCAGCAGCGTTAGAACAGGTTCCACTAATTTAAGATTGTAGGGACTTGGCCTGAAATTCCGCAATATCCTTGAACTCTTCTTCGAATTTACGTGAAATGCGGATATAAATCGGTAGTAAATCGCGATAAATATCCACGTGTTCTGCTACAGGTTTGTGCTGGTGAGTGGTACCGATCATACCGGACACAGCATCCAGCGAATCAATCCGTCCCAGCGCGTACAAGCCCAGAATAGCTGCGCCCAGACATGAGCTTTCCAGACTTTCGGGGATAATGACTTCCTGATCGAAAATATCCGCCATGAGCTGTCTCCATAGCTCCGAGCGTGCAAATCCACCAGTGGCGTGAATGACTGACGGTCTGTCGATGACTTCTTCCATGGCGAGCATGACGGTATACAAATTGAACAGCACACCCTCCAGAGCGGCGCGAATCATATGCTCTTTTTTGTGACGCAGGGACAGACCGAAGAAGGAGCCGCGAGCATTTGGGTCCCACAGGGGCGCACGTTCACCGGATAAGTACGGAAGAAAGAGCAGACCGTCGGAGCCAGGACGTACCTGTTCCGCAATTTGGGTCAGCACATGATATGGATCAAGTCCCAGTCGTTTGGCCGTTTCCACCTCGGAGGCTGCAAATTCATCCCGGATCCAGCGGAAGACTATACCTCCATTGTTCACTGGGCCGCCGATGACCCACAGCTTTTCGGTTAAGGCGTAACAGAAAAAGCGCCCTTTGGCATCCGTGAGCGGCTTATCAACTACGGTACGGATGGCTCCGCTGGTGCCGATGGTAACCGCGACAACTCCAGGTTTGATCGCATTCACACCGAGGTTGGACAAGACACCGTCGCTGGCCCCGATCACAAAAGGAGTCGTCTTCAGTAGACCCATGTCATGCGCATAGGTCTCATCCAGCCCTTTGAGCACATGAGTTGTCGGCACCAGCTCGGATAGTTGCTCCTTTGTCACACCTGCAATGTGCAGTGCTTCCTCATCCCAGTCCAGCTGCTGCAAATTCATAAGTCCGGTTGCAGAGGCAATCGAGTGGTCCACGACATATTGGTGGAATAACCGGGCAAAGACGTACTCCTTAATGGAAATGAATTTGTACGTCTGGGCCGCAATATCCGGTAAATCCCGTGTAATCCACATCAGTTTCGTTAGTGGTGACATGGGATGAATGGGCGTTCCGGTACGTAAGTAAATGTCGTGTCCGTTGTATTCATGTTTGAGCGCTTCGGCCCATTTGGCGCTACGGTTATCTGCCCAAGTGATGGAGGCGGTCAGCGGTTTGCCGTTCTTATCCACCGCCAGTACGCTGTGCATGGCCGAACTAAAGGAGACGAACAGCACATGCTCGGCTGACACTCCGCTTTGTTTCATGATCTCTTGCACCGTCGTTACGACAGCTTTGAAAATATCTTCCGGGTCCTGTTCTGCCGCATCCGGCTCAGGTGTATGGAGCGGATAGCCCACATGGTGCTGGGCGGCAATATTGCCGTTTTCTTCGAAAAGCACCGCTTTGGTACTGGTTGTGCCGATATCGACGCCGATCATATATCGGGTGTCTGTCATATTCAATCTCCCCTTCACTTACCGTTATTAGCTCATTATCGTTAAATTAACACACTCAGCAGCATAATCAAACCGAAAGCGACCAAGGAGAGGATGGTTTCCATAACGGTCCATGATTTTAGAGTCTGCGGAACCGTCATATTGAAAAACTCTTTAATCATCCAAAAACCGGCGTCATTCACATGAGACAAGATCAGCGACCCGGCTCCTGTAGCAAGGACGACCAGTTCGACATTCGCGCCGGGAGTAAGTGCCAGCACAGGTGCGACAATACCGGAGCCTGTCGTCATCGCGACTGTCGCTGATCCAGTGGCTACACGAATGAGCGCAGCGACCAGAAAAGCAAATACAATCACATTCATATGGGCTCCTGTAGCGACCGCTGCAATGGCCTGACCTACACCGCTGTCGATCAATACCGTTTTAAATGCACCGCCGCTCCCGATAATTAAGATAATAGAGGCTGTTGGTGCCAGACATTCACTGGTAAAACGGGACAAGTCCTCTTTCTTTAGACCACGTGCATAGCCTAGCGAGAAAAAAGAGAACACAGCCGCAATCAGCAATGCCATAACCTCATCACCAATGAATTTGAAAAATACAGTGAGCGGATGTGTATTGGCCGGGTCTACGATTTCAGCGACTGATCCGCTAAGCATTAGAATAACAGGCAACAAAATGGTGAACAGAGTAATCCAAAAAGGAGGCAACGACCGTCCCGTCGTATTTCTGAACTGCTCGTCCAGCCTCTCGGAAGGTCTGACCATGATTCTTTTGCCAATCCAAGCGCCGAAGACCGGGCCTGCAATAATGGCGGATGGAATGCCCACGATGAGTGCATATCCTATCGTGCGTCCAATATTGGCGTTAAAGGCTTCAATTGCGATCATCGGAGCCGGGTGGGGTGGTAAAAGGCCGTGTACCGTCGATAGTCCTGCCAGCATTGGAATACCGATTTTCAGCAGAGACATATTCATTTTACGGGCAACCGTGAACAGGATGGGAATTAATAAAATAATACCAACCTCAAAAAATACCGGAATACCCACGATAAAGCCTACGATCATCATCGCCCAATGAACGCGTTTTTCACCAAAACGATCCATCAGTGTGGTCGCGATGCGTTCGGCACCCCCGGATTCTGCCATCATTTTACCGAGCATGGTGCCTAAACCGATCACGATGGCGATGGAGCCTAGCGTACTGCCGAGCCCCTTGGTAATGGAGGCAGTAACTTCATGTCCCGGCATCCCGTTAACCAGTCCGAGAAATACCGACGAAAGCAGCAGTGAAACGAAGGGATTCCATTTGAATTTGGCAATCAGCAAAATCAAAAGAATGACGGTAACTAGCGCCCATATGAGCAGGGACGCGTTATGGCTTAAGCCGAATAATGTGTTCATGAAGGTATGCCTCCTTATTCTTATATGTGTAGTTAAATGTATACTTGTCGACAACTTTAATGTAAAAGAGAACCGCGCCAGCAAGAAACGCATGAAGCGCGGTACATCGGCTCTTTGTCACGCATGTTGCGGCTAGGACGATGTCTTTCTGTAGGGAGACAGGACGCTGTCGTTAACCGCGTTGCGGGTATCTCGGTAATGATCCTCAATAAATCCCGACAACTCCTGAGCATTCCCTTGATTTAAAGCGTTTGCAAAGGTTCGATGTTTGTGAATCGTGACTTGTGATTCTTCGATGTTGGACGCAAATCGTTGTTCTGTCGCAGCTAACATGACCGTCAGGATTAACTGTCTCATACCGTTCCAGGTATGAAGAATACGGGTATGGCCTGCTTCCAGAACCAGAGCCTCATGAAAATTAAAATCCTGAAGAGAAAATTCAACAACATCTCTGTACTTGAGAGCGACTTCCATTTTGTCAATCATCTGATTCAGAACAGTCACCAATGTGGCATTATCACTATGTACATACCTTTGTACAACAAAATGCTCAATCAGCATTCGCACATCGAATAGCTCCTCCATATCACCGGGTGTCATGCCGACGACAACCGCCCCCATGCGCTCCAAACGGATCAGTCCTTCGCCCGAGAGTGCCTTCAAGGCTTCACGCACCGGAGAACGACTGGTACCAAAATCGGCACCAATCTGATTCTCAGATAGCACAGTACCTGGCGTCTGAATGCCCCGTATAATCTGAAGCCGGAGTTCACAAGCAATCCTTTCCCCAAGCGATGCGCCCTGTAACCAGGTTGTTGGATATTTCATAGGATACTCCTATCTTGGAAATAATTTTGCATACTGGTATACAAGTTATGGAGTATTATATACCCCGTTTAAGATCCTTGTAAACGGTGTCAGTTGACATCGGTTCCATTTCGCTGCTTTTAGCGTTACAATAGAAGCAGAAAAAAGAAGCAGTGAAAAGTGGAACGAACACGGAAAAGAAGGAGACCGTTTAATGATTATCATTAAAACCAAAGAACAAATTGAAAATATGAAAAAAGCTGGAGACATTTTGGCTGCTTGCCACCGGGAAATTGCCAAAATGATCAAGCCAGGCATTACGACACTGGAAATCGACGCTTTCGCAGAATCCTTTATGAAGAAGCATGGCGCAACACCGGAGCAAAAGGGCTATAACGGCTACCAGTTTGCAACATGTGGCTCACCTAACGATGTGATTTGCCACGGCTTTCCGAATAAGACACCGTTGAAGGACGGGGACATCGTGACGATCGACATGGTTGTGAACCTGAATGGCTGGCTGGCAGATTCCGCTTGGTCGTATGCGGTAGGTAATGTGTCTGAGCAGGCGCAAAAGCTGCTGGACGTTACCAAGGAATCACTGTATAAAGGGATTGAGCAAGCTGTTATCGGTAACCGGATCGGAGATATTTCCCATGCGATACAAACCTATGCGGAAGCGGAAGGCTTCTCGGTCGTACGCGAATTTATTGGGCACGGCATCGGGGAAGAGATGCATGAGCAACCGCAGGTTCCACATTACGGACCGCCGCACCGTGGACCACGCTTAAAAGAGGGCATGGTCATTACAATTGAGCCGATGCTCAACACAGGCACATACCGCAGTAAAATTGATGCCGACGGCTGGACCGCACGCACGTTGGACGGCGGCTTGTCTGCGCAATACGAGCATACGCTGGCCATTACAGCAGATGGTCCGATTATTTTGACCCAGCAATAAAGCAGGCATCCATCGGTAGCATACAGACTAACGGGTTGAATGAGCTAGACATGTTACAGAAAAAGGGGCTGTCCAGAGGACGGTCTCTTTTGCTATAAGCATCCGCTGCATGTCCGTTCCAGTCCCAGGCATGTTCAGGCAGATCGAATGCTGTACACTGCGAAGACAGAGGGACGCAATCGAGTAGCTCCTTTTTCCGGAATGCATAATGTAGACCTGATAGACTAAAAGACCAAAAAGACACGGCTCCTGTTAGGAGAACGTGTCTTTTTGGTCTATACAGCAACATGCGAGCATGCATGTTAAAAACCTGTTTGTCAGATGCGAACTTCCGCCTCGTTCGGAACGAACTGACGATATTGGAAATACATACGAAGCCGCCAGTGTAACAAGGTCCCGAAGGCTAGGATGAAAAATAGCCCTGCTGTCTGCGGAATGGTAATGTAATGCTGAATAAATTCATGCAACAGCAATCGGATGATCAGCAGGCTAATCAGGATAAAAAAGAAGGTACGTGAGCGTTGCACGAAAACCAGCCCTTCTTGCAATTCAAATTTGGTGCTGCGGATCAACGGGTAAGAAAAAATAAACCAGCCGACCAGAAAAGCGCCCAGCGCCCAAAGCCAGGGAACCCGTACCTCTGGCACCACAAACATCATAAACCCGGTGCTCATGCCGAGCGGAGGAATGATGATTTTTTTGGCATTAATCGGGCGATGACCTGTCTTCATACGGATGAAAATAGCCGATATAGCGATTAAGATCATACCGAAGGTTGCGCCATATTGCAGCAATGGGGTGCTAATATGAAACATGGACTGGCCCCCTCTATAAGGAATATAAGCGTTATTGGACAGACTGCAAACCTTTTACATTATAGCACATATGCAATGGATATATTTAGTTACAGTCTTTCCTTGGGCAAGCGGATTATACGCCTCTTGGTGGTAACGGGTCCTATAATTAGGTCTCTTTCATACTTATGCGAGTTCCTTTGCTTGTACCTCTCCTTGAGCTGATTTTTTCTCCTGACGCATGATATAACCCATGGCTGCAATAATAAGGATAAAGGCGATCAGTGCGAGAAAAGGAATGGTGATAAAATCGAACCAGTTCAGGTAATCCTGTTCACAGGATACTCTGCCGCAGGAAGTTGAAGTTTGCGCAGCTGCTTTGGCGGCTGCATGGATGCGCTGAATGATAAAATGATAGGCCGCAATCGCGCCTCCAATGATAGCCAACGGCATGACGTAACGACGTATCCCCGAATCTCCTCGAAAATATGCAATTCCGAGCAGAAGGGTCAGGGGATACATCAGAATGCGCTGAAACCAGCACAGCTTACAAGGCTCATACCCCAAAATCTCGCTGAGATACAGACTGCCCAAAGTTGCCACACAAGCTACAACCCAGGCGGCAAACAAAGCAATATCCGTTTTTTTAAACGATCCAATCATAGTAACGCTCCTTTTTTAATTCAAATGAGAACAAAATGAACTCACCCGTGTCTTGTCCCATCGGCAGGCATATGCCGATATGCATGTCTTTATCCGTATTGTACTGTATTTTGAGTGCAGGGTCATACTTAAACATATTGACATCATTCACTATCATTTTTATAATTGCAGTAGTTTGGGAAGTTAATGAGGATTCAAGTTAGATATATATTAAGAAATTAGGAGAGTGCCTAGAATGTCGAGCAGTCCAAAAAATGAAACTCTATCTACTATTAGTGAAAGACACGCGGTAAAGAGCTATGTTAAGGATTTTAAATTGCCAGAGGAAGATTTGGAGGCTATTTTGACTGCCGCGATAGAAGCTCCTTCCGCTTGGAACCTTCAACATTGGAAATTCCTTGTCATCGAAAGCGAAGCGGACAAGCAAAAATTGCTACCTATCGCCTACAATCAGGGCCAAGTAGTGGAAAGTTCCGTTACGATTGCTGTATTGGGTGATTTGGAAGCAAACCGTAACACCGTCATTTATGATCAAGCGGTAGAAGCAGGCGCACTGCCAGCGGAAATCCGTGACGCATTGGTAGGTCAAATCAACGGCGCGTACCAAAACCCGCAAGTAGCTCGCGATGCCGCCATCCTGAACTCTGCTTTTGCAGCACAAAACATTATGCTGGCTGCTAAATCTCTGGGCTACGACACTTGCGCAATGGGCGGTTTCATTCCAGCACAATTGATCGAGCAATTCAATATTCCGGCACGTTACCTGCCAACCCTGCTTATTAGCGTAGGTAAGGCACAAGTACCAGCACGTCCATCAGGACGTTTCCCACTGTCTGAAGTTGTTGTAAAAGGTAGCTTCTAAGAAGATTTGTGAATGTAAAAGGGTGTTCCTGCAACCGTTCGTGGTTGGGGAACACCCTTTTTTACGTCGTGTTAGGTGTCAAAAGCCTTTTGGTTAGCCCTTTGTTTAGTCCGAGCGTTTGGACACGAGATATACCAGCTCCAGCGTCAGGATCGGTAGAAAGACAGAAGCCGGATAGGCCAGATAACGCGGCTCCCATTGCGGCTTGAACTTATCCTTAAAGCGCCGAAGCCCCTGAAAGCCGTAAAAATGTCCCCCGTATTGAAAAACAAGTCGAGCCAGCTTTTCCTCGCGCAATGCCTTTTCGCTTTGCCCTACCTGGGACAGCGGTGCCATTCCCAGATTAAATGTCGTATATCCACTCTCCTTGGCCCACTCAATGACCCGTGTGAATAAATAATCCATCGTGCCATTTGGCGTGTCAGGCAAGTGGCGCATTAGGTCAATGGAGACCGTCCGTCCATGATCATAGGCAGGGGCCATCGTAGCGAAAGCGATGACCTTCCCTTCAGAGTCCTTTAGCAATGCAATCGGAGCCAACTGAAGATAGGGCTCTTTGAACCAGCCGAGTGAATATCCCTTCTCCTTGCGCCCGTCCAGCCAAATATTCGAAACATGTCGCATCTCCTCAATCAGTGACGCCTCTAGAGGAGGTTGGATGATTTCGAACGAGTAGCCATCGCGGTCAAAGCGGTTTTTGGCGCTGCGTAGCGCTTGATTGCTTTTGCCCGTCAGTGTAAAGGATTCCAGCGGCACCAGTGCTTCCTCGCCCAGTTTGAAAAAGCGATAGCCGTTCTCGTGATAGATGGACAAATACTCCGGTGATGCCTGATAAAATACAGCCGTTAACGCATACCGATCTGCGAACCGCTGAAATTCCTGAATCGCTTCACTCACGCGTTCTTTTGGACCGAGTGGGTCACCTAATACAATCAGTTTGTCCCGACTGCGAGCATAGGGAATGACGACCTGTTCATTTTTGGTCCAATACAGATATTTATCGCCCAGAAAAAGCATGTGGGAAACGAGATTACCACCCTGTCGTTCCAAAAATTCTTTTAGCTTATCGAGCTCCTGTGCGTCGGGTAGATTGCTGATACCACGCTGAGGTCGAAGAAAGAAATACACCGTCAGGAAAACCCATGCCAAAATCAGACTAAACACGGCAGTAACTCCGTAATCGCTGCGGTTCATAAAAAAGTCCAGATGGACCTTGGCGTGCAAATGGCGCATAAACGGAGTATTGGAGCCTGCCCCAATGATAAAATAAGCCCCGGTTACAAGTAGAGATAATCCGCCCCATATTAAAATATTGTGCCGATTCAGTGGTGCACTGACCCGATAAAACCGCGAGCGCGAGATCCATAGCATTAACGCTACGAACAGTAGGAATAAGGCTTCTTCAAAATCCAGACCTTTAATGAAGGTGAAAATGGCGCCGGCCAGCAGCAATATCAATGTCAGTCGTAATGCTCTGCGAATACGCAGAGAGATTCCGTGGGACAGGACGACAAGCATAATCCCGATGATGACTGAGATTTCATGCGACAAGCGCATGACGGGCAGGCTGAGCAAATGCTCAGCAAAACGGAGCCGATATAACAGACCTGGCGTAGCTGCCGACAAAAGAAGCACCACGCCGGAGATGAGTACCAGCTTACCAAGCGCCCATACTCCTAGATCTGCCAAAAACCGGAATTGACCAGGCCAGCCCCATACCTTCTGCCACGCATTAAGGGAGTAGTCCCAGCCCGTCTCAGCTAGCTGATTCAGGCGCTCGTTACGCGGAATCATTTCCAGCGCGGCTAATACCAAGCCGATGAGCCACGGGATGATGTAATAAAAGACACGAAAGACCAGCAGCACAGCCAGTGCCCGATCTGAGTTGGCTCCCGCCATTTGCAGCCCGAGCAGGGCAATGATGTCGAATGCACCGACCCCTCCGGGTGCAAGACTGATCAACCCGGCAATCGCGGCTATTACATAAATGCCGAACACAGCATGCATCGGCAGTTCATGGAGCAAGTGCGAGCCGATCCATGCAAAGGTAAGGCCAGCCAGCAGCCATTCCAGCAGGGAAGCACTGATGGAAGCGGAGATGGTGGACCAGGAAAGCTGTCCTTCTCCCTTGTTGAACCATGTGGAGTACCGTTTGGAGCGCTGCATGATCAGAAATAGCGGCAAGTACAATGCCATTCCCCACAGCGCCCAATGAAGCCACGGATGAGCATCCAGTACAGGCTGTACCGGATACAGATGGACAATGGCTCCCCAAGCCAGCAAAGATAGTCCGGTAATGACGACTGGCGAAAGAAACACGACCGCAGAGGTGATGACACCCAACGGCACCCCGCTTTTTTTATAGAGCACTGTGCGAAGGCCCGCTCCTGTAAAGCCTGCAAACCCAAAGACATTATTGAAGGTATTGGAGATCCAGGCATAGCGAAATGTCGTTCCAGGCTTGACCTGAAGCTTGAAATGATGCCTGATTACGTAATCGTATGCGCTCATAGCCGCCACGGCAGCTAGTGAGAACAAGCCAATCTCGATCAGAAAGGTGGCATCCATTCGCCGCAGCTCATGAAGCATACGCGCCAGATTAAAGTCTTTTAGTTCTCGTCCGGCCTCCCATATAATAAAAGCCAGTACAGCCAGTGGTAGCAGAATACGTGTCAATCGTTGCCTGTAGACGGTCATCACGAACTGTACGATTTTAAAGGATTGAATCGGTTTGTGATTAGATTTCATAGATTCACCTGCTTGGAAAAGAATGAGATGTACACGGAATGAAGTGCTTAGATTTCATGCCCGATGAACATTACTATATATTATACCTGTAATAATCGTTTGAATAACAACAGAAGGGTTACGAAATGGGGTTTCAGTTTGATTGCTGTAAATAATTCCAATATAATAATGGAAAACCTAGTGAATTGCTTGGCAATGGAGCTGAACTGGACATGAGTATATGGGATCGTAATCTTTTTATACGTCGCCTGGAGCTGATATGGCCTCCAGATGCTGACAAGAGCCAATATCCGTTTAACTTAAAAGCCTTACACCAGTGGAATGAACTTAAATTCCATCCTTCCGTTACCTATATTATTGGAGAAAACGGTGTAGGTAAATCGACGCTTATGGAGGCAATCGCGGTCGCGTGGGGATTTAATCCAGAGGGCGGTACTAAAAATTTTAATTTTTCTACACAAGCCACGCATTCCTCACTGCATGAGCATATCCGGCTGGTGAGAGGGATAGAAAAGCCGAGGGATGGCTTCTTTTTCCGGGCGGAAAGCTACTATAATGTGGCGACTCATATCGACGAGCTGGATCGCGAAGGTGGAGGCCCACCTATTCGAAACTCCTACGGAGGCAAATCGCTGCATGAGCAGTCGCATGGCGAGTCTTTTTTTGCTGCCTTTGTGCATCGGTTTGGAGGACAAGGATTGTATATTTTGGATGAACCGGAGGCTGCGTTATCGCCTTTGCGCCAGATGGCCATGCTTGCACGGATTCACGAGCTGGTGCAGCAGGGCTCACAGTTTATCATTTCTACTCATTCCCCCATTTTGATGGCTTATCCAGATTCGATCTTGTATCATTTGACACATGAAGGGATCGACATCCGGACACTGGAGGAAACCGATCATTTTATAATCACGAAGCAATTTCTGAATAACAAGGAAAAGATGATACAGGAGCTATTCGAAGATCCACAATAGGGATCGTAGGGACCGCCAGACCGTTCCAGAAATTCACCCTGGTCGTTCGTATGAGAGGGACAACATCGCCATTTCAGGTTGTTCCTTTTTGCTGTCCTGTCAAAGGAAAGATTCAGGGTTATCGGAAGTATTTTATGATTGTTATTTGTCTCTCGCTCTATTAATATAATGAAGAGTTTTGCTGAAATGGTTGCAAAATAAGATTTTCGTATACGAAATAAAGAACCTGAGGAGGACAAAACGCAACATGTCAGATTCACAACAGTTGAAAATGGGACCGCTGGTCATTTTGATGATTAATATGTTTATTGCCATGCTGGGAATTGGCCTCATTATTCCGATCCTCCCTAAGTTTATGAGCTCCTTGGGAGGCAGTGGTGAAACGGGTGGTTATTTGGTTGCCGTGTTTGGCTTAACCCAATTCCTGTTTTCGCCGCTAGCGGGAGAATGGTCCGATAAATACGGACGTAAAAAAATGATTATTATCGGTTTGGTAATCATGACGGCTTCTTCTGTATTGTTTGCTATTGGGGAATCGTTGACCACATTGTATATCTCCCGTTTACTGGGTGGTGCAGGGGCAGCCTTTATGATTCCTCCGATGATGGCCTATATTGCTGACATTACAACGGTCCACAATCGCGGTAGAGGAATGGGGCTGTTGGGTGCCGCCATGTCTCTTGGCTTTGTGATCGGTCCTGGTGTGGGCGGTTTGCTGGCAGATATCTCGATTCGTACGCCCTTGTATGTTTCGGCGGCCGTATCGGGCGTAGCTGCACTGATTTCCTTGATTATGCTACCCGAAACCTTATCACTGGAAAAACAGTTGAAGTTTCGGAATGTCAAGGCCAAACGGGACAATGTGATTAAACAGTTTGCCCTTTCTTTCCGCAAGCCTTACTTTATGCTGCTGATTATGATATTCACCTTAACCTTTGGACTGACACATTTTGAAACGATGTTTCCTTTCTTTGTGACGGGGAAGTTTCATTATAATGAGCGTGATATTGCTATCATTATTACCGTAGGTGCACTGGTCGGAACCGTGATTCAAGCTGTGGTAATCAGTCCGATGTTAAACCGTTTTGGCGAAAAAGGTGTCATCATCGGTTCCTTTCTGTTTTCGGCGATTTCCCTTGTGCTTATGCTGCTCTCTGGCAACTTTTATTATGTACTCGGGGTATCGCTCATCTTCTTTACCGCTACGTCGTTGCTTCGGCCAGCCATTAATACTGCTTTATCCAAAATGGCGGGGGATGAGCAGGGAGTTGCAGCTGGCATGAACAATGCTTATATGAGTATTGGTAATATTCTAGGACCTGCGCTTGCGGGTACATTGTTCGAGGTGCATATCAATTTGCCATACATTTTTGGGGCAGCCATTCTCATTCTTAGTTTGGGTCTGGCTGTAAAATGGAAAAGCAGAGATACGCAAACCACAGCGGTTTAATGTTGTTCTTTTCGTGAAATTAGTCTCTTTTGGTGTGAACTGTGACGTTCTTGTGAACCGCAGATGGCGCCGAAGGAGGCTATTTTTTTTGCATACATCGCGAAACGTTAATGAAACGACAGAATCTTGGGTAATAATGCATGATGAGTTTACAACAAGACAAATAGTAGAGCTAAAAGCCAGATAATATGTAAAAAAACAGCTAGAAGGAGATGAGAGCCGATGGAAGAGCGGAATGAGCAGTTATTTTATACAGGAACTTATGCGTCTCGTCAGGAAAGAGGAATATATGTATGTGCTTTGTGTGTGACCAATGGTGATCTGCGCATTGTTGGAGGTGTGGAAGGAATGGAGAGGCCTTCTTTTCTCGCTCTACACCCGGATGGGACGAAGCTGTATGCTACCAGTGAAACAGAAGGAGGCGAGCTGTATGCGTATCAGGTGAATGCCCAGACGGGGGAATTACATCCTTTGGATCGAAAAGGGACGGAGGGAGCGCATACTTGCTATGTTTCCGTAACAACCGATGGACGATATGTGCTGGCTTCTAACTATTCAGGCGGCAATGCCGTTGTGTTCCCTGCGACGGAAGCAGGAGGATTAGGAGACATGTCGGGGCAAGTTCAGCATACCGGCTCAGGTATTCGCCAGGACCGCCAGGATGCGGCACATCCGCATTCGATTATTCCAGATCCTTCAGGACAGTATGCCATGGTATGTGATCTGGGACTGGACCAGATTGTGGTATACCGTTTGACAGAGGATGGAAAACTGGTGACCCATCGTGAGACAGATTTGCCACCCGGTTCTGGACCGCGTCATCTGGTTTTTCATCCTTCGCGTCCATATGCTTTTGTCGCCAATGAGTTGAACAATACAGTCGCTGTGTTTAGTTATAACGAACGTAATGGTGAGCTTACATTGCTGCAAAGCCTGTCCACACTGCCAGAAGGCATTATAGATGTAGAAAATACAGCAGCCGATATTCGGATTACGCCCTGTGGACGCTTTTTGTATGTGTCAAACCGCGGCCATGATAGCATCGTGCTATACCATGTCGATCTGGACAGCGGCAAGCTGAAGGTGGTTGAATGGGTGGAAACCTTCGGCAGCACACCGCGTAACTTCAACATCTTGTCCGGTTATCTGGTAGTAGCGAATCAGGATGGAAACAACATCGTATCTTTTGCCATCCATAGTGAGGATGGACGGCTGACCCGAACGGGATATGTGCTGGAGGTTCCTTCACCTGTATGTATTGAACCTGTTCGCTAATCGGATAGCATGTGGCAAAAGAGTACGATATAAGTGGATGAAAAATAAAACACGGCGCTTTGTTTCCCATGAAAGGCATGGGCCAAACGCCGTGTTCAGGTCTTGAAGTGGTCTAAAAGCTATTTGCTGCTATCGCCAGCTTCTACCGCTACTGTTTTGGCATGATTTTCTGTATGTTTGTAGTACAAACGGAACAGGATGTCCTGATTGTAGTTACCGAATCCGGTACCGAACAGGGTAACCCCTCCAACATGCTGGGCATCATCCAATATGGCAATGCGGAATTTCCATTGCTTCTGATCAATTAGCACTTGGCTTAAAGTCACGTCGGATATCTGTTTGCCATCCATAAAGGTGCCTTCAGAGGTAACGCGAAGTCTTTTAAGGAGACCATATTGATTAATAAAATCAGGCCACCATGCAGGTGTGTATTTACCACGGTTATCCCCGAAATCCCCTGGGCTGGTCCATGTACCCAAATTCACATCATTTAGGAAAAAAGTGATATCTGAAGGCCAATTATCATTGGTAAAAGGGGCCTCGGACGATAGTTCCATCGAAATTTCCAGTTCCTCAGCTTTTTGGCTGGACAGTAGGAAATTCGGCACCTTATAATCCATATAACCTTGGCTGAACCATAGAATTTTGGAATTGAAGCGCTCAGGGTCCAAGAATGAACGAGGCTCATCGAATTCACCAATGATTTTTTCGACGGTAGCCAGTCCGCAGGTCGCCTGTATTTCAAAATCTGTAAAGTGTCCGACAGAAATCTCCGTCTGATGGAATTGTCGTACATCCTGCTGATAGCGTGGCATGGCGATTTCAATTTTGTCTGTAGCCAGTGAGCACACTTTCTGTACCCCGCCTCGTCCAGGCAGCATTTTGGTCGAAATAATGGACGCTCTCTCCAGTTTCTTGACATGCATCGTCATAATCGCACTGCTGAGCCCCAACGCTTCCGCCAGCTCACGTATATTCATAGGCTTCTCCGCAAGCAGAACAATCATGTTTAGCCGAACCTCACTGGCCAGCGCTTCATAAACGGGAAGTGATTTTTCAGAAATGTCCAGTTGCATAGTTCCTCCAATTCTAACGCACATCATAAATTGATGGTAGTTTAACATATATGGATTTTTTTCAATAATCATACATAAAAAACGATATGATTTACATTTATATAAACAATATACCCTTTCCTTGATCACTGGCACAAGCCTAACCCCTCAAAAAGCCGGAAATTGTTCAAAAAACAGGACACCCCATGAACTCTTTCTTTGTTGTTGGGATGTCCTGTGATGGTATGTGATTTGCAGGGTGGATACGGGATAGAGTCATGTGCCATTGGTGTTAGGACCGGATATGTTCTTCTGCCAAAGAAGAGTCAGCTGTTTTATCTTTATCTGCTGCGTGTAAATCCTGATGTTGAGAAGCATCTGCCTTGATCAAGCCGGGGTGACCAACATAAGGACGATCACTGCGCGAGCGGCCTCGGGTAAGTCGGAAGCCAATCAAGAACAGCACAAGCTGCACAGCCAGTATGTAGGGAGACGCTTCCGGTCCGATCCATTGAAACAGAGCGACAGCGGCGATTACCATGCACAACAGGCTTGTTGGAAAATGGGATGCCGTCACGTCCAGATCATTTTGCCTGCGCAGGGTCATCAGCCGGTATACATACAGTAGGGCGATCAAGCCGGAAACGAACCTCATCCATGCATACCCTATGAGCCATGAGGCAGATTGTGCAGTGTCGGGCAGACTAACATCGACATGGCTGGAGGCTATCAGTTCCACAACCAGCCTTGAGACCAACCAGACGATTCCTGCCAGCGCCAACGGACCAGCTGCTGGACGTAATAGCTTCCACAATGCTGTTCCCCAGCCCGGAGCATGAGATTCCAGCAGAACCAGACGCCGTTCCTCGATGAGTTTGTTCATTTCACGCTCCAGTGATTTGAGAAGCAATTCTCTACGGAACGTATCACATTCCCGAAGGGATGCTTGAACCTGCTCTTGAAGGTGAGGAGTCAAATAGGGAGCAGCTTTGGCTTCCTGAAGAGCGTGGATGAGTCCATTCTGGTACTGCTTTTCGTTGTTATTGAACCCGTTCTGGGTAGCGGTTTGGAGACAACCAGCTAATCGTCCATAGATACGCAGCGATTCCTGTAATTCTTCCAGCCGCTGCTGACGCGAATTTCGAAGCTGGGCTGCACTGTGAACATACAGCCATACCAGCAAAGACAACGCCAGCAGGAAGGCAATCAGACCGGGTGAGATATATGCGGCTAACGCCGCGAAGTCCGTCGGGGACACCCGCAATCCCTCCTTCCATTGTTCTTTCTACACTATTGCACAGACTACACAGGCATTTCAAGGGCTTGTATACCTTTGACCAGGATATATGAAGTATTTTTTGGTAAAATAGACAAGATACAAGCAGGAGGGTAGATTCGGTATGGATAAAAATATAGAAATTGAAACAGAACATCATGAGACATCGAATCGATATCTTGCACGGGTTTAAGCTGGAGATAAAACGGATAAATAACAGTAAGTAAATTATAGACAGGAAGAAGGCACATTTATATGAAAGTTATTATTTTTGGAGCAACTGGAACCATTGGTCAAGCGTTAGTAAAGGAAGCAATCAAGCGCAAGTATGAAGTGACAGCAGCGGTCCGCGACCCCCAACGTGTGACGGAGCGAAGTGAATACTTGACGGTGGTTCAAGCAGATATTCTAAATCCGAATTCCGTTACGGAAGTGGCCAAAGGGCACGATGCTATCATTAGCGCGTACGGTCCCAAGTTTGGAGAAGAGGAAGAACTGCTCGAAGCGACTCGTTCTTTGCTGGAAGGAACCCGGCGTTCCGGCGCGGAGCGCATACTTGTCGTTGGCGGAGCGGGAAGTCTGAAAACAGAAAACGGTGAACGCCTCATGGATACCGCCGAGTTTCCGGAGGAAGTGAAGCCGCTGGCGGCTGCCCATGCAGATGCACTGGAGCTGTACCGCGCTGCGGATGTAGACTGGACCTATTGTAGTCCTGCCGGAATGATTGAATCGGGAAAACGTACAGGACAGTTCCGTATTGGCTTGGATCATTTGGTGGTTGACGAATTAGGCCATAGCCGTATCTCGGTCGAAGATTATGCGGTAGCCCTGATTGATGAGTTAGTAGAAGGGGAATTTGTCAATTCCCGTTTTACAGTCGGGTATTAATAAGCAGGGATAGCCATATGGGAGGCGAAAAGCATGTATATGGTGACCGCCGAAGAAATGCGGCAATTGGATCGGTACACAATTGACAGGCTGGGTATCCCGGCCCTTACGTTGATGGAAAATGCCGGGTGCGCGGTAGCTGACGAGGTATTGAAGCTACGTGCCGAGAGAAGTGGGAAGAGCAATGGCGGCTTCTCAGTAGGCACTTCTGATTTAACACGTGGGATTGAGCGTGCTGAAGTGTTAGGGCCGCAGTGGGCAGAAGAGGTTACACACACAGGGCCGGGGGATATACCGGGACATGGCGGTGTTATACGGACAGAGTCGTGGAGTCAAGGACGACATGACTTACGGGAACGAGAACACTGGTATATCCTCGTAGGTAAAGGCAACAACGGTGGTGACGGACTGGTAGTAGCCCGCCATCTAACGGATGCAGGGCTGCGCGTCACCGTTGTGTACGTCGAGCCGCCAGAAACGCTACGTGGTGAAGCGGCTGCGCAGCGCGACATCATCGCGGCTCTGGGTATCCCGGTGATCCTCTATGGCCGGGATACCCTCGATCTGCGCGGCGCCTCCGGCATCGTCGATGCCCTGCTGGGCACGGGCACGCAAGGCCCGCCGCGCGAACCCTACGCCTCGCTGATCCGCGAGGCCAATGCCAGCGGCGTGCCGCTCGTGTCGGTAGACGTGCCTAGCGGCCTCGACGCCGACACAGGTACGCTGCACGAGCCGTGCATTCGTGCGCGCGTCACCGTATGCCTCGCCTACTTGAAGCGTGGGCTCGTCCAATATCCGGGCGCCGGGACTGCAGGCGATGTGGTGGTACGCTACATCGGTATTCCACCCGGCCTTGCACGTGAGTGTGGCGTGCAGCTGCGGCTCTTGACCCGTGACACGCTGCGCGCTGCAATGGATGTGGATGTAAGCCGCAGCCGCGTGCCGGACGGGCACAAGGGCACCTACGGCCATGTTCTCGTCGCGGCCGGAAGCCTGCGCATGAGCGGCGCGGGCTTGCTGGCCGCACGTGCCGCTCTGCGCATCGGCAGCGGCCTTGTCACGTGGGCGGTGCCCGAGGCGTTGTTGCCGCGCGTCATTGGCGCCGCGCCGGAACTGATGCTCGCTGCCGCAGCAGCAGGCGGAGACGGCGAATGGAATGCCGACTCCGCAGACGAGCTGCTACAGCTCGCGCAGGCACGTGATGTGCTGGCCGTCGGCCCCGGCCTCGGCCGCTTTGCAGGGGACACCGGCTGGCTGCGCCGCCTGTGGGAAGAATACGGCGGTCCGCTCGTGCTTGATGCGGACGCCTTGAACATCCTCGCCTCGGCGGGGCCTGAGCTGGAGGCTTGGAAGCCGAGAAGTGCGGCGGTCGTACTAACGCCGCACCCCGGTGAAATGGCTCGTCTGCTGGGCATACCGACAGCAGAGGTGCAGCGTGACCGCATCACCCATGCCCGGGAGTACGCCCGAACACGTGGGGTCACGCTGGTGCTCAAAGGAGCGCGCACTGTCATCGCTTGTCCCGACGGAACAGCCTACGTCAATACCACAGGCCATGCTGGGATGGCGACAGGCGGTGCGGGCGATGTGCTGACAGGCATCATCGCAGGTTTGCTGGCCCAGGGTCTGAATGCTGCGCAGGCAGCAGCCTTTGGCGTGTATCTGCATGGTGCGGCTGGAGAAACAGCCGCACGTCATCGCCAGCATCCTGCCTCTGTGATAGCTGGCGACATTATTGAAGCCCTATAGGCCATAGCAGCAGTGGCAGGAGGAAGGCCAGCATGATCTGTAATCCATATTCACGGTTCAGCCAGTACCTTCCTCCATAATACAGGAGTGTAATCCCTGCACCTGCTATGCCGTTGCTCCATGAAATGCCCGTTCCGGCAGGCGACATCAAAGAACCTAGCAGGAGAAAGACACTGAATCCTGCAGCGAGGTATAGGGTGAGCTGCTCGGGCTTACGAAGCCAGGGTAAAAGATCGCGTAGCGCATCAGCGGCAAGAGCGGCAGGAAGGGCAAAACCATAGGCCCACAGCTGCGCGGTCAGTTCACCACTATTGCCTGCTATAGTCAGAGGAATTCCTGTTATTTCCTCTGTCAGATAGCAGTAGACCCATAAGAGACCAAAAACCAATCCTCCACAGGCCAGTTTATTCAGCGCATAACAACCAAGCTCCATCCGCCAAGGCATTTTGGAATTAAATTCATTCCAAGGCTGTCTCATGTTGCGACTCCTCCTCTTATCACACTCGGTATTCATAACCAATCAAGGAATTTATTTTCAATTACAATCCGCTTACCGTTTACGACACTTCAGTTTACGTTAGCTGTGTATCATGTTCCTAAGCAAAATAAAGATTGCGGATAGCCGCGGTACGGAAAGGCGGGGATTGCATGATACAGGCGGTTATTTTTAATCTCGAAAGTACATTGTTAGACCCCGGAGGACGAGGCTTAACCCAGGGAATGCGTGACATTTTCAGATGGAAAGGTATACAGGTAACTGAAGAACAGGTATCTCATGGGCGAGGAATGCCGATCCGGGATCATATTGCGAATGTGCTGGGACTTTCAGAGGTTCGGAAAAAATGGCTGGAGTGCTTTGGTGCGCATCCTGGCAGAGCGGATATTGAGCATATTTATCTTGAGCTTGTCCCTGTTCTCCGCTCCTTGATCCAAGGGGCTGAGCCTGCTATCGGTATAGACAGGGCGCTGCAGGAGTTGCAGGATCGTCGCATTCAGTCAGGCGCCACTGCATCCTGTCCGATGGAAATGCTCAGTCACAAGTTTACGCCTGCACAGTCACCCTATACGTTGGATTGTATGGTAGCCCCTTGTGAAGTTTCGCAGGGGAGGCCTTATCCGTGGATGATCTATGAAATTGCACATCGCTTGCAGGTATTCCCACTTAGCGATATTGTGAAAGTAGGAGATACAGTAGCCGATATGCAAGAGGGACGGAACGCCGGTGTATGGACGATTGGTGTGTTGAACCATAACGAAAGCGTGACGACCGCAGCTCAAACGACCAGCCATGAAGCGGATGACAGAGTGGCTGAGGAACGGCGCAGACAGAGTGTATATGGTTTGAAAAGGGCAGGAGCCCACATCGTGATGAACTCGGTCGCTGACTTGCCGCGTATTTTGCGTGAAATCGAAATGCTCCAGCATACGGGAGGCTATCCTTCTTATACGAAACAGGTGAAAACAGCCGCGCTACCTCCATCATAAGAACAGGTATGAGTCTGGAGTGCTTGAATACACACTTCTAGGTTATATGTATGCACCTACTCGGATAAAGGTGAACTCTGCTTGGCTTTCAAAACATAAAAATGGAGCACTCGCTACGTTTGCGAATGCTCCATTTTAGTTTACTTCTTTTCGTTTAGTTGAACTGAACCCAACGTAATATTTATTATTCAGCGTTTTTTACCCGGAACTGGTCAGCATGACGCTGCAGATTGTTTGATAGTGTGGTCAGATTGCGTGCTACTTCGGATAGTTCTTTTACCGCTAGGGCCTGCTTCTGAGCGCTTGCTGATACATCTTCTGTCATTCCGGCAGTCTGCTGTGCCGCGCTGGCTGTGTGATTTAAATGTTGATCTACGCTGTGACGTACCTCTTGCATCTCTGCCGTCAATTGAGCCAGATGTGCAGCTAACTCCTGAACTTCCTGTGAAACCTGGGTGACTTTGTCAACAGACTGTAGACATACCGAAATTTGTACTTCTTGTTCATTGACGGTCTTTATGTTTTCATCAAATTGATCACCCATTTGCTCAATTTGCTCAACAAAGCTTCTTAAGATTTCATCGATTTCACGAATCGATATGGCGGATTGCTGGGCAAGTTGTCCCATTTCATGAGCGACCACAGAAAAACCCTTGCCAGCTTCGCCTGCACGTGAGGCTTCAATAGAGGCATTAAAGGACAAAATCTGCGTCTGCTTTACGATGCCCTGTACCTGCTGACCGATGTTAGCCGCCTCGCGGGATTTTTCGGTTAACGCGTGTGACATGCGCTGCATCTGCTTGATACGCAAGGCGCTTTCTCGTCCTTTCTCTAATAACAGTTCATGCTCACTAGCTACCTGATTACGAACCTCATTGAGATGATGGGCCGTATCCGTAAATTGTTGCACATGGCTTCCGACTTCATCCAGCGTTTGTCCTAATCGATCAGATTGTTGAACCGATTCCACCGCTTGATCCGCTTGGTTAATAGAGACATCGGCAATTTGCTGGAGTGTACGGGACAGTTCCTCAGTCTGGTGGAGTGTTCCTTCCGTTGTCACGACGATATTCTCCGATGCGTGCTGGAGTGTGCTTGAACTGCTTTGAATATCCACAATCATATTCGACATGGCTTCCACCATTTTGTTCGTCAATTTGCTGATTTCGCCTAACTGATCATATGTTACTTGCGACGATGTAACCGTAAGGTTGCCGTCGGCTACTTGCTCCAGTGTATTTTTAATAAATCTCACCTGACGCAGTATCCGTCGGGTTACCAGCATCATAGCCGCAATTGAGATGATCAGAATGATGGAGATAACAGGGATAACTAATCGGTAGGCCTCGGGCAAGGTATGTTCGTATACTTCAGTCACAGAGGACAGGGATCTGTCGATTCCCAAATATCCAATGATGGTTCCATCGGTATCCTTAATGGGAGTAAAGGAGGAAAACATCGTCCCCCACTCAGGGTCCGTTGTAATATCTGTAGTTACCGTTTCCCCTTGTTTTAATTTCTCTTCCGTTTCTTTAAGGGTAAAACTTACAGGAGTTCCGAATGGACTGTAGTCTTTGTCGTCCCATGCGGCTCCATCCACTGTAATTTTCCACTCATTTCCAACCCGGTTGTACATATAGATGTACAGGATTCCAGTTTGCAACCTGAGCGTATTTAACTCGTTCCGAAGCTGCTTATACTCGCTGCTTTGCTCAGATGAATTAGTGTTTAAGCTCTTGACTGCGGACTTGTCCAGTAACTGGGCCGTGTTCTTTGCCAGCGTTTCATTGTTTAGCTGCATGGTTGATAGAGAAGCATTTTGGATAGATTGATTGGTCGTCCACAGAACAATGACGCCAATCACTATTAAAGGAATGAGCAAGATGAAGTAGAGTTTGGATTGTAATCCCATTCTTTTTTTAACGCTGCTTTTCATAATATGCTCCTTACTATATTTTTTTCACCTTCATATATATCGTGTACAAATAGGAAAATATGAATAGTAATTCAGATGTTTCATGATTTTTTTTGCGTATTTGCGTAAATTCTCATGAAAAAAGCCTTAGCCCGGTAAGTACCGAGTTAAGGCTGTATCTTATGACTTACAAATCGTCAAATCCGTTGTCATCTCCGACCTTGCCATAATTGCGTGATTTTGCTTCAAAAAAGTCTGTTTTTGTCGCATTCAGCGCTTCGTCTGAGAATGGTTTAATCCAAGGCATACAGTTTACATCTACGCCTTCGTATGCTTTGTCCATACCAAGCAATCTCAGGCGCATATTTGCCATGTATTTGATATAATCGCTCAGCTCGTTCAAGTCGATGCCGCGAACCTCTTTGAGCGTATAATGCGCCCAATTCGTTTCCAGCTCCACAGCGCGGTTAATCATACGATAGACATAGTCCGTATTTTCCTTGGTGTTCAGCTCAGGGAAATCGGACAATAGCTGCTTGAACACTTCGGCAAAGAAGTAGCAATGCTGATTTTCATCACGCTGAATATACGAGATCATTTGGCTGGTTGCCATCATTTTCTGATCACGGGCCAAATTGTAGAAGAAAGCAAATGTGCTGTAAAAGAAAATGCCCTCCAAAATCAAATCGGCTACCATCGCTTGGAAAAAGGTTTGCGGGTTCTGCTCATCGCGGAACTCCTGGTAAATATCCGAGATGAATGTGTTACGCTCCAGCAGGACAGGATCGTTTTTCCAGTATTCAAAAATTTCCTTCTGTTCCTGATCTGACACCAAAGAAGACAGAACGTAGGAGTAGGACTGGTTATGCACCACTTCCTGCTGCCCGATAATCGCCGAAATAGCTTCCAGCGAGGAATCGGTAAAATAGCGTTTTACATCCCCGACAAACATCGTTTGCATGGAATCCAGCACAGCCAGCAGGCCGATGTTAATTTTGAAGGTGCGCTGTTCTTCGGCATCCAGCACAGGGAACTGGGACGCGTCCTTGGACATCGGAATTTCATCTGGAATCCAGTGGTTCAGCAGCAGTACTTTATACAGTTTGTACATATGCGGCATCCGAATATCGTTCCAATTCAAAATACCGGAGCTTTCGCCTTCAATAATACGGGTAGAGCGATTTGGCGCTTCCGTGTTAAAAATCTTCTGTAACTGCATGAGAGCTTCTCTCCTTTAGTTTAGGATGCGCAGCTATCACATTCTTCAATCGTCAGTGCGCGGCTGCGTACATAATAGGTCGATTTCATACCTGATTTCCAGGCATGGATGTGCAGCTCTAAAAATTCAGTTGCTTTAATATCAGGCCGTACATACAGGTTAAAGCTTTGGCCTTGGTCAATATGACGCTGACGTGCAGAAGCCATGTTGATCGAAGCGTGTTGATCCAGCAAGAAAGCTGTCTTGTAGTACCAGATGGTTTTCTCGTTCAAGTCCGGTGCTGGGTTAGCGATCTTGTAAGTTGTTTTCTCTTCATAGGAAAGCAACTCATACAATGGATCAATGCTGGCGGTAGAGCCTGCGATGATAGACGTGGAACCGTTAGGCGCGATGGCGAACAGCCATGCGTTGCGGACACCATTTTGTTTGACTTCTTCTGCAAGCTCGCTCCACTCGGACGTAGTGACAAATTTGCCTTCACGTGTACCGTCCGTATAGCCACGGGAAGTGAAATAGTGCCCGCTAGACCAGTCAGAACCCTCGAATTTCGCATAACGGCCTTTTTCTTTCGCTAGCTCCATGCTGGATTTGACTGCCAGGTAGTTAATCTTTTCATACAAATGATCGTTATAGGTTACCGCTTCATCGGATTCCCAACGGATACCTTCCAGTGCGAGTAGATGATGCAGTCCAAATGTACCTAGACCGACAGCGCGATATTGGCTGTTCGTATATTGTGCTTGCAGCACTTCAATGTTGTTGATATCAATAACATTATCCAGCATACGTACCTGAATCGGTACGAGGCGATCCAGCACACCTGCCGGAACCGCACGAGCCAGATGGATGGAGTTCAGGTTGCAAACAACAAAGTCGCCAGGAATTTTGGAAATAACAATGCGTGTTTGTCCGTCCTTGGTGACCAGTTCTTCTTTTTCCACTACAGTTGCAGATTGGTTTTGCATAATTTCCGTACACAGGTTGGAGGAATATACCATACCATGGGCGCGGTTCGGGTTGGCCCGGTTTACCGTATCACGATAGAACATGTACGGTGTACCTGTTTCCAGTTGTGATTTCATCAGGCGCTTCATGATGTCGATGGCAGGCACTGTAATACGAGAGAGAATGGGATGCTGTGACGCCTCCTCATACTTTTCGCGGAAGGTACCTGAACCGAAGGTTTCATCATAAAAATCTTCCAGGCCCAGTGGACGACCCTTGTCATCTTTCCAGCCCATCACCTTCTTCACTTCATGCGGACAGAACAGATTCCATTCGCCCCGTGCTTCGACCCGCTCCATGAACAGATCGGGTAGACATACGCCGTGGAACACGTCATGTGCACGCATCCGCTCGTCACCGTTGTTCAGCTTCAGGTCAAGGAACGCGAGGATGTCCTTATGGAATACGTCCAGATATACGGCAATTGCACCTTTGCGAGTACCCAATTGGTCTACGCTAACAGCTGTATTGTTCAGCTGACGAATCCACGGAATGACGCCAGAACTTGTATTTTTATGTCCACGGATATCGGACCCGCGCGCCCGTACTTTACCGAGGTACACGCCGATGCCGCCGCCCATTTTGCTAAGACGGGCTACATCCGTATTGGAGTCGAAAATACCTTCCAGGGAGTCGTCTACGGTGTCGATAAAGCAGCTGGAGAGCTGTCCGGCCACCTTTTTTCCGGCATTGGACATGGTTGGTGTAGCTGCCGTCATGTACATGTTGCTCATCGCCCAGTATGCTTCCTTGACCAGCTCCATACGCTTGTCGGCAGGCTCTTGGTGCATCAGGTACATCGCGATGATCATGTAGCGTTCTTGCGGCAGTTCCATTACGCGTCCATCAAAATCATTGGCCAAATAGCGCTCAGACAGCGTTAATAGCCCGATATAATCGAACAGCAGGTCATTTTTCGGCAATATGGAATCGCCCAGCTCATCAATCTGCTCCTTGGTATAGTAGTCGAGCAGTTCTTGACGGTAAATTCCTTTTTGGACCAAATCGGTAATCAGCGGATAAAAAGCGCCGTAAGGCTCGTCCGCATAGGATTTGTAACGTCGGTGAGTAGCAGCTTTTTTATACAAGGAAGTGAGCAAAGCACGTGCAGCGGCAAATTTCCAGTCCGGTTCTTCCTTACTAACCAATTCAAGGGCAGCCATCGCAAACGCGTTGCTGATGTCATCCCCCGTGACTTCGTCCCGGCGCAGCTTGCTAGTTACACCGCGAATGAGACGATCTTTATCCAGCTTGTCCAGCCCGCTGAGTACACGGTCGGCATATACGGAAATGCGTATTTCATCAAAAGCCAACTGGCGATTGTTTGGTTTGGTTACGAGTTGTGGCATAGGATTAATTCCTCGCTTTCCTGATTTGGAATCATACTTGGGAATAGCATGAAAATGATCATGATGAGAAGATAATGGCGAAAAAAGCGATGGTCAGACAGCATTTGGGGGCTGTATGTAATCCAATAACATAGAAATAGCGATGCACCTGCCAATGAAGGGGGAAAAGATGGTTCCCGTACGATTTATCGGCTACATCACTATATTTAGACGTGTTATGAATATTTAACCCAACATATTGTGTGTATAAACTTAAAATTTCAAATAAGTGCAAGGAGTATTATAGCAACATTCGAAGCCATACGTAAAGGAAAAGGAATGGAAAATCAAAATATGCAGAGAAGTCGCGGGCTGTATTTGAATTGAGGCAGTTTGAACGGTACAATGAATGATAAAGATGTTTCCTACAGAAACAAGCAGCATACATATGAACTTTTTTTGTGAAATAAGGTTCTCGTTCTATCGGACTGAGGTTTTAGATTTTTAAAGAAGTGACGATTTTAAATTAAAAGGAGGAACTTGGCGATGGCTATTGCAGAAGTGACAGTGATCCCGATTGGAACGGGGAGTACAAGCCTGAGCGACTACGTTGCCCAGATGCAAAAAGTGTTGAAGACTCAAAAAGGAATTACCTATGAGCTTACCTCCATGAGTACGATTATTGAAGGTTCGTTGGACGATGTGTTCACCGCCATTGCTGCGCTGCACGAAGCGCCATTCCTGTCTGGAGCTAAGCGTGTTTCCACCTCGGTCAAAATTGATGATCGCCGTGACAAGCCTTCCTCCAGCCACCAAAAGCTCCGTTCCGTCGCAGAGAAACTATCGGGCACCGCGACAGGAAATGTTACCGAACTAAATCCAAATCCTAGTTGAAAAAGTTGATGTAAGTGATTGATTTTTATGTAACTAAGAGTATAATAGTTTTTGTTGTCAGTTACACTGACCTGCTGGTGTAGCTCAGGGGTAGAGCAACGCACTCGTAATGCGTAGGCCGGGGGTTCAATTCCCTTCACCAGCATAGCTATAAACTCAAGCACAGCGCGGCTTCCAAGCTTTTGGAGGGCGCGCTTTTTTGTGGTTTTGGACAATCTTCTACGCTGAGGTCTTTTTAGTAGGATTATTATGCTATATATAATTAGTTCTTTGTTTTGTTTCATGCTAAAAATCGAATTCTTACATTAGTTGCATAGTATATTGACAGGTGGTTAATTTTGGTGAAAAATGAAGTATGTTTTTAAAAATTATGGAAAGTTTATGCGAAGGGTGGCTATGGCATGAAGCATACACCTACGATACGAGCAGAATTAGACAGATACTTAAAACAAGAGAGCATGAGTCTAACGCAATTCGGGCATATAGCAGGCATGAATAGGGGAATAGTAAGTGCTATTGTGACGGGGAATAAGTCTATGTCTGTTAACCAGCTTGACCTAATTACTGAAGCTATGGATTTACCGGAGGGCTACTTTTACGACTTATTTATAGAAAACTACATCATCGACACTCCCCCGAATATGAGACGAATCGAGCCGTTTTTGTTTCGCTGTGCGGAGTTGGACAAGCTGGATGCGATCCGTCGAGTGGTGGGAAGTATTATGGACAACGTACTCTATTCGCCTAAACTATTTGATATAGCAGAAGTACTATTAGCACAGGGACGACATGATGCTGCATTGCTGCTCTATGAGGGCGTAGCTGAAGCGGAGAAGTACCAACATTCTGAACGTTTAGCCATCTGTCAATATCGTATATTCACGATTCAAGTTGGAGACGATCAAAGTCGCAATCTCAGTGCAGCTACGATATTTGAAGCTTTTGTTGAACGCCTAGATGAAATAGACCAGCTTGATGCATTGAAGGACTTGGCTAATGTGTACAGGTCTTTGCGTAAATGGAACAAGGTAGATGAAGCGGCGAAAAAAATGAAGCAGAAGGCGAAAGCTCAATATTCGTTAAAACATCAACAAGAGAGTCGAGAGCGTGATGAGTCTGCCAAGAAGCTAAGTCGCCCGTTGTTTGTATATATTTCATATGCCGATTTATTGTGTGCAAGTGTCTGTGAAGCCCAAGGCGACTATCAACAAGCTCTAGATTATACATACACCTACGCTAATCTAGATTGGGTCAAAGAGACTGACGACGACACTCAACACTGGGTTAGCTTGTTTAAAAGTTGGGCAGAAGGTAATACTTACGTATATAAACTGTTGTCAGGAGATATAAGTGTGCTTCAAGATTATGTTGAATATATTGCAGTGACATCAGCCACTAACGAGAATGAGAAAATCTCAAAACTGTTGAATGTTATAATTTCAGCAAACCAATATAACATAGATGTGGAAGGTATACTTCAACAATTTGAAGCCGAAATAAACGCTTTTGCACAACAGCAACCATCATCAGATGATATGTATACCCAACAGGTGATACCGGATTATATCGCGTGGTTTGGTTACGAGTTAGCTTATTATTATTTACATCGAGGCTCTTACATTGATGGTTTTAAACATTTGATGTATGCAATGGTAAGTTATCATACATTAAATAATGAGACTAATTTTATAAACTGTATGGGTTTGTTTTTACATTTTCGGGATTATGCAGTTTCAGAAACTAAAGCAGCATTTTTAAATTTCATTGAAAAGGTGTGGATGACCAATGTTAAAAAAAATGGTACTGCTGATCATCGCGGCTAGCTTTTTGTTTATTGTTACTGTGCCGGATCAAGCCCTTAACCACCACAATAGTATTCAGCCTTACGTTACCATTGGAGGTGCTTAAACGTAAGCAAAGCAAATCCCCGCTAACCTTAACTGGTCGGCGGGGATTTTTGTTGAAGGAATTACTACATCGTTCACCGAATGAATTATCAAGGTGATCAGCATGAATCATACATATAAAGTGTCAAAATCGGATATAGAACTGTTTGCAGCTACATTAAGCTAGGATCTGTATTTTAAGACGATATATACCATCTTTGAAATTGCACTGGATGTGGGTGTCCAGTCCATTTCTTATTTAGTAACAATAGGGGTTCCAGTCCTACTGCTCATTTTTTTAAATAGTAAGATGGCAAGAAGTAAAGCTATGCTTACAGCGGCAAAACCCAGCCAATTCAAATATAGGACAGATGTACGACTGATGACTAGCCCACCTAATCCAGATCCCAGTGCAAAACCAAATTGGATGAACGAAGTATTTACGCTAAGAGCAATGTCCGGATTTCGAGGCGCCAGAGTAACCAGATAAAGTTGCTGGGCCGGGGAAATACTCCAAGTTGCTAACATAAAAATCATTAAAACCAAGATTAATACCAAGAGATTGACTCCGGCTAGAGCGAATAAAAGAAGAGTCGCCCCTTGTAAGATGAGCCCGAGACAAATGGTAAATTTCGATCCCTTTGCATCTGCCAATTGTCCGCCCACTCTTGATCCGACAAAGCTGCAAATGCCCGCCAGGAACAGAACACCGCTAATTTCTGTCATGGAAAGAGAGGACGTGGCTTGCAAGAAAGGCGTAATATAAGTAAACAGTGTAGAATAGCCGCCGACATAAAATAACGTAATAACCAAGGCCATCAGAATGGTTGGATTTCTTAAAATAGAGAGCTGCATTCTTAGGGTAACCTTTTCTTCTTCTTTGATTGCCGGAACTTTTTTATAGATGATAAGTAATGGAAGAACACTTAATAATCCGATTAAAACAAATAGCACTCTCCATCCAAACATCTCACTAAAAAATGTGCCCATGGGAACACCAAGCACGAGCGAACTGCTAAGCCCCATCAAAATGATACCGATGGCATTGCCCCTTTTTTCTTTTTCAACGAGTCGTGTCGCTACTGCCATGGCTACAACGGTAGCGATTCCTCCGCTAGCCCCTTGGATAATTCGTATCCATAGTACTGTTTCATAAGCAAGATCTACAAACATAAGTCCGTTGCTGGCAATAAACACACCAAGGGTGGTCATTAGTAGTTTCTTGCGATCTGCATTGATCGTTAATGCAATCAAAATCGGAGCGACAATGGCCGCGGCGAGAGCAAACACAGTCACCAATAACCCAGCTTCTGAAGTAGATACTCCCAAGTCCACAGCGATCATCTCAATGACTCCCGTAATAATATATTCAATGGTTCCAATCAGAAAAACAGCCAGTGCCAGGACATAGATGATCCGTTTATTTTTCAATTTACCCCACTCCACCTTCTTCAGTTATCTATTTATAATGGGAATTTGTATTTCTATGAATTGTGCATCTCGTTCTGGAGTTAACGGTAAATATAGTTCCCTACCTAATTCGTTTTCCTTGATCTGATAGTTATTTTTCTCAATCCATTTAGCTAAATGAACACAGGCCGCACCATCAAATTTTGAATTTGAATGAAAAGCCATTGTAGCCATCATCGGTTCAGGAGGAAGAGTCCGTAGCCGAAACGGTTCTGGAAATGACCGCAGCTCACAGGTTAAAAAATAACCGACTTCAAACTCAAACTCATCCTCTTTTCCGTCGATGTCTTTCCACAAAACAACCTGAGGGCCTTGGATCAGCTGGCGAATTTCCGTTGTTAATAACTGATCAAATTGACGAAACAAATCCGGAATGTCCTCTTCTTTCCCGCATGTTTTCTGATAAAAAAACGATTGAGCACCATCTGCTTTGACTCTGACTTCTTGACCCGTTTCGAATTGCCCCTCTTTTTCTATAAGCTGCATACGCTCCTCAATCCTGACGAGTTTGGCTTGTTCCGTATCGATGATATGCTGGATTTCGCTTCTTTTCAGCTTAAACATGCCTTGAATATTCTCTGATGAAATATCTTCCTGAAGCAGCTGTTTAATTTGGGGCAATGTAAAACCCAATTCCTTATAGATTAAGATTCGGTTGAGCTCAAGAAGCTGATCTGCGGAATAGTAACGGTAGCCCGTATCGTAATCCACTTTTCTCGGCTTAAGTATGCCAATCTGGTCGTAATAACGCAGTGTTTTTAAGGAGACCTTGCTTAGCCTGGAAAATGCACTGATTTTGAACAAAATATCATCTCCAATCTATAACATAATGTGAGTATACAGTTTCCCGTGCAGGGGAAAGTCAAGGATGTGAATGCTTTTCCTTTTTATAGCTAAGATCGACTGCCATCTTTGTCACCACTCTATGTTGGTGTTATTGGTAAGTCAAAGAAATGTTTCTGAATAAAACGTTCATTTTTTTTTAATTTGTCAGTATTCTGTCTGACAATTAACATCGCCCTTTTTTAGGATTCTGTTGGTTCAAGCTTTAGTAATTGAGTTAATCTATCTATTGAAAAATCCTTCTAAAAGATGCTTTTATTTATTTGAGAAATTTCTCTCATGCCGATTGTAGCACTAGCTATGGCCTAACTGTCCTTTAGCGAACAAAAGGATGCCACTTATCACGGCATCCTCTAGATATTCATTAATCTATCCTGAACTGTACCGGAACGCACTCGTAATGCGTAGGGCGGGGGTTCAATTCCCTTCACCAGCATAGCTAAAAACTCAAGCACAGCGCGGCTTCCAAACTTTTGGAGGACGCGCTTTTTTGTGATTTTGGACAATCTTCTACCATTTTAGTTTGAATCTATTGAAAGGTCAGTTGGAAATGAAGTACCGCAAATAAATAACATAGTCCTTACTCGTTCATCTGGCTTTACATATTTATAATCTAAAACTAAGTCTACTTCAGAAGGATTTACTGACAGTTGAGTTAGTAAAGAACCGATATTATTCCATTTTGATCTTGGTGATGGGCCGGTCACACTGCGGCTTGGTATGCGACATCACGATTAGTACTTGTTACTGGAATTGCATTTTAATCCGGGAACATAGAACTGAGCCCTATTTGTCTATATTGGGGTTAGTCCCTATAAACTACTCAACAGCTTTTCTTTATTCGTTAATGAATCTTTTTAATCGTACTTTCAAATACAGGACACTCCAAAAACAGTAATGAACTATTTCTAAACCAATAAGGATTTCTTCTGACCAGCTAAGAAGAGATAAGACTTTGGAACACAATGTGCAAACAATAAGAATAGCTTCAAGAATCAGAATATCCAGAATTGACAAAATAACTGTTCGGGATATGGTGAATTGGAAAAATCGTAAAGATTTTAAATTCCAGGCAGTTGCGATTAGCTCCAGCATGATGATTCCCAGTGACATACCGACATATCCCAATCCAGGAATGGCAACTAAGGAATAAAGAATTATGAAGTTAAAAAGGACTCCTGTGACAAGACCAATAAAGGGAGTTTTCTTCCGATTTTGCGCCCATAGAATACTTGTTGTGATTTCGCGCAATCCGACGAGCAGTGGTAACATTGCCAAGGATTTAATAGGAACCTCGGCATCATGTATACGAAAAACAAATAGAGAGATTTCAGGTGCATATTTAAAAATGAAAAATCCTGAGACTAATCCCCAAATCCAAGCTACCTGAAGGGCCGTATTACTTTTTTTATAAAATGAATTAAAATCATTATTTTTCCAATCGGCGGTTATTTTCATTGTGAGCGTATGGGTTAACGAGCCTGTAATCAAAGTAGGCATATAAGCAACGACTAGAGCGATGCCGGTAACAATACCGAACATCTCCGCTGCTTCTTTGGGCGAAACCCCGGCAATTTGTAATCGTTGAGGGATGATGATCGCATCCATAAAGTCGGAAGCCGGGATGAGCAATCGTGTTAGCGCAATAGCAAAGGAAGCTTGTACTACCAAAGGTAAATCTGTTCGAGTTGATGGGGAAGGCAAATCTGTAGAGTGACGATTGGACGTGAAAAAATAAGCAGCAAGCATAGCAAAGGCTAACAACGCGCCTGTAGAGGTTCCCAGTACCGCTCCACCTACGGCATACTCAATGCCGGATCTAATAAAAAGGGGCACTAGCCATATTAAAGTACCAATCCTAACAGTTTGTTCTATTATTTCCGAAAGGGCAATCGTGGTGTATTTTTCGAGCCCTTGCAAATATCCGCGCAGCAGACTCAGTAAGGGAACGGTAAATAGGGCAGGAGAGAGGTATCGAATCACAACATCAAGCTGTGGATAGCCAAGCAAAAAAGCGATCGACTTGGATTGCCAAAAGGTTAAGACACTGCATGCCAAACCTATGAGCATCAAGAATATCGAAAAAATTTTGAACAGTCGCCAGCCTTTTACTGAATTTTTGGCTGTAAACATCCCCAAAGCTGTGGGCAATCCACCTGAAATTATCATCAATATTAAGCTGTAGAAGGAGTAGGCTAGCTGATAGAGACCCATTCCTTCAGCTCCAACAAGTCGCGTCATAAATATTTTTCCAACTAAACCAATGGCCTTCACAACAATCATTGCATTTGCTCTCACCATGGTTTGTTTTAATATAAGAGGTAGTTTCAGATTTTTCACCCCATTAGAAGCTGTCCATATTATTCCTATGACAGAAACCTCCGGGATATGAATAAGTCTTAAGGATCACGAGACTTAGTCCTGTATATGAATTAACAAATATTTGGTATGTTTATCCCACCCCAAGTCAAAGGGAACTCTGAAACGGTCAGCGGTGTGGGAGTTGACTAAAGGATAGCCACTCTGATCAAATCCGACTACAACTGAGAAGTGGTCTACATCGCCTTTTAAGACGTAAGCAATTAAATCACCTGGAAGTAACTGGGTTTTGTCAAGATGCAGCTGCCGTTCATTGACGGATTGAACAATATCTGAGAAGCTGCCTTGTCCAATAATTCTTCCATAGCCGGAGCGTATAAGAAAATTTCTAAATGCGTCTGTCTGAACCCAGGCCTGGCTTCCACCATTGCCATACAAGTAATGCCAGCCTGATTTCATAGGCAGCCCTCCGCCTTCTTCCGCATCCCCGATGACTTGTGAGGAGAAGTTGGTACAGTCGCCTCCCTTGGAGTTATAATCCAAGTATTTTTGATTATATCGTTGACCATTCCCTGCCCCCCATGTCGTCCCTGCATATTTATTCGCATAGTCAATGGCGCGGGCTCTGTTATATTTATGAATAGCTCTCTCTGTTGTTGCCGGATCCTTATGGGGAGAAAAAAATAAGTCGGATTTTTGAATCTTTTTTGAATTCTCTTCCAGAGGATCTGAATACCATTCTCGTTCCACGTACCAACGTTTATCCTTTTTTCTTAGTGTAATACCATGACGTGTTCCAATTCCAAAATCATGCCGACCGGGATAGCTGTGAATATACTCATAACTCAATTTCAAGGACTGAACAAGGGAAATTTTGGCCGTATCACCCAATACTTCTGTACGGGCTACCCGAATTGTGCTTTCCGCATTCACAAATTTCATTTTACGATGCCTAGCCCATTCATGAATATATTCGGCTCTGTTCATTTCACGATGGTACGCATAGTTGCTTCGTTTATCTGTTATCAAGTAATGGTTCTCGATGTGCTTTTTGTCCTGATCCATCAATAACCGAGTACGATCATCAAACAATTCTTGAAGAAATGGGATAACATTATCTTGTTCAGCTGGCTCGGCTTGTGCACGAAATAAAAAAAGGCTGTATACAGGGATTAATATTAAAATCATGCACAGCAGTTTCAATTTTTCTATCCTAGGCACATTTATTCATTCTCCTTGAAATGGTTAATTGTTTTTGAAATTGTCCTTGTTCTGAACCTTAAGTTTTTCACAGGCTGAATTCATGTGTGCTAATTTGGTAAATACAACCAGTCGCCCTTCATGTTCCTTCTTGCTTCGACTGTAGCGCCCGGCACAGGTAATTAAGTTTAAACGGCGCTCTTCTGTAGGACCAAAAATCATTTGAATCGGTGCTTCGGGTGTTAGGTAAAATTTTACGGACTCCACTACAAATTGAAGCTTGCAACCATTATCGCCAGTTACATACACGTGATCCCCTCTTTTCAATTTTTTAAGGGGATAAAAAACTGCCGGACCCGTATATGTATCGACATGCCCGTCCATAATTGCATTACCTACTGCCCCTGGCAATACAGCGGTAGATAAATAACCTACTCGATCCGTGTTACCTGGAACGCCCATTTGACCATTTTCTAAGTAGGTTACCGGTTCTATAATCGAATGAATACGAACCGCAGGAATATCGATTTTATGTGGAATGATCCCTAAAAAAGGTTTATTTATAACCTGTATGGGCTTTGCCTTTTGAGTTTGTTGAATTTCAGACTTATGCGAGGCACGAGTAGAGTTACCACGATGTTCAGCTGAAGATGAACAGCTTGCAGTAATCAGCAGAATCAATAGTATTGTGACGCGACTGAACCACTTATTTGTCATATGAAGAAGGAAAGAGGGGATATAAACGCCCTCTCTCCCTTTTAGCCTCCTTTAATTCATTTGCTCGCTTGCGCCACCAAATCCAGTTTTCGGTAGTTTAGTAGCTTTTGCTTTTAAACTCTTCGCATGAATGCTCTTTTCTCCAATGATTTTGGCTGGTGCAGCTTCACGTGCATGGAGCTTGTGAGCTTTCTCATGTTTGCTCTTCGCATGCAGCTTGTGTTCGTGTTTCGCATGAGCTTTAACCTTATGCTGGTGCATTTTGTGTTCATGCTTTTCCGTTGCGGGTGTAGATGCAGATACCATCGATCCTGCTGACAGAAATACAGCCAGGGATGCTACAGCCAATATTGCTTTTTTCATGTTATTGCCTCCTTTAGATAGTTGGTAATTCGCAGATATATTCTCCGTACATAGAACGTTTTATGTAGCCATTAATTTCATAGGGAAGAATTGGTTTGGTTATTCCTCCCCTTTCATTTATTGACCTCAATCAGTCCTTCGGGTGTGGCACGATTGTCAAGCAGTTCGGATACGGTAACGAAGGTAAATCCTCTTTTTTTCAGCTCAGGCAAAATGATTTTCAAAGCCTCAACGGTTTGCGTACTTTTATATACATAATCGTGCATAAGGACAATATCGCCGTTACGAGCATTACGAAGTACTTTGTTGACGATGCGGTGCACACCTGGTTTTCGCCAATCCAAGGTATCCTGATGCCAGGACCATAAAATCATTTTTAGCCCTTTTTCTTTAGAAAGTTTGACGAGCGAGTCGGTGTAGGAACCACCAGGTGGACGGAAAAAGTGGGTTTCTGTACCCGTTGCATTAATGATGCTGGCTTGGCCCTGATCAATTTCAGACAGGGCTTTGTTGGGGGAAATACGATGGAAAGATGGATGATGGAAGGTATGGTTGCCGACATCATGTCCTTCTTTTCGTTCCCGTTTCACAATTTCAGGGAGTTTTTCTACACGGCTGCCGACAACAAAGAAGGTCGCTTTGGCATCATATTGCTTGAGCAAATCTAGAATGGCAACTGTTTTGCTTTCGTCCGGTCCGTCGTCGAAGGTGAGGGCAATAAGCTTGCGATGTGTAGGAACTTCCCATACAATATCACCTCGTTCTTCGTAATAGGTTCTTCCTTTTGTATGTGCAGGAGATGAGGTGGATTGTGCAGTTGTATATGGAGCAGCGAAGAAGCTGATGCACAGCAAAGAAGTTGCGATCACAGAAGACATCAATCGAATGTTTTTCATCGAGTTTATTCTCCGTTCTAGGTTTTTCAGTTTAGCTTGCCATGAAGAAGTGTACGCCATTCCTCGCTCGAATAAGTTATTTTCACAAATAGTATTTTCAATTTATTTCGATGTACATGGTTTCGCATATACTGGGAATTTTTTCGCATAAATTAGAGGTTGCTATTCTTAAGAAGGAACCAAGATCAAAAGATCATCGTTCTGATGAGAGACGACGAGGGGTATTTTGGAGACCATTGAGGCATTTGTCTCGTTTTTTGTTTCCTTCTAACAAAACGTCTAACGGCTTTGGAATATGATCGTGCATGGCTTCGCACAATGGTGGAAAGCTGTAAATAATCAATAATCCTCTGTATAAAAACGGATATTTCAACCATAATAAGACAGCCTGTTTTATTCCAAAAGTACAGAGGGGTAGATGAAATTGAAAAACAAATGGCTGTTGGCATTGTCGTTAACCTTGGCGCTCGTTTTTAGCATGACTCCGTTAGTAGTCGCGCAAGCGAAGGTAGGGGAGGAGAAGGATTCTACTTGCCTAAGTTCCAAAATGGTGCAACTGAAAGGCGATATGCAGAAGGTATGGATCGACCATACGATATGGACGAGGAACTATATTGTCAGCGCCATATCTAATCTTCAAGATCAGAAGGACGTATTGGACCGGCTTTTACGGAACCAGCAAGATATAGGCAATGTGATCAAGCCTTATTATGGGGAAGCCGCTGGTAATAAGCTGGCTGATCTTCTGAGGGAGCATATTCTAATCGCAGGGAAAATTGTAGCGGCTGCTAAAGCGGGTAATCAGGCGGATGTGAAAAAGCTAGAGGCGGATTGGCGTACAAACGCCGATGATATCGCTAAATTTTTAAGTGCAGCGAATCCGAACTGGCAGTTTAAAACACTACGAGATATGCTGTATACGCACCTTCAGTTGATTACGGAATTAGTCCTTGACTATATCAAAGGAGATTGGAAAGCGGGTATTGCATCAACCGATAAAAACGAGATCCATATGATTCATTTAGCGGACATCCTGACAGAAGGCATTGTCAAACAGTTCCCTGGAAAATTTTAAGTGAGCGCTATAGCTGCAAAGCAGATTAGCTTTCTATAATCACCCCAAAGGGTGGTATAGAAAGCTTTTTTATCGGTTTAATGAATCGTTAATACAACTATGAATGCAGTCGGTATGTCGAACCGAAATACGTTCTCCCACAAGCTCAGTTCTCTATTACGAAGCACTCGTAATGCGTAGGCCGGGGGTTGAATTTCCTTCACCAGTATACTATGAAACTCAAGCACAGCGCGGCTTCCAAGCTTTTGAGACCGCGCTTTTTTGTTCGAGTAAGGATTATTAAACGATAAATCGAACCAGAGTAAGAGTTTGAAGATTTCACTTTATTAGGCCCTTTTTTACCAAGAAGCCGCCTCGAAACGTATTCCAATACATATACTTAGAACATGAATATATGAAGAACTAGTTTTCGAGAAAAATAGGGAAGTTGCTTTTATGTAAAATAATATTTTCTTAATTTAAAATGTAGAATGGAGGGAACTTCTTGTGCCACGAGCTTCAGTTATACTGCCAGTTTATAATACTGTTGCTTTTGTGTGGGAAGCAATCCACAGTATTTTAGTTCAAACCTACTCCGATTTTGAATTAATTATTATTGATGATGGCTCAACAGATGGATCTGCTTTCCTTATTTCACAGATAACAGATCCTAGAGTGGTTAAAATCTTTCATAGTACCAATCAAGGTTTGGTCGCTACTTTAAACGAGGGATTCAATAGGGCAACTGGTGAATATATCGTTCGTATGGATAGCGATGATATTTCTACGCCTGATCGATTGGATGTGCAAATATCATTTATGGATCAAAATCCCTTAATTGATGTATGCGGTGCTGCTTTTACTACTTCTAGTGGAGGAGTACTTAAGGTGAATCCGGCCAGTCATGAAGAAATTAAAACATGGTTGTTATTTCATTGCTGTATCTGCCATCCTGTCACAATAATACGCAATAGCATGATACATCGGCTAAACATTCAATATGATAGTAATTATCCTCATGCCGAAGACTACGAAATGTGGAACCGATTAGCTTCACAGGTACAAATAGCGAACCTCCCCATAAACTTATTGTATTATCGTCAACATAAAGGACAAGTGTCCAATCAACACAAAGCAATACAAGACGCCACTGCTCGGAGAATTCGACAAAGACAGTTTAGCCAGTTGGGTTTGGAATTATCAGATGAAGAGAATCAGATTATGCTGGATATTCTTGAGTTTAAAATTAATCCCTATGATTATAATTGCTACACTAAAGCTGTAGGATTTGCGAATTGGGTGTTGGATCAAAACTGTAAGTATCAGATTTACAATCAGGAACTATTAAGCATGGCTTTTTCACGGTGTATATCCCATCTCCCATATTAACAAAGATATCAGCAAGCGATTGGAAAGTATCCTAATATTCCGCGGGCATACGTAAATGGGGTGTTTTATGTTTACCTGAATGCCCGGTCATAAAACATATTTACACATATATTAAAATGACGACAAAATAAAGGAGGGCTAAAGCTATGAGCGGATGTGCAGGTGCAGCTGTTTGCGGTGTGTGGACTTCTACAGCGGCCATTTTGGTGCTCTATATCCTCTTGGTTATCATCCTTAAATCATGTTGGGTTTAATTTTGTGAAAAGAATTGTATGATAATGACCCATCAATCAAATTCAACGACTTCTTTCTTTCATAACCTACCCGAAATTAGATTAGATAAAAAGCTCTGCTAACCTTATGGGTCGGCAGAGCTTTTTTCTTTTGAACAATTCCACTAATCACTTTAAATATATCAAACATGCTGCGATTGTACACCTTATTGTAAGCAACCTTGCGTGGGTTTCTGATCCACTTAAGCCGCGAGGCATCTTGAGTCCTGCACAGTGGACAGTCTACCTCTCTTGTTGTTTATTTCGTTGAATACTCGCTTACTTCAAATGTAAGGATTTTATTGAATATTACGTAGTCCTTACGGATACTGAATGGACCTTTGTTATTATTATGCTTATCAATGGCAAAGAAAGAAGCACCTCTACCGGCATCTTTAGCATCATACCAAGCGACAAAGGCATTCAGTTCTTTTTTACTCAGATCGAATTCCTTATCCAATCCATTGTCCATCGTTACAATCAAGATGGCACGGTCACCACTAGGTTGTTCTGGTTCGGTTGGATCAGACGGATCGGGCGTGGATTTCTTTACAATAGCATTTGCTTCATTGGATACAACTTGATCCATGGAGATATTCGCAGAAACTACGTAATAATAGGTAGTGTTTTCTTCAACTTTATTATCAGTATAAGAAGTACCAGAAATATCTGAGGCAATTTCTTCATACGGACCCCCAGGGGCTAGTGCTCTTTCAATTTTATAAGTAGTGACTCCTGTTATTTCATTCCACTGCAATTGAATATTTTCTTCATTCCCTGTTGCATTAAGAGTTAATGAATTTTCAGGTTGTTGGTAGGGGAGGAACCCTTCGGGAATACTGTGCGTGAATGGAGTCGCACCAAAATTTGTGTCAAACGAAAAGCTGCCAGCTGAACCACCTGTGATCGAAGGAGTCACAATCTCTCCTGGAAGATCGCTTGGTTTAAAGGTACTTGTATAAACGAATACACCATTCTTATACCAGCTTATCTTGTCATCATCCATATTCAAAGCCACACCAATAACGTCCTTTAATGTGTAGGTCTTTCCAGAAGAAACGATCCCCGGAAAAGTGTTTCCGTTTGCAGCATAATACATCCAGTTCTGAAGAGCTCCTGCACCTGGTCCATTGTATTGCTTACCTTCACCGACGATACCAATGCCAGTTGTGGTACTTGCTTGAGCTGTTACTGTGACTTCCCAATACCATTTTCCTTTGGTTTTTCCCACACTTGCTTTAGTTCCACTTGAATCTACGGTGGCCGAAACAGACTGGCTCTTTTCCCACACTACGTTTTTTGTAGCAGCGTATGTCGAGGAACTAAAACATATTAGAGTAATAAATCCCAGTAGCAATAATGACGAAATAACTCGTTTCAAAATAATCTCTCCTTATTTATGTATTATTTATGCGAGTTTAGCAGTTTCAATATGTATCGTCTAAACATTTTAATGCATATATTAAATAATAAGTAAAATAATAACTTTTTAACAATGAAACGTAACAGTTTAATTCTGTTTTTGCTTAAAAGAAAAAGCCCCGAAGGGCTTACATGATTAACATTTATTGATTTTCTTTCGCGAGAAAGGAAGCTGCTAACAGTGTAGTATTCGTATAGCCACCTGAAACATTTTCATATGAAAAATTAGCGATAGGAACTCCAATAACTGTAGCAACGTCTCCTTCAAAAATTTCTCCACTTGCTCCCGGATAAACTGCCATTACTGTATTATCATTTTCATCACTAATATAAACGATAGCCGTTGTCCCTATAGGAATGTTATCTTCTTCTATATCTATTACATCCCCGCTTATTTTTACAAATTTGTTTAAGTATAAGTTCAAATTTTTATTTAAGTGTTTTGTTGTTACGGATTTGTCTACTAGATTAATGACTTTGCTTTTATCTGTGGAAGGAAATAAGTCACTGTTTTTAGCAATGAAGTCATAAGAGGTTTGTTCCATAGAAGCTTGATCTTCTGTTAACACGGGTGTTCCATCTTTCAAGAATTCAGCAAATAAATATTGTTTATCTGTGACCTCATTTGTAGAAGCTTGCTGAGCAGTATTTTCATTGCTTACTGTTTGTTCAGTAGCAAAGGACGTGCTTGAAGCCCCAGACCTTGTCGTTGTTTCTTTAAAATTGCTTCCACAAGCTGTTAGAGCTACAGAAAGTAGAGCAATGGATAGAATTTTTTTTAACATGATGAATTCTCCTGTGAGTGTCCTCATCGGTTGAGGTAGTTGCTCATTTTATCTTGTTACCTTTATTATCGAATATTAATGTTGAATACATAATACTTTTAAGTTTTAACAACAAGGATAATAAACAGTGGCTTTTTTTATTCTAGAGGCCTTTTATTAGTATATGATATCGGACGCACTGAATTGATAAAAATTGTATAAATTACTCATTCTATCAAATTAGGCAATGTCGCAAAGGCGGGGGGTTATCCCTTCACCAATAACTTACAAACTCAGGCACAGCGTGGTTCCTAGGCTTTTGGAGACCGCTTTTTTTTGTATAAAAATGGAGGGTGTAAGGGTATTAAAAAAAATAAATATTCTATATTTTTTGTTTGTGCTAATATATCTCTATTCAAGTACAACTAGAAATGAGGATATTGTGTGCACAATGATAAGGAATTAAAACTTGAAGAAACAAATATTGCAAAAGGTATTGCTGTAATACTCCTTTTGATTCATCATCTTTTTGCTTTTCCTGACAGATTAAAGTACGACTATGTTTCATTATTTAGTTTATTTCATGAAAGAGGGGAATTTTATGTAGGACATTTTGGGCAAATAGCAATATCCATTTTTCTGTTTTTAAGTGGCTATGGTTTATATAAGAGCAATGTTCAAAATCCACATCATTTAATGCAGAAGAGCTTTACAAGATTAAGCAAAATAATGATAAATTACTGGGTTGTTTTTTTGCTTTTTATTCCAGCTGGTCTATACTTTTTTGGAAATTCTGATAGATTTCAAAATAATTCAATAATGGATTTTCTGCGGAATTTTATAGCCCTATCCAGTTCATATAATGGTGAGTGGTGGTTTTTATATGATTATATTCTGCTGCTATTAATTTTTCCGGTCACCTTTCAAGCCTTTCAACGTAACGCATGGGTAACTCTACTCATTTCCGGTCTTGTTTTTTATAATTCATATTCACAAGGAAATTATTACAGTATTATGTATTGGCAGTTGCCGTTTATGATAGGGTTGTTCTTTGCTAAATATAATTTGTATTCATGGATGAGTAAGATTTATAATTCCATCATATTTAATAACATACTTTTTGATATTATAATAATTGTAGTGCTATTTCACTTTCGTACCACGAGTCAATTATTTGAGAAGACAACGATTGATATGATAATAGCTCCTGTACTTATCCTCGTTAGTATTCATTTAATGAATAAATTAAAACTAGCCAGACCTTTCGCTTACTTAGGTAAAAATTCAATGAATATTTGGTTAACTCACACCTTTTTTTGTTATTATTATTTTCAGAGTATTGTTTTCTTTCCCAAGGTATCTATCTTGATCTTGTTGTGGCTAACGTTGTTAACGGTACTTACTTCAATTGTAGTTAACAGCATCATTAGTCTTATTAATAACAAAGTGTACACTAAAAATATTGATCTAAGTACAAACAAGGTCGGGGACCAAGTGTAGGGTTGCAAAGCTTTAGTCTAGGAAAAATGTATCATCCAGTATAGCAATGTAGGCGTGATTTCGAGATTAGGGTAACGGTAAAAAAGGACTTCATTGGCATATTAGCCGATATGAAGTCCTTCGTCATGTTTATTTAGTTGAATATTCGCTTACTTCAAATGTGAGAATTTTGTTGAAGATTACGTAGTCTTTGCGATTGCTGAATGGACCTTTGTTGTTATTGTGCTTGTCAATGGCAAAGAAAGAAGCACCTCTACCAGCATCTTTAGCGTCATACCACGCGATGAAGGCATTCAGTTCTTTTTTACTCAGATCGAACTCTTTATCAAATCCATTGTCCATGGTTACAGTCAGAATAGCGCGGTCACCAGTTGGTTGGGAGGCCCCATCTGTATCCGACGGATCCGGTGTAGTAGATGGATCAGGCTTTGTAGAAGGATCCGGTGTTGTAGAAGGATCAGGCTTTGTAGATGGGTCTGGTGTAGTAGACGGGTCTGGTGTTGTAGATGTACCCGATTCTTGATAAGGCAAAAATCCTTCAGGAATAGGATATTTAAAATCACTTGCTCCAAAATTAGCTTCAAAACCTATTTTCTGAGAAGTTCCACTTAAAATCACAGGGAAAATCTGGGACCCCTCAAGTTCAGATGGTTTAATGGAATTAGCTCCGAGGGAAACCCCATTCTTGTACCAAACAATTTTATCGTTATCTAAGTCCAATGCAATACCGATAGTGGTATTAACTCCAAAACCAGAACTGTAACCTATCTTTACTGGTGAGGTAATGTTATTGATGATTTCACCACTATTTCCATAAATAGCTTGATATTGTCGGTCTGATTCACCTGTTATCCCTACGAATGAGGCAACATGGTTTACCTTTACTTCCCAATACCATTTCCCATTTGTTTTCCCCACTGTCGCTCTATCGCTTGTTCCTCCCCCGTCAAGAGTAGTTACTATAGACCCGTTTTTCCAAGTCACATTTGTAGTCTCAGCTTTTGTAACGGTAGGGAACAATGAGAACATCGAAGCTCCAATGAGAAGGGCTAACACTATTGTTCCTAGTTTTTTGAATATAACATTGTTCATGACTTCCTCCTAAATATATGTAATAACAAGTGAATTATAGAACTAGATTGGGAGAATTGTCCAAACATTAAATGATATATATTCAAATATGAGTATTATTATGGAATTTAATTTTTTTTAGGGGAACGTAGGTCGTCGAAAGTATAAAGGCACTAGTCATTAGATTGGAGGTTTCGAAGAAACATCCGGTTAAACACCATAACAAACAATGGATACATACACAGAAATGTTTAAAGCAGAAGGAATCCATATATGGTTCACCGAATGGAATATTTGAGGTGATCATCGTGAAACGCACATATAAAGTATTGAGGACAGACATGGAGTTGTTTGGAGCTGCTTTGGTCCAGGCACATGTATACGTTGTATCCGTTGATGAGGAATTGCGTGTGACATTTGAGGATTACGGGGGAATAGTAGCGGAGATTAAGCCAGAATCAGTTAAGATAGCGGGTAAAATTTTTATGCGAGACCAGCTTGAATTTCGAATACACCTAGTATCAGGAGAGCGCCCGGAATGATTAATAACTCCGACGGTCAATAGCTAGTACAGAGAAATATTTCACGTACATAAATAAGGTAACAGAGTTACGAGTCTCAATAGCTCAACTTCAGAATTAGATTAGTATGAGGCGTGGGATTCGATATTCATAATGACAAGGCATATCCCATATGACTAAGTAAGTGCTTTTTTGCTCACACATAGAGGAGGGATATGATTGGATGCATTCGTTTCACGCTCATTAGATGAAATACGATTTTGGTCCAGGATCATGAAGGAGCATTCCTTTTTTCTGGGGTTAGGTTTTAGAGCGGAAGATACTCAACTTAAAACAGAAGCCAATCAGTTTTACACTATTTTTGAGGATATCGAGAAAAGGTCGCATGAATTTAATATCGAGACAGATCCTTATACAATCAAAGAGTTTAATACAGAGGTTCAGAATGCGGCGACGAATATTTGGGCATTTAAGAGAATGGTATTGGGCCTTATATTACAATGCAAGCTTCCTGGACAAACCAATTTTCCTTTACTGGTAGATCACATAAGCCGGGAAGCCAATTATTTCAGAAACCGTTTAGGAGAACTCAATTCAGGAAAGCTCGAACCATTACCCGATGCAATTATTGATGAAAATGTATTTTTCTTAAAAATCATGGCCGATCACGCAAAATTTATAGGCCATTTACTTGATCCATCCGAACGTAAACTGGTTGAACAAGCTAGGGAGTTTAGTAATGATTTTGATACGCTGATGTTTCAAGCGATTGATTTAAGTCATATGCGGCCACAGTCACAAACCGTTCCACTCCTGAGTCAATTTGTTGATGAAAACCGTGTCTCTGTGAAGTCCTTGCGTGACTTTAAGAAAACAGCGCGTGATTTAATCGACGAGTGCCGAATAAAAAGCATTATCCATCCTTTATTAGCCGATCATGTATTTCGTGAAGCGGAGAGGTTCCTTTTTATTCTCGATATGTTTGATCAATCCTTATCAGGTGTTAAGGTAAATAAGAAAGAAATTATGCACTGAGAGAGCCCTGCAAAAAGAATACAATTTCTGTAAAATATCCAGTGAAAATAAAGCTTTAGACTGAACAAAAATCAAACAGCGGCAGACCAAGACTTGAAAAATAAAGTTCTTAGACAGCCGCTGTTGTCATCCAACTAACGTGTATGAGTACATAGAAAATCCAATATGTCAGCATTAAGCATCCTATGGAAATGTTCGCGATCAAAGCCGGGAGGGTCTTGCGATGGGAGAAAGGCCGGAGTCCTCATCGATTCCGGGAAAGGACTCAGAAAGGAGAAATGCCCGGCGTTTTTTACTGTTTTGTATTGTACCTTCTTAGGATCTGGCACGCCATCCAATATTAAACGAGCGTGTAAAGAAGGAGTGTACTGATCCTTCTCTGCATCCACCATTAAGATAGGTAGATTAACTGCACGCAAGCTACCTTCAGCTCGAAACCAGACCGACGCTGGCGCTAGTAAAACGAGACATTTTACTCGGTAATTTGGTGTAACCTCTATAAGCTGGGGCTTTCCGTCCGAGGTCTCGTGAGGCAAAGAAGTCGGCACGCCACCCGCCGCCGTTAATGCCGTGTAACCGCCCATGGAATGTCCGATGAGAGACACAGCATTCTGTATTAATTTGTCCTTGAACAGCATACTATCGAAAAACCAGTCGGTGACCATATTAAGGTGTCTAGGTCTATAGGTAAGATTCTGTGCTGTTCCTTCCAAACTATTGTCATTTCGATTGTTAAATGGATGCTCTGGAATGCCGACAATAAAACCATTGCGTGCTAAATGCTGCGCCAAAATCCGATACACAAGCGGCGTACTGCCAGTACCGTGAGAGATGATAACCAAAGGGAATCTTCCTTCTGATAGATCTGCCTCTCTCGCCAACTCTAACTGGTATGGACCCAATCGCTCTATTTGTTCGGGTTCGTCCGCTGGATACATTACCATCATGGGAAATGTAATGCCTAGGGAGGAATCCTTTATTTCTACTTCTCGCCATCCTGCATAACTATTCTTAAATTCTGCGTTTCTTATCATCCACCATACCTTTTCTTTCTCGAATTAGCACAAAATACGTATGTTTATTCTGTATTAAAGCTCGTCATTATTGCATTTTAAATCCAAATATCATTGACTGCCGTTAATTCTGACTCTGCTCCTCCAGTATTTACTACACCTCTCGGCTCTACTAGCATGATATGGCACTCCTGATGTGCGAATGGCTTGTGTTCGACCCCCTTAGGTACAATAAACATTTCTCCCTGAGAAACCTGTACCCGTCCATCTCTAAAATCAATGAACATCTCGCCCTCAAGTACAATAAAGACCTCGTCGGTATCTTGATGATCGTGCCATACAAAATCCCCAACTATTTTCACCAATTTAAATTGATAGTCATTCATTTCACCAATAACTTTCGGAGACCAATGATCACTAAACTTAGATAACTTTTCATGTAGTTTGATTGATTGATACTTCATAATACCCTCCTTTTAAACTAGATATCCTCAGACGGATTTATAATCGCCAGTACCTGGTGATCCTCCCACTTTCCGTTGATCTTTACGTTACTTCGAGAGATGCCTTCTTTGTGAAAGCCAGCCTTCTCAAGCACACGGATGGATCCTGGATTACGAGGAGAGGCTTCCCCGAAGATCCGGTGAAACTTTAGCTCATCGAAAGCATAGCGAACCACCTGCTTCACCGCCTCCGTCGTATAACCCTTGCCGTTATATGCTTGGTCTAGGCTGTATCCGATCATACAGCTCTGAAGCGGTCCCCTCACCACAAAAGATAGGTCTATGCTGCCTATAATCCGGTCGTCCTCCTTGTGACATACCACAAAGGAATATTTCCGGTCCTCCATCATGTCGGCCTTGCTCTTAATAATCGTCTGGAGCTGGTGCTCCTCCGTATAGTACTTCTCTTGGGTGTTTGGCGAAAACTCCTCAAAGAATTCCCGATTGCGCTTGTACATTGCTGTCAATTCTGCGGCGTCCGTCTCCTCAGAGAACCGGATGTATACTCGCTGCTCCGACATCTGCACCATCCTTCCAAACTGTAATATTGAAAGAATTATATCACAGGCTGAAGATTGGGAAATTGATTTGATGAATGGTGTATATCAATGTTAACTAAAAAATATATACCGTAATTATTGGATTGGATATAATGTTTTCTAAAAAAGGAGGATATATTGTAATGAATAATGCTTACGAAGTGCTTGAGGAGCGTATATCCGAATGGGGAATCTCTAATGAGGAAATTATTGCGGTTTATATCGTTGGGTCCCGGGCAAGAGAGGACAAACCTTTTGATGAGTTTTCTGACTTGGATGTAGTCGTCTTTTCAACGAATCCAGATTACTATCTTCAAAATGATCAATGGTTACTAAACATTGGCAAGGTTTGGACCAGCTTTATGTTTCGAACGGCAAAAGGAGATCCAGAAAAACTAGTTCTCTTTGACCAAGGGGCTGAGGTTGATTTTCTATTCCGTCATACTTCTGATCTGGATCATATAATCAAAAATGGGCATATTCCTGAAGGATTTCAGCGTGGGGTTAGGATGCTGCTCGATAAGACGGGAAATGGAAACCAAATCATCCCTCAAACCACTACGATCCCGGGTACTCCTCCGATATCTGAAGGTGCTTATCTACAGGTTGTTAATATGTATTGCTTCGCCTCTCTATATGTGGCTAAACAAATTTTGCGCAATGATCTGTGGGTAGCTAAGCAAAGAGATACGGACTGTAAACAATTATTGCTGCAAATGATAGAGTGGCATGCAAAAGCTGTGCATGGATCGGAATATGATACTTGGCATGCAGGGAAATTCATAAATGAATGGGCTGATCAAGATGTCGTTGCTGATTTGAAAAAATCTTTTGGGGAATACGACCCCAATCATAGTTGGGAAGCACTGATCGTATCCTTGGAGTTGTTCAAACGGTTATCCTCGGAAGTGGCAGCTAAGTATAAATACGCGCATCCGAATGAATTATTTTCCCATATTCAAGCCTGGTTAGGGGGACAATATGATAAGCATAGATAAAAAGTCAGACATCCTAATCGTCGTGCTGCATGAGATTTATGGGATTAACCAGCATATACAAAATTTTTGCAGCCTATTATCGGATCAGGGTTATGACGTCATTTGTCCAAATTTACTAGGCAAGGAAACACCTTATGACTATTCGCAAGAGGAAACTGCCTACACCAATTTTATGGATAATATAGGATTTGACCGCGCTTTCTATCATATCGAAAGTTTATTATTAAGTATTCGAGCTCGTTATAAAAAGGTATTTATCGTCGGCTTTAGCATAGGGGCAACGATTGCCTGGCTGTGTAGTAAAGAAAAGTATGTTGATGGAATCGTAGGATACTATGGCTCTCGTATTCGAAATTATTTAGAAATAGCTCCACATTGTCCAACATTGCTTTTTTTCCCACAGGAAGAATCATCATTTAATGTGGATGAGCTCATTTCAATTTTAGACAACCGTAATATCCAGGTACATAAATTCAGTGGACAGCACGGATTCAGTGACCCGTACTCTCCCCGATATAACGTACACTCAGCTCAGCAATCATTTAAAGAAATGGTAGAGTTTTTCAAGGAAGGTTGATCAATGAACAGTTCATCTAGCCCACACCTTTTTCATTGTTCTGGGGAAACGCACAGTCATGATATGCCGATTAGTCATATGTATATACATCATTGACTATGAAAAGGGGATGTATGTGGCTGTGGCTACCTTTTATCAAGCCTTCAAGTTGAAGAGTCGGATTTGGCGAACGATGCTAAAGCGGAACGGAGTAACAGGAATTGGCGTAGGTTATGCTGATCCCAATAGACCAGCAAAGGGCGCGGCGATTGTGTTATACACCTTGAGAAATCTTTCGGCTGTGACACAAACCAAATTGCAGGCAGTAACAAAAGATATAAGTCGAGCTTCTGCGATTCCTATCCGAATTCTAGGTGCAGGCTCCTTCAAGATGGAAGCGGCGGCTCCTACCCAAACGAACCCTCGCCAAAGATGGCGCCCTGTGCCCGGTGCGGTCAGTGTAGGAACGACGGTTCCCACCACTGCAGGAGGAACCGGAGGACTCATTGTTATTAAGAATAATACTTTGTTTATTTTGAGTAATGCCCATGTTCTAGTCCCGACGAATACAAACCAATTTCACAATACCATTCAGCCTTCTCCGGCAGATGGGGGCAGAACGGCGGATCAGATCGGGAGAGCTTTTCAATTTGTCCCGCTTACTACGACAGGGGTTAACTTTCAGGACTCCGCCATCGCTATTGCCAATTCAAACAGTCTGCTTAACCCAAGGTATCTGATTAACCAAAGTGGTGGCCTCATTACCGTACCCGGGCACTTATTAAGCTACCGTCTGGGAATGACGTTTAAAAGAATGGCTAAAACCAACGGCTTCGCCAGAGGAGTCGTGGAGGCGATTGGTGTGGAACAAAGGGTGAGAGGCGATTCGGGAATCAAGATTTTCCGTGATCAAACCGTCATTCGTTTTACCCAGGGACGAACTGGGCCTGGAGATTCGGGTTCCGTATGGCTGAATGACAGTAACGATCGGTTGAATAACTATGCGGCCGCGGTCCATTTTGCCGGATCTACCGACGGAACGCGTTCCGTATCTTTCCCGATTGAACGTGCGATGAGAACGTACGGAACCTTGGTCGCCGTCCCGGCTGGAGCTGGAAGATATAAAGCAGGTGTGACAAAAGGAAAGGCTCCAAAAAACAATTATGCCTATGTCCGTCCGATGACGAGAAAACAACTGGCCTTGTCTCCAATCATAAAATCCGACGCGGATTAAGAAAAGATTAGAACTATGATGATCTAGTCGACTTCTATCGAAAATATCTCTTTAAAACCTCTTTTACCATCGGTTGTAATACGTATCGCGCGGGTTGTGGGCAGACGCTCGATCCAATTTAATTCGAATAATCTGTCCAGAACAGCACTTCCTAAAGCACCTGCAAGGTGATGGCGTCGTTCACTCCAATCCAGGCATTTATGTGAGAAGGAGCGGCGCTTTTGTCTTGTTTTTTTAAGGTCAATCTGAAAGTCAGTGAAGAAAGTCTCTCCTTGTTCCGTGATATGAAGCCCATCCTGATCTTCGGAAAGAATCCCCTTTTGAATGAAAAAACTCATGAGCTGCACGCCTAGTTGACCCGCAACATGATCGTAGCAAGTTCTTGCCAACCGTAGGGCCTCGTTTTCGGAGGCATGTTTGAATGAATGGATAGGGACAGACGGAGCTATGGATAAAAATGATTCCATCACCCGGGCAACTTCGGGGTCTTGAATGCCATAGTAACGGTGACGCCCTTGTTTTTCCACAGTAACGACTTGTGCCTCGGTCATTTTAGCCAGATGGAAGCTGGCCGTTTGCGGTTTGATGCCTGCCATATGGGCCAATTCACTTGCCGTGTGGAACCTGCCGTCTAATAAAGCGGTGAGTATAGCTGCACGGGAAGGCTCGCTAACAAGAGAAGCAATCATGGCTACATTTGACTTAGTGCTCATGGCACGGTTATCCCCCTTTGTAATCCATACTTCGATGAAGGTTGAAATATTTATATTTTACAATAGAGAGGCGGATCTGAATAGAAGGAGAAAAGATAATGAACCCAATAAATCAGATGAATGAGATGAATTATAGCCCAGACGTTAAAACGATTAACCCTAGCATTTTATATTACGGAACCCCTGTGATTTTACTCAATACGCTGAATGAGGATGGAACGACCAATATTAGCCCCATTTCCTCTTCGTGGGCATTAGGAGATTTTGTGGTATTAGGCATTGGAATAGGTGGCAAAGCATTTGAAAATATGAAACGGCATCTCGAATGCGTAATTAACGTTCCGGGACCTTCAATGTGGGAAAATGTAGAACGTTTGGCTCCTTATACAGGCAAGAATCCTGTTCCAGCGGAAAAGAAGGAACATGGATTTATGTACCATAAAGATAAGTATGAGATCAGCGGACTAACTTCGATTGAGTCGAATAGGGTCAAGCCCGCCCGAATCAGGGAGTGCCCTATTCAAATTGAAGCTAAGGTGAAGGATGTGAGAATCCCTAACCATTCTCCTTATTTTGCGATCGTCGAAACTCAAGCCATACAGGTGCATGTTCATCAGGATATCATCCTCGGTGAGAACCATATTGATCCGACAAAGTGGAGCCCACTCATCTATAATTTCCGTCATTATTTTGGTTTGGGGGAGCATTTAGGTAAAACATTCCGATAATGAGTGGGACAAGGTAACTGGTGGGGAATGACACGGCGAAGCTACCCGAAAGGGGGGGCTGCCGTGTCTCTTGATTTGTATCTGAAGCTTTTGGACGTTGTGCGGAAGCTGGTTGGTATTATTATTGGCATAAGTATGATAGTAAACGTCTATAAGCGAGCGTGAGACAGGAGAAAACCACCGGGAATAGGTATGGAGCATATTGGCGCGGTCAATCTTCCGCTGCTGCTTCAACTACTTTATCAAGCGTTTTTAAGGAGCCAAGCAAGGCGAATATGCGGAGTGGCTTGGCATGTCATAAGCCCGAATATCTCAGATAAAAAAATATTATAGTCATGGCCTGTATATAAAAAAGCCTAAGAAACAACTAAAGAAGCTCCAGCCTTCGCCATCGGTATGGAGCTTCTTTGATTTGTTCAGCCATTATTTCGCGTCCGAATGCAACGAACCGGCTACGCCCCATACTTCTACATTAACTTTGTTTGAACCGTGTATATCTTCCGGAAAATTTGTGAATGGATTCCTAAAAGCATGCTTTTAGGAACGGTTCTAAATCAGTCTACATCATGTTCCGAAATGTGTATAAATCACTATTGGAACGTTCCTATATTAATGGTGCACTTTTTTGGAACTGAAAGGACGATGCATCACATGGTAAAAATGGCTTATGCCCGGGTGTCGGCCAAAGACCGAAATCCAGAACGGCAGCTCCTAAAATTCCGGGAGTTGGGCATTGAGGAACGGTTTACTTTTATAGACAAGCAAAGTGGAAAATACTTTAACCGGATAAGATATAACGCCATGCGGCTGATGCTTCGGGAAGGGGATCTGTTATACCTGTATGCACTTGATCGACTTGGCCAAGATATAATGGCATTTTGTACGAGTGGAAATATATTACCCCTGAGCTGAAGGCCGACATTTTATGCATAAGAATGAGAGCTTATTTGATAGTCACCGTTTCAAGGCCCTGGGTGATATAGGCAAGCTACTGGAAGACCAGTTTCTTAGTATGCTGGCATGGGGAGCCGAACAGAGGACCGGAAAAAGAATCGTGTCAGGCAAGCAGAAGGGATTGCTGTTGCTAAAAAGGAAGGTGGGGAGTTTGGTACGGCCCAAGAAACAGATGGGTTCGATATTTACTCAGGTGTACGAAAAATGGAAAGCCAATGATTTTACTAGAGTCGCGGCCATGAATGAATTGGGCGTGTCGAAGAGAATCTTCTACCGATACGTAGCCGAGTATGAAATACAATTATTAAAACGGATAAAACCGATCTTGTGGTTACAAGTATATTTATTTTATGGAATCTTCATACACATACTGTATAATAATTGTAAAAGAAGTAAGGGGAGAAACTGAAACTATGCTAAAGAAACCCTATTATTCAATTGTCCTTATTTTGATTGCTTTCTTGGCCACCTTAACATTGCGTATTGTTTATCATCCATCTCATTTTATTTATGATTGGTTGATGGCTACTTACGCTATTCGTTTGATTGGTCGAGCTTTGTACGAAAAATACCAGGCTAATCAGAGAAGCAGGATTAAAAGTGATACAATTGTAGAAGTGATTATGATTATAATTTCATTCGGAGTTATCATATTTTTATTTCTGTCACAAGAAACATGGATGCATAAGCTGCTTTTTCTAATCGCAGAATTATATTTCCTCATTTACAGTAGTGTAACTTTTACTGAGATTATAAAAAAAGGGCGGAATTGATCCGCCCCTTTTTTATGTTTACTGCTTAGACTGCTTCATAGGAGACTGTCGTATAATAGGTGTAATAACCCATTGTCGGACCTTCATGCCATTCCATCCAAATGGTCGATACTACTTTGAATCGGGTGTACTGTCTAGGATTATCGACTAGATTTTGCAACAAACCTACAAAATTCTGTCTTTCAGTATAGGTGCTAATATCCTTAAGAAGGGCTGCCCCAGCTACAACAGTAGTAATTGCCCCCAGCCATGCTACAATCACAGGTGGGATTTTTGCTTTAAGGGCGTTAGAACAAAGTTTATAACCGAATGCACCAATTGCATATCCTAATGTCGAAGCGGATTTTCCAGTATATTGTTCGATCATTTCCTTTAATTGATCTTTTGAAAGATAGGTTGCGTGTTGAGAATGAATTTGTGCCATAATTTATTACCTCCCGAATTTTTATGAGAGAATTGATGGAGTCGCTGACATCTAAATGGCTCCACATTTTTTGACGTCAGTCTTCAATTCCCTCTCACTTATGTAGGTGATTTAAGGCTGTGAATTACAACCAAATCGTGAAAATTGCGAAGTCATGAATTTTTGTGATTCATGTTCTTTACTCGATTATCCCTACACTTATGTAGGAGTTAGGGACTGAAACTACACAACCTGAATATGAAATTTTTTCTGGATCAAGAAGACTAAATAAGCTGCTCACGGTAGGGCACCGGAAGCAGCTTATTGCCAAGGGCTCTTTATTTTTTCATGATAAACTCAAGAAGTTCGGTTTTCATACTCTGGATCGCATCCTCTTTTGGCATACGGATAAATTCACTTAATCGTTTAATATCTGGATCGAAGTATTGAAAAATTGCATTCATTGCCTCTACATCGGATTTGGTTTGGGCAAGTTCTACTAGTTTCATAAACTCATCATCTGACATAAATCGTGTAGCGCCTTCTTTTTCCATTTGTTCACCGCCTGTTGTGTAATATGGAGTTCCTTGGCAACTTGGGCTTCTGTTTTATCGTTTATGTAAATTTCATAGATGACTTTTTTACCTATCTCAGACCTTAATCTATTAATATACGATTGTATCATTATTTTGTTATCAGACTCTTCCGAAAAAGAGGATTGAAAGAGATTAGGCTTGAATTCTAAAGAAATTTCACGTTTACGATTGCGTTTTGTATGATATTGAATTCTCCAAGCAATTCTATATAACTCGCGTCGGTAATCTTCAATAGCACCCATAGAAAAATTTCCTCCCTTATGTTCATATACGTACATATAAGGTAGGAGTTCTCAAAATTAATATAACAACCAATTTATAGAATGAATTTTCTTTTTTAGCGAATATAATAAAATTTTGAATTATTTTGGAACTATTTGAAATTTCCTTTAAGAAGACGATATAGCGAAGCCAACTGCTACGTTTAGAGTTGTTAATTCGTATGGGGAGCTGAAGGAATCTATTTTTGCTTACGACTGGGAAAAGGAAGCAAAGTAGGTGCTCACGCTCACCATTGTGATTGAAGAAGCCATATGTGCTCTGACTACAATTGATGAAGTCGGTCATGCGAATTATGATTTAAAGAACGGTGAAGGTGCAGGCAACCCACAAGAAGCAGAGGAACAGAAGGAAATAGCCCGTAAGGAAATGCGCCTGATCCGAGCCTTTATACGTAAACACATTTATTGGTTCGGCGGTGGAGCGAAAAGACAATATACCTGGCTTTGGGCAAGCCCAAGAGCAGGGCGGCCAGAATTATTAATACTGGGCGAGAAAGGTGTGGACAATAGAAAATATTCTGCGGGAGTGTGCCGGATTTTATCCGGTCAAAATTACACCGAATTATTTAAACCTGATCCGTGAGCAGGCCATAAATCTAATGAAGTTTCGATGCTTATACGATTGGATTCTGTGTGTAAGTGATTTTATTCCAAGTATCCTGCTCACAGCGTTTTTTTATTATTTTTTTGAAAAACATTCTGGCGGCTTTACCGTCGATAGGACATATATGAAGACAAATTGCATACAAAGATGTTCGACAATCATCAGTTCTCTTTTTTACAAACACAACAATAGTGCCATGGAAATATTTTTATATTAATGGTACATTATGTATAATTCGATTTATAAGGAGGGCTTTATGAAAATACAAAAAAAGTATGCTCTAAGTATCATAATACTTTTCGTAGTAATCATCGTCGTGGGAGGCATTTTTGTATCTAAATCGACTATTTCTTTTAAAGAAGCAGCTTTAGAGCAAGTGAATCTGAAAGAAATTGATACCATTGAAATCATTAAATCAGAGGACAATTCTGCCAATGAAAAAAAGATAACTGTGTCAAATGCTAAAGAAATTCATCAAATCATAGAAGAACTTTCGAAAGTACAGCTAAAAAAATCTGATTCAAGCGCTCCTTCGTCCGGCTTGTATTGGATTACTATACGATCAAAACAAGAAAGAAGCGTTGGATTAACCATTTTTGGAGAAAAAAGTTTAGTGGTTTATAAATACAACACGCCCGTTCCTAAAAGTAATGTTGTTTCATATGAAATCATCAGTGGATATAATGGGAAGCTAATAGAAAACTTGTTCAAATAAATTTTGAAGAAACAAACGACCGCTTGTCTTAGCTAGGCAAGCGGTCGTTTGTTCTATAACTGACTATTACATAAGCATCCATCCACCGCTGGTGGAATGCACTCGTGTTACTACACCTTTACCAGTAATGAATCTGATCCCCTGTGTTTCATATTCAATAAATGGAAATTTGACATCAATCAAATCATATTTCCCTTGATTGTCCTCCAAAAAGTCTTGAAGATATCCCATCTCCCAGTAACCATTAATAACCATACTTTTGAGAGCATCTTTTTCATTAGGAACCATACCTAACAGGAGAGAGGCAATGCCTGCTGCCAAACTAGGTGCAGTGTACTTAAAAAATATAGCCCCTAGTATAGAAAGCGAAGAACTCAACCCAGCGGCCAAAGCATTAGTATTCTGCTCTACAAGGCCCTTATCATAAACAGTTCGTTGTGCTCTTTGCAGTTGTCTAACCTGGTCCAAATTCAAAACAACATTAGCAGTGTATTCTTTTGTAAATGCCATAATTAATTAGCTCCTTTTACTTAAAGTTTTTTTGTCTAATCAGACTAGAGAGCTGCGCGCTTTATTTGCTTCTCGTTATATAGGGAAAAAAAGGAGCCATTTTTACAACACATTAATACTTTTTATTTGGAGGTTTCTATTTTGGGCCGGGTGGACATCCAGAGAGTAGTAAGTTTCTTGATGTATACGTGGAGAATGGCCTTCTAGGGATCGTTTCAAAGAAAAGGCTTAAAGGATGCTTGAAAGGCCATCAGAGCTTTTGCGGCCTAATGGGGACGCTGGAATGGGTGTTAATATAGCCCGAAAGGCACCGCCCAATTGGTCTAAAATCCAAACTTACAAACAAAGAAAGCCCCTGCCAGCCGCAGGGGCTTTGTTTATTCGAGTCGTGAGGAAATGGCTTGACCGCCAATCCCTGGGGGAAGTTCTACGTGTTTCTTGAAACGGTTGGTTGGCTGATGTTCCGCTGGAGTCTTGCTTATCTCTGGGTTAGGGGGCAGAATAGCATTGGGATTATTGCCCCCTGTTGTATTCAAATAGTGGACTGCTGCGATTTAAGGAAACCAGCCTGGCTTCCAAATTTCTTCATAGCAGCTAAAATGTCTGCATGTTTGTCTGTGTTGAAAGTGACTTCTATTCTTACTTTATCGCCCATTTGTTTCACTCTGATCTAGCGGCTACCATAGCTTTTGCTTATTTGTAAAAACCGAGCACATTAGCGATTTCCGAATCCTCTACAAACCGGGCAAATTTGTAATGTGCTTTAACTTCCTTCTGACCGATTAGATTGGACCGGCCACCAGTAAATAGCACGGTATCATTTCTTAATGTTGTACTAATCGTATTCAGGATTTCTCTTGTATACTTTATAACAGCTCTTACCACAAAAATGGTAATAGGGAAAGTTTTATTTTTTATTAGGTTGTAAGAAGTATCTTTCCTTTGTGGAAACAATTACTTCGAGTATAGAAGTTTTCGCTTCTTCATAGTCACGTGCTAGTTCAGCCAGAGCAAAATCGGTAAGGAGTTTGAATTCTTGTCGTTTGTAACGATCTTCAAACCCAATTGTATTTATAATCCGGTCTTTGGCATGTACCAAATGAAGATCGGTGCCCCATGTATATGAAAATCCTTTATCTATTCCAGAAACAAAATTCATCAATATGTAGCTTATTGCCTGTAATTGCTGTTTGTTGGTAGAAAACTGATATTTTAATAAAATTATAATATCCTACCTGAATAATGAGAATTATCTTCCCAAATCGTTCTTTTTGTGCGAGAATGATTGAAAAATCATCCATGAGTACGCATACAGGAAGAGACGATTCATACAGCACGTATAACAAGGGAGGAAATAACCATGTCAGAAGAACGCAAGCTGTCATTCGAAACTCTCGCTGTCCATGCCGGACAACAAATTGATCCTACTACCTTTGCCCGCGCCGTTCCGTTGTATCAAACCACTTCATATGGATTTCGGGATGCGGAGCATGCGGCTGATTTATTCTCGCTGAAAGAATTCGGCAACATTTATACGCGTCTGATGAATCCGACCACGGATGTGTTCGAGCAACGGATCGCTGCGTTGGAAGGCGGGGCTGGCGCGTTGGCAACGGCTTCGGGAGCGGCGGCGATTTCCTTCTCCATCCTGAACATTGCAGGAGCCGGGGATGAAATTGTGTCGGCCTCCAGTCTGTATGGCGGTACATATAATCTATTTTCTACAACACTGCCGAAATTGGGCATTAAAGTACATTTTGTCGATTCGGATGATCCAGAGAACTTCCGTAATGCCATTACGGATAAGACGAAGGCATTATTTGCCGAAACGATTGGCAACCCACAGGGCAATGTGCTGGATGTGGAAGCTGTAGCGGCGATTGCGCACGAATATGGTATTCCGCTGATTGTGGATAACACGTTCCCAAGTCCTTACTTGTTGCGTCCTATTGAATACGGAGCGGACATTGTCGTGCATTCTGCAACGAAGTTTATTGGCGGACACGGTACGTCTATTGGTGGGGTGATCGTGGACAGCGGCAAGTTTGACTGGAAAGCGAGTGGTCGTTTCCCAGGACTGACTGAGCCGGACCCGAGCTACCACGGAGTTGTTTACACCGAGGCGGTGGGACCTATCGCATATATTATCAAGGCACGGGTCCAATTGCTGCGGGACTTGGGAGCTGCCATTTCTCCGTTTAATTCATGGCTGCTGCTTCAGGGCTTGGAGACACTTCATCTGCGGTTGGAAAGACATAGTCAAAATGCCTTGAAGGTAGCGCAATATCTCGAAGGCCACAAGGATGTGGAGTGGGTCAGCTACACCGGGTTGCCGAGCCATCCGTCCTATGAATTAGCTCAAAAGTATTTGCCGAAAGGACAAGGAGCAATCCTGACCTTTGGTATTAAAGGTGGAAGCCAGGCGGGAAGCAAGCTAATTGCGAATGTAAAGCTATTTTCTCATTTGGCGAATGTAGGTGATTCCAAGTCTTTGATTATTCACCCGGCAAGCACAACGCACCAGCAGTTGAATGTGGAAGAACAGGTTGCTGCAGGAGTCAAACCAGAGCTGTTACGCCTATCTGTCGGGACAGAAGCGATAGACGATATATTGTACGATCTGGAGCAGGCGATCGCGGCCAGCCAGCAGTAGTAGCAGTAGATCCTTCTTAGACTAAGTGTGACAGAGCATTCGTGTAGCATTCGCAAGTGATTTTTCGACCCAGATCAGTATTCGTTCAATGTTTATCAGGCGGGGGGCAACCTCCGTCTTTTTTGCGTATTGACAACATACCCCCATAGGTATATATTATACCCCGTAGGGTATATAAGGAGGGGAAGAAATGGGTAGGAAAATAGTTATTATTGGCGGGGTAGCAGGTGGAGCTTCTGCTGCTGCGAGATTACGTAGATGGAATGAGGAAGACGAGATTATTTTGTTTGAACGCGGAGAGCATGTTTCTTTTGCAAACTGTGGCCTTCCTTACTATATTGGCGGGGCAATCCATGCGCGGGAGAAGCTGTTTCTTCAGACACCTCAAGGGATAAGAGACCGCTTTAATATAGATGTACGGGTACTGAAAGAAGTGATACAAATAGACCGCGAGCAGAAGCTCGTCCATTTCCGCGATATGATTACAGGGGAAACAGATGAGCAGCCGTACGATATTGTGGTATTGTCGCCGGGAGCCAAACCGATGATACCGGACATTCCTGGATTACATGAAGCTATGAATTTATTTACATTAAGAAATATTCATGACACGGACGTTATTAAGGCATATGTAGATGAAAGGCATCCAAAGCACGTCACGGTGATCGGGGCCGGATTTATTGGGCTGGAGATGGCCGAGAATTTGCGGGAGCGTGGACTTGCAGTAACCATTATTGATATGGGGCAACAATTATTGAATCCACTGGACCCTGAAATGGCAAAATGGGTAGAACAGCATATGAGGCTGAACGGGGTGGAGGTGCGTTTAGAGGAAGGAGTCACAGCTTTTGAAGAGCAGGGTACACAACTTCGATTGACCTCCGGGGGTGTGCTTCAGACGGACATGGTTATTCTGGCGATCGGTGTTGTTCCTGAAAATGAGTTGGCCAAGCAAAGCGGATTGGAACTTGGTTTTCGCGGCGCTATTCAGGTGAACGCCCAACTGCAAACCAGCGATCCGGCCATTTATGCGGTGGGGGATGCCATTCAGGTCAAAGACCGCAATCATGGGTTTGCAACGATGGTATCGCTAGCCTGGGGAGCCAATCGTCAGGGGCGTTTGGTAGCGGATCATATTAACGGTCAAGCAATTTCTTATGATGGGGCGCTTGGAACATCCGTAATTAAGACCTTTGCATTGACTTCAGCTTCTACAGGTAATAATGAAAAAACATTACAGCGGCTGGGCGTTCCTTATCAGGCTGTTCATATTCATCCTGGTTCACATGCCGGCTATTACCCTGGCGCATCACCCATTGCTATGAAGCTGCTCTTTAATCCCGAAAACGGGATGATCTATGGGGCGCAGGCTGTTGGAGCTGATGGAGCAGACAAAAGGATTGATGTCATTGCGACGGCTATTCGTGGCCATTTGAACGTCCGTGAACTGGCTGATATTGAACTTGCTTATGCACCTCCTTATTCTTCAGCAAAAGACCCTGTGAATATGGCGGGTTACGTGGCTTCGAATATCATGGATGGGCTGGTCCAAACGATACAGTGGCATGAAGTTGATGATTTTCACCGCAATGGTGGTCTTATTATTGATGTTAGGGATGCGGTGGAGCTACAGGCAGGGGCCATTCCAGGTTCGATTCATATTCCTCTGGCCGAAATTAGAGAGCGGATGGCAGAAATCCCTAGTGATCTAGAGATCGCGGTATCCTGCCAAGTCGGTCTGCGAGGCTATATTGCTGCCCGAATTTTGACTCAATACGGTTATCGGGTGAGGAACGTTGATGGTGGCTATAAGACGTATTCGGTTATGGCTGAACGTGAGTGAACATTTCCTTTCATGTCTTTGGTGTAGGATCGCTACTGTACATTATTTACGTTATCCGCAGGGTTTACCCCTTTTCTGATCAAATTATGGCTTGGTTCACTGTGTGACGTCTGTTACAATAGAAGAGGCATATACGAATGGATAGAAAAGAGGTTGAGCAGGTGGGCACTTCAGTGATTTGGGAAGCAGTTATATATTGGGTGATCTTGGTGATTTCCGCTCTGTGCGTGATCGCAGTATCTGGTACTCGGAAGACAGCAAGCACGATTATTTTAGCGCCCGTTGTTTTGTTCTGTACCATATTTATGATGCAGGGATCAGTGTTTACTGCCATGAATCACCCGACGATGGGGTCTAATGTCGGTTTGGGTATGGCATTTCTGACAACATGGGTGGTCAGCGGAATATTGTTTGCTGTAGCGCTTGTAATTGCTTTTATTAAATATAACAAGAAGAACAAGGCGTAAATTAGCCTTAACCTCAGATGGATAAAGGCTTTCGGTGATGTACCGAAAGCCCTTTTTGTATTCCTTTTTAACCATGCAGGATGTCTCCGCTTATCTGCGTCTTCTCATAAGCAACACAACGATCAGCACGACGATGATCACGATCAATAGGAATTTCATATTCGATAACCTCCTTGGTCTGTCTCATATTTGGTATTAACCACTTTTAGTTAGTATGCACCGATGGATCTCAAGCAAGTATCTATTGTCGAGTTTTTGGGGAAATTTAGAATGTGGGACTAAAAAGAGGTTTACAGGCTTAGCTGGAAAGTGTATACATAAAGTAAGGAGGCGATTGCCATGAGTGATCGTGCATTTCATTTGTTCTATATTATTTTCTTAACGGTTCTGGCACTTGGAAGTGTGGGTGGAATCGCTTGGTGGCTGCGCTCTGTCGGTCGTCAGGAGAAGGAAAAAAACTAAATTCAACATGGGCATACAAGCCCGAATGCATCTTCCAGTAGGAGGGTGCATTTTTATATGTTATAATGGGAACATATGTTCTTTGTAGGGGGGGAAGACGATGTTGCCAGATTTGGAACGAAAGCTGTTACGTATTTTGTATAATTATTTCGCCCAGCATCGCCACATGCCCACAATGGCGGAATTGACCGTAAAAACGGGCAAGCGAGATGCTGAAATTACAGTCGCCTTGCGACATATGGAACAGGAGCGCTACATCACTTGGGAAAACAATTCGGGTACCCAGCATGTTGTTTTACTGGAAGGGTGGGAGCGTCCCTCGACCCAAAGGCGCACCCAAGCGGAAACAAGACGTTCCACTACGCAAACGATGCCGCCCGATGGTACAGAATACTGGACGAATTATTAGAAGGTATATAAAACTGGAAAATTAATGAGTTTTTAAGGTGCATATCATTTAGTTTTAAGAAAGCGAGACTATAATGACCCTATTAACCCCTTTTTGATCAAGCTATAGGCCCTGCCGATGTATCGGCAGGGCCACTTTTTTGTTCATAGATACGCTTTCCGTATATGAAAAATCCCCCGGGGATCATCCGGAGGATGGTGCAGTTTGCATATACTGCACGGCCTGCTCAAACTTCATCGTTTGATGGCAAAATATATATTCAACCCCTGCTACCTTGCATTATATGGTCAGCATGTTCATAAGGGGCAGTGTGATTCCACTGTTCATTTTCCAAACGACAAAAGCCCTACCTCTCTTTCGTCCTTGCGGCTCCGATGACCGCGCCAGTGTGAATGTGAAAATCTTCGGCAAAAGCTCAAAATTCTACATTAGGGTTATACATAAAATTAGGAGAAGCTCCATACGGTGATTAGGAGTAATAGCTTGTTGCGTGGAATCTTATGGGGTTAATACATACTTCAATAGTATAGCAAGAATGATTGTAAAACACAAGTCATTTTTGGCTTTTTGATTATAGACTGGAAAAAATGTTGGCTAAAATGCTCTTCCCTCGAGAGTTTCTTAGTTAAGAATAAGATGATTTCCCATCTATAAATTGCAGTTTAAAAGCCATCCTCGTATTTATGTAAAATGCTCGAGCAAGAAGGTAAACTTTTGATGGTTGGACTCCGATATTGAATACACAAGATATTTTAGAGTGTACGGATGAAAAGAGGGGTAGCAATTTGCCGACCTATAAGCGCTTTATTCAGCATGTTATCCTGAACTATATTATAGGTTCGTTTATCGCTGTATTGTTGGTAGGTATGATTTTTGTATTTTCCACGTTAAATGTAGCCCACTATGAAATTCTGGGTCTTGTTAAAATTATTGCATTTTCCAGCGTCATTATGATTGCTTGTGAAACCATAGTGTTTCGAATGCATTTGAGACCGGTTCATCGCTTTTTTTACGGCAATCAGGAAACACTCAAGGATGTAGAAGCGGTGTATATCCGGGTTCATCATCTGCCTAATTTGTCAGTTTTACGTATTGTTGGACCGCATTTGTTGGGTTTCTCTATCCCGGCAGCCGTCATTGCCTTATGGATGATACATACTGGACAACTTACCTTTCCCTTGTATTATGTAGGAATCGCCTGTATAGGAGCTTGTCTGGTTGCTTCGATGCACGCACTGGTTGAATTTTTCCTGACAATGAGAGCAATCAAGCCGCTGCTGGAGGAAATCCGTGATCGAACCTATCAGCAATTTGGATTAAACCTGTCCCTGCGAGGACGAGTCCTACTATCGCTTCGGCATAAATTTCAGTTAAGCGCGACGCTCATTGGTGCTTTTCCTCTGTTTTTATTTTGTTTAGCTACACAGATTCGCCTGGAACGTTTGGAGGCGACGGATTCGAGTTCCTATTGGGCATGGGCGGGTACGATTTTAATTTTTGGTGTAGCCTTTGCTTATCTCGGAGGAAGGTTGTTGACCCGTGAGATCGAACAGCCGATCCACCACCTGCTGGAAAAAATGAATGCAGTGAGGGAAGGCCGCCTGAACAGTAATGCCAGCGACTTGTACTCCGACGAATTTGCCGAGCTGGTTGAAGGCTTTAACATGATGATCGAGGGCCTGAAGGAACGGGAAGAAAAGAACGGTCAGCTATTGGACAGTTACTTCGCCACCTTGGCGGCAGCGCTGGATGCGCGAGATGCCTATACCGCAGGACATTCTTTGCGTGTGGCTGAATACTCCGTACTCATTGGGCGCAAGGGCGGTTTGAATGAGACAGACCTCGACTTGCTGCGCAAAACAGCTTTGCTGCATGATATCGGTAAAATCGGCGTGGCTGACGCTGTTCTGCTCAAGGACGGCAAGCTGACGGACGAGGAGTTTGATCAGATTAAAATGCACCCGGTTATGGGAGAGAGCATTCTCCGGCAAGTTGAACCAGCTTATGCTATGGCCCCTTATTTGCCCGGCGTGCGATCGCACCATGAACGTTATGATGGCAAGGGATACCCTGACCAGCTCGCTGGGGAAGATATCCCCTTATTTGGGCGAATCATTGCTGTAGCGGATGCTTATGATGCGATGACGTCTGATCGTCCCTATCGGCAAGGTATGAAGGAAGAGAAGGCGGTTATGATATTGGAAGAGGGAAAGGGAACCCAATGGGACCCTTATTTTGCCGAATTATTTGTCAAAGAGTGGCGCCGGAACAAAGGCATCACAAGCTGACTCTGTATATATCAGCACAACAGGGCGAGCCATTGAGGTTCGCTTTTTTATATAGGAATGTAAGCATCTTTTATGTCGAAAGATGGGGCTTCATGTTATGATGTACAAGAAAGGCAAACACGGTTAACATAGGCCTGGCATCCAATTTTTTGCGCTATGGGAGTGTGAGTCCATGCAATTTTCAATGATGTTTTTAATGAATTTAGGGATGCTGATTGCCGTTGCCTATGTGGCGAACGTGATTTATAAATATGGTTTGAGTCGTACCTCTTCGCGGTTCAAATATGTCAGCTCGGTGCTGCTAGTGATATTTGGCGGATGGGTCAGCTCTTGTTTTGGTTTTAACTTTAGTGAAACGGTTATTTTTGATTTGCGTTTTGTACCGCTGATTATCGCGGCATTGGTGTATCCCCGCTCCTATACGCTTATTATTATTGGGGTCGCAATCGGACTAACGAGATTTACCTTCGGTCTGCATATGGCGGCGTGGGTCGGCTTTTTGAATATGAGCATTCTGGGCGTCCTGTGCGCCGGATTGAACTACTGGATGCGCCGTTCCACCTGGCGTTTGATTATTAAGGCATCGGTGACCATTTTAGCGGTTAATATCGTAAATACGTTAAATATTGCCTGTCTGGGCGTCATTCCCTGGCGCTATTATGTAGCGGAGGTTGTCCCTCTTACACTGCCAATCGGCATCGTCCTCAGTTTCTTATTTGCTCTGATTTTAAGGGACTTTCAGATGGAACAACAGCGGAATCATCAGATTAAGCAGGCGAATGAGTTGTTATCAGAGCAGCGAGATGAGTTGCAGAAGGCAAAGGTCATTCTAGAGGAACGTGCCAAGCAACTGATGATGGCTTCCCAATATAAATCGGATTTTATGGCAACGATGTCGCATGAGTTACGTACACCTCTTAACAGCATCATTAATCTGGCGCAGATTATCAACGAGCAGGGAAAAGAACTGGATGAGGACGAGTTATACCAATACAGCGATCTCATCTATGCCTCGGGGCATGATTTGCTCCAAATGATTAACGACATTTTGGACTTGTCCAAGGTCGAGGCTGGGCACATGGAAATCGTAAGTGAGCCAGTCAATGTGCGTGAGATTGCGCAGGTGATGATGATGCATTTTGAAGTCACTGCGAAGGATAAAAACCTGGAATTCAGCTTAAAGGAGCATGAGCCTATACCGAATGAAATTCGGTCCGATTCTAAACGTGTACAGCAAATTTTGCGTAATTTATTGTCCAATGCCTTTAAGTTCACTCATGAAGGACGTGTATTGCTAGAAATGAGTACACAGCATCTGGATCGAAAGGGACAGGAGGGAGATTGGGTTGTATTTGCTGTAAAAGATACGGGCATCGGTATTTCCAAGCTTCAGCAACACGTTATTTTTGAGGCATTCCAGCAGGCGAACGGTTCCATTAATCGTAAATATGGAGGAACCGGGTTGGGATTGTCCATCAGCCGTGATTTTTCCCGCTTGTTGGGCGGGTTTATCCGTTTAGAAAGTGAGGAGGGTAAGGGAAGTACGTTTTCCTTGTACCTACCCATGTGTCCGTCCGTAAGCAAGGAGGCGGACGAACAACCCTTTAAATTAACCTAATCGCTATTGTAGGAGCAGGAGCGTTATGGCACAAAGGAGGTCTATCATGGAACGTAAAGCGGTCGTTGTGGGTGCAACAGGGCTCGTCGGGGGTTATGTTGTACGAGAGCTGCTGGTGCAAAAGGAATACAACCGCGTCATGGTTATGGGCAGACGTCCGTTGGACATCAAGCATCCCAAGCTGGAGCAGGCGCTCATCGATTGGGAACAGCCACAGAAAGCGGCGTTCGCCTTCGAAGGGGTGGATGATGTTTTTTGCTGCCTTGGGACAACAATGAAAAAAGCTGGCACCAAGGAGCAGTTTCGTCAGGTGGATCTGGACTATCCGGTGCTGGCTGCCCAGTTGGGCAAAGAGGCTGGTGCTGTACAGATGCTAGCTATCTCAGCGATGGGGGCCGATCCAGATTCACGCGTGTTTTATAACCGCACCAAGGGTGAGGCTGAAGAGGCGCTTGCCGCTATCGGGCTGCCTGCGCTGCATTTGTTCCGTCCGTCGCTGATTTTGGGCGCGAGACCTGAACGACGTTTGGGCGAAGCCGCTGCAGCTGTTGTCATGAAAGCGCTGGACGGTCTGATGACGGGCAAGCTCGCTTCCTACCGCGCTATCCCGGCCTCGGTCATCGCACGAGCCATGGTACGAATTGCTCTTGCGCAGGCGAGCGGCGTACATATTTATCCGAACGACATCATTCGGGTCATTGGTGCAGAGCTAACATCCGAAGATGAGGAACCTGTTACAGGAACGGCTCCTGATGAGAACGTGTAAAACCACGGCAGGATTAAAATGACAATAACGCCGCTGCTGCCCAATGATTCGGACAACAGCGGCGTTATTTGTGTTTTATTGGTGGTTTGTTTTTTGCGGCACATCTATCGTAATCTCTAATTCATCAATGTAATGGCGTGTCCAGTTGCCATTAGCATCGAGTAGGGCACTGCCTCTTGGTTGTGTTGGCAATATATAAGGCTTGAAAATGATCTTCTGGGGAGTATCTACAAAAGGAGTAAACAGGGTGATCATTTTGCTGTCACGTTCTTTGGTAAGGGGAACTCCAGAGCCGCTCAGGAGCTGGAGTTCTCTTCCCTGCTCGTCGAATATAGCATACTCAAGCATATCCAATTCCTTTTTGGTGTACTGGATCGTGTGGCCGTTTTTGATGTACTTGTATTCTCGCTCCACGGTATAATCATCCGGCATATGTGCAATATCGGTCAGCATTTTGAACGACGTTGTGATCTTGGTCGTGATGGGTGTAATTTCTACCTTTTCTGCCGTAAATGCAAGATACGGATTAGACTTGCTCATTTGCAGCTGAAGTATCTTGTTATTTATTTTAGTTTTGTGAACCGTGGTTTGTATGCGAAACGGCTCGGCTATACCTTTTAACTTTGCATATACCTCTAGCTCAAACTGATCCGATAAGGCGGGTTTACCACTGGCAGGGTCACGCATATACGCAATCAGCATAGAATTACTGTCTTTGCCTGGGCGGCCATACATGAAATTAAAGGCGCCATTATTGCTATTGACCGATGTCCCATTGATGAACAGGTCCACTTTCTCCAGAATGTCCTCCTCGGGCTGTCCTTGCGTTTGGATGGCCGGATATAGGGTTTGATGTTGTGAATCTCCGCCGCTCTTTTCCAACGCCACGACCAAGCGTGTCCCGTCAAATATGATTTGTGGTACCTTTAATGTAATACCGCTATGGGTAACACTGAGATTCGAGGAAGTTGCGAACCCTTTCTGATCAGCGGTTTGCAGCCCGAGATCCCCAGCAAGCTTGAACACGCTGTCTACAAGGGGAACCTGTTTCAGTGATTCTGCCATTGTAGGCGAAACAAAGGCGCTACCAATGATCATAATGCCAATGGCAGCCGCAGAAGCAGCGACAATTGCGGTTCCCCGAAGAAATCTTTTGACTGGTCCATGTAAGGAAGAGGAAGGAGACTTGGATAACGGCTCCACATCCGATTCCATTTGTGTGTAAAATACATCTAAGCGTTCTCTTACCAAATCGGGAATCATTACCGTGTCTGCTTCCAAGTTTTCTTTTTCTGATTGTAATTTCTGGTCCAGCTCTTTATTCTGTTTCTCAAACTCTGAAGGGCTCATTGAAAGGTCACCTTCCTTTCTCCGCGATTTTGTAGCAGGTCCATTAATGTTCTGCGAGCACGGTGTAATCGTGTTTTGACGGCCCCCTCTGATACATCCAGTACCTCTGATATTTCTCTGATCGGCATATCCCGCAAATAGTGCAGGGAAATCACAGTTCGCATGGACTCCTCCAAGTGGTCGATGGCCTCGCGCAGTTCGATTTTTTCATATCCGCCCGAAATGGAGGGTTCCTTTATAAATTCCGCCACGGGTACGATCCGTTTTTGCTTGCGGATAATGAGATGGCACTCATTAATGAGGATGCGAAGCAGCCATGTTTTAAAATAGCGAGGTTCACGCAGCTCACCCAGAGACTGGTATGCCTTGAGCATCGCCTCTTGCATCGCGTCCGCGCAATCTTCATTGCTGCGAAGAATGGAACGCGCCATGCCATACATATCGGATTCCATATGTTTCATCAAGGCGACGAATGCCTTGCGGTCCCCCTGCCTTGCTTGGTGTAAGTTTGTTTCGAGATTCAAAGGATGGTGCTCCTTTCCCGTCTATACTGGCTATGATCATTGTACCTGTATCTGGATTTGTGGAATTTATTTTGTAGCAGGTTATAGGAGTTAGATGATACATAGGCGCTAAAGGTTACAGCGGATATAAAAAATATAGCACCGTCGCAAGGGATGGCTTAAAAGAAGCCCAGTGCGTTAATCCGTCGCACGGAATAGTGGCTTTGGACTTCACATGCTATAATACGGTGAACCAGTATCAGGAAGGAGAATCCAACCCATATGAAAAAAACAATTGCTACTGAAAAAGCACCCGGTGCTATCGGCCCTTATAGCCAAGCGGTAGAGGCAGGCGGGTTTATTTACACCTCGGGACAGCTTGGACTGAATCCGGCAACAGGTGAGTTCGGTAAGGATGTACAGGAGCAGGCACGCCTGTCCTTGAGCAACGTACAAGCCATTCTGGAAGCGGCAGGCAGCAACATGAACCAGGTTGTGAAAGCGACTGTATTCCTGAAGGACATGAACGATTTTGTCAGCGTCAATGAGGTGTACAGTTCTTTCTTTGAACAACCCTATCCAGCACGCAGTGCGGTGGAGGTAGCTCGTCTGCCTAAGGATGCACTGGTGGAGATTGAAGTCATTGCATTGAAGGGCGAATAGTCTGAAAGGTCCGTTCATAAAATAAAAAGTTTGTATGGCAACCGGGTGTCCCTATTAAATAGAGGCACCCGGTTGCTCAAATTTAATGTGTTTTGTTTTTTTTGAATACAGAGTGGAGGTGGAGATGATTAAAAAAATAATTTTCACTGGTGGAGGCTCTTCAGGACATGTAGCAGTAAACCTAGCTTTGATTCCTCACTTACTGGAACAACATTGGAGTGTCCAATACATAGGCTCTGAACAAGGGATTGAAAGAAAATTGATTTCTGGACTGGAAGATGTGCGTTATTTTAGTATCTCAACTGGGAAATTGCGCAGATATTTTGATTGGAATAATTTTAAGGACCCTTTTAAAGTGCTGAAGGGGATTTCTCAAGCGTACCGGATTATAAGAAAAGAAAAACCGGATATTATTTTTTCAAAAGGCGGGTTTGTTTCGGTTCCTGTGGTATTGGCTGGGTGGTTGAATAAAGTCCCTGTAATCATTCATGAATCAGATATTACCCCTGGATTAGCTAATAAGATTTCCAGCATATTTGCTACAGAAATTTGTACTACCTTTCCTGAAACCACTCAGTACTTTCGCTCTAAGCATACCCGGTATGTAGGTGCTATTGTGAGAGATGAACTAAAAGATGGGGAGGCAGCCAAAGGTTTGACCTATTGCGGATTTACTCGAAATAAGCCGATCATTCTGATCATGGGTGGGAGTTTAGGTTCCAAGAAGATCAATGAGATGGTCTGGATGAATTTAGAGGCTTTGCTCGTTCATTTTCAAATCGTCCATATTTGTGGTAAAGACCAAGTGAATCATTCCATTCATATGCATGGCTACAAGCAGTTTGAATACATAAACGATGAACTGGCGGATGTTATGGCGATGGCAGATATGGTTGTTTCTAGGGCGGGTTCAAATTCCATTTTTGAATTCTTAACGCTGCGGAAGCCTATGCTATTGATCCCTCTTTCAAAGGCAGTCAGCCGGGGAGATCAAATTCTAAATGCCAAATCATTTAAAGCGCAAGGCTTTTGTGAGTTTTTAGAAGAAGAAGAGTTGGAATCTGAACGATTTGTTGACATGATTCTTGGTTTGTATGAAAAAAGGTCGGATTATATTATCAATATGAAGAAAATGAATGCAGATCACTCGACAAGCAAGCTTATAGATTTGATTAAAGTCTATACCTAATCACATGGTTAAAATGAATAAACAAAGCAAGCGAGCTTGGGCTAGATGATTCAGACCCAAGCTCGCTTGTTCTGGCTAGGAGATCATATTCGTTTTCTTTAATCCCGTTCTCGATTACGGGCAAAGAATAGCCATAGCGCGTACACCAGAATGATTGCCGCCAAGATCAATGAAGCCAGCCGTACATTTTCATTGTTCGGATGCTCGACGGCGATGGCGACATAGGCCCATACAAATACGAGAGGATAAATGCTGTCGCGATAAGGGAAGCTGACCATGATGGCCAATACGGTGCCGATGAGCAGGATAATGATCGCCCATGTCGTATCGCTGAGTCCCCAGCCACTCCATTCATTCTTTTCCAGTGCCACTGCAATATTGATAATAGTAGCAACAGATACCCAACCGAGGTTCAGGCTGAACGGTAGCTTGACGAACCACATTTCTCCGCGGGTTGGCTGCGGCGTGCGGGTACGTACATACACGACGCTCAAGGAAAGCAAGTATAGAATAATGACGATGACGCACAGCTCTACGTATACATACTGCCAGAGGAAAATCCAGATGATATTGAAGAGACAGCTTAGAATAAAAAAAATACCGATGGACTGAACGCTTGTCTTGGCTTGCCCTGTAGGTGTAGCTTGGTACACGACAAAGCAGGCGAGCAGTACGTAGATGACCGACCAGATGGAAAAAGCGTAACCCGCTGGGGTGATCAAGGTTGGGTACATGTTGGATACAGCAGCAGTGCTTCTGCCACCGATAGGAAGTGTAGAAGCCAGAACGTTAACGAGAACGACAGCGATAAATGCAATAATATTCCACCATTTATACGGATGGCTTCGTGACATAGGGATATCTCCTCCACAACGAATGATGATCCAAAAATGACCGACTGGTCACAAGCTTCTATTATGAATATACCCACTTTGCTTTCGAATATGTCCTAACCGGAAAAAGTTTCTTGATCCCGGTAAAATCATAAAAAGTTGTATGTATATGCAGTCATATGTAGTACAATGGTGAAAATTTTAAGCACTATATAAGCTGAATTTCCTCAAATTCAAATTATATAGAAGTAAGGAGATAAGTGGAATGAATGGCTTGGAGAAAGTAGGGAAATTTGTAGGAGGAACCTTTTCCATCTGGGTACTTTTATTTGCATGCTTGGGATTTTTCTTTCCTGCGGCGTTTACAGGGTTGAAAGGATACATACAGTTATTTTTGGGCATTGTCATGTTCGGGATGGGGCTGACTTTATCTGCGGCTGACTTTCGTGAAGTATTTCGGCGTCCAGTGGATGTGGCTATTGGTGTGGTCGGGCATTATCTGATTATGCCATTTCTGGCCTTTGGATTGGCATTAGTATTGCAGCTGCCACCGGATATTGCGGTAGGTGTCATTTTGGTAGGCTGTTGCCCGAGTGGAACCGCGTCCAACGTAATGACGCTCTTATCCAAAGGCGATGTGGCGTTGGGCGTGTCGATTGCTTCAGTATCGACGCTGATTGCTCCACTAGCTACCCCGGCCATGATTAACCTGCTTGCTGGACGTTGGATGAATATTGATGCGAAGTCGCTGATCATGGATATTCTCATCGTGGTTATTGTCCCCATTGTGTTGGGTGTTATCGTCAAATCGCTATTTCGCAAACAGGCAGAAGCCAGTGTCCAGGCGCTGCCGCTCATATCAACACTGGTGATTATGCTCATCGTGGCTATTGTGATTGCAGGCAGCAAAGGCAAGATTTTGGAGACAGGTCCGATTATTTTTGGTGTGGTTATTTTGCATAACGGTATCGGGTTCCTGCTCGGATATTGGTTTGCCAAGCTATTCGGTATGAATCTTTCCAAGCGTAAAGCTGTTACTCTGGAAACGGGAATGCAGAATTCCGGACTGGGCGCTGCGCTGGCAGCAGCTCATTTTAATCCGATTGCTGCTGTACCGAGTGCGATTTTTAGCGTGTGGCATAATATTTCCGGCTCGTTGCTCGCGACCTGGTTTTCCCGCCGGGAGGAGAAGAACAGCACATCCGGCAACCATTAAGCTTTGTCAGTGGCTTGTGACAAGTGGCTGCGGTTCAGCTTTTTCGAACAGTTTGGGGAAGGTCAGAAAGGATAGATTTGACTTTATAGTTGCGGATCATTATACTGTGGTTGTTACAACCACTGTATTTAAGTAAGCAACAGTAGTTTGAGTTCGTTATGGAAGGAAAACTGCATCCAATTCATATTCGGCTTCATGCTTAACAGCCTTATATTATCTGATCTGATTTAAACTGAAGGAGAGAGAACGAATGAACCCAAAATATAATTCTCTATTTGAAGCTTTTACCCTGCCATCCGGTGTTACGTTGAAGAACCGTATTACCATGGCACCTATGACTAACTTTGCTTCCCACGAAAATGGTGAAGTCAGTGACGAGGAACTGGCATACTACCGTGAACGCTCCGGTGGTGTGGGCGCGGTTATTACCGCTTGTGTGTATGTAACTCCAGATGGCAAAGGATTTGTTAATGAGTTCGGTGCGGACAAGGATGAAATGATTCCTAGCCTGCGCCGTCTGGCAGATACGATTCATCAGGAGGGCGCGAAAGCGATCCTGCAAATTTATCATGGTGGCCGCCTGTGTCCACCGGATCAAATTCCAGATGGACAGCCGATCAGTGCAAGCGCAGTAGCCGAGGAAAAAGAAGGCGCGCCTGTGCCGCGTGAAATGACATCCGACGATATCCACCGCGTCATTCGTGCCTATGGCGAAGCGACTCGCCGCGCGATTGAAGCAGGCTATGATGGTGTGGAGCTTCACGGAGCGAACGGTTACCTGGTGCAGCAGTTCTTCTCCCCGCATTCCAACATTCGTACTGATGAATGGGGAGGAAGCCTTGAGAAACGCTTGGCCTTTCCGCTGGCGATTGTTCACGAAGTGAAGAAAGTGATCGCAGAGCATGCGAAGCGTCCATTCATATTCGGCTACCGCTTGTCTCCTGAGGAAGGACACACGCCAGGCATTACGCTGGATGATACGATGGTGCTTGTAGACCGTCTGGCGGATCAAGGGTTGGATTACCTGCACATTTCCGTAAATCATTTCTTTGGTGGTTCGTTCCGTGACCGTAGTGACGAACGGTCACGTACCGTTCTCATCCATGAGAAGGTAGGTAACCGTGTGCCGATTATGGGAGTCGGGTCGCTGAATACACCGGACGAGGCGCTTGCAGCACTGGAGACAGGTGTACCGCTTGTATCGCTGGGACGTCCGCTTTTGATGGAGCCGCAATGGGTTCAGAAGGTGCAAAACGGCACAGAAGATACCATTCGCACGACATTATCCAAACAAGCTCAGCAGGAGCTAGTCATTCCTGACTATTTGTGGAATGTATTGACGACCCTTCCAGGCTGGATGCCTGTTACGGACTAAATTTTGAATGATGGAGATACCCTAGGCTGCTCTCATGCACCTGGGGTATTTTCCTGTCTCATGACCATGAACACAATATTATAGGAATAACGGAGAAAGAAGGAAACTGACAATGTTGCATGAAGCTAATGGCGTAATTTTGATTAAGTCTACCCATCCGGGGCTACAGATTCGACTGTTACAAGTAAATGATGCAGAACGTTTATTAGAGATCAGACGTGAAAATTTTGATTTCTTCAAACCGTTCGAACCAGAACGACCTGAAATTTACTTTACGCTGGAAGAACAGGCGCGTCTGATTTCCAACGGTTTGGAAGCGGCACAAGCCGGACAGGGATATACGTTTGGACTTTTTTTGCTGGAAAATAATAAGCTGATTGGCAGAATGGAGCTGTCGGGTATCGCTAGAGGCCCCTTTCAAAATGCCAATCTGGGCTACTTTGTAGATCCTGCATACCACGGACAAGGCTATGCGACTTCCGCAGTGAAGGATATTGTACGCTACGCCTTGAACGAGTTGGAATTACACCGTATTCAAGCTGGAGTGATGCCAAGAAATACGCCTTCCAATCGAGTGATGGAAAAGGCAGGATTTCGCCGCGAAGGGCTGGCTCTCAACTATTTGAAGATTAATGGTGTGTGGGAAGATCACGTGCTGTATGCGGTAACGGCTGAGGATTTGCAGAATGGCGTCTTCTGAATTCGCCAGGCGTGACCCCCTCCAGTTTTTTGAACACCTTGCCAAAATATTTTTCATCCTGATACCCGACCATACCGGCAATATGATGAAGGCGCAGCTTGTCATTTAGCAGCAATAGCTTTGCCTTGCTCATCCTGATCTGACACAAATAGTCTGACAGATTAACCCCGTACTCCTGCTTGAATTTACGAGAAATATATTCCCGACTGAGATAAAAGCGGCTCGCCATATCCTGTAGAGAAATGTCCTCGTTATAGTGTGCATCCAGATAGCGGGCAATATCACGGATGGTCGGGTTGTTTGGGCTATGGCTTGGTGTAAGCGCCTGACCGGCTGCCAGCAGTCGGTTTTCAACCTGTCTTTGCCATAAGGGCAGGGAAAGCGTGCCACGGTTGTCGACCGGCAATGCATGAATGGAGCCGGACTCATCTGCCAGTTCCTCGCCATCGATATCTCCAGGTCTGTCATTCAGCCAGCGGGCCAGCATCCAGTCCAACTCCTGATTCCAACTGGCTAGCTGCTCTGCTGTCACCGAAGGCAGCTCGGCTACGGCTGCTATCCAATGGCCTACCGCTATCGACACACGATTGGCATTACAGCTGAGCGCACTAAGCCGCAGTTCCTCTTCCATCTCAGGCAACTGGGGAAGACGAATGCTCTGCCGTGTCTGGGAACTCTGGTGCATCCAGTCGGCGGTTTGCAACACATCCCGTTTCCACAACGCTTGCCGTGCCTCTTGGTAGGCAGTGGCTGCCGCTATGGGAAAAGCGCCAAAAGAGCCAAAAGAGCCAACCCCGATGTGCATGTAACACCGCAAAGCCGTTTTGATCCCTGTGTGAATATCCTGCAAGAGCAGCGGCCAACGAGATGGCTCGCCCCAATACAGCAGAATAATTTCGTCCATACGCTCCAGATGACGGAATGCAACTCCGGTTTGAGAAGTTCCGAGAAATTCGTTACAGATGTTAATGAGGGAAAAGCTCAAAAGCGCACGGCGCGTTTTATATTTGTCCAGTATATCGGCATCCAGCTGAGTGGTACTCATCACAGCTGCATTACATATCTGAATAGCTGCAGGAAGACGTAGCTCCTCACGTAAGGGCGTAATGGATAGAGGGGTATTCGCTATACCGGAAACGATTTCAGTCAGGAGCTTATCAGCATAGTGCGGCCTCATCCGATTGACCTCCATGGCCTGCATCGTCTGCCTATTCCGGTCTTGCTCCGCCGTCCGCCAGGCTTGAGTGGCTTTATTTAGAGCCTCGTTAATCTCCACTGGATCCACGGGCTTAAGAATATAGTCCATGCCTCCCCGGCGGATGACCTGTCGAACCAAGTCAAAATCATCATAGCCACTGACCACCACGACTCGGGTTGCTGGGGAATTGACTTGAATCCACTCCATCAGTGCTACTCCATCCTTGCCGGGCATCCGCATATCCGTGAGTACAACAGGTGGGGAAAGGGCGGTAATGACCTCAATCGCCTGATCGCCCGACTCAGCCTCAATCACCTCGCTCACACCGCAAGCTTCCCAATGTACGAGCATCCGTATGGCATGGCGTACATGCTTCTCATCATCTACAATCAGGACTTTCATTGACAGATCACTCTCCCTTAATATGAATTTCCATAGGGACTTCAGTACGAATTTCGAGTGTATAACGGACGCCATGAGGCAGAATGTTGTCTACGCACAGGGTGTTAGAACCATCCTCCGAGTGAAGCTGAATACGCAATAGAACATTACGAAGGCCAATGGAGTCCTGCTCGCTAGTGTCCGGCTCCTCGTAGGCTTTCAGCGGACGTTTTAACATATGCTGGAGCTGCTCCAAATCGGCCTGTGGAATGGAAATTCCGTTATTTTCCACTGTTATTTTCACAATGCCTTCCTGGATTCGGCTGCCTGTAATGCGAATTTCACCGGGCCCCAGCCGGGGATCGGCACCGTGTTTAAAGTAGTTTTCCACCAACGGTTGGAGAATCATTTTTGGCACCCGATCATTTAGCACCTCATCTTCCCACTGGTAAGTGACCTCTAATTGCTCACCGAAGCGTTCCTTTTGTAAATCAAGATATTGTTTTACATGTTCGGCTTCTTCCTTGAGTGTAACTACCGTATGGTCCCGCATGTTATAACGCAGCATTTTGGCAAGGGAAGAGAGCAGAGAATAAATTCGCGGCACCTCATGCTGTAGGGCCAGGGTTCCAATAGACTGTAGCGTATTATATAAAAAGTGAGGATTAATCTGTGCTTGAAGCGCTTTCAATTGATGTGTCTTGTTAGCCAGCTCCAGCTTGTATTCCCGCAAAATGAGGTTATTGATAGTATCCATCATCTGTCTGAAACGGCGCGACAGTACTCCGATCTCATCGTTACTCATGGCCCGAATGTCTACATCCAGTTGACCGGATTGAATCTGGTTTATGTAGCGAGTCAGTCGCTTAATAGGTTCCGTGATTTTTATCGAAATCCATAACGTGGCAACAATGACAAGTAGCAACGCTGCGCCTGTAATGACCGCATTAATCTGAGTCAGGCGGGTAGCCCGTAAATACAGCGTACGATGTGGAATTTTCTTGACGAGCGTCCAGCCTGACAGATTGGCATCCAGCTTGCCGTACACGTGCAGTGCTGTATCATCCTCAATCACTCCGTGCTCGCCTTCTTTAAAAATTCGATTGAGCAGGCCAGATTCCTTCCAGTGTGTTCCAATCGATGCTTCTTTTCCGCTATATACGATCGTTCCGTTCCGATCGATCAAAAACAGCTCCTCTGTATCCGCATCATACAATTGACGGCAAATACTGCGCAGCGGCTCCAGATCAACATCTATAGCCAGTACCCCAAGCGTCTCTGAGGCAGGAATGTTCCGAATCGCCCGGTGAAGTGTAAATACCTGCCGCTCTGTGCTGTGCTCCGCATAGGAGACCGCCGAAAAGCCGTACAAATGCTTCATGTGCGAAGGCTGTATGAATAGTCCAGAAGGGCCGTAATGAATAGAACCGGTAAAGGGCTCCAGTCGGAATTCCCGTAGCGGGACTGTACTGGTAATCAATGTGGATTGCCCCGCGTCAAAAGAATGCAAATACACTTGGTCAATGCCTGACGAAGCATTCATCATCGTTTGCAGCGTGGTGTAAATTTCAGCGACGGCCCGGTAATCATCCGGGATTTTGGCCAGATTACGCAGAAAATGAGGGTCATTATAGACTCCGATGGACGCGCGATTCAGTCCCTGTAAATAGTTATCCAGATTCGTAATTCCCTGAAAAATAAGCCGTTCATTTTCTTGTGTGGCCTGCTCCCGCAAGGATTGCTTGGTGAGAACAAAGGTCATAGTCATCGACAGCAGCAGCGGCAGAGTGACCGCAATGAGCAAAAACCAGATCAGGCGGGAACGAATACTGTGAAATTTCATGCAGTGAGCTCCTTTCACAATTCAAGGCGAGCCAGAGGTCAATATTTTCCCCCCTAATGGTTCACGATCCTACGTGTTCTCCAGAGCGCTTATTCGACATAATGAACATGTGAATCGCATATCCGTACGGACCAAGCATCATGCTGCTGAAAGAAAGCCGTAAGGGAGCGTTCCAGACACCAACAGACAACAAAAGGGGGGGATCGGATTGAATCGCGCCAAGTCGTCGCAATGGCTCCAGCAATGGATTTTTGTAGGGCCGTCGACGTTATTTTTCGTTATCATTATTGTAATCCCTTTCATGCTCGGAATGTACTATTCTTTTACAGAGTGGAATGGGGTAGCCAATCAGGCAAAGTGGGTCGGGCTGGATAATTTCAGTCACATTTTATGGAATGATGACAAATTTGGGACAGCGTTCTGGTTTACGGTCCGTTTTACGGTGGTAGGAGTGGTGGCTGCGAATATTTTTGGCTTTCTACTGGCGTATTTTCTAACCAAACCGCTGAAAACAAAAAATGTACTCAGGACCATCTTTTTTATGCCTAATGTGATCGGAGGTCTGTTGCTGGGCTTTATCTGGCAGTTTATTTTCGTCAAGGGATTTGCAGCAATCGGAGAGAGCACGAACTGGTCCTTCTTCAACCTGTCCTGGTTGGGAGATGAGATCACGGCCTTCTGGGGCATTGTCATCGTGTTTATCTGGCAAACTGCCGGGTATTTGATGGTTATTTATATCTCTTCCCTGACCAATGTGCCCCGCGATATGCTGGAAGCAGCTGAAATTGACGGAGCAAGCCGGATGCAAATTTTGCGGTCGATTATACTTCCTTTGATCATGCCTGCCGTTACGGTTTGTCTTTTCCTGGCGATATCATGGTCATTCAAAATGTTCGATCTCAATTTGTCACTGACCAAAGGCGGTCCCTTCGGGTCCACAGAGTCGGTTGCACTCAATATTTACAATGAAGCGTTTGTGAATAATCGTTATGGGCTGGGAACAGCTAAAGCACTCATTTTCTTTATCATTGTTGCTCTGGTTACGAGCCTTCAGGTACGACTGACGAAAAGTCGGGAGGTGGAAGCGTAAATGGAAACAAGCAAGCGCTACCGCTTTGGAACATGGGCGACCGAGATGGTGATGATCCTCGTCGCATTGTTATTCCTCGTCCCGTTTTACTTTTTATTCGTGAATTCGGTCAAAAGCTTTGGTGACCTGCTCACCGATTCTGCGGCCTGGCCACAAACCTTTGTATGGAGCAACTACGCTAGAGCGTGGAGCATCACGCGTTTTCCCGAAGCTTTATGGAATTCACTCGTGGTTACGGTAATTAGTAATCTGCTGCTCGTACTGATCAGCTCAATGGCTGCTTACCGAATGGTCCGGCGTCCGACGCGTTATAATCGGGTGTTGTTCAGCCTGTTCGTAGCTGCCATGGTCATTCCTTTTCAATCGGTGATGATTCCTTTGGTCAAGGTTGTAAGTACACTGGATTTAATGAACAGTATAAGTGGTCTGGTAATCTGTTATCTGGGATTCGGAGCTCCAATGTCGATCTTTCTCTTTCATGGATTCGTCAAAGGTGTGCCAGTCGAGGTGGAAGAAGCAGCTACGGTGGACGGCTGTACGCCTTACGGAGTGTTTTTCCGAATTGTGTATCCGTTGATGCTACCGATGATGGTAACTGTTATTATTTTAAATACGCTCTGGATTTGGAATGATTATCTCCTGCCTTCTCTGGTACTGCAAAAGGCTGAACTGCGCACGATTCCGATTGCTACCTATGCCTTTTTTGGACAATACACGAAGCAGTGGGATTTGGCTTTGCCTGCTCTGGTGCTGGGCATCTTGCCTGTCATTGTATTCTTTCTGGCCATGCAAAAATATATTATACAAGGTATTATGGCTGGTTCGGTCAAAGGTTGAGTGTGGGATGAGCTGAAAATGTACACGGTGGCCACTCCGCAAACGGATGGTGCTTACCATCGCTGTTGCCTCCAGATTCCCCTGAATAAACGAATAAAGGTGGGAATCTAGAGACAAAGGCGAGCGCTATCGCTTGTTCAGCACCATTCCGTTTTCCGTTTACTCCGTTTCCACATGAATTTTTCGAGTTCATCTGATATGAATTTAGAATAGAAAGGAACATGAAAATGAAAACGCATACTTTTAAAAAGAAAGCTCAAGCACTCATCTTGCTCCTCGCGGCCTTTGCTCTGGTTTTGGCAGGTTGTAACAGCAGTGGCGGACAAAACGCAGGCAAAGAGGAAGTGAAGGAAAAAACAATTCACATTTTTCAGTTTAAGGTAGAGATTGCAGAAGCGCTGAATCGCATGAAGGCAGAATATGAAGCGTCTCATCCAGGCATCAAGCTCGATATTCAGACCGTGGGCGGGGGCAGTGACTATGGTGCGGCGTTAAAGGCGAAGTTCGCCTCCGGGGAGCAACCGGATATTTTTAACGTAGGAGGTTACCGTGAGCTGGATACGTGGCTGGAATATTTGGAGGACCTGTCTGACCAGCCTTGGGTTGGCGATGTGGTGGATGTCGCCAAAGAGCCGATGACCAAAGACGGCAAGCTGTATGGCCAGCCGATGAATCTGGAGGGTTACGGCTTTATTTATAACAAGGATTTGTTCAAGAAGGCGGGGATTACGGAGACCCCTAAAACATTGTCCGAACTGGAGGGAGCTGCGCAAAAGCTCCAAGCTGCAGGGATTACTCCATTTTCTAATGGATATCAGGAGTTTTGGGTGTTAGGCAATCATTTGCTGAACGTGGCATTTGCCAATCAGCCGGACCCTTCGGCCTTCGTCAAAGGACTAAATGATGGAACAGCAAAGATTCCGGGCAACGCTGTATTCGCCGAGTGGGTTAAACTGTTCGATCTGACACTGAAGTATGGCAATTCGAAGCCACTCACGACCGATTACAACACGCAGGTAACGAATTTCGCCACTGGAAAGGCTGCCATGATGCAGCAAGGGAACTGGACTCAGGTCCAAATTGATGGTATTAATCCGAAGCTGAATTTGGGGATTTTGCCTATGCCGATTGGTGAAGACGCAACAGCCGGAGATAAGCTGTTTGTAGGTGTCGCTAACAACTGGGTGGTTAATAAAAATTCGACTGTCAAACCCGAGGCGAAGGAGTTCTTAAACTGGATGGTGACATCCGAGCAGGGGAAAAAGTATATCACCAAGGAATTCAAGTTTATTCCAGCATTCAAGAGCATCGAAGGAGCAGAGGCTGATATGGGCCAATTGGGTGCGGAAGTGGTGAAATACAGTAAGGAAAACAAACTGTTGGGCTGGTTCTTTAGCCGCTATCCTGAAGGAGCACAGCAAGAATTCGGAAGTCAGATGCAAGCTTATGTGGCAGGTAAATCGGATGCTGGGAAGCTATTCGAGGATTTCCAGAGAACATGGGATAATTTGAAGACCAAATAATGAACAAAAGCACGCGATAAAGCCTTCATATTTCAGGGAGATTACGTGATCCTGAAATATGAAGGCTTTTCTGTAAACAAAATTATAAATGGTAATGGAGCAGAGCGATATCCCCGCGGCGTTCTATTTCTTTGAGCTTAAACGTGCTTGGTAGCGTTCCTTCTGGAAATAACGGTATTCCTTGTCCAAGCACCTTGGGAATGATCGCAATGATAGCCTTCTCCAGCAGTCCAGCTTGTAAGAAGGCCCGGACTAACTGGCCTCCACCGACTAGCCATACCGCACCTTCCGATTGTTCTTGTAGACGTGGAACCAGTTCAGTCAGAGCTTCGTCCGTAAATGTAACATGTGGCGCTTGCTGTTGCTCCGTTAATGCTCGTGTGAGCACATAGCATGGCTTGCCAGCATAAGGGAAATCATCTGAGAGCTTCAACACTTCCTCATACGTCAGCCTGCCCATCAGCACTGTACCTACGGTGTCGTAAAAGTCGGCATATCCATTGTCCCCGCCATCCCCTTTAACATCATACAGCCAGTCCACCGAACCGTCCGGCAAAGCGATATACCCGTCGAGACTCATGGCAATATACAGCACAACTGCGTTTGATTTCAAATCCCCCATAGTTCATTCACTCCTTTCTATTTCCTAATGTTACAATGTATTTATGACATAGTATGTCGTAGTTAAACGGTCATTTTAAATTAATTTTTGAATCGAGGGGTACCTTATGAACGAACGCAGGATTGCTCTTATGAGGATACTGGATTCCCGAAAAAAATATACGGCGCGTGAGCTGGCTGAACGTTTTGGTGTCTCCGTCAGGACGATACAAAGAGATCTCGACTATTTGCAGCAGACCGGGTTACCCCTTTATACCGAAATGGGCCCCCATGGCGGGTATCGGGCACTTCCCAATCGGCTTCTTCCTCCTCTTCATCTTGCCCGCGACGAGGCTCTGGGTCTTTTTCTCATGCTGCAACTGTTGGAGAACATTCCAGATATCCCTTTTGGCTCGGTTCGTGGACATTTATCCGAGCATTATTATGCCGAGCTTCCACAGGATGTGCAGGACAGTATTGATCAATTAAAGGAGTACATTTCTTTTCGTATGCTACCCACTCACGCAGAGTCACCCTACACCTCAATCATTTTGGAGGCTGCGCTGAATAAGCGCCGGGTGAACATGCATTACCGCTCCGCTTCCGGTGAAAAGTGGACTGAAGTATATCCGATTGGACTGTATTTTGATCACGGATATTGGTACATGCCAGCGCATAGCAGAGACCGCATCATTCTGTACCGTTCAGATCGGGTGATTACAATAACGATGCTGGACGAAACCTTGGACAGCCTTCCCACACTTCAGGAATGGTTGGCTTCGGAGGATTCCCGTATAGGAATTCCGTCTAAAATAAAATTTACCGCATTGGGTGCCAGGCTGGCCGGATCAGATGCCCTCTTCCAAAATGTTTCCCATCAGGAAGGGCAGGGTCAGGAATGGCAGGGATATATTCCGGTCGAAGAGTTTAGATATGTGTCACGACTTTTGCTAAAATATGGGCCAGAGGCCGAGGTAATATATCCGAAAGAGCTGCGGATGAGGGTCAAGGAATTGCTGCAAGACAGCCTGAATCCTTATCTGAAGGAGGATGACGAATAGGAGAGAGTATCCATAGCCATTTCCATGGCTTTTCGGACTCCCCCTTATATAGTTAACCACATGAATATTTAAGGTTATTAACTTATGACTTTCCATTTATTTTTGTGATAAAGTTTTGAAAAGAGCCCGTTTTCGTATATGATGAAGAGTAATAATTCAAAAGGCTGGACGGGAGACAGATATGAATCAACCGCTTTATGGAATATGGCTCGGAGATGTGTTTTTTTGCTTTTCTGGTGAGACGTCGGAACCACGTATCGATGCGTGGAGCAGTGTAATCCGCAGGCTGACGCTAAAGGGAGACCTTCGGCCGTTTCGGCAGGCTGCGTTGCGTCTTGCTGAGGTACGGATACCGAACACTGCTCGTGTGGAAACCGCGGGCAGAGGTGGCAAAAGACGTTCCATGCTGGGGCGTACATTGGAGGGTCTGGCGCTGGAACCGCGCGAGACGATGGCACTGTTGACCCGCATGGACGAGAAGGGCTGTGCGGCATCGGGCATTACGCTGGGCGAGGAAATGCAATATTGGCAAAAAGCTGCTTATTTCGCGCTAGAGCTGATGCAGCGGGGCGAAATTGCGCCATCGCTTACAGAGGCGCGTCCATCGGGACCGCGCCGTCGTGGTCCGGAAGCGGCTGTCGGGGTGTGGATTCCTCGACTGTGTCAAGAGGAGGATATACGCCGCTTTTATGAGCTGGCTGCTGCAATGCCGGCTGTTTGTATGGCGGCTCCGGCTGTTTTTGCGGGCAAGGAGCCTGAAACACGTGAGGATGCAGCCGGAATCGTGCTGTACTCCTTCTTGTGTGCGGTCATCCATGCGGAAACGACCGCGGTGCTGGCAGCATCAGACCGTGAGCTGGGCCGATATCGCGCAGAGTATCGGCGCGGAGGATCGCCGCTGGCAGAGCTGTGGTGGAACAGTCTGCTGACAGGTTCCCGGCCGGTGGCGATTCAGGGAACGCCCGCGGAGATGGAGGAGCTGGTGATTCAAGCGTCCTCTCTTGAGGGAAGCGCAATGCCTGTTACGGAACGGGAAGACAAGGAGCCTATAGAAGGGCAACTGCGGTTGTGCCTTCGTTTGGAGCCTTCGCTGGAAGAGAGTGTGAAGGAATGGCGCATTACCTTTTGGGCAGAAAGCGATGCTGAGCCGGGGTTGCGACTGCCTGCTCTGGCACTGTGGGCGCATCCTGAACGTGATCTGGTTCGAGGCGGAATTGTATATCGTCAAGTGCAGGCGCAACTGTTAATGAGGCTCGGACAGGCGGCTGAAGCGGCACCTATATTGCAAGAAGCATTGAATCGTCCTTATCCCGAGGGGCTGACACTGGAGCCAGAGTTGTTCTTCCGCTTCCTGACGGAAGCCGTTCCTGCACTACAAAAGAACGGTATCACCGTGCAAATGCCTTCACGCTGGAGCCGGGAGGGCCGAAGACGTGCAGGCTTGCGGCTCAAAATGCGTTCGACAGAGCAGGGTGCCAAGCCAGATGGTGTGATTGCCGATACATCGTCTGTCGGCATTAACCGCATGATTTCGTTTGATGCCGAGGCTGTGCTGGGTGATACGATTTTGACGATGGAGGAACTGGAAAGCATCGTCGCGGCCAATTTGCCGTATGTACGTCTCGGAGGGGAATGGATCGAGGTCGATCCCAAGGAAATCCGTCAGGTGCTGCGCTTTATCAAGCGCGGGGAAAACGGTGAGATGAGCTTGTCCGAATGGATGCATCTAGCTGCAGAAAATGAAAGTGCAGGCGAGGCCTCATGGAAGGGCTTGTCCATCTTTGGCGCGGAATCCGCCGGATTGCTTGCGTCCTTGGCTGAGGGCGGCGTACTCCGTTCGGTAGAGCCACGGCCTGTGCCGGAGACGCTGCATGGCGCATTACGGCCCTATCAAGAGCGCGGCTTTCAATGGCTGGCTGCGATGCGTGGATTGGGCTTTGGCGTCTGCCTTGCGGACGACATGGGACTTGGTAAAACGATTCAAGTCATCACCTGCCTGCTCGACGGTGGCATCGGCGCAGATGATCAACGTCCGGCGTTGATCATCTGTCCGACGTCCTTGCTTGGCAACTGGCAGCGCGAGTTGAAGCGCTTTTCACCGGATTTGTCACTGTATATTCACCATGGCAACCAGCGACTCCACGGCGAGCTGTTTCAGGAAAGTGTACGTGAGTATGATATCGTCCTCACTACCTATCATTTGGCGGGCCGGGACGGCAGCGATTTATCTGCGGTATACTGGTCGTCCATCGTGTTGGATGAGGCGCAATATATAAAAAATGCACGAACAAAGCAAGCACAAAGCGTCATGAAGCTGTCTGCTCCACATCGGATTGCCATGACGGGTACCCCGGTAGAGAATCGGCTGAGCGAGCTGTGGTCTATTTTTCAATTTCTGAATCCAGGTTACCTCGGTACGGCTTCTTCATTCCGCCAGCGTTACAGTCTGGCAGGAGAGGAGCGGGGGTCCGCGTTGCGTGAGCTTCATCGCCTCGTCTCCCCGTTCATGCTGCGTCGTCTCAAAAGCGACCCAGATATACGCAAGGATTTGCCAGAGAAGCTGGAGTTGAAATCCTACTGTGTACTGACACCAGAGCAGGCCGGATTGTATCGGGGCGTGGTGGATCAATTATTGGGAACACTGGATGGGCAGATCGGTATGGCTCGCAAAGGGCTTGTTCTATCTTCGCTGACCAAGTTGAAGCAGATTTGTGACCATCCGGGTCTGATCATTCCGGGCCGGGCTGATAGTGGTAAAACTGAAAACTCGGGCAAAATGGAGCGACTGCTGGAATTGGTAGAGACGATTCGCGAGAACGGCGAATCGGCGCTGATATTCACCCAATATGTGTCGATGGGAGAATTGCTGGTCTCTCGTTTGGCCAAAATCTTCGGGGAAGAGCCGTATTTTCTGCATGGAGGACTGGCGAAAACCAGACGTGATGAAATTGTTCACAACTTCCAGCAGGGAGAAGGACCGAATATATTCGTACTTTCCCTGCGTGCAGGTGGCGTGGGCCTGAACCTGACACGCGCCAGCCATGTCATTCACTATGACCGCTGGTGGAATCCTGCAGTGGAAAACCAGGCGACGGACCGCGTATTCCGTATTGGTCAAAGCCGCAATGTACAAGTGCACAAGCTGATTTGCCAAGGTACACTGGAGGAGCGGATCGACGAGCTGATCGAGAGCAAAAAGGCACTTTCCGAGCAGGTTGTCGGCTCCGGTGAACATTGGCTCACCGAAATGTCTGATGATGAATTGCGCGGTCTGATTGCGTTGCAAAATGATGTATGGATTGAGTGAGCAGAGAAAGGATGAAGGCGATGACGAGGCCGCGAGTGAAGCTAAAAGTAACTGACGGTCAATGGATAGCGGAATTAGACGGAAATGGGTTGGGAGGCGAATCAACGGGTGTACCTTCCACACATGCTGTCCAATGGACTGGCCCAGCGCCTGTACTTAACCCCGAACAGCGGAAGGCATGGTTGGAGCAGCTAAAAGCAGATCCTTTGGATATCTACCATTTTTTGCAAGGGAAAACCTGTCTATCGCTGGATGAGATCGTTCAGCTAGCAGCTGAGACAGCCACTTCTAGCATGGAGGATGGCGTGGGTGTAGTCGACGATGTGAAGAAAGTTCTTCAAGCTGGTCTGGAAAGCGAGCCGCAGACCTGTCTGGAACTGATAGGAATGTCGTGGGAAGAGTTGCTGGAGTACGTATTTAGTGCTTGGGCCGGAGAGTTATCCCATGTGCAGGGGACATCCCCCGCGCTTGAGTCTACCTCGCGGCCGGAGGGCGGACGCAGCGGATCGGCAGCGATTAGCGAATGGATTGCAGAGTCTGCGGCAGAAGGAGCATTGCATCGTCCCGGTGCAGGCTTTCACGCGATTGAGATTCGTCTGCCGCAGAAGCTTGCTCCTAAGAAGGAAGCGGATATTACGGCTTTGCTGCCGGGTTTACCCCGTGCGGAAGAGGCATTGAAACTCATACGTGAACGGGTAGCCGAGCGGGCCCGAGCTGCAATCCCGCAAAAACGTCATACTCCGTAACAATTCGGGTATATACTTCCTTTTTCGAGTCTATTCGCCCTCATCGAACAGGATAACGGCTTCGAAGAGTGCCAAAAGTTCAGTTACAATGGGGAAACGGAAAAGTGACGGCAAGTCATGCATCAATTGCAATATTGGAGGAGATACCAGCATGAAACGACATATACAACAGACGCGAGCATCTAAGCGCTGGACCAAAGCGCTCATTCCAGGGCTGATCCTGCCAGGGCTATTACTGGCAGCCTGCCAGCAGGGAGGATCAGGTGGACAGGAAAGCGAGCCGTTGAAGTCATCTACAGCGGTACAGGAGAATGTACAGCCTTCCGCCCAGCCGGATACGGGCAATGGCAGCACTAGCGCTGGACAAGCCTCTGCGGGTACAGAAGGCGGACAAGCCGACCCTGTGATGGCGTTGCGGAGCCAGAGTGCGCTGCAAGCCACGGTTAAGGAAGAGGATGGAACCGCGATCGTCACCAATGCGACTTCTGATACAGTCGTTGTGAACAAAAAGCGCAGCTTGCCTGTAGGCTATGTCCCCGATGATCTGGTGGAGCCGCAGGTACCATTTTCCTTCGAGGGACCGCATGAAAAGCGGCATTTGCGTAAGGAAGCGGCAGAGGCACTGGAGAAGCTGTTCGACGGGGCGGAAAAAGACGGCATTGAGCTGCGTGCGGTATCGGGATACCGTTCCTATAAGCGTCAGGTATCTATTTTCAACAACAATGTAAAGACAAAGGGGCAGGAATATGCCTCTAAAGTTAGCGCTGTACCGGGTACGAGTGAGCATCAGACAGGTTTGTCCATTGATGTATCCAGCCCAAGCGTAGGTAATGTGCTGGAGCAATCCTTCGGAGCTTCCAAGGAAGGCGAATGGCTGGAAAAACATGCACCGGAATACGGATTTATTATTCGTTATATGAAGGGGAAGGAAGATGTAACCGGCTATGTGTACGAGCCTTGGCATATCCGTTATGTGGGAATAGACATTGCGGAGGATGTAGCCAAGCAGGGGATGACGCTGGAGGAATATTTCGACGAGAACAATATCAAGCTGTAGCAGTGAAAATCAAGCCGTAATCCTAGGGATTGCGGCTTTTTGTCGTGTTTTTCTTCCAAATTGAACCTTTTCAAGGTAGAATCTCGTATAGTGAACGACGACAGAAGCGCTTTGATTTGTTGCAAACCTCATGACAGAAGCGTACAGGAAGGGAAGGGAATCATCATTTATTATTCATTAACGTATCGCGAATGGTCGGAAGACACTCAAAAGGAACTGCGCAGCCTGACACGGGAATCCGTATCGGGAGATGAGCTGTTTCTACGCAAGCTTGTAGACGCTACGCGTCTCCATGACAAACTATGGTCGCATATATCGAATGAAAGTGAGGAACATACGGATCATTCCGTCTATGTGACTGAATTTACAGGGGAACGTGCAAAGCCTTACGGTGCCTCCATCACAGACCTCGTGCTTGCCAGTGAGGGAGGTTACACTTCCACATTCAGTGCAATGTACTGGATATGGCATGAACCTGCATTCCGTAGTATGGATCAGCGGGAAGGTTCAGTATTTACTTTGGAGTTGGCCCAACGACTATTAGATCACTATACAGTACTGGGTGGCAAAACATATGAATTTATATATTCGGTACTGGACCCTCAGCTGAAAAAGGTACATCTGTTTGTGAAGGAGGTCGATCTGTGATGGAGCATTCTTGGGAAAAAATGAAATCCAAGCCCGGCTCTCGTACACGGATGGCGGCCTTTGCCCTGATGTTGGCTGTCCCGGCTGCTCTGACGGGTTGCGGTGACGACGAGTATTATGACTGCGATGAGCTTCCTGTATCGGAACAAACGGCGTGTCGGGATTCAGGCAGCAGCGGGTATTACTATGGTGGATCGACATATTATAGTGGAGGCTCCTCCTACCATAGTAGTCGTTCATCTTCCAGTTCTTACCGAAAAAGTTCATCCTCATCTTCCAGCTCACACAGCGGTTTTGGCAGCAGCGGTTCACGCAGTGGCTTTTTCTCTGGGGGTTAAGATGAGCATGCGCACGATTCGGCAATTGCCTTATGAACATAATGAGCTTTTTAAGGGTGAAATCAGCCGTAGAATTCCGTATCATCGCATGTATGGTAAATCCTATTGCGTGCCGGCCTTAACGGTATATCGGGAAAGCGAGCTGGCAGAGCTTCAGACTGCTTCTGAGGCGGTACATCGTATTTATCGCAAGGTTCAGCAATTCGTCCAGCGCTATATGCCGGATGAATACCTGGTGGAACGGTTGGGGATTCATCCAGGCTTGCTGCGTGCTGCACGAATGGAGGCCGAGCCGGATGGGATAACCCGCCAGGACTGGATTGTGGGGGAAGCGGGTATCAAGTGCATAGAGAATAACACCGATACCCCAACCGGGATTCCCGAGGTGGCTTATCTCGAAGGAAAGCTGCTGGAGGTGCTGAGTAAGGGAGTAATGTCGGAAGATGACAATGCATTACATGGACCCTCATCTGGAATGGACGAGGCGATTCAGTCTGCCTTGACGGAGTTCATTCATTTTTATAGCAATAAGGGATTAGGAACAAAGGTGTATTTCACTTGCTATGACTGGCACATCGAGGATCAGACGAACACCAAATATATTATGCATTTATGTGAACAAGCCGGGTTTGAAGTGGTTTATGCGCCTTTGGAAGAACTGGAGATTATCCCGAATGAAGGATTGTATCACCGGGGAGAGCAGATCCACATTCTCTATCGCCTGTATCCGCTGGAATATCTAATTGATGACCGGGAGGAGGATACGGGGCTTGAGGTGGGGCAGGCGCTAATGGATATGGTGGCAGACGGGAAAATAGGATTAATCAACCCGCCGCAGCATATCATTACCCAGAGCAAAGGGTTCACCGCAACCGTGTGGTCGCTATATGAGCGCAATGAGCAGACACCAGAGTTCTGTGGTTTTCGTTTGTTTGACGATCGCGAGCTGGAGGTGATACGAACCTACCTGCTACCTACGTATTTTGAACCCTCGGTGTTTATGCAAAATAAAGAGCCTTATGTGGCCAAAGGTATATGGGGGCGGGAGGGTAAAGGGACGCACTTGATTGAACATCCTCAATCCGAGGAGATGCTGAAAGGCGCCTTGGGAGAGGTTGAACCTGCGCAGACTGACAACCCTGATCTGCTTCACCAAGCTGATGGTCCACGAACGCCTGAGCAGGAGGAAGCCGCACATATTGCCGCTTATTACGAGGGACAGCCTAAGATTTATCAGCGGCTGTGGCCGATGCAGAGTGCAGAGGTACAGACCGAGGAAGGGCTATTCCACGGCTATGTGCTGACAGGTATATTCGTGATCGGGGGGCGTTTTGCGGGTGTCCTGCCGCGAATCGGTGAAAAGGTAACAGGTGATATGGCCTATTATTGCGCCGCCGCCGTTGCCACCGTACCTCCTAATCCGCCCGTTATATAAGCTGAATTAAAAAATGTACCATATTCGAACATATCTGTTATTTTCACAAGTGAGGATTTTGCAAAATCCTGAAGTATCATAAGGAGGAAGAAAATTGGACTCTCATATCAGTTTGGGCAACGCATTGGGCAATGTAGGTATCGGCCTGCTTATCCTGTTTGCCATCTTAATCGTAGGTTATTTTGTGTTCAGCCTGCTGACACGTTATAACGATAATCAAGAAATCGCACGCGGCAATGAGGCGGCAGGCATCTATATGGGTGCAAAGCTGCTAGGTCTGTGTATCATCGTGGGAATGGTGTCGTACAGCAGTCATTCATGGCTAGATATGCTGACCTGGTCGGCTGTGGGCATTGTAGTGCTGTGTCTGGTCTATGTGATTTTTGATCTGGTGACGCCGCGTACCAAAGTGTGCGAGGAAATTGCCAACGGCAATGTGGCTCTGGCACAGCTGCTGCGCTCGGTCATCGTCGGGGTGTCTTTTGTGGTAGGTACATTTTTGATGTAGTCGATATAGAGAAGGAATACCAAGGATCTGCAACACCGGACAACGGATCTGCAGATCCTTTTTTATGGACATTGTATTCACTGCCCAGCATCAGACTGTTGAATTGAAGGTTGTGACGATCACTTCCTGTGGGGACTATTCTACAAAGCAACGGGTGATACTGCATAGCAAAAAGGAATTTGCTACAGAGTTCAAACCAAATTGAAGAGAAGGGAATTCTGAACATATGAGTACCTCCACCTCCCCAACCAAACAAATTCGGATGGGTATCATTGGCCTGGGTCTGATCGCTGAATATCACATGAGATCACTGCACACCATCTCGGGGGTATCTATTGTGGCCGTTAGTGATGTGAATCCCAATCGCCTTCAAGCCATCGGAGAACAATTGCAACTGCCTGCTTCCAAGCGGTACGCCCATTATGAAGCATTAATCCGTGACTCAGAGGTAGATGCGATTCTGTCGCTGACACCCAATGATGTGCATTTTGACATTATTCGTATTGCGCTGGAAGAACACAAAGCTGTACTGGCAGAAAAACCATTGACTCTCACATGGGAAGAAGCGGATCAGTTGAAAAAGCTATATACAGCGAATCCGGTGCCTTTGCTGGTTCACTATAAGCATCGCTACGGGGCGGCCTTCCAATATACCAAGCAACTGCTGGATGAGCAAAAGCTGGGTAAAATCTATAACATTCAATTTCGTTATCTAATGGATGCATTTGCGCCATATCGTCAGCATCCATATACATGGCGTCACAATTTAGCCAAGGCTGGTTCTGGAGTAGTGGGGGATACAGCCTCACATATCATTGATCTGGCCCGTTTTTTGGTGGGTGAATTTAAAAGTGTCGCAGCGCTGTTACATACCATTACACCTGAGCGGTTCGATCCGATCACGGGTCTGCCTGTAAAAGTAGATGTGGAAGATCTTGCTGCCTTTCATGGCATCGTAGGCGACAATACCGTGGGAACCTTTATCACTCATAAAAATGCCATCGGCATACGGCACGATATCGAAGTCGATATCTATGGAGAACTTGGCACACTGCACGCCAGCCTCAATAACCCGGAAAGTATCCGCATCGTGCTGCGTGACCTGGAACACCCGGGTGCCGAATACGAGACTTGGTCTGTCCCTGTAATCTATAATCATACGGCTTATGAAGATTTTGTTGAGCTGGCAAGGGGAAAGTCTGTGGATCGTGCTCCCATATTCGAGGACGGCTACAAAAATCAGTGGGTACTTGAGAAAATACTGCAATCATGGAAAGAGAATGGACGTTTAGTAGAAATGTAGGGGATGTGAGGGGAGTCGCTGAAATTCCAGCAATGACAAAGAGTATAAACATGCTGTGACCCGCAAGAGGGTTCCTTTGAAGAGCAGCCATCTTGCGGTTTAGAGCAATTCAATATATCTGTAAAGCCATCTTTTTCATCATTTTTGCATTGCCACGCTTGTATCACTTCAAAATAAGCCTGCCTCAATCTTTTCAATAATGGTCAGCAAGAAGGATTCCGCTAAGCTGTTTTTCAAAATAGCTTGCTTGGCTTCCTCCAGTGTAAACCAACGTGCTTGATCTACCTCCGTACTAAGAACATCCAACTGATCGTCATTCACAATGGATACAAAATTCAGCATCAGTGTATTGCTTCGTTCAAAATACTCACTGCGCATATATTGATACTCATCGACTTGTAATCCTACTTCTTCCTTAACTTCACGCACCAATGTCTGCTCGGCGGATTCACCCTTGCTCACATAACCTGCCAATAAAATGAAGCCCTGAATATTGTACTGCTGTATGAGCAGCACCTTATTTCTCTGACTATTCAATACAGCGGTACTGATCGCAGTGCTGAATATCGGGAAACGAAAGACCTGGCATGTATGACAAAAGGGGATAGGGCCCTCGCCTTCACACTCCTTCACCATCAATTTTGTTCCGCATTCATAGCAATATTTCATGTAAGCGCCACCCTTGTATCACATTTTTAAAATTGTAAATGTTGCTTTTAATGCCGTGTTTGTACTGCAATACTCATCATCTTAATCCTACGATTATTGTTCTGTCTACGGACGCTTTATTTCTTCTCTTGGTCTTTATCCCTTTTCTTGCTGCGTTTTTGCCCGTCTAGCCCCAATCAGCCGCCAGCCTGTTAACAATGCCGCCACAAGACAGATGGACGCGGACGTCATAAAGACTACATGCATGCCTGCCAGAAAAATTTCTGGATGACCCGGGACCAAGCCGGTGACCCGATAACCAGCCTCTTTACTCATAATATAAAAGAGGATCGATGTGGCCAAAGTGATCCCCACAACCATGCCGACGTTGCGAACCAGCGAATTGACACTCCCGGCTGAGCCGAGCTGTGTGCGGGGTACCGTGGACATAATCAGCGAGTTGTTCGGCGATTGGAATAAACCACTGCCAATGCCCAGCATGGCAATCCACAGACCCACAAGCGGGATGGAGCTGCCTGCATGCAGTTGGGCCAATCCAATCTGGGCAATGACCATAACGACCAGCCCGGCGAATGTAAGCAGTTCAGATCCGATTTTATCGGAAAGCGCACCGCTGAGAGGGGCCACAATAACCATCGAGATGGGGAGCAGCATCAGCAGGAACCCGGCATGAAAAGGCGACAAGTTCAGCATATTCTGCGCATAGAAAGGCGAAATGATGTTAAAGCAAAAATTAGCGACGAACACCAGAAAAGCACACAAAATACTGAGCGAAAATAACGGATTTTTGAATAGTGCGAGCTGTAACAGCGGCCCTGGACGACGAAGTTCCAACCTGATGAATATGGCAAAAGCAACTACAGCCACCACCAGCGAAGCAACAATACGTTTGTCTCCATACCCGACCTGCTGTCCCAGCAACAATCCGACGAACAAAGTGAGAATAAAAATAGCAAACACTAAGCTACCGGGAACGTCAATTTTATCTTTCACCTTGATCAGATCCTTCGGCAAAAGCTTCCAGCCAAGAAAGACAGCGACCAGCCCTACCGGTACATTGACCCAGAAAATATACTGCCAGCCCAGCGACGAGACAATAATACCGCCCAAGCTTGGCCCGGCGATACTACCCAGAGAAACGAAGGTTCCAATGAGGCCAAGCGCTTTGCCCCGTTCATTGGACGGGAAGATATCTGTCACGATCCCCTGGCTGTTCGCCATGGTCATGGACGCTCCAAACGCCTGAATAATACGGGAAATCAGCAGCATAGAGAGCGAAGAGCTAAGACCGCACAATAGGGAGCCAAGAATGAATACGATTGTGCCGATTTTGAATATTTTGATTTTACCAACGATATCTCCAAGCTTGCCAAAAAATAAGATAGCGGTACATATCGCCATTAAATAGGCGGTTGTCACCCATTCAATCTGTGCCACGGGTAAATGTAACGTGCGAGACAACACAGGAAGAGCGATATTGACGATGCTTCCATCCAATGTGGACATAAATGTAAACAGATTCAAAACAATTAAAATCAGCCAACGTTTCTTCTGGACGTCGATATTCTCTTGATAGGTTGTAGCCGTTATAGCAGTTGAACTCATCATTACACCTCGTTATCGTTAACAATTTCTATTTAGTTGCACGCGCAACTAAATGAACGGTTCTAGTGTACAGCAAATTAGTTGCGTGTGCAACAATATTATTGTAAACTTTGCTTTGGTCCCAACTGGGGATGTGTCATTTTTAAGCCAATGAGGTGTATTTGATGAGAAAAAAACAACCGATTGGAAAGCTAATTTCCCACCTGTACCGTCGTAATCAAAAAATATTGTCCAAAAAACTGACTCCTTACGGAATCGGCAGTGGAGGACAACACAGCTTTTTAAAGCTCATTTTGCAGCGGCCGGGCATTACACAAGAGCAGTTGACGAATGAACTTAAATTTGACAAGGCAACCACGGCACGCTCTGTGAAACAATTGGAGGAATCAGGCTACATTGAACGGAAAACAGACCCAAATGACCGCCGTTCCCATCTTTTGTCTCCTACGGCCAAGGCGCTAGAATTTTCCCCTGTCCTACAAGGAATATTGGACGAGTCCAATGTCAGCCTTGTCTACAATCTATCCGAAGAGGAAGAGGAGCTTCTTATCGATTTACTGCAAAAAATTAGTATAGACCCTGACGAATAAACAAATCAGGAGTTAGCCAGAGGATCGTGGCAGGTAAAAGAAAAAGCAGCCCTCACAGAGGATACTCTGTGAGAACTGCTTAATGCCACGTCATTCAGTCCAAGCCAATTCCTTTGAACGCATTTATGACTAACTGTCGCACATAGGAATCGTCTAATGGATAACCGGTTACCAACAATCGATAAAAAACCGGCCCGTAAATGAGATCGATACATAATTCAATATCGAGATTTTCCTTCAATTCTCCGCGCTCTATTCCGCGCTCAATAAGAAGCCTAGCCTCAAGTCGCCGAGGGTGGAAATATCGGGTCCGGTATGCCTCTGACAATCCTGAATCAAGTTGCCCTTCGCCTATTAACTCTGTAATGATTTTACCCTCTCGGCTTATTAAGAACCGCACTAAATTCGTGGCATGAATGAGAATGTCATCTAATACACAACCCGTGTCGGGCACGGGCAATCTTGCTATGGTGGCTGACAGGAAGCCATCCATCACTACTGCAGCTTTGTTAGGCCACCATTTATAAATGGTGGCTTTGCTAACTTTCGCTCGCTCAGCAATTTTTTCTACCGTAACCGCCCCAAAGCCTTGCTCCAACAGTAGATCATAGGAAGCGTTAAGGATAGATTTTTGCGTCTCGACATTACGTGGACGTCCTCTTTTGCTCTGCACTGGAATGCTCACCTTCTTAACGGATATAAGTAAACGCGAAAAATAAACTATACGTTCAGTATATCAAATATTATGTGAAATAAAAAAGTTGATTTCGCCTATTTACAAAACGAAACGTTCAGTATATTATTTGATTATCGAATTAATGAACTATACGTTTAGTATTTAAATTAATGAGGAGGATTATCATGCAAAGAGAACAACAAGCCTTAGAAAGTAACCGTATCTCAAATTGGATGATGTTTTTGTTGGCAGCCGCATGCGGCCTTATTGTTGCCAACCTGTACTATGCTCAAACCCTTGTAGGACCTATTCACATTGCTATGGGTCTTTCTTCTACAGCAGCGGGCTTCATTGTCACCTTGACTCAAATCGGTTATGTGGTGGGATTGCTATTTATCGTACCGCTCAGCGACATTATTGAAAATCGACGGCTCATGGTCATATCGCTAATCATCACAGTCTGTGCATTGGTTGTTGCCGCTTTTGCCACCAATGCCCCGTTGTTCCTGACCGCATCCTTATTCATTGGAATTGGATCTGTGGTAGCCCAAATACTGGTGCCGTACGCCACCTATTTAGCATCCGAAGAGCAGCGCGGCCGCGTTGTTGGGAATGTCATGAGCGGACTCTTGCTAGGCATTATGTTCGCACGGCCAGTAGCAAGCTTTATCACCAGCATCTGGGGATGGCAAGCCGTATTTATTTTGTCAGCCATTGTCTTGACGCTGTTGACGATTCTGCTCTCGCGAGCTCTTCCAGAGCGCAAGCCTGTGCCTACGGTATCTTACAGTAAATTGATTTTCTCGTTAGGCACTCTTTTAAAACAAACGCCTGCATTGCGTCGCCGTGCCCTCTATCAAGCCTGCCTATTTGGGGCCTTCAGCCTATTTTGGACTGTTGTTCCTTTACGATTGGCGGATGATTTCGGAATGTCTCAACAAGGGATTGCATTGTTTGCTTTGGTAGGCGTAGGCGGTGCAGTAGCTGCTCCGATTGCCGGGAGATTGGCTGATAAAGGCTGGAGCAAAGGTTTAACCGGGTTAGCTATGATCATTGCAGCCTTGTCTTTTTTGCTCATCTATCTTTTTCAAAGTCATTCGACCGTTGCGCTCGTACTTCTCTTTATTTCAGCGATTACACTGGATATGGCTGTATCGGGAAACCTTGTACTTGGACAACGTGTGATTTACTCCTTGGGAAGTGAAGCGAGAGGGCGTTTGAACGGATTATTCATGTCTATTTTTTTCATAGGCGGAGCGATTGGATCATCATTAGGGGGTTGGTCGTATGCGTTAGGAGGTTGGAATTTCAGTTCTCTGATTGGAGTCGTCCTGCCTGTGCTGGCTTTGCTGTACTTTTTCACTGAGAAAGAAACGAGTGGAGACGTGCGAAAGAAACAAACCACCTGATAGAGGTCAGCTTTAAGCTATGCCGTACGCAAAAACATAATGATTAAAATGGCTGTTCCCAAGAGAAAACAAAGGGGCGAGTAGAGCACAGTGTCCCACTTTGCAAAAACAGTTCCTTTTTTTCTCTTGAAAAGCCCTACCCATTTGAAATCTCCTATAGAACGTAAAATAAATATGCACGATAACAAGCCTGCACCGTAGGAATGAAAGGAACTGAAAAACAGGAATTGTGTAACTCCACCTAGTTCTAGTACGAACCAAGCGGCTAAAGCTAGTAGAATAGCTACAATTGATGTCCCTATCTTGGAGGGCTCAAAGAGCAAAGCTGTTCCTGTGCTTGGGATCGCTGCCTTTGCACCTTTTTGTCCGCCGAATACCCAATATAGATGCATGCCGCTCAGTACCCATAGAATTCCGCCAACTGCCCATGTAAGTAACTCCAACATGTGGCACCCTCCTTAATTGAATTAATTCGAAATCCACTCTGTCCAAATCATGTGAATATGCCGTTGAATGGCTTCGTCACTTAATGTCTCTTGCTTGTGACGCTCATACCAGCCTAAGTAGTAATGGTACAACATCCATGATCTCTGAAAGGCTTTCTCTGGTTGCATTCCCTTCTGTATTAAAAGCTGCTTCATAAACTCCATTCTCATCTGTTCGACTTCATTGAGCAGGGAATGGTAACTATCATCCTTCAATGACAGTTTTCGCAGATAAAACAGAAAATCTCCTCGTTTCGTCTTCCCGAACATCTGGGTTAACAACTCTCTGATCCGCTCATCTGCGGCAGCATGGATGATGGACGCTGCAATAATCTGTTGTGTCGTCTGTTCCTTCCATGTCTCCACAATCTGTCTAATGTAGCTGCTGCGATTGTTAAAATACCAATAAAAACTACTCTTACTGCACCCTAAAGCAACGGCCATTTTCTCAACTACGAGTTGATCAATCCCACCCTGTTCAAAACGTTCGATTCCTTTCTGAATCCATTGTTCTTCTGTGACAATAATTTTAGGCATCTCTCCCTCTCCCTTTCTGTACGGTATCGTCTAGATAAGTATATATTATAGTGTTTTTAGAGCTGTGTAAATATGGGCACATGAGCTCCCTTAGCTAGCTGATGCATAGGAGGCATGAAATTACATAATCGCCCACTTGAAATACCTGCGAATTTGATCTATAATGCTGTAGCATATAGTGATATTCAAGGCATTGACCAAAGACATGATTTCCTTGAAGGGCCGTTCAGAGAGAAAAGACGAGGCTGAGAGCTTTTCCGGCAACCGCATGTGAAGTTACCCCTTTGTAGCCGTGACGTTGAACATGTAGCTGTGCAATCTGGCAGTAACATTAGTAAGCGCCTACCGCTTTATCCCCGTTAACGGATACCAATGGAGGGTCACGCATGTCGTGCATGAAGCATGTTCCGATGAACATAAATGTACGCACAGGAGCGGGCCGAACTAGGGTGGAACCACGAGCTGAACGCACTCGTCCCTTGAGGGAGAGAGGCGTTTTTTTGCGTTCAATTTTGATATAGCACACAATTTGAAATGGAGGCTTTAATCGTGAGTATTCAAGTGAAATTGCCGGATGGAGCCGTACGCGAGTACGAGCAGGGCGTAACGATCGCCGACGTGGCGGGTTCGATCAGCTCCGGGCTGAAAAAGAACGCAGTAGCAGGTAAAGTGAACGGGAAGGCTGTAGATCTGAACACCGTTTTGGATCAGAACGTTGACCTTGAAATTATTACGCTGGACGGTGCAGACGGTCTGGAAATTTATCGCCACAGTACAGCGCATTTGCTCGCTCAGGCGCTCAAACGCATTTACGGTGAGAAAAACGTGAAGCTGGGTATCGGCCCGGTCATCGACAGCGGCTTCTACTATGACATTGATATCGAAAACCCATTGTCCGTTGACGACTTGGCCAAGATCGAGAAGGAAATGACGAAGATCGCACAGGAAAATCTGCCGATTACACGTCGTGTGGTCAGCCGTGAGGAAGCCACTCGCATTTTTGGAGAGTTGGAAGATCCACTGAAGCTGGAACTGATTCGTGATTTGCCGGAAGAAGCGGAAATTACAATCTATGATCAAGGCGAATTTTTTGACCTGTGTCGTGGCCCGCATTTGCCATCTACTGGCCGCATCAAAGCTTTTAAACTGTTGAGTGTAGCGGGCGCATACTGGAGAGGTGATTCCAACAACAAGATGCTGCAACGTATCTACGGAACAGCATTCCCGAAAAAAGCACAACTGGATGAGCACCTGCATTTGCTGGAAGAAGCGAAAAAACGCGACCATCGCAAGCTGGGTAAAGAGCTGGAACTGTTCATGTTCTCCGAAGAAGCACCGGGCATGCCGTTCTACCTGCCTAAAGGTATGGTTGTCCGCACTGCATTGGAAGATTACTCCCGTGACATTCAACGTCTGCATGGCTATGAGGAAGTACGTACACCGCTGATGATGAACAATCGTCTGTGGGAACAATCGGGACACTATGAGCATTACAAGGAAAACATGTACTTCTCCGAAGTGGATGAAACTACATTTGCTCTGAAACCGATGAACTGTCCAGGGCATATGCTTGTGTTTAAAAATGAGCTTCACTCCTACCGCGATCTGCCAATTCGTATAGCCGAATTTGGACAAGTGCATCGCCATGAGCTGTCCGGCGCGTTGAACGGTATGATGCGTGTTCGTACATTCTGTCAGGATGATGCGCATATTTTCGTCACACCAGGTCAGATTGAACAAGAAATTACAGACGTAATTAAGCTGATTAACGAAATGTATAGTGTGTTTGGCTTTGACTTCACAGTGGAATTGTCCACACGTCCAGATGACTTTATGGGCGAGCCAGTGCTGTGGGATCAAGCGGAACAAGCTTTGCAAAACGTGCTGGATCACCTGGGCATCAACTACCGTATTAATGCGGGAGATGGAGCATTTTACGGTCCAAAAATTGACTTCCACATTCTCGATGCGCTCAGACGCAGCTGGCAGTGCGGAACGATCCAATTGGACTTCCAAATGCCTGAAAAATTCGACCTCACTTATGTGGGCGAGGACAACCAGAAGCACCGTCCAGTCGTTATTCACCGTGCCATCTACGGTTCGATTGACCGCTTCATGGGCATCCTGACTGAGCATTTTACAGGTGCATTCCCATTGTGGTTGGCTCCTGTTCATGCGAAGCTGCTGCCAGTATCCGAGAACTATATCGAGACTGCTAATGAGATACAGGATGCGTTGCTGAAAGCAGGTCTGCGCGTCGAAGTGGATACTCGCAATGAGAAGCTTGGTTATAAAATCCGCGAGGCGCAATTGGAGAAGGTTCCATATATGTTCGTTATCGGGGAAAATGAAAAAACAACCGGTACTGTAGCGGTTCGTAAACGCGGCGAAGGCGATCTGGGATCACTCAGCATTGCGGACATCGTAGAGAAAATCAGCACAGAGATTCGCGAGAAGCAGTAATATTTGATCGAAAAAATGTGTAAAAGAGCCATCAAAACCATGATGAACGTGGTTTTGATGGCTCTTTATTTATACCTAATACATAAGAATCCAGCGTAAGAATGAACCATAGTTGTTGCAGCCTCGACTGAATTCTTAAGTTATCTTGTGCACAAAAACTTAGCAGGTTTGTGGCCGTGAAGTGGCGTGATCTGCAGGGAGGGAGAGTGTCTTCAAGGACGACTCTTCGGATTGTTTCGCCGGGGATTCTTCCGCATCCTGTTCCTCGCTAAGCGATAAAATTTCGCCGCGCAACTTCAGCATTTTCTGATCCAGCTCGTAGGTTGCACGTGCGGCTTCGGTCAATCCATTAACGACATGTTCAGGCACTTTCTTATCGAACTTATAGTACAAAATATGCTCCATACTGGCCCAGAAATCCATAGCCAATGTGCGCAATTGAATTTCAACCTTGATCCAGCGTGTGCCCTCAAACAGGATCAGCGGAATTTCCACAATGACATGCAGGCTCTGATAGCCGTTGGGCTTAGGATGGGCTATATAGTCCTTGACCTCCAGAATACGAATGTCTTCCCGTGTGTGAAGATGATCCATCAGACGATAAATATCTTTCACAAAAGCGCATACCACGCGCATTCCCGCGATATCATGAATTTCACGCAATATATTGTCCAAGGTGACTTCATGCCCTTTGCGCCGAACCTTTTCCACGATGCTGTGGGGCTCTTTGATCCGGGTTTTAATATGCTCAATCGGGCTAAAACCGTCTAACAGCTTCCATTCCGTCTGAATCAGCTTAATTTTATTCTTTAATTCCTCCAGAGCCAGCTGATAAAGGACGGGAATCTTTCTCCACTCCTCTAGTTGCTTGGCGTTAACACTGTTTTGATCCAGCTGTAGCTGAAATTCCTGCAAGGGTAATGGGACAGCATTCAGGTGCTTCCAATCCGGTTCATTCACAGAGCATTCTCCTAAATGAGGCTTATGATGTCCTCGATCTTTTTCGTAAAAATGCATTATCGTATACATTGTACACTATGTCAAAACCTACAGGCAAAGGAGAGACGGTCAAAGAAAAAAGAAATGCGACAAGAATTATGGTGGTAAAACCGAGTAATCCGATGTATAATTACAAAAATGCTGAATTGGAGCATTTAATTCTTTATTAAAAAAATCACAAATGTAGAGTATCCATCATTAGATTAAAAATATAAATTACAGAAAAGAGGAAAAGAAAAATGGCAAAAGTAGAAAGTTTTCAATTAGATCACACGATTGTAAAGGCTCCTTATGTAAGAGCAGCGGGAGTAGAGCATGACGAAAAAGGAAGCACAGTACAAAAGTATGACTTGAGATTTTTACAACCTAATGAAGACGCACTTCCGACAGCAGCTGTACATACGCTGGAGCACTTATTAGCGACGTACCTGAGAGATGAAATCAAAGGAATTATTGATATCTCTCCTATGGGATGCAGAACGGGGTTCTACTTGATTTTGTGGAATGAACATGAGCCAGAGGAAATTGCACTCGCTTTGGAAAAAACCTTGAAAAGAATTCTGGAAACGACAGAGGTTCCGGCTGTTACTGCTTTGGAATGCGGGAACTACAAGGACCACTCTCTTTTTTCAGCGCAGGAATATGTGAAGATTGTATTAGAGGCGGGTATTAGCCGCGATCCTTTCGAAAGAGTATTTTAAAATCTATGATTTCGATTGACCTATCTCATCAGACAGCGGTAGTGACAGGCGGCAAGTCAGGCATAGGCAAGGGAATTGTAGAGCTTTTCATTAAAAGCGGAGCTAAAGTGATTTCTGCTGATATTTCTTATGAAGAGCCGTATAGAGTGGTCAATCCACAGTTGGTTGAAACGCAATTGGACATATCCAAACCGGATGATATCGAAAGATGGTGCGATCTACTAATCAGCGAAGCGGGAGTGCCTGATATATTGGTGAACTGCGCTGGTACTTCTACGATGGATTATGTCATTGATAGTGAGTTGGCTGATTGGGAGAAAGTATTTTCGATCAATTCAACCGGATTATATGTAACGTCCAAACGTTTTGCAAAAGAAATGGTGGCCGCTCGTAAATCAGGCCGAATTATTCAAATTGCTTCGCAGGCTGGAAAAAATGGATATCGGGCCATGGGCGGATATTGTGCTTCCAAACATGCGGTTCTCGGCTTGACCAAGGTAATGGCCATTGAGCTTGCCCGGCAAAATATTTTGGTAAATGCGGTCTGCCCCGGCATTGTAGAAACGCCGATGAAGCATCGTGAACGGATTGAAGGGGGCGTCATTCGCGGAATGACCGCTCAAGAAATATACGAAGAAGATTGTTCACAGGTACCTTTGGGGAGAACGGCTGAGGTGGAGGATGTCGCCAATGTGGTGCTATTTCTGGCAAGTCCGCTCTCTGCATATATGACAGGACAAGCGATTAATGTTACAGGTGGAATGACGATGCACTAGCATACTAGCATGATCTGGGGGAAAACAACATGAGGAAATCGTTCGTTTTACTATTAGGGATTAGTTTATTATTAGTTGCTGCAGGATGCGGTAATAAAAGTTCAGACAGCAATGGCTCCAGCGCCGCTTCCGGTTCGGAAACGCAAAAAGTAGTCATCGGCTCCATGGGCTCTGACGCCCAGATATGGAAGCATATTGCCCAGTCCCAGGCCGCCAAGGATGCCAAGCTGGACATTGAAGTGAAAGAAATTAACGGCGGAATCGAAACGAACAATGCGACCAAAGAAGGCGAAGTAGACGTGAATGCATTCCAATCGTGGGCGTACCTGGTTAGCTATAACAAAGAGAGCAAAGCCGATTTGAAGGCTATAGCCACAACCTACCTGGAGCCTATGGGGATTTATTCGCAAAAATTCAAAAGCATCGATGAAGTGACCGACGGGGCTCTGGTAGCTTTGGCAGATAACCCGGCCAATACAGCAAGAGGTTTAAAGTTATTGGAAGCATCCGGTTTGATTAAGCTTAAGGCTGACTTTAATGATGCCTTGGGTACAGTCAATGATATTACTAGCAATCCTAAAAACCTGAAATTTGAACTAATTGATGACAAAACAGGGCCACGAGTAATTCAAGATGTAGGCTTGGTGCTGATTGGGAATACGATTGCTTTAGAAGGGGGTCTGAATGTATTGAAAGATTCCTTGTTCCATGAGGAAATCAGTCAGGCAACCAAAAATAATATTAACGTCCTGGTTACTTCATCTGATAAGGCGAATGACAAAGGGCTGCAAAAGTTAGCGGATCTCTATCATAACGAGGATACTCAAAAATACATTAAAGATGAATTTGGCGGTACCAAAGTAGAGGTTAAAGAGCCGGTTTCTTATTTGGAAGGACAAACTACAACAAAATAAACTTATGAGATCAGCCAGTTTTTCTGGCTGATCTTTTTTGTTCGTGTAAGAGGCCTCTTACCAGTAGTCGGGTAGAACGTCATCTCTGCTCTTGGAGTCCACGCCGAATAGGTGACAAACGTTGAGTTGATGTTGCCCCATCCTCCAAATGAGTCAGCGATTGTATTTTTAGTAGTCGGCTTGAGTTTGGGCATGGGTTTCAGTTCGATAATGTTTGGGGGAGAATCCCTTTACCTTTTTAAAAATTTTCGAGAAGAGTAAAGGGTCGTTATAGCCGACTGAACGGGAAATATCACCTATCGAAAGTTCAGCGTTTCCCATCATTTCACATGCTTTGTTGATCCTATAGCGAACCAAATAATCCTGAATGCTTGTGTTCACTTGTTGTTTGAATAACGAACACAAATAGCTTCGATTGAGTCCGATAAAATTGGCAATGTGCTCAATGGTAATTTTCTGAGCATAATTCATTTCAATAAAATCCTTCACTTTTTCCACGTAAATTTCCGCCCGGCTTTCCTTTTGTTCGGGGGGCGTTACCGGGCCGAACTCTATAAGCTCCGATAACATTAAGCATAGCAGACCGGTTAGTCTGGTTTCCCGAGCTTTATGGCATCCACTTGATTCGTTCATGAGCTGCAAATATTGATAAATCAAATGGTCTCCTTCAAAGTAGAGGATTGGATGCGTCATCGTTAGGCCTGATTGCTTGAGGAGCGTTTCTGCCAGTGCTCCGTTAAAACCAAACCAGCAATAAGACCAAGGATTCACTGCATCGGCTTGATAAAAAGTGATGACCTGGGGGCAGATTAGAAACCACTGACCTTTCCGCAAGCGATAATTGGACCCACCGACCTCGAAGGTGCCTTCTCCGTCCAAAATATAATGGAGCAGATAGTGATCTCTTATCGCAGGTCCAAAAAAGTGCCCCGGTATGCATTCCTCCATGCCAAACTGAGTTAGATACAATTCAGAGTGCTGCTTACTACGTGGCAAATATTCTATCACGCTAAATCTCCTTATGTAAATTATCAAGCATTATAACATAAATAGTGAGTACCATGCCATGTACTTCATATCTTAGTTTAATATATCATTTCTGTAGAACCTATTGCGACTAACGAGGAGCTTATCAAGCTTTACACCATGTGAACTTAGTTGGTGGTGTTACAAAAAGGTTCTTCTATGTCCTTTTTTAGGTGCGGATTTCCGAGGGGTATGATCTAGAGGGAGGGGTTGTTTTTCCAATGGGTATCATTGTTCAAGAGCAAACGGGGCTGTTTCATCTACAGTCGTCGGGCATGAGTTATATTATTCAGATTGTGGATGGATTTCCTGTGCATGTATATTGGGGAGATAGGCTGAAGCACCGCGAATCAATGACCGATCTATTGCTTCACACTTCTGCGACGGCTGGATTGGATCGGCTACCGCAAGAGTACCCGCAGTATGGGAGTGGGGACTTCCGTAACCCTGCGTATCAAGTAGAACTTGAAGATGGAACTCGTATCACGGAGTTAAAGTACGACGGTTACCGGATCATCAAGGGAAAGCCATCATTAACCGGACTTCCGGCCGTATATACCGAAAATGAAGACGAAGCGGATACGTTGGAACTGGAGTTAAAAGATGACTTTTCAGGTCTTAAAGTTGTTCTTCTTTACACCGTCTTCGCGGATCGAAACGTAATCGCTCGTTCGGCTCGTTTGAGTAATACGGGAGCCAAGAATCTTCGACTTCTCCGTGCTCTAAGTGCTTGTGTCGATTTTTCGGGTAAAAGCGATTTAGAGTTCATGTATCTTTCGGGAGCATGGGCTCGGGAGGGGAATATTACCCGCAAACCGATTCTTCAAGGTGAAACCCGAATTGATAGTAAAAGGGGCATGAGCAGCCATCAACTCAATCCTTTTACTGCATTGGTCACTCGGGAGACAACGGAATGCTATGGAGAGGCATTCGGCTTTAGCCTCGTCTACAGCGGGGGTTTTGAGGCGGGAGCGGAAATGGATGCATTTGGCTCTACACGGTTTAGCATCGGCGTGAACTCCTTTGACTTTTCGTGGTTACTGAGCCCAGAGGAGAGCTTCCAAACGCCAGAAGTAGTTATGGTTTACTCCGGTCAGGGACTGGGAGATATGTCGCGGACGTATCATCGCTTGTATCGGACCCGACTTTGCCGAGGGAAATATCGGGACGAAGAACGACCTATTCTGGTCAATAACTGGGAAGCTACCTATTTTGACTTCAATGCAGATAAGTTGGTATCGATAGCAAAAGAGGGGGCTGAGCTAGGCATCGAACTATTTGTCTTAGATGACGGTTGGTTCGGAAAACGGGATTCCGACAATTCATCTCTCGGCGATTGGTACGAGGATCGTCGGAAGCTGCCAGACGGACTCGCAGATGTCGCGAACCGTATCAATAGGCTGGGTCTTAAATTTGGGCTCTGGTTTGAGCCAGAGATGATCTCTCCAGACAGCGAGTTGTACCGGGAGCATCCGGACTGGTGCCTTCACGTTCCGGGACGGAGGCGCAGCGAAGCCAGATGGCAGCTGGTGCTGGACTATACTCGCAAGGAAGTGCGCGATTTCATCTACGATTCGCTTTCGGCCATTTTCTCCAGCGTGCCAGTCTCTTATGTGAAATGGGATATGAACCGCTGTCTGACGGAAATCGGTTCCGCTGCTCTGCCGCCGGAACGACAATCCGAGACTGCTCATCGCTATGTTCTTGGATTGTATGAGCTGTTGGAGCGCATCACCACCGAATTTCCACATATTCTTTTCGAGAGCTGTTCAAGTGGCGGAGGACGCTTTGATCCAGGCATGCTTTACTACATGCCTCAAGTCTGGACTAGTGATAATACCGATGCGGTGGAACGCCTGAAGATTCAATATGGAACTAGCCTTGTCTATCCTGTAAGCGCAACCGGGGCGCATGTCTCGGCAGTTCCGAACCATCAAGTTGGACGCATAACGCCCCTTGATTTTCGAGGTGATGTCGCCATGTCCGGAAATTTTGGATATGAGCTTGATCTCACGAAATTCACCGATGAGGAAAAAGAGACGGTCAAACGCCAAATCGCAGTATACAAGCAGATACGTGGCTTAGTACAGAAAGGTGACTTGTATCGCTTAAAGAACCCGTTTGAAGATAACGAATCGGCTTGGATGTTTGTTTCTGAAGACCAAGAGGATGCCATCGTCTACTATTTCCAAGTGATGGCTGTCCCGAACGCGCCCTGGCGGGTTCTGCGCCTTGACGGACTAAATCCAGAGCTCGAATATGAAGTTAAGTCAGGAAATAGCGGGCAAAAGTCTATCCATGGGGGGGATCGGCTTATGAAGTTGGGCCTCCCTCTTCTCTACAGACAGAAAGACTATGAAAGTGGATGGTTCAGGCTCCGGGCAATAAGGTCCGGTAAGGCTTAAAGGATCAGTACAACAGTACAACTGCCGAAAGAGAAAAAAACAATTGAGTTATGCCCCTTTTTGTATGAAAAGGGGCATTTTGCGTACAGCAGCTGTACTGATTGAGGAGGGGGAAGCCATGTTTTTCATACGATGATGAATGACATGAAACTGAGGAAGATGTAGGAGTTACATTTGAATGTTGATCGAAAACAGGATCATCAACAGAGTAAGTCGTTACGCTGACGGCTGTTTCATTCCTTAATTAATGAATTCATTTCTAAATTTCCGGAATTCTTTAGGTGTTTTTTTATGATGTTTCTTAAAAGACTGAATGAAGTGATTTACATGATTGAACCCCACTCTGTGGGCTATTTCAGTTATTGTAGAATCTGTTGAAATTAATAACTCGCTGCTTTTCTTGATACGGTACTTAATTAAGTAGTCGTAAGGTGTCATATGAATGGTTCTCTTAAAACTACGAGTGCATTCCGAAATACTTAAATGTGCTATAGCAGCAATTTCTTGCAGTGTTATATTATCTGAGTAGTTTTGATGGATAAAGCTGAGCATCAATTGAAGTCGCTCCTGTTGCAATTTCATGTATTTAGGTGCTTCCTCAGAAGACAGCGAAATATTAGATATTAAGACTAACCATAATTGTGCCGTTTTGATGGAAACCTCGTATTCCCAGCCCCATTTTTTTTTCATATCAAATTTCTGTTTCATATCCCAAAGCATTTGCAGTATTTGAATTTGCCATTCAGCATCTCCTTTGATTACTAATGACAATAAGAGAGAGTTTGTATAAGGCAGTACATAGTTTTTTTCCATCGCACTATCTGCATAAAAGGCCAGCAGCTTCTCAGGGAAATTAAAACTGACATATTGACCGTTATGTGTAAGGTGTGTAGTAACGTGAAGAACACCTTTATTAATTAAAATGGCCTGACCTGTTTCTAATTCATGATCAATGCCGTTAACTTGTATCACTAGCTTTCCTTTGGTAACCAAAGTGATTTGTAGTTCCTCATGCCAATGTAAATCGTTGAATCCTCTACCTTCAGGACTACTTGCATGAATAGTATGGGTGTACATGATGTATGGAAATGAAACATCGGGATATAGAATGGTCTCATGCAATTGTTTTTCCATTTTAGCGAGGTCCTTTCTGATGACGATATTTCTATATAAATTAAAGATATAGTTACACAAATAAAATAAAAGTGGTGATATTATTATACCAGATCTTCGGCTTATCATTACAATCCTGTGCACAGGCGATTGGATAAGACATCTTGGAGGCGTATATGTGAAAATAAATCAATCGTCGTTACTGTTTCATCCGTATATTTTGCTTTTAATCAGCATACTGTCTGTTTCTATCTCATCCATCATGATAAAATCCTCAGATACTCCAACCTCTGTGGCTGGGATGTACAGATTGTATATGTCAGTACTCATAATGCTTCCCTTTGTACCTTGGAAAATGTTTCGTTCCTTAGAAATGAACAAAAAAGATTGGAGTACTGTTTTCATAGCTGGTCTTTTTCTCGGGTTATATTTCTTATTCTGGATGGAATCTTTAGTATATACCTCAGTTGCGAGTTCCATGGTCATCTTATCCTTACAGCCTTTATTTGTAATGATGGGTTCATACTTTATGTTCAGAGAACGAGCAAATATATTGACCATTCTTTGTTTGATCGCCGCTCTTGTCGGTTCAATCGTTATAGCTTGGGGTGACATAGGGATTTCGAGAGAGGCATTAATCGGAGATGGATTATCTTTAGTAGGAACAATCTTGGTTTCAGCATATATGTTGGCAGGACAGAAAGTAAGCCACAAAATAAATGCAAATTTATATAGTGTTATTGTTTTTTTTATTGGTGGCAGCGTCATGCTGGTCTACAATTTGTTGAATCATTATTCCTTGATCGAATATGACTCGTCGGATTGGATGTATTTCTTGTTACTTGCAGTAATCCCAACTATTTTCGGACAATATATATTTAATTTGTTGTTGAAATCAATGGGTGCAACTACGGTCTCAGTTGGTATTATTGGAGAGCCTGTTCTTGCCATAATTCTCGCCTACTTATTCTTGGGAGAAATAATCTCTGCATTTCAATTCATAGGTGGACTCATGACTTTATTCGGTATGGGGATGTATTTTTGGGCAAAATCTTTTAAGTATACTACGGTTGCAAAATATTAAATTTGAAATTCATTATCGCGAAATTGAAGAAAACAATCGATGAGGAGAATGTTTAGATGGCAACGATTGATGATTTTTTGAAACTAGATATTCGAGTTGGAACCATAATTAAAGCTGAGTTTTTTGCAGAAGCAAAAGTACCTGCTATTAAACTTGAAATTGATTTTGGACAAGATATCGGAATAAAAGCTTCGAGTGCACAAATCACAAAAAGGTATGTGGCTGAAGATATTATAGGGGAACAAATCATAGGTGTAGTCAACTTTCCACCTCGACGGATAGCAGGCTTTAATTCAGAGGTATTGGTCCTTGGAGGAATTCCCGAAAAGGGGGATGTGGTTCTATTGAAACCAGATATCAAACTACCTGATGGAACACCTATTGGATGATTGATCGGCTGTTTAATCCGTAAAATATATAACTTCACAACAGGCAGGACATTGAACCTAACGGGATACGATCCTTCAATAGCAAGTTGAAACAGATAGCGGCAGACTAGGACTTTATTTTCACGTCCTAGTCTGCCGCTTTTTCTTTTATTGGTCTGTCTAAAGCTTATTTGATTCATTAAAATCTGCAACAGTTTAGGCTGGAAATCACGAGTGTCACCAATCCAGTAAAAGCACAGTTCTCCAATACCAGCTATACGCCTTATACCTATCTGGCTGGGATGCTGCGTGTCCCCTCTGTCATCGGGGAGGCGCAGAGCGGGCATACCGGCGGCGTGCCTGTGCTAGCCGCGCTTGTACGGCGTCCGCTTGTTGTGTCGCGCCGCATCCACGCCTTGCAGGCGCCGTCGGTGCATTTCCACACGGGCACGTTGATACGTGGCTCTGCCGAAGACCCTGCCACCGACGAGGTCGTCCGTGCCGTAGCGCTGCTTGGTCCCGGCCTGCTGCTCACGCGGGTCGCTGTGCCAGACGCTGGCGATCCAGCGCCAGCACGGCTGCTATACCCGGAAGCACCCTTCGGTTGGCCGAAGCTGCTGCGGCGTGCTTCTGGCTTGGAAGCCTCAGGGGTGACCCCATAGGCTTCCAGCAGGAAGCGTGACACGGCGGCAGGCTTGCCATGATTAGAGGCGGGAGAGGTGATGTACAGCAACTCCTTCGCCCGGGTGACGGCCACATAAGCGAGGCGGCGCTCTTCTTCAAGCGCTGCATCGTTATCCACAGCGGTAGTCGGGGCGGCGCCTGCCCGCCGATCCTCCGGCAGCTCGCTGTGCAGCGCCGAGCTGTGCGGCAGAATGCCTTCGCTGGCTCCGATCCAATATACGCAAGGGAATTCCAGCCCCTTGGCGCGGTGGATCGTCATGAGCCGAACAGCATCGCTGTCTTCCTCTCTGCGCAGCGATTCCATTTGGCGGTGACGCTCGGAAAGCTCGTCCGCAAAGCTGACGAACGCCTCCACGGTGTCAAACCGCTTGGCTGCCGTTTCGAGCTCCTCCAGACTTTCTTGCATCGTTTCCTTATAATGAGTCCACGCGCCTGTATCTCCGCTCTCCAAATATTTGTCATAAAAGATGCGCCGCATTTCTTGAATGGCATAGGCAGGCTTCATTGTAGTGAGACTGCGAATCAAACGAATACGTTCTTTTACCTGCTCACGCTGAAAATCACGTAGTCGATCCCAGCGGCTGAGATGAATCAACGGGTATTTTTTAGCCTGCTGTTTCTCCTCGCGCATAATCCATTCCATACCCGCCTCACGGGAGACGTACAGCGGCCCAAGAGTGCTCGGAATGGATTCCATACGCCGGGGATTCAGCGACAAGCGCAGGTGATCCATTAAGGGACGAATCAGGGACTGATCATAAAATACAGCTCCTGCTCCGTACTGAATAAATGGGACATCTCGCATAATTAATTGCTCAAAAATAGATCGGCTTCCGCTGGCTGTCCGGTGCAAAATAGCGATATCCCGGTAGCGCAGCCGACCTTCCTCTACCTGTCCGAGTAGATGGGTAACAATATGCCCCGCTTCCTCCTCGGGTCCGGATGGGGTGGCAAACTGCGGCGGCAAGCCTTCACGCCCGGCAGCTGAAAGACGTTTGGAGCGTCGATGAACATTTTTGGCGACAATGTTAGAGCCCAGCCCCAAAATCCGCGCATCGCTGCGATAATTAATATCCAGGGTAATGACCTTTGCATCCTTATAGACTTTGTCAAACTCTAGAATGGATTCCTGGCGTGCCCCATTAAAGGTATAGATCGTCTGGTCATCATCCCCCACGACCATCAGATTGCGATGTCGGGCAGCCAATCGCTGCACCATCTCATATTGCAGGGCATTCGTATCCTGAAATTCATCGACCATGATATGTGAAAAACGCTGCTGAAGCGGCTTAAGCACATCCGGGTCACGCAGCAGTGCGGAGGCACGCAACAGAATATCGTCAAAATCCATTTTATTGCGTTCCTGTTTCCACGCTTCATAAGCGAGCATGGCACGCTTGGCATCCGATTCCTCACGCACGGTTTCCGGCAGCTCGTCCGCGCTGCGGCCTTCCGCTTTCCAGGCGGAGAGGGCAGACAGCAGGCTTTCTGGCTGGAAAGCCTCGCTGAGCCCAAGCTGCCGCAGCATCATTTTCATGACAGTATGCTGGGCCTGCGTTTCACCGAACACTTCATCTTGCACGCCGCGATGACGCAGCATCGCCAAAGCGAATGAGTGAAACGTGCGAGCCTGAACTGCACGTGCAGCGGCAGGGCGCACACCGGGTAATCCCGCGATGCGCAGTTTCATTTCGGCAGCTGCCTTGCTGGTGAAGGTCACCAGCAGAATGGACGATGCAGGGACATCCCGCATCGCCATCAGGTAGCCTGCGCGGGCAGCCAGCACTGTGGTTTTGCCGCAGCCAGCCCCAGCAAGGGTCAGAAGGGGGCCTTTGCCGTGGCGGACGGCCTGGATCTGCGGGCGGTTCAGGTGAATGCCGGCGTTCTCTAAAGCACGAAAATAGGCCGAGTCTTGGTCGGTGTCGGGCACCAGCGTTATACTGGTATCCATGGAAGCACGACGTGCCTGAGGGCTCGACGTTGAATAAGGAACCCCGATGGGTCGGGGGTAAAAAGAAGGATTTGGGTCCATAATCCTGAAACCCCTTTCGTTCTTAAAATCTTCCATTTTCACAAATGGGGGTAGTTTTTGGTATGATAGAGTTCTAGTCAGCTTTAGCTGACGATAAGAACAAGGCGATGGACTAAAATAATGCTGAAATTCATGCGGATCTTGCCGGAGCGACAGAACGTCAATACGTTGACGCTAATGCCAATAGCCTTCAAACAGGCAATATGACCGCATTCCATTATACAGGAGTTCGAGGTTTGCCAACAGAAAAAAACTTTGGGATATACGGACGGTATAGTGAAATCCGGCTGGATAATGGGGAGGAAATAACGATGAAGCTGATTCAACGTATAAAGGAAGGCGCTAATCGCGCAACAGAAAAGGCGCAGCATGCTGTCGAGATTAGTAAGATCAATTCACAAATTACAACGATTCAGCAGGAAATGGATGTTCATTTCTTACGAATGGGTCAGATCTTTTACGAAGGTTACCGTGCATCCGACATGTCGGTGGCAGAAACCGAGATGACACAGCTATCCACTGCATGTGATGAGCTTCAGGATGAAATTGACGAGCTGCGCAGTAGAATTGCAGAATTAAAAAACGCTCATTTATGCACCTGTGGAGCGGTTGTGCCTCTGGATGCGAACTTTTGCCCCAAATGCGGACGCAAGCTCAATGAAGGACAGGCTGCTTCCAAACAAGTAGCTGCTGTGCGTGAAGAGGTGCCAACGGACGTCTATTCTTTTGATCTGCGCAAGCCAGAGGTAGTGAAGGATGCTGCGCCTGCTTACACGGAGTATGCAGAACAGGAAGTAGTCGATCGGCATGAACAGGAACAGGATGAGCGGTATGAAACACACGAACCAGCGGGACTAGACCGCGATTACACAGTATCTGATTTTACACCGGAAGAAAAAGCGGCATTCGACGCTGAGTGGGAGCGCCGTCGTCAGGAAGAACTGGAAAAAGAACACCGTCGTCTTGAAGAACTGGAACGCGAGCGTGAGCGCCAGGAGGAGCTGGACGAGCGAATCCGATATTGGAAGGCCAACAACTCCGGGGCCGAGAAGCCGGCAACGCCGTCTGCACAAGTACGTGAAAATGTAAAATGCCAAATCTGTACTGCAGAACTACCTAAAGGGTCCAAATGGTGCCCGCGTTGCGGAGCTGAACAGATTTGACGCAGCCGAACAGGCTGCTGCAGGACACAGACATAACGCCGGGCAGCATAGGGGGAACAGAATATATGGAGCGTTTGCTGCATCATCTGCGGAATCTGGGTTTTACGGAAATGGAAGCCAAGGTTATGGTCGAGCTTTCGAGGCAAAATGCGGCTTCCGGCTATGAAGTGGCTAAGCGTCTGGGTGCATCGCGCTCCAACGTGTACGCGGCTTTACAGCGTTTGGCCGGGCAGGGATACCTCAGAACCAGTGCTGGAGAGCCTGTACGTTACAGCATGCTGCCACCGGGTGAACTGACCCGGATGATCGAAGGACAAATGCAGGAGTCCCTACGCGCAGTGGAGAAAGAAATGCCACGAACAGAACCAACCAAGCCGACCTTTTATAATGCGGAAGGCGATCGGAAGGTGCTGGAAAGTCTGACACGTGAATTGGAACGGGCAGAGCATGAGATTGTGTTGGATTTGTGGCGCGAGGAAGCTGAGCTGCTGCGGACAGAGTTGGAGAAAGCTGAGGGTCGAGGTGTGCGTCTGCTCTGGTCCTGCGATAACGGAGAAAGCATGATGGGACCGTGGTTACCGTCTGGGTCTGGTACAGACGGACAGGAACCAGCAGGGCGGAAGTTTTCTTTTGTTATTGATCGGCGTTGGTGCATGCTGGGTATGCGGGGAGAGAATTGCCCGACACAGGCGCTTATTACCGAGCATCCGGTAATGACAGGCCTGCTGCTTAATCATTTTGCTCAGGATCTTATTCTGTATGAGCTGGAGCATGATATGGGCAGAGAACTGTCGACCCGGTATGGCTGGCGGTATGAAGGCATTATCGGCAAATATATGTCAGCTGGAGAATAGCTAAAGATTACCGGGTAGGAAGTTCCATCAGTGCCCGGCATATAGATGTAATATAGCCCGCCTTATGAGGCACGAATTGATCCGATGTAATCAGGCGGCGGTTTTTTTCTGGATTTGGCCCCGACGTAATGCCATGGGCTTCGATAAAGGGAATATGGCCTTCAAAAAGGGCCAGTGCTTGGTCAAGATCTGCTTCGTACAGTCCGGCTACTTCTTCTTGCTGGAGGTAATAAGCTTCCAATGGCTGGTTCGATAGCAGTCCAAACACCGAGCTAACCTCCCGATCCCAAAAAGAGGTGCCCTGTGCGGTACCTTTGCTTTCATACCGAACGGTCATCAGCGGTGTTAATGAGGTAAAGGGAACATGAATGCCCAGTTCTTCCTCCAGCTCACGAGCCGCCTGAGACATATCTTCGCCTGCCGTCAAGTGACCGGCTGCTGTAATATCGTAGCATCCGGGGAAGGTGTCCTTCGTATCCTGACGCTGTTGGAACAGCAAGCGACGGCCTGTCGAAGTGTCTCGTGCTAGCCAGCAGTGAAAGGTATGGTGCCAGTATCCCTTGGCATGTGCGTCTTGTCGCGAGGCTGTGCCAAGAGGGTTGTCTTCATCATCGTAGATATCCAGAAGCTCGCTAGTCATCGTGGTTCCTCCTATAGTAAGCAGAAATCAAAGGTCTACTTTACAGTATAACGTGTTTTCTGTCCTGACGATATGAAGGCGGGTGTGGAATGTGGAGTGGCATTTGGGGTATGCTGGGAACATGAGGATTTGCAACATCACACAGATTTACGATTGAAAGGAGCGATTTTACATGGAATGTATAGTACATTTTCGAGTCATGCATCCGGAGGAACCCAAGGAACTGCGCGGGTTGATTATGCTGGAAAGCGGAGGCAAGCCGGGGATTGATCAAATCACGGATATGTTCAAAAATATGGGCTATGATGTCCGCCCAGACAATCCGGAGGAATTGATTTTTAAACCAGTCGATGTCAGAGCCAATTATACATATATCCGGGTTATTGAACTGGATACAGGTGAGGAAGTCTACCAGGAAGACAGGGATTTGCGCGCGATTTTGGAAAATTTGCTGAATAAACGTTAAAGATCAGGAGAACTAATCGATGGAATGAGATAAAGTGATCCTGTCGCCATTCATAGGAACGGAGAACCAATAATGAGATTGTATATTATCCGACACGCAGACCCCGATTACCCCAATAACACCATCACGCCGGAGGGGCATTTGGAAGCCCAGGCACTGGCCAAACGGCTTTCCAGTCACGGACTGGATCGAATTTATGCCTCTCCTTTGGGGCGGGCTTTGGATACAATGCGCTACACCGCCGACTCTCTGGGTATGACTCATGAAGTGGAACACTGGACACAGGAGCTGGCTCTAAAGCTGGAGGAAACTCCATACGGCCGTCTTTCCCATTGGGATTTGCCAGGTGAAGTGATCCGTTCCGAAATGCCCCTGCCGACTCATGACTCTTGGCAGGAGATTTCCTATTATCAGGGAACGCAGAGTCCCGAAACCTTCGAGCGGCTGAAGCTTCATTCCGATGAATTCCTGAAACGGCAAGGCTTTGAGCGGGTGGAGGGCAGGTACCGGATTCTGAAGCACACCGAAGATCAGGTGGCCGTATTTTGTCATGGCGGCTTCGGGCTGACCTGGCTTGCCCATCTGTTGGAGTTGCCATTGGCCTTGGTCTGGTCCGGCTTTTGGATGCCGCCTAGCTCCGTAACCACGATCTTGTTTGATGAGCGCTCTCAGGAATGGGCAGTTCCCCGTTGCATCGGCTTCGGTGATGTTTCCCATCTGTACGCTGAGGGCTTGCCCGTCAGACCCCGTGGCATTATCACCAATTTCAACTAATCAGATCTCTCACACCATACCAAAACGGCTTAAGACGGTACATCGTCTTAAGCCGTTTGTTGTAGTCATATAGGTGTGGGTTGAGTCAGCGTGCTTCGACGTACCCCTCCAGCTTGGAAGTGCAATGTGCGCAACGGGTAGCGGCTACAGGAATTTCGGATAGGCAATGTGGACATTCCTTGATCGTCTTTTCCTGAGGAGGTTTTTCTTCCTCTTTGCGTTTCAGCATGTTAATCCCTTTGACCAGCATGAACACACAGAAGGCCACGATCAGGAAGTCCAGCAGGACGTTAATGAACTGACCATAGGCGAGGACTGCAATCCCTGCTTCTTTGGCCTGTGCCAAAGTCATGCGTGTACCGTCAGCATTTAAAGGATCGGCATTTTGTAAAGCTACATACAAGTCTGGAAAATTCATGCCGCCCAGAAGTTTACCAATCGGAGGCATGATAATATCGTTTACCACAGAAGTGACAATCTTGCCAAACGCTCCACCGATGATAACACCGACCGCGAGGTCAATCACGTTACCCCGTACAGCGAATTCTTTAAACTCTTTTATAATACCTTTTCCGCTCATGTGAGTGCGCACCTTCTTTACATAAAATCATTTATCTATAATACATGCTATGTCAATGGAGGGCAATTCCCAATTGATGTATTACACATTGTCACAAAATCACATGTTCATTTGTCTTCTATATGTAAACCAATAATGGAGGCGATGTATCGTGAGTTTGAGATTCAATCACAGAGCAGTGAGTCCTAGCACATTCAAGGTAATGATGGAGATGGAAAAATACATTTCCGGTCGTTTTACAGACAAAGTATTGTACGAACTACTGAAAATTAGAGTATCCCAAATCAATGGATGTTCCTATTGTCTGGATATGCATGCGAAGGATTTGCTCAAGCTGGGGGATTATGCTGACCACATTTTGCAGCTAGCCTTATGGCGGGAGGTTCCTTTGTTCACGGAAAAAGAACGTGTTATGCTTGAATTAGCTGAAGCGGTTACCCGTATCTCTGAACAAGGGGTACCTACGGATTTGTACAATAGGGTCAGAGAACATTTTACAGAGGAAGAATACGTAGATTTGATAACCGCGGTTAACGTGATTAACAGTTGGAACCGGATTGCAATTGCAACGGGAATGTATCCGGGCATTCTTTAATGAACAGGGGGCTATGCTTTGTCTGGCAAAGAACACAGAATTGAACAAGAATCGGTGGATTTAAATCTGGAGGAGCTGTATCAAAGATATCGCAAATATTCTTTTGCCATTGCTTATCGCATGCTTGGAACGGTTACGGATGCCGAGGATGTAGTTCAAGACTGCTTTGTCGAGCTGAAGAATAAGCCCTTGGATGATATACACAATCCCAAAGCCTATGTAGCCAAAATGACGATGAACCGGTGTCTGAATCTGCTGAACTCTGCGCGCAAGCAAAGAGAGACATATGTAGGACAGTGGCTGCCGGAGCCGTTGGGTGAAAGCGCAGATCTCCCTGCGGATTGGTTAGAGCGTAAAGACATGATATCTTACGCTTTTCTGGTTTTGCTGGAGCAGCTAAAGCCGATAGAGCGGGCTGTTTTTGTGCTGAGGGAAGCTTTTCAATATGATTACAAAGATATTGCGGAATTGCTGGGGAAGACTGAGAGCAACTGTCGTCAGTTGTTCAGTCGCTCCCGTCGTATTCTATCTTCAGGAGAATCTGCTCTTGAGGCTCAGTCCAGTCGTAATATGAATAACTCATCCCGAATAAAACTACTAGAACGTTTTACAACCGCCTTTCTTGCCTACGATGTGACTGCTATGCTGGAACTACTGGCTGAACAACCTGTATTCGTGTCAGATGGCGGAGGTAATGTGCATACGGTGATGAGACCGATGGTTGTGCGCAAAGGCGTTCTTGCCCTGTTGACTTCTCGACGGGTATTAACCGTTTTACGAGAAAGAGATGTGTTCCACACCGTCATCAATGGCGAGGTCCAGCTGGCATTTCTGGAAGATGGAAAAGTGAGAGAAACCTTATGCCTCAGACTGACACCAGACGGGGAGCATATTCAGAGTTTTTATTTAATGGTCAACCCAGATAAGCTGGGATACATTCATATAGGACAGAAGAAGCGAACATGCGATAAAAAGTAATCATCGAAACAGCAAAAACCTTGAATCCTGCTAAGGATCAAGGTTTTTTGTTGTCTTCACAACTGCCGGGCTTGATGAAGAGCCAGATCACCTACCCAGGGAAGCTTGAGCCACTTGCCTTGTCCCGCGCGAATTAACAGGATGACCCACAATACAAGGCCTGCCAGCGTTAGCAGGGAAGCGAGCAGAGGACCGAGCAGCGGAATGAATCCAACAAGCACATGCCCGATCATGAGGGTGACAAACAGAAATATGGATTGCAGCGCGTGAAATAATACAAATCGACTTTTCTTTTCCAGCATGACAAAGGCCAGTGCGCCAATAAATGCGAACAGATAGCACAGGACAGCTGCTATATTTTCATCCAATCCCGTGGAAGACTTATAGACTGACATGTCAGGCAAATCCCCCTTTATAAGTTATCCGTACTATACAAGCTATGAGGACAGGAATTAAAGATATACCCGAAACGCCAGAAAAAGTTCAATCAGGGAATGTGTATAAAAACACGAAAAAGACTGAACGAAAAGGATTCGCTCAGTCATTCACAGGGTTATACACAGGTTTTGCACATGTTGTATGCATTTTATCCACTATACGCTACTACTTGTCCACAAAATAAGCATGGGTTATGCACAAATTGTGCACAAACTGTAGACAATATAGCGATTAAGCTCATTTTGCACACAGATTGTCCACAAAATATCAACAGATTGGTATTAACCGTGGATAAGTTGTCTTATTTAGCGATCTCCGCGTTGTAAACGACGGCGTGGATGTGTGATTTTACCCTTTTTATCCTCATCGTCCTCTTTGGGGATAAGTCGTTCATCAGTACGTCCTTCATGATGATTATCAAAGGCGTATTCGGTCATTTTCCACTCGGAAGTACCCAGAACAACATCAGCGGGAAAATGCTGACCTCTGTGCAAATGCTGCTCATGTCCATCCTCATCAATATAAACACCATCCACTTCTACCTTTTCTCCTGTTAGTGGGAGCAAATCCTTCCCTTTGTGTTCCATAGGTATCCCCTCCGTCTGACTTTATTCTTCGTTAATTTGTCCGGACGGAAGGTCTTTTATCCACAAGCTGATGCAAAATATCCTCGGCAATCTGGTCTGCGGGATGAGGTTTACGAAGCAGCTCAATCGCCTGCATCATCTCTTCGGCAAGAGAGGGGGTGGAAATCAGGTCGAGACAATGCTGAATCAGCTCCTCCGTAGTGCGAGCAATACGGGCAGCTCCTTTTTGCTGCAAATACAGAGCATTATTTAGCTCCTGACCGGGTACGGGCTTGAACACAAGAATAGGTAAACCGGATGCAATGCTTTCCGAGAGTGTGATGCCGCCGGGCTTCGTAATCACCAGATTGCTCGCACGCATAAGTGCTGGGACAAAGTCCACGAATCCATAGGTGTAAATGTTTGGGTGGTCTGCATACAGCGCATCCACTTCTGCTTTCAGTTGCTGGTTACGTCCGCAGACGATCAGTAGCCGCAACTGAGGAAGCTGGCTTAATTGCCGACAGATATCCAGTATGCCGGATAGCACACCATAGGCGCCAGCCATAATGAGTAGCGTAGTAGTCTCAGACTGTAGTGATGGAATTACCTGTTCCTGAACAGGAATTTCGTCGGCAGACATGTTATAAAAAGAAGCGTGAATCGGAATACCCGTAGCGATAATGCGTTCAATAGGTATTCCCCGCTGGGCGGCTTCCTGCTGGATATCCTCAGTGGCTACATAGTAGCGGTCAATATCGGGATGCAGCCAGCGCCCATGCAGATCGAAATCTGTAACCACGTTGACAATAGGCAAACTCATTCCCATTTTGCGGCGTAACGCCGGGAGCGCGAGCTGCGGGAACGTATGTATCACGAGATCCGGCAACTCCTTTTTCAGAGTGAGCGTAAGTTGACGCATTCCGAATGAATGCAATACATGGCCGAAGGCCGATTTAGCCTGCATACCGCGCGTGATGTTATAGACCCAGCCGTAAAGCTGAGGAATGGTTTTGAAGCTTTGCATATATACAAATTTGGTCAGACCGTTCAACCAGGGATGAGATTCAGCCATCAGGTCGAGAAGTTGTACCTCGCAGCGTCCGAGTCTTCGCAAACTGTCCATAATTGCCCGAGCGGCCTGCACATGGCCTTCCCCGTAACTGGCGTATAATATTAGAATTTTTGGTGCTGAGACTTCCATGATTGTTTAGCCCCCTATATTCAATAAGCACATGAAGCTCATATCAGGAACGTTCTAAGTTGAGGGAGGATACGGCTGGCAAAACGTAGCGCTCCAGCAGTGTTCGCGGATTTTTCCAACGGCTCACCTTGCTGTCTGCTGTAAATACCACGACTGCGTTCGCTTCTGGCACAAGATAAATTTGCTGTCCTCCATGTCCGTGCGCACACGCGTAGTTGATGCCGTGGAGTCGTCCTGTCCACCATTGGAATCCGTAATCTCCGAATTCTGGATAGCCTCAACCTGTCGCTGTGTCGCCTGATGCAGCCAATCGGCCGGAATCAATTCTTTTCCGTTCCAGCTGCCTTGATGAAGGCAGCAATCGCCGAATTTAGCCATGTCACGCGATGTCAGATATAGCCCGATGTGTCCCATGGTGTAGCCCTCTGGATCTTGTGCCCAACCACTTCTTCCAAAACCTAAGGGTTCGAACAGATGCTGGAGAGCGTACGTATAGGCGTCAATCCCACAGCATTGGGTCAGCAGCACGGACAACAGGTGAGAATCAACACTACGATATTGGAATACACCGAGTTGGTCCTCCTGTACAGGTAAACGTAGGGCAAAGGACGGCCAGCTTTTGCTGCGATGAAAACGGTGGATAAAAGCTTCTCCGAGCTTTTTGCCCGTCTGCCAATACAAGCCGGATGTCATGGTCAACAGATGGCGAATCGTAATCTGCTCTAGCAGTGTTTCCTTCCGCCTAGGTAAATACTCAGACAACAGCTTATGCACAGCCGTCTCTGGCCCGGGCATATCACCGCGAGCCATAGCTATGCCGATGAGCGTGGAAGTAAAGCTTTTGGTTGCGGATCGCAAATCGTTCAGAGAGCTTACTTCATGCCCATTATAATAGCGTTCCCAGATCAGTTTGCCGTGGCGCAGCAGCAGGAAGCTGTGCATTTTAGGAAACTTGGCTTGGATTTCACGGTCTGCCTGATCAAGTAGGGAGACATTGATGCCCTCCTCTTCACAAGTTCCTATGTTCAGGGCAGACATACGGGCAACAGGTGCAGTGAACAGCGGAGCATAGCGGCGCATCCTTTTCCCTCCTTGTTATGTTTATTTATTTTACCCCAAACACATACACTCCAAAAACCGATAAATAAGGTATACCTCCTGTGCAACAGCTGATTGAGTACCCCAAATGACATGATGCGTAAAAGATAGGTAAAATCAATGTAAATTTACTGGAAAGCTGAAAGCTGTATCTGAATATGTTATAATGGGGTAGTGATTCAGCCAAAAGAAAATCGGTTAATAATAGTGTCAGGTACATGCCTTGTATAAGGTGTTCCCGACCTAAGCTGCAATTAGACATACTACTTCACTGCATAAGGACATCAATACTTTTCGGCATTCTCTTCAACGGAGCACTTATTTTCAACGTTTTGGGAGGGAGTTACATGGCAACGAAAGGTCACAATGAAGTTAAGGAAAGTCTGCGGGAAATGACTCGAATTTTCCGGCCTAAGGATCCCAAAAAATTTGTAAAGGAATATGTGCGAAAATACCGGATTACAGGAGGGTATGAGGAAGAGTTGACCATGGTGGTGGAAAACGAACTCGGTCGCATAAATTCTTCAGTATCTTAAAGGGTTCGATTACCCGAAAAACTAGAAATACGACTTTTATAAACCGTCTATCCACAGAGGAGACGGTTTTTTTGTGTCCGCCGTGCATACAATGGGATAGGTTTAGTGAATTTGTATGCTCAAAGGAGGCGGATTCCAATAGAGATAGCGATACGAACACCGGAGGAAATCGGCTACATGAGGGAGGCCGGACGTATTTTGGCAGATTGCCATCGTGCGCTGGAAAGTCGTATTCTTCCGGGAATTACAACGCTTGAAATCGATGCTTGGGTGGAGCAGTTTTTAAGCAAGCGTGGAGCCACGCCTGAACAAAAGGGCTATAAAGGTTTCCCTTATGCCACCTGTGCTTCGGTCAACGAGGTGGTATGTCACGGTTTTCCCTCGGAGCGGGTGCTTCATGATGGGGATATTGTGACCATCGACATTGTGGTTAACAAAGATGGTTGGCTGGCTGACCGAGGATGGACTTATGCGGTAGGTAACATTAGCCGCCCGGTAGCACGACTGTTGCGGCAGACCCATAAGGCATTGGTACGGGGTATCGAGGTTGCCCGCCCGGGGAGGACGTTGGGGGATATCGGGCATGCTGTGGAAAAAACGGCAGGCTGGCGGCGGTTCGGCAACGTCAAGCCTCTGATCGGGCATGGCATTGGTCGCGAAATGCATGAGCCGCCAGAGGTTCTGCACTACGGTCGTCCCAAAACGGGATTACCACTGCGCGAAGGGATGGTGATTACCATTGAGCCGGTATTTACCCTCGGAACCGAGGGGGCCGTGCTCTGGGGGGACGATGGCTGGACCATCAGCACAGCAGATGGCAGTTGGGGGGCTCAATACGAGCACACGATTGCGATTACAAAGAACGGCCCTTATATTTTGACCTCATAAAAGAGAGTTGTGCCATAGGGAGTCAATGTGCGGGGCGTTTGCATAAGGCTCTCTAGGTAAGTTTTTTCAGGATGACACATTCATCGTGGTTGTAGAGATTTTTCGGTAAAGCAACAGATAAATACCCAGCTCGACAGGGGAGGAAACAGCCATCACAATTCCCGCCACTTTGCCGTCCAGTCCTGAAAAAAAGCAGATACACAGAATAAGCGCGAGAATCGCAAAGCTTACAGAAAACAGCCTGCCGATAAAGATAGGTTTGGTATTGCCGATCAATATCGAACGCCCAATAAAATATTCCACCCAAGGATAAAATGCGACATAGACAGCCAGTATGCGAAGCAATCCTCTGGTTTCTAGCAACAATTCTCCTTCCAATCCCAATACATTCCGTAACACAGGATCGCCAGCAAATCCGAAGGAAAGTAACAGTAGTAGCAGCGGCGACAGGATAGACAAAAAGCTCAAAAATATCAGCACTTCCCTGCGCTTGGACGTATAAAATTGAATCACAATTTGATGCAAAGAGCTGCAAAACCAGACCAATAGATTTAGGATTTGCAGTGCTACAGAAAAGGATGCCACGGCCAAAAGTGGATCAGTTGTATTGTTCAGCGCAGCTTGGATGGAAGGATTCAGGATAACCAGCACCAGCGCCGAATATAGCAAAGGAAGATAAAAAGGTAGAAGATGCTTCGCATGATGGATGGTTTGCTCCGCGTTGTCAGGAGGCAGCTTTCTTTTGAGAACCCGGCCTTCTAAAAAAGTAACGACCAGCTCTATGAGAATACCTGCAATAAAAATGGCGGCACCGACTCGTCCGTCATTCGTCCAGCCAGCACGGATCAAAAACCAGGAAGCAATTAGCATCACGATAATACGTATGGACGAGCTGAATGTCATCCATGCCGTTCGGTGCTTGTTAATAATAAGTCCCTGATATATGTTACGGACAGCTACCAATATGTATAGTAAAGTAAGAACCTGAAATACGTTCTTGGTGGGTTCGATCAATACTGGGGACACACCAAATACATATTGAAAGACCAGATTGCCTACGGGCGTCAACCCGATGCTCCAGCCTATGATCAATACAGCCACAGCGACGAACGTACATAAAATACCGATAGAATGAACGGACTTGCGATCATAACCGAATTTCGTGGTCATTTGCCGTACAGCGGTTAACGGAGTTTCCAACAGTAGGCACAGGCTGACGGCGACCGCATAGCTGCTTAATGTAAACGAAGGATGTTCCGAACGAGCAAGCACGGCATTGACGATGACATGCGTTAGTGCAGCAATTAATGACGAAATGCCAAGCGGCACATAAAATGAAACGATTTTATTCAAGTCGAATCCTCCAGTAATGAACGAGTAGTGTAGTGAACGGTTATCCTATCCAACTTCACTAAACAATGAATATTCTTATTATAGATCAAGATTTGGATCGTCGATATAATAGAGTGCATAATATTGGAAACTAGGAGTGGAACTTACATGAACATCAGGGAAGCAACGATATCAGATGCCGAGGGCATCGCCAAGGTGCACGTAGATTGCTGGAGGACGACGTACAAAGATATAATGCCTGCCCAGGTTCTGGAACAGCTTTCCTATGAGCAAAGAACAGAACTGTGGAATGCGAATCTATCCAGTGAAGACGGTCATCGGGTATATGTTGCTGAAAATGAGAAGGGGGAAATCATCGGATTTGTGAGTGGGGGTCCAGAAAAGTCAGGTGAATATCCCCCGTATGGGGGAGAAATAACGGCTATTTACGTTTTGAGTGAATACCATAGTTTAGGCTTGGGAAAGAGACTATTTTTACGTCTGCTTCAACATTTTAATAGTATGGATATTCACTCTGTAATCGTATGGGTGCTAGCAGATAATCCAGCATGTACTTTTTATGAAAAGCTGGGGGCCAAACTTATAGTAGAACAACATATTATAAGTTTGGGTGGCAAAAACCTGAACATGGTGGCTTACGGTTGGATACTATTCGGATAGAATACGCTTTTGTCCTTCCAAGGCACGAATTGGTGCAATATTTTGCGTAAATTCCAACGTTCCCAGATAGTGGCCCTCAGCATCACGGATGGCAAAATAACGGATGTAGACAAATTTGTCCTTGATTGGAATCCAAAAATCTTCAACATCCTTGCGGCCTGCTTTAAAATCTTCCAGTAGCTTCTCAACGACATGCACGCTTTGGGGCGGATGGCAATTCTGTACGGTACGACCAATGACGGCTTTCGTGCGCGCGAAGATTCGTTCCTTACCATGGGAAAAATAGCGAACAACATCATTTTCATCGATAAAAGTCAGGTCAACGGGTAGATGATTCAACAGCAATTCCAATTGTTGTACGGATATAATCCCCGTCTCGAATCTCACGAAGCCTTGCGGTGTTCCGGATGTGCCTTCCGTTTGCTCAAGGGCTTCTGCAGGTTCCTCTGCCCGTTCGGGTATCCATTCACGTTCGGGAGCGGTCAGGCAGAACCCGATTTCCTCGCTTTCCCGGGCTATTTTCAGCCACTCATCCTCTGTCAGCTTACTGAGTGCCATCGGTAGCAAAATATTTTCTTCCTTGAATATCATTTCATTCACTTCGCTCATGATATGGGCAAGTGCCTTCCCAATCTGTTCACGATCTCCGTTATATTCGGTGAGCAGACTCTTTGCCTCCTTAATCGCGGCACGAATGCTGTCGTCCACACCCCACATAACTTTAGTTGGACCAAAAATCCCATAGCGTTCTAGATAAGGAAAGACCAGATTTTCTTTGCGGCTATAGTGCTTGTCGAGATCGAGCAGCAGACTTAAATCTTCCAGTAACTTGTAGATGATTTTGGGGCTGTCGTCCTTTTGAAATTGGTCCGCGTGCAATGACAACTTGAAGTTGACCAATTGTTCGATCTCTCGATTTTCCAGCTTGAAGGTATGAACGGGATGTCCCGGTTGTTCTTCTGGTCCTGAAGGACGGTGGATATCCTCAATGGAACCCTTGAATATCGATGTATGCACGGAACAAAGACGCTGCACTTCCGATACGGGAATTCCCTCCTCAGTCATCAATGCATGCTCCATAGCCGAAATTTCGGCTACGCTTACTCCGCCAACAGCCTCTGCGAAACGCGCTTTGACTTCCTCCACGCTTTTCCCGGCATGTAATTCTTTTATAATTTCCTTTAGCGTTTGTTGGCGTTCAGTTAATTCCTGTGCTGTATGTTCACGGTTGTTAATTAGCTCGCTCATGATCGTTAGCTCCTTTATTTTTGAATGGTAAAACCATGTTGCAAAAACGTGCGTTCCACGGTTTCCATAGCTACTTTTTTTAATGCAATACCTTTGGACAGTGTCATAAAACGACCTGCGGTTTGTAACATGCCAGGCTTGGCGATATCGTGAAAACCCAGCTCTACCATAATGTCCTTCACTTCGGGGTGACGGTTAACAAGGTTAAATATCGGCTCATCCCAGTGCAGTAGCTTATCCATTTGTTCATCCCCTTGATTGAGAACGTTTATCATTTACAGAGTAGCATAGGTCCTGGCGAGCTTTTGTGATTGTACGCACAATTTACATTCAGGTGTTGACAGTTGTAATTCATGGTTTATATACTGTGTATAAGGATATATACAGTAATAACACTGGTTACTGTAATAACAACTTCGTATGAAGAGAGAATGAGGTCGTCATTACAGGCAGTGCAGAAGGGATCAGGATAAGAAAATGACAATCATCAAGCAGGCATGGAAGATTACCCGGCACGATTTTCGCAACAATCCATATGTCATGCTGTGGACATTGCTGTTTATTGCGTATTTGGGATTTACCATGAGTTTTGCTGTAAGTGTGCATTGGGATGAACGTGGAAACTTGAGTCCAGTAGCCGATTTTATCATGCTGGTGTTGATTCCGTTTCTCGGATTCATTTATAACCGTCGTGCATTTAAATATCTTCAGGAAGATTCCTATACGCATATGCTAGCCTTTTTCCGCACCTTGCCTATACCGATGAATGCGGTGATTATGAGTCGAATTCAACAGGCACTTTTGGCGTTTGTTGTGAATAGTGTGATATTTTTCACTCACTTGTTTACTTTGTCAGCTACGTTTCGGGTATATGCCAGTACAGGTTTCTTTGTATCGTTTGCACTTACCTGGATAGGCTACGGAATGCTGATTCAAGCCATTTATATTCATTTAGAATTTCTTAAAAAAGGAAAATCCTACTTTTGGATATCCATTGTCATCATGCTTATTTGTGGGATAGTTACGATTATAGTTCGAGTATGTGGGGCCAATCTGGTATCGATAACGGCATTTTATAGCAAGGAATGGCAGCTGTTGTCTCCGGTAATGTGGGGAGCGCTGCTGGCAGGAGTTCTGGGTATGTGCGTGTCCTATAGGGTGACACAGCGTAGGCTTATGAAACGGGACTTAACTTAGCGGTATGTGTACAAAGATAGATAAAAAGGGGGGAGAAGCAGGTGAATATACCAGTGCAAATTGATGAGAATAGCGCGGAACCACTGTATGCGCAGATTGAAAAGCAACTTCGTTCACTCATCGTAACCGGACAGATTGCAGCGGGAACGCTGCTTCCCTCCATTCGGGAGTTTGCAGGGACGCTCCGCTGCAGCGTCATCACTGTCCGGCGGGTCTATCAGGATTTGGAGAACGAGGGCTTGCTTCGTACCCGGCAGGGGACGGGCACCTTCGTAGCTCTGGTTGAGGACGATAAGCGCTCAGGTTACCGCCTTAAAGCAGTGACCGAGGCGTTGGAAACGGCGATTGACACAGGCATCGCTGTGCAGATGACAGAACAGGAATTGTGGGAGCTTTTCGCAGAAATGGTGAAGAGAAGGTATGAAGTCCAAGTGAAGGAGTGACGCCCGTGAAGAACGATGTAAATCATCATGTGGAAGTTCCTATGGGGATACAGATAAAAACACCCATTATTGAGATGAGCGAGGTCTATAAAACCCGGGGTAACCGGGAAATTGGACCGATTAATCTAACCATTGAACCGGGATATGTAGTCGCTTTGGCTGGACATAACGGATCGGGCAAAAGTACATTGATTCACCTGCTGACTCAGCTTATCCACCCGGATTCCGGTGAAATCCGTTGGTTCGGTCAAGCATATCCAGACGGCATGCCAGCAGATACACGACAATGGGTTGGGTATGTGTCAGAGCAGCCGACGCATGAGGAAGATCGACTCACAGCAGAAGCAGCAGCGGCTTTTCGAGCCTTGTGGTATCCCGGCTGGGATGAAACACGTTTTCAGCGTCTGATGGAACGATTTCAGGTTCCTCAGCATACGAAATTATCGCGTATGTCCAAGGGAGAGCGCCGTAAGTTTGAGCTGGCTGCAGCCTTGGCGCCTCACCCCCGTTTGTTGCTGCTGGATGAGCCTTCGTCGGGTTTAGACCCTTTTGCCTGGAAAATCATGCTGGAAGAACTGCGGGATTGTATGGAGAACGGCAAAACGACGGTCATTATTGCTACTCATATTATAGACGAGATTAAGCGTTTGGCGGATTATATTGTTCTGATGCATGATGGCAGGCTGCTCGGCAAGCTGGAAAAAGACCATTTGCTCGAAAATAGCAAGGAAATGTGGTTTGAAGGCACGCCAGAGGAGGCATCGGAGCTTCCGGGAGTGGTAGAGACGGAGAGCGAAGGCGGATTGCAACGAATTGTAACGTTGGCAGCCGGAGAGACCAGCGCCATATTGGAACAAGCGGGCATTCGCCCCATCCGTGTGCGGCGTTTGGAACTGGATGATATTTTAGTACATTGGTCTGCGGGACAACTATCAGAAGATGTGGAGATATATACGCAGAAAAAAGGAGCGGAGTAATCATGAGCATGCTGCAATTGAAAGAGGTCGTGAAGCAATATGGGAACCACACGGCGGTGAACGGAATTTCGCTGAATGTGAACGGCGGGGAGATTTACGGACTACTGGGAGGCAATGGAGCAGGCAAAACGACAACGATGCGCATGGTGCTCGGCCTGATTTACCCTGATGGAGGAAACATTCAATATGAGGGCAAGCCCTACAGCAAGGAGCTCCAACGGACGATGGGTTATTTGCCTGAGGAGCGAGGGTTGTACCCCAAGGTGAAGGTGAGCGAGCAAATTAACTATTTGGGCAGGCTGCGCGGCATGTCGGCCAAGGAGGCGGACAAAAGTCTACGCTACTGGCTGGAGCGCTTTGGGGTGCCGGAATATTACGACAAGCGGATTGAGGAGCTATCCAAGGGGAATCAGCAGAAAATGGGTTTTATTGCTGCTGTAGTGCATCGCCCGACGCTGCTTATTTTGGATGAGGCCTTCAGTGGGCTTGATCCGGTGAACGTTGAATTGCTTAAGGATACGGTGAAAGAGCTGCGGGATGATGGGGCTGCGATTTTATTCTCGACCCACCGCATGGAGCATGTGGAGGAACTATGCCGCCATATTACGATTTTGCATCGCTCAAATACAGTTGTGCAGGGAAGTGTGCAGGAGATTAAGGGCCGTTACCCACGTGAAAAGGTTCGTCTCATTACTACAGGTGAAGTGAACGGACTGGAGCAGCTGCCCGGCGTGCGCCGTGCAGAGCCTATGGATCGCGGCTGGATGCTGCATATTGAGCAGCCGGATGCGGCGAAGTTGATTTTACAAACGGCGTTGGAGCAAACGGATGTGGAGCATTTTGAGATCAAGGAACCTACGCTGAACGAGATTTTCATAAGAGAGGTGGGTGATTCCCATGAATAGACTGGGTACGGTGATCGGCTTTACGTTTCGTCAGAAGGCGAGAACCAAATCTTTTATCATTACAACGCTGGTACTGGCCTTGCTCATTACAATTGGTATGAATCTGCCGTATATGATTTCTTTGTTTAAAGGAGATGGGGCAGGAGGTTCGGGCACAACGGCAGCCGAGCATCATCGCTTGGGACTGATTGCTGGGAGCCGGATAGAAGTGGCGAATCAGCTGGAGCAATTTACAAAGAAGCAATCCAACCCGGCAGCCATCTGGGTGCGTTATGACAACGTACAAACGCCGGCCATGCAGCAAGCCTTGAAAAACGGGGAGCTGCAAGGTTACGTGCAGTTCACGGAGCCTGACGCCAAGGGAGACACGTTTCCTAAAGTGGAGTACGTCTCTGTAGAAAAAGAGCCATCTCCTGCTGTAATTACATTGTTGCAGACGGGACTTCAGGAAGCTAAGGTCAAAGCCATTATGGGCGGCAATGCATTGACCAGCGATCAAATTCGTGAAATTAGCACACCTGTAATGGTGGATAGCAGGGAAGTAGACGGTCCATCTGAGGCAGGAGGAGCTGTGGGGACAGAGGAAAAAGAAACCTCTATGATTAACTATGGTTTGGTCTATGTACTGATGATTTTATTCTTCACCTCCTCCATGATGACGGGGAATATGATTGCTGCAGAGGTGACATCGGAAAAAAGCTCACGTATCATGGAGATTCTTATCACAAGCGTTTCACCGCTGACCCAGATGTTCGGAAAAATTATCGGCATCTTCCTGGTCGGTCTACTGCAAATTGCTGTTTTTGCAGCCGTTGTATGTGCCAACCTTATGCTGCCGCATAATAATGTCATTCTTAGCTCAGCCGGGCTGGATCTGTCGCAACTGAATATCGCGGTGTTGGGTTATGGTCTGGTATTCTACATCCTCGGCTACTTTCTGTACGCAGTATTGTTCGCTGCGGTGGGCTCCATCGTTAGCCGTACCGAGGAGTTGGGACAGGCGATCATGCCGATTACCGTGCTGTCACTAGCAGCCTTTTATATCGGTATCTTCAATATCGCCGCACCTGATACGATTTTCGTAAAAGTGGCCGGGTACATCCCATTTTTCTCGCCAACCGTCATGCTGCTGCGGATTGGTCTGGAGCGGGCGAGCCTGCTGGAAATCTGGCTGTCCCTTGGTATTCTGGTCGCCTCCATTTTGTTGTTCGGTTGGCTGGCTGCCAAGATCTACCGTACGGGTGTCTTAATGTATGGTAAACGTCCTTCATTCAAAGAGTTAAGAAAAGCTATGAAGGCTTACAAGATTTAAGAAGCTGTTGTCGATGTGTGATGTGTGGTGTCATAATTAATGAGAATTTTTTTCATAATTAGTGAGAAATGTAATTAATAAATGAAATTTTATTTAATATATGTTTTGGACAGAGTGGGGGCCTTGACTCATCAGAAGTACCGATGGATCAAGGCATTTCTACTTTAAATGGTGATGATTAATAATTTGGAGTGAACGAAATTGTAAAAGGAGAAAATTAGTGGTGTTTCTAAACAGAAGCATCAATTGGGTGAACTTCTTTCCAAGATAGCTGCCGATGATACCTTAGTTGTGACTAGAATGGAAGGTCTTGATCGAAATACTGACAGTTGTTGCAGCTGGTTGAACAACTTCGTGAAAGAAACATACATTTTATTATCTAAAACTTAGGAATTGATACAAGAACACCTACTGGTAAATTCTTTTTAACTGTTATGGCAGTATTCAGTGAGCTAGATCGAGAAATGATTAAAGAAAAGCAACGTTCGGGGATAAAATTGGCTAAGCAAAAGGGAAAATATCGAGGAAGGGTAAAAAAAATACAGATAAACACCCAGGAATGAACCATGCAATTGAATTACGAAAAACAACAGATAAAACTGTAAAGGAAATTTGTACTATTACAGGGGTTAGTCAGGCAGCGTTTTAAAGGAAATAGAGGAAAAAGGGGTATAATAACTGGGGATTATTTTATATGTGGCCTCTCAATCCCCGAATCGTTTCCGTACCCCTCTTAGGAACTAACTACAGGTATTGAACGAATATATTTCATATCCAGTTATCTCCTTACCATTGTTAAATATTATTTTACTATCCAAAGGAATAATATAAATGGGTATGTTGGAAAGCTGATTAACTAACCAGCCAATGACCGATCTTTCTGAAAAATCCCTTCAGTTTCACTCAGTACTAGTTTCCTTTTGCTGTATTAATATTGTTTGACATGAATCCTTTTGTAATCACAGTCGCTAATAAAAAAATAAAACAAATATTTATATTAAATATAATAACTAATTTACTAAATAATGCTACACCAATACTCATACCGATAAAATTGCATAAATTATAAACACCAATACTTATTTTCTTGGATTCTTTCAGTTCCAAATCTAATAAATTATTTAAAGCAACTTGTACAACAGAAAAGGCAATGAAGCAACAAACACTTGTTAAAATGTATACTATGCCTATTTTTGAGTTAAAAATACTAATTAAATAACCTATGAAAAAAATATATAATCCTATTCTATAGAATTTTTTCACATTTTTATTAGTCATATTCTTCCCAATCCCTATACTTGCAAACCCTCCTATTAAAGCACTTATAAAAAATAGGATTCCAGACTGTATGGGATTAAAAGTATAAGAAAAAATATAAGAGAGAAGAAAAACATTTGCTCCTAGCAAAAAAAATAACAAAAAACTAAGACTAGTTATTCTAACAAAAATTGTATTATTAAATATTTTTTTATCAATAATTGGGTAAGAAACGGTATTGATATGGCGAATGAATACTAGGGAAAATAAACTACAAAAAACAATAAAAAGAAAATTAATGTTCAAGGCACATAATAAAAAGAGAATACATAATAATAAATAAAACGTCCCTAACCAATCAAATGGAGTCTTATTTTCTACCTTATTTTCTGGAAAAGTAAAATATAAAATTGGTATAAAAATTATTGCACAACTCATAAATAAAAATAACATGTGCCAATCCGTTATGGATAGAATAATACCACTCAGTAAAGGTCCTAAACCTGATCCTAAAGCCATAGCAAAGCTTATAAAAGCAAGACCTATCGGTAATAATGCTCGATCAAGTACATCTATAATTGCAACCATTGTCAGTGAAATAAAGGCTGCCCCTCCGACTCCTTGTGCCATTCTAGATAATACAAGTAAATAAAAATGATCCATAAAAAAGCCCAAGATAGAGAAAAGAACAAAGATAACTAAAGCAAATAGATATAGTTTTTTTAATTGAATGCTTTCAGCAAGCTTACTGTATATTATTGAACCTACTGTAACCATAATTGAATACCCTAAGATAAACCAACTGCTAAAAGATATAGAAATATTTAAGTCTTTAGCAATTGGTACGAGAGCTAAATTAAAAAAGAAACTATTCATTACTCCGAGTAATACAGTACTTAGTAAACAAAACAATATAATCTTATTCTTCAAAGACAAACCCTCCGTTTAACTATTCCATAAAAATAAGACCTTCTTTCCTTTTGTTATAGTTCTAATAGAAATATAATTGAATTGCGGTCAGGATAATCATATTTAATTGGCAAATCTTCTTTATCAATCTCTTTAAATCCAGCCTTTTTATAGAAACCGTGTGACCTAGTGGCTTTAGATGGGGTATCTAAAATTATCTTAGAAAAACCTTGTTTCTTAGCAAAATCAAGCAGTGCTTCATAAAGCTTTTTTCCTGTCCCAAATTCTTTACCACGGTAGTCTTTATAAACAAAAAATTTCTTTAATACAGCAACCTCCTTATTTTTCTTTTGCAAACCAATTGAACCTACGACCTCTCCGTTATCATTTAACGCTATCCAAAAATTACCGCCATCATTTATATAATTTGAATGAATGTCCAGAATGTCCGGTTGTTCTTTAAGACTAATACCCACTTCATATTCGACATTCTGTACATGCAATATTAATTTAATGACTTCTTCTTTATAACTATCATCGTAAACCGTAATCATTTATTAACTCCTCCAACCGTGTTTATTAAAAGAATGCTATTATATATACCTTTTATTAAGATTTCGCTGCTTTTGCTGCTCCCCAAAGTGCACCTGGATTAGCTCTATTTGGATAGAGTTCTAACATCTTATGGTAGAGCTCCTGTGCTGTTTCCGTTATTTCATTCAATCGGTTAAAATCTCGGATGTAATTTTGTGTCTCGGCGATAATTTTGGGATTATCTTCATTTTCGGGTTTCTTATGTCCAGCAACCACTGCACGTGGTTTTAGTACCTCAAGTTTGTCGAGCACAGCTATCCACTCAATTCGAGTTTCGTTAGTGGTTTCAGCCAAGTAAAGATGAATGTCGTTATAAGTTGCATCCCCTGAAACGATTAAATCAATTGATGGGACGTGTAGAGACGTTGTATCTCCAGTATCAGTAAACCCAGTATTCACCACGATAAGTTTTTGTCCTTCTAGCTCGAACTCACTTCCTTCAAGTTCCTGAGCGACGACTAGATCCTCAGGTATCTCACCAGGAAAGAGTTTATGCCAGAAAGATTCAAGAGATATTTGTTCTTGCATGGCTTTGACAGCACCTGGAGTTGCTATCGCTCTTGCATCAGGGAAACGATCTAAAAGCATCTTTATACCAAAGAAATGATCACCATGACCATGAGTGATATAGATTGTGGTTAAGTTTTTACCACTTTTGACAACCCAATCTACCAATGCTTGATTTTCTTTAATAGTAAGAAATGTATCAATGAGGACTGCGTCTTGTTCACCATAGATAAGCGTGACCGTATTTGCCACCCACTTCAGCAATTCTTGTCCTTCTGGTAAATCTCTACTGAGACCTTGACGCTTTGACACTAACACATCCCAGTTTAGGGGATTTTTTTTGATTTTAACTTCCGTCATGTCATTTCTCCTCCCTGACTATTTAGCGTTGTAAATACCTTAATTAAAAGGTACGTCCAGAATGGTTTTCACATAATATCCTTCTGTTTTCAAATTTCCTTAAGATTAACCCGGAACTAATTGTTAGTAAAATTGAAATTCGAGAAGTTATCCATTGATTTTTTTGATACTATAGAAGTGAGATTAAATTGAAAGTTGGTGAACTGATGGAAATACGTCATTTTATTACATTTAAAAAAGTTATTCAATTTGGTAGCTTTACACAAGCAGCAGAACATTTAGGTTACACTCAATCCACGGTCACTTCTCATATTCAAGCACTTGAAGAACATTTGGGTGCACCTCTATTTGATCGGATGGGTCGAAAGGTAAGATTGACTGATATAGGCAAGAAATTATTGCACTATACTCAAGAAATTTTGGATACTTACGGGAAAATCGAAAGCATTGTAAATGATGGTGATGAAATAAGAGGCGAGTTAAGGATTGCTGCTCCTGAATCTTTAACGGTTTATCGACTTGAACCTATATTAAGAGAATATAGAAATAAGTTTCCCCATGTAAGCATCATTCTAAGTAACGCTACTTGCGGAGATAACAAGAGAGCAATACTTAATGGTAGTGCAGATATTGCATTTCTTATGATGCCAACGTTTCAGGATTCAGATTTAATCGTACATTCTTTATTGGACGAGCCTATTGTCCTTGTTGGAAGTCATGACAACCCGCTGAATGTTTTAGATCAAAGCTATGAAAACCAAAAGTTAAACGAGTGTTTGATCACGAATGAGAAAGAATGCAGTTATCGAACCATGTTTGAAGAATATCTTCGAGAAAGAGGAATCTTACTTTCCAACACGATGGAACTTTGGAGTATTGAGGCGATAAAACGTTGCGTAATGAGTGGGCTGGGTATTGCTTGTTTACCATTAATAACTGTAAATAATGAAATCAAGGATGGAAGGTTAAAGGTTATTCCTTGCAAAGGTGATCTTAAACAGATCTCAGCCCAAGTTGTTTATCATAAAAACAAGTGGATTTCCCCCGCTCTATCAAAGTTTATCGATATTACATTGAAACACACAAGAGACTGGTCACGAGAGGAAATTATTTGTTAAGGCAACCGGAGGCCTTAGTTACATTTTCTCCTCCATAATAGCAGCTTAAAGCATGAAAAATAGGCAAATGATTCAGACTCAAGCGACCCTCATTTTGAAATCTTAATACCTATAGCTAAACCATAAACGGTTTTTCTTGAAACGGGCGCTGTAATGGAGTAACGAAAAAAGTCTTATTTCCCAGCATTTATTGAAAAATCAGGCTTTTAATATGAGGATTTCCTTAACGTTGTAATTCCGCATTTTCCTGACGTTACCCCGTAAAGAAATATTAGAAAAGGTAAAGACGGGCACACAACTTTATTGTATACCGCACAGGGGGAAATAATTGTAGTTGACTCGCTAGTACACAACTTTATTGTTCGAAGAAAGTGGTGTCATATTAAATAAGAAAATTTTTAGATTAAACGAGAAAATTATCATAATTGATGTTCGAAGAAAATAAAGTTGTAGACTGGAGTTGCTGATTTTACGCGATTGTCCATTTCAAAGGTCGTCAGCTTTTGAGAAATATGTTTTTCGACTGATCCGACAAATGCAACAGCGGCAGATAAGGAAGCGAAAATAAAATCCTAGACTGGCCGCTGTTGTGGTCAACATTCAACATCGTGTCCCGTTAGCCAAATAACACTGCAGTTTGTAAGAGAGCGTCCAGCCGCCCTGGGTCTATGTTCTGCAGCGACGCCCCAATCTCATGCATGTGGCGCCTTGCTTCCTCCAGCTTGGCGACAAGCTGCTTCTTGCTCTCTGGCTGAGGAGGCGTATATTGTAGGTCGGGGTAGTACCAGCGAAGCTGTCACAGCCCGTAAAGTAAACCAGTGAAAAGTCCGGTTTTTGTTGGTATCGTAACCATAGTTCTGCTGTGCACTCGTTATTCTGGTTCAACGTGGTTTCCAAGGCGCAAATTGAATTACTTTCATCATATGAGAGGGCTCAAGAAAAAAGATTATTCGAAGTTTATATCTTTAATGCTTTATTTTCCAGTGAATCAGGATTATTAACAATTTTAGTGCGAGGTAATGACCCGTCTGTACTTCTGAAAAAACTGTTAGCGAGGGTGCACCTTCAGTGATTCCGACCTGGATCAGTTCTGGTTACCTGACTTGCGGAAACAGAATCTTTTTCAACACAACATAGGTATGCTCGTTTTGCTTAATGTTGTGTTATGGCGACTTTTGTTGTTATCAAAAAATCCCTTTGGCCACAAGCAAATGAATTTCATCACTTTGTAGTTCAAGGGGGACAGCGTATGGTTCGTCTAGTTTATCTATTCATTCGATTGGCAACCCTCTATATCTCCAAAGCGTAGGCAAGCGCTTGAGCTTGGGTCATCTCTTTCCCTTTGTTCCACCATCTATACCATTCCTGTTCCTGCAAACCCTGCTGAATGGCGCTTACACTCTTACGATGTTCGTCAGGAAAATTGGGTATGCTACCCTCATCATAGGCTTGACGACCTTTCTCGGCTGCTCCAAGAAGGATCGCTGCATCGGTCAGCGCTCCCTGAGCGCATAAGGTAATCCCTAACCCCTCAATTCCTCGGGAGAGAACCCAGGACCCTCGATATATTTGGCTTGCGGCAATGCATTTCTTGAAATATTCGATTGATTGATCCAGCTTCCCGAGTTTCAAAGCGGTATACCCAAGACATTCATAGGGACCGGACACTTCCCACTGATCCTGTACCGTTTCAAAGAGATGTACACTTTCTCTCAGCAATACGGAAGCATCATTGTATCGGTGCTGTTCCAGCCGTATTTTGCCGTATGCATGCAGAGAAGAGGCAAGATTCCATGAGTCATGAGCGCTTCTCGCCAAGTCTGCACTCTGCTGTACAACCGTTTCCGCTTCCTCGATACAATTCTGCTTAATGTGGAGAAAAGCGAGCAAACGCAGGGATGAGGCTAACAGGGAAATCTCTTGTTGTTCACGGGCAATTTCCACACTTCGTGTCGCTGCTTCCATAGCTGTTTTTGTATGGCCCTGTATAAATTGAATAATACTCAATCCATGCCACGCTTTGGCTGAATCCGTACGAAAGGCATGGCTTTCTTCTTCCGTGTACAGAAATCTCTCCAACCAAAACAACCCATCTTTCAACCTGCCTTCGTGAAGCCAGAACCAATACAGATGCGCCGCCATATGAAGACCACTAGGACGGACCTGAACACTTGAATAAGACCATTGAAGTGCAGAACGCAGATTGGCATATTCCCGTCTTACCGCCTCGATGCAGGACTCACGTTCAATGCTCCGAAATTGGGATTCAGCCTGTAGAAGGTACTTCATGTAATACCTCACATGACACTCATAGAGAGCATCTCGCTTGCGATCATCGGATTCTTCACGGAACTTGTCACTCGCATATTCCTTGATGGCCTCCAGCAGAAAATAGCGAATGGAGCCATAGTGCGAGCTGATTTGTGTGGAGACTAGAGACTTGTTAACTAGGCTCGACAAGAGATCAACCACGTCTACCACAGTTATGCGGTCTTCCCGATCGGGTATGTCTGGTTCACAGATGCAGATTCCTTCCACCGCCTCCAGTGTGAAACCTCCTTCGAATACACTAAGCCGTCTTAATAAAAGACGTTCCCTGCCCGTAAGTAGATTATAGCTCCAGTCAATTGTTGAACGTAACGTTTGGTGCCGGGGCGTGGCTGTTCGTTTGCCTACGGTCAGCAGGGTCAGCTGATTCGTCAGACGTTCTTCAATCTGTTCCAGGGTCAGCATATTCATTCGTGCCACAGCAAGCTCAATCGCTAACGGGATGCCCCCAATTTTCTTGCATATCGAAGCAATCCGTTTCAGATGGGGAAGGGAGACCGCAAAATGGGGAGCCTGAATGCTGGCTCGTTCCAGGAACAGTTGTACGGATTCATAGTTTATCAATTCCGTTTCGGAAAGTTCATCCAGTGTGACTTCATCCACGGGAAAAGAAAGCGGAGGGATTCGGTAAACATACTCTTCTGCAATGTTAAGTGGCTCTCGACTGGTCGCCAAAATGGATAACTCTGGTGCCTCTGCCAGAAGAGACTCGGCCACCGTGGCGATGACATCAATGAGATGCTCACAATTATCGAAAATAAATAGCATATTACGGTTGATTGCCGTTTCCAGTACAACTTGTACATCGGGCTGGCTCCCTTGGTTTGACAGCCCCAGCGTGGATAAAAGAAACGGACCCACGTCATGCGCTTCACTGATTGCACCAAATTCAAACATCCAGATGCCTTGCGGAAAACGTTCCGTAAGCGTCGAAGCCAGTTCGACAGCAAGGGACGTTTTGCCGATTCCACCAGATCCAATGATGGAAACTAGCGCGTGGTGAGTTAACTGCTCCGCCAAGGCATCTCTGGATTGATGTCGTCCAACAAAGGTGGATGGCATCTTCCGTAATCGGGCTGGTGCCGTGACCGCGGTACCTCGCTTTTCTTTGCCTGTCTCCGGCTGTATAGCTTTGGTTGTCATCAGCGTATCAAACCAGGCCTTATCAAAATCCTCAAACTCGCGTCTCGTGGCTGAACGCGCTTCCGATAAACGCTTTACAGCCATCCAAAGCTGTTCAGCTTCCTGGCGAGGATCTCCCTTCAGAAACAACCCTTCTTCCCAAAAAACCTGAATAATCTGCTTGAGGTTTCCGATGCTGGGTAGACGATCTCCACTTTCCCATTGCTGTACCGTCCTTGGATCAACACCAACCCGCTTCGCCAGATCCACTTGCCGCATCTTTTTTGACGTCTCTCGTCTGGAAGGTCTCGTACGAATTTTTTTGATCCATTCATGGGGCCAATCTTTTGCGTATTTACTGTCATCCATTCAATCACCTGAATTTCATAGTTTGAGCAACTTGAACACACGAACAAACACGAACTTATGTACATTCGTGCTCTGGATTGTAGCAGATAAAATAATCCATATCAACATAAACAAAACAAGGAGGTAACACTGATGCCTTTAACTCGCATTGTTACACTGAAGGGTCGTCCGAGTAAAGAGAAAACGCAGATCGGGGAAGTTGTCTTGCAAACTGTCGTGGATAAACTGCATGTACCTGCAAACGATCGGTTTTTGATTATTGAAGAACTGGATCGCGAAAATTTGAGTTTTGATCCAACGTGTCTCGACATTGAAAGAAGTGATGGATTTCTTATCATTCAAATCACTTTGAACATCGGTCGTTCTGATGAAGTGAAAAAAGATTTTTACGCGGCACTTGCCGAGCAGTTGCATCAGAAGATTGGTATTCGTAAAGAGGATGTATTCATCAATCTTATTGAGGTTACGAAAGAAAACTGGTCGTATGGCAATGGTCTTGGTCCATTCCTCGCCTAACTCATTACCCATCATAAATTTCGTTTATATAAGAAAGGAAGTCATAACCATGTCAACATTATTATATATTACTGCTCACCCTGGTAACCCGGAAGCATCCTACAGCCTTGCTGCCGGCGAACAATTTGTACAAGCTTATCGCGAAAGCCACCCACAGGATGAGGTTATTCATGTGGATCTGTATCGACGCAACATTCCGTACATTGATGCTGACGTATTGGAAGCGTGGGGCAAGCTGCAAACGGGCGGTACGTTCAATCAACTGACAGTGGAACAGCAGCAAAAAGTAACTCAGTTAAATGAACTCCTGGAGGAGTTCGTGACCGCAGACAAATATGTGTTCGTGACACCGATGTGGAATTTCTCATATCCTCCGGTGATGAAAGCATACATTGATTCCTTCTGTGTCAGAGCTAAAACATTCAAATACACCGAAAACGGCCCGGTCGGCCTGCTCAAAAACAAAAAAGCGTTCCACATCCAAGCTAGTGGCGGCGTGTACTCCGCAGGTCCTGTCGCTGATCGGGAGAACGGCAGCCGTCACCTGAAAACCGTACTGAATTTTGTGGGAATTACTGACGTGGATCATCTATACATCGAGGGTATATCTTCAGCAGGAGAGCGTGCGCCTCAGATCAAAGCCGAAGCCATTGGACAAGCACGTACAGCAGCGCAAAACTTCTAAGCAATGATGAAGCATGTATCGTAAAACATGTTTGCATACATCTCCGGCTCACGTTTGTCATTCAAAATCTGTTCGGTACGTCTCCGCAGCTATTCAGCATACTGTTTGCCCTGAACGGACTGGGACTAATCATTGCAGGTCAGATTACAGGGCGAGTGTCAGTGAGCATTAGCGGGCAAACTCTGTTTATAAGCGGAATTACGCTGGCAACTGTGAGCGGTTTAATCTTATTCATTGTGCTGATCAGTGGTGGGGGATTGTATGCCGTTTGCATACCTCTATTTTTCACCGTTTCCAGCGTCGTATCGTAACCACAACCGGTTTCTCCCTTGCGATGCAAAACTATGTACAAGCGGCACCTTTGACCGGCCTCGGTGGGGGTAAATCGGCCATACCCATGGTCCTAATTATTGTGTTATCTAACATGGTTGCAGTTGCGTGTTATATGATCTTCACCCGCAGAAAACCCGGCAACAATCAATGAATTCAAGGAGGAAGCATAATGAAGGTAACCTATCATGGACATTCTGTTGTAAAAATTGAGACCCTCGGGAAAATCATTCTGATCGATCCGTTTATTACAGGGAACGCCAATACGGACCTGGATGTATCCACGGTAAAGACGGATGTGATTCTGTTAACCCATGGGCACGGCGATCATGTGGGAGATACCGTAGAGATTGCCAAACGTAACAACGCGCTGGTTATTGCTTCGGCAGAACTGGCGGACCTGCTCGGATGGGAAGGCGTACGTACACATGCAATGAGCATCGGAGGAGCGTATACATTTGACTTTGGGAAAGTAAAATTGACACAAGCTTTTCATAGTTCAAGTTATGTATACAAAGAAACAAAAACAATTATTTATACGGGGATGCCCACGGGAATACTGTTTACCGCCGAAGGCAAAACGCTGTTTCATGCCGGGGACACAGGCCTGTTTTACGATATGAAGGTGATTGGAGAACGCAATGCAATTGACCTGGCTTTTCTACCCATCGGGGACAATCACACTATGGGTCCAGAAGACGCCGCAGTGGCTACAGAATGGCTTCAGGCCAAACAGGTTGTACCGATCCATTTCGACACGTTTCCGTTCATTAAGCAAGACCCCCATTTCTTTGTTTCGTTACTGCCGACCGGGGTAGGGGTAGTTCTTGAAGCTGGTGAGGGAATTGAACTTTAACGCTGATCATTTTGACTTTATCACGAAATAATCGGCCGAAAACAAGAAAACAAAGAAGTCCATCTTATACGATTATCAAGAGATATTTTTGAATAGCCCAGTAAGGTAGGGGGGGGATTTCAATTATCCGCTCTTTCGAACAGATTGAAGACGCGTTGCGTCATAGCACACAGCAGGATGAATATATATTGGATGGTACGCTGGTGATTGAGGAGTATATAGACGACGGGGAAGAATACAGCGTTGAGGTGCTGACGACTAATGGAAGGCACGAAGTGCTTGCAATCACAACCAAAGAGGTGGTAATGCCTTATTTCATAGAGGCTGGTCACCTGTTACCCGCACCTTTGAAAATGGAAGATCGAGAGGCTATTCAAGAAACGGTATGCAGTTTACTCACTTCCATTGGACATCTTGAAGGCCTCTCACATACAGAAATCAAGCTGCGGCGAGGCATACCGTACATTATCGAGTCTCACACACGATACGGTGGCAATCAAATTTGGGATATGGTTCGGCTAACCACAGGCGTCAACATGCAGCGTGCTACCGTGTGTCATTTGCTCGACATTCCTTATGTGAAAGAGAAGGTGAAATATCCGTTCTGCTGCATAAAATTGTTGCAGCCACAAGTGGAAGGAAAGGTCGTCATTATGAGCGTCAATGGAGTAAACGAGGCGGAGCATATGGATGGAATCCATCGAATCCAGTTTAGATGTAGGAGAACACTCGGAGCTCGTCCCGGCGACTAGCAACAAAAACTATATAGGATATTTTTTGGGAGGGGGGAGTACCCCCGAAGAAGCAGCGGCATCGGTAGAGCATGCGCTTTCATTAATCCGAATTGAAACAGCCTCCATCCAGCAGGTTCAATCTATCTGAGCACAACTTGCACGAGACTGTTCATTTGTATCGGGTCTGCCCAAGGGCAGACTCTTTTTTTGTACAAGAAAAAGTCCATCTTATAATCGTCAGCTTGGTTTTTTTTGTGAAAATATGGTCCAAAGGTCCTTTGTTCTGAACCAATTAATAAAAATATATAAAAAAGATAGAGAATTCCTTATCAAAGATATTGGATTTTGGTACTCAATTTTATTGTTTATCGCACAAATTTTAGTTGACTCGCTAGTACACAACTTTATTGTCTGAAGAGAGGTGTCATATTTAATGAAAAAAAATTCAGATTATACGAGAAAAATCATCATAATTGACAAAGAAGAAGTTATACAAATTATTGATTGTATAAATACTCATTTTTAGAGTTGTGGATATTCTCATGAAATATGAAAATTAGGGCAGATCTAATAACTTCGAGTCAATGAGTTCTCATTAATTATGAAAATGATCCTCAAATAATGCATGTATTCTGCTGTTGTTTTCTCATTAATTATGACACCACACATGTGAGTAACTATTAGAAGAGGAATTACTGAATAAAAATTATCTGCAATTATAATTAAGATTAATTGTAGTATGCACCGAGTCTAAACGGGAGAAATAGTTTGTTTAATAATTACTAGTTTGTAAGATGTCATACTTGTTGGAAACATGTGATGATATTTTCCTTGAATTTATTGGATCGCTAAAGCAGCCTCCTTTTGTTTCCGAATATTTCATAGCTCTCTATGCTGTAATCAAAACCATGCGCAGTCATTTGCGCGTGGTTTTTTACGTAAAAACATTTACAATATACATTTGATTGTTTTCCCCTGAATGATTAATATAATGGACAATGTCATAAACCTGCCGTATTAAAAATAGAGATGAGGATTGCTATGAATAAAGCAAAGATTCTTATTATTGAAGATGATGCCCCGATTGCCGACTTGCTTTCGTACGGGCTTTCTATGGAGGGGTTCCAGACACGCACAGCGGCCAGCGGAGCAGCGGGAATGCATGAGTTGCAGTCGTTTCAGCCCGATTTGCTGCTGCTGGATTGGATGCTGCCTGACCAGAGCGGTCTAGATATTTGCAAAAAGGTGACTATGGACTATAACATACCGATTTGCATGATTACGGCCAAATCGGATATTACCGATAAGATTCTCGGTCTTGAATTCGGTGCCGATGATTATATTACCAAGCCTTTTGATCTGCGCGAAGTTGTTGCACGCATTCGAACCATTTTGCGCAGAGTGGAGCAGGCGAGCAGCCCGGACAGGGAAGAAGCCGCGAAAGCCGTCATTAGGTTTGAAAATATTGAAGTGATCGAAGAAGAACGGCTTGTCCAAAAAGAGGGCCGTCCCGTTGAATTGACCCCCAAGGAATTTGACCTGCTTATGATGCTGGTTAAACATCCGGGCAGAAACTTTACACGTTCCGAACTGCTTGATCTGGTATGGGGTTATCATTTTGCCGGAGATACCCGTACGGTTGATACGCATATCCAAAGACTCCGCAAAAAGCTGGATGCCACTGGATGCATTACTACCGTCTTCGGAATCGGGTACAAATTCAAAAAAATGGGTGGATAAGCATGATACGTAAAATCAGCATCAAATTTCTGATCGGTTTTTTTCTGATTTTTTCGTTTTCTTTTGTCGTGCTTAATCAGACAGTCAAGGAATTTATCCGGACAAGCAATCAGAATTTGGTTACCTCCGAACTGATCGGACTGAAAAACAATAGCAATGTGTATGTGCGCCAGGCTTTCCTGATTAACCATTTCAGCAGCAATGAGCTGTATTTTGGAGAGATTGCCAGGGAGATAGCAACTGATCTGAACCATACCACGGACAGCAGTGTTGGCGTATATACGGTGAAAGGCAAATTGCTTTATGCCCCGGACAGCTCCTTATTTCAGCAGCAAATGCAAAGCGATCTACAGCAGGCGATTGATGGCAATACAGCGTACAGCATTACTTATGATCGTAATAAGACGACTGTCCTTTTCTCCTATCCGGTTGTTATAGACGGTTCAAAGGTGGGCATACTGCGTTTTTACAAAGATTTCAGCTCACTCTACGAACAAACCGGACAGATTCGGCAGATTACTCTCTATATTGCCTTGGCGATTTTTGCGGCAGCCTTTCTGTTTTCCTATATTCTTTCCAGGCATATTACCATCCCGCTGACCAGACTGACGCAAGCATCCACCGAGGTGAAAAACGGGAATCTGGATATCCGCCTTCATTTTAAACGCAGGGATGAAATTGGCCGATTGGCCGAAAATTTTAATGATATGATTGATCAAATTAGTAGACAGATTCATATTATTGAGAAGGACCGGGACCATTTAAAGCAGCTTCACCAGCAGGAAAAGCGCTTTTTTGACAATATTACTCACGAACTGAAAACGCCATTAACCTCCATTTTAGGATATGCAGAGCTGATCAGGCTGAACGGTGAGAAAGATCGTGTTTTTTTTGATAAAGGAATGAATCATATTATCGAGGAGAGCAGGCGCCTGCATGCGATGGTGCTAAAACTGCTGGAAGTTTCACGCAAAAATATCATGATCAATGAGCTTGATCGGGTGGATATCGGGCTGATCCTACGGGATGTGTGTGAATCGATGGTGATCCGGGCACAGCGCTATAAAAAGACCATTGAATATGAGATTAGTGAGGAATTGATCATGTTGGCCGATGGGGACAGAATCAGACAGCTGTTCATCAATTTGATAGATAATGCGATAAAATACAGTTTGCCGTTTTCGGCAGTATCGGTAAAAGCGGTGCGGTCAGAAGAAAAGATCCGCTTGATCTTCAGCAATCCAAGCGATCCGATTGAGGCAGAACATCTGTCACGCTTGTTACAACCATTTTATCCGGCTTATTCCGACAGCGCGGAAGAAGGCAGTGTAGGCTTGGGTCTCAGTATTGTGAAATCCATCGTTGAAGAATTTGCAGGTTCCATCATGATTACAAACGAGCATAATGAAACAATCGTAACGGTGGAATTTAAAGCTCTGGAAACCGCGGGGAACGGAGAATGAATAATGGGCAATAAATATAAATATTTTGTAATGCTGCTGGTCGTATCTCTTGTGGTATTACTGTTGTCAGGATGCGGTTCAGAACCAAAAACAGAGACCGTCGTCATCACCGACAGCAATGAAGTTTCCAGTGCCGATCAAAGCTCTCGGCCGTTTCAGGTCCAAAGAATATATCGGCTTCCGGATCGTTTTGTGAATACGGGGCAGCTGCTGGGCTGGTCGTCTGCAGATGCTGTCATCGCTTCGTTCGGAGCCATGACCATACTGAAGCGAGGCACGCTGGAACGTTTAACTTATCCGTATGAGCAGAGCAAGGCCATACCCGGAATCGGCAATGTAACTTCCAATACTATACTTTCTCCCGATGGTAAATATATTTGCGAATTTTCTCGTTCTTCCTCGGAGACAACCTTAAAGCTTATTTCCTTGCAGGATGGCAAAGAAAAGGAAATAGACAGGATCAGTACCAGAAACGATTCTTATGTACAATATGTTTCCTGGTCTGCCAACAGTTCGTATATCGGCTACCTGGTAGAAAACCCGGTTGATAATGGAGCTGATAGCCTGTACATCTACGATATGGGGGCTCAAACTTCCAGCAAATATCAGTTAAAAGGTATCCTAAAGGGAGACACGCTTTTGAGTGTTAACCTTGCAAATGATGGTCGCAGCGTACTGCTGCAGTTATTTCGTGCAAAACAAGGTCAGAAAAAGGTGCTAACCATGGGGAAGGTTTCCGGGAAGAATATTGAGTTTCAATACGAGCGTCAGTTTGGTGGAGATTCAGTAGCCTGGATGAATAACGACCAGTTTGTGTTTCTCGGAACGGATAGTTCATTGTACGAATATGATCAGCGAAACGGCGAGCTCTCCGTCATTCTGGAAAAAGTGCTTGATTTTGAATTCTCGCCTGACAGGAAAAATATCGCATACACCGTGTATGATCAAAATGTCACTTACGTAGGCAAGGTGCAAGGAAGAAATATACTGTACAACGAACCGGTGTATCGCGGAATTTTGCCGACGCATATGTACTGGAATCCGAACAATAAAAGTGTACTGCTTCAAGGACAAAAGCAATTGGATTCCTCGCAGACTGCGCCAACGGATTCTCCTAGCAAGGAGTCATTGATCATTGAATTGAAATAGTGATTAGGATCGCCATATTTGTATATGTCAAAAACCTTATTTCGGTTGTTCAGCCGGAATAAGGTTTTTCTTTTTGCAACCGTTGTGACAATTTGTTTACATGTTGATCAAACTTTAGCGACATCTTTTTTCTATAGTAAGTAAATGAAGCAAGATCTATTAGCCTATAAGGACAAGGAATGGACCATAGTGAATGGAAACCGGAATCTGCACCTGAATCAACCCATAAAACGTTATATGACCGGTCTGGATGGGCTAAGGGCCATCTCCGTGCTTGCTGTTATTGCTTATCATCTTCATTTCAGATGGGCAGAGGGTGGGCTGCTGGGAGTGGAGATTTTCTTCGTCCTGTCAGGATATCTGATTACGGATCAGATCCTTTTTGAATGGAGGACGCGCAGCGGTTTTTCTATTGTGCAATTCTGGATAAGACGAATGCGCAGACTACTGCCAGCAATGATCTTTATGATGACTGCAGTGGCATTGTGGTTTTTAATTACCGATTTCTCCAGACTGCAGGAATTAAGAGGGAATTTTGTATCCTCGCTTTTTTACGTAAACAACTGGTATCTCATTTTTCATCATGTTTCCTATTTTGAGAGCTTTGGCCCGCCTTCTCCAATCGGGCACCTCTGGTCGCTTTCCATTGAGGAACAGTTTTACGTAATCTGGCCGCTTGTTCTACTGATCGGTCTGTGCCTTGCACCGCGACGAGGCAGACTGATGTTATACATTCTGGGTTGCGCCGCCGTATCCGCCATAGCAATGGCCGTTATATACGAACCCGGAACAGATCCAAGTAGGGTGTATTACGGGACGGACACGCGGGCGTTTGCCATTTTAATCGGAGCGGCTCTGGCGGTAATCTGGCCCAGCTGGAGACTGAGCGACAATGTATCTTCTTCGTCCCGGACCATGCTGGATATGACTGGCGTGCTGGGCATTGTAATGCTGTTTATCCTGATCGGTCAGACCAACCAGTTTGATGATTCGCTGTATCGCGGCGGTTTTCTTTATTTATCACTCATTACTGCAGTTGTTATTGCTGTACTTGTTCATCCGGCCAATCGACTGGAACGATTGCTCGGCTGCCGGCCTCTAAGCTGGATCGGTAAGCGATCTTACAGTCTGTATATATGGCATTATCCGGTCATTATTTTATCAAGTCCCGCGGTAAGTACCGAAGATGCCAGCTATATGCGCATTGCTCTGCAGGTAATGGTCAGTTTCATAATGGCGGGTCTTTCCTACAGATACATCGAAGAGCCCATCCGCCGCGGGACCTTTGGGACCAGCCTAAAATCACTCCGCAGATCAGGCGCTGGCAGCCAACTAGGTCTTGTCGTAATTGTTATCGCCATCATTCTGGTCCTGACATCATGGAAGACGGATTCACCAGATCCTGTACCCGATGCGCCAGCAACTGTAAGCCGGGAATCCGTCCAGACAGAAACGCTGCAATCCGGCTGTTCCGCTGAAAATCATTCCGCTGAAAATACAGGCCATTCCGCAGAAGGAGAGGGGGTCACGGCGATTGGAGATTCTGTCATTCTGGATGCCGCCCCGTTTCTGGAAAAACAGCTTCCCGGTATCATCATAGATGGCAAGGTGGGACGGCAAATGTCACAGGCCGAGGATGTGCTTGATGGCCTGCGGGCACAGGGCAAACTTGGCCATAAAATTATTATTGAACTCGGCACCAACGGCGTTTTTAACCAGAGTCAACTGAAGTCCTTGCTGGCTTCACTGCAGGATTCCCGGCACATTTATCTGATAACGACCAGAGTACCGAGAGGGTGGCAGAATACCGTAAATGACAATCTACGTGAAATTGCTGGTGAATTTCAAAATGTCCGGCTTATCGACTGGTATTCGGCCAGCGAAAACCGCAACGATCTGTTTTATGACGATGGTGTTCATCTGAAACCAGAAGGCGCTCAGTATTATGCCTCGTTTTTGATTGATGCTATCAAACAAGATAAAACCTACTAGCATGTTAAAGGGAAGGATGAACTAGGTATGAACAAAAAAAATGGATGGATGGTAAAAACATTAGGGGGTTTTATGGTTATCCTTATCGCTTTAGGAGCCATCGGCCTCCATATGCACGCAAAGCAAAATTCGGATGATAACGAATCACGCAGCAAGGATTCTTCTCTATACAATCTTGATGCGATGCAGCCCGCTGCACAAAAGCGTGCGGCTTCCAGCACCAGCGGAGAACAAGCTCAACCATCCGCTTCCTTAAACGGCGAGGGCGTCACGATGATTGGAGATTCGGTTACGGTCGGAATTGAGCCTTATTTAAAAGAGCAGCTTCCGAATATGACGGTTGACGGCAAGGTTGGCCGGCAGATGTCTCAAGCTATAAAAGTCATTAATGAATTGTCCGCCCAAGGCAAACTGGGAGACCAGGTCATTATCGAACTCGGCACCAACGGTCCGTTTAGCAAAGACCAACTGCGCGACGTACTGCAATCCCTTTCTGGAGCCAGACAGGTAATCTTGGTCACCACCCGGGTGCCGAAAGGCTGGCAAGACACGGCGAATGACACGATTGCACAGGTCGCTGGTGAATACAGTAACGTCAGCGTGGTGGACTGGTATTCGGCTAGTGTAGGCAAAGATGAATATTTTTATAGAGATGGCGTCCATTTAAAACCAGATGGTAGCCGATACTACACTTCACTTCTCGTAGCAGCCTTGCAAAAATCTTAAATACAGAAAGGGGCAGGGGCGTTCATCATCCAGAAAGGAAGAATGACATGACACAGAGGAAAAAGAGGATATTGACTGTAACATTGTTACTTGTGGTCGCTGCTGTAATCTTTGTCTTTTACTATTTCTTGTCCATTTACAAAGGATTAGAAGGACTTAACAAAACACCGGCAAACTCCTCGTTCATTAAAGTAAGCACCGATAATGCCGAAGCTCTGGAAGCTCCGGAGTGGGAGGGAACCGAGCCTGTCAACATTCTGCTGATGGGTGTGGATGCCCGTGGAAGTGACAAGGGCGAGGTACCCAGATCCGACAGCATGTTGGTCGTTTCATTGAATCCTGCCAATAAGCATATTCATGTATTTTCGATTCTTCGAGACACTTATACGGATATTCCCGGGTACGGCAAAAATCGAATTAATACCGCTGTTACGCATGGGCCAGATACGGCGATGAAAGCAGTCAGCGAATTGCTGGGGGTGCCTGTTCATTTTTATGTATATACGGATTTCCAGGGGTTTATTAAACTCGTGGATGCTGTAGGCGGACTCGATTTTTATGTCGAAAAGGATATGTACTATGAGAGCAAAGCCGATCAGCATGAGTATGATATTAATTTAAAGCAGGGACAGCAGCATTTCGACGGCAAAACGGCGCTTCAATATGTCCGTTTTCGTCATGATGCCATGTCCGATTATTCCAGAACAAAAAGACAGCGGCAATTGATTACGGCATTAGCCGAGAAGGTAAAAACAACGACTTCCATTATGAAGTTTCCTTCCATTCTAGAGGAAATCAGTCCGTATATCGATACCAATTTGTCAGTCTCTGATATGTGGAATTTGGCTTCGGTAGGGTATCAAAGTACATTACAGGGAAATGAACAAATACCGCCAATGAAGCTGTTAAAAGAAACCTATGTTGGCAGAGCGGCTGTTCTGGACGTAAAAAGTCGAACGGATTTGAAGCAATTTGTGCAAAGTATCATAAACTCCGACGCTTCTAACTCGATTACAGACAATCCTTCCGAACAAAAGTAGAAAACAGATTTTGAATAGGATTGGACAATATATAAAATCATCATTTGCCGGACAATAGTCTGTTAAATGCTCTTTGTGAATAAAGAAGAGTACAACATGGTCTTTCGGTTATAAATAGGGGGAAAAAGAATGGGTACAAAACCGATAGTAAAGTTCTGCTTGGCGTTAACCATATCCGCCGCCATGCTTCTGGAGATCACTGCTCCGCACATGGCTATGGCTGATGCTGCACAGCGTGCAAAAAGCACGTTATTGAACGATAAACAGAGTCAACCAACAAAAACAATTTCAACGCAAGGTGAAAATACCAGGACACTGAAATTGGATAACAATGTAGCATCCATGACGAAGAAAAGAACAATTAAAGCTAGATTTAAACTTCCGAAGGGGACCAATATAAAGAAAATACGCTGGACATATGGTGGAAAGCCATTATCGGAATGGAAATCGTATAAGAATGGCGATTATAATGGCGCTCCCTTTATCACCGTTACTCAGGTCAAAGCAGAAAACGGAGAAGTCACTGCCAATATCAATTTCGGTCTTACTTACGGTACGGAGAATCTTGCCGAACCGAGTCTGCAGCGTCCACTGTACGCATCATTGATGGGAACCTATGAACTGGCTGCAGTAGTCAACGGAAAAACTGTTGCCCGTGCTCCCATGAAACTGGTCCCGTACGACAGCTTCCGCACGTATGACGAACTGAAGCCGGAGATTGATGCGATTACGGCACAGGCAGCTCAAAAAAACAACAGATACATTAAAACGATGTCGATCGGCAAATCCGTGGAAGGCCGCGATATTTATATGACTGTGCTTGCCAAAGATAAAGCAACGATTGACAAATATCAGAATGTAACTCATCCTGACATGCTGAATCATCCTGCAAAGCTGGAGAACGATATTAAATCCGGTGCATTCGGAGATTATCAAGTGCCCATCTGGATCAACAATATTCATCCAAATGAAGCGCCGGGCTTTGATGCGATTATCAATTATTTTAAGACCATGGCCCTCGATAAAAATGTTACGTACAAAACTACCTCGTCCAATGGAAAATCGAGTACGGTAACTCTGAATTTGGATGATGCGCTTGATCATGTATTTTTCCTGTTCCTGTATACGGAGAATCCGGATGGAAGGGTTCATACCGAACGTTCTAATGCTGAATATTTTGACTTGAATCGGGATAATTCATATCAAACTCAGCCTGAAACACGCAGTATAACAGAGCAAATCGCCAGATGGTCGCCGATTTCTTTCCTAGATCTGCATGGGTTTGATAAGAATTTTCTGATTGAGCCTACCACACCGCCTCACAATCCGAATATTGAATACGATTTGCTTATGGATAACATGGTAGAACAGGCAAAAGTGATGGGTGAAGCAGGTATTGCAAACACGAAGTATGATTACTACCATATTCCTTATGAAGAACATCGTAAAACGGCCGAAAATCCTAAATATGTTTCCAAAGGAACTGCTTCGGGATGGGACGATGCGTCTCCAGCCTATACAGCTGTCTTCGCCATGCACCATGGTGCAATGGGACATACGCTGGAAACACCTGAATCGAATGAGGAGTCGACCAAAGCATTGTACTATAGTGTCGCTGCAGCAACCGATTATGTTATGGAAAAGAAAGAAAAGTTATTTTTGAACCAGCTGAAAATATATGAACGTGGAATTAATAATATGGATGATCATGCCGTAGATCGGTATCTAGTCAATGCAAAAAATCAAGTCATTGGCCGCCCGCGTCACGGTAATAAGAATTTTTTCCCTGAATATTACGTTTTGCCGACTGATAAAAGTCTTCAAAAAAATCCGTTGGAAGCCTACCGGATGATTGAATATTTTATCCGCAATGGAGTAAAGGTTGAACGCTCGACAAAAGCTGTAAGTGCTGCTGGCAAGACCTACCCTGCAGGTTCATTTATCATAAATATGCATCAGGCCACACACGGCATTGCAAACATGGTTTTATATGATGGTATTGACGTCTCAGATTATGCTTCCGTAGCTGGCGAGATTGTACAGGACTTTCCAGTCCTACGAGGATTTGAATGTGATGCGATTAGAGAAGCCGGAGTGTTTGCGGGCAAAACTTCTCCGGTGACTTCCGTATCGATTCCGGCAACACAAATGCCGAATCATTCTGCCTATGTTTTAATCCGAAACACCAATAACGATGTCATCAAAACGGTTAATGAATTGCTTAAATCCGGCAAAGTGGTTACAATGCTATCCAAAAGCGGAACAGGATATGAAGCGGGCGACTTTGCAGTGGCTTATGATGATCTGCACCCGCTGGCCTCGAAGTATTATCTTGATGTAACGGCATTCGGCAATAATAGACCTGTTGGCAAAGTTCTTAAACCTTCTACGGTAGCCGCTCTCGGTGAACCAGCTTATGTGCTCAAAAATCTCGGTTTTAAAGTGACCGATGATCAGCAACATGCCGATGTGCTGGTGAATACATTCGATTCCGATAAACTTGTCGAGAAAGGAAAGCCTTACATTGCTTATGGAAATATGGGAATGGATAACGTGAAAAACTCAATTCCTCAATTTGCATTTGCTGGACCGACATGGGAAAGATACGAAGGGGTGTTCCTAGCGAATGTCAAACAGGATAATGTAATTACAGCCCCTTACGCTAACGAAGAATACTTCTATACCGTTACAGGTTCTTACATTACAAAACTACCTAAAGCAGCAAAAGTTCTTGCGACCATAAGTAATAAAGAAAACTTCTTCAAAGCGGGCTGGTGGCCAGGTCACGATGCCGCAAGAGGAAAGATCATGGCCTTCACCTATAAGGAAAACAAAAAGAATCTTACTGTTTTCTCCAATGATCTAACCAATGGCGCTCATTCACAGCAGCAATTCCGACTACTGGCCAATTCAATTTTTAATGCCGTCGCCGAAAAATACTGAGTGACTTTTAATAATATTGCAAACAACCTTATTCCAGTGATCAACTGCGAATAAGGTTGTTTTTTGCGATAAAACGGTTTCGCCTACTGTGACATTTTGTTTACAACTTGATCAAACTTTAGCGACATCTGCAGGATATATTGGACTATAGCGTGACATCAATCCTCTGCATAACCAGGTTGATAAAAATGTGAATTCAGTATTTTCAGGGAGGAATGCAAGTTGCTAAGCAGTATAAAGCTGATGAGCAGATTCGTCAGAGAGTATGAGGGAGAGGAAAATATTAAAAAACGGGCTTCTTCCGTAAACAGCCAGTTGAATGAAAATCAAGTAGATGAAAAGACGGTTGCTAATAAATTGGATGAAAAAGCAGTAGATACAGCAGGTATATCCAATACATCCTACGACGGTACACAAAGCGATATTCCTTCTCGAAGCTCTGTAGAAGAGTCGAGGAGAAGGCGGGGCACCGGGCGTCTTGTAGCACTTGATGCAGCACGAGGACTGGCGGTGCTGGGAATGTACTTGCAGCACTTCGGATCGAACCCAAACATTTCTGCGATTGTTTCCGGAAACACGACACTATTATTCGTATTGTGCGGGGGTATATCTTATTCCATTATGGCACAGCGCATGATGGAGCGGGGAGCGGATACGGCCGCTTTCCGTGCGCGAATGCTGGCACGCGCCGTATTTGTTGATATTATCGGGTATTTGCTTATTATGCTGAACACTCCATATGGTGTCATTTTGCCTGCCTATGCAGCTATGTTTGTGTTGGCACTAATGTTATTTCGCCGTTCGACCCGCACAATTGTTACAACAGCAGCAGTTTTGCTCGTGACGGCTCCGCCGCTAATGATTCTTGGATCAAGCATTTTCTCGAAAGCTTATCTTCTTAGTGATATCGCGGGAGGTCCGATGTCTGCTCTCGCCTTGACTCCTGCATTTGTTGCCGGCATGGCCATTGGCCGCTTTGACCTTACCAGGATACGCACAGCTCTCATACTCGCAGGCAGCGGTATTGTTATGCTTGTGATAGGCAAAACGCTGGCCACTTTTGTGCTTCCAGGTTGGAGCCTTCGTTTTGAACAATGGCTGATCAGCGCACAGGGAATTGCTCCTATGCAGCCGGATGAATACGCAATTTGGCCGCTTAACACGGAACCACCGATGTGGCATATGCTTTTGCAGTCGGCTCCGCACACCGCTTCGTCATTCCAGACGATTATAGGCCTGGGAATCTCGTTTCTGGTATTGGGACTAGCATGCTTCGTGGCGAAGAAATTTTCCGCTGTATTAATGCCTTTTGCGGCAGTCGGGCGCGTGGCGCTGACCATGTATGCCATTCAGTTTGTGGTGGTCTGGATTCTTGATCTGATAGGAATCGGGCATAGTCTCGAAGGCGTTCCGTTCGGCGACCTGATTATCGGAGTGGCGGCACTACTGCTGGGCTGGCTGATTGCGCTGCTTCCTGCCGGCCCGCTTGAAGGACTGATGCGCCGTTTTGACCGAGTATTCAGTCCTACCCAACCAGTCTCACAAACAGTAAAGTAGATAGCCTTCTTGATACTCTATATTTATAGTCATAGAAAGTGCCGGGTTATAATTAAAACGGACTGATCAAACAGGATACCAGATAAAGAGAATACAGTCCGATTTTCGGTATTCATCGGCTCTGATCATGGTGCCTAAATAAACTGAGCTATAAGATGATCAATGAACAGAATTGAAAAAGAGAAACTAATCATGAAAATAATAGAAAATATTAATATTTAATTTCTCGGAAGGGGTGGGTTCGATTGTGAACCCACCCATTTTCCATTGAACACAGCTATGGTTCCTTCTGTAAACAAAATCACTAATTTGTCCGATACATACATAAGGATGATTTACTGTTAAATATACCCTTGAAAATTATGATTTCACATATCATTAAAATTAGACTTCGGTTTAAGATAACCAACTACTTGAGACGTGCAGCCTATGTAAATGTGACGACTAGAAAGGAGATAGAGCGTGAATCGTGAAGAGGTTTTTCGACATTTTAAAAATGAGATCTATGAACCCCTAAAGCATCGAATGTTATTCGCATTGGAAGTCTATTTCCAAAATCATAAGCATGCCTTGGCTAAGGCATTTTGCAATTCACTGGAGCAGATATTTGAGAAAGTCAAGTTGATGCAGCAAGAAGGTGATAAACACGCCTTGGGATATATATCTTATTCCATGCTTCGTACCGAATTAGCAAACGGAAGGGCGACCTATTTAGTGGAGGCGATGGATAAAAGATGGTTTATGGATCTCCATACTTGTCGAGATACCTATAATGCAGATTGGGCATTTCGCTATTTGAACGAGTGGGAGATGGAATTAAGTAAGCAGGCTAAGAAATACGGTGGAAGAATCGGATCAGATGATATTCAGAGGATGAAATTGCACGTGGCAGTACATGTTCATCAATATATCATTGCTTTGGCGCGTTTTAGTATCACAGAAGAATGGTTCGATGATATTCAGTTTGCTCATGAAATAGAGTTGGAAGATGTATTCGAACTGAGAGTCGGAGAATATTTAGATCGAAGTGAAGTCATTTATAAACGAGATGTGCGTGTCAAAGATTCCATTGTGATTAAAGACTGGCTAGAGGAAAAAAAGCCCTACGACTACATACATGAAGTTTTCCGCAAGATCGATGGGTCTCAAGGAAATTATGAGAGAATACGTCTGCAATATGCCGATTTGAGTGAAAGTTCTTTTATCAATAGTGTTTTTACAGGAGGAAATTTGATTGGCTCCTGTTGGAATAAAGCATGTTTAATAGAAGCTGACTTTAGCGATTGTTTGATTCAAGAAGCACGTTTTGAAAAAGCCAACTTAAGAGGAACGTCTTTTCGAGATGCAGTAGCTGTATCTGGAATATACCAGTCTGAACGATGGGAAAGACCTGGTTTTCAACCCGTAAGTTTTGCAGGAGCAGATCTTACAGGAGCCAAATTTCAGGGCGCTTACTTACAGAATGCTGATTTCACCGGGGCTATATTGCAGGGGGCCGACTTCATTGGTGCAGCTATAGAGGGGGCCTGTTTCAAAGGGGCGGTGCTGGATGGAACCCGATTTAGTTTAGGGATGCATCCAGTTGCCCGGGATCTAACTTCATTTGGATGAAACCATGTGGGACAGACGCAATGGAAGGGACGTGGCATAGTGGAGTATTTTCTTTGTCAACATGATGATCGGATGTTGTATTCTGCTGTTCCCGTATGGGACGAAGAAGCCAATGCAGAGATGGTAAGTATAAATGATTGGACGGAATGGCCCCCTTCTTATGCCGCACAGTTTAAGGAGAAAGGTCACGATTATACGGTTTATCCTGATATTCTGATGGGTTCGAGGATGATGGTATCTGATTCTGTACATGAGTTGTTACAGGTCTATACGCCGAGCCTCTTCAGTCGTATGGCTTTGTTTCGGGATATGGAACGTTCTCAGCAAAAGTTGTACTGGATGATTCAGCCCCCTTTAGTGAACTGTGTAGGTGAGCTAAGTACATTTCATCCCGGAGGAACATTGATGAAGTTGGTAGTAGATCGAGAGCGCACCGAGGGAAGGCCCTTATTGCAAGTTCAAGGTTTGCGTGAAACCTGTACATTAGTAAATTTGGCATTAGCAGAAAGTCTGTTGCGGAGGGGAACGAGTGGTATCTCCTTTCAGGAAGTCGATATGCAGTAACGAAATGGGAGGAGATATTTGTGGAACATCTGGATAAGAAAATTGTTTCTTTGCTACATACGGTAACATCAGAAAATGACGAAAATAATCCATCCTTAACTGAGGATGGAGCTTTAAGTCACGCACACGATAAGGAGCCGTTTGGGCAAACATTACAAACATTCATGCAGCTTGAAGGGGAAAGTCTGGTTTTTGCTCAGCGGTATTTAGTGGATGAACGCATCAGTATAACAATGCCAAAGAGCTTTCGGGATATGCCAATTGATGAGCAGCTATTAAAATATCCTTCTCACCATCGCCCAGATTTTATTTTCACTAATGAGGCAGGCACGATTAACTTAACCTTCAAGCATACCGAAAGCCCGTTGCAAATAGAAGAGTTGGAGGACTTTACGGATGAGATGGCTCAGGTGGTAAAACAAACCCAGAAGTTGACCGAATGGTTTGGCCATGAAGTGTTGGAGGTAGGAGAGAATCGAATAGGATACTGCGAATTCATGACGCCAGTATGGAATGCTCGTATGTATAATTTATCTTTTTTTACAGTATTGGAAGGACGGGCGCTAATGTGTGCGTTTAACTGTACGGAAGAAGAAATAGTGAGCTGGAAGCCCGTTGCCCGCAGTATGCTGCTAACATTGAAAATCGAACCCGAGCGAAAGGAAAGTAACTCTTATGACATTAACTAACATTACATATGATCGGCTGCAAATTACACCATTTGAATTGGTGAGTATTCAGGAATTGCGTATGACCAAGCGGTTGAATGAGCATACCCGGCTCTCTTTTACAGCTATTTTACCTGAAGAATTACAGGACAGTTATGTTCAATTGATCGAAGCCGATTCCCCGGTTTGTGTATCACAATTGGATGAGGCAGGAACACCAACACCGCTATTTAACGGAACGGTACTTCATATGGAAGTCAGAGCTGTCCGAGATGTGTATTACCTGGAGGTCGAAGCTATATCACACACGTATAAACTGGATATTCGCAAAAAAGACAGGTCCTTTCAAGATAAAAATATGAAGGTAGAGGAATTGCTGCGGGCTGTAGGTGGGAATTATCCCGGTTTTGACATTATTGATTCGGCTACAGGGGGAGCAGCTTTAGGTCGCATAGCGGTCCAATATCGTGAAACAGATTGGGAGTTCCTAAAGCGGATCGCTTCGCGTTATCATACTTCACTCACGCCTGCCTCTGTGTTTGATGTGCCGAAGTGTTATTTTGGTGTTGAGGAGACCCCGTCAGGACTTGATTTAACGAATTATCATTATACCGTCAGTAAACGAGTTGCGGATTATCGTTATTTTAACGGCAATGATACAGCACATGTAAACGAGCATGATTTTATTGATTATCTGGTTGAGGCGGAGCAAGTTTTGGAGTTAGGCAGCACCGTTACCTTTAAAGGTAAAAGCTTGTACGTGTACAAGGTAGATACTCACATGCAAAAGGGTGTACTGCAGCACGTGTATACCTTAACTTCTCACAAGGGGTTGAGGCACAAGGAAGTCTTTAACGAACAGCTTATCGGTCTGTCTTTACCGGGTAAAGTCATTCAGGTAGAGCGAGATCGTATCAAATTACATTTGAATATAGATGCCGTTCAAGACCCTACGAAGGCCCACTGGTTCACGTATGTTTCTCCTTATACTGCGGAAGGACATAGCGGATGGTACGTGATGCCTGAGTTGGGAGATACCGTGCTACTCTATTTCCCTGCCCATCGGGAAGAAGAAGGCATGGCAAGTACATCTTTGCGCCAAAAGAATCAGAGTGTAGAGCAGCATGCTCTTGCAAATCCCGACATCAAATTGTTTCGGACCGCCCACGGCAAGGAAATCAAATTAACTCCCGATGAAATTGTAATCACCAGTAAGGAGGGGGCTGTGTATATTCAGTTAAATGAGAAAGATGGTATTCATATTGTAAGCGACAAACAGATTCATTTCTCCGCAGGAGGAAATATCTCCATTCATTCTGGTAGTAAAGTGAAAATCACGGCAGGGAATGAAATTCAAATGACTAGCAAAGGCAGCACCGTATCGCTGGGCGGAATGACAAATGTTCTGGGCAGTGAAGTGAAGACGAACTAGGAAAGGAATGAAAGGGGGAATAGAAGAATGGCAAATAAGCCTCATTCCGATAAGGAACCTATTCAAGCTGGACGGGGAAGTAAACAAGGATATGTTGTTGCTGGAGCGATCTTAAGCTGCAGCTTTGGTACGCAACCGACACGTCTCAAACGTCCGTTCAGTCACGGAGTATATGTAAAAGATAAAGCGCAAATGAACGTTAGAGATTACTTGCCAGGAACCAATATCAGCAATTTCGGTCGTTGCTCCTGTCCAGCTAATCCAGCGGTCAAAAGTAGTGACATGGTGGATATCTACGGGGTGAAAAAAGCGAACTGTGTTCCGGTCATCACCGGACCCTGGATCGGCGGCAAAAGTGATGTGCTTGTGGAGGGAGAACCAGCCTTGCTGGATCAATGCTCGAATGCGTGCCTATACGGGGGAATGATTCGGATTACAGACGATGGCCAGACGCTGGAGTAAGGAGGTACAAGTTGAATCACACACAAACGATGTTAACGTATACGGAGTTGGAATGTACAGGTCCATATCCTCTTCAAACAATAAGCGAACTGCGTATTGAACGAAAATTAAATGACCATGCCCGGTTAAAGATCAGTGGATGGTTAGATGAAGAGCAGAGAGATCATTACATAGAACAGGATCAGGATAACGAACCGGTCATTATCCGTACCAAAACAGAGAATGGTCAGCCTGAACGCATTTTGTTCCATGGTTTACTGGTCCATGCAGAAACACGGATGGTGCGTGGCATCTATTATGTGGAGCTTGAAGCCGTTTCTCATACGATTCAGTTGGATATCACACCTGTAACGCGGTCTTATCAGGATACCTTAATGCCCTACGGAAATTTGATCAAGCAAATCATTCAGAAGCACAATCAGGCCGATGTTATTGATAACATAACAGATAGTACTATCTTACATGAATTTACTTTACAATATCGAGAGACGGATTGGGCCTTTCTCAAACGGATGGCTTCCCGGTTTGGAACGGTGTTGATCCCAGAGATCTCATTGAATGGACCTAAATTCTGGTTTGGTATGCCTGAGGGGCAGTACGTTGAGATGAAGCATCCGGTTTACCGTACTCGACGTAGTTTTGATCCGAAAAGGATAGCGGAATTCAGCTATATGATGGAGAGTGAAACGCTTGCCAGGCCCGGAGACCTCACGAATTGGAATGGTGAGCAATGGATGGTGGCAGAAGTCACTTCTGAATTGCGGAAAGGGTTGCTATTACACGAATATGAACTGGTTCACGAACAGGGAATTCAGCAAACAGAGATTTTGTGCCCCCACCTCACAGGAGCTTCATTCGAAGGACGTGTAATAGAAGCCAAATCAGGCCGAATCCGTGTTCATCTTACAGTGGATGAAAAACAAGATCGGGATAAGGCGTGGTGGTTTCCGTATGCCAGTAGTTATACCGCCGAAGGACATAGCGGTTGGTACGTCATGCCGGAACGAGGAGATACAGTATCTGTCCGCTTCCCTACAGAGCAGGAGGCGGATGGATATGCGGCAAGTTCCATACGACAAGGGCGAAGCTCGTCCCCCAAGCTCACTGATCCAGCCACCAAGTATTGGGGGACTCCTCATGGCAAGGACATCAAGCTGAGTGCCAGTGAATTGAAGGTGACGGCTAAATCGGAACAGGTTCACATTTCAATGAATGGTTCGGGTATTCAGGTCGTCAGTGAACATGAATTGTCATTGTCGGCAGGTAAGACGCTCTCCTTGCATGCAGACGGGGAGCTGAATATTCAAGCTGCCGAGGCTATTTATTTCAAAGCGGGCAGCAGTAGCTTGGTGTTGGATGGGGAAACAGATATACGGTCCGCTAAAGTACAGCTTGAAGGCACGGTTAAAAGATCGGTTTTTGTTGCTGATTTAGCACCGATTTGGGAACCACCACTAATGTCTATGAAAGCTTATGCGGAGGCGCAGGCGGCAAAAAGTGCAGCAAACAGCAGTACAGGGGGAAGCTCCAATTCAAGCGTTACATCGAAAGATGGGGGAGCCGTTAAGTCAGCCGTAAACACTCCAAATTCACCGAAGGCTAGTCTACTCGATGGCGTATTGGGATTAGCCCAGAAAGTATGTGATGTGGCTGCGTCTATTCCTGTATTGGGTGCCATACCGAAAGCAGCAAGTCAAAAAATAGCTTCGATTCGTTCCGAAGTGGCTTCCTCTGGACCGTCATCCATAGTTAAATATGCGGCAGCAGGATTGTCCATGATTGCCAGCGTCCCTTCCCATGGTTGGGGAGTGGTGTTGGGGAAGACGGCCAAGGTTGCTGCTCAAACCTTACATGCACACGCGGAGGAACAGAGAGCCCGTGAACGGCATGCGACGATGGATTTTCTCGGCAAGGTATGGACGAGTGCCAGAGGGTATGGAGAAGTACAATCCATACATGACTTCATCAACTATGTAAAGGGAGTCAATCAGGCTTCCGTACAAGCCTATAGCGATATTCCTTCTGATATACGGGAACGCTGGTATCAAAGAAATGTGGATCAACAGTTTGAAAAGGCGCTGGATGCTTATTATAATAATCAAGATCTCTCCACAGATATAGTCGCATTAATGGAACATCAGCGGCAGACGGACAACCATTTTCGATATAGTGACAGAGCTTTGATGAGTTCCAAGTATCGGGATGATATGAAAGGATACACGACGGAACAGAAGAAATATCTAATTGATTTTCTGAATTCAATTGACGATTATAGAAAAGAGTACGGGCCGTATAGGGAAAGTCCTTTTATGAAAGACCTGAATGAGACTGAGCGGATTGTGCTCAATGAAATCAAAAAATCTGCTCATGAAAATGTAGAGGCGACATGGGAGCGAATACGTAACTTTCCTAATCTAGATATTCGTCAAATGGTGGCCGATAACTTCCAAGGAAAACAAGACGTAGCAGATAAAATAGTTAAAGTCATAACGGATCCAGATGCTGCTTATGAAAAAACGATAAACAGATCCAAACAAGAAAATGCCCATTTGTTAGTAGATACAGCATTTGCTTTTATTGTTGGAATGAAAGGAAAGAAGCATTCTAAAGATGACGGTGCTTCACCAGGAGGATCGCATAAGAAGGATGATCACACTTCTGAGGGGCCAGAATCTATACCACCTGAGAAATTATTAGGAATTAAACATGCTAATATGAAGCCCAGAGATGCACTTAATGATTTGATTTCATTAGATATAAGGATAGCTAAAAAAACACAGAATCCAGTACGTAGGCATCTTACCAGGGATGAAAAGAGAATAGCTAATCAGCACTTAAATGATCTTGTAGCCCGCAAAAATGGAGATTCAGCTGCAGCGCAAAGATTATCTGATTTTAGAGATCATCCCCGTGACGATGGATGGAATAGCCTTGATCTCGTCGAAGAAAACACAGGGTCATCGAATAAAATGAGGCTTCTTTATAAGGAAGTAAATGGTGTTATAGAGTGGAAAATTATTCAGAATCATTTATAAATTGAAGTGAAATACCCTTTGATGAAATCAGGGAAAGAGAGAGGGAAGGATATATGGTAAAAAAAATTATGGAGTTGATAACCAACGCTTCAGTAGATGGAGATGATGGTATTTTAGTAGTTGCTTTGAAGTTGCTAAAGAATCAATGTAATTTAGAAGAATTAGAAGGTGACTACTATATTCAGCTTGTTAATATGATTTCTTTAGTTAAGGTGGAAAGCACAAAGGCACTTTTAATTGAGACCATTGTTGAGTCTCCTGATTATGTCACTGGAAATGAATTCTTAGATGAATATGTAGGACTTTTATCACGAGGCGCGACTAACGTTGAGGAAGCAGCAAGATGTTTAGGTGCATTTACCGCTGCGGGCTCTACTAACAATGAAATATTTTTGCAGCTAGCTGAGAACTTAGATCATGAGTTCGCCATCGAAATATTAGTTTCAATGGGCCGCTCTAAATGGGGGGATGTACCTAGCCATCTAGAGTCATTCGCTCGACGGGTTCAAATAGCACAAAGAATAAGATATCGTTCAGCGGTAATTGGAGCTTTCTTGTTAATTGTGCATCCGTTGTGTTCAGAATATGCTCATATCAGTTCGTTATCTTTTGGATATCCATTTACTGAATCTGCTGTGAACGATTGGGCGTGGGTAACTCCAAAAAACACAGAAAAAATAGTAGCAAAGAAAATAGTAACTCCAAAGGAAGCAGATGTATTGGTGAAATTAGGTGGCTTATTACGAAGTAATGTGAATTTAAATTTAAGAGAAACTAAAAAACTTTATGCAGAATTTTTTGAAGATAAGAATCCGTTTGATGTTATTTATACTTTGCCAGAGTAGTTTCAATTTTAGGGGAGGCAGATTGGCAAATCAAGTGCAGCGAATTTTTTGAATGACTTATGAGCCGTTTTCTAAAAATCACACTAGTCTGCAAGATAGAAAGGCACACTTTTGATGACAGGTCACAGCTTTATAGTGTTACTAAAAGATACATGGGATACCTGGCCACAGGGAAGGGGAGTAGATGCTCATTCAACGGTTTTTGAATTATGGCAGTAAGGAAGATTTTTTTGTAAAGGTTAAGGTTGACATGTTATTTACTAGATCTCTTTAGAAAAGAGCGACGGTATTGACTTTGGCGTAGAATGACGCTTTCGTCGATATCGTCGCTTTTTTAGGTTAAAAAGTGGGCAGTAGAATTAAGCCAACCTCTTTTTAAACTTTTTTTTGTTTTTTTCTCCTTTTGAAAAAAACAACTTATAGCAACAAAAAGCGTATGGTATCATTACTAGTGCTTTATTCCGCAAATAAAACGGTTCTTTAGAATCAAACTTTACTTGAGAATTAAGGGAAATGTGGAATGAGGCGAGCTGCTATTAATATCTTCATTTTATGATAGTTATATACGATTAAATAAATTTATTTTTGGAAATCCCCTTTACTTTCCTCCACTTCAGAAGGCAAACTCATTTAGTGAAAACTACCTCAAGGAAATTTTTGATAAATATATGTTATGTATAGCTGAAAAAGCTGTTAATGTGAAAGGGGTGTCAGCTTGTTTAATAGGGTTTATACAAGCGGGGATTAGTGAAAAAGAAATAATTAAGAAGTTGGAGGAGAACTTAGAGAAAGAACACTTAATAAGTGTTCTCTCAAGAATGTACATCAATTATTTTGCTAATTCTGTAGAAGCCAAATCTTACTTAATGAAGGAAGTACAAGAGGCCTATTATATAAGCCAGCGTTCTGGAATCGTCGCTCAATTTTTATTATTAGTGCATCCACACGTTCGGAAATATGCGGGAATAAGTCAGATCACTTTCTTATATGATTCATACAGAGGTGTGTATGAAGATTGCTGGCCAAGAGGGTTACTTCCTAATATGAAAGACACGCTTATTAAGTCAAAGGTGTTGTCATCAAAGGAAGTAAGTATTTTAGAACAGTTGGATAGGTTAATCAACATGCAAGAAGAATTAGATTCGATGGAAGTCAGAAAATTGTATGAAGATTTTTTCGAAGGTAAAGATCCACTTGATGATATGTTCCTGTGGTTAAGCGGATTTAGCCCACCTTATTTAGAAGATGCTGGTTTTGTGGTAAATACCAATTTCGAATGAACCTGTCATTCGACTAATAACACACTGCATTTGCATACTGGTTCGGTGACGACGGATTGTAATATTTAAAATATTGTATGGGTTTTGACCATTCCATTTAAGCTTGATACAATAGGTTAAACTAAGTGGAGATACTTCAATATAGAATGGTGTGGTCTAAACTTGCAACATGAAAACGAACTTTTGGATGTATGGTTGTCTTTGTCTCACATCCATTCCACTTTAAATGATAAGTTAGAACAAGCTCTGCTACAAAATTATGATTTATCCTTGAAGGAGTTTTATGTGTTGGGTTTTATATCCAATTCCGAGGAAAAAAAATTACGACTGCAGCAACTTCAAGAATTGGTGGGATTAAGTCAAAGTGCGACATCGAGACTCGTAGTGAGAATGGAAGCCAAAAACTGCGGGGCTTTACAAAGATATACATGCGAGGATGATCGACGAGGTGTGTATACTCGGATTACGGAATTAGGTGAAAATAAATTCGAGCGTGCACTTCAAACCTTTAATCAGGTGTTACAATCAGAACTTCAGAAAGATGGAGTGAAGTCACAATTTCAAACTCTTACGCAAAAGCTATTTTAGACTTTGCAACCTGTGTATATCGTTCTTAGTTTCCTTAGGGTAATATGTGGCTTGAACGTTGTGCCACGAAAGGCTCTTTACAGGGGCTTAGTTTATTACCCTAGACGATTCAATAGAAATGTTATGATTGGAAAGTGAACATTTACATGATTGTGCATGCATGTTTTAATTAAGCTCCCAACCATGTGCGCATAGAAACGCCCTTCCGAAACTCCTCCTCATAAGGAGGAGTTTTATCGTCTGGAACCGCCGCCAGCCCCCTTTGCTTAAGAAACTGAGGCCGTATTGCGCTTTTCCTTGGCGTTGCCGCGGTCGCGACGACTTAGCAGAAATCCGACCAGAGATGCCGTGGATTGCTGGAAAATCATCCCGAGTACAACAGGCAGTGCTACCGGGGCCGGGAAATAGGTGATGGCCAGCACAGCTCCCGCGCTAATATTACGCATGCCGCCGTTAAAGACAAGCGCCGTACGGTCTGCATTATTCCACCGCATCAGCCCTGATATCAGATAACCGATCGCATATCCAGTGGAAGCAAGGACGACTATGGATAGGCATACTCCAACAAGCTTGAGATTAAAATCGACCAGATAAGGCGCGATGACAGATCCGTTAATCATGACGACAAGAGCCATAGCCAGCTTGGAGAACGGGCCTAGCCGAGGTCCCCATACCTGCTTGATCTTCCCTTTAGTCCATTCGTTCAATACCATGCCGATTAGCGAAGGAACGACAATCATCCAGAACAGACTCTGCATCATCGCCCAGGTATCGAGATGCACATCCGCTCCGATCAGCAGGGACATGATGCCCGGCACGGCGAATGGGGCCAAAATCGTATCAATTAGAATGATCGCCAATGTCAGCGCCGTGTTGCCTTTATAGATGTTGACCCACACGAAGCTGGAAATACCTGTAGGGATAGCTGCACCAAGAATAAGTCCAGTGATCGTATAAGGATCATTACTGAAGGCCAGATGCCCCAGCATCATGGCGAGAAGCGGCATGGCCAGGTGAAGAATAAACAGACAGGCGATCAGCGGACCAGGATGCTTTATCACATGGACAAAATCCTTAAACCCCATACTGATGCTGCCCGCGAAGGTCATGAATGCAAACAGCCAGGGAGAGAGTTCGGTATATTGTGACAACGGCGTACCGATCAGGACGCCAATTAAAATGCTGATTGGTGTAATTAGCGGCATAGCTGCATTTAGTCTTCGATTCAACGTGAGGAGCATACAAAACTTCCTTTTTTAACCTTAAGTATAGACCTTGCACCCCTGATTCGTAAATGATCTGTGACCTTGCGGTAGCCCGATAGAAGCAAATTTGAACGCTCCTGATGAACATAGATCAACCCTTCAAATTATTTCGATATTCCAAAGGAGAGCAGCCCATTATTTTTTTGAATAGCCTGGAGAAGTAGTAAGGGTCCCTAAAACCGAGTTGTATGCTAATTTCTTTAATAGAAGCATTCGTCAAATCCAAAAGCTGACTGGCCCTCTGTATCTTCATTCTTAAATAGTAATCGACAGGAGAGTAGCCGGTGGATTGCTTGAATATCAAGTTCAGATGCTGCTTGGATACCTGAACATGCCGACTAAGCTCCTCAAGCGAAAGGGTGGATTCCAATTGTTCACTCATATAGCGTGTTGCCTTATCCACATGACTCTGGTACGTACTGTCTTCCTTGCGAAATGCAACCGATACAACAAAACTCAGCAGATAACGGATAGTTTGCGATACTTGAACTAAATGTATGCTGGAGTATGATTTGTTCAGTAAAAGGTCGTAACACTGATGAAATAGCTCCAGTAGTTTGACTTCATCACTGGAGGCCATTGAAATATACGTTTTAAAAGGCTCAAATAATGCCATAAAATCATCAGCTTGGTCCCCTTTAAGATGAAACCAGTAAATCGTCCAAGGATCTCCATCGTCAGCCCCATAAGCATGTGGCATGTCCCTGGGAATGTACGCAAAGCTTCGCTCCGTCATGTCAATCGTTAGGCCATCCTTTGTTCGTATCCAACCTTTTCCGCTGGCACAGTAGATGAATATATGAGAGTCACATCCGTGCATTCTTTCACGAAAATGATGGCGGGCATGGCTGAAGCAGCCTATGTCCGTAATATATAGATTTTTTGTAAGCGGATTCATATTTAATTTATCCAGCATATAGGGTGGAAGGACATATAACTTTTCACCCTCAAATCCATCAGCTTTCTTATTCATAATCTATCCATCTCCTAGCCTTAGGCGGCTCTAATGATGAAATACGTATATAATCCATCATAAACAGTGGATTGTCAATTGTCTGTAATGTCGCTTACTTGTAAGCTCTGAATATAAGAGCGACTATGAGGGAGTGATGGAATTGAGCATCTTCGACGCTAAGGCACGCGTGTGGGAGGAAACCGTGCAGATCCCCACATATGGAATTGGCAAACCCGACAAAAATCCAATGTTTCTGGAGAAACGTGTCTACCAGGGAAGTTCTGGTCGAGTGTATCCGCATCCGGTAATTGATAAAATTGAGGATGAGAAGAAGCTTGAATATTACCAAATGGTTTTTCTGGAAAATAAATATTTACGCATTGAGATCATGCCGGAACTGGGAGGCCGCATTTATCGTGCGGTCGACAAGACCAACGGTTACGATTTTGTTTATTATAACAGGGTCATCAAACCAGCGCTTGTGGGCTTATTGGGGCCGTGGATATCTGGAGGCATTGAGTTCAACTGGCCTCAGCATCACCGTCCCAACACTTACGGACCCGTTGAATACAAGTTGGAAGAACATGAGGACGGAAGCGCAACGGTATGGGTGAGCGAAATTGATCGTATGTTCGGCACGAAAGTAACAGCTGGATTTACACTCCAACCGGATAAAGCATACCTTAAAGTTGGGGCCCAGCTATACAACCGGACTGCCGAGCCTCAAACGTTTCTATGGTGGGCCAATCCAGCCGTAGCGGTACATGAGCACACACAATCTGTTTTTCCTCCAGACGTATCAGCCGTGTTCGACCATGGAAAGCGAGATGTATCCCGTTTCCCGATCGCTACAGGCACTTATTATAAAATGGATTATTCTGAAGGCGTAGATATCTCCCGATACAAAAATATTCCTGTCCCCACTTCATATATGGCCTATAAATCGGATTACAATTTCATAGGTGGTTACGACCATATGAAACAAGCCGGGCTTTTGCATGTGGCCAACCATCATATCTCTCCCGGAAAAAAGCAATGGACATGGGGAAATGGCGAATTTGGCCAAGCATGGGACCGGAATCTAACAGACGAAGATGGTCCCTACATCGAGTTGATGACGGGGGTATATACCGATAACCAACCAGATTTCACTTGGCTTCAGCCGTATGAAGAAAAATCGTTCTCGCAGTATTTTATGCCTTACAAACATATTGGTATGGTCAAAAACGCTTCAATTGACGCAGCCGTTAATTTGGAATTAAATCGCAGCGAAGGGACAGCACAGATTGGAGTCTATGTAACTTCGTCATTTCGTGACGCTGTTGTGAAATTAAGTAGTCAGCGGAAAGTTTATATCCAAGAAACCTTAGATCTGACACCTAATAAGGCCTTTATGCAGAAGACAGTTATTTTGGCTGAGGATGAGGATTATGAACTATGCTTAACCGTCAAAGACGCGACCGGAAGGGAGTTGATTAGCTATCAGCCGAAGAAAAAGGAAGTTGAACAGATGCCGGCTGCTGCCGCCCCCCTGCCAGAACCGGAGGAATTAAGAACGAACGAAGAATTGTATTTAGCAGGACAACACTTGGAGCAATACCGTCATGCTACCTTTGAACCCGAGGCGTATTATCTTGAGGGCCTGAAAAGAGATGAAAATGACAGCCGTATAAATGTGGCATATGGTACGTTGTTTCTTCGTAGAGGATTGTATTCAGAAAGTGAAGAGTGCTTTCGTAAAGCTATCTCGCGGGTAACCTGGCGTAACTCTAATCCCTATGATGGTGAGGCCTACTACCAGCTTGGTTTGTCGCTAAAACACCAAGAGCGGATGGATGAGGCGTTTGCTGCATTTTATAAATCAGTATGGAGTGCGGCATGGCAAGACAGCGGGTACTTCTCACTGGCACAGATTGCGACAGAAAAAGGGAACTATGAAGAAGCGTTGGAACTCGTGGAGCGCTCGACAATCCGAAATGCTCGCAACTACAAAGCACGCAACCTGAAGTCGGCTATTCTTCGTAAGCTTGGCAGCTACGAAGCGGCAATAGCCTATTCCAAGGAAACGATTAAGCTCGATATCGCCGATTTTGGAGCTTACCGTGAGCAAGCATTATCATTAGAGGCTCTCGGGTTACGAGATGATGCTAAAACGGTCTTCGAAGAGCTGGAAAAATGGATGCGTGGAGATGTGCATAATTATATAGCAGTAGCATCGGACTATGCAGCGGCGGGACTCTATGAGGATGCAGTATGTGTGTTGGAAAAAGCTCCAGAGCAGGCGAAAACATACCCTATGCTGCATTACGTTCAGGCCTTCTGCTATGCTAAAATCGGCAAGTATGAGCAGGCGAATAATGCTCTCGCGCAGGCCGCAGTTGCAGTTCCCGACTACTGCTTTCCTAACAGTCTGTTGGAGTTGGATGTGTTACAATTTGCAATTCGAACGAGACCGGGGGATGGAAAGGCGCATTATTACTTAGGTAATTTACTCTATGACAAGAAACGGCATTGGGATGCCATTTCCAGCTGGGAAACGTCTCGTTCCATTGACGATACTTACCCCGTTGTTCACCGTAATCTTGCTCTTGGATATTTTAACAAACAAGGCCAAGTAAAGAAGGCTCGCCATTCGTTAGAGCAGGCCTTTGCGTGCAATACTTCAGACGCGCGTGTTCTTTATGAGCTTGACCAGCTGTATAAGAAGCTGAACATCAAGCCCAACGACAGATTGAACCTAATGGAGAGTTATCCGGGAATCATAAAGCTTCGCGATGATCTGTTTTTGGAATATGTAACCGTTCACAATACGATGAAGCAGCATAAAATAGCGTTGTCCTTGCTGACAGGGAGAATATTTCATCCATGGGAAGGCGGAGAGGGGAAGGTAACTGGACAGTATAGGCTTGCCAAGGTAGAGCTTGCGAAGTCCGACCTGAGGTCTGGGCAGATTGAGCAGGCTGTAAAAGGGCTGCGGGAGGCTCTAGTGTATCCAGAGAATCTTGGCGAAGGTAAGCTAGAGGGTTCCCGAGATAACGATATCTACTATTATTTGGGCTGCGCGTATGAGCTATTGAAATTAACAGATGAGGCAAGGCAGGCTTTTTCCACGGCCTCTCAAGGACAGGGGGAACCCATTAACGCCATGTATTATAACGATCAACAGCCGGATATGATATTTTACCAAGGATTGGCCTGGCAGAAACTTGGTTATGCGAAGGAAGGCAATCGTCGATTCAACAAGCTCATTGATTACGCCGAAAGGCACTTGTTCGAACCCGTGAAAATGGATTATTTTGCGGTTTCGTTACCCGACTTTCTCATCTTTGAAGATGACCTGAATAATCGTAATCAGGTTCATTGTACTTATATGAAAGCACTTGGTTTGCTTGGATTAGGACGACAGGACGAAGCTATCTTGCATTTTGAATCGGTGCTTAAGCTGGAAGCTAACCATCAAGGAGCATTGAACCATATGGACTGGAGCTGGGAGGGGAAATCAAATGAGTAATCTCATGAGAAATGTACCGCGCAAATTGACGATCACCATGTGGGACTTTTCTTGGTATACAATGACGCAAGAAGGTGAGCCCTACAGCGATCTTGAAGCCCGTTTTAAAGAAGCGGTCGAAAGAGGGTACAATACGATCCGAATATGTGCTATGCCATTCATGTTGTTTACAGCGGATGGCAAACGTCCTGGACCCTTGGAGTTTGCTAACCTTGGGGAAGTAGGTCAGCGTACGCGTTGGTATAACTGTCGTGGCGGCGCAGTGCTGGACGGGCATGCTCATTTACTTGAACTGTTTAAACAAGCAAAGGCTCATAACTGTTACATTATGTTATCCTCTTGGGAATATCAGCAGAGTCCCAGCTTTCTGGCTCATGCTGAGCTTAGAGATGAATTAGCTGCAATACCTCCTAAGGAGAGATTCATGGCCATTGCAAAATCAATGGATCAGTTGATCCGTTTCGTCACAGCAGAAGGCTATAGGAACCAGATCATCTATACAGAGTTGCATAACGAAGTGGAATTTGGGCAGTTAAACGCTGTTGGGACGTCTGAAGGCATAGCCGAAACGAATGTACCAGCGCTTATTGAAGCCATGCAGCCCTATGTAGAAGAAGCGATTGAATATCTTCGCCAATGTCATCCCGATATTATGATGACGGCAAGCTATACGTTAAATGAAGCCTACCCTAAAGCTTACGTCGCGCGCAATATGCAGGTTGCCCATTTTCATCTTTATATTAAAGGGGTGCTCAATGAGCTTATGGAAGCGGCAGGGCTTTATGATGAGTTGGCGCCGTTCCCCAATCCATTCGTACAATCCCTATTAAGAGAAGATGCTCCTCCATTTGCAAAGTGGACCCTGCCTCCGGAGCAGAATTGGCGGATGGAAGGCAATCCAGTCGGCATGAGGCTTATTTATTTACACGACTGGGTAGATCCCGACCAATGGGATTTATTTTTGTACGATCGGTATGGAGACCATAAAATTGCCATGTTGCAGAAGGCCGACACCCGTTTAGAAGAAATTCATGAATGGACTCGTCATTCCGGTATTCCAATAGTCATAGGAGAAGGTTATGTAGGCTACACGCCGCTGTATGCCCAATTTGAAGAAGGCCCAGTCGGCAAATTTATCGCTGAATATGTGTTGCGAAAAGGAATGGCACTTGGGTTCTGGGGAATGACCCTCTGCTCTAACTGTGCTCCCCATCATCCATTCTGGAATGATATCGCTTGGCAGCGCAAATGGAATCAATTTATCTTGAATTCAGATTAACGAGTGAGGGGAGTGAACTCCATGAGAAACTATCGGGTTACAGTCAAAGACGATCAAAAGCATATTGTTAAAGGACATATCAAACTTGGCGGCACCAATCCCAAAGGAGAGGAAATCGGATTCACCAACTATTTTATGGAGAAGGATGGAGAGCCCTTTTTCGGTATTTGTGGTGAATTCCATTATGCCCGTTATGATGAACGCTATTGGGAAGACGAAATTATTAAAATAAAAATGGGCGGCGTAAACATCATTGCCACTTATATTTTTTGGAACCTACATGAAGAAGTTGAAGGTATTTTTGATTGGAGTGGGAACAAAAATCTTCGTCGTTTCATCGAGTTGTGCGGCAAGCATCAGGTATACTCCATGATTCGGATCGGACCCTTTGATCATGGGGAAATTCGAAACGGCGGTATGCCGGATTGGTTATTCGGTCGACCATTTGAGGTTCGTTCTAATGATGAGGGGTATCTGTTCTATACAAGAAGAATGTATAACGAAATCGGTACCCAGGTTAAAGGGTTGTTATATAAGGAGGGGGGGCCAATTATCGGCACCCAAATCGAAAACGAGCATAATCATTCATCTGCCCAGTGGGCCTTGACTGTAGGAATTAATGATATGTGGTTAAACAGTGGAAGTGACGGTAACTCGCATATGTTAAAACTTAAAGAAATAGCTCTGGAAGCAGGGATTGATACTCCGATCTATACGTGCACAGGATGGGGAGGAGCGACAACTCCTGTACCTGATATGCTGCCATTATGGGGCGGGTATGCCTATTGGCCATGGATCTACTACGAAGAGGGACGGTTGGAGGGGATGAACGAGCATCCTGCGACACCGGAATACATTTTCCGAGACAAGCATAATAACAAGATTCCAAAGAGCTACAATTTTGAGCCTCAATACGCGCCTGAAGACTATCCGTACGCTTGCTGTGAAATGGGTGGCGGCATGGTTCAGTTTTATAAATATCGATTCGCATTTCCCTACCGTAGTGTTCCAGCGATGACTGTCATGAAGGTTGCAGAAGGCTGTAACCTGATCGGATACTACATGTATCATGGGGGTTCCAATCCTCGAGGTAAGGTTAACCCGTTCACAAATGATCTAGCCACTCCTAAAATATCCTATGATTTCAACGCTATGATCGGCGAATTCGGCCAAGTAAGGGAATCATACCAAAGAACAAAGCTGCAGCATTACTTTTTTTCAACGTTCCAAAAGCAATTCTCACTAACAAAGACAATTCTGCCAGGGGATACGTCCCAGATGGACCCTTATGATGTGGATACGTTACGATATGCAGTGCGATCCAGTGCCGGATCGGGTTACCTGTTTCTAAATAATTTTCAAGACCATGTCGAAAATTACGACCTGTGCGATTTTAATGTGAGTATTGAGCTACCCGAGGAAACAATTGTAATCCCTAGCCAAGGTGAACTGACGTTAGGACGTGATAGTTTTGCCATATTGCCATTTAACTTCAATTTAGATGGAATGAAACTCAAATATGCTACGGCACAGCTGATAACAAGGATAGAAGAGGATGGAGAAGCATATTATTTTTTCTTTGTACCAGAGGGCATGCAAGGAAGGTATGTAATGGAGTCAAAAGATATAATCAGTGCCACAATCGACAAAGGTTCGATAGAGCAATTGGATGGGAACACGATCATTAAGGTTGCTGAAGAGGAGGATAGTCTCATCCATCTGGTATCTGAAAGTGGTCAAAAAGTTGCCATCTATACGATGACTGATGAGCAAAGTCTTACATTTTGGAAGGTAAACATGCAAGGCCGGGACAGAGTCATTTTGACAAATGCCAATGTACTTGTATCTGAGGGCGATCTAAGGCTGGAATCAACGGACCAAGAAATGGTAACCCTGAGTGTATTCCCGGATTTTGACGCCTCATTCACATCGATTTCCGGTGGAGAACTGCTTGAAATAACAGAAAACAATGTATTCAAAACATATCGTTTAAAGGCTCCTAAGAAAGAAATTCATTTCAATTTGAAAAGGATAAATAACGATAAATTTACCCTTGATTTCGAATTAGATGCCTTTCACGGAATCAAGGAAGCTCTGCTGCGTATCCATTATACTGGAGATATCGGTTATGCTTTTATTGATGGCGAATTGATCAACGATAATTTCTGCAACCATACGACCTGGGAAATAGGTTTGAAAGCATTTGAGCATCGGCTCATCGAGCAAGGGTTGTACGTATATGTTTCTTCCATTCGAAAAGGTAAGGTTCTCAATAGCAATACGACCATGGCTGGCTGGAAAGAGACGACAAAGGAAAGTATTGTAGATATCGGTTCGGTTAGCCTTGTGCCTGTATATGAAATCAAAATCACCATATAACCCAGAAGGTTACATGGTGATTCCTTTCCAGACTAATTTCACATAAAGTAAGGGGCCAGTGAATACATGAGTATTTTTTATTTTCTTAATGTGTTTTTAGTAGATACCGGCTTTTTTCGATGTTTGTTTGATCCCGTTGCTTCCGTTAACTACAGTTTTTCCCCAATCCGTCAGATTGCCATTAGGTCCTGTTACAAGATCAAGGTAGGAAAGGTTGGAACTATTACCATACCAGGACCAGGCTAACCAGCCTACTCCTTTGGATTGGCCATATCTCATGATTTCTGTCTCGTCGACGTCTGCTCCCTGGTGGTAACCGCCAAATTCACCAATAATCAGAGGAAGTCCTTGATTCAGAACGTTATCAATATTGGTTCGAACAGTTTGAACATCTTTACCCGCGAACTCATACATATGGATGGAGAATACCGTATTCTTCAAAGAATCAGCTGCAAATACAGATTTACCAAAGTCATTGATAGACTGAGGATATTGTCCCCATCCGGCACAATCGACGATGAGCGTATTTTTGATACCTGCGTTTCTCAACTTGGGAATCGCTTGCTTGTATCCATCAGCCCAACCACTTCCATTCCAAGAACCATACCATTCGTTCGCAATGTTTACGATAACCCGGTCTTCCTTGCCGATCAGAGCATCCTTTATGCTAATCCAGTAGTTCACAGCTGCATCCAAAGACGCATAGTCGTCTTTGCCTGTAGCATCATGAACTTCAAGTACAGCAATCATTTTATGGTTGGAGACAAGAGAGATAATATTTTTCACGGAATTAATGTCATCCTTGGTGTACTGGTTTCCGTCAGAAAGGACAATTCGGACGGTATTAGCACCTGTCTGGGCAATTGCCGGGATAGCTGTATAAAGATCATTTTTGTACCATGTGTGAGCATGATTGACGCCTCTCATAACAAATGGCTTGCCTGTAGAATCATACAATTTGGTACCGCTTACATAAAATCCTGAAGCAGCTTCTACCTTGGAGAAAACTCCTCCTAAACCAATCATGATGAGCAAGCCGACCAGTCCAGACAATAATGCTTTTCTTAACAATACCTTCATTTTTATTCCTCCCTAAATATATTATTCAACTTCCTGCTATACAGAGATGAAGTAGGTATGTAAGTGTGTAAATAGCAGTAAGCTAAACACAAATTAATCGTTTTCAATTTGGAGAAAAGTTATTTTTGTTATTCTATCATTTGAATTTTTGTTATTCAATTAATTTTTTTAGTTATTTTTTGTGTTTTCTAATCATAAACACATAGATTTATTATTTAAGTGAGATTTTCTATGGTATCATTGTATTTATTGCTTATATTTGTTTGAAATTTAGTTTGTTTCAATAAAACTAACCTAACTTTTTTGCTTTAATATATCTGATTTATGTAGATAAACCTAACGTTGTACTTGGCTAATTATCTTGAACAAAGGCGAGATCTAATCGGACAGCAATACCTAAGCTTCACCGCGATATTAAATTATAGTATGATATTCTTGTGAAAAATTTTACCAGAGTGAATAGGGGCAAGCTGATGAGAAAACCAATCATTGCAGTCGATATGGACGATACCATCTGTCATCTCGTCAAACGAGCCATATACCATAACAATAGTGAATTTCCCACTCATACGCTTCGGTATGAAGAAATGTTAGATTGGAACACCGATCATCTACGTCATCCCAAGAGCACGCATGATGTATTTTATGGGCGACCGGGTTTGTTTGAGGAACTTGAACTGTATGACGAGTATGTTGTAGAAGAGATGGAGAAGCTTTGCAATGATTTTGATGTCATTATTGTGACAGCGGCAGAACCCAAGACCGTCGTAGAGAAATGGAACTGGCTTCAAAGACATATGCCATTCATTCCGATTGAGAACTTTTTCCCATGTAAACGAAAGAACCTGATTAACTATGATCTCCTGATTGATGATGGTCCTCATAATTTAGTGCCTGCGCTAGAGGAGGGGAAAAAGGTGCTTTGCATTCCTCATCCATGGAATCTGAGAGTAAGAGAGCAATATGAGTTCCCCGTCATGACATCCTGGCAAGGAGCAAAAGAACGAATCGACTCCATTTTAGGAGTTCTGTATAAATAATAGAACCATTCGTAAAACAGCTGGCTCCTTTGGAACTGGCTATTTTGCTAGAAAGAATAGCACTTATGATTGAAATAAAATGGTACAATTGATATGCATTATCCATGAGGAGGGAACGTGTATGACCATGACTATGGGTCAGATTGTGAATCATCTGACCAAGGGAATAAGCATACCCAACACCACCGTAGATCTACTGGACCCAGGATATATAGATACTGAGGTGCAAGGAATTGTAACCGCTTTCTCCGCTTCGCAGTATGTGATAGAACAAGCTATTTCTCTAGGTGCAAATTTTATCATTACGCATGAAGGCATCTTTTATAGTCATCAGAGAATGCATGAATGTTTACTACATGATCCTGTTTTTTTGCAAAAATCTCGCCTCATTGCCGATGCAGGTATAGGCATTTATCGGTTTCATGACGCCATACATCGTTATCAACCGGATGGAGTGATGGTTGGGCTTCTTCAGGCGCTTGGCTGGCACAACTACATTGTGAAACAACAGCCGACGGCCGCCATTTTGACTATTCCGGCTATGGAGGTTAAGGAGATCGCTGAATATATCAAAGCCAAACTACATATTCGTTATGTACGGGTGGCTGGTGAGGTTTCCATGCCATGTGAACGAGTGGGAATCTCAGTAGGATACAGGGGAGGTGGTGAACTAGCCATTCCATTATTTCTAAATGAAAATGTGGATTTAGTCATTGCCGGTGAGGGCCCAGAATGGGAAACACCAGAATATGTTAAAGATGCTGTCTATCAAGGGCAAAGTAAAGCACTTATCATGCTGGGACATGCTGAAAGTGAAGCACCTGGGATGAAGTATCTCGCAGATGTACTTTCCGCCCAATTTCCAATGCTCCCCGTACACTTTATAGAAGATCGCCCGGTGTTTCAAATATTGTAATGAGAACACGTCTTTTGTGATGGTCATCCAGCACTGCTGTTATATCCGTTCATCCACTTTATGAAATGGAGGCAAGATGATGGGAAGCAGAGTGATTATGCCGTTCAAAACGGACTGGAAGTTTATAGAGGGTAATTACGCAGGTGCTGAGAAAATGGACTACAACGATGAGCATTGGCGACTCCTTCAAGTCCCTCATGATTGGAGCATTGAAAAGTCCTTTGATCCGCATATGCTGTATGGTGGCAATCAAGCTTATTTGCCGAGATGGTCTGTCGGGTGGTACAGAAAGCATTTTAATGTGAAGCCCTCCTCTCCAAAACAGCGCGTATACATACAATTTGATGGCATTCACAGTAACAGTGAGGTTTGGATCAATGGGCATTTTGTGGGCAAGCGACCCTATGGATATGTTAGCTTTCAATATGATTTGACTCCATATATTCGGTGGGATGAGGAGAATGTGATTGCCGTCAAAGTGGACAATACGATTCTTTCACCTGATAGATGGTATTCGGGGGCCGGTATTTATCGTAATGTTTGGCTGATTTGTACGGATTATATTCATATAACCGAATGGGGGACTTACATTACCACACCTGAAATTTCGCCAGATGAAGCCAAGGTGACTGCCAGAATCCAGGTCACTAATCATCACGCGCATGCCGTAGAGTGTACGATTATGACTGAAATGCTGGACCCACAGGGACAGATCAAAGGAAAAGTGGAAAACCGAGTAACTCTTTCGGGCTGTGAAACGGGGGAAATAGAGCAAAAAGCGCGACTTTTAGAGCCAGAACTATGGTCACCGGACAACCCAGTGCTCTACGAAGCTCAGACGACGATCTATTGCGACAATACAGAGGTGGATCGTTATTGTACTCCGTTTGGTATAAGAGAAATGAAGCTGGATACACAAAAAGGTTTATTGCTGAATGGAAGTAATTTAAAGCTAAAGGGAGTGTGCATTCACCATGATTTAGGCTGTCTGGGGGCTGCTTACCATGATACAGCCATGAAGAGAAGGCTGCAGAGGCTGAAAGAAATGGGCTGTAACTCAATTCGTTTTGCTCATAACCCGATGGCGCCCGAATTATTAGATTTATGTGATCAGATGGGGTTCTTGGTGGTTGATGAAGCTTTTGACAAATGGAAGTCTCTTTTCTATGAGCATTTATATGATGAGTGGTGGGAAAAAGATCTGGAAGCAATGTTGCTCAGGGACAGGAATCATCCCAGTGTTTTCATGTGGAGCGTTGGGAATGAAGTGGAAAACCAAGGTCAGCCATCCATGCTCAAAATGTTGGAGCAGCTCGTGGGTTTCTGCCATGAAAAAGACCCAACCCGACCGGTTACATGTGCGCTTGAGCCGCATAATACACCGATCAGCTTGCGTGAGGGTTCGATTGAGGCCAAAGTGGAGCATACCAAACAGCTGGCACAACGAGTGGATGTTCTGGGGGTAAACTATCAGGAGCAGTGGTATGAGCACTATAGAGCGGCCATGCCGGATACGCTTATCCTTGGAACAGAAACATTCCCATACTATCGGGGTAAGGATAACCGGGTTAAAGGTTATTTGCCTATGAATCCCTGGTTTGATGTCGCTAATCATGATTATGTGATCGGTCAATTTGTTTGGAGTGGAATTGACTATTTGGGAGAAACGAGCTATCCCTCCAAAGGGTGGTCTTCGGGTCTGATTGATACTTGCGGATTCCGCAAACCAGTATCTTATCTCCAACAAAGTTTATGGTCTGATCAGCCTATTGTGCACATAGCCGCATTTAACGAACATATGAAATCGGAATTTAATCCGACATGGACGATGCACTGGAAATCTCCGGCTATGGAAGATCACTGGACATTTCCTGAATACGGTGGAAAATTGATACGGTTGGTTACTTTCACTAATTGTGAGAGTGTGGAATTGATCGTGAATGATGAATCATACGGTGAGAGGAAGCTAGTGGATTACCCTAATCATCTAATCCTATGGGAGCTTCCCTATACACCGGGCAAAATCCGGGCTGTGGGTCGTAATGGAAACGAGAAGGTTTGTGAGCATGAACTGACCACTGCCGGGGCTCCTTATGCTCTAAAGTTGGAGGCCGATCGGACGGTTCTACCTGCTGATGGGCATGAGATATCTCATGTGGAAGTAACGGTCATAGACCCAAACGGGATCATCGTACCTAACCAGGATTTTGATGTAATCTTTAAACTGCAGGGAGATGGTCGTATCCTTGGAATAGACAATGGGGATCTCACCAGCGATGAATCCTTTAAGGGGAATGAGAGACATACACACAGAGGAAGGTGTCTCGTTGTTGTACAATCCGGTTATGTGGCTGGTGAGTTGTTGCTTCAAGCGTCAGCAGATGGGGGGTTGCTGGGAGAAACCAGACTGAAAATAGAAGAAGAACCCAAATGATAATTCAAGGCTGATTCAGTATAGAGCTTGTATAGTTTAATTAAAAGGTCTGAACAGGTGGTGAATGCTTATGCCCTACCTGCTCAGACCTTTTTTAATATGTTTACAGCAGACGGTCAATAGCGATCTATGACTATAATTCTCTTTTTGACAAATAGTTTGGATACGAATAGAATGACTAATTATAATATAACTTATTAAAAGATTAATAAAAAGTGGTGATAAGGAGATAAGTAAATGCCAGTAGAACCCTCCATGAATCCCAGGGTAATTCGTAACATTTTATTTTTGTTATTCGCTTTACCGGGTGTAGCTTTTGCTTCCTGGGTGTCTCGAACGCCTATTATCCGGGATATTTTACATGTCTCGACTGCCGAAATGGGAATTATAATTTTTGGATTAGCCGCAGGTTCTTTAGTGGGACTACTTAGTGCGGGAAACATTATTTCTCGTATAGGTGCACGGGCGGTCATTTTGGTAAGTGCGATTTTGATTGTGATCGGTTTTGTCATTGTAGGGTTGGGAACTGCATTTTCGCTCACGAGCATCGTATTTGCTGGTTTGGTCATCTTTGGAGGTGGCTATGGGACAGCGGAAGTAGCTCTTAATGTCGAAGGTTCTGCGGTAGAAAATCAATTGCAAAAAACGCTTTTGCCTGCTTTTCACGGTTCATTTAGTATGGGGACACTTGTAGGTGCGGTTATTGGCTCTGGAGCAGCGGCACTACACATACCTGTTGTGGTCCATTTTGGAGCTATGGCTGTCATGATTGCAGCGGTAACTTTCTATTTTTATCGTTTTCTGCCCCGCGATACAGGTATAGAGAAAGAAGTACCTACTCAAAAGGTCGGATCTAATCTCAAGGTGCAGCTTGGTGTATGGAAAGAAAGACGGATTTTACTAATCGGTATCATCGTGTTAGGTATGGCGTTTGCAGAAGGGTCTGCGAATGACTGGCTGCCGCTAACGATGGTAGATGGTTATGGCGTGGATTCTTTAACAGGTTCCTATATGTATGGACTATTTGTGGCAGCGATGACCATTGGACGTTTTACTGGCGGATTCATACTGGATAAATACGGCCGTGTCCCTGTGTTGAAAGGGAGTGCTGTCCTGGCTGCTATCGGTATCATTCTAGTGATCTGGGGACAGCATTACCTCATGGCCGGACTGGGCGTCGTATTATGGGGGTTTGGAGCCTCACTTGGTTTTCCTGTGGGCTTATCTGCTGCCGGAGACGATCCTCGTGGTGCAGCTATCCGGGTTGGAGCCGTAGCCACGATCGGTTACATTGCCTTTTTAGTAGGCCCTCCAAGCTTAGGGTTTTTAGGTGAACATGTTGGACTTCTACATGCCTTGATTGTAGTGCTTGTTGGCGTTATTGTTGCTGGCTTGATATCGGGCGCAGCCCAACCTATTGGGATGAAAGAAAAAAATCAGATTAAAATATAAAGGGGATTGTCCCATGACTATGAAAACGGAAAAACAAAAGATGATGAATGGAGAACTTTATGTAGCTGCTGATCCTCAATTAACAAATGAAAGAGAGTATGCGAGAAGATGTGTACGTCTCTTTAATCAGACGGCAGAGACGGATCGTGAGTACCGTGAAAAGTTACTTAAGGAGCTTTTCGGATCAACTGGTGAAAATATAGGTATGGAACCCAACATACGCTGTGACTACGGATACAATATCCATGTTGGGGAAAATTTCTACGCCAACTTTGACTGTACCATTTTGGATGTTTGCGAAGTGCGCATTGGAGATAATTGTTTCATGGCTCCAGGAGTCCATATTTACACAGCGACTCATCCCATAGATCCGTTTGAACGAATCGCTGGCCCAGAGTATGGGAAACCTGTAACGATTGGCAACAATGTATGGATCGGCGGTAGAGCAGTTATTAATCCCGGTGTTACGATAGGTAATAATGTCGTAGTAGCATCAGGAGCAGTAGTAACCAAGGATGTTCCAGATCATGTGGTTGTAGCTGGAAATCCAGCACGAGTGATAAAGCAAATTAAAATCTCCTAAACAGCATACAGGCAAATCATTTAATATTTGTACCGATGATCCTATTAAAAGCGCTCCTTATTTTAATAGGATCATTTAATTTAAAGACTTGTATACTTATGGTCTTTAAGATTGAACTATACAGAGTAATAAATAATCATATTCACCCGAACCAGGGTTTCTCCTAGATTATAGTAAATGTGTGGGCGGTCTGCTTTAAAGCGGATCGAATCTCCAGCTTTAACCGTGTATATTTCCTCACTGACTTTTACCACCATCTCACCCTCAAATACCGTAATAAATTCTTCTGTACCTTCACGATGCGGCGCTGAACTCAGTTCTCCGCCTGCTTCAATCTCTACGGTGTAGACCTCAAAATTTCTACTGCCTTCATAGGGGAAAAACGGATACAACCGATATTGATTATTTTCTTCAAGCATTTGTACTTTGCTTTTAGGAACGACTACCGCATCTGAAGGTGGCTCATTAATCAGAGCAGTGAAAGAGATTTTCAAGCCGTTCGCAATTTTCCATACGGTTGTAATCGAGGGATTAGATTCTCCCCGCTCAATCTGACCGAGCATCGTTTTACTGATCCCCGTCAGATCAGCTAATTTATCTAAACTTAATTTTCGTTCATTTCTTAGATATTTCAAATTTTTACTTAAAATTAGATTAATATTCTCCATAATTCTTCGCTCCTATTGTGCTTTATAAAGAACATATTGTACAATCACAAAGTACAAATGTACGTTGCAACGTACATTTCATTCAATTATAACATACGGGAGTTGATTGTTGCATGCCGTTTATTCCGTTCCTTTCTTATGCACTTGTTACCAGCTTTACGCCAGGTCCCAACAATATTATGTCTTTAGACAGTGCCAGGCGGTTGGGTTTGAAAAAAGCATTCCCATTCTTGCTGGGAGTAACAGCAGGCTGTTTCGCGATTATGCTGTTAGCCTGCTATTTTAATCTTGCTTTGTATCATTTTTTGCCACGGGTTAAGATCTGGATGAATGTTCTCGGCAGTCTGTATATGCTTTATCTGGCGGTGAAAATTGCAAAGAGCAAATCCTCTACGGAGGATAATGATCACAATGAGGGATATTCCTTCAAATCAGGACTGTTGCTGCAATTTATCAATTTAAAAATCATTTTGTATGGTATTACGGTCATTTCAACGTTTGTAATGCCTTATGGTGTATCGTATATAGAGCTTATTACGATTTCATTACTCCTGACCTGTATTGGTTTTGTAGCTGTAGTGAGCTGGGCGATTTTTGGCGCTGTGTTTCAACGTTTCTTGAATAAGCATGAGCGTTCCTTCAATATCATAATGTCCTTATTGCTCCTTTATAGTGCACTATCGATATGGATGTAAATGAGTACCTTATTCATCATAGAAAAGAAAGGTTCCTGACTATAGGCAGGAGCCTTTTTTTCGTGTGAATTGAGCTTATTCTACGAGTCATAACATACAATCGGACAGAATGGATGAGTCTCCTGATCATTTAGCTGCAAAACGGGTATTACCTTAATAGATAAAGCTGTTGACATCTTGTATATACATGACTTAATCTTGTATATACAAGATGTTGAAAGCGTTATATTATTTTTTGCGCTACTTCATTTCGCAAGAAAGGAATGAGCATGAATGGAAGCAATGAACAAGACTTTAATTCCTCAAGATAAAGACTGGTGGCGTAAATCAGTAGTCTATCAGGTTTATCCCAAAAGTTTTAACGATACGACGGGCAAAGGAACCGGTGATATAAGAGGACTGACGCAAAAGCTGGATTATTTGCAAAAACTGGGTGTCGATATTGTCTGGTTGCAGCCTGTATATGTCTCACCACAACGTGATAACGGGTATGATGTAGCCGATTATTGCCAGATTAACCCCGATTATGGAACAATGCAGGATTTTGAAGAATTAAGCGAGGGCATCCGGGCGCGTGGGATGTACTTAATGATCGACATCGTGGTTAACCATTCTTCCACAGAACATGCCTGGTTTCAGGAGGCACGGCTTTCTAAGGATAGTGAGTATAGAGACTACTACATCTGGCGTGATCCAGCACCCGATGGTGGACCTCCAAACAATTGGGTTTCCAAATTTGGTGGACCTGCTTGGCAATATGACGAGGCAACAGGCCAATATTTCCTGACACTATTTGATAAGACTCAGGCGGATCTAAACTGGGAAAATCCCAAAGTCCGTCAGGAAGTTGTCAATCTGCTGGAATTTTGGGCTGAGAAGGGAGTTAGTGGTTTCCGACTGGATGTCATTAATTTGATTTCCAAGGATCAGCAATTCTCGGACGATGATAGAAGCACGGCTCCTGGCGACGGACGTAAGTATTATACGGACGGTCCACATGTGCATGAATACATCCATGAGTTACATGAGAAAGTATTTGCCAAACAGAATAGCGTCACTGTGGGTGAGATGTCCTCCACCTCACTGGATCACTGCATCCGTTATTCCAATCCAGAGAGAAAAGAATTGTCCATGACCTTTAATTTTCATCATTTGAAGGTGGATTACCCAAATGGACAGAAGTGGGAATTGATGCCATATGATTTTGAAATGCTGAAAAAGCTATTCTCGGATTGGCAAACGGGCATGCAACAGGGCGGTGGCTGGAGTGCATTGTTTTTTAATAATCATGATCAGCCAAGGGCAATCTCTCGCTTTTTGGATGATGGCGAATATCATGCGGAAAGCGCCAAGCTGCTGGCAACCACGCTACATGGTCTTCAAGGAACGCCTTATATATTTCAGGGTGAAGAGATTGGGATGGCCAACCCGCAGTGGGCAGACATTGAAGAGTTTCGGGATGTTGAATCTCTGAATATGTATCGTATCTTACAGGAGCAAGGCAAAAGTGCAGAAGAAGCATTGAATATCATTCGAGAGCGGTCTCGTGATAATTCGAGAACACCGATGCAGTGGGATGGTACTCGCAATGCGGGCTTCACTTCAGGTACTCCCTGGATTAAGGTAGATGAACGATATCCACAGATTAATGTTCAGGCTCAGTTAGAGGACCCGAACTCTATCTATCACCATTACCGTAAGCTAATTCAACTGCGTAAGACGGTGCAAGTCATTACCGATGGGAATTATCTACGCCTGGACGAAGCTCATCCTCAGGTCTATGCCTATCAACGCAGCAATGAAGAGGAGACTTTGATCGTCATCTCCAATTTTAGCGGACAGAATACGCAATTCCGTATACCGGATTCATTTTATTCATCATTAGAAAATCAAGCGTTGGATGCGGCTGAGCTCTTAATTGGTAATACTCAGCACGCCCCGGAGCTAAAACAAGTGATCTCTTTGACCCCATATGCTTCCTATATGTGGATTGTTCGTAGACTTAGTGAATAGTATGGAGACATCTAGTAGCACCCCGGGCACGTTATCTTTGATAACCGGGGTTGCTGCTTTAAAATGAGCGAACGTTAAGGGAGTGGGCTAAATGGCGATTGAAAGATCACAGGTAGAAGACATTATAAAAGCCGTTGGTGGCAAAGACAACATAGAGGCCTCTACGCATTGCGTAACTCGTCTGCGATTTGCCCTTTATGATGATAAGCTGGTAGACAAAGATGCACTCGAACAAAATGATCTGGTCAAAGGCCAATTTTCTTCACAAGGACAGTATCAGGTCGTAATTGGCCCAGGTCTGGTGGATAAGGTATATGACGAAATGATCTCCATTACAGGAGGTAGTCGGGCTTCTAAAGACGATGTCAAAAATGCGGCAAGCAAAAAACAAAATCCAATTCAGCGTGCCATCAAGACGCTGGCAGATATTTTTATCCCTATCTTGCCCGCAATCGTGACTGCAGGCTTATTGCTTGGAATAAATAATATTTTGACTGGTAAGGGAATCTTCTTCGAAGGAATGGCTCTGGTTCAGGTCTATCCTCAATGGACCGACTTTGCTGCTATCATTAACACCATTGCCAGCACCGCATTTACATTTCTACCTGCCTTAATTGGATGGTCGGCCGTTGTCAGGTTTGGCGGCAGTCCTTTACTCGGGATCGTACTGGGTCTGATTCTGGTTCATCCGGATCTGCTAAGTGCATACGGTTATGCGGATGCGGTTACAAAGGGCACCGTTCCGGTTTGGAATTTGTTTGGGTGGGAAGTGAACAAGATTGGTTATCAAGGACAGGTTTTACCCGTTTTAGTATCCGCTTACGTGCTCGCGCACATTGAGAAATTCCTAAATAAAAAGATAGCGGATTCATTTAAGCTGTTACTCGTAGCACCGATTACATTATTAATAACGGGATTTCTGGCTTTTACAGTGATCGGTCCGGTTACTTTTATGATTGGTAATGCCATTACGTCTGGTCTTGTATACGTTTTCGATTTGGCTCCTGCGCTGGGAGGCCTGATTTATGGAGGCTTGTACTCCTTGCTCGTGATTACGGGAATGCACCATACTTTCCTGGCGGTGGACGTGCAATTAATTGGTACGCAGGGTGGAACATTCCTTTGGCCGATGCTGGCGCTGTCCAATATCGCTCAGGGTGCCGGAGCACTGGCAATGATGCTGGTATTGAAGGAGCAAAAGGGAAAAGGATTGGCTCTTACCTCTTCAGTGTCTGCATTTCTGGGTGTAACCGAGCCTGCCATATTCGGAGTGAATATCCGATATAAATATCCGTTTGTATTCGCAATGATCGGTTCCGGTATTGCAGGTATATTGCTCACCGTAAATCATGTGATGGCTTCTTCCATTGGTGTGGGCGGGATTCCAGGCTTCTTGTCTATTTTCCCAAACAACTGGGGTGTATTCTTCATCGGGATGGCGATCGTGTTAATTGTGCCGTTTGCTTTAACTTTAATGTATGACAAATTGTTAACTAAGCGCCGTCAGGCTGCACCAGCCGATGATTCCGTACGGAAAGATTCGCTTCCGCGAAATACCGCACTAGATGTGCTTGAAGTGAGGACTCCCGTACGGGGACGTGTTGTACCGTTGGAACAAGTTCCTGACCCGGCTTTTGCCGAACGGCAGATGGGGCAAGGAATTGCAGTGGAACCGAAGGATGGCAAAATTCTTGCCCCTTTCAGTGGGCAAGTCATTCACATCATGGTGAAAAGCAAGCATGCCTTGATTTTAGAGCATCCGACAGGTGTACAGATTCTGGTACATGTGGGAATTAACACGGTGTCCCTGAAGGGGGAAGGATTCACCATGCATGTGGAGACAGGTCAAACCGTAAAGCAAGGACAACTATTGATGGAATTTGACCGTGAGCTGATTCAGAAATCGGGATACCCCATTATTACACCAGTCATTGTCCCGGATGGTCAGAGCATGATTGAATCGGTTGAGGAACTGCCAGGTGAGGCAGAAGATTTGCAGTATACCTTAATGAGAATTCATTTGAATTCTTCATCAGACAATACGAATTAAGTCAGATTCATCGTACAGCCTATTTTAGTGAACAGGAAGTGAAAGGATGCTACAATGAACGTGGTGATGAAAATTGACAAAGAATATATTTTTGCAAATTTATCAGGAGTACTCGGGACGAATCCAGACAGGCGAATTGGCTCCAGGCACGAAAATGCCATCTGAAAATGAACTGGCCCGAGAGTATAACACTTCTCGCGAAACCGTACGTAAGGCACTTCACTTGCTTGCACAAAATGGGTATATCCATAAAATAAAGGCTAAAGGATCTTTTGTTCTGGATATTGGACGGATGGATTTCCCTATAGGAGGCTTGGTCAGTTTCAAGGAAATGTCTGAACGGATTGGGCGTACATCACGAACAATTGTACATGAAAATCATTTAATTCCAGTTCCAGATGACATAGCCAATCATCTTGAGATTAACAAAGACAAGTATTTGGTCTGGAAAGTTATTCGTGCGCGTGAGATTGAGGGTGAATGCGTCATACTGGATAAAGATTACTTTCGATCAGACATTGTACCTGTGCTTACCGAGGAAATTAGTCGTGGGTCCATCTACGAATATTTGGAGGGAGAGCTCCATCTTCAAATCAGTTATGCCAAAAAAGTGGTTTCCGTAGAAAATGCAGACGAAGAAGATCATAGGCTGATGGACCTTCAGAACTACACTCATGTGGTCGTAGTACGTAACTATGTTTATCTGGAGGACACCACCTTGTTCCAGTATACCGAGTCAAGGCATCGGTTGGACAAATTCCAATTTGTCGACTTTGCCAGACGTTCCCACGGTGAAGAGAAAAGAACTGATTTTTTTAAATAACGATCAATAAAACAGTTAAGAAACCCCGTCTTTTGAAGACGAGGGTTTCTTTTTTACCTTGGATGCAGCTGCTGAGCAGCTTGTATACTGGCATTTGAGGGATTTGAATTTGCGTTTTATCCAAAAGCTGTTTTTAGAATATTAAAAGGTTATATACTGTTTAGAATACAATTCCATGATCAATGCAATGGGAATGAGGTGTATGTTATTTATGTATAGAGTGGCTATCTGCGATGATGAGCACAAGCACAGAGAACTTGTTAAAAATATGCTGATTACTTTGTCGTTAAAGACCAATATAGAATTTAAAGTTGAATTATTCGACTCAGGAGAACAGCTGGTATCTCATTATCAAAACCATGAATCTCCATTCCATATCTTAATATTGGATGTTGAAATGAATGGCATAAACGGAATTCAAACCGCCCAAAAAATAAGGAATTTAAATCATCTAGATGAACAGATTGTTTTTTTAACGAGCTACCCTGAATATATGGTGGAAAGTTTTGACGTAGTTACATTTCAATATTTAATAAAACCGATTGCTCCCCATATCTTTGAGGAAAAAATGATAAAGCTGTGTCAATATTTTCAATCTCTCGATAAAAAATTCGTTATTATCAAGTCAGCTTATGAGGAAGTGCTTTTAAAATATGATGATATCATTAGTATTGAAGTGGTCAAAAGCTTAACCATAAAAAACAAACTGCATTTTGTAACCTCTACTCAAACCTATGATAGCAAAGGGATTCTTTCGGACTATGCTTCAGCATTAAAAGAACATAATTTTCTACAAATTCATCGTTCGATTATTATAAACTTAATTCATGTGAAAAAATTTGCTGGCGGTGATGTTTTGATGTCAAATGATGTGAAGTTACCTATTGGGCGTTCTAAAATAAAAGAAGTTAAAGATCTATATACCAAATTTATGATCATGAAGATGCATTAATATGATGGAATATAGCTACCTGCTTCTTAACCTATGTGTTGTACTGGTGATGTGCTTTCAAGTGAATTTTTACTTTAACTCCGTTTTTGATAAGTCCAATCGAAAGCCAAATAGATTCATATATTTCATTATTTTCGGGTTGCTGAACATCATATATTTAAGTGTTTATCTGTCTCCTACGCTATCCTCGATTTTGGCATTACTTGTCATATTTAGTTTAGCGCACTCGTATACAGTGGAAATAAAGACAAAGATCATTTTTTCTATCCTTTATGCTGTATTGATAACCATCGTTAATTTTATATCTCTTTATATTTTATATGCTGTAGGCTCCGTTAAAATTAGCAACTTTAGCCATTTGGGTGGGCAAGATCACTTGATATCCTCTAAGGTTATGTTACTCAGCTGCATTATCATGTTTGCTGTCATTCAGATTATACGGCTATTTGCCAAACGCAGAACCTTCCCTTTGCAGCATCGTTACTATATTTTATTTTTAATCGTTCCCATCATAAGTTTATACCAGGTCAATGTTTTATCTGTTTATAGTGAAAAGAATATGTATTATTTTGGTTCTATTATTAGCTTTATTTTTTTAAATGTTTTTATCATATATATTTTCGATAATATCATTGAAAAATTTCAATTAATGCATGAAAATGCTCAATTACAACATCAGATGGACTACCAAGATGCTAACTACGAAAAAACGGTTTACAGCTTCAAAAATATGAAAAGAATCATTCATGATACACACCAACAGTTTTTGTATATTGAAGAATGTATCAAGAGAAATGAATTGGCTGAGGCGAGTGAACATATTAAGGTTACATTAAATAAAATCGAAGGAGCCTATCAAAGGGTTAATACCGGTAATCTGGTTATAGATGCTCTTGTCACAAATAGTCTTAATATTGCTCAGGCCAATGGCATCAAGGTAGATACTCAGCTTAACTTGTATTCACAAAAAGTAAATATTGAACGTTATGACTTGTGTGTCGCTCTGGGCAATATGCTGGATAATGCCATAGAAGCATCTAAAAAGGTCAAGATTGCGGATGATAGGTACATTCTTATTAAAATACATTCCAATGAGTCCGCGCTTTTCATTCACATCCTGAATCATGTGGAGAATGAAGTGGCTCATTTGCATAGTCAAAAATCAAACCCGGATGTACATGGCATTGGCTTGACCAATATATCCAGAATATGTGACAAATACGGTGGGAATATGACCATTGAAACAAAAAATAAAGTATTCTATAATATGGTTTTATTGCCATTTTATAAGGACAATTCTTAGACATCTTGCTGTTTAGGGATTGTTTTTTTCGTTTCAGGGTGACTTTTCTATATAGAATCCTCGTTCATAGTATGATCAGTCCAGTAATAATCTGGGAACCCATAAGAGGAGGAAATATGGAATGAAGAAAATAATAGCTGTGTTCATTTCGGCTATGCTTTTTGTACTGCCGATGACGAATGCTTTTGCTCAAGACAATCCTGAACCCATTAAGGAAAAGGCTCGCAATCTGGCCTCGGAGCTGGTATCCAAATACGGTGCTAGCGGTGTGCAGTATGCCATTAGGGACCATGGAAACATCGTATTATCGGATAGCGTGGGTGTAAAGAATAAAGCAACCAACGAGCCAATCACCAAGGATACGATGTTCGGTATAGGCTCTACAAGCAAAATGTATGTATCTGCTGCAACGATGATGCTGGTGGATACCCATAAGGTAGATATTGATCAGCCGCTAACAACATACATTAAGGACTTTACAATGGCTGATGAAAGGTACAAACAAATTACACCACGTATGCTGTTAAATCATTCGTCGGGTCTTTACGGTGCCCACTATAAAAATAGTATGTTATTTAATGACAATGATACAGAAAATCATGATGAGCTATTGCTGAGATTACGATCAGAAACTTTAAAATCCAACCCCGGCGAATATTCTGTATATAGTAATGATAGTTTTCAATTGCTTGAAATATTGGTTGAACGGGTGAGTGGTCTAAGTTATACCGAATTTCTGGCAAAGCATATTAGTGCCCCTTTGGGTTTGAACTCTACGAAAACACCACTCGATCAGTTTGACAGACAAAAGCTGTCCAAAACTTATTTTCCTGCGATTGAGGGGGCCTTACCCGTTGAAAATGCCAATGTCATCGGGACAGGGGGCTTATACTCTACCGCAGAAGAGGTGGCTATGTTTTCAGAAGTATTAATGGGGAACAGACCCGATATTTTATCTGCACAATCGGCGAAGTCCATGCAAAGTCATGAATATCGAAAAGGAATATGGGTACCTGAAGAGACAAACAGCTTTAATTATGGGCTTGGCTGGGATGCGGTTCAGTTGGCACCGTTTAGTGATTACGGAATAACTGCGCTATCCAAGGGTGGGGATACTGTTTTGTATCACTCTACTTTGATCACCATACCAGAGCATCAAATTTCTATGGCTGTGCTTTCATCTGGAGGGTCTTCCATCTTAGATAGTATTTTTGCTTCTAACGTTTTATTGGAAGTTTTAAAAGATAAGGGCATCATTAAAGACATCATACCGGATAAAACATTTGAGGCTCCTGTAAAAGTGGAAATGCCATCTGATTTACTTTCTTATTCGGGATTATACGGTTCTGTGGGTACAACCATCAATGTAGAGATTAAAAACGGTGAGTTTGATTTACCTGCTTTTTTGGATGGATTCGTCCCGGCGCAAAAATATGTGTATACAGGTGATGGACAATTCAAAAGCAGTGATGGCAGTGTAGCCGTAAGCTTTGACAAACAAAAAAACGGGAAAACGTATATTAAGGCTAACATTTATTTAAACTTTCCGGGATTAGGACAAATGGTTATGGTGATTTATGAATATCAAAAGCTTGATGCCAATCCTCTAAATAATACAGTTAAAAAGGCATGGGAAAATAGAAACGGGAAAAATTATTATGCTTTGGACGAAAAGATATCTTCCATATTTTATCTGGCCCCCTCATTTATAACAAAAAAAATATCCGTTGATCATGATGGATACGCAAGTGGTACTAAAATTGTGGATGAGAATAAAGCAGTAAATGCCGTTGAGATTCCTGTTATGAGTGGAAGAGATGCATTTGATCTGAATTTTTATACCAAGGATGGTTCGGAGTATTTAACCATAGATGGACAATCCTATATCAGTGAAGATGCTGTTAAACCTATCTTGGGAGGAAAATCAGTGTACACCATACCATCTAATGGCCAAGCCACATGGTATAAAATAGATAAAAACTCAGCCAATAAAACGATGACCGTTGATTTTCCAAAAAGCGGAGGCTTCGCTGTCTATGATGAAAACGGTGCGGTTGTACAATTTTCAACTGCTAGCAATAACTCGGTTGTACTGCCCAAAGGTGGCTTGATCGTTTTAGGTGGCCATGCAGGGGATGTATTTAAAATCAATTTGAATTAAGCGTGTAGCCGCTTCTGGAAATTCAGGAGCGACCGTTGCAGTGTTGGATGGTTATGAAGACAACCGCGAATCTTAAGTCGAATTGGCTTTTATATAAGGCCAATTCGACTCTTTCATTCGGCAGATGAGCCTAAATCCGTAATAGATAATTTTATATCGAAGGTTACGGGTATTTTGCTGAATTTGTAATCCCAATCATCCTTTACTTTTTTCCACACTTGAGGCTGCTCAATATTTAAACGTTCGCCAAAACTGGCGACATCGACTTTATATTCTGATTGTAATTTGTGCATAAGAGACTTAATCCTTCTAGTCACTTCTTTTTCAAATTCTTTCTCAGCCTCTTTCATGTTTCGTGTCTCTGTCGGGTTCACTTTCTCATCCCAGTTTTCGATTAAACGTCCTTTGGATTCAATTTTTACGTGAAACGAGATATCGTTACCCTCGGTCACCTTCGCTGTTATTTTGCTTTTTACCGATTTGATCTCATAAGTTATAGCTTCATTCCGCTTGTCATACGTTTTGACAGCTCCGCCCTCAACATCACCTTTAATCCATGCAATGCTCTCTACGTCTTGTTGTCCCAAACTACCGATCCAGTGACCGGTGTCTCCTTTAATAACACCAGCACCCGAAAATTCTAATTCCCCATCGGATTCAGAAATGTTTTGCAATATATAGCTTTTTTTGGAGTGCATCAACCCATCCAATTCAGACAAATTGACTCCCCTCATCACCTTGCTGGTTCTGAAATGATTACGAAGCATATACAGAATATGAATGGATGGGACCTCGTCCTTATATTTGGTAACTAAGGTATCAGCTGCACGTTCCTTACTTAAGAAAACAAAACAACTCGGACGAATATCATTATCACGAAGCACAAAATCCATCAATTGCTGCATCGTCTGTTGTTCTGCCAATTTGGTGGAAACCACCATGACCTTTAGATGGTGACCAATAATCGGGCGATCCAGACGGAGGGATAATTGCCGGAAGATTTCAAGTAAAGAATCCCCGGTGGCAGCTATATTAATATAGTTTGGCCCTTGTCCACCACCTTGTTTTGCCGTGTTTCCAAAAGTCTTTTTGGGGACGATTTGCACAGTGGCAGTAATTTTATTTTTCTTGAAGTAACGGCTGCCTTCCTTTTCCAGGTCCTTTTCCACTGTGCTGGGCTCACCCTTATCCAGAGCCAGTCCTGTATACATGCTTAGTTCTTCTATTTCTCTGCTGCTCCAGCAACCGGCTTGAGTTACCAGGAGAATGAAGGCAAGCAGCAAAGATAGGATTTGTTGCCTATACATTTTGCTTCATTCCCTTCTTCCTGATCATGAAAACGATGGAGAGAAGTACCGGGACCAGAAAAAATAAAATGATTCCCATGTATCCGATCGCATCGCCTAGGCTAAACACTTCCATCATACGAACAGGAGTCATTGTGGAGATAAAGATAATTGGGATTAAGCCGAAAATCGCATAACGATATTTAAGGCCAAATACCTGTGAGACACCTAAGGATGCATTGAAGAAAAAACTGCAGAAATTACAAAACATTTGCATCATCCAGATTACCAGCAACGGAAACTCAAGACGTTCAAAAAGAAATCCGGAGATTTCAAAGCTGCGCATTAAATTAATGGTGGGCCAGGTACTTGTCATAGTAGAGTCCACCGATAACCCGCCGACTACCATAACTACTGTCAAAAAGTATAATACCCAAGGGATGCTGATTCCCACTACCATGGCCTTTATGGCTTTTTCAGGGTACTGCAAGAAAGCGACCAGTGTCATGACGACTTCACATCCAGTGAAAACAAGGACAGTCGACTTTAGCCCCTTAACTACTGGAAGAATACCGTTACTCAATACAGGACGAAGATGGTCAATTTCAAAGATCCTTAGGCTAAGGACAAAACAGATGAGTAAAAAGAAGAGACTGATCGGGAGTACAATCTGGTATAACCGCGCAATGGGATTAATACCTCCAAAAACCAGATAACTTCCCACCCAGATGAATGGAATCACAATCGCCCATATGGGTGTCCCTTCAAGCAAAAAATAAATCGTCACTTCAGCTAAAACACGAATCTCAAAGCCAGCGATGATGATAAAGTATATGATTAATAATAGACTTAAAAATCCTCCTGGAATGATACCGACGATTCTCCTGGAGTATTGATACACAGTGTTTCCGGGAAATTGTTGGCTTAATTTTACCATGAGCAACACCACTAATATGACAATACATCCGCCAAGCAGGACAGAGAGCCATGCATCCGGAGTCTTTACCGTTTCAGTTACACCTCTTGGCAGTGTCAAAATCCCTGCGCCCAATACCGTATTGGTCAGGAATACTGCCGCCTGTTTGGATGTAATCTTATCATCAGAACGTCTAAACACAATCCTTCCTCCTTCCTCCGGGTGCTATGATTTGCGCTTGCTTTGCTGAGTTTTCATCATAACGGGTCTTCGTTTCATCAGAGATATAGGGGCTCGAATGTACACATCCTTCCAGTCGCTTGGACGCATAGGGGAGAAGGGAGTCACATACGGTACGCCAAAGCTTTTTAATTTCGTCAGATGGATACAAATTAACAGAAAGAACAATACGGTTCCAAACATGCCCAGGATTGCTGCAAATAGCATGCCAACGAAACGCAAAAGACGCAAGGTAATGCCCGCACTATATGTCGGTATCGAAAACGAAGAGATGGCAGTAACCGAAACCACAATCACCAGGAACGGGCTAACAATGCCCGCATTGACAGCAGCATCGCCGATGACTAAGCCTCCCACAATGCCCATGGCAGGACCGATAGGTTTGGGCAATCGTATGCCGGCTTCCCGCAGGATTTCGATAGAGATTTCCAGAATCATAACTTCTATGACAGATGGAAAAGGAACGCCTTGACGGGTCTCGATGATGCTAATAATCAGCTTGGTTGGAATCAAACCGGGATGAAACGATATGAAAGAGATATATAAAGCAGGACCCATAAGCGCTATAAAAGCTCCGCAAAATCGTAACACGCGTAAAAGTGTCCCTGGAATCCAGCGCTCATAATAGTCCTCGGGAGATTGGAGTAGCATACTGAAGGTCACCGGAACAATAAGTGCAAAGGGAGTACCATCCAGCAGAATCGCTACTCTTCCTTCCAACAAGGCACTCATGACACGGTCGGGGCGCTCAGTGTTGTGAGCCTGCTGGAACGGACTTAAATAATTGTCTTCAATAAGTTGCTCCACATAACCGGATTCAGCTAAAAAGTCCATGTCTATTTTTGAAATTCTGCTGTTTACTTCTTCGAGGAGATCCGGATTCACAATATCCTTGATGTACGCGACAACCAGATCTTTTTTGATTCGGCTTCCCACTTGGAATTTCTTCATTTCCAGACTTTTGTTTATGCCTTGGCGTCGAAGCATCGAAGTATTTTCACTTAATACCTCCGTAAAACCGATCCTGGGACCCCGAAGTAATGCTTCAGAGGTTGGTTCATTGACGGAGCGAATGGCGCCATTAGGCGAGCCTACCAGCAGTGCTCCCTTCATTCCTTCAATTAATAAGGCAGTATGCCCTAAAAGTATAGACTCTTGCAGGTCCTCCATATCAGCAACTTCACTAATTTGCGTAAGCGGCATCAAGCTTTCTTTTATAAAAGAGCTATTTATACTTTCCTGCTGTTCCTGTGGGGCCTGCTGGCCGTCAAACATCAAGACCTCCAATACCTGCTTGCTCATTAGCTTTTCATCCTGCATACCATCTATGAAGACTAAAACGGACCGTGCATGATATTTCTTTACTACAAACTCACGAAAATGCACATCACTATTTTCGCCTATAGCTTCTTGGATCGACTTTAAGTCGGAATCGTAATTCCCTGTAATTTTGGAGCTTGGTTCATGCTGCTGATCAGCGTGGCCTTCGTTATGTTCGTCGGAAAGCGGATGATCAGAAGAATGTTTGGATTTTGACCCTTTACTGCCGACAAACGAATAAATCGATGTGTTTATATAAAAAATTCCTAAAGGAATAATCAACGCGAGGCCTGCTTGAAAGAGTGTACTCCAGCTTGGAATATAAGAAATTATTTTAGACCACATGATGATCACCTCCATACGATTAATTCATTTTTCCTTAAGATACAAGTTGTTCCTAAAGTATTCCTTATAAAGGTTGTATTTACTCATTAAATGGTATGTTGACTTGTGGTCTCTTCGTATTTTGGCGGAAAACTCTTTCTATGCTAGTGTGTCAGTTGACACCCATATTAGGATTATGTTAATCTCCAATCAGGAAAACGTTTACTCAATATAATTATTTGAGGGAAATAATATGAAAAAAAATCAAGTGTCCATAAAGGATATTGCCAGGTTAAGTGGAGTTTCTGTAGCTACGGTTTCCCGTGTGATTAACGAGAATGGTCGCTTCTCTGAGGAAACACGGCAGAAGGTTGTTGAAGTAATCCAAAAGTACCAATATGAGACTAACAGCATCGCCAAAAGCCTGCGGATGAGTAAATCACAGACGATTGGCGTTTTGGTGCCGGATATTAATAATGAATTTTTTTCAGTCATTGTACAAAAAGTGGAAAGCTTCTTTTTTAAACAAGGATATTCTACCATTATATGTAATACTGCTAAAGATGCGGAGAAGGAACGAGAATATTTGAAAACTTTGGATGGAAAAATGGTAGATGGTCTGATCTGCATTTCGGGTCAGGAGGAGCTTTCTGCGGAATTGCTTAAACGTCCCATTCCGATTGTATGTATTGACCGACGACCAAAGATTAATACGAACGTAGCTTTTATTGAGTCCAATCATTATGAGGGTGGATTTTTGGCGACAGAGGAGCTGATTAACAAAGGCTGCAAGGAAATTTTGCTGTTGACCAAGCAAAACAATCTATCCTCTGTTAATGAGCGTCTGTACGGGTATAAAGATGCTCTGCAAAAGCATGGACTGCATCCATCCGAGGACCACTTGGTTGCAGTTCGCAATGATGGGCCTACTCTGGAGACCGCACAGGCTGCTATTAAACATGTCTTGGAAAAAGGACTGCGGTTTGACGGTATTTTTGCAACTAATGACTGGTTGGCTTTGGGCGGATTACTGGCGTTACAGAAATTCGGAGTACAGGTCCCCGGTGAAGTCAAGATAGTGGGTTTTGATAATGACACAATTTCCCAATATTGTAATCCACCATTGACTACAATTGAACAGGATAAAGAAACACTTGCAGATAAAGCTTCCAGTATGCTGCTTCGTATGCTGAGTGGAGACAAGATGGAACAAGAGCAGCATTATTCCATCCCAGTACGATTGATACAACGCAGTACCACCTAGTTTCGTGGTCAGATATCATCTTGCATTAGCCAAGGGAGAGGTGAGCATAGGTACTGTTTTACCTCTCCAGAGTAAGATGGTCGAGCTGTGCTCTATTATGCTGTAAACTTTCCCGTTTAATATCCAACAAAAAAATGGTTTGACAACAATATCAGAAAATGATAACTTTAATTATGTTAAATGTAATCGTTTACCCAAGAGAGTTCAGAATCCATATGATGTGTGAGAAACCAACAAGTGATGGAGTTCGAGCCATGAACTGTTGTTATTTTTTTCAATGGGTAAACGTTTTCTCTACTGATTTATTCAATACCAAAGGGCATAAAGATCAACTGCTGCTTTTTGGAAAATCGAAAACAGATTATGTCGTTTGAGTAATCGTTTACTCTATTTTAGAAGAAGGGTGATTATGAATGAGTATGCTATTATGTCCTTCCATGATGTGCGCTAATTTCAGCTCCTTGGAACATGAAGTAAACGCGCTGGAAGAAGCCAATGTGGATATTTATCATATTGATATTATGGATGGTAGATTTGTCCCTAATTTCGGAATGGGGCTTCAGGATTTGGAGTTTATCCGTAAACAAACCCAAAAAACAATGGATGTACATCTGATGATAGACAACCCTTCCGCCTATATTGATTTATTTGCCGATAAGGGTGCAGACATCATTTATTTTCACCCGGAGGCCGATATGCACCCGACGCGCACCATTGACCGAATTGTTGGAAGAGGGGTAAAAGCGGGAATCGCTCTTAATCCGGGGACAGCCATTGCTGCAGTAGAACCTTTACTTGGCATGGTTGACTATGTGTTGGTCATGACCGTAAATCCGGGTTTTGCAGGGCAAAAATATTTACCCTTCGTGAACGACAAGATTAAAGCGCTGCAAGCTTTTAAACACGAAAAGGCATTGAATTATACAATCGTGGTTGATGGGGCTATCTCCGAAGAGAAGATCAACGAATTGGCACACTACGGGGTTGAAGGATTCGTACTGGGGACATCCACTTTGTTTGGTAAAGAAGAATCTTACAAAACCATCATTAACAGATTAAAAAATATCTAATTCGGGGAGGAATAAAGCCATGAAAATTGCCATCGGTAGCGACCATGTGGCTGTAGAGCTTAAAACGACGATTTCAACTTATCTTAATGAACTGGGTCATGAGGTCATGGACTATGGACCGCAAACTTCAGAAAGAACCGACTATCCGAAGTATGGAAAGCTCGTTGCAGAGGCTGTGGTCGGAAAGCAGGCTGACGCAGGCATTCTGATTTGCGGCACAGGCGTGGGAATATCCATCTCGGCCAACAAAGTCAAGGGAATTCGGGCTGTAGTATGCAGCGAGCCTTATTCTGCACAGTTGTCCAAGCAGCACAACAATACAAATGTTCTTGCATTCGGTGCACGTGTCGTCGGAAGCGAATTGGCGAAAATGATAGTGAAATCATGGTTGGAGGCTGAGTTTGAAGGAGGACGCCATGGCGACCGCATCAAGATGATATCCGACATCGAGGAACAGCATTTGTGCTGACGAACGACCACTTAAAACATAAATGACTTGGAGGAGATTACATTGGCAAAAAGATTAATAGCAAGCACGAAAACGGATATTTTGAAATTTAGCGCAGCAGATCTAAAAGAATCCATTCTGGCTTCTGAAGGGCGCGTCATTATGGGACAGCATCATGTGATGCTGAATTCCGGCCTGGTCGATGGCGTTACCAATGCGGAGATCCAAGCAGCTTACGGCGCAGATATGGTTATGCTGAATGGCTTTGATATGATCAAGGAAGAATCCAATATCGGATTGCGTGAAATGAAGCATGGCAAGCTGGCTGATAAGCCGTATAGCCTGAAGCAAATCAAGGAATGGGCCGGTGTTCCGCTCGGTATTTATTTTGAGTGTCCAAGCCCGGATGCTCAGGTTGCGGGAGAACAATATGTGGAGGCCAAAGAAGGAAGAATCGCTTCCAGAGAGAACTTCCTGCGTGCCTTAGAGATTGGAGCTGACTTTATCGTATTGGGAGGAAATCCTTCCGCAGGTACAACCTTTGAACGGATCATTGAGGCTACCAAGCTGGCAAAAGAAACACTGGGAGACAAAATCCTGATCTGCGCCGGAAAATGGGAAGACGGAACCATTGAGAAAGTATTGGGTGATCCACTGAGCGAGAGACCTTCCAATGAAATTATTAAGGACTTGATCGATTCTGGTGCTGACGTTATTACGTTGCCTGCACCTGGCTCCAGACATGGTATTACAGTGGAGCACGTCAGACAATGTGTAGAATTTGTCCATTCATATAAACCCGGAACGCTTGCTCTTTCTTTCCTGAACAGCTCAGTTGAAGGGGCAGATGTTCAAACGATTGCCTGGATCGCACTCATGATGAAACAGACGGGCGCGGATATTCATGCCATTGGAGATGGTGGTTATGCAGGAACACCTCTTCCTGAGAACGTATACCAGCTTGCGCTGTCCATTAAAGGACGCAGACATACAATCAAGAGAATGGTAGGAAGAAGCCGGTAACGATTGACCCCGTGTAATTCAGAGACTCTATATTCTTTTCGTACTCCTTGGAGTGCGCGTAGAGTCTTTGAATTACCACCATCCATGTAAACGTTTACTTTTATAGAAAAATGCCAAATGAGGATTAAAGGAGCGAGCAGTATGTCCAATGAAAAACTGGCAAAAGACATTTTAGCGTCCGTTGGCGGAGAAGGAAATGTCTCTAGCTTGGTGCATTGTGCCACTCGGTTAAGATTTAAATTAAATAGCAGGGATCAGGCCGACAAGAACCAAACACAAAATATTCCCGGGGTTATTACAGTTGTTGAAAACGGTGGACAATATCAAGTGGTCATTGGAAATACGGTAGGGGACGTATATAAAGACATTTTAAAGATCAGTAGCCTTGGAGATGACGACAAATCGAATGCATCCGCTGCTCCTGAAGGCAACTGGTTCAACAAAACGGTGGACATTATTTCCGGTATTTTTACACCATTTTTGGGGGCACTGGCAGCTTCGGGGATTTTGAAAGGGCTTTTATTAATGCTCGTCTCGTTAGGATGGCTCACCAAAACAGGTGGTGTCTATTCGATCTGGTTCGCTGCCGCAGACAGTATCTTTTATTTCCTGCCGATCGCGATTGCTGTGACCTCTTCGAAGAAATTTGGAGCCAATACCTTTGTTGCGCTTGCGGTAGCAGGGGCTTTGGTGTATCCGAATATTATTACTTTGTATAACGATAAAACGGATATTTCGTTCTTCAATATTCCTGTTGTTCTTATGAGTTATACTTCTTCGGTTATTCCAGTGATTATCGCAATTTGGTTGCTATCCATTCTGGAGAAATTCCTGAATAGAGTAATTCATGATAGCGTGAAAAATTTTATAACGCCACTTATCTGTCTGATGGTCATTGTTCCCTTGACTCTGATTGCGGTTGGACCAATTGGAATATATGCGAGCTTGGGGCTGGCTAAGGGTTACACTTTCTTATACAATTTGAGTCCGATTGTAGCGGGAGTCATTGTAGGTGCCGGGTGGCAGATGTTAGTTGTTATGGGGCTCCACTGGGCGTTTATTCCTATCATGTACAATAACATTGCGGTATACGGTCATGATACTTTGAAACCATTATTTGCGCCTTCTAACTTTGCACAAGCAGGTGCGGCACTGGGTGTATTCCTTAAAACCAGAAATCCAAAAGTGAGAGCGATTGCCGGGCCTGCAGCGATAACAGGTTTGTTTGGCATCACGGAACCGATCATCTACGGGATTAGTATCCGCTACAAAAAACCGTTCGTATGGGCTATTATCGGGGGCGCTATCGCCGGGGCAATCACAGGTGCGGCGGGTTCCGTGGCAATTGCTCCAGGTATACCGGGCTTGGCATCCCTGCCGATATTCTTCGGCACAGGATTTGCCGGATTCGTAATTGCCATTATCGTAGCTTATATATTCACAGCCATTACCACGTATTTCTTTGGATTTAATGATTCCATGGAAACAGAAATGATTGCAGTCCATGAAGAGAAGAAAGAAGCTGCAACCCCAGCTCCTGCGCTAACGAACGAGAATATTTCCAGCCCGCTGACGGGTACTGTCAAACCGTTATCCGAGATATCTGATGAAGTGTTCTCTACTGGAGCCATGGGTAAAGGCGTTGCTATTGTGCCTGAGGATGGCAAACTGCTCTCTCCATTCAACGGAACTATAGCTAATGCCTTCCGTACAGGCCATGCGATTGGTATTGTATCGGATGGAGGAACGGAGATCTTGGTTCACATCGGTATGGACACCGTCAAGTTGAAAGGACAGCATTTTAAAACGCATATCTCAGAAGGGGATCGGGTTACCAAAGGTCAACTGCTGGTCGAGTTTGATATTGGAGCAATTAAAGCTCTGGGCTATGACATGACTACACCGATTATTGTGACGAATACAGCCGAATACTCTGACGTTAAGGTGCTGGGAAATAACCGAGTGTACACAGGAGATTCATTGCTGGAGGTCAAGCTATGAAGACTACGGAAAGACTAAATCAAATCAATGCACCTTTGGTCATTTATGAGGTAATGAGCGAAGCATTCCGCCCGTATGGAAGGCTGCTGCCTCATTTTAATACCACAGAGCTTATCAAGTATGCAAAAGAAACGACCAGCGTACCCGATCAGGGAAACCATTATGTACCTTCGGTCGCAGAACTCGAAGACTTCGGTGTAATTCACCGGATTCAAGATGAGGTGTACGGCCAACTTCCAATTCAGGCTGGTTTTTGCGCAGGTCAGAATACGGGTCTGACCGGGCTGGAATATCATCAGGGCAGCGAGGTGGTGATTGCCGCTACAGACTGTATTCATCTTGTCGGCAGAGTACAGGACATTGAGGACAATTCCTATGACAGTGCAAATGTTCAGGTGTTTTTTCAGCCTAAAAACACGGTTGTCGAGATATATTCAACGACACTTCATTATGCTCCCTGTAAAGTTGACAGTGAAGGATATTTGACGATTGTGATCCTTCCGGCAGGAACGAATATGCCACTTGAAGCGGGAGAAGGTAGCCGGGGGAACCTACTGCTGACTAAGAAAAATAAATTTCTTATGGTTCATAGTACACAGATGGAAAAAATCGCGGCTGGCGTCCATCCCGGGCTGCACGGGAAGTTGCTGAATATTTCTCCCATTTGAGTCAAAGTCCATCATTCATAAATTAAACTAAGGGACCAGCTAGCTGGTCCTTTTTTTTAACTCAATTTCAGCTGCTTACCTTTATCCCTTGAAGCAGAATAGGGAAATCCCTAAATATTTTTAATTTGAACTACATTGTGATTCTAATCACATATAGCTCTATCTGCTGCATTAAAATAGAAGCATAAGCAATATTCATAGGAACGTAGGAGATGTCGTCGGATAGGAAGCATCGTCGAATGAATGGAGGAACCGGTATATGATAAACAGTAAACAAAAACTTGTGGTTATAGGGAACGGGATGGCTGGTATCAATACGGTCGAACAAATTTTGAAATTAACGGATAAGTATGAAATTACGGTCCTGGGAAATGAGCCGCATCCGAACTATAACAGGATCATGCTCTCTTATGTGTTGGAAGGTAGTAAAACGATTGATGATATCATACTGAACGATTTGCAATGGTACGCGGATCAAGGGATTACTTTATATACAGGAAAAATGGTGAAAAGCATTGACGGTGAGAACAAGAAGATTCGCACCGAAGACGGACTGGAAATTGATTACGATGTAGCTTTGGTAGCTACTGGTTCACAATCATTTATTCTGCCTATTCCGGGTAAAGAATTACCGGGTGTCATCGGTTTCAGAGATATCGCCGATTGCTCGGCAATGCTTGAGGCAGCAAAGACCTTTAAAAAGGCAGCTGTCATTGGTGGAGGCCTATTGGGGCTGGAAGCAGCTAAAGGCTTGGTCAACCTGGGTATGGATGTTACGGTCGTTCATTTAATGGAGGATTTGATGGAACGCCAGCTGGACCGGGAAGCCTCTGCGATGCTGAAAACAGAACTAGAACGCCAGGGAATCAAGTTTGCTATGCAAATGCAAACTGCGGAGGTGTACGGTCAAGATCGGGTACAAGGACTGCGGTTTTCAGACGGAAGCGAGCTGGAAGCGGATTTGGTCGTTATGGCCGTCGGGATCAAACCTAATATTCAGGTGGCTGTGCAAAGTGGTATGGAAACGAACCGTGGTATTGTAGTCGATGATTTGATGAGAACCTCCGTGCCGGATGTATATGCTGTAGGGGAATGTGTTGAACACCGCGGAACCTGTTACGGCTTGGTAGCTCCGCTGTTTGAACAGGGGAGTGTAATTGCCAAACATTTGGCAGGTGCGGATACTGAAGGTTATATGGGATCGGTGGTTTCCACCAAGCTCAAAATTTCAGGGGTGGATGTTTTCTCAGCTGGCGAATTCATAACCCAGCCTGAACATACGGTGATTGTGGCAAAGGATGAGTGGAAGCGCACATACAAAAAAGTGCTGCTTCGTGAAAATAAGATTGTTGGAACTGTACTGTTTGGCGATGTGAGCGAATCTGCTAGCCTTCAAAAATATGTGCGTCAGCAAACATTGATGACAGATGAGATATATGGACAGATCATGGGTACTGGATGCAGCAAGGACGGGGCGAAATCATTATCCGCTGAAACGATGGCTGATGACGAAATTGTCTGTGGCTGTAACGGTGTAACCAAAAAGACGATTGTGGATGCGATTAATGATAATGGACTGACCACAGTCGATGAAATTAAGGCATGTACCGGAGCAACGCGTTCCTGTGGAGGGTGTAAGCCGGTTGTAGAGCAAATTCTGCAGTACGTTCTTGGAGACAGCTTCAAGACGTCAGCCAAGCAAGGAATATGTGGCTGCACAACTTTGAGTCGGGACGAGATTGTGGAAGCGATCAAAACCAAAGGGCTGACAACAACGCGTGAAGTTATGAATGTACTGGGTTGGCATAATGATGAAGGATGCTCCAAATGTCGGCCAGCGCTGAATTACTATCTGGGAATGATTAACCCGGATACCTATGAAAATGAGGGAGATTCCCGTTTTGTAAATGAGCGATTGCACGCGAACATTCAAAAGGATGGAACGTTTACAGTTGTTCCTAGAATGTACGGTGGTGTAACGACCCCAGAAGATTTGAAGAAGATAGCAGATGTTTCTCTTAAATACAACGTTAAGGTCGTTAAAGTAACAGGAGGACAGCGGCTTGATTTGATCGGTGTCCGTAAAGAGGATCTGCCTAAAGTATGGGAAGAACTCGATATGCCGTCGGGATATGCCTACGCGAAGTCACTTCGTACAGTTAAAACCTGTGTTGGATCACAATTTTGCCGGTTTGGCACACAGGACTCGATGGGAATGGGAGAAGTGTTGGAACGGAAATTCGAACGACTGGATTTCCCGGCAAAATTCAAATTAGCGGTTAATGGATGTCCACGCAACTGTGCGGAATCATGTACCAAAGATATCGGAATCGTAGGTAATGATGGGGGCTGGGAGATCTTTATCGGTGGTAATGGCGGTATTAAAGCGCGGTTGGCTGATTCACTCTGTAAAGTAAAAACCGACGCCGAGTTGATTGATATTGTAGGAAGCGTAATGCAACTCTACCGGGAAACAGGACAATACCTGGAACGTACTTCGGAGTGGGTGGAACGGATCGGTCTGGAGGAGATTCAGAAGGCTGTCGTTCATGATACAGATCATCGACAAGCTTTAGTAGAACGCATCGAATTTGCATTACAACAGGTCGAAGACCCTTGGAAAAAGATCATCAATGATGAGGATTCACGCAAAAATTTATTCGAGGTTGTCACCCCGTCTATTGTGTAATTGTATCTAAAATGCCTGAGGAAGGGAGCGATCAAACAAATGATCAAAAATGCCGAATGGCTTGTCGTCGGTCATAGTAAGGATTTTCCGATCAGAATAGGGCGTACCATCCATATCAAAGGTACTGAAATTGCTGTTTTCCGCACTTCGGAGAATGAGCTTTATGCCGTTGAAAATAGCAGTCCTCATCCCAAAGGAGGTCCTCTTACAGAGGCTATAGTATCTGGTCATTATATCTATGATCCTTTATATGACTGGAAAATTGATCTGCAGACGGGCATCGTTCAAGAGCCTGATCACGGACAAATTAAAACGTTCGCCGTTTGTGAAGAGGGAGAAGAAGTAAAAATATCGTTCGAAACGGTTTAGTTCGTCTGTTGGAATACAAATAAAAAGGGCTCGACAGGAACAATCCTGCTGGGCCCTTTTTTCTTTTTGGATCAGGTAATGGTGACGCCTGCACTTGCATAACCTACGATAGTGTTTACGAGGGAAATACCTGTAGCTGTGGCAGAGAAGACAAGGAGCAGACGAGTCTGTGCGGTTACGGGGATAGCCAAACCAGTAGTAATGCCGCTAGAGGTCGTTCCCAAAGCAACAATGCCATTCAGTGGAGGGGCCAATATAACGATAGCTCCCGGAACTGCTGTGAAAGTGTTATTAGGTGTTGGGGAACTAAACAGCTGGGCAGTAATTGTCGCAGTTGAACCCACGAGAGTTAATGCAGCTGTTGTACTGAAGTAACCAGCAATAGATGTAATTACGCCATCCCGTGGTACGGAAAAAGCAAAGTTAATCAGAGGTCCTACAAGTGTACCTGTCAGGTCTATGACCCCGCCTACGAGGCTAATACCTGTTGCTGAGCTCCCAAAGCCGATCAAACTTGTGGTTCCTACCACTCCGCCAAGAACAGTTGTCAGTATAGCAGGTCCTCCTGAAGCAAACGGGATGATGGCTCCCGAGCCGGTGGCTCCGGTAATCCCTGTAACGCCCGTAACACCCGTGGCTCCAGCAGGCCCTATGGCCCCGGCTGGCCCGACCAATCCATCCGCGCCCGTAGCGCCCGTGGCGCCTGTCACACCCCCGGCAGGGCCCGCAGCACCTGTAGCGCCGACAGGTCCGGCCGGGCCTTCCGGTCCAGCGGCCCCGATAGGCCCGGCGGCGCCAACAGGTCCAGCCGCTCCAATGGGCCCCGCAGGCCCCACGGGCCCGGCAGGGCCAACAGGTCCGGGTGCTCCGATAGGTCCAGCGGCGCCGATAGGTCCGGGAGGCCCTTGTGGCCCTGGTCCACCTGCGGGTCCAGGCGCACCGCCGGGTCCCACAGGTCCAGGAGGTCCTTGTGCACCGGACTCCCCTGACAAGTATGTTTCACCTAATACGTTGCTAACCGTCGTTCCAGCGATTCTGATCGCGCTGATTAAGCTGTCTTTAAGAGCAGGATCAAGGGATTCTTGTAAAACGATGGACAATAGGGCATCCAGCAATTGTTGCAGTGCAGTACCTACGCCGATCGGAGAGAAAGGTGTAGCTTCTAACGCAACAATAGCAAGCTCCAGCGCTGCCAGCAAGTCTGCCTTAACCCCGCCTCTAAGTCTTAAGCTTTTCGCCAGAGACAACAAACGTCTTAAAATCTGTTGCAAGGAAGATACATTAGCCGCAGAGGGGTTTGCGAATACGACGGGGATGATCGCGGTCAATTCATTAATCAGTCTGAGAAGAGCTTCGATACTTTTATTTACTCTTGTTGGTTTACAGTCTTCGTCTTTTTTTGAAGCACCACTGAACCTGAACGGTTTTTTATGTTTCATGCTCAAATATCTCCTCCTTATCATTCTTCCTACTGTAGAGGTGATAGGTGGTTCATCGCCCCGCTTCGCAGATATTCATAATATATTTACTGAAGCGAAAAGGGTGAATAAACAAGCAAAAATGATTGTTGGAGGCTTGTACATAAAATATACATAAAAAAATACGGCCCCCGAAAAGCTTGGAGGCCGCGTTGTATTTGCTTATACTCATCTGATGTATGAAGCTTGAAAAGTCTTATTTAAGAATACGTACCAGCAGTTCAGCCATCTCACCTCTGCTGATGGCTGCTTTTGGCTTGAGTGTTCCATCTGGATAACCGCTGATCCAACCGGAGGATACTGCATTTTGAAATGCTGCGGAGGCCCATGCTGAAATCTGCTGCTCATCCTTGTAGGATTGCAGTGCAGTAGTACTGGAAATGGATATCTGATTCTGCATCGCGTGTGACAGGATCACCATCGCCTGCTCACGGGTAAGACTCTCATCAGGTCCGAAAGTTTGAGCGGTTAGCCCTTGAATCCATCCCTGACGATGAGCAGAATCCACGGCTGATCCAGCCCAGTGTCCCTGCATATCTGTAAATGAGGTAGAAGGGCTCTCATCTCCAGCAGTTCCCAATGCTCTGGTCAGTATGGCTACAAATTCTGCACGGCTTACAGCGCGCTCAGGGCGTATGTTGCCGTCTTTATAGCCTTGTATCCAGCCTTTGTCTGCAAGAGATTGCAGGGACTTCGCTGCCCAATGGCCTTGTACATCCGGCCATACCTGAGCTAGCTCTTGCGAATCTGACGAATTGATTTGGTCATTTTGCACACTGGCATTATTGGTTTGAGACTTTGCGTCTGTGGCGACGACAAAGGTACCTAACCCGGTCGTATTGACACTCACACCCGACAAAATCCCTTTTGAATCCATTACAGCAGTCCCTTTTAGAATCTCACGCTCGCCATTCTCATGAATAACAAGAATGGAGAACTGGGGCTCTGCATTGTGTAACTCACCTAAGGATTCGTTATCCAGCGGTAGAATGATCGACGAGGTTCCTGTCACATTGGCTTTGATGTCTGTAACCGGACCCATCAGCGTCAGGCTGGATTGTTGCTCAGCCCAATCACGGATCTGCTGTGCACGTTGTACATCTACCTGCTGGAATGACAATGTAACGTCCTGCTGGCCTGAGGCCATGCGGGTTAAGGTGTCACTGGATATCATCAGTGTTCCATATCGGGATATTACCGATGCACCAATCTTATCCCATTTATTCAGTAAAGAATGAGAAAGGATAACACGACTCAGTTGCTTCTCCTGCTCCAAACGAATGTCTGCGTATGCTTTGCCTTCGCGAAGTGCTTGCTGTATCTGCTCATCCAGGAATGCCGGCGAAGGAACAAAGAGGGAGAACTCTTTCCCTTGTTCGGAAATTCCGATCTGTGGTACGAAAGCAGATAGATCCTCATTCTTATCTTTGTTAGATTTGCCTGTGTTTGCAATTACCTTGGCAGGGACGGTGACTTCTATGGCTTGCGTCAACGCATGAGAACCATCGCTTACCCTTATAACATCCAGCATGATAGTTACAACGGAAGGAGTATCTGCTTGAACAATAGTTCCGTCTGTACGCACGATGTCTGGGTGGCTACTGCTGCTGATGGTCACACGGAAACCATCAGGTACAACAGGCAACCTGAGCAGTGTGTCACTTGTTGTAGGAGTTGTTATGCTTGTGATGGAATCCGCAACGCGCTGCGCGGTTAACCCTTGCGGATATACTAGCCCTGACGGGGCACTCTTCATACCATTTACGTTCTGTAGCACATAGTAGCTGGCTCCTTCAGGCACAGGTGTAAATGTATATTTTCCCTCTCCCGAAGCGATTCCTTCCGCTATAAGCTCCTGCTGGGCATTGTACAGTTCAAGCCGTGCGCCTGGTAAGGCACCTGTAACGACCACAGAGGCTATATCCCCATTGCCTGCTGCGGCTCTAACAGCACGGGGCAGCACGTTTATATGGCGCTCTGCTGGCTCCGCTGTCCAACCTCCATTGTCGCTATAAGCATAGTTCAATACATATACACCGGGTACATTTATATCGACATTCCCGTTACCTGAAAGCTCAGGGATCAGGATATTGCCGTATACGCTGTCCAGTACACTGGCTCCCGGATCAGTGAAGCTGTCACCGGCTTCCAGAACAATTGGATTACTGCCGTTCAATCGTACGTAAGGTGTATTCGGTAATGCCTTCAGCACTGTGATTGTGAATGTTCTTTGTACAGAAGCGGTACCTTTAGAAATAATGGCAATTAACTGTACATTCATATCACCGTCTGTATATTTAGGCCGATTCACCTGACCGCTATTGCTGAGGATATCTGGTTGATCCGAAGACCAGTCGATCTGGGTGTCAAATGCTCCTGTACGAGGCAGAGCGATGGAATCCTTAATCCCTTGCGGATAATCTAAATTCAGTGTATTAGCTGCCAAATTTACGGCTTCATCAGCGCTTACGGGCAGTGCAGGCACGAGCAGGCTGAATGTTTTTCGTAGCTCAACCCCGCCTCGTGACACAACTGCTTCCAGCGTGATGGTCTGATCGCCCTGCACATAGCTTGGGAATGTTACATGCCCAGTATGATCCAAGAACTGGGGCTGAGTCGATGACCATGACACCTGAACACCATGCAGAGCGTCTTTTGGCAAATATACGTCTCCGGTTACTGTAGTCATTGGCAGCTCAAGCGCCCTGTATGCTGCGTCTACGGCTTCAGTGTCGCTCATCGGCAGACGGAGTACGTGTGTAGTAAAATCCTTTGTTTTCGTTAAGCCTGCAAGTTGCAGGGTAGCCGTTAGGGTAACATCCGTATCTCCACTGTTATAGGAGGGTCTGGTGAGGGTTCCATCTGCTGCAATGACAAGAGGTTTGGACGAGGACCATTCGATCTGCGCTCCACCATAACCGGATAAAGGGAGAGAAATACTCTCTGTTACCGCAGACAAATTGCCAAGCGAGAGGGTGTCTGCTGCTTGATCCAATGTATCTTGTGCAGTTATCTTCGGTACGGTAACTTCGAAAGTTTGAGTATCCGAGGCGCTTCCCTTCGCAATCGTAGCTGTCAGTTTTACTTTTCGGTCACCCAGATCGTACCGCGGGCGTGTGACAGCCCCCTCGTTCGTAATGACGTCAGGAGTATCCGAACTCCAGCTCACCGTCGTATCATTCAATCCAGCGAGTGGCAGTGTCAGCTTTTGGGATACGGAATCAACTGTATCTCCAGATGCGAAGCCTAATGCAAGAGCAGCTTTGGCCTGTGCAACTCTCTCGGCATCGGTAAGTATGTTCACTTTAACTTCTGAGGGAGTGCTCTCCCCCTTAGCATTCACGGCCTGAACCGTGTAAAGGGCTTCACCTGGCGGCAATGCTGAAGTGTCTATGAATTGGGTTAAGTTACCTGAATAGAGCGTTACACTATCTCGTATGACTTTGTATGAAGTTGCATAAGGAACGGCATCCCAGCTTAACTCCACTGTATTTCCATTTTTGGTTCCTGTAAAATGCCCCGGAGCCTGTGGAACGGGCAATCGCTCCCCATAAGCTGCGAATTCCATGATGGAAGCCCACTGATTGTTTCTTGTATTTCCTTGATCAATATATAATCGCAAGTATCGTGTAGTTACAGGGGCAATGTTCTTTTCAACATTAGAGCTCTCATTATTCTGGACGGTATCAACAGTCACCCAATTACTTCCGTTGCTGCTTGTTTGCAATCGGAAACTGTATGGATCACGTTGATCCTGCCACCCGTTATGGATTCCCATACCTGTAACAACGTATCGATCTACGATATACCAGTCTCTCAGATCTACCTGAATCCATTTTTCACCGTTGCTGGCTTGATACCAGCGGCTTGTTGGTTCGATTGACCCATCCACAGCTCTGGAGGGATCATAGGGCTGGCTGTAGCCACTGGATGTGGCTGGCTTGTTAAGCACCACATTTTCCCAACCGGCAGCGTGAACCTCATTCGTCCCTATGAGCAGGAACGTACCGCCGATAAATGGCAGCAATGGAACCAGCAAGCGATAGGGTTTCAATTTGTTGCGTGTGAAGTTATTGCCTTCGAGCACGCCATCACCTCTTCTTCATTAATTAGCCCACCGATGAACACATTCATTAAGGGCGGGATGGGTAAACCCCTTCGGTTGCGATATAGTAGTTTACATTCGGCAACGGGGAAGCCCCGCGCAAGTCGGGTAATGCAAATGTGCTCATTCCATCGCCGCCAAAATTAGTGCCCAGCAGACTGAACAGTGCTGTATTTTGCGAAATAGATAAGAGCTGACCCTCGCATTTTAGCCAACCTTTAGGAGCGAACATGTACGGGTACACCGTAATTTCCCCAATATAAGGCTCATAACCTGCATGTGCCTGTTTGGGACTGATCGCCGTTCCCCCTAACAAAATGACCGCTAACAAACTCAACACAGCGGCTTTCTTCCAAAAATGATTCTTCATACCTACAACTCCTTTTTAGTTTCGAATAATGGCCCACGAATTCAACAAATTTGTGACATTAGTCATAGAATGAATAGATATTATCATGTAATTCCACTTTTGGCACTACAGTTCATCTATCAAATTCACCTTTTTATTCCTTTTGTGAGTAAAGAAATTTATTCCATTGCCCATGCATCTTTTTTCTAATCCAGGTAAATCTATATACAAATCCTATGGAAGTGAAGGAGGAAAGAGTGTGTGGCAGGTCATCGGAACTCATATGCCCAAATGGAACGTATGGATGGAAGCTTTCTTTTTGTTCCTCATCCCTTTGATTATTTTTCTGACGGTACGACAAATTAGAGCGATGGATGGTCGAGAGAGCAGACGTATGGAACGATTAAAGCTTTTAGAAGAAGAAGACCGTTCGCAGCATGCAGATCGTAATCCGACTGTAAGTGAGGCTGAGAAGGTAAAAGGGACCTTTACCGAAGATTATGAAGCCAATGTAGCAAAAATCAGACAAGCAGTTACGGATATGTCAGACGTGAACGAACGATCTATTTTTCTGGAAAAATTGAACGCTGTAGGCACACTTTTTTTTGTGGATGGATTAACGGACAAGGTTGGCATGGATCAGAATATTTTAAAGCCGTTGATGGATTGGGGCAGCTCCGGGCAAGAGGGGGAAGATCTCCCGAGAGGAGAAGAGCTTCGGGATATGTTTATTCGTCAGGTTATGCTGGTATCGGAGACAGAGTATACGTTAGAGGTGCAGTTCTCCTTGCAAAAGGTGCTGTTCGGTTCAGTCATACTCTTGATTCAGGGCATACCGGGTGCTTTCGTGCTGGGTACACCCAAAGGGAATACACGAGGGGTGGAAGACCCCATATCGGAATCGGTGCTGCGGGGACCGCGAGTCGGTTTTACAGAGATACTCAGCGATAATACAGCGATGCTGCGCAGGCATGGAGAAAGTACGGAACTAGCCATGTCGTCCTTTAAAGTCGGCAAAAGAGTGGAAAAGCAGCTGATGGTGGTGTATTTCAGAGACATTGCCGACGCGGAGCTTGTGGATGAGGTGAAGCGGCGGGTCAAAACCATTGATATGGATGAGGTGCTGGAGTCGGGCTATGTGGAGCAACTTATTGAGGATAATTTTCTTAGCCCCTTTCTGCAAATTCAAAATACGGAGAGACCGGATCGGGTCATGGCTGCATTGCTGGAGGGACGTGTGGCGATTCTGCTGGACGGTACACCTTTTGCGCTCCTTATGCCTGTGACGTACGGGATGATGCTCCAGTCTCCCGAAGATTACTATGAACGATGGATACCGGGGTCGCTTATTCGATTTCTTCGTTTTATGGCAACTACGATATCTCTGTTCGCCCCGGCGCTCTATATTTCCTTTATCTCGTTTCATCCCGGACTGATTCCAACCAAGTTGGTCATTTCCATTATCAGTGCGAGACAGGGAGTTCCGTTTTCGACGCTGATTGAGGCCCTGATTATGGAAATTTCCATCGAAATTTTACGCGAGGCAGGACTTCGGCTCCCCAAACCCATCGGTCCAGCGATGGGCATCGTCGGCGGTTTGATTATTGGACAGGCCGCTGTTGACGCCGGGATTGTGAGTCCGATTCTCGTTATTGTGGTAGCGGTCACGGCGATTTCTTCCTTTGCCTCACCTGTATACAGCGCCGGGATCTCTATGCGTGTTCTTCGTTTTGGGGCCATGTTCACGGCTGCTATCTTCGGTTTGTATGGAGTGATCATGTTTTTCCTGATGCTGAGCATTCATATGGCTAAATTACACAGCTTCGGCGTGCCATATCTTAGCTTAACGGCCCCCCGTTCATTGAAGGACTGGAAAGATTACTTTTTGCGAGCACCGTTACAATTTATGAAAAATAGACCCATTCTATTGAAGCATAAAGACCCTAAGCGACAAGGATGAGTTCAACAACACAGGAGGGAGCAAGATGGCCCGTGGGAAAAAAACGGATAAAATTACAACGTTACAGACGACGGAAATCGTGCTTTGCTTTATGCTGGCTGCCGGGTTGCTTACTCTTCCCAGAGTAGCCGTTGAAACTGCAAAAACACCGGATGTGTGGATGTCCGTCATTTTAGCAGGGGCTGCCACTTTCCTGTTCGGATGGATTATAGTCAAACTAAGTTCACGGTTTCCAGAAAGCACCTTTTACCAGTATGTTCAGCGGATAACTGGCAAAGCCATCGGCAAAGTGTTGGGCATCTTGTTCGTCATCTATTTTATTTGTATAGCTGCATACGAAATCCGAGCTGTGGAGGAAGTAACGTCGTTCTTTTTGCTTGAAGGAACTCCAGTATGGGCTATTTCAGCACCCTTTATGTGGATCTCTCTGTATCTCTGCTTGGGGGGGATAGGTACATTGGGTAAAATATGTCAAGTTATATTCCCGATTACGGCAGCTATCTTTTTATTGATATGTTTGCTGAGTTTGAATATTTTCGAATTGAATAATTTGCGTCCTGTTTTGTCCGAGGGTGTGATGCCAGTGATTAAAGCGCTCAAGACTACAACCCTGACCCTAACGGGGACAGAGTGCCTGCTGTTTATTCTTTGTCGGATGGAAAAACCGGAGAAAGCAACTAAGGCGGTCGGACTGGCAATCGGGATCTCGACCATTTTTTATACAGCTACGCTGATCTTATGCATTGGCGCCTTTTCGGTGGAAGGAGTTATGACCAGAACCTGGCCTTTTTTAGACTTGGCCCGCTCCTTTGAAGTGGAGTATCTGTTATTGGAACGGTTCGAATCCCTATTGTTGTCCATTTGGATCATGCAAATTTTTGCTACATTCAGTATTGCTTTTTATTGCGCTTCGCTCGGAGTTTCTCAAATTTTGAATAGCTCTTATTCCAAGGCGCTGTTTATTTTGCTCCCGTTCATCTACGTCCTGTCCCAAATTCCCAAAAATCTGAATGAGTTATTTTCTTTTGGAACGATGATCGGGAATGCAGCTTTCGTTCTATTCGCTCTGCTTCCACTCCCTCTGCTGCTTATTTCTCATTGGAGAGGGGTGCGGTCATGAAGAGAGTCCAGTCAGGATTACTCGGAATGGTGGCTCTCCTGACATGCTGTACACTTTCAGGCTGCTGGAGCAGCTCTCCGGTGGAGGATCTAAATCTGGAGACGGGCATTGCTATGGATGTAGTGTCACAATCTTCACAAGAAGAACAAATTAAACGGAAAGGAGGAGACTATCCGAAAAAAGAGTTAATCACCGGAACCTTTCAATTTATCATCCCAGAGGAAAGCGGCGGCTCCAACAGCTCCTCCCCACAAGCTAAAAAGTTTTTTAATATTACGGAAACGGGGGATTCCGTTTTTGAAATGTTAAGAGAAATTTCATTGCGAACCAACCGACCGCCTATCGGACAACATTTGAAAACGATTATTATCAGCTCCAGTCTGCTTCGCAAAATTCCATTGTATGAGCTGCTGGACTTTTTCTTGGGGGATAATGACATTCGGCCCAGCGTCCAGCTGCTGATTAGTACAGACAAGGCGGGCAATGCGCTTCAGGAAAAAATTCCTGGTCAAATTCCTGCCTATATCTTAAAGGATATTTTCGAAAATCGTAAACGGAACGCGCGGTTGATAAAGCCCGTGGCTTTGGTTAAAGTGGTCGGGCCCATGAAGGGGAAAAGAAGCTTTATATTGCCCAATGTCATTACGGCGGAGAATGAAATCAAGCTCGCAGGTGCGGGAATCATCAAGGGAAAGACACAAACCTACGGTGGTTTTCTGAATGAGTCAGAGGTCGAGGGCCTCATGTGGATCAAAGGCCAATTGGTTGGAGGCGTGCTGAAAAGTAGTGATCCCCAAACCGGTAAAAATATAGCCTATGAGATCAAAGCGGTGAAAAGCAGGATCAAGGCCATCGTTCAGGGGGGCGACATTTCCTTCCAAGTAAAAATGACCTCAGAGGGACGCGTTTCCGAGGTTTTTAACAAGAAAGAAAATTTGCGTAGCAATGATGTGCTCGGACAAGAAGAGAGTATCTTTCAAGAGAGAGTGAATTCATTAACTGAACAAACTGTAGCCAAAATGCAAAAGCTGCAGGTTGATGTTGGAGGTTTCGGAGAAGCGTTGAGGATTCAGCATCCTAAAGTTTGGCGTAAGGTTAAAGAGGATTGGGATAACATTTTTAGTACCATTCCTGTACGTTTTAGCACAGATATCCATATTGAAGATTACGGCTCTTCGATTACGACGGCAGACTAGTTTGCACCTATTTAGAAAAACCTTCAATACCACGAATCTACGTGGCGTTGAAGGTTTTTTAGGCTATTCAAACAGGGACAGTGTTTCTTCCAGCCACGTAATATAGCTTTCTTCCCGATTAATGGCACGGCTCAGCACCAGATAATGCCCAAATTGATTAGAACCGGGGGCTTGGAGGTTTTCGTCCAGCTGTTGGAGGGATTTTTTACTTTCGTACAGATACTCCAGCTTCTCTTTACGTTTGGTTATCTGGTTCTCGAACAATCGCTTGTTCTCTTCCTTGGGGATGGCTGCTGAGAAATACAGCATGAGCATAAACTCATCCTTTTCCGTTTCCGGTAACTCTTTGGCGCTCAACAGCCATTCGGTCAGCTCTTGGGTTCCTTTGGGGGTGATGCAGTACAGCTTCTTTTCCAGCTTGGCTCCTGTAATGGAGGTGCGATATTCAATAAGCTCCTCTTCGGTCAGCCTTTTTAACTCAGGATAAATCTGACTGTGTTTGGCGCTCCAAAATTGTCCGATTTCCTTCTTGAATTGACTCGTAATATCGTAGCCGCTCATTTCCTCTTTATGAACCAGGCCCAAAATGGCGTATTTTAATGTGCGCTTCAACGTAGTTCTCCTTGTCAAACATTATTTGACACTAGTATACCATAGTGCTACAATTTATATGTACTTAACAACATGTTTAACATTACATGTTTTGAATTGAATATTTTTATTTTTGGTCTCCTATTCAATTCATGAAAACTTATAATTTAGGAAAGAAGGATGCAAGATGGACAAGTTTATCGGCAGCCACATGATCTACACTTATGAGAATGGTTGGGAGTACGAAATATATATTAAAAATGAAGATACGATCGATTATCGCATTCATAGTGGTATGGTAGGCGGCCGCTGGGTACGTGATCAGAAGGTCAATCTGGTGAAGCTGGTGGAAAATGTGTATAAAGTATCGTGGACCGAACCGACAGGCACTGACGTGTCTCTGAATTTTATGCCTGAGGAAAAACGTATGCACGGCATTATTTTCTTTCCTAAATGGGTTCATGAGCATCCGGAAATCACTGTGCGGTATCAAAACGATTTTATTCCGCTGATGGAGGAATCGCGTGAAAAGTATGAAACATATCCGAAGTATGTGGTTCCTGAATTTGCAGATATTACATTCATCGAAAATGCAGGTGTGAACAACGAACAATTAATTTCCCAAGCACCTTATGCAGGAATGACAGACGATATTCGTGCAGGTAAACTGCAAGTGTAATCAACTCTGTGCTGAAAGTGTAAAAGCCTGGCCTGTGATAAACAGTCTCAGGCTTTTTTACGTGAACTGGAAAGTGGATTGCTAATGGAGTTGTGGACGATATTTAGAATGAATAGTAGACCAGACCATGCTCGATAAGATATGAACGACTAATCCGAGGGGGGAGTATGGTCGCTGATGGGGAGAGAATGTGCAGGTTCGCATGGGTAGTCAGATCGGATAAGGCAGATAGAGCTAGCTCTGTTTTATCAGGCCCCCAGTGATCAGCATGGTGCTGAATATATTGCTCAGCCTCGGTTAAGGACAGACCCTTGAGCGAGGTAAACACGGAAGCCCAGCGGACGAGGTCAAAGGCACCTTTAATTTCAGGCAGCTCATATTCCGCCAGACCTTGAGCGCCGTTACACGACATAGTAAGCAAGCCACAGCAATGGTGTTGATAAGGTTTTGAGTCAGGAAATTGACGATAGTCGTATTGAATCATTTCCATGGAACCAATGCTTAATTGGGTCGCTTGGGATGTTGTGGGCTGGGCAAGCGTCATGCTCATGCTAGAACGGCCTCCTTCTCGGATTCACTGTAAATAGGGATGGAAGAATCATACGTCACAGCGGATGTAATGTAAATCACGAATACAAGTGTAAAATGAGGATATGTAGCGGAAAATGAGCTTTAATGCCAATGGAAACGGATACTTGCATCCATTTCTTTTATTATCTTGGGGAACGTCTTTATATCACAAAAAAACAACCCCAGATCTCCCCAGGGTCGTCTCTACAAAAATATAGTTCAGCATTTTGCAAAATGCTTGTTTTGCGATCACACGGGTGTGACATCCTGAATCGCTTCTTCTTCTTTCCAGATCACGTTCTCGCGATAGTTTGATCCCCAATCGTACATTGCTCTCAGTACCGGAATCAGGCTTTCGCCATGCTCCGTCAGTGAATATTCCACATGTGGAGGGACGACGGGATAGACTTTACGAAGAATGAGTTTATCTTCCTCCAGCTCGCGCAATTGGTTGGTCAGCATTTTTTGCGTAATATGGGGGATTAGCTTCTTCAATTCACCAAACCGCTTGGTGCCTTCCATACCGAGATGCCACAAAATAATCAGCTTCCATTTTCCACCGATGACCGCGAGAGTCAATTCCTTATCACAATTAATCAGCTTCAAATCAATCCGGTCTTTTACAGTAGTGATATTCATCGACCTCCTGTCCATAGTTATTCCAAGTATACTATTTATAGCTACTATACGCAAAAGGATATACATCCATTTTGGAAACTATACATATGCTTGGACACTTATAGACCGGACAGGGATACCTAATGATGTGTGCAAGCTGGAAGAGTCCAGAAATCTGTGGCGTTAAGAAGGAATCACGATAGTATTAAAGGACTCCGGCTCCAGCTTCAAGCGGTGTGTTGTTTCACCGAGAGACAGATTCAGCACACGCGATTCCTTGAACGGATTGGCGATGACTACCACCCTTTGCCCGTCTGTATTTTGAAAAGCAACTGCATTTCCAGTCCATGATCCACGAAGTCCGATGCGTCGGGCACCTGGTAATACAAAATGAGAAAAATGCTTCATAACGTAATATTCCGGGTTCAGGACAGGTTTTCGATCCGCGGGATCAACGGTAATCATCGAATTTTGCTCCCAGCCCCATGTGCTCTTGCCTTTCGGTTCCAAAACCATATTCCAGTAAATATAAGCATTCACACCATTGCTGAAGTAGTGCTGGTACAGATTATATACATATTTGGCGTAGTCCCATGAATTTTCTCCGTTGCCGCATTCATTTTCTGTTTGCATGTAACGAAGCTCAGGATAACTGGCAACGGTGCGCTGAATGGCATTTTTGCCTGCCCACTGGTAGCCTACGCCTTTAATATATTTGTAGGCCTCGGGGTCACTCAATACGGTATGGGCATACTCATCGAATCCGGTAGAAGTCTTCTTCATTAATTCCTCCCACGGATCGGGAGCGTTAATGGTCCCCAGCCAAATTTCCGTATCTAGTCCGTGTTCCTCAAAAGCAGGGCCCAAATAGTCCCGAATAAATTCACGCAGTTGCTCCCCGGTCCATACACAGGAAGGGAACTTCTGATCGGCAATGACTTCATTTTGAACATGAATCTGATGGATCGTAATACCTGCCTCGCGGTAAGCCTGAACAAATTTGACAAAGTACAATGCATACGCTTTCAAAATATCCTTTTCCCAGCGCAGAGTGCCGTAATTGTAGGCTTTCGGTGATTTCATCCATGTCGGCGGGCTCCAGGGTGAAGCGAACAACTTCAGGTTAGGATTGAGTTGTAACGCTTCCCGAATAAAAGGAATGAGATATTGCTGATCACGCTCAATGGAAAAGTGCTTCATCTCCACGTCGCCGTCTGTTTCATTGTGGCTGTACCACTCCAGCGCGTAGTCACTCGCTCCAATAGGAAGTCGGCATATTGCAAATTTGTGCTCGCCCTCTGGATGAAAGAGAGAATGAAGCACCCGATCTCGTTCGTCCTTTTCCAAATGGTTCAGGGCTACATAACCCAATTCATTAAAACAGCCACCAAAACCTTCGACAAGCTGATGTGTTTCTCCCGTAAGGGTTAGGTTGGCACTATCTTGGGTATCGGTAAGATGATGAGCTTGGGATTGCCAAGCTTTAGCTTTAGAAGTGGAAAACCACTGAATGGTTTGGTTACTCATGTATTACCCTCCTGTTCAGGCTTTTTGTATCTCTTCTTATTATAGGGTAGGATCACAGGAGATGAGATGGTCTGAGCCAAGACAAATTTGCCCTAATCCAAGGTCGAATTTGCTGATGAGAAGTTCTGCTGATAAGAGGTATCAAGAACACATAAAGTACACATGTCTTTGATATGCTGGTGTCCTAGAATGACGAAAGAGGGAAGTCGATTGAAGAAAAGGGTTCTTCTCGTGGAGGATGAAATACGTATTCGTGAAGTTATTGCTGATTATTTTAAACAAAATAATTGGGAAGTCTATGAAGCAGGTAATGGAAAAGATGCACTAATCTGGTTTGATTCGGTGCAGCCGGACCTGATTATACTCGATATTATGATGCCGGAGCTGGATGGTTGGGAGGTGTGCCGCCAGGTACGCAGCCGTTCAGGTGTGCCGATCATTTTGTTGACAGCCAAATCCGGTGATGATGATAAAATATTAGGCTTTGAACTGGGAGCCGATGATTATGTCACCAAACCTTTCAGCCCCAAGGTGTTGATCGCCCGCGCAAACGCGCTGATGAAGCGAGTGGAAGGACATGTGCAGCCGGAGTTGCATATTTTGCGATTCGGCACTGCCATTCTCAATACGATGGCTCATCGACTTGAGGTGGATCAGGCGGAAGTCGAGCTGACGCCCAAGGAGTATGAGTTGCTGCGGCTGCTTATACATAATAAAGGCATAGTCATTTCACGGGATGTGATACTGAACCGGGTGTGGGGCATCGACTTTGAAGGAGACACACGGGTTGTCGATACTCATATCAAAAAGCTGAGAAGTAAGCTAGGCCGTGAATCACGCCATATCCGCACGGTTTTTGGTACAGGCTACAGGTTTGAGGAGGAAGAATGAACAAACGGGGAGTTACCTTTAAGTTGTTCATTATGACGGTTGTGTTTTTCCTGTGTTTTTACGGTATGGTGATTTTAAGTCAATTTCTGTTTTTTGAAAATTTTTATCAGCAACAGAAGATTGGTCGTGTGGAAAGCCGTTTGAAAAGCTTCGGTCAAAGTTATGTCCAGGAGGCTTGGGGATCGGGCAGGGTTTCGCGAGAGGCAGCTCGCTTTATGCTTCAAAATAAGAACCAGTTGGCGATTGTTACGCTGGACGGCAAAGTAAAGCTGGATGATGCGTTTCATATCAGTCTCAGAACAGCAGATGGTAAAGTTGTTAAGATATCGCTGTCTCTGTTTATGAGCGAGTACGGAGATGAGTTGAGAGCTGCCCGGATTCAGCCCGGTGATACGGTAACGGTTGAAGGTGAGGTATTGGGGACTGACGGCATCACTTCCCCCAACTTAATTTATCCATTAGGCATTCAGAAGCCTGGTTTCAAAAATATAGGAACGACATCGCAAGCGGCTGGCACAGATGACAGTGTAAGGTTATCCGGTACGGTGACAGAGATTGCACTACCAGATCTGAAAACATGGAGTCAGCGACAAGGATTACTGTTTGGTGCGCTGGAGGAATGGTTCCCTTTATCACAGGCGCATCTGGAGAAACTTAAGAATTTCGAAGTGTTGGAGGAAGATTGGACGGAACCTTGGACAGGGGTACGTAATGCAGTCATAGTCCATCCTGTTCGTCAGGACACAGGCGAGATCGACCTCCTGTTCACAGTGACATCGTTGCAGGAAATTAGTGAGACGAATGAAGCTCTGCGCTGGTTTTATCTGTACCTAGGGATCGGGGGATTTGCACTCATTCTGATTTTGTCCCTGTTCTATTCCCGGATGGTGACCCGTCCGCTCATTGCTTTGAATAATACCGCCAAGCGAATGGCTAAGCTCGATTTTACTGCCCATACACCAATCCGGCAGAATGATGAACTAGGCAGCCTGTCCTACAGCATGTATACCCTGTCCCAGAACCTGGACACGGCTTTGCGCGAGCTTCAGGAGGTCAATCAACAATTGGTCGAGGACATGGAACAGAAACAGAGGATGGAGGCTGTGCAACAAGACTTTTTTGCCAACGCTTCTCATGAACTGAAAACCCCGCTGAGTATCATTAAAGGCTTCGCAGAAGGACTACAAGATGGAGTTAGCGCCGGGAAGCAGGATCATTATATGAAAGTCATTGTAGAGGAAGCGGACAAAATGGAGCGATTGGTCAAAGATATGCTGGACCTCGCCAAATTGGAATCGGGTACTCTCAAGCTCCGCAAGACGACCTTTATCTTGAGTGAGCTGGTGGAGGAAGTCGTGGACAAGCTATTCCATCTGTTGAAGGAGAAAAAGCTGGAAGTGGTCATTATCCCCGCCAATGAGATGCCGATTCATGCCGATGTAGGATGGATGGAACAGGTGATTATCAACTTTGTTGTCAATGCCATACGGCATGCTGAGGAAGGAAGCTCAATCACGATTCGTATCGAAGGCGCTGAGGAAATCCGTTTTTTTTCCATTGAAAATAAAGGTGAGACCATTCCTGACGATCAACTGGAGCAGATATGGGACCGTTTTTACCGGGCCGAGCTGTCACGTAGCCGCCAGACGGGTGGGACAGGACTGGGGCTGTCGATCGTCAAACGAATTTTAGATTTGCACGAATTCCGCTATAAGGTGGAGAATACCAAGGACGGCGTCCGTTTTGTTGTTATATTCGGAGGCTAAGCTACGGCAAAGGAGTTAAGGAGTATGAAATGGAATTGGTTGCCCTCACTATTCACGATTGCAAACCTGGGGGCAGGGGTCTTATCCCTGTATTTTACGATTCATGAGCAATACATGACCGCTTTTATTCTCGTGGTGGTGGCTGCTTTATGGGATGTATTAGACGGTTTGCTGGCAAGGCTGTTGCATTGCTCCAGTGATTTTGGCAAACAGCTCGACTCGCTGGCGGATGTTGTCTCATTTGGGGTTGCCCCTGCTTTCTTGATCTTGTTATACAAACTGGGAGATACCCATTGGATAGGACCGCTTGTGGCTGTTTTGTTTGTCATATGCGGTGCGGTAAGATTGGCAAGATTCAACCTAATGGCTTTTAGCAAAGGCTTTGTAGGTATGCCGATTACGGCGGCGGGTGTGATTTTGTCCTTTATGTTTTTATGGAGTGAGCATTTGAAGCCGGGGTTGTTGCTTGCATTAATGGTAGTGCTGTCGTTCCTGATGGTTAGCCGTATTCCCTTTCCGTCCTTCAAAAAATAATCGGTCAGGAGGTGGCTCTCCTATGGAATGGGTCATCAGCATGATTACACAATACGGATATATCGCTATTTTTGCTCTTCTTGCTCTTGGGATTATCGGTCTACCGGTTCCGGATGAAATTATTATGGTTTTTGTCGGCTATTTATCCTCTATCATGGTACTGAATTATTCGGTGTCTATATTAGTCAGCTTCATCGGTGCAATGACAGGGATGATGATCAGCTACACGCTAGGCAAAAAGCTGGGTCAGCCGCTGGTGGATAAGCACGGCAAGTGGGTTGGATTGACACCGAAGCGATTTGCAAGAGTTAAGGGGTGGTTTGCGCGTTTTGGGTTATGGACCATTTTGTTTGGTTATTTTATCCCAGGAGTCAGACATGCGACAAGCTATTTGTCGGGCATTAGTGCGATGCCTGTCCGAAAATATATGCTGGTGGCAAGCGCAGGTTCTCTGATATGGACGCTTATCTTTATCTCCATTGGTTATATTGCAGGGGCGAATATAAACTTTCATTAAGGTGACCTCAAAAGTAATGTAGCATTTTTCACGTATACCACCGATAATATAAATAAAGATACTGTACAACCAGTGAGGGGATCTGTATTGAATGCATTAATGAAGTATATTGAGAAGTTACCTAGTTTTCTGCAAATGATCTTGAATATCTCGCTGTTTCTGGTCGGGCTGATTTTAAGCTTCTTACTTCTAAAAGAAACATGGTCCATTTTTTCTTATGTTTTTTTGTACACAGAGGCCGACAAAAATTACTATGAATTCACGGAAGAGTTGCTTGTGTTTTTCTTGTATTTTGAATTCATAGCATTAATAGTTAAGTACTTTAAAACCAATTTTCATTTTCCATTACGTTATTTTATCTATATTGGGATCACGGCTGTCATCAGGCTCATTATTGTAGATCATGATGATGCTAAAAATACATTCTGGTGGTCTATTGCTATCCTAGTCATGGTAGGTTCTCTATTGATCGCTAACAGTAAATTGATAAAAAGAGAAAATTGATGCTCAGGAAGATTGCAAAGTTGACAGTCAAGTGGGAAAGAGGGAATAAAGACGAATGGTAAGAAACTGGATGAATCATGCGGGCGTCAGGCGGGTAGCCGTCCTTGCGATAATCGTTTTACTGTTGTTTATGTTAAGAAGCATGATGAATATTATGTTGTTAACACTGCTGCTTACGATCTTGATTGGTAGTATATATAACGGAGTGAATAAGCTGGTCAAGCGGTTCGTCAATGTGCCGTCGATGATCGTGCTGCTACTGGTGTATGGGTTGCTAATTCTGATTATGGTGTGGGGCGTTTACAGAATGGTGCCGCTAATCGTTGTACAGGTCAAGCAGGTGTATCTCATGATTCAGCAAGCGTATATGTATCCTGATCGTAATCAATGGAACGAAACGATTATCGAATTTATGGACACGCTGAATGTTCAGCGGCTATTTGAGCCTGGCCTGAGTGCAGTGATGAAGGTCAGTCAATTGGGAACACAGCTTCTGGTGTCGATTATTTTGAGCTTGTTCTTCCTGATGGAAAAATCATATATTACACGTTTTACAGCTACGTTTGTAGATAGCAAGCTGGGTTGGTTTTTCAAGGAAGTGGGTCATTTTGGCCGTATGTTTCTGGATACGTTCGGGAAGGTATTGGAGGCTCAACTACTGATTTCACTTATTAACTGTATATTGACCACGATTGCGCTCTGGATTATGGGCTTCCCTAATCTGCTCGGTCTTGCGCTCATCATTTTCGTACTTGGATTGGTTCCAGTGGCAGGTGTGTTTATCTCACTGGCACCGCTCGGCCTGATCGCTTTCAGTGTCGGCGGCATTCAATATGTGATTTATCTAGTTATTCTGATTGTGGTGATTCATGCGATTGAGGCCTATTTCTTAAATCCGAAGCTGATGTCATCCAAAACGAATTTACCGATCTTCTTTACCTTTGTCGTACTTATTTTCTCTGAGCATCTGATTGGAATTTGGGGCTTGATTGTAGGTATTCCGTTGTTTGTTTTCTTCCTTGATCTGATTGGGATAAAACGCAAGCAAGAGAAGGATACTTGATTCAGCACTACAGATTCCACCCTTGTATAGTGACTATTGATTCATCACGAATGCCTGCGAAGCCGCAGGCATTTTTTTATTGCCCTTTTGTTCATAGGAAAAAATCGCTGACGCTCATCATCATGCAGAAGGTGTCCAACGGCATTATCAATGCACTCTCACTTACTTTTTAATTCTCTTGTTAGCTATAGTACACTGAATATGCAAGATTAGATCAAGTTAAAAGAAATGAGATGATCGGATGGAACAGAAAATTAAGGTATTGGCTATATCGGGTAGCCTTCGTCAAAAGTCCTCCAATACAGCGCTTATGAAGGCTACTATTGGGCTGGCTTCTGAAAATATGATATTCACAGTCTATGATGGATTGGGGGATCTCCCGCATTTTAACCCTGACTTGGATGTAGATGAGGGGTCAGCTTCCGTAAAAGAGCTACGGGAGCAATTGAAACAAGTGGATGGAGTACTGATCTGTACACCGGAATATGGGAATGGTGTGCCGGGTGCTTTGAAAAATGCCTTGGATTGGCTCGTATCTTCAGGTGAATTTGTAAATAAACCTACAGCGGTCATTAGCGCGTCACCGTCTCCTATGGGCGGCCATCTTGCGCATGCCTCGCTGCTGCTCACATTGCAAATGATCAATGCACAGATTGTGGAGAATGGAAAGGTCATTATTCCGCATATCACCTTGAAGCTAAATCAGGAAGGTGAAATTACAAACGCTGAAACTAGGCAGGAGCTAGAAGCATTACTTCAAGGGCTTGAGCAAGCATGCTCAAGCACAGGAACTCTTTAGATTTTTGAAGTTTAATAAAGGAAAAGCAGCGGCAGTCTAAGATTTCATTTTCACCTTCGAAGCTGCCGCTTCCTCTTTTAATTGATTTTAAAGTTTGAATTTTAGACAGTGTCCAATAAGCTCTCGTATACCTTTAATCGGGCATATACCGTTTCGAGTATGGGGTAAACAGTATTACTGGTTGCAGCCAATGCAAGCAGTGAACCATGTAGATGACTGGCTTCAACCGGAAGCTTTTTAAGCATATCGCGTTGCATGGATGACATCATCTCTGGTCGTAAGGATTCCATCGTTTTCAGTGTATGAGCTTCCATCTCTGAATCAATCGGCATCCCCGCGTTGCGAGCAAGTGTGACAATCTCATGCAGCAGCTTTTCGTAAATAGCACGTGACTCTGCCGTGGCAAGTATAGTTCCGACCGAGGCATCCATCAGTGTTGTAATTGCACTCAAGCTGGCAACGAATATATATTTCTGCCAAACTTCACGCTGGATATCGTGGCTTCGTGCCACTGTGAAGCCTGCATGATCAAGATGATTCAGCAGCAATTGTGTACGCTCTGAGTGCACTCCGTTCCATTCACCGAAGACGATACGGTGGAACGGACTTGTCTGAACAACAGAACCATCATGATCCAGCGTAGTTTCAATATAACAAAGTCCGCCCAGCACTTTTTCAGAACCGAATTGCTTGCGCAAAAAGTCAAAATGTTCGTAACCATTAAGTAACGGAAGAATCATGGTATGATCACCGATATAAGGCTCAAGATCGAACTGCAATTGGGGAAGATGATACGCTTTGACCGAAATGATAATACAGTCGAACGGATCGGCGGCTTCACCATTTGTAATAGCACGGATTGGCGTCTGGAAATCTCCATGAACACTTCTAACAATCAGACCGACTTCTGCCAACTGAGATTTTTTTGAAGGGCGTACGAAGAAGGTCACGTCTTCTCCTTTTTGAACAAGAAGTCCCCCGAAATAGCCTCCAATCGCCCCTGCACCTACAATCAGAAATCGCATTATAGGGTCCCTGCCTTTACTTTTGCATTTCCGTATAATCCTTCTACTACGTTCTCATCTGCCTTAAAAACATGCTCCTCGCCTGGAAAAGAATGATTCTTCACGTCTTCGACATATTGCCCGATGCTGTTGCGAATCAAAGCACCTATATCCGAATAGGTTTTTACGAACTTTTTCTCCCGGTAAGGAGCTGAGTATTGTAACATGTCATGATACACCAAAACCTGGCCATCACAGTATCTCCCTGCACCGATGCCTATGACCGGAATAGATATTTCTCGGGTGATGCTCTTCGCCACTTCCTCTGTCACCAGCTCCAACACGATGGCAAAAGCTCCCGCTTGCTCCAGGGCCCGGGCATCATTTAGAAGGCGCTCAGCGGCCTGTGAGTTTTTACCTTGAATGAAGTATCCGCCGATTTGATGCACAGACTGTGGTGTAAGTCCGATATGCCCCAGTAGTGGGACGCCGGATTGAACAATTCGCTTCACGGTGTCGCAAATTTCCATGCCCCCTTCTAATTTCACGGCATGGGCATGTCCCTCTTGCATGAGCCTGCGCACATTAGTAAGGGCTTCTTCACTACTCCCGTGGTACGTCATAAATGGCATATCCGCAACAATAAAAGTATGTTCCGCACCGCGCACGACAGACCGTGTATGATAGACCATATCATCCATAGTGACGGGCAGTGTGGAGTTATAATTAGATAACACATTACCTACGGAATCACCGACAAGGATGATATCGATCCCGGCTTCCTCAGCCAAACGAGCAGATGGATAGTCATACGCCGTAATCATACTTATAGGTGAACCTTCTCGTTTCATTTTCTTCAATTGCAAAATATTAAGTGCTTTCGAGGTTGCCATGGTTGCATTCAAATCCTTTCCTACCTTTATTTTAGATCACAAAAAAAACCTTTCAGCACATGGCTGAAAAGGTCCGAAAGGCAAAAAAAGAGTCAATTTGCGACCGTTCTTTTGTCTCGGTCCTTGCGGATCAGAGCAAAATCCAACGAGTTCACCTCCATAGGCTCACACATCTACATATTGAATTACAGTAACTAGAGTACCGTTCGAATGTATCGATACAGCCTCTCACGGAAGTATACCAAAATATAGGGCTGTTGCATAACATTCTCTACTATATGAACAAAACAAGCCCCTCCAACTTCCTATTCGGAAGTGAAGGGCTGTCAGCTTGCAGATACAGTATGTGAAATATCGCTAAATCTTTAGGACGTGTATGAGGTCACGGACGGTCGATAAATTCATATAGAAAGGATTGACCCTCCCGATAGAATTCTAATTGTAACATGGGACTATTGTATGTGGAGAGCGTGATATAATAGGGCACAAATCGTTTTATAGATGATGACTCAAGCAGAGGAGTGAAGGCTGGTGTATGAACAAATTGTAGCGTATGGTCTGAGCCAAAAAGAGGCTGTTAAGGATTATCCATTCGGTGCTGAAACGCTAGTACTGAAAGTTGGAGGCAAGATGTTTGCTCTATTATCTGAAAAGGACGGCATTAGCCATCTATCCTTGAAATGTGATCCGATCATTGCGGTAAATCTGCGTGAACAAAACAAGGCAATTAAGCCAGGCTATCATTTAAATAAAAAGCATTGGAATACGATTGAGGTTGATGCTACCTTCCCACTGGAGGATTTGTACAGCATGATCGACCATTCGTATGAGCTAGTCTTCAAGAGCTTAACCAAAGCGCAACGCGAAGCGATTACGATGAGAATACGGGCAACGGATTTGTAAAGGGCTGGTGAAGCCCTTAGGTTGTATCCAAAAATACTTACTAACATTATTATAGTTTTACTTGACAGAAAACACGAATAGATATATTCTTAATTTAAAGATAATTCATTTGAAAATAATATCAAGGAGTGGAACTTAACATGAGCGAACTGGTGAATATTATTCAAGAGAGAAGATCAGCTTCTAAATTTATTCCTGATGTTACTATAGATGCAAAAGAACTAGAAGAAATATTTCAGTTGGTGAAGTTTGCTCCATCGGCTTTTAATTTACAGCATACGCGCTATATCGTAGTGCAGGATGCTGATACCAAACAAAGACTGCATGATGAGGCAAGTAAGCAGTATAAAATATTAACGGCTTCGGCGACCATTGTAGTGCTGGGGGATACAGAAGCTTATACCAAGGTAGCTGACCTCAACGAAGGATTCCTGAATTTAGGTGTCCTAAGCAAGCAGGAATATGATAGTACGGTGGAATCGGTAACTCAGTTTTATCGCGAGCGGGGACCTGTCTTCCAGAGAGAAGAAGCGATCCGTAATGCCAGTCTGTCGGCTATGCAATTGATGTTGATTGCCAAGGACAAAGGCTGGGATACTTGCCCGATGATCGGTTTTGATCCGGCGAAGGTGCAGGAAGTACTGAATATTCCAGAGCAATTTGTACCCGTGATGATGATTACCTTGGGTAAAGAGGACGAATCGGGTCAGCGGGCACGGGGATACCGCAAGCCGGTTGGACAATTTGTCAGCTACAATGGATTTTGAAATTTGTAAATCATTTGTGTAAATAAATCATCATGTTAATGAAGGAGTGATAAAGATGTCATTGAAAACCGCTGGAATTCACCATATCACGTCCTTTGCAGGAGACCCGCAGGGCAACGTTGATTTTTACGCAGGCGTACTTGGTTTGCGATTGATTAAAAAGACGATCAACTTTGATGCTCCAGAAGTATACCATTTGTACTTTGGTAATGAAGAGGGCAGCCCGGGAACGATCATTACCTTTTTTCCAGCTCCGGGTACACGCAAGGGTAAGATTGGAGGTGGACAGGTCGGGATTACGACGTATGTCGTGCCGTCCGGTGCTTTGGAATACTGGGAAAACCGTCTGCACAGCTTGAAGGTGTCTTTCACGAAGGCCTCTCGTTTTGGCGAGTCATTCATCCAGTTCCGAGACAACGAGGGCTTGCATCTGGAGCTGGTGGAGCGGGAAGATGGCCCGGTGAACACGTGGACAGCTGGCGGCGTGCCTACGGATAAAGCTATCAAGGGCTTTGGCGGGGCGGTACTGTACAGTGCGGATTCCAAGCATACGCAAGAGGTGTTGGAGAACGTCCTGGGGATGACTCCCATCGGAGAAGACGCAAATGCAGGCTACATCCGCTATCAGGCGACAGGTGATTTGGGCAACCTGATCGACATTCCGGTCAAAGATGTCCCGTGGGGGAATGGCGGCGCCGGTACGGTTCACCATATTGCCTGGCGCGCGCAGGACGATACGGAGCATCAGGCGTGGAACGAATGGGTTCATCAGCATGGTTTTGGGACCAGTGGTATTGTAGATCGCCAATACTTTAATGCCGTATACTTCCGCGAGCGGGGCGGTATTTTATTCGAGATCGCAACCGATCCACCCGGATTTACCGTGGATGAGGAATTGAATGAGTTAGGGCACAAGCTGATGCTGCCTGAATGGTATGAGCCTCAGCGCACCCAGATTGAGTCTAACCTGGTTCCCATTGAACCTAGAGTATTAAAACAGGATTAATCTGCTCGATCCAAACAATCATATTTAGAAGCAAAAAGGTCCAATGCGGGAAGATTTCTACCGTGATTGGACCTTTTTTTGCATGTGGAATTGTCATACTAACGTATAAATAAGCGTGGAAGAGTTGGCTAGATCATGAGCAGTTCACGAATCTCCAGCTCGGTCAGTGCCGAAAGGGTTTCTTGCCCCGGTTGAATGACCTGGTCGATCATGTTTTTCTTTTTTTGTTGCAGCTCATACATTTTATCCTCTACCGTGCCTTGGGCGACGAGACGAATAACCTGTACGACTTTTTTCTGACCCATTCGGTGTGCGCGGTTGGTAGCCTGCTCCTCTACAGCGGGATTCCACCATAGGTCATACAGAATGACTGTATCTGCGCCGGTGAGGTTCAGGCCAGTGCCTCCTGCCTTTAGGGAAATCAGGAACAGCTCGCGTTCTCCTTCGTTGAAGCGACTGCACAGCTCGACTCGTTCCGGAGCGGGAGTCTGCCCATCCAGGTAAAAGTAGGACACCCCTTCTCGAGCAAGCTCGCGTCCGATCATTTGAAGCATCGTAGTGAACTGTGAAAAAATGAGCATCCGTTTCCCGGAGCTGAGACATTCCGTAATGATCTCCAACAGCTGTTCAAATTTGGCGGAGCTTCCCGTATACCCTTCGATGAACAAGCCCGGATGACAGCAGAGCTGACGAAGTCGGGTCAGACCTGCGAGAATTTTGATTCGATTTTTCTGAAATCCTTCCTCGTTGAGATGCTTCAACGTTTCATGCTGGAGCTTGGCCAGATAGGCTGTATACAACTTTTTTTGATCTGGCAGAAGCCGGGATACCTGCACGGATTCGATTTTCTCCGGCAGCTCCTTGAGGACATCGCTCTTAAGACGGCGCAACAGAAACGGACGAACCCGCTTGGCAATCACATTTCGAGGCAGGTTGTGAAACACTCTTTTCCCACCGGGAAATAGCGCAGGAAATACAACGTCGAATATGGACCATAACTCTTCCAATGTATTTTCTATAGGCGTTCCTGTCAGGGCAAAACGGTAACGGGCTTTTACATCCTTAACAGCTTGTGCCGTCTGGGTGGCATGGTTCTTGAAAGCCTGCGCCTCGTCCAGTATGAGCGTATGAAACGATGGCTTGCTGTACACATCTGCATCGCGCCGTAGCAACGGGTAGGACGTAATGACGACGTCATAACTGGCGGCATCCCGTATGATCCGGCCGCGTTCTTCTGGGCTGCCATCTGCGATAGTGACGCGGACGTGTGGAGCAAATTTCTCCAGCTCATTCCGCCAGTTGTACACCAGTGATGCAGGGGACACGATCATGGCTGGAAGCTGCTGGCTGCGAATCTCCGGCAATACTGAGACGAGAAAGGCGATACTTTGCAGCGTTTTACCCAGCCCCATATCATCTGCCAAAATGCCCCCAAAACGGTAATGCGCCAATGTCTTAAGCCATTGAAAGCCGTAAACCTGATAATCTCTCAAGATTGGAGCAAGCACGTCTGGAACTGGAAAGTCGAGATGGTCTGGGTTACGTATATTTTCCAGCAGCTGGCGAAAGGTTTTACCCAAAGTCAGGTTTTTCCCATGATCGTGAGGATCAATTAAATACAGTCCTTGTGTGACGGGAACACGAATTTGCGCTGCATCCAGATCACTTTTACGGATACCTGTTTCATTCATGAACCGAATCAATTCCTTGTACTCCTCTGTTTCCAGCGGCAGCAAGGCACCATTAGGCAGACGGTGATATCTCTGTTTTTCCTCTAACGATTTGAGCAGTTTGCGAATTTCTGGTTCCGGAATGCCCTCCATATCAAATTTAAATTCAAGCCAATCCGTACGTTCATCCCATTCCGCCCGTATCCTTGGGGTAGGCAGAGTATTGTTTATTTTCGCTTTGACTGCACCTGTAGCATAGACGTCCAGCAGCTTTTCCAGTTGAGGAACAGTATGGTACAAAAAATCATACTCTGCATCTTCATCTTCCATAAAATATCCGCTGTCTGTTCTGGCAAAGGAGCTATGCTCCATCAGTTCCAAAATACGCTGCTCCTGTTCCCCATCACGTATCAGAATTCGGTCGTTACCAGGCGTTCGTGCATCTGTTTCCAGCGGGTTGATGATGATATCCCCATATTGGAACTCCAGCCCTGCCAGTAGCTTGTCTCTTACCCGGTCCAGATATAGCTTTGCCTTCAATGGCTGCTGTGTGACCCGATCTGAGACGGACCGAGTCATATGAACACGTCCGAGCTTCATTAACCCGGGTACAACCTTGTCCATAAAAGATTCCATCTGCTCTGGCGCAATCAGAACTTTTCGCCTGTGGTGTACCTCTACCATCCGTTTTAGCTCGGACAAACGCCGTAAGGGATCGGCCTTCTGTTTGACAAGCTTGCCATCGGCAATGACGACACCATAGTCCTCCATGATGGTCAAGTCATCCAATCCTTGTATGCTTAGCTGGTAGCCTTCGGTTATGGCCCCGGCCTCATCAAATTCAAATTGCAGTGGAAGCATCAGGTCGGACTGGGGAATACCCTCACTCATGTTTCCGTGAATTTCAAAGTAGACGCCCTGTGCTGTTGTCAGCAAGGGGAGCAGCTTTTCCCAAGCCGCAGGCGGAATGAGGAGCATTCGCTCGCCGCTCATATGGCTACTGGAAGATGAATACGTGCCTGAGGTTTCCCGAATCATACGCTCATGGTGGCACACCTGGGATAATTGCTGGAGAATAGCGTCATGTTCAGGTCGGAAGCGGTACAACTCAGGCTCGTACGAGAAGCTTTTCGTGAACATGTAGCTACCCCCACGGTCAATACTATCCAGAAACGGACGAATTTTCTGGACGATATATAATCGTTTGGGGCCAGCCTTCATTTCTACACCAAACATATATTTTTGGTAACCGTAGGCAAAAGGCCGGATGACGAATTGAAAATCCAAGACCGCACGAGTATCCAGCAGGGTAGGCGTGCTGCGAAGCGGTCGCTTGCGGTCAAATAGTTTTAACATACTGTCGGTCAGCTGGAGATCCCCTTGTGTGATGTCAGAGGATCGTGCCGTTTTAGCAGTGTAATCATACGGAGCATCTGTAGATGTGTACATCCCGTCTGAATCCATGCTTCCTGCTGTATCTGGGGTAGTACCGGGATGAAGTCTGGAGGCGTAGGAGCGTACAGACAGACTTTTTCCACGGCGTATATCATGGGCGTTAAGGAGAACAGCAGCGATATGTTTGCAATATCGTCCGGTGTTCTGAAATGTGCTACAGGTGCACTCTGCTCGGATACTTCCATTGGATCGGATCATCGCCGCAACAGCATAAAAGCTGCTTCCTTTGACCGTAGCTTCGTATACCCCTTCATCATGATCTATTTGTGTAAAGGCCACTCTTTTGGCCCGGTAATAGGCATCCCCGTCGTCATAAGCAGCTTGACTGCATAGTTGTCTGATGGCTCGCCGGGTAAGTTCAAAACTCATGATTCGTAATCCTTTCCTGAGTTATTCCGTTTTCTTACATGATAACAGAACAGACAGGAGGATGGACACTTGGGCGCGAAACGTAACTTTACAAAAAAAGGAGAGCAGAAAAAAACAGGCCTTGGTCCGTCATTGAACCAAAGCCTGCCAGGTGGCTACAGCTATATTATATGTCGGGCAGTCCTTCTTCTTGCTCATGGACACCCAGCGCGTTACGTGCCATCTCCATATATTCATCTAGCCCGGATTTGAGGGCGAATTCGGCGATAAGCACAGGGTAAGCCGCGGTCAGTTCAACGATATGTTCGATCATACGCGGCCATACACGTCCGCCTGCTGCCTCGTAAAGCTTCAATAAACGAGTAAGCTCTACTTCTCCGAACAAAGTATAGTAACTCGTAAAATCAATCGCCGGATCAGCTACTTCGGCCTCGGTCCAGTCCAGCATTCCAGTAACCTCTGTATTCGAAGAGACTAAAATATGGCCTGGGTGCAAATCGCCGTGTACAAGTGCGGAATATTCCGGCCAGTAGCTATCGTCTGCCAGCCAGGTTTGCCATCGTTGCCATAGCTCGCCAGATACACCAAAGACGCTCCTTATTTCCTTCATCCGCTGGGCCATCAATTGCCGAACTTCGTCGTGCTGCTTTACGCGGACATCGAAATCTGCTGCCTGTTGGTGATCCATCCGGTGCAACGCGGCTAAGGCTTTAGCGAGCGAAGCAACGAATCTTTCCGTCAGAGCCTCAGGATTGATGAACCATACGTAGCTTTTTGTTTCCATATCAATGGTAGCGGCAGGAGTGCCCTCCAGTTGAGGGTAGGCGATGAACTCTGGACGATACACTTGCCAATCCGGTACCGCTACAGGAAGAGTATTCCGAATCAACTGAAGCACTTTGTGCTCGTAAGCGGCTGATTGGACCACATCTGTTCGTCGCGGTGTACGTAGAACCCAAGGGGTACCCTGAATGTCTTTGGCGAATAGTGCCCGAAAATCTAGCCCGGACTCGTTGATCTCTAATCCTTCATGTAGTATGTGAAGCCCGTTGCTTTTGGCAAGGGCCAATATATCACTAACGTCTTTTGAGTTAGTCAAGGAACGCTTTTCAGTCATATGAAACACACCTCATTGTTCAGATTTAGTTTAAAAAAAGGTAACTTAAACAAGCCTCAACCTTCCATATAAAAAAACGGGTTGAGCTTCATTGAAAAGCCTATCCTTTTATCTGAGACGCATGTAGTGAGTACACATGAAAGAGCAAACCTCCTTTACAAAATAGGGCATCTAACCCAGCACCAATATAACATCCTACATTGGAGGATGTCTACAATACGAAGAATAATATAAATGGCTACCCCAGTTCGCTTATCTGTGGGTTAGAGAAGTTTTTACAAGCTGCACATAGCAGGATACAATGGAAGTGTTAAAGAAAGGAGGCGGATACTTTTGCAAAATGAAGAGAAAAAGAACGATTCCAAATCCGGCTCATCCAAATGGTACCTTGGTAGTGCAGCAGCATTGCTTCTTCTGAAAGGTAAGTCGTTACTTGCCCTTTTAAAATTCAGTAAATTTGGCGGTGCGCTGATATCTATGGCGATAACGATTGGCACATATGCGATCATTTACCCGTGGGGATTTGCGGTCGGATTCGTGTTGCTGTTGTTTGTGCATGAGCTGGGGCATGTATTGGCCGCCAAGCGCAAGGGGCTTCCCGTATCAGCACCGTTATTTATTCCTTTTCTCGGTGCGCTGATCACAATGAAACGGCAACCTTTGGATGCGCAGACAGAGGCTTATGTAGCCATGGGCGGCCCGTTACTGGGGACGGTTGGGGCTATGGCGGTATACGCAGGAGCCTATGCAACAGACAGTCCCCTGTTGTATGCGCTCTCGTATGTCGGATTTTTCCTGAACCTGATCAACCTGCTGCCGATTCATCCGCTCGACGGAGGACGGATTTCCACGGCAGTGACGCGTTGGCTGTGGCTGGTGGGCCTATTGGGTGGAATTGTAGTCGTAGTATATTTAAAATCCTTTTTATTTTTCTTGATATGGGCGTTCTTTGCCTACGATTTGTACAAAAAATATGTTAAACGCAATAAAGAGGAGGTTAAGGTCCAATCCTTTTTGCAAAAGCCGCTGGTGAACGTACAGCATCTGTATGAGCAAGGATATCCGCTGCCCGGACCGGAGCACACGCGCAGATTATCTTTTAATACCTACTCGGATTTGGAGGGGCAGCAATATGTGACGGTGTATATGGAAAGTCTGGATGTGGAACAGACGCTTCTGCTGCCACAGCAGTGTCTTGTCCAGCATGTATGGCTGAACGGTGTGGAACATATACCGACGCCGGATGCGTACCAGCTCAGATTGCTGTGTGGGATTGATTACATTCCGTTTGAAAATGATAAATATTACGAAGTACCCGCATCATCGCGCTGGAAATTCGGCATCGGTTACTTGGCTTTGGCCGTATTCCTGATGGGGATGATGTATGTGGTGCACCAGCATATAGGGGATATTAGGCTGTGATTCGAGTAATGAGAGCTTAGTCAAGATTTTAGATCATTAAGGCAACGGTAGAGCTTATAGAAAATAGAGTCAAAAGAGCGCGACAACCGCAATATTCGGTGTCACGCTCTTTTTTTTGTATGAATAGCAGGGTGGAGCCCTTGCTATCCGTCCTTATATCTTAAATCCTTTGTGCATCAGTAATCGGCTTTAACGTCTGACGGTATTTAAGTGGGCTGGTACCTGTCCAGCGCTTGAACTGTCTGCTGAAATGAGCCAGACTGGAGTATCCGAGCAGGGAAGCTACCTTGTTGAGTGGCAGATTGGGCTGCTGGATCAGCACCTTAGCCTCATGCAGCTTGGTCTCCGATAGATAGTGACGTGGAGAATAGCCGTATACCTTGCGGAACACTTCCTGGGCATAGCCAGGACTGATCCCGAGGGAAGCCGCCACATCTTCAAGGCGGAACGCTTGCTCGCCAGATTCATCTTCCCGATAAGGCTTAAACCTTGATTGAATGGCTTCCATGATGGCCTTGGCATATTGAACGGATGAAGGCGCAATTCTGGGCTCCAAACCGGTAGATATCATTTGCGAGAATATCCCGAATAGCTCAAATAAGGCAATTTGCATACGAAAACGGTCTGCTGTCGTATATTCTCCGCTTTCTTGCACCATGCCAATCCAGCTATGGACGACCTTTTGCAGCTTGGTATTCGTTTCAGTACCCGCTGGGAAAAAGAGCTGATTGCTCTTAATCATTTCCTGACGGAACAATGGATCATCGACATTAAAATGAGAGCTAAAATAGTACATGCCGTTTGGGGAAACACACTGACTCGCATGTTTGAAACCCGGCGGAATGATTAAAATATCACCCTCCCCAACCGAATATACGTTATTTTCCATAATCGTTTCCTGACGGCCTTCTAAAATGAGTGCAATTTCAAAACCGATATGAGATTCCTCAGGCATGCACCAATCCGCTTTGACTCGGTGAATATGGGCGCCAAAAAATTTCACATTCCAGTCAATAATGGGCAGCCATCGGCAATCGTGGAATAGAGCTGGATCAACATCAGGATTTAATATCATCAGATCACCTTCGATTAGGGCAAATTTTACACCGCTTAGACAATCTCATTGTATCTAACATTTAACTATAATAAAAGAGCGTTTACAAATGCTATAGTATAAGCTTTTACATAAAAGAAAGCGCTTATATGTAGATTTTTTGAAAGCGATGCCATATTGTAATCAGGAGGAGCTATGGAAACAACATCGAAAGAACGTGTATCGTATTACGTTTACTTTTGGGGAGCAACGCAATTCTCTGTCTGGTCGCCTCTTTTGCGATGCTATTTTATACGGATTATGTTGGCATATCTGTTTCTATTATCGGTACTTTATTCGTACTAGCCCGTATATGGGATGCACTTAGTGCTCCGATCTTCGGCGTGATCATTGACCGGGCCAATCTGAAGGGCGGCTTGTTCAAACCGTGGACGAATCTGGCTTCCATCATTTTGCCGATCCTTACTGTACTTATTTTTCTCGTTCCTAATGGTGCGTCGCTTACCGCCAAGGTGATTTATATCGCCGTCACGTATCTGGCATGGGAAATGTGTTATACGATCAGTGATGCGCCTGGCTTTGGGTTGGCTACACTGATGACGAAAAATACGCATGAACGTGATCTGTTAATGTCCAGAGGCCGGACGATGGTCTTCTTGGGTTTTATGGTCATCTCCTCATCTTCGGTAGCTGTGGCCAATCAGATATCATGGCCAATTTTGGCACTGATTGTTGCCATAGCGGGTTTGATACTCATGAACTTTACTCGCTTTAATGTCAAAGAACGGTATTCCAACAAGGCGGAGAAGGTTACGCTCAAGCAAATTATGACGTATCCATTGCAAAACAAGCAGCTTTTATTTTACCTGATGTCGTTTATGATGCTGTCTATGACCAATCTGCAAGGGATTGTCGTCAGTTACTTTGCCTTATACAACTTGAAAAATCCTATTTATATTTCCATTCTCATGTTCATTTCCTTGGGTGTGCAGCTGCTCACTGCGTTGATTTTACCACCAATTATTAAAAGATTCGGCAAGTGGAAAGTGAATGTCGTCAGCTTGATTGGATTGTTTACTACGGGCTTGTCCTTATTTGTAATCGGTTACAGTAACCCTGTTGTCGTATGTGTATTTGCGGTTCTTTTCGGTTTGTTCAGCTCTGCACCACAGCTCATGGTACCGATGTTTACGGCCGATTGTGTGGAATATGGCGCATTCAAAAAAGGCGTACGTGCCAGTGGTACCGCTTTTGCTACCCAAACGTTTGCAGGAAAACTGGGGGGAGCGGCAGCCAGTGGAATCGTCGCTTATGCGCTTGCCTTTGCAGGCTATATCCCGAATGTACCGCAGACCGGACAGGTTCTCACATGGATATTCGCGCTCTATGCAGTAGTACCTGGAGTGGGGGCCTTAATTACGGCAGGTCTGTTTGCATGGCTGTACAAGATTAAAGAAAAAGACGTAGAGGGCTGGCTGGCAAGTGCGAAAAAAAATCTACAACAGGCAGATTCTGCGAAGCAGGGTGTAGCCGACAAGACGATATCCGTTCCATCCCTGAAAAAACCGCATAACAGCCACGGTGTTTGAAAATAACCTTATATAGCTCCACATACCCTAACGAACCTAATTGGAGGACGACTTGATGAAAAAGCTACTGTACGGTGTTGCCTATTATGATGAGTATATGCCATATGACCGTTTGGGCCAGGACATCCAAATGATGAAGGATGCGGGCATCAACGTGGTGCGGATTGCCGAATCCACTTGGAGTACGCATGAACCGCAAAACGGCGTGTTTGATTTTACCTCTGTGGATCGGGTGCTGGACGCCATGCATAAGGCGGGCATCGAAGTCATTGTGGGGACGCCCACCTATGCCGTACCCACATGGCTGGTGAAGGAGCATCCTGATGTATTGGCAACAACGCCTCAAGGTCCGGGCAAATATGGAGCTCGCCAGATTATGGACATAACGAACCCGGTGTACCTGTTCCATGCCGAGCGAATCATACGCAAGCTGATCGGACGGGTGAGTCAGCATCCGGCGGTCATTGGCTTTCAGACGGATAATGAGACCAAGCATTACCACACGAGTGGGCCCAATGTGCAATTGCAATTTGTAAAGTATTTGCGGGAGCGGTTCGAATCGCTGGAGGAGCTAAACCGCAAATTTGGTCTGGACTACTGGAGTAATCGCATCAATAGCTGGGAGGACTTTCCTTCGGTGGTCGGAACGATTAATGGAAGTTTGGGCGCAGCCTTTTCCCAATTCCAGCGCAAGCTGGTGACGGATTTCCTGGCATGGCAGGTCGCGCTGGTGAATGAATATAAGCGGGAAGACCAATTTGTTACGCAAAACTTTGATTTTGAATGGAGAGGTCATTCCTTTGGTGTTCAGCCAGACGTGGATCACTTTGCGGCATCGCAAGCCTTTGATGTGACTGGGGTGGATATTTACCATCCATCACAGGATGATCTGACCGGAATTGAAATTTCCTTCGGTGGCGATGTAGCGCGTTCGACGAAAAATAACAACTATCTAGTGCTGGAAACGGAAGCGCAGGCTTTTACCCACTGGGTTCCCTATCCGGGGCAATTGCGTCTGCAAGCGTTCAGCCATCTGGCTTCTGGAGCCAATATGGTGGCATACTGGCACTGGCATTCCATCCATAATTCCTTCGAAACCTACTGGAAGGGTCTGCTCAGCCATGATTTTGAATCGAATCCTGTGTATGAGGAAGCACAGACCATAGGGAAGGATTTTGCAAGATTGTCTCCGCATTTGGTCAACTTGAAAAAGAAAAATAAAACGGCGATTCTGGTCAGCAACGAAGCATTGACGTCGATTGACTGGTTTAAATTTAATATGAGCAGCCCGTTGAATTACAATGACATCGTACGCCGTTTGTATGACGAGTTGTATAAACTGAATATCGGGACGGATATTGTTCATCCAGGTACAGAATCGTTTGACGACTATGATCTCTTGATCGTCCCGGTCATCTATTCTGCCCCAGACGCACTACTGGAGAAGCTGAACCGATATGTGGAGAGAGGTGGTCATATAGTATACACATTCCGAAGCGGATTTACTGACGAGCATGTGCAGGTGAGAACGTCCCGGCAGCCGGGCGTGATTAGCGAAGCCTGCGGCATTCATTACAGCTTGTTCGTGGAGCCGAAGAAGGTGACGCTCAAAAATAATCCTTTTGAGGTGGCACCAGAGGACAATCAGGTAGATACGTGGATGGAGCTGATTACCCCGACGACCGCCGAAGTGTTGGCCTATTACGATCACCCGCATTGGGGAAAATATGCCGCGATTACGCAAAACCGCTATGGTCAGGGAACAGCGACCTACATCGGCTGTATCGTCAGCCCGGCGGTCATCCGCGAACTATTCAGCTCTGTAGCCAAAAAGGCGGGAGTATGGGGAGTGGATCAGGAAACGTCTTATCCGATCATTGTTAAATCTGGCACAAATGAGCTGGGACGGACAATCCGGTACTATTTTAACTATTCCGAACAAGCAGGCTCGGTGGTATATCCACATGGAGACGGCAAGGAGTTAATCGGGGGGCGTACAGTTATCCAAGGACAAACGCTTCCATTAGAGCCTTGGGGTGTTATAATTATCGAAGAAGCGTAAATGATGAATAATGAGCTGAAACCAACTTACGAATAATATCATATAGGTATTCTCCGGGAGTATCCGGTAAATGAAGCGCCCCTGCGAATTGCGGGGCGTTTTCGCATATGGCTGAGTAGAGGAGTGCATCGCTATGCCAACCCGAGCAGTCCGCTGGTTCCGGGCGCTGACGGCCCCGTATCGACGCAGCATTCAGCTTAAGCTGATCTTGACGATGATTGTTCTATCTGTGCTGCCGGTCATTGCTGTCACGGTGCTGGCTGCGGAAAAAAGTAGAGCTTCCATGGAAACTGAAGTGGCAGAGACGAACATGTCCAATATGAAATGGACGGGGATCTATATCAGCGACCAGCTAGATCGTCTGAATCATCTGATTTACAGCATTCAGATCAGCCCTGATCTGAGCGATTATTTGAATGAGCGCGAGCCTGACAATCTTTCGAGCCAATTTAATGCCCAGCGAAAAATGCTGAATACGATGGCGAATGTGTATTATTCAGCCGGAAGTCATGTGATCGGCATCCAGCTTTATTTGAAGCAATCGCAAACCCTGTTTACCTTTAATAGCATGCAAAATGAAATTACGACAGTGAGCGGTATTCCCCCACAGTATGCCGAGATGTGGCAAGCGAATAAGGATTATTCGATTCGTCCAAGCTCTGCTGACCCGGATCGCTTTACTTTGACGCGCAGTATTCGGCGTTTCGAAGATCAGAAGCAGACGGGAGCTATTTCATTGGATGTATTGTGGTCGCAATTCGATCAGACGCTGGGCCTGCTGGGACGAGGGGATCAGCATCAGGTGCTTATTACAGATGCGGATGGCAGGGTCATGTATCCAGCACAGGCTCGGCAGTCGCCTCCACCTGCAGGTGTGCTGACAGCTCTTCGTGACGTTAAGCCGGGCCCTGGAGTGATTCAAACTGCTGAACATTATGTGTTCTATAATGATCTGGATGTAGTTGGGCTAAAGCTGGTCAAAATCGTACCCACTTCCTCCATTAACCACAGTGCCTTTTCAACCATGCTGTATGGTATTATCGTAGGCGTGATTTCAATTCTGGTTTCCATCTGCATTGCCGTTTTCATCGCATGGCGGACTGCACGTCCGATTGTTCATTTGGCGCGTTCCGTACAGGAGCTGGATATGATCAAAGGACCGATTGGACAGCCAAGTACACGCCCGGATGAGATTGGGCTGCTGGAAAGAAGTCTGCATGGGATGGCAGGCCGAATTCGCGAGCATATTCAGGCGGAATACAGTATAAATTTGCAAAAAAAGACGGCTGAATTGAAAGCGCTCCAAGCGCAGATTCATCCACATTTTCTGCAAAATACGCTGCAAATGATCGGAAGTATGGTATTTTCTCAAAAGCCGGAGGACACCTATGAAGTCATTCGGTCGCTGAGTGAGATGTTCCGTTACGTGGTACGGGAACCTCAGAATTTGGCCTCTTTACGCGCAGAGCTTGACCATGTGGGACACTATATGCGCATCCAGCAACGGAGATTTCCACAAAGATTGGTATTTCAGGTGGAGTCGGAAGAACAGGCGATGGATATTCGACTGCCTAAGCTATCGCTTCAGCCATTGTTGGAAAACGCGTTTCAGCACGGTCTTGATCGAAAGGCGGGAGCATGGCAAATGGGGATTCGGGTGGAGATTATGAAACAAGATGTGTGTATTACGGTTTGCGATAATGGAAACGGCATGGCCCCGGACAAGCTGGAAAAACTACGGGCAAAGCTGGAAAACGCGTCGGAGGAACCGATCTGGGCGCAGGGTAGCCATATCGGATTGAGCAATGTGTCTTCACGCATACGGATGAATTTTGGAGTGCACTATGGAGTGACGATAGATAGTGAGCAGGGAGTCGGTACACGTGTCACCATCCGCATTCCATTCACCTCAGCAGAGGAGGGAAAAGTATGATCAGAGTATTAATTGTGGACGATGAGCCGTGGAACCGTGATATTCTGAAGACATTTGGCACATGGGAAAAACTTGGAATGTTGGTAGTGGGTGAGGCTGAAGACGGGGACGAGGCGTTCAGGCTGGTCGGAGAGTTAGCCCCCCATATTGTGATTACTGATATGCGCATGCCGGGTGCGGACGGAGTGGAGCTGCTGCAAGCACTAAATAACCATTGTCCTGATGTGAAAATCATTGTCGTGAGTGGATATGATGACTTTGCGTATGCCAAACATGCCATCCGTTATAAGGCCGTCGATTATTTGTTAAAGCCAGTCAATCCTGCAGAGCTGAATGCAGTGCTACTCAAATGCAAAAACGATCTGGAGGTCAAGGTGGCTGAACAGCAGCAAGAAGCGACAGAGCTGGATTATGAGTTTTTTCACAGGTTGACCCGGTATAAGCAACTGCTGCGTCTTTATTTTAATGAGCTGAACTGTGACGGGGTGAACTTAACCTGCAGGCAGGTTATGCAGGAGCTAGAGAGTTATGGAGCACCAAGTCCACATATGCTGGGCAGGCTGGTGCAGGAGCTTCTTTCCCTGCTGAAAGAGCTCGCAGCGGATAACGGGCTGGATACTTCTACGGCAAAGGCAGGATTTCCACTGCCCCAGGATGCCGTGTCCTCTGTAGAACATGCGCTGGAATTCGTATCGTCGTGCTATGTTCAGGAACTGGATCAGCTCATTCGGCAGCGAAAATACAAAAACAAACTGAATTTAGAAGAGGTACGGCGATATATCGACGGTCACTTTGCTGGGCCGATTACACTGGAGCAGTTGGCGAAAAACTTTTTTGTGAGCAAAGAGTATATGAGCAAGGTATTTAAGCAGGAGTATGGTCAAAATGTAACGGACTATATTGTAGAGCGAAGAATGGAAAAGGCGCGGGAATGGCTGGCCAATAAACAGATTTCAATTAAAGCAGTTGCGGAGATGGCAGGATATGAGGATGTGTCTTATTTCTATCGGGTATTTAAAAAGCATTTTGGCATGGCACCCGGTGAAATGAGGAAGGAAGTTTAAAAAAGTCCAATTCAATAAGCTAAGGGTGTCCAATGGCAGAAGTGACCTCCCATCCTATAATGAAAGCGTATACAAAACAAGCAGTACAAAGGAATTTGGCCTTTATGAAGTCCGCACAGAGCTGAATAGAGGTTGAAGACCGGCGGCATAGCTGCTTTGAATAACAGCTGATTTGCCGATGGGTAACAGTTATTTTCAAAATAGGGGAGGTCATTTTTCATGAAAGTGTGGAAAGGTGTATTGAGCACGATGCTGGTTGGCACGTTATTGGCCGGGTGTGGAGCGAATTCTTCAGGCAGTGACAGCAGCGGTTCCGGTGGAGACGGCAAAACGGTGAATCTCAAAATGTTTATTGCTCAGCCCCGTTTGAAGGAGCACTACGATAAATACATTAATGCGTTCGTAGCGAAAGAGAAGAAAGATAAAAATATCGACGTTACGGTCCAACTGGAGATGCCGCCTGCTGACAACGCCGCACAAATTTTGAAGACAAGACTCGCATCCAACGATGCGCCGGACGTATTTGCATTGCACGCGGTGAATGAAATTCCTCCGTTTTATAAAGCGGGCTATTTGGAGGATTTGTCCGGTCAGCCTTTTGTTAACAAATTGATGGATAGTGTGAAGCCTTCGGTGACAACCAAAGACGGAAAGGTCGTAGCGGTTCCTTTGGAGACGATCTCATGGGGCTACTTGTACAATAAAAAGATATTTAAGGATTTGGATTTGCAGCCGCCGGGAACGTTGACCGAAATGAAGGCTGTGGTCGAGAAGCTGAAAGCGAATAATGTGAAACCGTTCCTGTTGTCCTACAAGGAATCCTGGATTCCACAGCTGTTTGTGCCACTTACGGCAGGTGCAATGATGAACACACAGAATAAGGATTTTATCGACCGGATGAATCAGGATAAAGGCTCTTTTTCCGAAATGAAGAGCATGTTCGATATTATTGATCTGGTGAATAGCAACGGTACTGACAAGGCGCTGGAAATCGGCGGGGATGATGGATCGGCTGCGTTTGCCTCGGGTAAAGCGGCGATGTGGATTCAAGGGCCGTGGTTTGCGGAAACGATTTTAAAATCGGATCCGAAGATGGATTTTGGGGTAGCACCGCTGCCGATCAATGACGATTCCAATGCGACATTGATTAATTTGTCCACTTCGACTTCGCTGGCTGTATCCTCTACAAGCAAGAATAAGGAAGTTGCGCTCGATTTTGTTAACTATGTGCTGGATGACAAGGATTCTAGCGCGTTCTATGAAGCATTGAAATTTAACCCGATCTCCAAAGTGCATACGTTTAAAAGCTATCCTTGGGTTAATGACGCTACCGAATACGTGAAAGCAGGCAAGTCGTACCAAGATCCATCTATCCCGCAAGCGGTCAAGGACGAGGCAGGAAAATCGCTACAATCCTACTATGCAGGCCAACTCACGCAGGATGATGTCATTAAGGCGCTGGATAAGGCATGGAAATCGTATAACAAAGTGAACAAGTAACGGTAACCTATAGAATTACACCAGGAGGGAGAGACTCCATGCCTTTTAAAATCTATAAAAAATACGCCATGCTACTGGCGTTTACGGCTCCGGCGCTGATCTTTTATGCTATCTTCCTGCTCATTCCAACGATCAGCGGCATGTACTACAGCTTTACAGACTGGAACGGCTTGAATCCCAATTACAGCTTTATCGGCTTGGGGAACTTTGTGGAATCGTTGAAGGAAGACCCCGATTTTCTTAATTCCCTTTGGTTTACTCTTAAATACGTATTAGTGATGATTGTGCTGCAAAATGTACTGGCACTGGCATTGGCAGTGTTGATTGAGTCGCGTACACGTACCAAAGGATTTTTCCGGACAATATTTTTCATGCCCAATATGATCAGTACCATTATTAGCGCATTTATGTGGACCTTCGTTTTTTCTTCCGTGCTGCCACAGATCGCCGAAAAGACGGCTATCGCCTTTCTGGGCCAATCGTGGCTGGGCGATCCGAAAGTATCTTTCTTCTCTATCATTATTGTGTCGCTCTGGAATGGTGTCGGCTATATGATGATCATCTATCTGGCTGCGCTTCAAGGTGTACCACAAAGCTTGAAGGAGGCTGCTATTATTGACGGGGCGAACGCATTTCAGACATTGCGAAGCGTAACGATGCCGATGATTACTCATGCGATTACGATCTGTTTCTTCCTGACGCTGAATGGTGCCTTCAAGGTGTATGAGGTCGTATACGGATTGACTGGCGGGGGGCCGGGGCGCAGTACACAGGTGATTACGATGAACATTTATGAGGAGGCCTTCTCCAACAACTTCCGTTATGGTTATGCGAGTGCCAAATCCGTTATTTTGTTCGCGATCGTTCTAATCTTCACCCTGATTCAGCTGCGTGTCATGAAGAAGAGGGAGGTGGAGGCATGAGGCTGAAGAAAGCCAATTCCTTGCTGGTTACGCTGATTCTGTGCGTGGGCGCTGTCGTGTCCTTCTTCCCAATCTACATGGCGGTAATTAACTCGTTTAAAACACAGGGTGAGATGTTTGCATCCTTTACGACGCTGCCGACGAAGCTTCACTTTGAAAATTACAGTCAGGCTTTTCATCAGACTCATTTGCTGAACAGCGCCCTTAATTCCACCATTATTTCTTTTATCGGCATTGGTGGCATTGTGATCTGTTCGGCACTGGCAGGCTACAAGCTGTCTCGTACACAGGGGAAACTGAGCGGTGCGATTTTCTTCCTGTTTGTCGCATCGATGCTGGTACCGTTTCACTCTATTATGATACCGCTTACGCGAATGGCAAAAGATTTGTCCGTTCAAGGCAGTACGTACGGCTTGGCCCTGATCTATATCGGCTTGGGTGTGAATATGGCGATCTTTTTGTATCATGGATTCGTCAAATCCATCCCGCGTGAGCTGGAAGAATCCGCACAAATGGACGGCTGTAATGAGTTTCAAACGTTCTTTCGCATTATATTTCCTTTGCTGCTGCCAATCACAGTTACCATCGCGATTTTGGATTTTCTGTGGATTTGGAATGACTTTTTGCTTCCATTGTTAATGCTGACGGATGTGAACCATTACACCCTGATTCTCTCGACCAATATGCTGTTTGGAGAGTACAACAAGGATTGGTCGCTTATTCTGGCCGCACTTGTGCTGACCTCCATCCCGGTTATCCTGATCTACGCCTTCTTTCAGAAATTCATCATGGAGGGCATTGCGGAGGGAGCGGTTAAGGGATAAGGTGGAAAGCCTTCCTATCAACAAGGAAGGCTTTTTCTCTGATTCAGCTTTTTTCGCGCCAACGTTTCAATAAAAAGATAGGAAGGGTTACAAACAAAATTGCAAAGGCTACAATGATCCACCACTGAGGGTCAATGATATACAACACGACTCCGATCAGCAGAACTGTTGTTATTATGGAAATTCTCACTTTCAACATTATTCTCTTACTCACCCTAGCTTCTAATTTTGGCAGCGTTATGAGGGTGATTGCAGTTAACGCAGCAAAAAATATGGAGGTAAATGAATTATAGATAATATCAGCTCCCTTGATTATTATGCATACCTCATATTCCACTGGGCTTAAAATGTTGAGAGTTTACTTGTAATAAGATATGCTTCTCATTTGAAGTTAGCCACAATTCCTTTACTTTTGAGTATATTGCAAACGCAACTCTTTATGGAAAGGAACGTTTATGTGAATTGTAAATGAACATCAAACAAAATCGATATAACTTGTTTAATCTATTGAGAGGGCACATGGAGATTGTTTGCCGCCCATAAAGTTAACAAGTAAAAGAAGAACAGGATGCCTATTATAACTCCAATTACGATAAAAAATTTCTTTTTCATCACTCTCTCCTCTTCATTACAATGAATAGGTCTTCCATTTGCAACAAGGGCTTTAATTTACGAATACCGTGACATAGTTTGTCTCATATACTATCTTTTCCTTTATCCAACTATAAAGGATGTGACCAATAACAAGCGCAGAACCAAGTACAAGGACTGTAGTGTGCCAAGTCCACTCTTGTATTCCACTAAGAAAGACAGGAGCGATACCTATGAGAACTCCGATCACTAAACCAACAATTATCACTACATCAGGTGTTTTGCTACCTTCACCTTTATTTTTTTGGAAAAATTAAATAAAGCGCCTTGGATTTAACTCCAAGACGCTCCCCTGCTTGTAATAACGGTTAGTTAATGTCTGATGGGTACTGACCAGTAGTAGCCCAAGCCTCGCCATCAACTTTGTTTCCGTCGGCTCTGAATTGAATTACGTATTTCCCTGAAGGCATCCCATTAGGGAATGAATTAAGACTATTCCACGTTAATGAGCCTCCTTTGCCAACAGTTTTATAGACATATTCTTTCCCGTTACCCTGCAAGCTCCAAGAGATAGTTGATGTTCCTTGATTCCGAACTTTAATCTTTACATGTCCATAACCTTTATCAACAGTTAAGTCCATCGTCGGACTTGTCCCACCAAGAACCTCATGTACCTCTTGACCAGTTTGTTGGATAACTATACCTCCATGATCCTTCGATACTTTAATCCCCGTAACTGGTGCGGCAGTAGCAGCCAGCGGAGCTACTGCCGTAAGAGCCAATACACCTGTAAGAATGATTACTGTGTTTTTAAACTTCATCAAAAATCGCCCTCTCGATTGGTATAATTTGTACTACTGACCAAGTATATCATTAAAAAAGGAATATAGTGTATATTTTTGTTAACAAAATGGTAAAAAGCATTAATATTCGAAAATATATATTTTATTCGAATATTGCATGACATATATTTCAAAGCTTATTGACAACTGTTAAATTATGGACAAAAATAGAATGCAATAATAAAAAGTTTTGGAATTTCTGTGTGGAAGGTGGATATGACATGAAGCATACACCTACGATTAGAGCAGAATTAGATAGTTACCTACAACAAAAGGGTTTGAGCTTAGCGCAATTCGGACAACTTGCAGGCATGAATAGGGGAATAGTAAGTGCTATTGTGACAGGGAATAAGTCAATGTCTGTTAACCAGCTTGACCTAATCACTGAGGCTATGGATTTACCAGAAGGGTATTTTTACGATCTGTTTATAGAAAACTACATCATCGACACCCCCCCGAATATGAGGCGAATCGAGCCATTTCTATTTCGTTGTGCGGAGTTGGACAAGTTGGATGCGATTAGTCGAGTGGTGGGAGCCATCATGGACAATCTACTGTATTCGCCCAAGCTATTTGAAATTGCAGAAGAATTGTTGAAGCAGGGAAGACATGCGGCTGCACTACTGCTCTATGAGGGTGTGGCTGAAGCGGAGAAGTATCAACATTCTGAACGATTGGCAGTCTGCCAATATCGTATATTCACGATTCAAGTTGGAAATGATCAAAGCCGGAATCTCAAGGCAGCAACGCTATTTGAATCCTTCGTGGAACGTCTGGATGAAATAGAACAGCTTGACGCGCTGAAGGATTTAGCAAACGTGTACAGGTCTTTGCGTAAATGGGACAAGGTTGAGGAAGTAGCTAGAACAATGAGAGCTAAAGCTGAAATCCAATATACTTTGGAACATCAACAGCAGAGTCGAATGCGTGATGAGTCTTCCAAGAAACTAAGTCGTCCACTGTTTGTGTACATCGCTTATGCTGATTTGTTGTGTTCAGGTTCTTGCGAAGCTAAAGGCGATTACCACCAAGCCCTACAGTATACATACGCCTACACTAATTTAGATTGGGTTTTGGAGAAGGACGAGGACACCCAATACTGGATGGGCTTGTTCCAAAACTGGGCAGAAGGTAACACGTACGTATATAAGCTTTTATCTGGAGATGTAAGCGTGCTAAACGATTATGTTCAATATATTATTGCATCAAGTGATAAAGTCGATAAGGAAATGATCGTAAAGCTTTTGAACGTAATGTTTGCAGCTAACCGATTTCAGTTAGACGTGAATGATATACTTAAACGGTTTGAAATGATTATTGATTCTTTTGTACAACAGCCATCATCGGATATGTATACCTATCAGGTAGTACCAGAGCAAACAACACGTTTTAAATATGAACTTGCTAAATACTACTTGAACAGAGGCAATTACTCTTATGGCTTCAGATACCTGCTAGACGTTTTATCTAAATCATTAGCCAATAACAAAGAATCCTTCTTCATTAGATGCATAAGATTATTTGAGCAGTTTAAACAATTTGCTGACGTTAGAACTTTTATAAAGTATGAAAGTTTAGTTAGTGTAGGGCAAAGAGAAAGATTATTTTACTATTAATATTTATGCCCTCTATTTTAGAATGAATGGTTAGACAATGTTAAAAAAATGGTACTGCTAATGATTGCAGCTAGTTTTTTGTTTATTGTTACTGTACCTGCCCAGACGCATGATATACAGCCTCATGTACAGCATGGAGGTGCTTAAGCGTAAGCAAACAAATCACCGCCATCCAGTGGTTGGCGGTGATTTGTTATTTTGGAGGAATTAACACATCAATCACCGAATACCTATCTTGAGGTGATCAGCATGAACCATACATATTGTATTTACAAATTTATCCAAACCAATCGTATTGATAAAACGAATACGGAAGTACTGTTGTGCAATCCGAAAGCATCGGTGACACCCTACTGGCTAAGCTGGTGGGGTGTTTTTATATTCATTTTTCAATCGATATCAAAATAAACAGTTGAAAAGCCGATATCATAATTACCAACTAATGAATACTTAGGAGGATTATAGATGGTCTTTTGGATTCTTTTACTTATAGTCGTGGGACTTATTCTTTCAGCGTTTATAGGCGGTTCTCGGATTGCGAGCAATAATCGTAAACAACCGAGAATAGAACGTATAGGTGAGGTGGTTGATAAGCGGGTAGATTGGACTGAAGGATCGTCTTCAAAAACATTTTATATAACTTGCGAGTTCGAAAGCAATGAGCGCAAAGAAATTTCAGTTAGTAACGATAAATATGGCCTTTTTGTCGTAGGGGATAAAATCAAAGTAACAAGCCAAGGTACTTGGAACTGGGTAGAACGTGTCATAATATGAGGGGATCAGCTTAATCTATATATTTATTTACATAATCACCCAAACGTTATATACTTCCCATATAAATCCGAAAGCATCGGTAGCACCCTGCTGGCATACGCTGGTGGGGTGTTTTAATAAGTTGGGAATTTAAATATGCTACGTAATATAAAAAGCCTTCCATTAATGGAGGGCTTTTGTTAGACGCTGAGTATGAGAATCATAAATCAATGTGGCTTATTACGCCTTTTCAAAAGTTTTATAACAAGTAGTATGCAGAAAAATACTGCAAAAGCAATCACAATCCACCACTGAGTATCAATTATATACAACACGACTCCGATAAGCAGGACTGTTATTATTGTAATTCTCACTTTCAACATCGTACCTTTGTCCACTCTTGTTTCCAATATTGGCATCTTTATAAGGATGATTGCAGTCAGTGCCGGAAAGAATATGGAGGTAAATGAATTATAGATAATACCAACTCCTTGATCTAATTACTCACCCCGGATTGTTCGGATTTAATGTATAAAACAACAACCTCCGCTAAGACAACTTTCACTTCAAGAAAATGCTGATAATAAAAAATAAAAGCGAAATGATGATCAAAAATAGATATATACTAGAAATCCGTTTTCCAATTGTAGCTCCAAACTCCTTAGGATTTTTATATCCAATGATTAAACTGGGAATAAAAAAAATACTGGATAGAAAAATGGTGTAGTGAAACCTAGTATTATCAACACTGTTAGACCAGGCGGGCAATCCTAAAAAGGAAAGCAACTGGTCTCCCAATATGTAATTGCCAAATTCGAAAGAAACAGCCATACCAAGAAGAGATAAAAGCAGTGAAAGCGATCCCCAGCCTATTTTTTTTCTGTTATTTCTCAACAATTCAAAGATAATCAGTAAAATTACAATTGCTTGTATGCTATATGTCAACATGATTGAAAACATAAAGTACCTCCTTGAACACCAGAATCAAATGATAAGATGTCAATTTCGGAAATGAGTATACCATTTTTTGGAATGTTTTCATATGCCTTTCAATACAGCGATCGTATGATCAAATGGAACGCGAAGCGGCCTTAGCCATACAATATTTCATCTGAATGTAAAAGGAGATGATTATGTTGGCTACCTTCTCGGCCGCGCTTCAAGTGAAAAAGCGGATGGCCAAGCGAGTTTTAAAAATGTCCGGTGTCCACGGCATTGGCGTAGGGTACAGGGACCCTGCTCATCCCAAAAGAGGAGCCGCTGTCATTGTGTACACGGACCGTTTAGCGTCGGCCTCTACTGGACTCCTGTCGGCCACCGCATTAGGAAAGAAAACGAACGTTCCAGTCCGAATTGTAAAGACTGGAAAGATCAGAGCCAATGCCACGGACTACAAAGTGCGCATACGCCCGGTCATCGCCGGCTACAGTGTCGGGACGATTGAAGGCTCCGGTTCAACCGGACTCATCGTTGCCCCAACTGGAGCGCCGGCGACACGTTATCTTTTTAGCAATAACCATGTCCTCAATCCCTCCAATACAGACAATCGAGAGGCTACAATTCAGCCAGGCGGAGCCGATGGGGGGACGGTTGCCCAGGATCGTATAGGACGGCTTTATCGTTACGTACGCTTGAATCCCACCGGAACGAACCTGATTGATGCGGCGCTTTCGCTTCCGACCCGTAACAACTTGCTCAATCCGCGTTATGCTACAGTAGGAGCGATTCCGGGTCATGTGACCGCTTATCGCATAGGGGAAAGATTGAAGAAGGTAGGGCGTACGACCGGGCGGGTCAATGGCACGGTAGAGTCCGTCTATACGGACTTGCAAATCAATTATGGTGGAGAGTTGGGCTTACTGACCTTCGAAGATCAGACGGTTATTAGAGGTACGACTCCCGTATCACTACCTGGGGATTCCGGCTCTGTATGGCTCAGACAGTCAGATAATTATGCAGCTGCGGTCAACTATGCAGGCACGGCAGATGGTCGCTTATCCATAGCCTTTCCGGTGCAGTGGGCCATGCAGGTATTCAACACACGGGTAGCCCGCCCCAACGGGGCAGGCAGGGTGCTCAGGGTAGATACAGGATCTTCCCCTCGCTCTTATACTAGGCAGCTCACCAGTGAGGAACTGGTTCGCCTAAGACCAAGGACGACACGCATTAGACGGAGCTAAACGCCCTCCAGATGGAAAAGTTGCCGCTGATCGTCCCGGTAAGGCGGTCGCTTTAAATGCTTTCCATAGGGTGGCTCGCTCGGAAGCATCATCTCCCCGGATTTCTCCCCTGATTACAGACTTAACTTAAGAAATCCGGGGGTAGAGCTAATATAAGCAAGAATCATTCACGATACCAATCATTTACGACGCAAATGATTCACGACACAAATGATTCACAGTACAAATCATTCACAATCTAAAACGTTAACGGCATGAATGAATGCGTAAATGTATTCTAATCTGCTCCTTCGGCATATGAACGGGCTCCCTCATCATGGGCTGTAATGGTGCTGCTTGCAGAGGCCAAGCCCCGGATTTCCTGAGCGGTCAGGGCTCTGTTGTAAATGATCAGTTCATCCACTGCACCGTTCAGGTAGGGATCATCAAACTGGGATTTCCCAATATAGTTCCGGTCTGTCAGTCCAAGGCTGGAAGGCTTCAGCGTCATGTTGGTGTTACGCGTCGCCTCTACACCGTCCACATACATCATTCCAGTATTGCCTGACAAAGTCACGGCGACATGCTTCCAAACCCCAGTTGCCAGCTCTGGCGCATTCAACTGTTGTTCCTCTCCGTTCCCCGAGACGGTGATAGCAAAGCGCATGCCAGTTCCCTCGGCCTTGGGTGTCAAAAACATATACCGATCCGTGCCTGCTCCAAAATCAAACAGGCGTGCCCAGCCGTTATGCGTGTTCACCCGTACCCACGCGGCAATCGTAAAGTCATTTATGCTGCTAACGATACCACCGGGCAGGCTAGCATAGGCGTCTGTACCGTTAAAGTACAGGGCATTACCTTTTCGTCCGGCGCCCCACGCGCCTCCACTTACACTGGCCTGCTGTCCATAACCTGACGAATCGGCTGCGGTAGATCCGGCCGTTTCGTCAAATTCATAACGGGCTACAATGTCTCCGGCGGGAGACGGGTTGTCTGTACTCGACTGGATACGGATATCATAGTTGGCTGCCGTACCAATATTCAGTCTGACCGTGGTCGCAGAGCTGTTAGCAGCCGTGACTGACCCGGTTTTTGTGCCGTCTACGAGCACGTCATACGTACCTGCCGCGAGTCCGGTCAAGCTCATAACGGTGGTATGAGTCGTGCCTGGGGTCATATTTTTCAGTGTCAGACGGATGTTGTTCTTGGACTTGGACACGATGGCCAAGCTATATTGATCCCGATTCAGCTCCAAACTCAGCTTTTGGGTGATCAGATGCAGACGTTGGAATACACCGTCCTTTGGAGTAATCGCGTAGCTGTTACTGCTTTCTGTAACGTCACAGCCATAGCCGAACAAGCCGAATATTGGATCTACAGCAACATCCGAGCTTAGGATTTTGATGGCTCCAAACAGTCCCAGATCGGCTTCCCCGGACATGCCGCGCCATCCGTTAAAGAGAGGGCCACCGTCCAGACCGAGTGCGCCGTAATTGCCCTTGCCCGCCTGATATGTCCACGATACCGCCCCGATGTTGGCAGGATCAGAGCTGATCTGTCCCGAGTTAATCGCTCCGATGTTCGCCAGCTTGGCGGCATAGGATAGACGCTGATCCACTTCGGGCTTGGACGAATGCCGACGTGTCCAGTCATCCATCACATAGCCGGCCAGTGAGGTGGTGTACTGGAAGTTCCACCAATTCTCTCCGGTGATGGTGACCGGATCGGCGTAATAGTACCAGACAGGCATATGACCGCGTGCAGCACGCGTTTTGGAGTTGATTTTGCTCATCATCGTCGTGTTGTTGTTCATTTTGGCGAGTGTATATACGGCTTCTTCGCCTGTATTGTCATAGTTATACTCAGAGCCATAAGGATAGGTGGTGTTTTTGAAATTGTTGTACTTGGTAGCCATTTTGCCAATCAGGTCGTTAGCCTCGGTGGTCAAGCCTTCTTCCTGAAGCGCTTTAATCATATCAGGTGTAGTTAGCTCACCCATGAGTCCCGTGTTCCAGTTATAAGCAACAGGGCCTTCATACAACGCTTTAAAAATACGATAAGCACGTAGCAAATATGTGTTTTTGCTATTGCGATAGCTGATCAGGTTGGGATACAGCTTGGCAATTTTATACATGCTAAAAAACGTATTATAAATGTGCGGATAGGCATAGCCACGGTACGTTGGTGTCGTGTTAGGCTGCGGCATCAGGAAATCAGGGACCAGATAATCGGTATGATGGCCTTCCATCAAATTCGTCCAGATGGCTACTTCCAAATAATCATCGACTGCCTTGATCTCAGATGCCACGGGCTTCTGAACGTTTTTCTCCGCCAGAAACTGGCCGTGAGTTAGTCCCCAATCATCACCCCAGCCCCAGTAACCAGCAAAGCTGTTGCGTCTAGCCTTGTACTGCATCATCCAGTCATCAAAGACCTTGTCCCTCAGGTCGCCCGGCACGTTCCATTGGGTGCTGTTGACCATGAAGGTAGAGTGACGCTGAAGTGCAGCTTCGACTGGCTCGATGGCATAGAACTGGAGAACGGTTTTTTCGCCGTTACCATAGTTTACAGTAATATTGTTATGTCCCAGTCGTCCCAGTGTAAGTTCATATATTTTATGGTTTGTAGGGGCTGTTTCCAGATAGCTGATGGTCGTTTCAGACGGATATTGCGCTGTGACAGAGGTAATGGATTTGCTGGTATGCAGATCGAATTTGGCCTTGAGATTGGTCGGGAAAATCATGCCCGGAACCACGGTCACATCCACATGTCCCTCACTGTACAGCCTGTCCTTTACGGCCTGCTCGTCCGCTACCTTGTAAAATTTAAAGGCATACGTTTTGCTTTCACCAGGAGCCAGCGACAGACTGGTGCTTCCAAGATAGCCACGGTTGGTGCTCTTGATGACATTGGAATGGATATAGAACACATTCAGTCCTTCGGACCAGCCACCTTGCTCCATAGCCCATGTGCTGCCGGGATGCTCCTCAGTTCTCCAATGGTCCTGATATTCGAGACCAGCACCCGTTGAGGCATCAGGGATCAGCAGTACATACGGTCCGATGCCGCTAGGTCGTCCAGCGGTAATAAAGGAGCTGTTATGGCCTACAAAGGAGTGTGAGAGTACTCTGGTTTCATAAATTTGTTCATTATTGCCGCCGGACCAGTACTCGTTAAACGGAAGCGGCAGTCCCCAATCTCCGATCTCCAGTGTTTGATTAGAGGTGTTCGTTACTTTCATTTGCCAATGCAAATAATCGTTAACCAACGAATAAGTTTCATGTAAAATGAAATTACGTATTCCCTGATTGTTTGATGAATTCTGATAGGCTACCTGGACACTGTTTCCAGAAGAGGTGATCTGGCGCGCATCAGCAGAATTACTTGTCCATGCCCGAGTCCACGCTCCGTTGCCGAGACGATAGGTGAACATCAGTTCACCCAGCCACTGATGATCCGACGTATTCTGTTTAGGTGCGTTAGAGCTGTTCATGACATAGTTGGTATTAAAAGTGTCCCCTACCAGCCGCAAGGAAGAGAGATCCCCGTAATCTCCGACAGAAATAGAGAACACTTGATTAGACAGCTGTACTGCCATGCTATCAACCTCCTAACAAAGGTTCGTGAGCGTGCTCACAACGTTAATATATGTGTGAGAAATACTTTTGCTACCCTATGTATGAGAATTGATAGAAAATAGATTCATATAGATGTCCTAGAGGGCTCTCAATCGTGGAGGTAGAGTTATTATGAAAATTAAAATGGAGTTGCCGAAAATTCCTGTGGACTTGCCCGTACTAAACGAAGAAATGTATTCCTTACGGTCCAAAGGCGAATATAGTATGGGGTCTGTAGAAGATATGATTTTGGATAATGTGGAAGCGGTTAAGGTTTCATTAGAGAAGATGACTTTTAAAAATGTAACGATCATGGAATCGTCATTACCGGAAAGTGAATGGACAGACGTCATTTTTGATAAATGCGATCTGTCTAATGTTCATTTTTCCGGTTCCTTTATCCATCGGGTAGAGTTCAAAAACTGCAAATTGCTTGGAACAGACTTTTCCAGAAGCAGGCTCCAAAACGTTCGTTTTTCGGATTGCTTAGCGGATTATTCGATGTTCCGTTTTGCTAATTTTAAGCAAGTTGGTTTTGAGGATTGTTCTTTAATAAGTGCCGATCTGTATCATTTAACACTACAAAAAACCTTTTTTAACCGTTGCAATCTGGATCAAGCGATGCTATCGGGGTCCAAGCTCAACGGGATTGATCTGAGCGATTGCGAATTTGATGGGTTACAGGTGGATATAGAAGATTTGAATGGCTGCATCATCTCACCGCATCAAGCTTCATCATTTGTAGGGCTGTTGGGGCTAGTGATTAAATAAGGGAACTCCTCATTGATTTTTAATATGGTCCCAAGCCTGGCGCAGACGGTTAAACCCTTCAACAATTTGTTGCTCCGTTAAATGGGCAAAGATAAAGCAGGCTGATGGAGGTCCCGGTGTCAGTTGGTAATCGGCGGCATCACGCCATGTGACTCCGTAAAATTGTGCTGTCTGCATCAAATGATGGTACTGGGCAGACTCCTGCTTCCAGATGGCATAGGCATGTAGTCCACAATCGTTCTGATGCCAGTGAAACAGTTCACTCAACTGCTGTATTCCACGCTGGAACACGTCGTAGCGTGATCTGTATATTCGAGTCATCCGACGCACATGGCGAACGTAGTCGCCGCGCATCATAAAACGTGCCAGTGCGCGCTGTTCCAAGCGGGCAGGCGGCAGGGGATCGTATAGTCGTTTGGCAGCTGTCAGCGCTTGGGCTAATTCAACGGGCAAGATTGCAAACCCGAGTCGAAGGCTGCTGAACATGCTTTTGGAAAAGGAGCCGACATAGATGACACATTCTGTACGATCCAGTGCTTTTAATGGTTCAATGGGTCGTCCTGCCCAACGGAATTCACTGTCATAATCGTCCTCAATGATCCACGCTCCCTTGGATGCTGCCCATTGCAAAATATGTTGACGGCGTGTTAATGGCAACACTGCACCGGTTGGAAACTGTCGTCCAGGTGTAACAAATAGGAGTTTGGAATCCCAATCCTGTGGGACAATTCCATGTTGGTCCATTTCAGCAGCATGTATCTGTCCGCCTGAGGCAGTAACTGCACGGTAGATGCCGGAATAACAGGGATTCTCCAATACAATTCGATCTTGTTCATGAATAAGCAACTGACTTAATAACGTGATCACTTCCATGGAACCACTGCATAATACGACTTGATCCGGCGTGGCCGTAATTCCGCGTGTTCTGCCAACATGATGGCAAATCGCTTCACGCAGCCATTCATCACCGCTCACTGGTGCAGTCGTCGCGTCAGCCGAGGGCTTTTGCAGATCCTTTCCAGCGGCAGTCATTGCGCTTTTCCATGCGATCTGTGAGTTGCCCTCCAATACAACTTCTCCTGCCTGAAAAGAAATCAAAGGCTGTTGCGCACTGTCTCTATTTGTAGCAGAAGCAGGAGACCGCTGTAAGTTTCGTTCCCTTTCGATCTGCATGATTCGTTGTCCCCAAGCTGATAGAGCAGGGGCTTTTTGTTTTACAACAGGTGAATTCTGGTTCTGCTGGTTGATTAAAGATTTGTCGGGCAGCACCGCTGTCTGTTCCATAACAAAGGTTCCTCTGCCTACTGCCGAATCTATATATCCTTCTGCCAACAACATATCATATGCCTCTTTAACGCTCCCTCGCGAAATTCCATACATCACAGCCAGATCACGAGTGGAAGGCAGACGCGTACCACTGGCAAGGGAGCCATTGAGGATTCCCTCACGAAGAGCATGATACAATGCCAAATATTTTAAATGATACTTTTGAAGCGCACGCTGATAAGCAATCGTAATATCCATACTCTTCTCCTTCGATTGGGCCACTCATTTTCGTTCATATTGGATCTTTTTATGAATCCATTTTCAACATAATCTGAAATGTATCATTGGTCAATAGATGGAAGGAGAGTTCCCTGTGAGAAGAAAAGAATTTACGGTGGCAGAACTAGAGGAAATAGAGCAGTTTCTAAGCGAGGTCAGTTTCGGATTTTTAGGCATGAACAGCGAGGATGGTTTTCCGCGTGTGGTTCCCTTGAATTTCGCTTATGGAAATGGCGTTTTTTATATTCATGGCAGCCGTGCTGGAGAAAAGATGGAACGGATGAAAGAAGATAATCGAGTTACTTTTTCAGCCGCCAAAGAATATGCGCTCATTCCGTCTTATTTTACGGATGAACATATGGCATGTCCGGCGACTTCATTTTTTAAAAGTATTACCGTGCGTGGTCATGCGGAGCATGTAGTGGATCTGGAAGAAAAAGCATCGGCCTTTTCCATTTTTATGAGCAAGCTGCAACCGGAAGGCGGGTATGACACGATTGATGCCAGCGATTCTCGGTATGCTTCACGTTTAAAAGGGGTCGCTCTGATCAAAATTGTACCGGAGGAATGGACTGCCAAGTTTAAATTCGGTCAAAATGTTAAAGATCAGGAACGTCAGCAAATTATCGATGGCTTGCAACAACGGGGGTTGGATGATGATCTGACAACGATTGAGATGATGCGCAAATATTGTCCTCATCACTGATATATATCGAAAGTCAGGATTTTGCAAAATCCTCAAGTATAAATATTTGAATTCCACGTAATAATTCCTGCTCGCTCACCGTCAGATTGGTTAATTATACCTTGTAGGGAGATGCCCTTGATTTTCCAAAACGTTCAGTCCTTCTGTATTAGGACTTTTGAAGGACAGGTATATATCATCCTCAAGCCCGTTGTTCTTACTGCAAAGGAACTTTATAATACGATAGATTTGTGGCGTAAGGGGGCAAGACCGTGATGAGAGCAGGAGTCAGAAGTCGGGAGAGTCGACGGTTGTTACTGGAAGCGGGGGCTGAAGAGTTTGCTCAGACGGGGTTTTATCAGACAAAGGTAAGTTCGATCGCGGCACGTGCAGGATTGACGCAGCCGGATTTTTATATTCATTTTGAAAGCAAGGAACAGTTGTACGAGGAGCTTGTGGAGAGCTTCGGTACTTTGGTGAATGATACGGTACAAAGCATGAAGATAGGCCCAGACCTAAGCGAGGCTGAAATTTTGAGACGGGGACAGGTGTTTCTGGAAGCTATTTTTCGCGTGTTGTCTAATAATCCGGCGATCACTCGTGTCGGATTTTACCAGGCGACAGATTCGGTGCGTATTAAGGCGGAAATGGCTGAGCATATCAAAAAGCATCTGCTGGCGGCGCAACGATGGGGCTCCTGCCGTGAGGAACTGGACCCTGAACTGACAGCAGAATGCGTGATCGGCTTGATTGAACGGCTGACGTTAACTAAATTGCTGCCTGGACGTGAAAGTCCGTCTGTGCTTGCCAAGCAGGCACGAAACCTCCTGTATCACGGCATGCTCGGGTCCGAAGAATAACAGGACAGTACAACCCCAACCTAGATTTGGGCGGCAGGCGCGGCATTTGTCCCTATCATGGATGATGGCATAAGCATAAGATGCTCTTGTAAACCATGAAGGGAGGAATCACCATGTCTGGAGTAGGCGCTGGTTATGGAGCTTTTACATCTACAGGAGCGATTCTGGTACTTTTCATTCTGCTCGTTATTATTTCCAAAGCATTTATCATCTAATTCGTAGCTCAAGGATTTAAAATTCGGGAGATTTGCTGGAATCAGTAGGGAGGAGGAATACGAAATGGGTGAAGTAGATAGAGGTTGTGGCGGTTGTAACATGTTCACCTCCACTGGTGTTATTCTGGTTCTCTTCATTTTACTGGTTATCATCACTCGTACTTGTTTCATCTAAAGCTATATTCATGGGCTTGAGCACCGATGCTCGGGTCTATGACCGTACTAGTCAAAATAGGAACCGTCTCCAATTAGAGGCGGTTTTTTTTATATTGAAGTTTACGTTGACGTTAACGTTATAGAGGCGTAGTATTTATATATAATCTTTTTCATAAGGTGGGTGTCATGGTTACGTATAAAATTGATGAGGTCGCCAAACAAAGCGGATTAACCAAGCGAACCATTCGTTATTATGAGGAAATCGGCTTATTGCCCTCTCCGCAGCGCAGTGAAGGAAATATGCGCCTGTATACGCAGGAGGATGTGGACTTACTAAAAAAAATAGTGAGTGCCAAGGAAGTACTTGGATTCTCCTTGCAAGAGCTTCAGCGTTACATGTCCGCAGCGGAAATGCTTAAGGGTCAGCGGGAGGAATATCGCGAGCGAACGGAGCATTTGCAACCGAACGAGCGACGGGCCATGTTGGAGGATATGGAAAGTACATTGAACGAGCAGTTGGAATTAATGGAGGGAAAAATCAACAGCATCCGTATGCTCCAGACTGAGTTGGAGGAGTTACGGGTTAGGGTGCGTGAACGCAAGGTTCTTCTGGATGATGAACTTGATCACGACCCGTCATAACAAGAACATTTACATTCAGATGTGGAGGTAACATCATAATATGAGTTCACAACATGCATTACCTGAAGAGTTAAAAGAACGCTCAGGCTTGCTGTCTCAACCTAAAGCGGTCTGGGCAGTCGCCTTTGCTTGTGTTATTTCATTTATGGGTCTGGGATTGGTCGATCCGATTCTTCCGGCCATTGCTGATCAGCTTCATGCTACGAAAAGCCAAGTGTCATTGCTGTTCACCAGCTATAATCTGGTAACAGGCGTTGCGATGCTGATTACAGGCGTTGTATCTAGTCGATTGGGTGTCAAATGGACACTACTAACCGGGATTTTATTTATTATTGTGTTTGCTGGACTGGGCGGCACAGCCAGTACAGTTGGCGGAATTGTGGGCTACCGGGCAGGCTGGGGTTTGGGGAACGCTTTGTTTATCGCAACAGCGTTGTCTGCGATTGTAGGTCTGTCCACTTCTGGAACAGCTAAAGCAATTATTTTGTATGAAGCGGCATTGGGCCTCGGGATTTCAGTGGGTCCGTTGCTGGGCGGTGAGTTAGGTTCCATTTCCTGGCGCGGTCCGTTTTTCGGTGTAGCCGGACTGATGGTAGTGGGATTTTTGTTCATTACGTTTATGCTGCCTTCCATTCCAAAGCCCAAAAAACGCGGTTCCATTGCCGATCCGTTCAAAGCGCTCAGTTATCCGGCTTTGCTCACGCTCGGTATTGTAGCGTTGTTATATAACTTTGGATTTTTTACGTTGATGGCGTATTCTCCATATGTAATGAATCTGGACGAGCATGGTTTGGGTTATGTGTTTTTTGGCTGGGGAATTATGCTGGCCTTTACCTCGGTGTTTGTAGCACCGAAGATTCAAGCACGCTTGAGCGTGGTATCTTCCATTAGTATCATGCTGACGCTGTTTGCCATTGATTTGGGTGTTATGGCGATCGGGACGGTAGCTGGTTCACCAACGACTGTCATTGTCGCCGTCATTGTGGCTGGTATTTTTCTGGGGATTAACAATACATTGATTACAACTGCTGTTATGCAGGCTGCTCCAGTGGAGCGCTCGACAGCATCTGCGGCCTACAGCTTCATGCGGTTTTTGGGCGGGGCAATTTCGCCGTGGCTTGCAGGGAAGCTGTCAGAGTGGTACTCAGCAGAAACCCCATTTTATTTTGGAGCATTGATGGTACTGATTGGCGTAGCTGTGCTGATCGTACGTCGTCGACATATGCAGGATATTCAGGTGGATGCACACTAAGATCGAACTTCTGAGGAGGAAAAGAGTATGAGCGAATACAAACATATTCTGGTCGCGATTGATGGTTCGGAACATGCTATGAATGCGTTGCAGACAGCCAAAACGTTGTCTAAGCAGCTTCAGGGGAATCCACATCTGACTGTATTACATGTAAACCCGGCTTTATCCATGAATGAGCCCCCGGTTGGGGTTGATGTGGATGAGCGAATCGAAGAGGAAGGTCGTCATATCTTGGAACCAGCATCCGACTATTTGAAGGACGAGGGTATTTCTTACCGTATGCTGGCGGGTCACGGTGATCCGGCGAGTGTCATTTGCGAAAGTGCAAAGCAGGAAAAGACGGATTTGATCATTATGGGAACGCGGGGCAAAGGACTTGTTTCCGAAATGATACTGGGTAGCGTGAGCCATCAGGTGATTCAGCATGCACCTTGTCCGGTGTTGACGGTAAAATAGACGGTAAAAGGAACGTTGATATCAAGAGAAGGAGGAAAAAGCATGCAGCAGCATTTATTTATTGGTGGAGAATGGAAAGCAGCTTCATCGTACACGACGTTGAAATCACCCTATTCCGGAAAAATCATTGCTGAGGTGGCAGAGGCCACAGCAGAGGATGCCAAGGCTGCTATTCAGGCAGCCTCTGATGCACGCTCGGAGATGCGGGTCATGCCAGCGCACCAGCGGTCAGCCATTTTGGAGAAGCTGGCTGACCTGCTGGAAGAGCGGCGTGAGGATGCAGCGCGCATCATTGCACGTGAAGCATCCAAACCATGGAAGGCTGCGCTGGCGGAGGTTGACCGGACGGTGCAAACCTACAAGTTCGCAGCTGAAGAAGCCAAACGGATTCACGGGGAAACCATTCCGCTGGATGCCGCACCGGGCGGCGAGGGTCGTATGGCCTACACGCTCAAAGAACCTGTAGGGGTAGTAGGAGCTATCACACCATTTAACTTCCCGATGAATCTGGTTGCTCATAAAGTGGGTCCCGCGCTGGCAGCAGGCAATACGGTCGTATTGAAGCCTGCGGAGCAGACGCCGTTGTCGGCTTACTTGATTGCGGAGCTGCTGGAGCAGGCTGGATTGCCTGCGGGCGCTCTTAACGTGATCAGCGGCGATGGTAAAACCATTGGCGACGTACTTGTCACTGATCCACGCGTCAGCTATATCACTTTTACCGGTAGCCCGGCGGTCGGTACAGAAATTCGCTCCAAGGCTGGCTTGAAGCGGGTCACGCTGGAGCTGGGTTCCAACGCGGCCGTTATTATCGACCGTGATACGGATGTAGACGCGGTCATCGACCGTTGTGTGAGTGGAGCCTTTGCCAATCAGGGGCAGGTATGTATCTCAGTTCAACGTATTTACGTTGTCGATGAACTGTATGATACCTTTGTATCCCGATTTATAGAAGCAACTCAACGTTTAAAAATTGGAGATCCGCTAGAGCCGGACACGGATGTATCCGCGCTTATTTCAGCCAAGGATGTCGAACGTGTCCGTGAATGGCTGGAAGAAGCGGTTCAAGCAGGCGCAAGGATCGCTCTGGGGGGCCAAGCCAAGGGAGGTATTCTGGAGCCGACGGTTTTGCTTAATGTGGACCCGACTTCCAAGGTGTCCTGTCGTGAAGTGTTTGCCCCGCTTGTGCTGATTCATTCTGTTAGCTCTATAGATGAAGCCGTAAACCATGTAAATGATTCGATCTATGGCCTGCAGGCGGGAATTTACACTCGTAATATCACGACCGCGCTGGATGCAGCGGACAAGCTTGAGGTGGGCGGCGTGATGATCAATGACATTCCAAGCTTCCGTGTTGATCATATGCCGTATGGTGGTGTGAAGCAAAGTGGCACGGGACGCGAAGGTGTAAAGTATGCCATGGAAGAAATGCTGGAAACAAAGCTGATCGTTATTAAACGGTAGTGGTTATTTAAAAGCCTATCTGATGGGCATAGATAATACGTTTTGCGTATGTCTGCTCATTAGATAGGCTTTTTTGGCACCTTTTGCGTGATTGTCAGATGAAAATAAAGTGTTAGACCGTTGGAACTGTTCCACCGTCAATATTATATTCACTTCCTGTAATTGAAGCGGCCCGGTCGGATACCAGAAAAGCAACAAGCTCAGCGACTTCTTCTGGTAGTCCTGGACGACCAATTGGAATTCCTCCCAACGAGTCCATCAGTTGCTTTAATGCACTTTCTCGGTCACCTGTCGTCTCAGCAATCCGATCAATCAAACTTTGTGCTGCCTTCGTTTCGATAAAGCCTGGCGCAACTGTATTAATACGAATGCCTTGAGGTGAAAACTGCTTGGATAACCCTTTGCTGTAAGTAGTTAAAGCTGCTTTGGCTGCAGCATAAGCCAATGTTGCATCATATAGCGGCAAGCGACGTTGAATGGATGAAATATGAATAATAACACCGGAACCCTTTTCCACCATAGCCGGCAGCAGTCCACGGTCTAAACGGACGGAAGCAAACAGATTGGCGTTAAAAGTTTGCTGCCAATGCTCGTCTGTCAAGATAAGAGCTCCCCCAGATGGGGCTGACGAGCCTCCAACATTGTTGACAAGAATATCTACACCGCCTAGGCGCTCAAGAACACTGTTTACTACTTTATCTACACCTTCAGGCGTACTAATATCGGCTGGAATAAACAGGTCTGGATTTTCTAAATTAACTGGAGTCGTTCGAGCCGTAGTTATTACGGTAGCACCTGCAGCCGTAAGTCTCTTAGCAATAGCCTCTCCCATTCCTTTGGTACCGCCTGTGACCAAGGCCCTTTTGCCTTTAAACTCACTTAATATGCTTTCTAATTGAAAACTCATGCGAATAATTCCTCCTAAATTTTACAATGTGGTTGAGGAATACCTCTAGGTATCTCCACTCCGAGAATAGAGTTGGAGTTCAGTTTGATCGGCACTCTGTTCACGTATAAAAACAACATAAGCAGGCATATTCGTTTTCCCTTTCTTATTTTTTAATTCCTTTATGGAAGTGTAATAATCAGTTCTTTAATTTTATTGTTGTTTACTAGAAATTGATGTTTAAGGAGGAGTGGGTCGGGAAGATTCGATTTATCAAAGTCTCCGTCTACTTTCGCAATTACGACGATGGTATTATTACTGTCATCCATATCCACGATCTCGAAGGTGACATTCGGCTCCAATATTTCTGCTTCACACCATGATTTTATGGCTTCCATACCTTTGATTTCGCGATGATTATCCAAGATCAACGCATCTTTATCGAAAGCGGAAGTAAATACTTCAAGCTGGGATTTGTTCGCTGATGTAAAGTAAGTTTCTACTGCCGGTGGCATGGTTTTATGTGGATTCATTAATCCTTCAACCTCCTATGGTGAGTATGTTGTGAGCGATAACTTCAAACTCATCATAGCAGTGATAATATGACTACATGGTGTCATATTATAGAGGATCATTTAAATTTCTTTTCATCGTTTCTAAATGAGACAATATTCTTGTACGTACTTGTTCGGGGCTAACCTCTATAAGGAGGGGACCAAAGGACAGCAGATAACTGTCCAGCCAATTGCCTACAGGAAATTGTGCCGTGACGGTATAAGAGCCGTCTTCCTTCTGAGTAATTGTTTTCTCGGCAAATTCATCGTATACGCGGTAAGCTCCTTGAGCAGAAATGTGAAGAGTTACTTCAATGGTATGAAGCAAGTCGTTCATCTTTGTGTCTGTAGATGCTACGACTGTTCTTGGCTCATAACTAATTTCGGTAACTGCAATCTCTTTCATTCGGCCAATCTTAAATACACGATGACTTTCGGTATTTAAACAGTAACCTTCCACATACCAGGATTTATCTTTAAACAAGAGCTTGGCAGGTTCGACGCTACGATAACTCTGTTCCCCGGCGACGTTATAATAGCGGAACTTTATAACACGGCTTGTGATTATTGCGTTGCGTATAAGAGTGAATAGCTGTCTCTGGCTGTTTTGGCTTCCCCATGGCGAAAAATCTACTTCGATCCAGTTTCCCATGTCTTTTTTAAAAATCCTACTCAACTTGTTTAGCACTTCTTCTACCTGTGGGATGGTAGCTGTAGCCACACTCTGAAGGGCCATTAAGATATCATCTTGTTCCTGCTCGGACAGTAAAGAGGTGTTAAAGACATAACCCTCCATCAATGATATTCCGCCACCCTTGCCTCTACTGCTGTAGATGGGAATCCCAGCTGCGCTTAAGGCATCTATGTCCCGATAAATCGTTCGTGTGGAAACCTCAAAATGCTCTGCCAATTCATCAGCAGTCACTTTTTTCTTATGGAGTAATATATAAACGATTTCAAAATGTCTGCTTAACGGCATACGCTTCACCTCTCTCAGTAGCATACACCTTATAATATGACATTATAAAGTCATATTAAGTGATTGCTTGATATCACACCATGATGGACATCAATCTGTTTAAAACCAACTGGGGGACTTTATTTACTTTGAACAGCGATAATAACACTGTTTTGGGATCAGATCTTTTTACAATCTTTTATATAAAGTTGAACAAAGAGCACTTGCAAAGTAAAAAGGAATATACTATACTGAGGCCAATCATTAGTGATTGATCAATCACTAACTGGATTAATAAGCAACGGAGGTGATATTCATGAGCAGGATACCGCTAAAGTTTACTCAAACGTATCTTTATCCGAACTATGGATTGAGCAGATTCAGTTGATTGAAGGAGTACGTAGTTAAGTAATTGATCAATCACTTATTTTAAAGTAAATGGAGGAGAGAACATGAAGCATCTTATTATTTACGCACATCCATCCGAGGGAAGCTTTAATCATGCAATTTTGACCACAGCAGTCGAGGGGCTAAAGCAAAAAGGACATGATGTGGTTGTTCGTGATCTATATGCAATCAACTTTCAACCTGTGATTAGCAGCAGCGAGGTCATTGAAGGAATCGGAGAAGATGTTGTACGGGAACAGGAATTTTTGCAATGGGCAGAGGTAATCACCTTTATTTATCCTATTTGGTGGACGGGGATGCCAGCTATTATGAAGGGGTATATTGACCGTGTATTCTCTTATGGATTTGCTTATAAATATGTAAATGGAGTGCAGATGGGAATGCTCAAGGGAAAGAAAGCTATTATCCTCAATACGCAAGGAAAATCACATGCGGAATATGCTAGCAATGGCATGGATCAAGCACTTCGCTTGACGTCCGACAAAGGTATATTTGAATACTGTGGGCTTGACGTCATGTATCATCTGTTCTTCGAGTCGGTACCCCAATCCGATGAGGATACACGTAAAGTGTGGCTTCGCCAGATTGCAGACATGGCCAGCAAAGCCTAATGGAAATATGTTTAGGAGCAGAGGATTAAGAATTAGGGGAATCGAAGTAGCCAGTGGCTAATCCAAAAGGCATCGCGTGCATTTGCAGGCGACGCCTTTTTGTTTGGTCCAATATTGAATGTGTTCCAATCGACACTCGCTCATGGCAAACGGCAATTGCTACAATAAGGGTTGGGTATTAGTTTTTCCGATTTTTCCGATTGGCGCTACGAGATCCACCGGAAGGCCACTGTGATCCACCACCTTGACCATGTTGAGGCCACCACTGTGATCCACCACCCTGACCGCCACCTTGACCATGTTGAGGCCACCACTGCGACCCACCGCCCTGACCGCCGCCTTGACCATGTTGAGGCCACCACTGCGACCCACCGCCCTGACCACCGCCTTGACCGTGAGGAGGCCAAGGCGATCCACCGCCTTGATGACCGCCCTGACCACTGCTTTGTCCTGGAATAGAAGGCATACTTGGATAAGGGCCTTGTGCCTGACTGATTTGAGTTACATCAATATATGATTGTGTACCATTAGGATATAGCACTAACATTGATTTGTTAGCGGGATCTACGCTTTTTACAAAAGCAACGATCTGTTGACCATTCACAGTAAATATCCCCCATAAATTAACAAAATTGCTCACTTCAGTAGTGGTCGCGAAATGTGGTTGTAACGGCCCCATCGAACGATGAGAAGAATGTTTAGACAAGGTGTGTATCTCTCCTTTAGATTGAATTTTGTGACATCATATGTGCAAACGTACTTGTTGGAATGGGCAATGTTGCTACAAGATATTTTTTTGGAAAAATTCATTGTCCCAAAAAAGTGTGCTTTTAGCGACTACTAAAAACATACCTTTACGAATGAAAAGCATTTGGTTTATAGCATCATGGATGAAATCGAAATAAATGCATCTTAGAGAATTTAGTTAATCAATTGAAACAATTTGCCATGCACCATCTTTATCTTTTTCTAAATAGAAGGTATATCGTATATCGGGTGAATATCCTTCTTCATTATTCAGCCGTTCCCCTACAATGGGTATCAATATCCGATTATTTTCTTTCATAGCTTCAGCAATACCAGTAAACTTCACCGGATGATCGAAGAGGTAATCGTGACCTGTTCCAACGTCTGGACCGAGCGCAGCATGGAATTGATCCAAATCTTTTGACACGAAGGCAGCTATTGCTGCTTTGAGTTTTGCTATCATGGCATCCTCAATTAGAGGGTCTTTAACATCATTCCATTTGATCTCGTCCAAGTTTTGCAGGGCGGCTGGTTGATCTGTTTCTTCTTTTACTACCGTTTCTGAGGTTGTTGGTATTGTTCCATTGGTAGATGTATCCGTTGTTTCCTGCTTTCCACAACCAGCAAACACACTTACACTTACGGAAAATATAAGAATAGAAATAATTTGAGCAGGTCTGTTCATATTAGATTCACCCATCCTTATTTACAACCATATGTAAAAACAGTTTTACTTTTTTTGTGATAAATCATAGTTGTAAAATTTTTTTTGCATTATTGGGGTTAAAGTGGATTAATTGAAAAATAACATTAGAAGTGTGTGGTGGTTTACTATAGAAAAATGAATAAATAAATGAAATGACCTTCTCTAATTAAAGAAGGTCATTTTTTAATTCAGGAACCATTATTAAATGTAGCACAGCCTTCTGCTTATAGGCGTTCTCGCTTGCAAGTCATTCACTAGTTCTTTATACCTAGTGTGGAATTTTCGTATGGACGTTCATGCGTTTTGTCGGTTAGCTATGATGCTGCGTATCACGGTTCAAAAGTAGCTGCACATGATGAAATCTCTGGTGTATATCTATGTAGGGTATCAAGCTGTAGTTAGAGCATTTTTTTGAGCTGGGATATACGGGCTTGGGAAACCTCAAGTATTTTGGCATATTCGTGCTGTGCTGCATTGGGGTGTTTTTGCATTAATTCTTTTAGACTTTCGATCATCTGTTGTGTCGATCGCCGCAGACGTTTGGACTCTTTATTAGATCGTTGTGAGTTGGATAAAGCTGACTTGGCTGGTCTTAGGATAGGGCTAAAATGTATTCCCTTTTTTAAACTTTCAATACATTCCCCGCAAATAAAGCTGTCTCTAAAATAAGTTAATTGTTCTGTTGAACCACACATTTTACACGTCACCCCAGTATATTTTCGAAAGGCGAGAATACCAGTTTCCTCATCTGCAAAAATCTCAACAGGATCACCCACATTATAATCCATGGAAATTCGCATTTCTTTGGGGATAACGATACGACCTAACGCATCTAGGGGACGTGTCATACCTGTACTTTTCAAATGATAACCTCCTTTTTTATATCCTTATAATACTAAATAGTTATGATAAAAAAGAATAGGCTTAGAGAAGCAATCGCATATATTTAGTAAACTGTTGAAAAGTATACAAGTAATTTCCAAAATATGTTTTGTTATTGGAGAAAACGTGTTGAGGAGATTATAAAGAATTTCCGATATATATTCATAAAGAATATTCTAGTTGGCAATGAAATTGTTAGTAACACGGGATAAGGAGCTGTGAATTACATATGAGAATATTTCAGTTTTGGAAGAAGAATAAGAAAGCTGTAGTGGCAATCGATTTGGATACTGCTATTCGGTGTGTACGATTGGACCCAATATAAGGCGGTACGGGTACTAACTCGATTAGCACGTGAAGGTCTTCAGACCGACCAGATTGTGGACGATATTATCAGCCATGTCGACGATTTTCGTTATGAGGCACAGATGCCCACGTTCTATTTTCTGTCTGGACTGACGGGCAATAAGAAGGTTGCTTCGCTGCTGCAAAGGCATTTCCTTGAGAATCTGGAATACGATCCGATCGATGCCTTTGATATTTTCGAGAATTTGTACCGTTGTTCGCCGGATGTTGCCATGAGGCATGCCGATTTTCTCAAAGCAATTGCCCGCGGTGAAGGCCTAGAAGGCCGTTCTCCCTTGCAGGATGGAGCTATAGGGACTACCGATGAGAATGGCAAGCAAGAGTACCACTGGCCCGACGATGAACCTGTCGAGGAGCATCACCAATTACGAGCTGCCATATTTTATTATCGGCTGCACCCTCTGGATGAGGAGGTTAATCGGCTGTTGGATCATTGGGAAGTGAACCATCCGGAGGAGAATGTTAGGAGTTGTATTGGGAAATTGAGAGAAGAAGGACAGGGAGAGGGCTAGCTTTTCTGCTAGACGAATATCGGAATCTTAATTTTGCACTCTTTACTATGAAAACTTATACTTATCGTTAAAGCTGACTTGAAGAGAAAATAAAAGAACGAGGAGGGGAATAACCATGTACTCCATTAAAGAAGTTCAAATCAAGAGCGGATTGCCCGCATCCACCCTTCGTTATTATGAAAAAGAAGGCATATTACCTGATGTCGGTCGGGATGAAGGTGGAAGAAGGGTATATACCGAAAAACAAATCGATTGGATTAGGTTCCTTATGGCTATGAAAGATACAGGGATGACTATTGAAGAAATTAAGGCATACCTTGAGCTAAATGTAAAAGGAGAAGCCACAATCCAAGAGAGAAGAGATTTCCTTGTAGCCCACAAAAAGAAAGTGGAAGCACATGTGGCACAAACGCAGCACAATTTGGAGAAAATTATTCAAAAGATAGCTTTTTATGATCATGTGGTTATGGGGAAAAGCCTCTCTTAACTAAGCAATTGCTGCAAAGGTAAAAAAGCCAAAGCCGCCTGCTTACATAGTAAACGGCTTTGGAGGTAGCGGGGTACTATATATTTCTAGTAACCTCATAGGCGTCCCAGACAGCATACATAATATTTTGTACTTGCTTGGCATCGCCGATTAAGTAGGACTCGGAAACCTCATTTTGAATGTCTTCATAAAGCGATTGCTGAGGAGTATATCCTACAGCCAGAATCGCTGAATCTGCGTTTAGAATCGTTTCTTCACCATCTTTATTTTGAAGAACGAATTCTTGATCGTTGGCATCGACAATTTTGGCGTTGGTCAGGAGATGGATATCCTTGTATGCAACAAGGTCACGCAGCATATCTTCATTTGCATGGCACAGGGGGCCGCCGACGGTTAAAATATCTTCTTGCATTTCCACCAGCGTTACTTTTTTACCTTGATCAGCAAGCCAAAGTGCAGTTTCGCATCCCACAAGCCCACCTCCGACAATTACGGTGGAAGCACCGGGATCTTTTTTCCCAAGCAAAACTTCTTCTGCGGAATACACCTTAGTAGATGTACCAATGGAGAAGGTTTTGGGAGAGGAGCCGGTAGCAAAAATAACAACATCTGCTGCATATTCATTTACGGTAGTCCGATTAACCTCGGTATTCAATTGGACGTCAACTTTTAAATCCTTTAGCTCCCCTTCATACCAGGTCGCAAGTAAATGATCGTCTTCTTTGAAGTCTGGAATTCCACCCGGGATCAGATTACCTCCCAATCGGTTATTTTTATCGAATAAGGTAACGTGGTGTCCGCGAATAGCAGCTACACGGGCAGCTTCACATCCTGCGGGTCCTCCACCGATCACCAAGACTTTTTTGGACTGATCTGCTTTTCCGAGTGCATAGTCTTTTTCTCTGCCGCAAGCCGGATTAACGGCACATGAAATCGTTGCAAAAGATGCCAATCGACCCATGCAGCCCTCTTGCAGGAGAGGCAAGGACGAATCTTTTCTATTTTCCCGGCCTTGATTTTGTTGGGGATGTCAGCATCAGCCAACAATGGCCGACCCAGTGCAATCATATCGGTTTTTCCTTCACGTATTGCCTTGCTGGCCAAGTCTGGATTATCCAATCTGCCAGCAGTAATGACAGGTACCTTTAGAATGGTTTTTAAAATTTTGTTATAAGGAAGATAGAGTCCTTTTTCCTGATACATTGGTGGATGTGCCCAATACCATGAATCGTACGAACCAACATCACCATTAAAAGCATCATATCCAGCTTCCTCTAATATTTTGGCCGCTTCAATTCCTTCTTCAATATCCCGTCCCTGTTCCTGAAACTCTTCGCCTGGCAATCCACCCTGACGCCAATCTTTAATAAAGCTTTTGATGCTGTATCGAAGAGATACCGGGAAATCCTGTCCACATTCGGCTTTGATGGCTTGGACGATCTCTATGGCAAATCTTAAGCGGTTTCTCAGATTTCCGCCGTATTGGTCTTTTCGATGGTTAAAGAAAGAAATCGCAAATTGATCCAGTAAATAGCCTTCATGAACCGCATGGATTTCAATACCGTCAAAGCCTGCCTTTTTGGCAATAGCCGCAGATTCCGCAAATTTTCTGACGTAGGTGTGAATTTCATCGATAGTTAGCTCACGACAGATTACATCGGGAAGCCAGCGATGAGGGATAGGAGAGGGAGCGACAGCCGTTTTACCTACAATTGAAGGGATGCTTACCCGTCCAAAGCCTGCGGATAATTGTAGAAATATTTTTGTGCCGTATGCATGAATCCGCTCCGTCATCATTTTACCCGTTTTAACAAAATTTAAGGGGTTTAGAGTAGGGCAGGGCATTGATGGCAGGGCACATTTCTCAATTTCATTCTCAACCATCGTTACACCTGTAATGAGCAGTCCTGTCCCGCCTTTTGCCCGTTCAACATAATATTCGACGCCTCGCTCATTAAAGGTGCCATCGGCATCACAAAGCCCACCAGGGCCCATGGGAGCCATGACAAACCGATTTTTAATTTCTAGTTTTCCAATTTTCATAGGCTCAAATAAAATTCGATGCTCTTCTTTCATAACAATGCCTCCTAATTATGAATCGACCATTTCAATGAATCCATTCAGTGAATGAATTCATTGAATGGATTCAGTATAGGACGGTAGCGGACATTATTATGTGATTGTTTTCACAAATAAACAAAATAGCATTTCTTATTATAATTAAGTAACATGGACAAGGCATCGAGGATAGGAATGTTTAGAATAGAAAGGAAGAGTAGGTAAATGCCAAACCAACAATTGAGTGGACGAAAGCTGCAAAGCCTGCAGACTAAAAAAAATATATATAACAGTACATTAGAGCTAATGCATGAAAAGAGTTTGGAAAAAATTAGAATTGAGGATATCTGCCGGAGGGCCGGAGTGTCTGTGGGCTCATTTTATAATCATTTCAAGACTAAAAGTGATATTTTGGTGGAGATGTATGCACAGGCGGATGACTACTTTGAATTGAAATTTAAGAATGAACCACCTTCAGAAAGTATTGTGCAGGATATTATTCAATATTTTGAAGTTTATGCGGAATATAATCAGAATATTGGTTTAGAGACGGTGAAACAGTTATATACAACTAATAACAAGCTTTTCATTACTAAGGGTCGTGATATGCAAAATATACTTCAACAGATTATAGAGAGAGGACAAGCTGCAGGAGAGTTGGATCAAAGCATGACATCCGAAGAGATGACAGACTACTTATTTATTGCAGCTCGTGGGGTCATGTACAACTGGTGTCTTCATGATGGCGACTCGAATTTAATTGTAAATATGCGTGAATATATGAGTCGTCTGATCACGATCTTTAAACAAAAGAATTGATTGTATCCTTGTCACAGGGACGGTTCATCACACGCTTAACGGGTAAAAGTGTAGTACCAAGGTGGGCAAGTGGGGGTGTTGACTCTCACGCCACGTGAGACACTAGACTGTCAAGCAAGGGAGGTGAAGCGGAATGGCCTATACGGTAAAGGAAGTATCTAATCTGTCGGGAATCAGCGTACGAACTTTGCATTATTATGATGAAATCGGATTGCTGAAACCGCATCATATTGGAAATAATGGATATCGCTATTACGAACAGGAACAACTTTTGAGGCTTCAGCAAATCATGGTGTACAGGGAACTGGATTTGCCTTTATCTAAAATTGGAAAGGTGCTGGAGCAAACCAAGGAACAAAAAGCCGAGGTTTTACAGGAGCATCGAGCCAAGGTCGAGGCCAAAGTCTTCCGCTTGCATACTCTCCTACAGACCATCGACGGAACGGTGGCTCATTTGAAAGGGGAACAAGCAATGAAACCAGAGCACATGTACCAAGGGTTTAACCCGGAAAAGCAGGAAATGTACGAACGTGATTTGACAGACCGTTATGGTCAAGAGGCTCAGGAAACAATTCAGGAAAGCAAGACGGCGACAAAGAACTGGAGCAAAGAGGATTATTTGGATTCACAGGCAGAGGCTGATCAGATTCATCGGCAGCTGGCTGAAGCCATGAATAAAGGATTGAAGCATAATAGTGAAGAAGTACAGGCGCTGATCCGCCGTCATCTTCAATGGGTAAGCCGATTCTATACTCCTACAGCAGAAATTTATAGCGGGCTGGGAGACTTGTATGTGGAGCATGAGGATTTCAGTAAAATGTATGAAGGCTATCGCCCCGGACTAGCTGAGTATTTGCGAGACGGGATGAAAGTTCTAGCCGAACGGGAATTAAATTAACAAAGCGGGGAAGAAGGGCTGTAAAAGGTCTGAAAAAGAGGTGAACAACAAGCCAATTCCGATGGCCTGCTGTTCACCCTTTTTGTGTGTAGAGCAGTTTACATGCTGCTTTGTGTCGCTCTCATGCCTTGCTGGCTGTTGTTTCCGTACTGCTGCATGCCACTACCGCTTACATAATGCTGTCCAGTCGTCCCCATGTGTTGCGGGAAGCTGTGATTCATGTGGCTTCCTGCATTATAGGAGGATGGTTGCATACTGCGTGAGGCGTAGCTATCGCCAAATCCGGGCTGAGTCATTTGACTACTGGACCGAATAGAGTTTTCCAATTGACTACACAGTTGAATAACTTGCTGGTACTGCTGCATAGCCTGCTGGTGATGCTGAATTGCAGTTTGGATCATTTGAGCTGCACTTCGTTCACGTTGCACTAGGCTTTCAAGACTGGATGCATTTTGTTGTTCCTGTTGCAGCAACTGCTGATACATGGCAGTTCCTTGCTGTGTTTGTTGTACCAATTGCTGCATGATTTGTTCACATTGATGAAGTTGTTGTTGTGGAGCCATGTTGTTGTACATGAATTATCAATCTCCTTCGCCGCATAGTTTTGGGTTTCAGACCCTCATATATTGTGGCGAAGGGAGACCATATATATGCACAATTTTGGTTACAAGCTAGACACCAGAATAGCCGTAAATTCCTCTAGGAATACACGATCTTCGTGATCAAAGCGGCCTTTTAGCGGGCTGTCAATGTCCAGCACTCCAATCAGTTCCCCATTCTTGACAAGGGGAATAACGATTTCACTATTGGAAGCAGCGTCACAGGCGATATGTCCTGGAAACGCATGCACATCATCTACAACAAGTGTTCGTTGCTCAGCTGCTGCGGTACCGCATACGCCACGTCCCAATGGAATCCGTATACATGCAGGTAAGCCCTGGAAAGGACCAAGTACAAGCTCAGTACCATCATAAAGATAGAAGCCGCTCCAGTTAATATCTGGAAGGAAATGACCAAGTAGTGCTGAAGCATTCGCCAGATTGGCAATGGTATTGGATTCATCATGAATAAGTGCCCGGAGTTGTCCGAGAACCGATTCGAATTGTTCATGACGTGTGCCCTCGTAAGGTATGGTTTGAAACATGTAGAGTTCACGCTCCTAACATTAAATTTTTACATTAACTGTTGTATATATCGTCAAAAATAGGTAATTATGCAATTCGCTTTTACCATTGGTTAATTAATTTAAGATATAACGATTGTATATATTCAGTCAAGTGAAAAATCACTCTGTAACCTTTTGGTATCTCCGTACTCTAACCTCTGTACAGAATCATTTTGGGAAGGGGATAAGCTATACGTTTTAGCGGGGCAAACAGTATAGAAAGTAATCCAGCAAGGGTTGCCCTCATCTGTTTCCAGCTTATCCTCTATGGGTAAAAACAGTGTAACATGGTTGGCCTAGGCCAGGGAGGAGTTGCAATTATGCATGCAGATGTTCAGAACTTGTTTATCCGTATACAGATGCTTTCTTATGCACATCAGAATGATCTCACGGTAAGAGATATTCAACCTGTGTTGGAAGAACGCGGTTACCGTGTAGGAGAACGTGAGGTCAAGCAGGAGCTTGAAAACTTGACGCAGGAAAACTTTCTGACACCGCATGATGATATGTTTAGCATTACCGGTGCAGGGATCGATGAATTACAGGAAATTCAGTCGATGCTGGGCGTACTGTACAAGGATGTTGTGAAGAAACCGACTCGCACCAATACCCGAGTCTCTTCTTAAAGGCTTAGAGGCTCGATAATTTTGATTCGGAAGACAAGCTCGCACGGTTTAATCTCTTATAATATAGAAGATGCCCTTCTAATTCCTAATCCTAGGAACAGGAGGGCTATTTATATATATAAGCTTCTCAGCTTAAATAAGGTTGTGTTTGTTGAAGGTGTATGCTTAAATGTAGCGTATATTTATTGTCATTTTAATGTTGGAAGGATGATTGAACATGTGTGCATATGCATGTAAGGGGCATATACCACCGCTGGAAAGTCCGCGTCTTCGGCTGCGAAGGATGGAAAGCGGGGATGCGGCTACGATGTTCGCTTGCTGGTCTGACCCGGAGGTTCACCGTTATATGAACCTTTCTGGTATGTCAGGACGTGAGGATGCAGAGGATATGATTGAGTTGTTGAATGAGCTGGCGAAGACGGAGGATGCGCTGCGCTGGGGAATAGAACTGAAGGAGAATGGGAAGTTGATTGGAAGCTGTGGGTTTAATTATTGGCAGACGGAGGGAGCTTATAAAGCCGAGATTGGTTATGAGATAGCCAAGCCTTATTGGCGACAGGGTTACATGACCGAGGCGCTACGCTTGGTGCTGTCATTCGGGTATAACACGATTCGGTTGAATCGGATCGAAGCGCTGGTGGACCCGCGTAATACAGGCTCGCAAGCCCTGCTGTCCTCGATGGGCTGGACACAGGAAGGACTGTTGCGGCAGGTACAGCATACATCTACAGGCTTTAAGGATATGCTGATGTATTCTTTACTGCATGAAGAATGGCTCAGACTGGAGGCACAACGAAATGCTGTTTCAGTATAACGGCGGTTCGTCGCCGCTGCACAGGCTAGGGCCGTTAAGTAAGCTAATATGGGTGGGGTGCTTTAGCCTCCTGTCAATGGCTTGGGATTCGACGCTGCGGGAAGCAGCACTCTTGGCTGTACTGATTGCTGTGGCTGGCTTGGGCGCACGTTTGACCTTAGCACGCCAACTTCGGGCTATGTCGTTCCTGATTGGTTTAGGTATCCCGTATTTTATACTGTCTATCCTAGCGATTCGAGAAGGACATACCGTGGCTTCATGGGGACCCATTGTCATTACAGCAGAGGGACTGGATATCGCAGGGGCGTTAACGTTGCGGATTTTTGTGTTGTTTTTGGCATCTTATATCTATCTCTCGACGACGGATCCCCGAGATTTTGTGCAGGCATTGAATCTGCGCTTGCGTGTTCCTTATCGGTTTGCGTTCGGTATTTCAGTGGCACTGACGTTTCTCCCCTTATTGGAAGAAGAAGGGCGAACAATTATGGCAGCACGGCGTGTTCGTGGACAGGAACCACCACGAGGGTGGGGCAATCGGTTATCATGGTGGAGCGGGTATGCGGCTGCCGTGTTGGTGAATGCTGTAAGACGGGTTCAGCAGACGGCGCTGGCTATGGAGGGCAAAGGTTTCGGCGCTTATGCAGAACGGACATATCTTCGTACACTGAACAATGGGCGTGTAGGCAACTTATGTGCTGTGACTGCTGTATTAACTACGGCTGTTTTATGGTGGAGCTTATAAAGTGAAGCCTCTTATTTTTGTTCTTATTGTCAACCTGTAAAATATAATTAGGTTGACAATGAGGCTGCAAATGAATACATTTATACAGTAGCAGCTTGTACAAGGATCAGAGCTGTAATCTTATAGATTAGATAGGGAGAGGAGTCAAGAAATACATATGAAGGAATCTCGTATGTTTGCAAAGTTTACAACGCTGGATATCGTACTCATGGCGATGCTGGCCACGTTGAACGGCGTCATGACCGTGTATTTGTCGCTCATTAACAAAACATTAAACAGTCTGGGAGGGCCTATCGCAACTTCCGCTATTGTCGGGCTGTACATGATATACGGCTTGTTGGCCTATTATATTATTCGTAAGCCGGGTACGGCGGTTATTGCTTATGCATTTGGCGCGGTAGTGCAGTCTTTTATGGGCTCCGCCTATGGAATTGCTTCTATTATCGCGGCGGCTGTCTGCTATATGATTGCGGCTGAGTTGGTATTTGCCTTGTTGCGGTATCGGCGCTGGAACGCAGTTTCGCTGATGCTAGTGGGTGGGGCTATGGTTCCGCTGTGGTTTATTGTCGCAGCCAATATGTTTGGCTATATGCATTGGGGGTGGAAGGTGCTGACGATTGCACTGGTCGTTCGTATCCTGAGCGGCATTGTCCTGTGCGGTCTGCTGACGAAAGTGCTGGGCGATGCCTTAAATCGTACGGGACTGTTAAAACGGTTTGAACTGGGACGCGCTTCACGTGCATAGCCGTGGCTATGCATGTGGTTATATCTTCAACAATGGGGATCGAGGATATTTCAGTTATGATTGAACATAGCGATTATAATTCTAGCCGTAAAATAGCCGTATCCTTGAAGAATTTTGGCTATCGGTATGATGATCAGGTAGAGCCAGCGTTACATGGTCTGACACTGGACATTGCGGTGGGTGAGCATGTAGCCATTGTCGGAGCTAGTGGAAGTGGAAAGTCTACGCTATGTCAGCTGCTTCATGGTGGATTGTCCCGTTCCGGTGAGGGCGAACGGACAGGGGAGCTGACCGTGTACGGGATGGACCCCGATATCGCTGATCTGGCTACTGTCGCCACCACTGTTGGCGTCGTGCTTCAGGACCCGGATGCCCAGCTGGTGCAGGGAATCGTCGAAGATGAGATTGCTTTTGGGCCGGAGAACCTGCGCGTGCCTCCGACAGAAATAGCGCAGCGCATTGCTGCTGCGCTGGAGGCCGTCGGCCTAGCTCCCGAGCGCGACTCCTTCGTGCGGCGCCTCTCGGGAGGCCAGCGCCAACGCACCGCGATTGCTGCGGTACTGGCGTTGGAAGCGCCGCTGGTCGTGTTCGACGACGCAGCTGCGCAGTTGGACCCGCCGGCTGTATGCGACTTCGTAGAGTTATGTCGGCGGCTCCATGCGGCGGGTCGGACGGTGGTTACCGCGTCCGGCCGCATAGACGATGGCGTGCGGGCAGCGCAGCGCGTCATCGTCTTGAAGGGCGGGACTGTACAACTACAGGGTCCGCCCGAAACGCTGCTGCGCGAACATGGTGCGCAGCTGGTCGCCTTGGGGCTGCTCCCCTCTCCCGCAGGGAGGGGAGACATGCCGCGTGAGCCGGGGGTGAATCCCGGCTCAGCGGCGGACCGCGCTGGGCAGCCGTTGTTGGAGGTGAAGGGATTGACCTTCACCTATCCCGGTAGCCAGCGGGCAGCGCTAAAGGGCGTGAGCCTAGCTTTTGCGCCCGGTGAACGAGCCGTGCTGCTGGGTGAGAACGGCTCGGGTAAAACCACGCTCGGCAAGTTGCTCATGGGCTTGCTCCCAGCACCGAAGGGGTGCATGCGGTGGGAGGGGCAGGATATGGCGAAGCTGCCAATTCACCAGCTGGCTGCCGGAATCGGCTATGTGTTCCAGCAGCCAGAGCACCAGTTTGCAGCTGCAACGGTGTGGGAGGAGTGTTTATACAGCGTGCGCGCCAAGCTTGGTTTACGGACCGGGGAGCCGGTTCCCGCCGCATATGTGGAACGGGCGCAGCGCTTACTGGCCGCCGCCAGGCTGGAGCACAGACTGGATGCCTCCCCGTACCTACTAAGTGGAGGCGAAAAAAGACTGTTGAGCGTTGCGGCACAGTTCATCTTGCCCAAAAAGCTATACATTCTGGATGAGCCTACCGCAGGAACGGATTACGAAGGGGCGAGAATTCTGCTCCGTATGTGCACAGAGCAGTCTGCCGAAGGTGCGGCTTTTCTGGTCATCACCCACGATATGCAGGTGGCTGAAAGCTTTGCCAGCGATGTTCTGTGCATGGAAGAGGGTCATCTCTATAAAGTGGAAAATAGTGAGATTTATCATACGATTACAGTTGACAAAAATTAACGACATGTAGACAATAATATATATACATCGTACAAAACAGGCGGCCTATATAGGCCGCCTGTTTACGATTATGCAGTGCGGGTAATAATCCAATCTGGAAAGGCAAACCGCGCACAGATACAACACAGTTTTTATAAGGGAAGGATTTGTGATTTGCTTGGCAAACGATAAACCCATGAAGCGCGGACTCGTGCTGACAGGTGTTCTATTGGCCACTTTTCTGGCCGCAATTGAAGGAACGGTTATCGGTCCGGCGGGACCGACGATTGTTAGCGAGCTGGGCAGCGTGAATTTGCTCAGTTGGATTTTTACGGCATATTTGCTGACTATGGCTGTGACCACACCCATTTTCGGCAAGCTTAGCGATTTGTTTGGCCGAAAACCCATATTTTTAATCGGCTGTTCGTTGTTTGTACTTGGCTCTTTGCTTTGTATGCTGGCTGGTAGTATGGAGCAACTTATTATCTACCGGGCAATTCAGGGTATTGGTGCGGGTGGTGTCATTCCTGTTACTTTTACCATCATCGGTGATATCTACAAAATGGAGGAACGCGGCAAAGTCCAAGGCATGATTAGCTCCGTATGGGGGATTTCTTCCCTGATCGGGCCTCTCTTGGGTGGTTATGTGGTTACCTATTTTGGCTGGGAGTGGATTTTCGGTTTTAACGTTCCCTTTGGATTGCTGGCTATGTTCTTCATCGCCCGTTACTTGCGGGAACAGGTAAGCAAGCGTACTGCGCGTATCGACGTGCCGGGAGCGGTTACCTTTACCATCGGGATGACAGCCCTCTTGCTCGTATTGGCACTGGGCGGGCAGTATATCGGCTGGGCTTCTCCTGAATTGTTGGCCTTGGCTGCCGTAGCCATTTTGTTCCTGATTCTGTTTTTGGTTATCGAAAAACGCGCTCAGGAACCGATGGTGCCACTAAAGCTATTTCGGATACGGGATATCGCTTTTTCCTGTGCCGCAGCACTGTTAGTCAGCACCCTGCTGATCGGACTGACTAGCTATCTTCCACTATGGATTCAAGGTGTACACGGTGGAGATGCCGCTTCATCTGGTCTCGCGCTGGCTCCAATGTCCGTAGGCTGGCTATTTGGCTCCATGATCGGAGGACGCATTTTGCTGACCCTGGGCTCACGTCGAACATCTTTGATTGGGCTGACCCTGATTGTTTTGGGGGCTTTCGTCATGACCTTGATGGGCCAAACGGCTCCGATCTGGCTGCTGTTCCTGTCTACATTGTTGTATGGACTGGGGTTTGGCTTCTCGATGACTGTGTTTACGATTATTGCCCAGTCCTCGGTCGGGTTCCAGTTGCGTGGCGCGTCTACAGCTTTGAATACATTCCTGCGCACGTTGGGGCAAACGATCGGGGTTGCAGCCTTCGGTTCATGGCTGAATTATCGCATTGCTGCCCAGACAGCAGACGGACAGCTTACACAGCAAGGGGTAACGCAGGAGGATATTAACGGTCTGCTTGCACCTCATGCTTCACAGAGTCTAAGTGACAAGGTTGCCGGATTACTTCGTTCTGTATTGGAAAACAGTCTGCATTCTCTGTTCGTTATCATGGTCGTTATTGCGGTTATTAGCTGGTTTGTCGTCCTCGGACTGCGGAACCTTCCGCCGGGCACTGAAGAAGAGGCAGATCAGCGCGTAAAGACACCACAAAGAGAACATGCATAAAAAATAATATAAATCTTTCATGATAAAGAGACAGTCCGGTACACCAAATAAGGGTCCGGGCTGTCTCTTTATGCAATGGTCTCTCCTCCTACTGATACAGCAAAATAGCCACCTCGTATAGGACCGATAAATTCCCCAGTATACAAAAAGGAGATAAAAACCCCCTAGAGTTGCTATATATTCATAGGGTATAGGTAACAAAATGGTAAAAAAGTCTTAAGAAATTGTAACAAAAAATATGTTTCTGAATTGAGCTGTAGGGTACTAAGGAACCATTTTTTTGAATTCGCTTACAAATCGGGCTTTGTATGATTTATTTTAGAACGATTTTGCATGTGAATGAAGCAACCAACCTAGCAAAATGGGACACGGAAAAAAATCAAGTAGCAAATTATTCTGAATGTAATAGGAATGAAAAAAAAGGAATTTTCAGAAAATTACTAGGAAAATATGAGGATGAAATTCATAGAGGAACCTGATTTCTTACCTCACATAATAGGGCTTTTCAGTCTATATCAATCGTTTGACATACCATATAAAATGGCCCTACCAACCAAAAAGTTGGGTTTCAAATCTAGAAGCACAATTAGATTAAGGGAGATGGAGTACTTGAAGTTTAACAAATGGTTCAGTAAAGCAGCCACTGCAACAGTAGCAACTACCTTGCTGTTAGGAGGCGGCGTTCAGGCTTTTGCCGAGGAAAATGATGCATCTGATCTCAAAACAGACAATGCATTTACCCAAATTACGCGTAATGACATGCTGAATATTTTCAAACAGCAAGGCAAAGAGAAATATGAGGTTCCGTCCTTTGATGCCTCTACAATTAAGAATATTCCTTCTGCTATTGGTCGCGACAGCTCAGGCAAGCTAATTGATTTCGATGTCTGGGACTCTTGGCCGTTACAAAATGCCGATGGCACAGTAGCCAATTACAAAGGGTATAATATCGTTTTTGGATTGGCAGGCGATCCTAAAAGAGGCGAGGATACATTCATATACCTGTTCTATCAAAAAGCGGGCAATACTTCACTGAGCGGCTGGAAAAATGCCGGCAGAGTATTTAAAGACAATGATAAATTGCTTGCCAACGATCCGATTCTAAAAAATCAGTCAGAAGAATGGTCAGGTTCAGCTACCTTAACCTCTGATGGACAAGTACGTTTATTTTATACCAGCAGACAGCCCTATGATCCGAATAACAAATTATACGGCAAGCAAACCTTGAGCACGGCTCAAATTAATGTCTCTCAGCCTGATGATAAGACACTGAAAGTAGATGGAGTCGAGGATTTGAAATCGATCTATGACGGTGGAGATGGGAAAACCTATCAAAATGTGCAGCAAAGCGTCGGAGTGGATATGGATAACCATACGTTTAGAGACCCTCACTATGTCGAGGATCAAGGCCACAAATATATTATATTTGAAGCCAATACAGGGACAGAGACAGGCTACCAAGGCGAAGATTCGCTTCAAAACTCAGCTTATTATGGCGGCAATAAGAAATTCTTCAGGGAAGAGCTTTCTAATCTGCAGCAAAGTCCTAAGAAAAAAGGAGCTGAGCTGGCGAACGGCGCACTGGGCATCGTTGAATTGAATGATGATTATACGTTGAAAAATGTAATGCCTCCTTTGATTGCTTCCAATCTGGTAACAGATGAAATTGAACGGGCGAATGTGTTCAAAATGAACGGTTTGTGGTATTTATTTACGAGTACGAGAGGTTCCAAGGTGACTGTAGATGCGATCGGAGACGATGATATTTACATGCTGGGTTATGTTTCTACTTCCTTGACAGGGCCTTATAAACCGTTGAATGGAACCGGTCTCGTTCTTCATCAGGATCTGGATCGTGATGATATTACCTGGACGTATGCCCATTTTGCTATCCCGCAAGGCAAAGGTAATAACGTAGTCGTTTCGAGTTATATGACTAATCGAGGGCTTTTCCCGGATCACAAATCTACTTTCGCGCCAAGCTTCCTGCTGAATATTAAAGGCTCGAAAACGTCTGTTGTGAAAAACGGTATTTTGGAGCAAGGGCAAATCACGGTTGATCCAACGAATGACAAAAAAGAATCTCCAAATGAGTATGGGAAGAAATAAGTAGGTATATGCAGTATGTCCGAAGGCGGCGGTTTGGTAGCTTACCGATCTGCCGTCCGTCGGACGATACATAACAATGCAATGAGAGGTAAGGAGGATCGTCATAATGAGAAAAAAAGCTCCCAAGAGCATTTGGATACGATCCGTTGTAATTATCACAGGCTTAACTATATTTATAGCTATGGGATGGAGTATGTACCAACAGGATGCAGCCAAACCCCAAAAACCTGCTGCAATTCCCAAAAATCAAGCTAATCAAAGTAAGCATACAACACCGACCTATCGGGCATCCTATCATTTTACTGTTCCGGATAAGTGGAAGAATGATCCTCAACGGCCCATTTATTTTGATGGAAAATATCATTATTACTATTTATATAATCGTGACTATCCCAAAAAGAACGGTACAGAATGGCGACATGCCACATCAACCGACCTGGTACATTGGAAAGATGAAGGGGTGGCGATTCCAAAATATACGAACCCAAATGGAGATCCTTGGTCCGGTTCGGTCGTGATCGATGATAATAATACCGCAGGTTTTGGAAAAGGCACGCTGGTAGCCATTGTGACACAGCCCTCCGCAGATGGCGGAAAGCAGGAACAATTTTTGTGGTACAGTAAGGACAAAGGCAAGACGTTTACTTCTTACCGCAACAAGCCTGTGATGTCCAACCCAGGTACAAAGGACTTCAGAGATCCCAAAATCATCCGAGATACTCAACGTAATCAATGGGTGATGGTCATGGCAGAGGGAACAAAGATTGGCTTTTATGAGTCTGATAATTTAAAGAATTGGCGGTATACGAGCGGCTTTCAAACGGAAAATATCGGGCTTGTGGAATGTCCTGACCTTTACCGGATGCGTGCGGATGATGGAACCTATCAATGGATTCTAGGCGTGAGCGCCAATAGCAAATCAACAGGCGGGCCCAACACGTATGCCTATTGGACGGGAGATTTTAATGGAGAAGCATTTCTCCCTGATCACAGTGAACCTGAGTGGCTGGATTATGGGTTTGACTGGTATGGTGCAGTTACGTTCGAGGAAGGAAAAGACAAAGATAAATATAGTCACCGTTATGCTCTGGCCTGGATGAACAATTGGGATTATGCCAATAACACGCCTACCCTAAAGGAAGGCTTTAATGGAATGGATTCGATTGTTCGCCAAATTCGACTGAAACATACGGCAGATGCTGGATATCGATTGGTTTCACAGCCGGTACCCAATTTGGAGCGATTCCAAACATCCAAAAAATCATTAGGAACGATTAAAGTAGAGGGTGCTCACCGGCTTCCAGTAGCAGGCGATGCCTATCAGCTAGAGGCGGATGTATCTTGGTCCACGATTAAAAATGTAGGATTGAGGCTTCGAGAGTCGACGGATGGCAAGCGTCATGTCGATGTGGGTGTCTCAGTGGAAGGTCAATACTCTTACGTAAACAGAGCGAACACTGGGCAGCCGGATCAGAGTGAAAAATATGTAGAGAGCAAGGCGCCATTTGATCCCGATAAGAAAAAGGTACACCTGAACATTCTCGTCGATAAAACCAGTATTGAAGTGTTTGTCGATGGTGGAGAAGTAGCTTATTCCTCTTTAATATTTCCACGGTTAGAGGATCAGAAAATCACTCTGTTTTCCGATGGCGGTCCAGCAATTTTTAATAATGTAGTGGTCAAACACTTTAGTCGATAGTAGGTACTTATGCTGCTCGTAAGCTTGGGCATATTTCGCTCTATTCAGGTATATGAAAAGTCCACCCATGAATATAAGGGTGGACTTTTCTGTGTAAATCTAAATTTTCGTTTAGCACAGCTATAAGATTGTTCGTTTATTCACAAACGATCAGTTGCTAAAATTACTATTCGTTCTATTTGTGATAAGGTGACAGGTTATCAGCGCTACGGCCCAATTTTTTAAGCAAGCCGATGAGTTGATCTCTTTCGGTTTCACTGATTCCGCTAAAGGCACGTTCAATCTGACGTGTATAATCAGGATAAATTTCGTCCATGACACGTTGTCCTTCGTCCGTCAATTCTGCATATATAATCCGACGATCTTGGTCGCACGGGTGACGGTGCAAATAACCGCGGCTTTCCAGCTTGTCAATAACATAAGTGACATTTCCGCTTTGCAGAAGCAGCTTTGCTCCAATTTGTTGGATTGGCTGCGCGCCCTTGTGATATAAAACTTCCATCACGGCGAAGGCCGTTGGGTTGAAGCCCACCGTTTTGATGCCAGCAACCGCATGTTCGTTTACACTTTTGAATGACTTGGCAAACACGCTATACAAATGCATAGATTGCTGTGTCACCAATGTTCGGTAATCTATCATCTTCATTCCGCCTTTATGTATGGATTTGGGCATCCTTTGACCGCTCGGCTCGGATGACCGGGCAACCATACCCTTGTTACTAGCATAAAGGGATTTACGTAGCGAAAACATGCGATTTGTCACAGTAGCTGCTTTTTTAACTATTTAATTTCAAAGCTTTAAAGTAAATTTTTGAAAAATAAAGGTTTTGAATGTAAAAATACTGTTCCGGTTGGTTATATTAAAAATAACATACCTAACCTAATGAACCCCAATTAACAAAATAAGCTACTTCAGAGGAGATGAAACACATGGATACGGGTTCTTTCCGTTTTCAATTTCGTGATCCGCAGCAAGCCACCCAAGCCTGTGAAACATTAAAGGAAATTGGATACTCCGCCAGCACAAATGGTGACACAGGTCTCAGTGTTCATATTGAGAACCAGGATGTGTTGTCTGCATTGGAGATTTGCCAAGCCTATGAAGGAAGTATGATTGAGGTAGGAACTCTTTTCTCTAGACCGGATGCAATTCCCGATCTGCAAGGAAATGTCGGTGTACAAAATCCAGGTTATAGCCCGGAGGACTGGATTATCCCGGCGCACACGATCAACGAGGATTGGAGTGAAGCGTATAAAAACGGTTCCTCTCGAACGTACAGCAACACAACTGGGGAGCACAACGTCAGCTCTGATCAACAACCGGAAGACGAAGTGGATGGATTTTCTGGAAGCATCCATATTTGACCCAAATGATGACGCTATGTCGATTAGGCGGTTGTTTATGTTCCAAATGTTTTGTGAAGTAAAAAGCACCAGTAAACCTTGAGCGGGTTAGCTGGTGCTTTTTTATTGATAAAGAAGAGTCATTCATTCACATGAAATATATTGGAGAGGGCAATCTAAAGAATGGAGAGATCTGTCCCAAAATCTAGGAGTAGGGTGATTTTTTAATGGACAAACCGTCTGATATGCAAAAAGAACAAAAACTAAAATGGTGGCAACTTAGCTTGTTAGGAGTTGCAGGTACTATCGGTACAGGATATTTTCTGGGGTCCGGCTTAGCGATTTCTATTGGCGGTCCAGCCGTACTGATTGCATACTTTTTGGCAGCGGTTGGAACATATGTAGTGTTTGATGCTCTTTCGCGAATGACGGCAGATCATCCTGAACAGGGTTCCTTCCGTTCCTATGCCCAAAAAGCATTTGGAAGTTGGGCAGGATTCGGCAGTGGCTGGGTATATTGGTTTTCGGAACTCCTTATTAATGGGAGCCAGTTAACTGCGTTGTCTATATTCTCACGTTTTTGGTTTCCTCAGGTACCGATGTGGATCTTTGCGGCAGGCTTCGGGATTTTAGGGCTTGTGATTGTTTTTTTTGGCAATAAGGGTTTTGATCGAGTTGAAAATGTATTGGCCATCATTAAGATGGCAGCTATTGTTATGTTTCTGGTCTTGGCCGTTGCTCTTTTGGCAGGCTGGATCGGAGGAGGAAAATATAATCCAAAGCTCCCCAACAGTTACAAAGAGTTTTTCCCTACCGGCGGTATAGGATTGTGGTCATCTTTTATTTTTGCCTTTTATGCATACGGAGGTATTGAAGTGCTCGGAATTATGTCAAATCGGCTTCAAAAACCGGAGGATGCACCTAAAGCAGGAAAAGTAATGCTGGTTACACTGGTTGCAGTGTATGTGCTTTCGATTGGTCTGGCTGTGTCTATGGTGCCATTAAGTGCCTTTAACCCGAAAGAAAGTCCTTTTGTGCTTGCGCTCAGCAGCGATCATCTGGTTTTTATGCCTCATTTATTTAATGGAGTGCTTATTATTGCAGGGTTCTCAACAATGACAGCATCTCTATATGCAGAGACATCTATGATGATTACACTCGCACAGGAAGGAGATGCACCCACATTATTTTCACGGAAGTGGAAGGGTAAATATCCTCTATATGCACTTAGTTTGATCTCCGTTGGATTAATCTCAGCCATCGTAATGTCGTTGCTACTACCGGGAAAAGTATATGAATATATCACTACTGCAGCGGGTTTAATGCTGTTGTATAATTGGTGCTTTATTTTGCTGTCTTCAGGTAAGCTACTGGAATCGAGTAGATCAAACCATATTAAACGTTGGATTGGATTATTGTTGATAGCTATGGCTGTGGTCGGATCATTTTTTCATAAGCTTAGCCGCCCGGGAGTTTACATCAGCTTATTGCTTGTCTTGTTAATTGCAATATGTGACCTTATCGTACAATGGGTTCGCCGAAAACACACGAAGGTATCTCGGTAATTTTGCCAAGAAGCCAAGAGTTAGCGTAAAAAAAGTAATTGAAATGCTTGTACACCAAAATAAAAGCCAAAACCGATAAGAGATAATCCAGACATCCAAGAGATGGTTTTAAGCAATCCGGTTTTTAGAAACCTACGGAAAATACTTGAAGCGGCTGCCATAGTCACATCCCAGAGTAACACACCTAATACAATCGCTCCGCTAAAGATCATTAGCTGTTGTACTGGATATGAATTAGCGACGTTTGCGAGTATGGACCCGTAAATCCCAAGCCAGAACAGGATGGAGAGGGGATTGAATAATGACATCAGGAAACCCGCTAGAAATGAGTTGGTTAGGGTATTACCATTTCCCCTTAATTCAGATTCTGAAATCACGCCAGCATTTTTAATACTTTCAAGACCTGTATACACAAGCACGAAAAAACCAAACATCCATAAAAAAGCTTTGACAAACGGGGCATTAAGAAGGTGGATCATTCCCAAATAGACAAGCAACATATAGATTATATCTGCGGTTATTGCACCAAGCCCAATAAACCAGGCATGCCAAAACCCATTCTTAATACCTCGATCCAACTGTGCGGCATTAATCGGTCCAATGGGAGCGGAAAGTGACAAACCAAGAAAAATATAACTGATAAACGTATTAATGTCCTTTTTCCTCCTTGAGTAATATTGGATGTTATGTATTTGTCTATTTAAGTTTATTCGGACAAACTCATCTGTAAGACCATTTTTTTGTACGTATATTGCAGGAGTAGCCTCGATATTGCCAACCACTATCAATGAATTAAAACTAAAAAAGGAGCTCTAATCCCTTACATAAAAGGATTAGAGCTTTTTTAATGACAGGTTATAAAAAAAGTCTATTTGATCGAATAATTGGGCTTGACACTTTTATTGAAAGCGCTTATATTTATCTCGTAAACAATACGTTATATAACGTTATATAAAAGGGAGAGATAACAATGAATGTACATCAGACGGTTCAAACGATTTATGAACAAGCGAGTGGGAAGATTTCAGAGGTTTATTTAGTAGCCTGCGGGGGCTCATTAGTCGATATGTATCCCTCAAAATATTTTCTGGATAGTGAAGCAAAGAAGCTGGTAGCAGGCATGTATACGGCGAATGAGTTTGTGCACGCGCTGCCAAAACGTTTAGGTAAAAACGCTGTAGTCATCGTTTGCTCCCATGGAGGAAACACGCCGGAATCGGTTGCGGCTGCTAAATCAGCCAAAGAGAAAGGCGCTTACACCATCGGCTTAACCCACAATAGTGAAGCGACACTGCTCAATTATTCCGATTATTCATTCCTCTACGAATGGGGAGATGAGAGCGATGTTAAAAATAATCCTATGGCCATTATTTTAGAGCTTACTGTTGAGCTGCTTCAGATCGCTGAAGGCTATGTGCATTATCAAGCTTTCCAGAACGGCTTGGGAGCAATCAATGGAATTATTAACCGGGCAAAAATACAAGTTGAACCCCGTGCCAGTGTATTTGCTGACAAATATCGCAATGAAGACCTTTTCTATATCCTGACCAGCGGAGCTTCTTATGGACATGCCTACGGATTTGCTATCTGTTCTCTGATGGAAATGCAATGGCTCCATGCGGCTTCAATCCATTCCGGTGAATTTTTCCACGGTCCGTTTGAAGTAACGGATAAAGAAATTCCATTTATTCTGATGATCAACGAAGGACGCACACGGGCACTGGATGAGCGGGCACGGACTTTCCTGAGTCAATATGCCGAGAAAGTGGAAGTGATCGATGCGAAGGAGCTTGGAATCGGAACCATTGCCGACGAGGTCGTCGAGTTTTTTAACCCGGTTTTATTTTACAGCATTGTATGTGTTTATCGTGAAGCACTCGCAAATGTACGCAATCACCCACTGGAAACTCGCCGTTATATGGGCAAAGTAGCTTACTAAGCGCTCTTACCAACAGGAGGAAACCATCATGAAAGTTCTAGGCATTGGCGATAATGTGGTAGATAAATATGTTCATCTGCACATGATGTATCCTGGCGGCAATGCGCTTAATTTCAGTGTATTTGCCAAAAAAGCGGGAGTAGATGCAGCCTTTATAGGAGTATTCGGAGATGATAACGAAGCGCAGCATGTAGAACACATTCTCCGTGAGCTGGAAATTGACATTTCACGGTGCAGATATCACAGCGGTGAGAACGGCTGCGCACGTGTAACCCTGGAAGACGGAGACAGAGTATTTCTGGGCAGCAATGAGGGAGGAGTTACACGTCTCCATCCGCTGGAGCTGAGTGAAGAAGACAAGGCCTATGTTGGCGGGTTCGACCTTATACACACCGGCTTGTACAGTCATACAGGGCACTTGCTGCCTGAATTGGAGACGCTGGGAATCCCTCTTTCTTTTGACTTTTCGGATGATTTCGTAGATGCACAAGTGGAGAAATATATTGCGTATGCCGATTTCGCTTTCTTCTCTTGCAGCCATATGACGGATGAAGAGACACAGAACTATATCCGCTCCAATCGAAAAAAAGAGGGGCAAATCCTGGTAGCCACACGTGGTGGAGATAGGTCTATTGCCTATGATGGTACTAAGTTCTATTTTCAAATGCCTGATTCCGTTGACGCTGTGGATACGATGGGGGCAGGAGACTCTTATATAACCGCCTTTTTACTGAGTTTTTTAAAAAATAGCAACATTCAGGACGCTATGGCAGAAGGCTCGAGGGTTGCCGCCCAGAGCTGTCTGGTAGAAGGTTCTTTCGGATACGGCGTCCGCTACTAATAAAATATTTTCAAATATCTTCACTTGTAAAAATATGTAACATTTGATACTCTAAGTGGGAGTAATATAACGTTATATGACAAGTGAGGGCACATTATGTTGAATTCAGACCAAGCAGAGCCATTATATATTCAATTACAAAAAGCAGTCAAAACCGCTATTCATAATGGAACATTTACGCAGGGAAGTCGTATACCTACCGAAACTGAGCTAAGCGAGACCTACAATGTAAGTCGAATTACCGTAAGAAAAGCAATTGCCGAATTGGTTCATGAAGGTTATCTGACCAAACGTCAAGGAAAAGGTACCTTTGTCAATGTACCCAAAATTGGGCGGAAGATTGAACATATCATCAGCTTTACAGCTGCCTGCAAATCCAACGGCCTCTCTTCACACAGTGTGGTCACAGAACGTGAAATCATAGAAGCAGATGAGGAAATTGCACATCAGTTGCAGCTACCACAAGGAGAAAAAGTGTTATTTATTCAGCGCAAGAGATACGCCGGTGATCGACCGCTAATGCTGGAGAATAATCTTTATCCTTATGACCGATTTTCTTTTCTAATGGAAGAACAGTTGGAGGGCTCTGTATACGAACTGCTGCGTCATAAATACAGCATCGATCCTAACCAACCGGGAGAGACGATATTACAAATCGCTTTGGCGGATGAATACCAAGCAAAGCTGCTGGAGACGGCCATCGGACAGGCGTTGTTCTACATGCACACTATTATTTATGATCAGCATGGAAGCCCCGTTCATGTAGGTAAGCAGTACATCATTGGAGACCGTTATCAATTCTCAATATAAATCCATTGCCTGTTAGGTAATGTTATTCAGGTACGGCGCAGCTTCTGCTTCCACTTCATAAGAGAAGCAGAAGCAATATTATAACGTTATATTACGTTATGTTATAGGGCGGATAAATAATGAGGGGGTGAAATTGTGCAAGGGAAGAATGACACATTAGCGGACAAAGTTTTACTGTCAAATGCTATTTTTAATGGCTTAGAAAATGAAGCCTCGCCTGGGTTTATTGCACTGCGAGGAGAATGTATTGCAGCAGTGGGGCGTCCCGAGGAAGCACAAGCTTGGATAGGAGCGGGAACGGTTGTCTGTGATTTGGGTGATGCTTTTATCATGCCAGGAGTTCATGACAACCATGTATTTTTTACCGGATATATGTCGATGCATCGGGGCGTGGATTTGACTCATGCAGCCTCGATTGAAGAAGCAGTGGAATCCATGCTACAAGCGGCAAACAATCTTCCGCCAGGGAAAGATGTAACCGCTTACGGTTTGAGCGAGGAAGGATGGGGCAAGCTGCCTGAGCAAAGCTTGTTGGACGAGCTGTTCCCTGATCGGGCGGTAATTGCCATTAACCTAAATAAAAGCTACTGCTGGATGAACCGACTGGCTCAGGAGAAATATCAATTTTTGCCGGATCAATGCAGTGCTGAGGCACGCGCTTTGCTGCTCCAAGCTATGATGCAGGACCACAGTCTTGTCAAACAAGAGTTTATGGAGTTTTGCCGCATACTAGCTGCACGAGGAGTTACTTCCATAAAAGATATTGGCTTTGACCGGCATAGCGAGCTGCTGCCGATTCTAGAAGAATTGAAAGAAACAGGGGAACTGCCACTCCGATTTCATTTCTCGCTTGAACCCGTTGTTGAATCGCTTGATATTGCCACCGGTATGAAGTATAAAGCACTTTATAATGGAGACCTTATTCGTTTCCAAGGATACAAGCTGATGCTTGACGGTGTCGTAGCAGATCATACGGGGGACATGCTGGAACCTTACGCAGATATGCCCGGAGTAACGACTTTGAGGACGGTTGACTACAAAAAGATTGAAGCCTCTGTGCTGGAAGCAGACAGCCAAGGTATCAAATGCTGCCTAACTGCAGAAGGTGATGCTGCGATTCGCCAAGCGGTATCCATGATTGAAAAATGCCGCGAACAACAAGGTAATAACCTTATCAGACATTCGATCAGTGATCTAGAGTATCCTCATCCAGATGATCTGATCAGAATGGGTGAAAACGAAATTTTTGCCGAAGTCTACGCTCAAATCCTGCTACTGAATCCAACCTATGAAGATGCCTATATGCCTGTTGTGGTGGGCAAAGTTAATGAAAACCGATTTTATAATTATAAATCTATGCTGGAGGCTAATGTGCCAATAACCATTGGGACTGATCTGCCCTTATTTATCACGAGTGTTCCCGATTCATTGTACGCAGCTTCTCATCGGTTGTTTCCGGACGGATCACCTACTGGAGGCTGGTATCCCGATCGGGGGATGCTGCCATCCGAAGTTTTAAAGGCATGGACCATTAATGGAGCCAGACATTGTTATATGGAAGAGGTCACAGGCACGCTAGAGGCTGGAAAATATGCTGACATCGCCGTTTTTGATCGCGACCTCCTTAACGCATCCGCTGGTGACATCAGGGACGCCCAAGTGATATTGACCATTATGGGAGGGAAGGTTACGTATAACCATTCTTGGAATGAGGGATAAACATGAACATCAAGAATATGAAATGGAAATTATCCTTGCCCCATAGCTATACTTTAATATTTTTGATTATTATTACAGTCGCCGCATTGACATGGATTGTGCCCAGCGGACAATTTGAGCGTCATGAAGTGACAGTAAACGGCGTGACCAAAACGGCGATCGTTTCGGGAACCTATCACACTGTACCCAAAACTGGTGAGAACGGTGATTTAAGACAAGGTCTCCCTCAAATCCTAAGCGCTCCTATTGAGGGGATTATCAATGCCGCGGATGTCGTCTCTTTTGTCCTTATTGTGGGCGGCTCCTTCGGGATTATACTGCAGACGGGAGCCATCGATCGTGCCCTGACAGCTCTTGCCAGACGGCTGAAGAATAAGGGGATTCTGCTTATTCCAATTGCCATGGTTATATTCAGTCTCGGAGGCTCTACCTTTGGGATGAGCGAAGAAATTATTCCGCTTTATGCGATTTTTATTCCGTTAATGTTTGCCCTAGGCTTCGATTCTATGACTGCTATTCTCATTCTATTTCTGGGAACGCAAATTGGCTATGTTGGTTCGACTGTTAATCCATTTTCAGTATTGATTGCCCAGGGGATCGCAGGAGTGGAGGGGAATCCTCAGCTCTGGCTGAGATTTATTGAATGGCTTGTATTTACTATGATTTCTATTGTCTTTACGATGTGGTATGCGCATCGGGTTAAGAGAAATCCGGAGAAATCCATTGTTTTTCAGAGTGATATTATAAATCGTGAGCAATTTATAAAAGAAAATACAGGTGAGGACGTCGTCTTCACGTTTCGGGACAAATTAATAATAGGTGGATTTATTGTAACGCTTGGAGCAATTGTCTGGGGAATTTTGTCCAAAGGCTGGTATATGACTGAAATTGGTGCCCTTTTCTTCGCACTCGGTCTTTTTGTCGGGGTAGTTACTAAAATGAGCCAGAAGGAAATAGCTGAGAATTTTGTAAAAGGGTGTGGAGAATTCATCTACGCTGCAGTGATCATAGGTCTCGCCCGCGGAATTCTGATCATCGCCGAGCAGGGTATGATCATCGATACCGTATTGAATGCACTCGCAAGCATTCTGGAAGGATTGCCAAGTTACTTGTTCACTACCATTATGTTGGTTGCACATAATATTATTACTTTCCTAGTCCCATCTTCTTCGGGGGAAGCAGCACTAACCATGCCTGTACTTGCACCGCTTGGCGATCTTGTAGGTATCAATCGTGAAGCAGTAGTCACAGCGTACCAATTCGGTAACGGGTTAACCAATCTAATTTCACCGACAGGCGGAGTACTGCTGGCGGGATTGGCCATTGCCCGGATCAGCTTTGGACAGTGGCTGAAGGTAATCTTCAAGCTATTCCCGATCCTGTGGTTAGTTGCTGCTATTTTTGCTGCTATTTCGGCTGCGGTGGGTATCTAATAAATCAAGTGAGAGCCCCTGTCTTTTAGAGACAAGGGTTTCTTTTTGTGCATAAGTTTACGTGGAAAATGAATAATATGGATAGCATTTTCCTAAGGAGGAAATAAAATTGATGCATGCTGATAATAGATTACTCATTGCTGCTCTAGGCGGTGTTAATGAAATCGGGAAAAACATGTATTTTATCCAATACGATCAGGATATTGTCGTTATCGATTGTGGTTCCAAGTTTCCTGATGAGAACTTGCCTGGTATTGACCTCATTGTGCCGGATGTCACCTATCTGCTGGAAAATCAGGATAAAGTCAGAGCGCTCATTGTGACTCATGGGCATGAGGATCACATCGGAGGTATTCCCTATCTGCTGAAGCAGATTAATATGCCCGTTTATGGAACAAAGCTCACCATCGAATTAATTAAGATTAAGTTAAGGGAGCACAACCTTTTACGTGATGCTGAGCTTCATCTTATAGATGCGGATTCAACCGTTCAAGCGGGAACGATTCAGGCATCCTTTTTCACTACCGTCCACAGTATCCCGGATTGCCTGGGTGTCTTTTTTCAGACACCGGAAGGAAATGTGGTCCATACCGGGGATTTCAAATTCGATATGTCTCCCGTTAGTGGACCTTTCCCCGATCTTCATCGCATGGCTGAAATAGGAAAGAAGGGGGTAAAAGTGCTGCTCTCCGAAAGTACAAATGCCGAAAGGCCAGGATTTACTCCTTCAGAACGTTTGGTTGGCGGACATATTTTGGATGCTTTCGCCAGAGCCAAACAGCAAGTATTTATTTCTACGTTTGCATCCAATGTGAACCGTGTCCAACAAGTCATTGACGCGGCTGTAGAAACAGGCAGAAAACTCGTTCTACTGGGTCGCAGCATGATAAATGTGGTGTCAGTGGCTAAGGAGCTGGGTTTCTTGCACATGCCTGAGGACTTGTTGATTGAGGCGGGAGAAACAGAACGGTTTCCTGCAGAAGAAATTGCTATTTTATGTACAGGAAGTCAGGGTGAGCCAATGGCTGCACTGTCCCGTCTAGCCAATTCCCTGCATCCCAGAATCGAAATTTTGCCTGGTGATACTGTAATCATTGCTGCAGGAGCCATACCCGGGAATGAACGGAATCTTTCCCAGGTCATTGATAACCTGTACGTACTGGGCGCCAACGTTATTTATGGATCAGGCAGCACCACAGGGATGCACGTGTCCGGTCATGGCAGCCAGGAAGAATTAAAATTAATGATGACCCTGATGAAACCCGAGTTTTTAATTCCCATACACGGCGAATTCAGGATGTTGTATCAGCATCGTCAGCTAGCGGAGTCTGTGGGGATTCCGATGGAGAATGTATTTATCGTCCATAACGGTGACACTGTTCAAATCGAAGAGGGAAGGGCATCCCTAGGCCCCAAAGTAGCAGCCGGCAATAGCTTGGTAGACGGGTTGGTCACAGGGGACGTAGGTAATATTGTACTGCGAGACCGTAAAAAGCTTTCATCAGACGGAATGCTGATTATTGTGATGACGTTGAGCAAAAACGAGAAGCAAATGCTCGCAACGCCAGAGGTCATATCAAGAGGGTTTGTATATGTTAAGGATTCCGAAGAGCTCATGAGCCAGATCCACGACACGATTATGTCCACAGTGAACGAGTTAACCGAAATCGAAATGAGTCAGTGGGGACTGATTAAGCAGATGTTAAAAGATGATGTTGGCCGGTTTATTTACAGTCAGACGAAGAGAAGACCCATGATTTTACCTATCATTATTGAGGTTTAAATAGCGGCAAATGTCAAAACAAGATGGAGCTTGTTCTTTACGCCATTTTAAAAAAAAGGCTTAAATCAGTAACATGACTGATTTAAGTCTTTTTGATTTCCTTCCTACTTTTCCTATAAGAATGCGGATGTAATGGCGGTTTGCAGCGCAGCGGAGGATTTGAATCTGGAGAAGCGACAGCGTTCGCCTTTGCCACGGAATTCTTACCCTTAAATGTTTTATATAATCAAGAGAATCCCGTGGCAACAGCGATCGTAAGATCAAATCCTACGCGCAGCGTCTTAATAGCTTACGGCCGCTTGGGTTCCTGCTGTATGCCCTGTCGTAAACGCCGCTGTAATATTATAACCTCCAGTGTAACCGTGAATATCGAGAATCTCACCGCAGAAGAACAATCCAGGCATCAGCTTGGACTCCATTGTTTTCGGATTAATTTCCTTCAAATTCACACCGCCCCCGGTAACAAATGCTTCCTTCAGAGAGAGCGTACCGTTCACACGGATTGGAAACGCCTTAATGCGATGAGCAAGTTCTTGCCACTGCTGCTTAGGAATATGATCATAGGTCAAGTCCTCACGCAGTTCGGCTTGCTGGAGCAACAATGGAATCAAGCGTTCCGGTAAATAAGGCTTAAGCACGTTTTTGATCGCTTTTTTAGCATCGACCGATGCCAATTCCAGCGTCTCACGGTAGACTTCATCGGCATGTTTGTGAGGCTGCAAATCGAGAGTCAACAACACCGTGTTCACCTTATCCTTTTTCATTCCCTTGACGACAAACTGACTGCACCGCAAAGCAGTCGGGCCAGATAGACCAAAATGTGTAAAAATCATATCTCCTTCATGGACGACAACTTTCTTTTGCTTCGCATTCCATACGGTCAGACTGATGTCGCGTAAGGATAGTCCCTGAAGCTCTTTCGTCTGGATAAACGTCTCGCCTGAGGTCAACGGCACCTCTGTTGGATACAGCTCCGTAATGGTATGCCCTGCTTGTTCTGCCCATGCATAGCCGTCACCTTCCGAGCCTGTATGCGGGACGGATTTGCCACCAACGGCTACAATGACATTACGGCTATGTAGGATTTCACCGGAACGCAGTCGCACCCCAGCTGTATGACCTTCAGTGTAAATAACCTCTTGAACAGGACTGCTTGTCCGAATCTCGACTCCTTGAGAGCGTACCTTGTTGATCAAAGCATCGACAACTGTTTTGGCTTTGTCCGTCACTGGAAACATACGCCCGTTGTCTTCTTCCTTTAAGGCTATACCCAACTGTTCAAAAAAGGCGATGATATCCCGATTGCCGAAAGCCGCCAGTGCACTGTGCAGAAATCGGCCATTGCCGGGAATGTGCCGAATGAGTTCGTCCAGCTCTTTGGCATTCGTGACATTGCAACGGCCTCCACCAGAGATCCCCAGCTTACGCCCGAGTTTATTTCCCTTTTCCAGCAAAATCACCTTGGCACCTTCACCGCTGGCAGCAGCAGCAGCCATTAATCCGGCTGAGCCGCCTCCGATCACAATAACGTCGTAAGTCATTAACCTCTTCCTTTTCGTCGACAAATTTTCAAAATCATTCAGAACGGCGTAACCGATTTTTCATCATAACGTAATACCGTCACTTTAGATACCTTTCGAGTATAGTAAACGCACATATCTTTCAATTGTAGGGATTTGGATTGCGTAAAAACGCTCCTCTTATAAACATCTAGTATTTAGCAAATTTTGTCGTTCTACACCGGGATTTTAACACATATATTGTAATATATTGTAGCCTGTGCTTTAATTCAACTAACGGCGTCAAGGAAAGATGATGAGGGGGAGAAGTCCTTGTTAATTGCGTTGAAGGAAAGTGTGCTCCAAGTTCTCCTTGCCGTTATATCGGCGGGTTTTTTCTCTATATTAACGGATTATGGGGATAAGAAAAAGGTTTGGGGTGGCAATCTGCTTCCTGGACCCAATCAAGGAATACTGTATTTGTGTTGCTTGCCAGCCATATTGCTATGTACACTCTTTCAATATCAGTCTCCATATGGTCTACCTTCCAATCTCGGTATTATTCCCCTTGCAGTTGGCATCATGTACGGTAGACGTCGCACTGCCTTCGTGCTCGCCGCTTCCGCACTGATGGGAGTCCTAATTATAGCCCAGTCGACAGAAATGTCCCCGATGTATGTGGGCACGGGTTTTATCCTTTTTCCTTTTATGCTCCTGCATGTCAAGTTTTTTCAAAGAGGAACAATGTTGGACAAAAAGCTCCTGATCTCCGCATATGTTGTGGCTGATATGCTGTTTAAGGCGATATTTCCGCTACTGTGGGGCAAACAGGATATTGCGGTATACATTCCTGACTTACTTACAACGTTTTGGAATATTGGTGCAGGGGTACTGGCAAGTTTTACGGTCGTGAGCCTGATGCATAATGCCTTTGAGAAGCTGGCGTTACGGCGTGATGTGACTGAGTTTACGAGCAAATATTTAATTGAAGTGGATAAGTTGCGTCAAGTTATGGATTTGATGCCGTTATCTCTTGTTACTTTGGACAGCGAAGAACGAGTTATACATATGAACAAAACGATGCTGGAACTCTATCGGGACTACGATCCCTACATTACACTGCCTGAGGTAGTAGGTCGTCCATTCACCTCGTTATATGGTTTTAGCGCTTTGCCTGCGGTTAACGAACGTGTTGCGAAAGCGTTGGAAGGAGAGGCGGGGGCTGATTTTATAAATGTTACCCCCAAAGTATTCTTCTCAAGTTTCCTTCCTATTCGGGATAAACATGCAAACCAAACGACAGGTGTCATTATCGCCTTGCAAGATATTACAGAGCTGGAGACGCTGCGCAGTGAGCTGGGTAATTTTGAAAGGCTCAGTCTGGTTGGACAGATGGCAGCAGGCATTACTCATGAAATACGTAATCCGATGGCGGTTGTGCGTGGTTTTTTACAGCTTATGCGTGAGAAAAGCCCAGAATCCCTCAACCATTATTACCGCATTGTGATGGAGGAACTTGACCGGGCGAACGGGATTATTAACGATTTTCTTTCACTGGCCCAGAATCGAATTGTCGAGAAGGAGCAATGTCATCTGCATGATATTATTCGCGAACTGACGCCTTTATTGTGGGCAGATGCGAATCTGAGGGGACAGACGATTGAGCTAAAGTTAGAGGATCATGTGACGATGCTGCATTTGAACCCTAAGGAAATGAAGCAATTGCTGCTTAATTTATCGCGTAATGCGATGGAAGCTATGGGGGAAAAGGGAGTGCTGACCATTTCGACTCATGAGGAAGGGGATTTCGTGGAAATGGAAGTAAAGGATACAGGTCCGGGAATTCCGCAAAAGCAGCTTGAAAAGCTGTTCCAACCTTTTTACACGACCAAAACGAAAGGTACAGGTCTGGGTCTGGCCTTATGTCAAAGTATAGTGGAGCGTCATCACGGTACAATTGCCGTAGATTCGGTGGAGGGAATGGGCACGCAGTTTAAAGTTCGATTGCGCAGAACCGTTCCGACTTACCGGGATCATTCTGAGTTTCCTGTCATGAATTCGATACAGAAATAATCGTGCAAATATATATCCGGATTTTTGCAAATTACGTGAAAAAGATTGTATAATGAAGTTTAGATGTCCATGCCTTTACTACGGCAAAGGATGAAATTAGAAACGTAGTATACATGATTTTTGGAAAAGGAGTGAAAGAATATGTCTATGTCTTTCGATCAATATATGAGAGATTCAGTTCAGCCAATGCGTGATGAACTGACGAATCTTGGGATTCAGGAACTGCGTACTTCTGAAGATGTGGAGGCCAAGCTGCCTAATGCTAAAGGTACAGTGCTGGTTGTTGTGAACTCGGTATGTGGTTGTGCCGCAGGCCAATGCCGCCCAGGTGTGGCTGAAGCACTGAAGCATGATCTTACGCCAGATCATCTGTATTCGGTTTTTGCCGGACAGGACAAGGAAGCAACAGCAAAGGCTCGCGAATTTTTCGCACCTTACCCACCGTCTTCCCCTTCTATCGCGCTGTTGAAAGACGGCGAGCTGGTTCACTTCATCGAGCGTCATCAGGTGGAGGATCGTTCGGCAGATCAGATCGCTGCTGATTTGACCAGTGCATTTGATCGTTTTTGCCGGTAAGACTGCTCAAGCTATGCCCCGCATTTTTCGCCTGCGAAACTTGCCGGGGCTTTTGCATGTTGGCTTGTGAAGGAAATTCCTAAAAAAGAGGTGCTTATCTGATGAGTTTGCAGGAACAGATTATTGCTGAATTGGGAGTACAGCCTACGATTAACGTAGAAGCGGAGGTCCGCAAGCGTGTGGATTTCCTCAAGTCGTATGTAACGAAAACGGGAAGCAAAGGGCTGTTGATCGCCATCAGTGGCGGGATTGACAGTGCCGTAGCAGCCGCTTTGTGCAAGCGGGCTACAGATGAGTTGACGCAGGAGCAAGGGGACGAATACAAAACGCTGGGTGTATTCCAGCCATATGGCCAACAGGAAGATATCGAGCATAGCTACGCGGTAGCCAAAGCGTTCGACCTGAAATATGCTGGGGAAACGAACATTAAGGAAGCCGTGGACAAGGTTGCCGTGGAAGTGGAGCATACGTTAAAGGATATCGGTCTGGAGCGTTCCATTACTCCGCAAGTGAGAGGGAATGTAAAGGCAAGAACACGTATGGTGGTTCAGTACGCACTCGCGAATGAGCTGAATCTGCTCGTCGTTGGCACAGATCACGCTTCAGAAGCCATCACAGGCTTTTATACCAAATGGGGCGATGGAGCGGTCGATATTACGCCACTTAGCACGCTTAACAAACGTCAGGTGCGCTTGCTGGCCAGCTATCTCGGAGTTCCGCAGGCCATTTTGGACAAAGCGCCTACAGCAGGATTGTGGGAAGGCCAGACGGATGAAAAAGAACTGGGGATCTCCTACGAAGCAAACAGCGACTACCTAGAAGGCAAGGAAATTGACCCGGCGGCACGCGAAAAGCTGGAAAGCTTCTTTACACGTACAGCGCATAAGCGGACAAGCATCCCAGGAGTGTAAGCATTAATCATTATGGAATTGTAAAAATGCTCAAGTGAGGATTTTGCAAAAATCCAATAAGCGATTTTCAATAAACAATATATAGATCGAAATGGTCTAGTTCGTCTATATATTGCACTTGGAGCGACTGGAATCGAATTTTGCAAAATCCTGAAGTAAATAAATGCGGCGATCCGCCCGGCGGATCGCCGTTTGTATTGAAGGGGCAATAATTAATTGGCGATCCACTCAATGAAGCGGCGAGTTTCGGTAATCGCCTGATCGAGTGGAAGACTGCCTCCCTGGAATGGATGAACGGTATTAAAGGTATGAGTGCCGCCTTGAATTTGTACCCATTCGATGTCGGGACGAACGGAAGTGAGCAGGGCAGAGCCTTCCCGTAGACGTTTGGAATCTTCGGTTCCCTGGATCAGTACAGCTGGGAGCTGGCTGTTGGCAAGTCTGTCTACAATGGCAAAACGCTGGCGATTTTGTTCCAGGTCTTCCAGAATGACAGCATCCAGCGGAAGCTGTTGTCCGGTTCTGGCGTTTTCCACATAGCTGCGCCCCTTGGCGCGCATTTCTTCTTTTTGCGGTAAAGTAAACAGATCAAGATCTGTCACGCCATTCCATGAAATGACGCCAGCAATCTCACCGGGATGATCTAGAGCATATACAAAGCAGCTCCCCGCGCCTCGGCTATGTCCTAACAGAAACAACGGCAATTCTCTGAACTCATGACGTGCTCTCAGATTGGATAGCAATAGTTCCAAATCCTCTTGTTCGCGGCTATAGGTGTTGCGTGCGAACTTTTCCAGCTCGGTAAAATTCTCTAGATCCTCACCTATGCCATTATGTGAAAAGTTGAAGGTCACAACATGGTTATCCATACTCAATGCTTCTGCTATATAGGGGAACATGCCCCAATCCTTAAATCCTTTGTAGCCGTGAGCGATGATGAGCAGGCTTTTGGCTGTATTTTTAGCGGGAAACCAGGAAGCCCGGATCACCGCATCAGTCCCTGCTTCGGTACCTGCTTCAACAATAATGGTTTCTGACATCCTATCCTTCCTTTCTACGGGAATTTTTTAAATGAGCATATCAGCTGAATTTCAAAACATTCACCTATAGCCTTTCTTATTTTAACATATTTTGGTGCCGCTTTTACGCCTTTGTGACTCGCCAGGGTGTGGACGCACTGTTACAATAGATCCAGTAAAGTAAAAAGGACGGGGAATACCCAAATGATCTACGGAATTGGACATGATGTGCTGGAAATAAGCCGTATGGCTCATATTTTGGCAGGTAAATATGCAGATGCGTTTTTGAATCGAGTGCTGACCCCGGCAGAACGCGAGCTTGCTGTGGAACGCAAGGGTAGACTAACGGAGTTCGTAGCAGGGCGCTTTGCCGCCAAGGAAGCCATAACGAAAGCCTTCGGTTGCGGAATTGGGCAAATCATCGGGTTCGGCGATATGGATATTTTACCGGAACCTGGGGGGAAGCCAGTAGTTTATTTGTCTTCATCCGCGTGGGATAGACTGAGGTTGCCGTCTACAGGTGACTCGAATTACAGCATTCACTTGAGTATTACACATCAGCCTAACATTGCCTCTGCTTTTGTGATTGTCGAATATAAGGAGATGTGATGTGATGACTACAAATACATTGGAACAAAAGCGTTATTTCAGCTTTGAACTGTTGAATTGGTATACACGTAACAAGCGCGATTTGCCGTGGCGCCGCCATCGGAATCCTTTTTATATCTGGATCTCGGAAATTATGCTTCAGCAGACGCGTGTGGATACGGTCATTCCGTATTTTAATCGCTTTATTGCACGTTTTCCTACAATTGAAGCGCTGGCGGAAGCACCCGAAGAGGATGTGCTTAAGCTCTGGGAAGGGCTGGGTTATTATTCGCGGGCCCGGAATTTGCAAACTGCGGCAAAACAAGTAGTTGAGCTTCACGGCGGGCAGGTACCGGATGATACACAAGCTGTCGCTGCACTGAAAGGAGTAGGCCCGTATACAACGGGGGCGATTATGAGTATCGCCTTTAACCGACCAGAGCCTGCTGTGGACGGGAATGTGATGCGTGTGCTGTCGCGTTATTTTCTCATTGAAGAGGATATTATGAAGGGCAGCACGCGGGCGCATATGGAAAGTCTGGTACGGGAGCTGATTCCCGAAGGAAGAGCCTCTGATTTTAATCAGGCTCTGATGGAATTGGGGGCGCTGGTCTGCACGCCGAAGTCGCCTCATTGTCTGACCTGCCCAGTCATGGAGCATTGCTCGGGCAGGTTGGCAGGTCGCGAGGAGACACTGCCAGTCAAGACCAAGGCGAAGCCGCCGCGGCTGGAGCCGCGCTCCGTTGCTCTCATCGAGGGCAGCGGAGCGAACGCCGGCCGCTTGCTCGTACGGCAGCGCCCGGCCAAGGGCCTGTTGGCCCGCATGTGGGAGCTGCCGCATGAGCTTGCCGGGCCGGAGGGCTACAACGGCCCGGTGCCGGATGAGCCCGCCATGGACCATTTGGCGGCTCATTTGCTGGCAGAGGGCGTGCTTGCGCGCCCGGTGCGGTTTGTACGTGAGGCGGAGCACACGTTCAGCCACATTCACTGGAACCTGCGTGTGTTCCAGTGTGAAGAGGTCGCCGCCCCTGCCGGGGAGGCGGGAGGATATCCGCTGGCTGCCGAGCAGCGGGCCAGCTACAGCACCGGAGCGAAGCCGGGTGCATTGATTACGCTGGCTGAGCAGGCGGAGCACACGCGCAATGTGCTGCCAGCGGGGTACCGCTGGATCAGCGAAGCGGATATGGCCACCTTGGCGTTTCCCAAGGTATTCCTCGATCTGATCACCGAGTATTATGCGAAGCAAAAAGAGAACTGATGTTAATTGAATAGCTGTCAGCAAAAAATAAAGTATTAGACTGAGGCTAGAAAATTGAAACAGCGACAACCAAGGACGAGAAAATAAAGTCCTAGACTGTCGCTGTTTCCATTGAACTAACGTTTCCCGTTAGCTCAGTACTGTCCCAAATAACAAAACATAATATATTAAACGGTATAATAAAAATCCTCATCTTTTTGTTTTATGATGAGGATTTTGCGTGTTATTGTTGTGTTTTCCAGTAGGGGACTAACCGATATTAATCTTGTCTTTATATTTCTCTGCCCATTCTTTAAACGAGGTTAATTTAAGATTATAAGTTTTTAACGAATCAATATCTATATTGTATCCCACTTCGTTATCCCATTCCTGGGATCGTACCACCCCTGGAAAGATACCTTGGTCTACTGCTTCTTCGGGACTAAGTGAATACACTGTAAGCCTTTTTCCCGTTACATTAGAGAGTACAGCGGCTACCTCATCCATTGTAAGGGACTCTGAGGCTAACTCAATATTTTTTTCATTGAATTTCTCGGGATTATTAAATGCGGCACAAGCAAAAGTAGCTACATCATCTGCTGTAATTAAATCTAATCGTGTATCGGGAAGTATAGCTGTTTTTAGTTCTCTTTGTTGTAAATGAGGAAACATAAACTTACCATGTTCAGAATAGAGAAAGTTATCCATCATATTGGCTGGTTTAAGTATAGTCCATGATGAAAATCCTGCTTTACGAATAGCTTCCTCTACTTCCCATTTATCTGTCCAATATTTTTCAAACCAATAACCTGTTCCCCATTCTGGGAATTCTGTATATCTGCTTGTGGCTGCAACGGAGGTGTGAACAAACTGTTGAACTCCACTGTTTAATGCAGATTGAATTAATGCATATCCCTGTTGTCGCTCAGTATCCGTACCAGGATTGGCAGGGTTTGTCATGGAAAACACCGCATCTGCGTTTTGCATGGCTCTTTCCAAAGAAGAAGGGTCATCGAAGTTACCCACTACAGCTTCTACCCCTTTTTCAATAAGTGCCTGTGCTTTGGAAGACTTTAATCTCTAACTAAAATACGAACTTTAAATCCCTGCTTTAATGCTTCCCGTGCCACCGCTCCTCCTTGTAAACCAGTTGCACCTGTGACTAATATTACTTTTTGCTTATTATTCATTTGAAAAACTCCTTTGTTGCGAAAATTTATTGATGTAGTAATAATCAAAGGATAGTCTATAATGTGATTAAAAGATAGTATGCACTTTTTAGTGAGTTACTATCCAAAAGGAGAGTGTTAGAATGAACGAGAGCAATGAAAATTTCAATGGATTGGAATCGTTTGAATATACCCTCTCCATTATGAGTGGAAAATGGAAGATGTTAATTATTTTCTTTTTAGGACGAGATAAAGTGATGCGATACAATGAATTAAAAAGATCCATTAATGGGATTACATATAAAATGTTAAGCAAGCAACTGAAAGAATTAGAAAAAGAACAATTAATAATACGTCAGGAATATTCTCAAATCCCACCAAAAGTTGAATATTCTTTAAGCGATAAAGGGAAACTGCGAAGACATAAACTTTTGAGATTCATGTACTTTGCTCGATTTATCCCCTACACTTATATAGGAGTTGGGGAGTGTAACTACACAACCGCACAATGAATTTTTTTCTGATCAAAGAAAATGCTTTTTGAATTGTTTAGCCTACACTGAAGAGTATCAAAGCAAAAAGCTAAATAAGCTGCTTCCGGTAGAGTTCCCAGAAACAGCTTGTCGATAAAAGCTTCCCCATTTTAACGAAAATATATGCTAAGCCTTCGGACATGACAGGCTTAGCGTTTTTTCTTACTCTAAGTCCAATAGTCGGGACGGTATAACCCGGACCACGGTCATTAACTTCTTGTTGTTTCAGTGGATCGTAATAATTCGCCCCATTTTGACCCTGTAGCTTTTACAGAAGCTATGTTGCGTGGAGGATTCGATATAAGAGAGGCGCAGCCGTCTACTTTATATGAAGCTTCTGAACTTTTGGAACGCATGTACTCCAGCTTACCGCAGGATATATCATGAATCCAAAATATGCTATAATGAGAGAGACAAGGTAACCGGTGGGAATGACACGGCGAAGCTACCCGAAAGGGGGTGTTGCCGTGTCTCTTGATTTGATCGTGAAGATTCTTGACGCTGTGCTGAAGGTGGTCAGTATTACTACTGGTCTGAAGACTTTGGTTCAGGCATGGAAACAATCACGCAAAGATAAGAAAAACCACCGGGAATAGGTATGGGAGCCTAGGAATCCGGTGGTTTTTCATTTCGTATTGAACTGAAATCTCGCCGTGGTTGCCCAGCGGCCTTTGTCGGGGTAGCCGTGATGTTAGCGCATCACGGCTACTCTTATTGTATCCATTATACCACAAATACATGAGGATGAAACGTTCTGCTAATCATACAGGCATTTTTTATTGTATGTGATTGTTCAGAAAATAAGTGAATTTGGATCTTCTAGCAGCTCACGGGGGTCTGTCAATAATTTTGTGTAAACTCATTTGGAATACGTTACCAGTGGGGGAATACCCCTTATCGCAGGTGCTGACCGACACGGTCTGGAAAGAAAATAGACAATTGAAGCAGCATTTGTCCCCAGTTTTGAACCCGACCTGTCCATTTGCGAACGACATCCATCGTAGCCAGGTAAAGCATCTTGAGCAGGGCTTCATCGCTCGGGAAAATACTCTTGCCCTTCGTGACTTTTCGAAGCTTGCGATGGTAACTCTCGATGATGTTCGTGGTATAAATGAGCTTGCGAAGCTCCGGTGGATACTTGAAAAAGGTCGCTAGCTCATCCCAATTCTTGCGCCACGATTGAACAATGAGTGGATATTTCGTGCCCCAGGCTTCTTCAAACCGATCCAATTCAGCCAGAGCGGCTTCTTCGGTTGTGGCTTTGTAGATCGGTTTGAGATCCGCTGTCACCTTTTTCAAGTCTTTATACGAGACATACCGAGTGGAATTGCGGATTTGATGAATGATGCACTTCTGAATTTCCGTCTGGGGATAACAAGCCGTAATCGCTTGAGAGAAGCCCGTTAGATTATCCACACACGTGATGAGAATATCTTGAACGCCCCGGTTTTTCAGCTCATTCAGGACGCTAAGCTAGAATTTAGCCGACTCGTTCTCGCCGATCCACATCCCAAGTACATCCTTGTTTCCGTCCAGATCGATACCAATGACCATGTACGCCGCTTTGTTCACAATGGCTCCATCTTGCTTGACTTTGAAGTGAATCGCGTCCAGAAAGACGACCGCATATACGCCTTGCAGCGGCCGATTTTGCCACTCTTGAATGAGCGGTACGATCTTGTTCGTCACATTGGAAATGAGCGTAGGCGAAACCTCAATCCCGTAGAGCTGCTGTAAATGATCTTGAATCTCCCGTGTGCTGACTCCTTTGGCATAGAGCGCAACGATCTGGTCTTCGATGCCGGTGACATTCGATTGATGTTTCTTCACGACCAGCGGCTCAAATTCACCCAACCGATCCCGAGGGACGCTGATCTCCTGTTCGCCGTATTCACTCACCACCGTTTTCTTGCTTTTTCCGTTACGGCTGTTGCGTGTAGTTTTGGCTTGGACTTCATGTTTCTCATAGCCCAGATGGGTATCCAGCTCGGCCTCCAACATCTCTTGCAAAGTTTCAGCAAATAACTCTTTTAAAGCCTTCTACGCATCTTGAGCCGTCACCAGCTTATTCTCTTTGATGAACGCTCTCAGTTGCTGTTTCGTCCAAAGTCCCATGTGTTCTCCCCAACCTTTCTTTGATTACCATTTTAATGGTTTTGGGAGTTTACACAATCTATTTTACAGACTCTTTTTGAAAGAACATTCCGTTTTATAAAAAAGTTTGATGAAAACACACTTAGTATTATTTCGGACTTAGTTCGAGATTCTCTAGTTTATCAACTTTCTTAATTAGAAAATTTACTTATAAAATCTATACTATGATTGATTATTTTCTTTTGATCATTATCCAGTGAAGCGGTATGAAAACTATTTTCCAATTTAATTAATGATTTTTCAGATGAACGAATTTGACTGTATATCCAGTCTGAATTACTAGGGGGAACGATGTGGTCCTCGACAGAAGAAAATATCATAACTGGACAAGTTATTTGCGCAACATTATTACGAACTTCTTTTACTAAATTGATAACCTCTTGAAAAGAAGAAACCGGAATTTTTGAATATGCAATTTCCTTTACATTGCTGTTTTTAATATCTGAGTCAATTCCATCTAAATATTCAGAAGGAGAGAATTCCTTGGTTATCTTTTCAAATTCAGGTATAATAATTGCAGGATTAATAAGAAGAATTCCAGAAAGCGGCTCCCTTTGTGCGAGAAACAGGGTTAAAGCACCTCCCATTGATTGACCAATAACAAACTGTATTTTTGTGTGTTGTTGTAACCAGTTCAAACCTTCTAAAACGGATGCTTTCCAATCCTCTTTTGTAGTGGCAGCTAATTTTTCAGGGGTTTCCCCATGTCCTTTCAGTTTTACAAGATTAACAGTATAGCCTTCATCAGCAAAAGCATTTGCTAAAGGGCGCATGCTTTGTGGAGTTACTGTAAAACCATGTACAACAAGAATTCCTATTTCGTTCCCGATTTTTTGAAAAGGATCTACTTCTCCTTTAATTTTGTTGTTATTATCCAAAACAATCACTCCTTTATATAAGCTGTACTTTGAGTATAATAAGAGGTTTTTAATTATGGAAGAAGGCACATTTCTGTTAGATAGAATAAAATCTGTTAGAATAATAAGCAAAAGGAGGCTTTTAATTTTGGATACTCGAACCACAGAGAAATGCTCTATGGAAATCACCTTAGATGTCATCGGAGGAAAATGGAAAGGGTTCATTTTATACTATCTGTTAGAAAATAAGAGGCGTTATAATGAACTTCGGAGGTTGATACCGGATATTTCACAACGGATGTTGACTCTTCAATTAAATCAACTAGAAAAAGATGGAATAGTTCATCGAGAGATTTATCCGGAAATACCCCCTCGTGTTGAGTACTCCCTTACTGAATGTGGTGAAACACTCCGACCGATTATCGTCCAAATGAGCGAATGGGGAAAAAGATATGAAAATACGTTCCCGGTATACGGAAGACAACCTTGACTCGACACATGTGGAGTGTTGCTCACTGTTGGTCAGGAAAGACTAATAGTTGAGATGTATTGGCGGATATAGCAAAGAGGGGCGGTGAACCCCTCTTTTTTTCTTGATATTAGAGCCTCCAGTCTCCTGTTCAGTTCCTCACGAGATTTTTCTTTCAAAACGGGGTAGTACCAGCGAAGCTGTCACACCCCGCAAAGTAAACCATTGAAAAGTTCTGGTTTTTGTTGGTATCAGAACCATAGTTCTGCTTTGCACTCGTTATTCTGGTTCAATGTGCCCATTTACTGCTTGTTTGGAGTTAATGTTCCAATGCCGTTAACAAAATCGGAACTTTATCCGTTTCCAAGGCGCAATTTGAACTAGCATAGCTGTCATGAAGTGCAAACATATGGAAATTGATGGTAACTACTTTGCGGGTAGTGTCACGTTCGCTGGTACTGCCCCTTATAGCTCACACTCCGACCCCTACGACTCTGAAAATGGCGAATTTCGGTGTATGCTTTTTATAAGCCACATAATTACAAACACAAACATTTACGTATACGTATACATATACGTTTATGTATCTGTGTACGTATACGTAACCATTTATGTTTGCTTATAATGTTCCAAACAAAAAGAGTCATCCGCGATCCAAGCAGATAACTCCATAAGTAGTTGTATATTTTTTGACCGCAAACGTATTAATGGGTCAGCAAGAAGTAATTCGAACATGACGATACATTTTCGTATACGTAAACACAAACGTAAATGTATACGTGTACCAATCTTAAAATCTTAATTAGTTGTTAGTTGAAAAATAACGCCTTAATGCTTCGTTAATAATTCGCGTTTTTTCGCCTCTCCCATTTTCGGTGCTTTCTTTATCCAGCCTTTTTTTCAATTCATTCTCGATCCATACGGTATCCCTTGAATGTAATTCTTCGAACTTCTTCTTTTTAGGCTTGGGATTTGGTTGGACTTCCTTAGAAGTATCTATAAGCTCTGGATGAACACTGCTGCCGGATGTGCTTCTAATCTTATTTTTTAACTCGTCCATCTTAGACACGCTCAATCAGCTCCTTAACGAATTCTCTGTACAATTTCAAGCCTTGATTTAATTCGGGGTTGTTTTGGAACCCATTGATCGATAAGCGCCCTATAGCAGCTGTACGGGTCATTATAGTTTCAAAGCATAGCTCCCCGTATTCTTCCTCGATCAGCTCAATCAACGCCTTATTATCTGTCCGTCTTGCATCTATAAGAGAACGTAATATACCTGCAATCTTCATATCCTTATTGACCAGCTCTTGCACATGAATACATGTTTCTAAAAAGCGGCCAATTGCTGAATAGCAAAATTTACTTGCTTCGAACATAGCCACAACTGCATCAGAAGCAGCCAGAGCATTAATCGTCTGATCACCTAGAGCTGGCGGCGTATCAATAATAATGTAATCATATTCATCTTGCACGTTCTCAAGGGTTTCCTTTAGCACCAGCGAACGATTCCCGCGGTAAGACTCATACAACCAAGATGGAAAACGCGCCAAATGGTCTTCCGCTGTGAGCAAGTCTAGCCCCTCAGATACATTATGTACATACTTATGTGCGTCTTTTTCCTTTAGGGCTTGAAAAAACATACGTAACAGGGTTAATTCCTGATTACACTAACCTGCCCGTTAGCTTAATGAAGCAACGTCAGTCTAGTACTTTATTTTTCAGTCTAGAACTTTATTTTCTTTTGACAATAGCGGCAGTATGGACATGAGGTTGCTCCATGCTGCCGCTATTTTTCTGTTTTCTGGAAGGAATATGCCTATATTAGTTGCGAACGAAGTGTGTTACTTTGGGGGATTTTTTCGGTATTCGGAAGGAGTCACCTTGTTGACTGTTTTGAACATTTTGGAGAATAGGAGTACATCTTTATACCCTACAGACCGAGCAATATCCCCGATTTTAAGGGAAGTATTTCTTAATAGGGAGCACGATTTTTCAATCCTCAAATATAATAAAAATTCCTGCGGTGACTTATTTAGTTGCTGTTTAAATAAACGATGCAAATACGAACGGTCTATTGAAATGTACTTGGCAATGTCGCTTACGGTAATGAAGTGTGAGTAGTTTTGTTGAATGAAGAGAAGCGCTTCTTTAATATACCGCTGCTGTCTTACCTCATGGTTGACTTCCTGATTAGGGTAATGTTCAAACATCAGATACAGAAATTCATACAGCTTGGATGCAAGCAGCAGGTCTTTGTTGGATTTCAGTGTAGAAGAAACGACGATACTCTCCATACAGCGGGCAAGGCTGCCCTCCGCTTCCAAGCGGAAAATGGGATTGTCCCTATGGATACAGGTCCGGCTTAGATATTCTTTTGCTTGCACCCCATTAAAACCAATCCAGGCATATTCCCATGGGTCCACTTCATCTGCTTCGTAGTAAATTAAAACCTTCGGCTCAATAAAGAAAGCATCGTTTTTCTCCAAATGATAGATTTTATCATTGACTTTAAAGATCCCTTTTCCTTTTAAAATATAATGCACCATATACCCGCTTCGAATGGCTGGACCATAAGAGTGTTTGCTGGTACAGCTTTCTTTGCCACATGTGTATAAATTGAGATCCAGGTTGTTATAGGAATGATTGGAAAAGTGCGAACTCATTTGTTTTCACCCCTTAATTCATCTCTGCATATTATCACACGGTTTCATATAGAGTCTACATTATTCCATATAATTATTAAAAATATTCAATTATTATTAGGATGTAAACAATAAGCAAACAACATAATTTATAATTTTTGAAAAACGTACTATTGGCGCTATAAGGGGGTTGCTATGACTATACACATCGATAAAGAGAATCTTTTATTCCATTTACAAGGCAGCAATACGAGTTATGTCATGCAGGTTATACGAGATGGTTATTTAGCCCATCTGTATTGGGGAAAGAAAATTCAGAACTATCGGGGAAGCAATAAGATCATCTTTATGGATAGAGGATTTTCACCCAATCCGGATGGTGAGGATCGAGCCTTTTCACTGGATACCATCCCACAAGAATATCCGTCATTTGGAAATAGTGATTTCAGGATTCCTGCGTATCAGCTTCAATTGGAGAATGGTTCTACCGTGACAGACTTTCGGTATAAAGAACATCAGGTTTACCAAGGCAAGCCCAAATTGAAAGGGCTTCCTTCTACTTATGCAGAGGATGATGGCGAAGTAGAAACTCTGGAAATCGTCCTTGAAGACCCATTAATTGATGTAAAGATTGTACTATCCTATAGCCTATATCAAAAGTGGGATGTCATCACCCGTTCAGTCCGGTTCGATAATGAAGGTCGGCAGCAGCTAAAACTGCTTAAAGCGTTAAGTGCTAGTGTGGATTTTCGTGATGATGAATACGAACTAATTACCTTGTACGGTGCGCATAATAATGAAAAAAATATAGCAAGGCGAAAAATTTTACCCGGAATTCAAATGGTAGACAGCTGCCGTGGAGCCAGCAGCCCTCAACAGGCACCCTTTATGGCACTTGTAAGAGAAGGAACAGATGAAGAACAGGGTGAAGTGTACGCCTTTAATCTGGTGTACAGCGGGAACTTTACGGCACAGGCTCAGGTAGATTCCTATCGGAACACAAGAGTCGCGATGGGGATTAATCCTTTTGATTTTACATGGCTGCTTGAACCGGAGGAATCCTTCCAAACGCCAGAAGTGGTCATGGTATACACCGAAAATGGATTGGGCGGCATGTCAAGAATTTATCATGAATTATACAGGAGCAGATTATGTCGTGGGCCTTTTCGTGACAAGGAGCGGCCGATCCTGATTAATAACTGGGAAGCCACCTACTTTAACTTTGATGCCGACAAGATTGAGCAGTTGGCGAAGGAGGCTCAAAGTGTAGGAGTGGAGCTGTTTGTACTGGATGATGGGTGGTTTGGAAAACGGGATGATGACAATACTTCATTAGGCGATTGGGTGGTGGATCGTCGCAAACTTCCAGATGGATTGCCGGATCTTGCAAACCGCATACGAAATCTGGGTATGGAGTTTGGTCTGTGGTTTGAACCTGAAATGGTATCCATAGACAGCGATTTATACAGAAAGCATTCAGATTGGTGTATCCATGTCCCTGATCGTCCGTATACGTTGGGAAGAAATCAACTGATGTTGGATTTATCGAGGAAGGAAGTGTGTGAGTACATTATTAAGTCGGTTTCCGATATTTTATCGGACGTTCCAATTACTTATGTAAAATGGGACATGAATCGTCACATGACGGATGTGGGTTCGGCAGCCTTGCCGCCTGAGAGACAAAGGGAGACGGCGCATCGTTATATCCTGGGACTCTATAATATTATGGAAGAGCTTACATCAAAGTTTCCCCATGTCTTATTCGAGAGCTGTTCTAGTGGAGGAGGTCGTTTTGATGCCGGTATGCTCTATTACATGCCTCAGACCTGGACGAGTGACAATACGGATGCCATTTGCCGACTGAAAATTCAATGGGGAACAAGTCTTGTCTACCCTCCAATTACCATGGGGGCACACGTCTCCACAGTACCCAACCATCAAGTGGGCAGAATAACTCCCTTGGAGACAAGAGGTTATGTCGCCATGGCCGGGAATTTTGGATATGAGCTAGATTTGACGACATTAACCGTTGAGGAAAAAGAAATAGTAAAAAAACAGATAGCTCTATATAAAGAAATTAGATCGCTTATTCAATTTGGAAAGTTTTACAGAATAATTAATCCGTTTGATGAAAATGAAGCCGCATGGAGCTTTGTATCAGAGGATCAAATGGAAATGGCAGCCAGCTATTTCAAGATTTTATCCCAACCTGCTGCCGCGATTAAAACATTAAAATTCAAAGGTCTGAATCCAGACTACGTTTATAGAAATGTAGAAACCGGTGAGCTGTTCGGCGGTGATGAATTAATGCATGTCGGCATAACGCTTGCCAGGGTAAAGCAGGACTTTTTAGGCATGTTCTGGAGATTTGTTAAAGAAGACATCTGACTCAGCTAGAGGAGGTTTTACTAGATGGAAGCAAAAGAAAAGCAGTATAAGCAAATTTCTCAAGAAATTTTAAAATATATCGGTGGTGAAGAGAACATTATCGGTGTGGCCCATTGTGCCACAAGATTAAGAATTGTACTTGAGGACAATGAAAAAGCGGAATTAAAAAAGATTGAAGATATTGATCTGGTTAAAGGCGTTTTCATAGCGGGGGACCAACTGCAGATCATTTTTGGAGCAGGGTTGGTCAATAACATCTATGCCGTGTTCTCCAAACTGACCGGAACAGAAGATATGTCATTAAGTGATGTCAAATCGAAGTCCGCACTAAAGCAAAATCCTTTTCAAAAAGCCATTAAATCGCTGTCAGATGTCTTCATTGAGATCATGCCGGGAATTCTTGCTGCCGCATTGTTAATGGGGATAACCGGGCTGTTAGGTCAGAAGGGGTTATTCGGTCCTAAGTCAATTGTGGAGATGTATCCAATTTTTCAAGGGATCAATCGCTTCGTTCAAATCGTTTCCACGGGTATTTTTACAATCCTGCCGCTGCTTGTTGTTTATTCCGCAACCAAGAGATACGGCGGTCGTCCTATTCTGGGGCTTGTGCTGGGTGCGATTATGCTTCATCCGGCACTGGCAGATGCTTTTGAGGTAGCTAAAGGGAGTCAAAATCCGGAATCGATCAGTCTTTTCGGCCTTCCCGTACAGTTGGTTGGATTTCAGGGCGGTATTATTATTGCTCTAATGATGGGATATGTGGTAGCCAAGTTGGATCAGTTTTTTAACAAAAAGGTTCCAGACATGATTAAACTATTTTTGGCTCCGTTGCTGACAGTCTTTATTTCTTCCCTGCTATTGTTTACGATTATCGGCCCTCTTGGGCGAGAGCTAGCCAGTCTGGTCACCGTTTCGCTGCTTTGGATGACGCAAAACCTTGGGATATTCGGTTTTATGTTTTTTGCAGGCATTCAGCAGATCATTGTTATTACAGGCTTACATCATGTTATGGGTGCGGTAGAAGCGCAGCTGTTAACCGATACAGGCAGAAATTTTATCAACCCATTGGCATCAGTAGCTTTGATGGCTCAAGGGGGCGCCGTTTTGGGGTATATTCTTTTGAATCGCAAAGACACCAAGGTTAAAGAAATGGGTTACTCTGCATTCGGGTCTGTACTTTTTGGAATCTCCGAACCAGCGATCTTCGGGGTCACTTTAAAGTATAAGTTCCCCCTGATTGCTGGATGCCTTGGAGGAATGATTGCGGGAGCATATGTATATTTAAGCAAGCTGACAGCCATAGGATTCGGAACCACGGCTCTTCCTGGCTTTGCAATTGCAGCGTCAGAGAACCATGGTCATATGAATTATCTCATCGCTCATCTTATTGCCCTGTTATGTGGAGCATTATTTACATTGGCTTACGGTGCTATCAAGAGCAAGAGGTCAACACTCTGAACCAAGAGAGTATTGATAAGTTGAATAACTTAATCAGTTACAATCAGGCTTTATGAAAACGGTTAAAAGAAGAGAATATGCGTGGAATGGACAAGAGAGTATAGATGAAAAAGTAAAAGAGCCGTCCTCAGTCGTTAAAAAAGACCGAGGACGGCTCTGAGTCACATGAATATACTTGTATGTTCGTTAAAGCTAATCGATGCCACCATCGCTTTCAATCAGCCCTTTGCCGATTACATTGGCCGAAACCGGAGGCTTGCCTAGCTCCCGAGACCATATGGACAACTGCCCAATATGGTGGATTTGGTGGGCGATGACATGGCGCATCACCTCGCCCCAGGCATCAATTACAATCCTGCCGTCCGGGAGGTGATCTTCAAACCTTTTCCGTTCCAGACCATCATGCCAGGCGAGCACGAACGGCTCGACATCGAGTCGAAACTTTGCATCCAGCTCACGGACTTTGTCGAGCGTATCATACAGAGAGAAGTCCTCCTGAAAGTCGGGTTTGCCCTGAATCGTTTGAATCCAGCTCCACTCCACATCAACGATATGAAAGAGTGTCTTTAGAATGCTGCCGACTCCGCCGACGCGTTGTTTCAGTAATTCCTCCTGCGACACCTCTTCACACCAGCGGTACCATTGTTCCCGAATCATCCAGTTGTAACGAAAAAAAGTCTGCATCCATCAACCTCCAGAGCTGTATTTGAGAATCATCTCCACCAGTTTACCATGGAATGCCAAAAGGGCTGTCTCATTCGTAGAAAATCTACTTTTGAGACAGCCCTTTATTATAGGATAGAGATGTTGTTACTGGCTTATTTCTTTGCAGCCGCGTAACGTTTGTTTACTTCATCCCAGTTGATTACATTGTAGAATGCTGCAATGTAGTCTGGGCGTTTGTTTTGATATTTCAGGTAGTAAGCATGCTCCCAAACGTCCAGTCCAAGTACCGGAGTCAGACCTTCGGACAGCGGGCTATCCTGGTTTGGAGTGCTAGTGATCGCCAGTTTGCCGTCTTTGCCGACAACCAACCAAGCCCAGCCGCTACCAAAACGTGTTGTAGCTGCTTTAGTGAAGTCTTCTTTAAATTTGTCGTAGCCGCCCAGCTCGTTGCTGATTGCTTCAGCAATAGCACCTGTCGGTTGTCCACCGCCGTTAGGACCGATAACTTCCCAGAACAGGCTGTGGTTGTGGTGTCCACCACCGTTGTTGCGAACCGCAGTGCGGATGCTTTCAGGAACGCTGTCCAGATTGGAGATCAGATCCTCCAGGCTTTTGCTTTGCAGTTCAGGAGCGCTCTCCAGAGCTGCGTTTAAGTTCGTTACATATGTGTTATGGTGACGATCATGGTGAATTTCTACTGTCAGTGCATCAATGTGCGGTTCCAGTGCGTCTTTTGCGTAAGGAAGTTCTGGTAATTGAAATGCCATAGTAAAATCCCTCCTGGTTATATGGTTGGGTAAGTGTTCCTATGTAATAATACCCTCGACAGTTATATTAAACCGCATTCAGCCTATTTAATCAACATTTTTGTTTGTAAAATAGCAAACTGGGCAATACGGCCTGGTAGCTAGCATGTCCAAAAACCCGATTGGAATACATAATACCTAGGTAATAAGAGGTAAATTGTGAACTTTAAAATGTAAACGCTTTATATACAGCGCTTACATTAGAAAAAGGGATGTATTCCATCAAAAAGTATGGTTTAATGGTCAAGGAAGCAGAAATTTCGGCTTTTTTGTCGTCTGCTATAATCTGTCATGTCTATGACATGACGAACTTGAGGGCATACACCCTTTTCCTGTTCTTCATTTCATATATAGCAGATCGTATGCATTTTTATCATAATGCCTTGTGATTAACACCATGATAAGAAATTTAAGGATTTATGTAAAAATGACGGTGCTGTCTCAATTTTTTTATTATGCTTACGAAAAGGGAGATATTACTTATGCACGTTCGTTCCTTTCAATTAAGTGATGTGAACTCAGTAACGGAACTCATGCAAATTGCCTTGTCAGAGGAGTGCTACAAAGAGACGGTGAGTGCGTTTGCCCGTCAGCTTTCGTGGGATTCCGGTTTGATCATCGTTGCAGAAGAAGAGGGTGAGATCGTTGGTGCTTTGATCGGCACGATCGATCAGAATGATGGTTGTTACTATCGTATCGCTATTCATCCGGATCGTCGTCGGATGGGAATCGGCAAATCGCTTGTGGAATCCATGGAGCAGCGTTTTCAGCAACGTAAGGTTAGCCGTATTTGGGTAGCAGGGGACAAGCATAACAGTGCGGCCATGCCTTTGTACGAAGCGATGGGCTATGGAGCAAGCCAGATTTTACAGGCTTTTCAGAAGCTGAGTATTTTGGCGCCTCATTAATCGGGAATCGAAATAAAGAGAATTGAATAACATTAAGTATAATATTTACATTTAGAGCATATCTGAGTAACCGTTGCAATCGGGTACGGGATATGCTTTTCTATTTATAACAGGGTTGAGGAGGTTTAATTATGGACGCTTTGGCTCCTTCGCCAGGCCCGCTTCCCTCGCCGGAAACGTCCAAACCAGCAGGTCGCTCTGGTTACATACGCGATTGGTTAGTCACCCTTCTGATTGCCATGGTCGTCTTGCTGCTTCTGAACCTGTTTGTATTTAACTTGTCCACGGTCAGAGGACATTCGATGCAGCCGACGCTAATGGAAAGCCAGCATTTGTTCGTGAACAAGCTGGTTTATAATTTTCATGATCCGGGCAGGGGGGACATTGTGATTTTAAAAGATCCCGATTCCAAGCTGTCGAGTCCAAGATTTTTAGTGAAAAGAGTCATAGGTATTCCCGGAGATGTAATCCGAGTTGAACATAATCATTTGTATGTGAACGGTGAACTGCTAAATGAACCTTACACCAACTCTGACGTGGAGGATGGTGATTATGGTCCTTTTACGGTGGAGCCGGAGCACTTTTTTGTCATGGGAGATAATCGCCATACTGCAGCAAGCAAGGATAGCCGCTATTTTGGCAGCATTAAATCTCAAGATTTACTGGGACGTGCAGAATTTATATTTTGGCCGATATCTGAGTGGAAATGGCTATAGAGCAACTAAAGTCTGAAATTAATGCGGAACACGTCCGAACCGATCTGGACCATGACGGAGCAGGAGGTTACCGATGAGGAAAGGAAGAGGATGATGAAAGAAGTGATGGTATATACCGACGGTGCTTGTTCGGGAAATCCGGGTCCTGGGGGCTGGGGGATTGTTTTGCTGTATGGGGAACATCGTAAAGAGCTGTCAGGTGCCGAGAAAATGACGACAAACAACCGTATGGAGATCAAGTCCGTGATTGAAGCACTGAAGCTGCTCAAGGAGCCTTGCCATGTGAAAGTACACAGTGACTCTGCCTATGTCGTCAATTGCTTCAAACAGGGCTGGATTAAGAATTGGCTTCGTAATGGCTGGCGCAACAGTAAAAACCAGCCAGTGGAGAACAAGGAACTATGGGAAGAATTGTGGGAACTGATGGGTAAGCATGAGGTTGAATATGTGAAGGTTAAGGGGCACAGTGACAATGAACTGAATAATCGCTGTGATTTTCTGGCGACCAGTGCTGTTAAAAATTTACGGTAGCATCTGCTGCTGTTTTCTGTTGAAATTTGAGATATGAGAATTTTGCAAATCCTCATATCTGTAATGATGAAAAGTGGAAGAGAGGTGAGTATCGGATGCAACGCGGATTGACTCAGGCGGCTGCCGGAACCGCTTCGACTTGGGCTTCGCTCAAGCAGGAAATTATTGAGGCAGCTCCAGGGCTGGGTATCGACTCCATCGGGTTCGCATCCGCCGACCCCTTTCTGTCTCTGAAAGCTATATTGGAAGAGCATCGTGCGAAAGGCTATGAATCCGGCTTTGAAGAGCCAGATATTGATAAGCGGATCTACCCGGAGCTGTATGGCTCACAGCCTGCATCTCTGATTGCTATTGCGGTGGCATACCCTTCTAAAATGAAGGACCCGCCGAAGTCGGACAAGGGGAAGTACCGTGGTATTTTGGCACGTTCAGCCTGGGGGAAAGATTATCATCTGGTACTACGCGAAGCGATGGAAAAGCTTGAGGCTTTTATAAGTGAGCGGGTACCTGATGCCATATTGAAAAACATGGTGGATACCGGAGAATTGTCGGATCGAGCCGTTGCGGAACGCGCAGGGATTGGCTTTAGCGGCAAAAATACGATGATGATTTCACCGACGCTGGGATCATGGATTTATCTAGGTGAGCTGTTGACGAACATTCCTTTCCAGCCAGATGAACCGGTAACGGATGGTTGCGGCGAGTGTACCAAATGTTTGGATGCCTGTCCTACGGGCGCGCTTGTGGGTCCTGGACAGCTGAATGCCCAGCGGTGTGTGTCCTTTTTGACGCAAACGAAGGGCTTTCTGGATGAGGAGTTTATGCGGAAGATAGGGAATCGGCTATACGGATGTGATACCTGCCAAATGGTATGCCCCAAAAATCGGGGTCTCAATTGGGATCACCATCCCGAGCTTACACCCGATCCTGAAATTGTGAAGCCGTTGCTGCTGCCGTTATTGGATTTGAGCAACCGTGAATTCAAAGACCGATTTGGACAAAGTGCGGCGGCTTGGCGGGGGAAGAAGCCCATTCAACGCAATGCAGTCATTGGACTGGGCAATTTCAAGGATATCAGCGCGGTGCCCAAGTTAACGGAGGTTTTATTGGATGATCCGCGTCCCGAGCTACGAGGCACGGCGGCGTGGGCTTTGAGTCGAATAGGAGGGGAGAACGCTATGACAGCGATCAAGCAAGCATCAGAGAAGGAACAACATGAGCAAGTACGCGAAATGATCGCGCAAGCGCATTCCAAACTAGAGGAACAAGAGCAGGCAGAACAGCAAAAGGCGTCTGAATTACCAAAATCAGAAGTAACGGCCGGAGATTCACAGGGTCCAACCACCATTTATTATGATGAGATGGAGACACCTGTGGGCACGTTGACGCTGTGCGCTACGGATCGGGGGCTGTGCCGAATAGACTATGGCGTTTTTCATGCAAAGGAAGCACTGCTTCAGCAATGGGCCCGAACATGGATTGGGGAATATGTCTATGTGCAGGAGCCGGAAAAACTGCGCGAAGCCGCGGACCAACTGCGTGAATATTTTGCGGGAGAACGACGGGAATTCAGTATAGCCTATGATTTGAGGGGCACTCCTTTTCAAGAGCAGGTATGGCGTGCATTACAAAATATTCCGTACGGACAAAGTGTGTCCTACAAAGATATTGCAGAATCGATCGGACGAGCCAAGGCGGTACGTGCTGTGGGTGGAGCCAATAACAAAAATCCGTTACCCATTCTGTTTCCATGTCACCGGGTATCGGGTGCAAACGGAAGTTTGGTCGGTTATGCTGGAGGCTTACCAGTCAAGACGAAGCTGCTGGATTTGGAGAAACAATAAGGACATATGTTTGCAAAAAGTGATTTGCTAGCTGTCCCATGTTTTGCTATGATAGGTTCGTGCAATTCAAGATGTTTCATATAAATATACAGAGGTGACGACTTCGTGGTGTGGAATATTGTCATTCCGATTATTACCCTGATTGCTGGTTTGGTTGGGGGATTTTTCATCGGTGCTTATTATCTTCGTAAACAGCTTGAAAAGATGCAAAACGACCCTGAAACGCTGCAAAAAATGGCCAAACAGATGGGTTACAACTTGAATGGGAAACAAATGCAAAAAGCCCAGCAGATGATGAAGAACCAACAGTTCTCCAAAAATCAGCCTGGTCCGCGTAAAAATCAGGGCCGTCGGAAATAATGAGCAACGTGAGCACGGATGCCGCATGAGGTTGCTGCATAGAGGAGGATTACTGTGGCTGGCGTAAAAGATTATATTAACCGCAAAGCTGCGGATAACCGGGATAAAATCGAGTACCATGTGGAGCAGATTTTACAACTGATCGGTGAGGACCCCAAGCGTGAAGGGTTGTTGGAAACACCGGCACGCGTTGCGCGCATGTATGAGGAAATATTTGCGGGTTATGAGGTTGATCCCCGGGATGCGTTGGGTGTGACATTTGACGAGAATCACGAGGAGCTTGTGATCGTAAAGGACATCGTTTATTACAGCCAGTGTGAACACCATATGGCTCCTTTCTTCGGAAAAGTGCATATCGGCTATGTACCCAGCGGCAAAATTGTAGGACTGAGCAAGCTTGCACGCCTGGTAGAGGCAGTGACCCGCCGATTGCAGGTACAGGAGCGTATTACATCACAGATCGCTGATATTTTAAATGAAGCGGTCTCCGCTCACGGGGTTATGGTGGTCGTGGAAGGTGAGCACCTGTGCATGTGTGCAAGAGGTGTCAAAAAGCCTGGTAGCAAAACGGTAACGTCTGCGGTACGCGGTACGTTTCGTGATGATGCAGCGCAGCGCGCAGAGTTTTTGTCGCTGCTCAAGGATTGATCGAACATCGCAAGACGTTTATGTGATGAACAAAAAAAGGGTGGTTTACGCATAGGCGTAGCCACCTTTTTTTGTTAACATCAGAAATAGAGACGACGGAATAGCTGCCTTAAAATTACGATTTGCCTATGGATAACAGTTATTTTTATAGATAGGGGATAACGTATGGAGAATGTACATAGATCAATGGAAAAAACAACAGCTTTGCCTGAGTTACAGTGGTTTGAAACGCCACTCGCGGCCACTCAGGAGAATGTTTTGTCTCCGCTGGCTTGGGAGGAGCTGGCTTGTCGGCAAGTAGGGAAAGGAGCTACACCCATTTTGCATCTATGGCGGCATCCGTCAGCGCTTGTGATCGGTCACCGGGACCGCAGGCTTCCCTACGCCCCACAGGCGATGGAACGAGTGCGCAACGCGGGAACCTCGGTATGCGTACGCCCCTCGGGTGGAGCAGCCGTCATGCTGGACAGAGGGGTACTGAACCTGTCCTTAATCCTGCCGAATCCACAGCGGGCCATCAGCCTGCATGAGGATTTTCGGCTCATGGCAGCGCTAATTGCCGATGCGCTGGTTCCGTGGTCTGGCGAGGCGCAGACCGGAGAAATCCTCGGGTCCTTCTGTCCCGGGGATTACGATGTCAGCGTCCGGGGCCGCAAGTTTTGCGGCATTGCACAGCGGCGCCAAGCCAAGGCGTATATCATCACAGCCTTCGTGATGATTGAGGGCAGCGGTGCAGAGCGTGCACAGGCGGTGCAGCATTTCTATACAGAGGCAGCCGGGGACACATCGGCAGGCGTGCAGCAGCAGGATTACCCCCGGGTGAATCCAGCAACGATGGGTAGCCTGGCAGAGCTGGCTGGAGTGCCATCTGTTGAGGCGTACACGGCATCTCTGCGCCGTGTCGTTGAGAGCCGGACAGCCATTTTACCTGCCGATGGCTGGGTGGTACAACCGGAAGGATTGACCGAACAAATGGCAGCGCTCAGAGAGCGATACGATTTGCAGGTGTAGTTTTTCTTTAGCTTAGAAGCTTAGAAGGGTTGCCATCTCAGTTTGGAGGCTTGATCGTAGCGCGCTTCCACTTCAGGCCAGTTAACGACATGCCACCAATCCTCAATGTATTTGTTACGCTCATTTTGATGCTTTAAGTAATATGCATGTTCCCATACATCTATCGCCAGCAGCGGAATGGACTCCCATTGAGTCAGATTCTGGTGCTTTTCGGCCTGCAAAATTTCAAGCCGTCCCGCGCGTGGACTCCATACCAGGATAGCCCAGCCGCCACCCTCGACCTTTTCGGCTGCCGAACTGAATTGCTTTTTGAATGCATCGTAGCTGCCAAAATCCTTTTTAATCTGTTCAGCCAGCGGTCCGCTTGGGTTTCCGCCACCTTTAGGACTCATGATCGTCCAAAAAAGAGTATGCAGATAATGGCCTGCGCCGTTGAATGCCAGTTCGCGTTCCCAATGTTTTACGAGGTCAAAGTCACCTGTTTTTCGGGCTTCTTCCAGCTTCTTTTCCGCTTTATTCAGGTCATTCACATAGCTCAAATGATGCTTATCATGGTGAATACGCATCGTTTTCTCATCAATATACGGTTCAAGCGCATTATAGGGGTAAGGGAGCGGCGGTAGGCGATGTCCCCCAATAGGAACCGAGCGGCCGATTGAGTTTTTTTCCGTTGCCGAAGGTTGCGCTTGGCTGGATTTGACGCTTTTAGTCGTCCATGCGCCTTCTCCCCTTATGCCTGCCTGCCGTTCTCGAAACGCTTCCTCTGGGTAATTCTCACCCTCTGCCGCTACATGATACAACCTAGCAGCCCTTGCGATGGAGCCAGGTTCTTGAAAGGGGGTTGTCGAGATTAGGAAATATTGGCTTTCATGTGCCGCGTGTAATACAACTCCGGCAGATTTTGGCTGCTGACGCAATGCATGACTGTGCTCGCTCAGCAGACCGAGCTGTCGTACATACTCCTGTGACTGACGGTTTGCGGTTTGCAGCAAATCGTCCAGTCGACGATTTAATTCTTGTGAGTCAGGCTGAGAGTTTAAGGCTGACTCTGACAATGGCATCTTTACAGATGATGATGCGTCTAATCCCCTTGACTGTTTTGAATGTCCAGTGAATTCGTGTGTATGTGCTTGTGGAGCAGCCGACATCTGTTTCCATTCCTGATGCCACGCCTGATCTGCCGGATCGAGTACGCTCCGTTGCTCTTCTAGCAACTCTATGGCGGTGCGTTCCGTCTGTTCGAATACAGTCCGCCAATCATCCAGCAACCGTACATAAGTTGGCTCCAATCCCTCGGTAGCGGATTTAATCACTTCCACATGCCAACTTTCCTGCTGCTTCCAATGCCGAATTTCCTCCAGCACACGTAAGGGCAGGAAAGACCCATAAGTACTCAGCATCGTTTTTTTACCTCCCGTATCCTACTATGGCTATCCGGCGGATCTGGCAGATCTGCCCTGGATGCATACGTACCCAGTATATTCGCTGTCTCATCAGGAATATGTCTATGAACTCCCTTAATCCGGTCACATCTGTTACGTAAAACAATGAATACCCATGGAAAACGAAAAAGAAGCCCAGCTACGGCACGGGTTAAGTGTCCATAGGCAGGCTTCTTCCAGGCGAAGAATAGAATACAGTTCTTCGAAAAATTCACTTCGTAGTCGTTTGTTTGTGGGCATCAGCGATGGTTTTCTTGTCCTCCAGCTCCTGTACACTGCTTAGAAACGTCGATACCCGTCGCAAATATTCACGAGGGTGCTCTCTGAAAATAAGCTCATGTATCCCGTTTTTAACAATCCATACACTGGAAAGCGGGTTGGTTTGATTGGCAGCGAGCTTTTCCGCAATAGGATAAGGAGCTTTTTCATCCTGTGTACCATGCACAAACATGATCGGGAACGGATAGTTTTCCTTTTTAACTTCCTGATATGGAATTTGATGCAAGCTGGTTCCGTTCAAGACTGGAAACAGCAACTCCAGAATTTCCAAAGACGGATGTCTTGGCAGATTAATTTGATTGTGAATGTTATGGTACAGCGTATCTGGCTCCAGCAGGAAGGTGCTGTCCAAAATCATTGCGTCCACATCCTTGGTTTGCAAGCCCGCCTGAAGAGCGGTTCCTGCCCCCATGGAGAAGCCCCATACGATAATCTCCGACGAGCCGCGTTGCTTCGCAAGCTGAATTGCTCCGAGGAGCTGTTGGGATTCTGCTTTGCCTCCGGTTGCGACTGCTTTGCTGTTTTGTGACGCAAATCCATAATCGAACATGACCACATTAAAGTTCAAACTGTGGGCATAATGCGCCAGATCATACATGGGAATCCAGCTTTCTTCGCGGTTAGCCCCATAGCCATGACTGAAAATAATCGTTTTCCGCGATTGATCCGCCGGGATATACCAGCCTTGTACCATGCGGCTACCATCCTTGGCAGGGAAGCTGACTTCCTCATAAGGCATGCTTTTGGCCTGCATCGGATTAGAGTACAGTGGTGCAACGGTGGGATTCGTAAGTACCCATGCGATGTAAGCATGCAAGGCAATAAAACAAAACAACAGAAAAAAGACGACCGACAGCAGCAGAGCAATCACAACGTGCTTGAACCGCAGCAGACGGGGATTAAAGAGTGGGGTGGACGGCTCCTGAACAGCGGTCTGTAGCTGAGCGTTGCGCTGGGATGTCGAAATCATGTAAGAGCCTCCTTATATAAAATTGATCTTCGTTTCATAGAATTTAGGTATAATTCCACTTGAAAATAGTAGTGTAGATCCGTATAGATACCTATTATCGTATGATGGGGATTATCCAAAGTCAACGCCTGAACCGGAAAAGTAAAAATGATGCAAAGAATTGTCGATGTTTGTTCTCGTTCTGTAATATGGTTGTCACAAAAACATCGGTTTACAGTAGCCGCGACTATTCTATATAATTTATGTAACCATGTTTCATAGTGTGAAACGAATATGGATACAAGAGGAGCGGTTCACGATGGAAGACCGTAAATTAACCGTTCGCGCTGTAGAGCGTGCACTTGATATACTGCTGTGTTTTACCGCAGATTCGGATCTTGGCCTGACGGAGATTGCCTCCAAAATTGGTCTACATAAAAGCACGGTTCATCGGCTGCTGACTACTTTGGAGGATCGGGGCTTTGTCGTTCGGAATGCCGAAACGGAAAAATATCGACTTGGCTTCCGCATTTGGGAGCTATCCACGCATTTGTCCCAAAGCGACGAGCCGGCGGTGTTGTTACAGCCTGCAATGGAAGGACTACGTGATCGTCTGGGCGAGACGGTCAGCTTGTACTTACGGGACGGCAGCATGCGTATTCGCATACAAGCCGTGCAGAGCAATCAGGCGATCCGCAGGGTTGCGCCTGTAGGTGCGCGTATGCCGCTGGCTGTAGGGGCCTCCAGCAAAGTGCTGGCAGCCTTTATGCCGCCGCAGGAGCTGGAAGCCCTGCTAAGCGGGGATGAATGGCCGCTCTCGGTAGACCCGGAGGTCTATAAAGCCCAGCTACAGGACATTCGCGAGAAGGGATATGCGACCAGCTATGAAGAACGGGAGCCAGGGGCTGCTGCTGTGGCTGCCCCAATTGTAAACCGGAAGGGACAGGTCACTGCGGCTTTATCTGTATCCGGTCCGGTCAGTCGGCTTGCACCCGAGACGCTACATGACTTTGCTCCGATTTTGATTGAAGCGGCGAAGGAAATGGGACTTATGCTTCCGTAACAAGAATGAACACAGTTGAAGCAAGCAAAGTGATTTGATGGGGAGCGTCTCCTTAGTAAAGGGAACCTAGAAGGGTTGCCAAAGCCATAAATTTAAAGTAGTCTGGTAAGGATGGCGGGATATCTGTTATAGCCGCCTCATGTGAATAGAAGTATCACAGTTACTGGGGGAGCCTGTAATGCCGGGCTGAGATGGAATCGTGCAAGATTCCGGACCCTTTGCACCTGATCTGGATCATACCAGCGTAGGGAAGTAATCGGCCATTGAAATGTATACGCGGCTGCTGTCTACAGTGGCGCATTGGAATAGGATTATTCCACATGCGTACTGTCTGGATAGCTGCCTCGTTAGATTAGCCGGTTCCCTAGGGAACCGGCTTTTTTGCATAGATCAGCGCCACCCTGGGAATGGTTCCGGATCGGTGTGTCATTTCATCGAAACGGGAGGAATGGACAATGAAGCCGACAGAAGCAGAAGGAACAAAAGGAACAGAATTGAAATCAACAGAAGTAAGATTGGTAGGAACAAAAGCAGTTGAGGTAGAGAAGACAAACGGGGAGCAAGCCAGTGGGGTAACGCCCTTTCCAGGGAGCCGTAAGGTATATATTCAAGGCTCGCGGCCGGACATTGCCGTGCCAGAGCGCGAAATTGCTCTTCATCCTACACATACGCCGCAGGGCACGGAGCATCATGAGCCATTGCGTGTATATGATACAAGCGGTCCCATGACTGACGAAGCCTATCAGGTCGATATCCGTCAGGGCCTGCCTCCATTACGGCGAGCTTGGGCACTAGAACGGGGCGATGTGGAGGCTTACGAGGGACGCGCCGTCAAGCCGGAGGATAATGGACTGAAACCTGGCTCCAAACGGGAGACAGTTGAATTTCCCGGCGTGACCAACCGTCCGCTTCGTGCTTCGCAAGGTCGTACAGTGACGCAAATGCATTATGCGCGGCAAGGGATCATTACGCCCGAAATGGAATTTGCGGCGATCCGCGAAGGGGTGGAGCCTGAGTTTGTACGGCAGGAGTTGGCGGCTGGACGAGCCATTTTGCCTTCGAATATCAATCACCCGGAAAGTGAGCCCATGGTCATTGGGCGTCATTTTCACGTGAAGATCAATGCGAACATTGGTAATTCTGCGGTTACCTCCTCCATCGAGGAGGAAGTGGAGAAAATGACCTGGGCTGTGCGTTGGGGCTCGGATACGGTTATGGACCTGTCCACAGGCCGTAATATCCATACAACACGTGAATGGATCATTCGGAATTCTCCTGTACCGATTGGGACTGTACCGCTGTATCAGGCACTTGAAAAGGTGAACGGCGAAGCAGAAGCGCTGACGTGGGAGCTGTATCGCGATACGCTGATTGAGCAAGCGGAGCAGGGAGTGGACTATTTTACAATTCATGCGGGTGTATTGCTGAGGTATATTCCGATGACGGCGAATAGAATGACGGGAATTGTATCCCGTGGTGGGTCGATCATGGCAGCCTGGTGCCTTGCGCACCATCAGGAGAATTTTTTGTATACGCATTTTGAAGAAATCTGCGAAATTATGAAAGCTTATGATGTGGCCTTTTCTCTCGGAGATGGTCTACGTCCGGGTAGCATTTATGATGCGAATGATGAAGCACAGTTTGCAGAGCTGGAAACGTTGGGCGAGCTAACGCAGATCGCCTGGAAGCATGATGTTCAGGTCATGATTGAAGGGCCAGGACATGTCCCTATGCATAAAATCAAAGAGAATGTGGATTTACAAATGGAGATTTGTAAGGAAGCTCCTTTCTATACCTTGGGGCCACTCACGACGGATATTGCCCCCGGATATGATCATATTACCTCAGCCATCGGGGCGGCGATGATCGGTTGGTTCGGGACGTCCATGCTGTGCTATGTTACGCCTAAAGAGCATTTGGGTCTGCCGAATAAGGATGATGTCCGCGAGGGTGTCATTACTTACAAAATTGCGGCACATGCTGCCGATCTGGCGAAGGGTCATCCACGGGCACAGCAGCGGGATGATGCTTTGTCCAAGGCACGCTTTGAGTTCCGCTGGCGGGACCAGTTCAATCTGTCGCTTGATCCCGAGCGGGCCTTGTCCTACCATGATGAAACGCTACCGGCAGAGGGCGCCAAGGAAGCACATTTTTGCTCGATGTGTGGTCCCAAATTTTGTAGTATGCGCATCACGCAGGACATTCGCGCTTATGCAGCGGATAAGGGGCTGAACACTCAAGAAGCAGTAGCTGCCGGGATGCGTGAGAAGGCAGAGCAGTATCGGGATGGCGGTCAGTAAAACGAACGTGTGAGTTTAGGAACAAATGAACTAAAAAAAGCCGTGGTTCTCTACAGTCGATGTAGGAAACTACGGCTTTTTAGCTTATGTAAAGTGGGATATTGCAACCGGATAAACGGCGCCTTATTTTTTACCCATTTTTTCATTCAAAATGTCCTGAAAGCTGAGCTTCTTCTCCGAGCTATCTTCTTTCTTCTGCATACTCACCGCGTTGGCACGTTGGTATTGGTGGTGAAAGGGCATCAGGGTGTGGACGGTTAAGTTCATTGTATTCATGTAGGTCATTCCTCCAATTCCATATTGTCAAATTCAGATTGAGTTGCTTAGAACGTCTGTATAGGACTATTTGTATGTACTTGATGTCGTGATGCTATGTAGGTTGCTTGGTAATGTTTCAATCATTATACCCACATTTTTTCAAAGTAAAACGCTTTTGGCATAAAACAGGAAGATGGTCATATGTGTCCAAAATGTCGATTAGGAGGATGGTCGTTTTAGAGGAAAATGTGCCTAGGTCTAAAACAAGGGCTAGAGGCCCGTTTTCTTAGTTTAGTAGTCGGGATTGTGTTATTTTGTCGAATAACCTTGTAAAAGGAGAATTTTGCGGAATCCAAGTCAGGATTGAGGCAGTCTGGTGGCGAATTAAAGTGTCAAAGTTGTATTGACTTTATGTTTGGTAGTAGATACCATGAACTGGTTGTCAGCGTATTTTGGCAACAAGAGTCAGCCAATCCATCTGGCGATTCATCCTTTGAAATGTTAGAGAAAGGATTAGAGCATATATGAAAAAAAGTATTGCAGATATCGCATTTATTATTCTGGGTGCGTTTTTTTTCGCGCTAGCTGTTAATCTGTTTGTGATCCCGAATGAGTTTGGTGAGGGGGGCGTTACAGGGGTTACGATCATTTTGTACTACCTGTTTCAGTGGTCTCCCTCGATCGTCAATCTGGTGATCAATGGCTTGCTGTTGATTGTCGGATATAAATTTTTGGACAAGAGAACGACCCTGTACACTATAATTGCGGTCGCTTTTAACTCGCTGTTTCTACATTTAACGGTCAACTGGCGGATTGATTCGCATGAGCCGACGATTAATGCTGTATTTGCCGGAGTTTTGGTGGGGGTCGGCATTGGCTTAATTGTACGGGTAGGCGGCACTACGGCGGGAACGGTCATTTTAGCCCGAATTGCCAACAAGTATCTGGATTGGAATATCAGCTATGGCCTGCTGTTTTTTGATTTGATTGTCGCGTTCTCTTCCTATTTTATTATTGGTCCAGAAAAATTGATGCTAACTATCGTTATTTTGTACGTTGGTACGAAGGTGATGGACTTCATGATCGAAGGACTAAACCCTAAAAAAGCGGTCATGATCATTTCGGAGCACCAAGATAAAATTGCTGAGATGGTCATCACGAAAATGGATCGTGGAGTTACCGTCCTGTCAGGCCACGGATATTACACTAAAAATCCAAAAGAAGTGCTGTATATCGTCATTAGTAAACAAGAGGTATCAGCGCTTAAAAAGATAGTGAAAGCCATCGACACAGCAGCATTTATCACCATTCATGACGTGCGGGACGTGTTCGGAGAGGGCTTTTTGGATATTTCGAAGTAACTCGCGTGCGAAGGTAGGGTTATAAGAGAACGTGGCTAGAAGTCGGTCCTGAGGGATCGACTTTTTTTGTTTTATATAAATAAGATGAACTTGAAAAATGAACATCAAAACGGAGTAGGCGGAATGGTGCTGTACAAGCGAAGCACCATCCGACTGCGCAGTGGCGCTATAGGTAACTCTTAAGTTCGGTTTATATAAATAAAAAAATACCCCCGATTGCAGCTTTATCTGCAAAACGGGGGTTCTTCACATATGAAGTTCATAAACTTAGCTTTCGATCATTTGACGCAATACGGTTTGCAGAATACCACCGTTGTGGTAGTAGTCGATATCGACAGTGCTGTCCAGACGGGCAATTACCGGGAATTCGAACTTCGTGCCATCCTCGCGTTTAGCCACAACCGTAAGCTCTTGACCAGGCTTCACGTCATTGTCGATGCCAAGAATGTCAAACGTTTCACGACCGTTCAGACCCAAGCTGGACCAGCCATAGCCTTCCTGGAATTGCAGAGGCAGTACACCCATGCCGACCAGGTTACTGCGGTGAATCCGCTCGAAGCTTTCGGCAATGACAGCCTTAACACCCAGCAAAAGCGTACCTTTGGCCGCCCAGTCACGGGAACTGCCTGTGCCGTATTCCTTACCAGCAATGACGATCAGGTTTTGATCGGCTGCCTGATATTTCATGGATGCATCATAGATGGACATTTCCTCATCCGTTGGCAAGTATTTGGTCACGCCGCCTTCAGTACCTGGAGCCACATTGTTGCGGATACGGATGTTGGCGAATGTACCGCGCATCATGACCTCGTGGTTACCGCGACGGGAGCCGTAGGAGTTGAAGTCCTTGCGTTCCACGCCATGCTCCTTCAAGTACAGTCCTGCCGGGCTGGAAGGAGCAATGTTGCCTGCTGGTGAGATATGGTCGGTTGTGACCGAATCATTCAACAGGGCAAGCACACGGGCATTACGGATTTCCTTGATATCCTGCACGCCATCCTGAAGTTTTTCAAAGAATGGTGGATTTTGAATATAAGTTGATTTTTCATCCCATTCATATAGTTCGCCTTCAGGAACCGGAATGGAGTTCCATTTTTCGTTGGCAGTAAATACATTCTCATATTTACGACGGAACATATCCGGGCTGAGAGACAGGCTGATGGCTTCCTTGATCTCCTCGGAGGTTGGCCAGATATCTTTCAGGTAGACAGGCTGATTGTCCTGATCGTAACCGAGCGGATCATTCACCAAATCAATGTTCACTGTGCCTGCCAGCGCATAAGCGACAACCAGTGGCGGTGAGCCGAGATAGTTGGCTTTTACTTGCGCATGCACACGACCTTCAAAGTTCCGGTTGCCGGAAATAACTGCGCCAACCGTCAAATCATTGTCTGTGATGGCTTGACTCACTTCGTCAGGAAGTGGGCCGGAGTTACCGATACAGGTCGCGCAGCCGTAACCTGCCACATGGAAGCCGAGGGCTTCGAGCGGTCCGATCAGTCCGGCTTTTTGCAGGTACTCCGTCACGACGAGGGAGCCTGGTGTCAAGCTTGTTTTAACATAGCCTGGTTTTTTGAGCCCGCGCTGCACTGCTTTTTTGGCCAGCAAGCCCGCACCGAGCATAACGCTTGGATTGGAGGTATTCGTGCAGCTTGTGATAGCTGCAATAACGACTGCTCCTGTACCCAACTCGCTGGTGGAGCCGTCCGGATGGGTCAGAGGAATCTTCTGTGCGATTTTTTCATCGCTCAGTCCATAGCCGCCCTTGTCCACCGGGGTACGGATAATGCCTTCAAACGTTTCTTTCATGCGGCTAAGCTCAACACGGTCCTGCGGACGTTTGGGTCCCGCGAGACTCGGTACAACCGAAGCCAGATCCAGCTCAATGGTATCGCTGAATACAGGGTCCGGCGTATCGGATGTGCGGAACATGCCTTGCGCCTTGTAATATTCCTCTACGAGGCTTACTTGCTCATCGGAACGTCCGGTGCTGCGCAGGTAGGCCAGCGTTTCCGCATCGACCGGGAAGAAGCCAATCGTTGCGCCGTATTCCGGTGCCATGTTGGCAACTGTCGCACGGTCAGCCAAGCTGATGTTAGCCAGACCAGGCCCGTAAAATTCCACGAATTTGCCGACTACGCCTTTTTTACGCAGCATTTGCGTTACAGTGAGCGCCAGATCGGTGGCGGTAGAGCCTTCCGTCAGACTGCCTGTCAGCTTGAAGCCAATCACATCGGGAGTGACAAAATACAGCGGTTGCCCCAGCATACCCGCCTCTGCCTCAATCCCGCCGACACCCCAGCCAACAACACCAAGGCCGTTAATCATCGTGGTATGGGAGTCTGTTCCCACGAGGGAATCTGGAAAGACGACTGTTTCGCCGTCAATGGTTTTGGTGGCGGCCACGGAGGCGAGATACTCCAGATTGACCTGATGGACGATACCGGTGGATGGCGGAACGGCGCGGAAGTTGTTGAACGCCGTTTGCGCCCAACGCAGAAAACGGTACCGCTCCTCGTTGCGTTCAAACTCTACATTAATATTGTAATCCAGCGCATCACTGGTACCGAAAGCATCGACCATGACCGAGTGGTCGATAACGAGATCGACAGGGACGAGCGGATTGATTTGTTTCGGATCACCGCCCGCTTTTTTCACCGTATCACGCATAGCTGCCAAATCGACAACCACCGGGACACCGGTAAAATCCTGAAGCACGATGCGTGCAGGAATGAACGGAATCTCCTTGTTGGTGTCACGATCCTCAGCCCATCCTGTCAGCTGTTGCACATGTTCTTCTGTAATGGCGCGTCCGTCAAATTGGCGAACCGCGGCTTCCAGCAACACTTTAATGGAGAAAGGCAGCTTGGCAATACCGCTCTTTCCTTGTTCCTCCAGTGCCTTAAGACTATAGTAGCGATAAGGCTTACCGTTAACTTCGAGACTACGGGCAATGGAGAATTGATCTTTTCCTGACATAAGTATTACCTCCTTGAAGTGGATGCTTGGGGGAAAATAGGGATGTCGTTTTTTCGACGTCTTGCACAGTTGGTTTAAATTGGTTGCGTTCTCAATTACATCTTCAGTGGTTCATTACGTGTTAGAGGTTGCGATCAATGTAATTTGTTTCATTAGATGAAACGTGATTTCAAAATGATTGCTTTTGGATTAAGTATACCGTTTTCAGACGGTTCCGTAAAGTTTTTTTGGCCTAAATGATGCGTTGCAGATTGGAAAATAAAACGTTCCGCTCCCTCGCGTTTCGATGTTCATACCAAGCTTTAGAGATTCATACTTATAGATAGAGAGCATTTCAGACCAGAGAGGGAAGAAAGGAAGTTATACATCATTCCGGTTATCCCTAGAAAAGGATAGCGGGACGAATATGGAGGGATTGGGATGGGGGAGCGGGAATGGAAACAGGCCCTTTTTGCTTACGTGAATCAATACAATCGCAGTGAAGTGAATGGTGTACCGCAGCCAGATGAGTATCTGGAGGTGGGGCAGCGGATGGAACGAGCAGCACGTGCGGCCAGATTGGAGCAGTGGTACAACGAACGGGACGCTGTTCCCCTACGCAGCGAGACACGCGCCAAGCCGCTACGAATGGTGCAGGATACTCCGGATGAGGCTGTGGTAGATGTACAACTGCATGTCCGACTCTTTTATGAGAAGGGCGGGATGACTCACCGGGAGGATCGGATTGAACGGGAGCGTCTGACGTTCACACGCGAGGGTGAAGCCTGGCAGGTAGCGAGAATTGAGCGCGATCCGGCAGAAAGGAAACCTGCGGGGGGAGAGGTTTCTTTTGAACAGGCTTCGTTTAATCAAGGAGGAAATCTGCCGCTGCTGAATCGCGGTGTGCTGGGCTTCGGCTCATCAGCACGTCCCAGCCGATATCGCCGCGAAGAAGCAGCGGCCTATGCAGATCAGTGGTGGGATAGCTTCAATCCGGAGTTTGAAGGTTTTGATGTGGATTGCACCAATTATATCTCGCAATGCCTCTTTGCAGGGGGAGCACCGATCCACTATACTGGTAAAAGAGAATCGGGCTGGTGGTATAAAGGACGGGTTGCCGGACGTGAGCTGTGGAGCTACAGTTGGGCAGTTTCCAACAGTCTGGAGCGGTATTTGGGCTCCAGTTCATGGGGGTTGACCGCTGAGCAGGTGAGTCGCCCAGAGCAGCTCATGCTGGGGGACGTCATTTTTTACGATTGGGATGGTGACGGAACCTTCCAGCACAGCACGGTGGTCACGGCCTTTGATGCGGGCGGCATGCCGCTAGTCAATGCACATACGGTAAGCTCCAGACATCGTTATTGGGACTATAAAAATTCGTATGCGTGGACCGACAACACGGTATATCGCTTTTATCACATCGCCGACTATTTTTAAATGAGATGATGGATAACAGGTACAGTGATGCAAATCAGTCACATGACGAAAGCAGGAAAGCGGAGGATAGGCATGGCAAATCAAAAATTGACCGTAGGGCTGGTGTACGGTGGCAAATCGGGTGAACATGAGGTTTCGCTGCAAACGGCGTATGCGGTAATGAACGCTTTTAACTATGAGAAATACGAGATTATTCCTTTTTATATTACGAAGGCTGGCGATTGGCGTAGAGGGGCGCTATTAAGCGCTCCTCTGGCTTCTGTAGAGCAATTGAAGCTGGAACGCGCAGAGGGTGACACCAAGGCGGCATTAGATACATTGTTCGGCAAGCTGTACGGAGAGCAGACGCTGGATGTGCTGTTTCCGTTGCTGCACGGCACCTTTGGCGAGGACGGAACGATTCAGGGTCTGTTCGAAATGGCGGATATGCCTTATGTCGGTGCAGGAGTGCTGGCTTCGGCAGCAGGTATGGATAAAGGCGTCATGAAGAAGCTGTTTGAGCATGCAGGATTGCCGCAAGTGAAATACTGTTATTTTAATAGTACACAGTGGGCCCAAACCAGTCATGATCTGGTACGTAACATGGAAACCGAGCTAGGTTATCCTTGCTTTGTCAAACCAGCCAATCTGGGATCAAGTGTCGGTATTTCCAAAGCCAGCAACCGAGAAGAGCTGGAAAAGGCTGTAGATCTGGCTTTGCAATTTGACCTGAAGGTGATTGTTGAGGAGTATGTCGATGCCCGTGAGATTGAGGTCAGCGTACTGGGCAATGATGAGCCGATTGCCTCAGTACCGGGTGAAATTGTATCGGCGAGTGATTATTACGATTACGCTGCCAAATATACGGATGGCCAATCGGAAATGCTTATTCCGGCACCGTTGGATGAGGAAGTGGCAGATCGTATTCGTGAAGCCGCATTGCAAGCATTCCGCGCTCTAGAAGGCTGCGGGATTTCCCGTGCCGATTTCTTCGTCAGACGCTCGGACGGACATATCCTTATTAATGAAGTGAATACAATGCCTGGTTTTACACCGTTCAGTATGTATCCATTACTGTGGAGAGAAACAGGCGTATCCTATGCAAGTCTGCTGGACCGCATGATTGCCCTTGCACTGGAGCGTTATGAGCGCAGGTCGGCACTGCACTACGAGAACTCATAAACGAAACAAAGGGGAGCTGATCACTCTCCTTTTTGTTCATATAAATGGCATATCTTTGAGCACAACACTAAACCCTTAATCATGAAAGGTGGCGGCTACACATGGGCTTTCAAACTGAATTTAACTCAGTGTGCAAATTCAAGAGCGAACAAGAACTTTACGAACTGCTGGAATACGGACGTGGCAAGATGGTTAAATCCGGGCTGCGCGTGTTTCCGACAGGCCAGAAGGTCATCGCTTACAGCGTGGATAACGTGGCAGTAGCCATCGTGCAGATTGTGGGCTGTATCGCCGAAATTAATTTCCAGGGCGATGAAGTGACCGAAGTTGAAATGATTCTCATTCGTAAGCTGAATGAAGAGGAAGCGAGAATTCAGACCGCATTGGCGGATGAAATGTTTTTTGGAGCACAGCAGCAATCCTAGCTGATTCCTTCTTGCAATTTGTGCGATAACACCGAATCAGCAGGTGCTTTTCCGGGTATGATCAGTAGAAAAGGGTTTTAGGTCACAGAACGAAAGCGGCCTTACCATCTACTGCGACTGCTGAAAGGAAGACACCCTATGATCGTAAGGTTCGGTTATGTAGCCATGTCGGTTACCGTGCAAAATGCATCCCCCTCTAAAACCATGACAATGAGCAGCTTTAACAAGATTGGAGACCGAGAAGCTGCGATCCGCAAGCTAGAACGGATAGCAGCCGAAAATCTCCATAATACTTTGAGGCTGTTGCGCCATAATCGCGCGAGTGATATCCAGGTCTATCGTTTCTCATCTAAGCTGATTCCGCTCGCGACCCATCAGGATCTGCGGGATTGGGACCCTTTTCAGGCGCTTGCTGCTGATTTTGCAGAGGTAGGGAACTATGTCAAGGCGAATAGGATGAGGGTATCGTTTCACCCTGACCATTTTACAGTGTTAAGCACTCCCCGTCCTGAGGTGTTGGAGAGCTCCATTAATGATCTGAAGTACCACAAAGCGATGCTGGAGGCCATGGGGCTCGGTGCCGAAGCCAAGAACAACATTCATATTGGTGGTGCATACGGAGATAAGGTGACCTCAGGTCAGCGTTTTGTAGAGCAGGTTAGTGCGCTGGATCTTTCGTTAAGAGAACGGTTAACGCTGGAAAATGATGATAAAACGTTCAATGCGGTGGAAACGCTGGAGGCTTGCAAATTGACGGGGTTGCCGATGGTTCTCGATATTCATCATCAATGGGTGAATAATGAGGGGGAAAAGCCGTGGGAGCTATGGCCGGGTATTTTGGATACTTGGAAAGGGGAATTGGCCCAAGCCGGATCTTCTGCTGATTATCCATTGCCGCCCAAAATTCATGCGTCCAGTCCCAAAAGTGAAAAAGATCCCCGGGGCCATGCGGAGGGTGTTCTAGTGGAGCCGTTGCTTACCTTTTTGCGCAATATTGCCGGATATACGGATCGAATTGATGTCATGCTTGAAGCCAAGCTTAAGGATGAAGCGTTATTCGGATTGATGAATGAACTGCGCCTTCAGGAAGACAATGGGGTAAAAGTGCTGGATGGAGCTTCCGTAGAAATTATGCCTTAGAAAGTAGCATTTCGCGGATAAAGCTCCCATTTAGAGAAACTTTATGCAGTTTATTGTGTATACTAGAATGTGTAAACTAGCAAACTTGTAATGAAACAGAGATGGTTAAGAGACTGTGCTGTAGGGCAGCTTCATAAACCACGTAACAATGATATAGAAAGTAGAGTGAACACGTTGAACGAACATGAAAACGAAAAGGTTCCCTATATCGTATCAGGAAAAAGCTATACTGCCGTGGCTATTAACGCGGCATCCAAAGCCGGGGAATGGATTAAGAGCAGACTGGGAACTGTTGAACATTTGAATACCAAACAGTCTCCTACGGATCTAGTGACCGAGGTAGATAAAGGTGCAGAGCAGATGATTCGCAGACTGATTCTGACCCATTTTCCCGATCATGCTATTTTGGGTGAAGAGAGTGTAGAGCCGGGAGCAGAAGCTTCGGCCCGCGCATTAGAGGCTGCCCGTGAAGAGGAATATTTATGGATTATTGATCCGGTAGATGGCACTACCAATTTTGTACACAGTCTGCCGTATTACAGTGTGTCTATTGCCTTGGCCCATCGTGGAGAGGTGATTGTCGGGGTCATTTATGATCCGTCCCGTGATGAAATGTTTGTAGCGGAAAAAGGAAAAGGCGCGTATGTACATGGCAATCGCATGCAAGCATCGAGAGAAGAAACACTGGGAGATAGTCTGGTCTGCATCGGCTTCCCACCGGACCGTACGTATGCACAACCGCTAAATATGAAAATTACGCAGGTTCTTACACCTCAAGTACGTGGCATTCGGGCGCTGGGATCGGCAGCATTGCATCTGGCTTATGTAGCGTCAGGACGGCTGTCGGCTTATTGCGAAATTGGTTTGAATGCGTGGGATGTAGCAGCGGGCGCTTTGCTGGTACAGGAATCAGGCGGTACCATCACCGATACATTGGGCAGACCTTATGACCTGAGTGTACGGCATATTGCAGCTACGAATACAGCTATTCATTCTCAACTTATTCAAGTGCTGAAAGAAGCAGACGCAACCGGGTTATAATTCTACGTAGACCATCATCCTGAAGGAGGAAATCGCGATGAGCCAATCCGAAGAATTGGAACGCCAGCTCAGTGAACTGCTGACGGAAGGCGAAATTCGTGAGAATGAGGCCAAAAAGCGGGAACGGCTCAGCCCTAAATATGAGGTGCGGGTTCAGACTCATATCGATCCCATTGTTGAGGAGACGCGTAAATACCGGAGTATGGCACGTGAACTTGATGACCGATACGACGAATATATGAGCAAGGCGGACAAATCGAAACCATCCGATCAACGCTAAGCAAATACAAATACCTCTTGCCGAATGACCAAGGCATGGGGTATTTTGTATGTTATAAAGGAGGCGACATTCACTGATTACCTACTTTAAAAGCGCTTACAAAAATGCTGGAATCCATCATAAAATGGTACTACTGATTACGGTGCTTATGCTGGTTAATTTTGCAGTAGTTGCAGTCATACTTAAGTACGTATTTCATATTTATGATAATCAAATGTACAAAAAAACATCCGAAGTACTCAATATTTCTTCAATCGGTATAGAAAATGAGTTGAAGGATGTGGAAAAAGTTACTTTCAAGGTAACAACGGACGAGCAGCTTCAACGTTATTTGCTGCAATTGGAAAAGGAAACGTCACCTTATGCCAAAATGGTGCTGCGTAAAAAAATAACGAATAGGCTCGTCGCCTTTGCCGGCTCTGAGACCTATGTCTATTCTATGATAGTGATCGATAAAGAGGGACAGGTCATGAGTGCGGGCAACCGCGAAGGTATTCCCCAAGAACTTCGATCCACCCTGTCGGAGCTGGCAGACGAACATGACGGTTCCAATGCATGGTATGCGGCAGGCCATTCCTCCTTGCTGGCAGCTCGGCAGTTCAAATCCTTTACCGATTCCAATTTTACGCTGAATGGGCTCGGAACGCTTGCGATTCGTGTGCGAATTGACCGGATTGTAGCGGACCGCGTGCAAACCTCCGGCCGTGACGGACAACTGATGATTACAGATGGAAGGCGGATGATTTATCCCGAAACACCACTATTGAGTGAGAGTGATATTCAGGCCGAGCTTGGTCGGAAGCAGCCTTACGGGATTGCGACCTACTCAGGAGGAACCTTTTTCGCTGCTCAAATCAAATCCTCTTATACGGGTTGGACGTATTTGCATATGACCCCCTTCGATGATATGTTTCGCAGCATTACGATCATTAAAGAAGTTGTAAGCGCTATTTTTGTCATTATGCTTCTTATTGCATTGGCACTGGGAGCTAGGTTGTCAGGCAGCATTACCAAACCGATCGTTCAACTAATCCAGAACATGCGTAAAATAGAAAAAGGCGATCTCGACCGTTTGGAAGAAGAAGCACTTGGCGCGGTCCCCCTTTCCACACAGGACGAGGTAGGCTTGCTACATCGGACATATAAGAAAATGATTCGCCGCATTCGTGAGCTCATTAATGAAAATGTTGCCAAGCAGCTATTACTGAGGGAAACAGAGCTAAAGGCACTACAAGCACAGATTAATCCACATTTTTTATACAACACGCTGGAATCCGTGAACTGGCTCGCCAAGGCCAATAAGCAGGATCGGATTTCAGAGATGGTGGAAGCACTTGCTTTTCTATTGCGTAGTGCGGTCAGTTTTGAAGAGCAGCTGATTCCGCTTCGAAAAGAACTGGATATTGTAAGGAGCTATGTAACGATCCAAACAACACGTTTTGATGAACGTCTCGTTTTCCATCTGGATGTCCCGGAAGAACTGATGGATGCGCAAATTCCGAAGCTAACGCTTCAGCCTTTGGTGGAGAATGCCATCCATTATGCGTTGGAGCCGCGAATTGAACCCTGTCGGATTGCTATTATTGCGAGAGAAAGCGAGGGGGCTCTATTTCTGCGAGTTGAAGATGACGGACCGGGAATGACGCCGGATTTCTTGGAAAAACTGCGGAGCGGGCAGGTCACGACTCGTGGGCAGGGCATTGGACTTACGAATATTCAAGAACGGATTAACCTGACATTTGGTACACCTTGGGGGATAGAGCTGCATAGCGAGTCAGGAACAGGAACGTCGATTCATGTCTGTATTCCATATGTGAAAGGGGATCAGGGTCGTGTACAAGGTGCTACTGGTTGATGATGAGCGTATGATTTTGGAAGGCATATCGCAGGTGGTTGATTGGGGTAAAGCGGGAACGAGATTGGTGGGTACGGCACGTAACGGGATTGAGGCTTATGATCAGATTCAGGCCAGCCCGCCTGACTTTGTGATTAGCGACATCTCTATGCCTGGACTAGACGGTATCGGACTGGTTGCCAAAACGACGGAGCACTTTCCAGACGTTCGTTTCATTCTGTTGTCTGGTTACAAAGATTTCGACTATGCCTGTCGGGCCATGCAATACGGGGTGAAGCACTACTTGTTGAAGCCATGCAATGAGCGGCAAATTCATGAGGCTCTGACCGAGTTGGGGCAGGAGCGGGAGGAGCAGGAAGAACGCAAGCAGTTTGTAAACCGGATGAAGCTAGATTTTCAGCGTATGCTGCCTCATGTGAAGGAACACTTTTTGAAGGAGTTTATTTCCTATAAAACTTACGGTAGCCGCGATATCGCATTTTATGAGCGGTTATTCGGACTTGAATTGCAAGATAAGCAGGTTCGAATGCTACTGCTGCGGGTGGAGGAATCCCATGAGCCGGAGCATTTGTTTGCATTGCAAAATATAGCGGCAGATTTGATGGATGATGTCTTGCTCAGTACGACCATGCAGGGGCAATTGCTCATCGTGCTGGAAAGTGAGGATGACACGTCACGGTTTATGAAACAGATTGAAGCGGTACGTGCGACATTTCATCGCTTTTACAAGCTGGAGGTAACGGTCGCAGTTAGTGAGTCGGATAGTATGCAGCATTCACGGGGGATGTATCGGGAGACACTGCATTGTATGAATCACCGGTTTTACACCGGGGAAGGCAGTCTGATTACGAAGGAGGATTTAGCGGCTGAGGATACCCGGGAGATGGCAGATTTGGAGCTGGACGAGGAGAAGTTCGGTCTGCTGATCAAGGCTGGAAATACGGTGGAGGTTGCACAGGAAGTGGATCGGTTGTTCGGTATTCTGTCCCGTATGAAGCTGGAAATTTCCGTGACCCGCTCCTATGTGCTTCAGCTCTATGCCGCTATGATCCGTATATGCCCCGAAGAAGAGCGTGCGGCGTTTACGAGCCGAATGGTGGTGCTGGCAGAGCAAAAAACGCTGGCATGTCTCAAATCTTTTGTACAAGAAGCTGCCGAACGAATGACCGCAATCTATTATAAAAGTAATGTGTATCGCCAATCTTCCACCGTTGATAAAATGATCACTATTATTGAGCAAAACTACAGAAAATCGGATCTGTCGCTGAACGGAGTGGCAGGTCAAATGCTGTATATGAATTCCGACTACTTAGGGAAGATATTCAAAAAGGTGACGGGGGAAAACTTCTCACACTACGTCAATCGTTATCGGATCGAACGTGCGGCTGAGCATATTCGGGAGACAGGAGACGTGAAGGTGTTTGAGCTGGCGGAATGGTTCGGCTTCGGTGGGAACGCACAATATTTTAGCCAGGTGTTCAAAAAGTGGGCGGGTATGACGCCTTCCGAGTACATTAAATCACATGAACGGGGATGAGCGTATGGAGTCCCACTGTTTTTTAAACCCAGGAAACCTGATTTGTGTATTCCAATGTTTCTCGGCTTTTGGGAAAATAACAACAGGAGCTAATGTAAACGCTATCAAAATTGTGAAAGTGCGTTGTCACTCGTAATTTGGCTCCTTTCTAGAACAGCGAAAAGGGGAGAGATAGGTGGGCAAAAAGGGATGGTTTCTGATCATAGCTATGCTGCTCGTTTTGACGACGGCATGTAGCGGAGCGGGCGGCGGCAATTCGGGCACAAGTGCAGACGGGAAAGTAAAGTTACGTATCGCTTGGTGGGGATCGGATACGCGTCATGAATACACGCAAAAGGTCGTTGATTTGTATAAGCAGAAAAATCCAAATGTAACGATTGATGTGGAATATGCCTCTTTCGATGACTATTGGAAAAAACTCGCTCCGCAGGCTGCGGCTAATCAGTTGCCGGATATCGTGCAAATGGACATTTCGTACATTAGCCAATATGCGAAAAATGGTCAGCTGGAGGATCTCGCGCCTTACTTGAATCAAAAAATTCAGGTCGCTGATGTGACCGAAAATGTACTCAAAACCGGCGTAATTGCTGGAAAGCAATATGGTATCCCAACCGGTGTTAATGTTCTGGGTTTCCAGTATGACCCGGCGTTGCTCAAAAAAGCGGGTATAGACAAAATTCCTGACAACTGGACATGGGATCAATACAAAGAAATGGCTTTAAAGGCTGGTTCCAATAAAGTATACTTTGACAGCTCGATGGCTGCCGATATTTTCTTCCACTACTATTTGCGTACTCAAGGAAAGACTCTCTACAATGCGGAAGGAACAGGATTGGGGTATGACGACGATAAGCTGTTTGTTGACTTCTTCAGCGGATTGGCTGATCTGATTAAGAAGGGAGCGACCCCGCCTCCTGAAATCATGAACCAGACCAAGGGGATTCTTGAGGAATCCGATATCGTAAAAGGAACAGGCATCGGTATTTGGCAGTGGTCCAATCAGTATGTGGGCTTACAGCAGGTCGTTAACCGCCCAATGGCACTGGCTCCGATGTTTGGGCCGAATATGGAAAAAGGCGTATATATGCAGCCTACGATGTACTGGACGGTTGCTTCCCGTTCACAGGTGAAGGATGAGGCCGCAAAGTTTATTGATTTCTGGATGAACGATGTAGAAGCGAATAAATTGATTAAAGGCGAACGGGGCGTGCCGATTTCCGCCAAAATCAAGGAAGCTGTTGCACCAGAGTTGAGCGAGCCTACGAAGCAGGTGTTTGAATTTGTAGCTTCCATGGAGCCGAAGGCTTCTCCAATGAGCCCGCCGCCACCAGTCGGATCGCCGGAAGTGATTGCGACTCTGACCGATTATATTGAGCAGGTCAATTTCGGACAGATGACGGCTGAAGACGCAGCGACCAAATTCCGGGCTGATGCGAATACCATCCTTGCGAATAACAAGCAATAATAAGCGTAATGAGACCTTTAGGATATCTGACAACGTTTTAGCATAAGAATCGATAGGATCGAAGGAACATTTCGTTAAGTTAACCGTGCGTAGTCCAAAACATGATTGCGCACGGTTGATTCGACGAAGCAACTGCATAAGCACCCTTTGCAGACATCACGATATTATTCTCATAACAACGAATTATTGACATCATAAAGTTTTACTAATTCTTTAAATGCAACAGAAGGGAGGCTTGATGAGCTTGCGAAATCATCAGAGCTTGAAAGCCAATATGACCGGATATGCGTTTATCAGCCCTTTTATTGTGGGCTTTCTGGCGTTTACGTTAATTCCAATGTTTATTTCGCTGTATCTGTCCTTTACCACCTACAACCTGTTCACCCCGCCCAAATGGATTGGTCTGGGTAACTTCGAAAAGATGTTCACAGGCGACCCGAAATACTGGAATTCGATCAGGGTCACGTTTACGTATGTATTGGTCGGTGTACCGTTGCGACTGATTTTCGCGCTGTTTGTGGCTATGATTTTGAATACCAAATCGCGCATGGTCGGCACCTATCGGACGATGTACTATCTGCCATCCATTATCGGAGGTAGCGTTGCGGTATCGATTATGTGGCGGAACATTTTCAGTAATAACGGCATAGTGAACAGCCTGCTTTCGACTCTAGGGGCGACCCCGGTGAAATGGTTTGGTGATCCGGATGCTTCGCTTACGATGCTGATCACCCTGTCCGTATGGCAATTTGGCTCCTCCATGCTAATTTTTCTGGCAGGTTTGAAGAACATTCCTGTTGAATTGTACGAGGCGTCCAGTGTAGATGGCGCTAAGCCAGTACGAAAATTTTTCAGTATTACGCTGCCGTTGCTTAGCCCCATTATTCTATTTAATCTGATTATGCAGACGATCAGCGCCTTTATGACCTTCGTCCCGGCTTATGTTATTTCTAAGGGCGAAGGAGGCCCGATGGATGGAACGATGCTGCATTCACTGTATCTGTTCCGGCAGGCGTTTATGTTCAGCAACATGGGATATGCGGCAGCCATGGCTTGGGTCATGCTCATTATGATTGGGATACTGACAGCGATTTTATTTATAACCTCCAGATACTGGGTATTTTATGAAACGGAAAAGGGGCGCTGATACTGATGGCATGGAAAACGGTCAAATGGCCAATTTATCACATACTGGTTGCTGCACTGGCGCTCCTGATGCTGTATCCCGTTTTTTGGATGCTGTTCAGCTCGTTTAAAGAAAGTCGGACGATATTCGTCACGGCATCCTCGCTTTTCCCTACAGAATGGATCTGGCAAAACTATGTAACAGGTTGGAAAGGGACGACTGGCTACAACTTTGGCACGTACATTCTGAACTCGCTCACGATCGTGGTGATTTCAACGATTGGAGCTGTGCTTTCCTCCTCGTTGATCGCATTTGGCTTCGCACGCTTGAAATTCAAAGGGCGTAACTTGTGGTTTGCTTTGATGATGGTGACGCTTATGCTACCAGGGGATGTGGTACTGGTACCGCAATATATTATTTTCACCAAGCTCGGTTGGATCAATACGATTTTACCGTTAGTGGTACCCTCCTTCTTCGGGATGCCGTTCTTCATCTTTCTGATGGTGCAGTTTATACGGACGATTCCAGCAGAGTTGGATGAGGCGGCGACGATTGACGGATGCGGCAAGTTCCGGCTGTATTTCAGAATTATTTTACCCTTACTTAAATCGTCGTTGGCTACAGCGGCAATCTTCTCTTTCTACTGGAAGTGGGAGGATTTGCTTGGTCCGGTACTGTATCTGAATTCGCCAGAGAAATATACCGTATCTATTGCACTCAAGATGTTCCTCGACAGCGAGTCGGCTTCCAACTGGGGAGGAATGTTCGCGATGTCTATCCTAAGCCTGCTTCCAGTTATCGCTGTATTCTTCGCATTCCAGAAACAAATTGTAGAAGGAATGAGTACGAGTGGTTTGAAGGGGTAAGATCCAAAATCCATAGCGTGAGGATATGAAGCTTACGTGTGGAAATGGAAGGCATCCGGGATTGTACGATTGAATGGACGGGATTTGAGGGCGATGGCTGAGAGGTGAGTAAATTGTGGAAGTTTGATTTTGGTCCGGGGGAGCCTGCGGATGGCTACAAGGGAGTGTCTCCGGATTGCTTATATACAACTGAACAGGGCTATGGCTTTGAGACTACGGAGCATGTGTACGGTCGGAAAAGGCAGAGTGCAGCCAAGGATGCACGCACGCGGCTGCGAAGCAGCTTTTGTATTCCACTAAACGCTGCATTTGTTGTAGATGTGCCAGACGGGCTGTATCTTGTCACTATACTGGTCGGCGATTCGCAGGCGGAAACGCTCACGCGACTCAAGGCTGGTGAAGGCAAGCACATGCTTCCCCCAGTGCACACGCTGCCAGGGCAGTTCACCGAAGCACTGTTTGCGGTGCCTGTCTGGGGTGGCAAACTGCGCCTCACCGTATCAGGCACCGCGCCAAGGCTCAATGCGCTGGAGATTGCACCAGCGCCACAGACCCTCCGGCTATTCCTAGCCGGAGATTCCACGGTTACGGATCAGGACGCATCCGGCTATCCGTATACAGGCTGGGGTCAGGCTTTGCCCGCCTTGTTCAAGCATGATGTCTGCGTGGATAATCATGCCGTATCGGGGCGAAGCTCCAAAAGCTTCATGGACGAAGGACGGCTGGGTGTCATTTTGGGCGAAATAAAGGCAGGAGATTTCCTGTTCATCCAGTTCGGTCATAATGATCAGAAGCCTGATCCGGAGCGGGCTACAGAGCCTTTTACAACCTACAAGGAGCATCTTCGCCTCTATATCGACGGCGCAAGAAGCCATGGGGCAACCCCGGTACTGGTCACGCCCGTACATCGTCGCTATTTTAACGAGGATGGTACGCTATCTGACACACATGGTGACTATGTAACAGCGGTTCGTGAGCTGGCGGAAGAAGCGAATGTACCGCTGATTGATTTGTCTGCCCGCACGCAGGAGTTATATGAGCAGCTGGGTCCCGAAGAGAGTAAAGAGCTTTTTATGTGGTTGCTGCCTGGTGAATACATGAACTTTTCCGGCGGCTTAGAGGATAACACGCATTTTCATGAGAATGGCGCGGTTCGTATTGCAGACATGGTGGTGGATGCTGTGAAGGAACTGGATTTGCAACCGCTACGCATGTATTTACGTTGAAGGACGACCTTTTCATGTACGGGCGTCAAGGAGGTAACTCACGTGAAACATACCAAAGGGGGAGACGTGGAAATGCCTGCATTGATTTTTGATGAAGAACAAGTTAAGCAGGTGATCGACCGGGTAGTAGAACGCACCTTTCAAATGCACTACAGCTGGGATTGGCCGGGCGGAGTAGCCTTTTACGGAGTATGCGAAGCGTATGAAGCGACAGGGAACGAAAAGTATCTGACCAAGCTGAAAGAATGGGTTGACGAAAATATCGAGGATGGGCTTCCATCTCTCTCGGTGAACGGCGTTTCTGTCGGGCACTGTTTGTTGACGCTTTATCAGGCCACAGGTGAGCAAAAATACCTTGATATTGCCATCGAGATGGCGGAATTTTTGGCCAAAAAAGCGGAGCGGTTTGCCGACGGTATTTTCCAGCATACGGTGAATTCACTTTATGATGTATTTCCGCAGCAAGCATGGGTGGATACGATGTTTATGGCCGGTTATTATTTGCTGCGCATCGGTCATCTGTTAGGCAAGAAGGAGTATTGGGAGGATGGGGTTCGTCAATATCACGGGCATGAAGAATTTTTGCAGGACCCGGATACGAATCTGTATTATCACGGATGGGATCATGCGAATCAAAGCCGGATGTCAGGAATATATTGGGCGCGCGGCAATTCATGGGCAGCCCTCACGATGGCAAAAGCGCTGAAACTTGTGGAGGTGCAGCATCCATCTTATATGATCATCGACGGCTCGCTGCGTGACCAGCTCAATGCACTGGTGCGGCTGCAATCCCCAGAAGGGCTGTGGCATACGGTGCTGAACGATGATACCTCTTATCTGGAAACCTCGGGCTCGGCAGGAATTGCGACCGCCTTGCTTATGCAAGGAAGATTGTTTAACAAATACACCCAAAAGGCGATCGAAGGTATTCTTTCCCGCATTAAGGACGACGGCACAGTAACGGGTGTATCCGCGGGAACTGCTGTGATGAACGATATTGACGGTTATCGAAACGTTCCATACAAACGCATTCAGGGATGGGGTCAGGGATTGGCGCTTGCTTTTCTGGCTCAACTGTTGCGTACCAAGGAGAATCCGTATGGCTAGAAGAAGGGACATAGGGAAACGAAAGTATTCATAGGTCAAAGGAGGCCGATAGCATGGGAGATACTGAACTTTCTCAGGAGCTTTCTCATGAAAAAGTAGCTAATCAGCCGCGAGGCAGCCTATTCTGGGTCATCCCCGATGGGTATATTCCACCGGAAAGCCGGGGTGAGCTGCTCAGTCATGAGAGTATATGCGTGCTGAATTGTGGGAGCCGTGTGGCAAATCTGAGTATGGACATCTATTTTGAAGACCGCGAGCCATTGGAGGGATTGATCGAGGTGGTGGAAGGAAGACGAACCCGTCATATCCGAACAGCCTCGTTGGAGAAATCCGGCGAGCAGATTCCGGTAGGTATTCCTTACGCAATTACGGTCACTAGCGATGTGCCCATAATCGTACAATATAGCAGATTGGACACGACACAGCCGGAATTGGCGTTAATGAGTGTCATGGCGTACCCTATCTAATGCGACGAAGACTAAGAAATGAAAAAAGAAATCTCTCGGCTGGAATTGCGCAGCCTGGAGATTTCTTTTTTTGCAGGCAAATGAGTGTCTATTTTTAGCCCGTTTTTTGTGATTTTGCCGAAGTTGTTTTGATTGGCGTGAAGTTTTTTCGTCCTCCGAAATTGGTACCCAACACGCCGATAATGATCATCACAGCCCCAATAATGTGATAGTAGGCGAGCTGCTCCTTCAAAATGTAAGCACCGGCAATCATGGAAATGAGGGTGGATAAATTGCCGATCACACTCATTTTGGAGGCTTCGATCCACTTCAAGGCAAAGCTCGATAACAGCGAGGTGACGAGGGTAGACAGAATGCCCAGATAAATCAGTGCCATCCAATAACCAGGCTTCACCAGTGGAGCGGTATAGGCGCTCATGGAGCCGTCTATGGCATGATATCCCAGTGCCACCACGTTAAAAACGATACATCCCAAAATAGAGGTAACGTAGGTCAATTCCATTGGGTTGTACTTTTGTGTTAATGGACGTGCCAGTACGTTATAGCCGGATAGGCATATCGCAGAGAGCACGAGCAGAAGAATACCACCATAGCTACTGGATGCTAACGGTGCCCCACTTTTCATCACAAATATAAAAACCACGCCAAAGACAGAGAGCAGTAAGGAAATCTTCTGAACTACCGTTGTACGCTCTTTAATAAAATAGGAAGCTAACAGCAGCGTAAAGATGGGAACGGTTGCTTGGATAATTCCACCTTCCGATGAAGAAGTGCTCATCAGCCCGAAGGCTTGCAGTGGAAAATACACTAATGGCGAGAGCAGCGCCAGTGGTAAAATGCGCAGAATGTCACGCATCTTGATGTTGATCTTGATCCAACCGAGCAACACGGGAATGGTCAAAGCGATAAAAGACAGCGCAAAGCGGTGGGCGATCACATCCAGCGGGCTCGCCTCTGTGACTGTCAATTTTACAAATAAAAATGAAAATCCAAGTATAGCTGCATAGCTGAGAGCTGCCAGATAGGCGGCTCCATTTCTGGAACGACTGTTCATAATAAACCTCCGTAATAATGACCTTAACCTGTGGTTCTCTCAATATACCCGGATGGCATAACTTGATACAATCCATAAAATCTGCAACTGTACGGGTACAGTTGTGAAATGAAAAAAAGCCGGAACGAAGTCCCAGAGGTCGGATACCCATCCCTAAGACTACTTCCAGCTCTTATCCTATTCATATTTTATCAACTTACTGTTTAGTTTACTTACCTTGTGACATCGCCCGGAACGAATCGTCCGCCGCTTCCAGCGTAGTATCCACGTCTTCATCCGTATGCGCTGTTGTGAGAAACCAGGCTTCGTACTTGGATGGTGCCAGATGAATACCGCGATCCAGCATGTGACGGAAGAAGGATGCAAACGCTTCGCTATCCGTATCCTGCGCCTGCGCGTAATTCGTGATCGGATGATCACAGAAATGCGTCGAGAACGCTCCACGAATTCGGTTGATCGTCAATGGCACGCCGTAGCGTTCGGCAGAGGACTGGATACCGTCCGTCAGCCTCACAGCCAGACGTTCCATCTCTTCATACACGCCTTCCCCTTGAAGGACTTCAAGGCAGGCGATGCCTGACGAGATGGACGCCGGGTTGCCCGCCATCGTACCCGCCTGATAAGCTGGGCCGAGTGGGGCAACCTGCTCCATGATGTGCTTGCTGCCGCCGTAGGCACCAATCGGCAGACCACCGCCCATGATTTTGCCCAGCGCGGTCAAATCTGGCTGAATCGCATCATGGTTGTCCAAACCTGCATACGTTTGGGTGGAACCGAAGTGGAATCGGAATGCGGTAATGACCTCGTCATAAATGACGAGTGAGCCGTTCGCACGCGCCATGGAGCACAACCCTTCCAAATAACCGGGTTGCGGCATGACCATGCCAAAATTACCGACAATGGGCTCGACCATGACTGCCGCCACATCGTCGCTCCAACGCTCCAAGGCTTGGCGTAACGCGTCGAGATCATTGAATGGTACGGTAATAACCTCGCTCGCAATGTTGGTCGTAATGCCTGCACTGTCAGGTATGCCTAGCGTGGAAGGGCCGGAGCCTGCGGCAACAAGTACCAGATCCGAGTGACCGTGGTAGCAGCCGGCAAATTTGATGATCTTGTTCCGTTTCGTATAGGCCCGTGCAACACGAATCGTTGTCATAACCGCTTCTGTGCCAGAATTCACAAACCGGACCTTGTCCATAGAAGGAATTGCTTCCTTCAGCATCTTGGCCAGTTTGATTTCCAATACCGTTGAGGTTCCGTACAATACGCCGTTCGCGGCCGCTTCGCTGATAGCCTTAGTAATATGGGGATGGGCATGTCCAGTAATAATAGGGCCATAAGCCGCCAAATAGTCGATATACCGATTATCATCCTCATCCCAGAAATGAGCACCTTTAGCGCGTTTCATGAATACTGGAGCGCCGCCGCCCACAGCTTTAAAGGAGCGTGAAGGGCTGTTAACGCCCCCGACAATATGCTCCAGGGCTTCTTTATATAGTGCTTCGGAGTTTTCCCGTTTCATCATCAAAAACTTCCTTTCCGTTCATTAAAATAGGGTATACACACGCCAAAGGGCAGCGTTCACGGCTGCCCCTGCATACATCATTATAGCTCTTTTTGTCCTGTCTTTGTTGTTGATTGTGTGGAAGCATCCTCATTACTGGTTTTACTGCCCCCTGTAAAAGAAGCTTTATCCTTCTTGGTAGACGATGCACTGTCTGGCTGTTTCGTTTCATTCTGATCCTTATTTTGTTCCTGTGTTTGTGCGGGTGGATTATTAAATATATCCTGCACATACGTTTTCAGTTCTTCCGGATCGCGGACAGTAAGAACTGCCGCGCCGCCCACATTCTCTTCTCCGAGCATCTTCATCGGTGGAACCTGTTCGCTGCCTGCAAAGTTGCTTTGGTACCCCACATTTGCCAGCTTCCACATATCGTTAACACTGAGATTCGTGTCAATGAACGGGTTAACCTGCTCTAAAATATTTGGCAAGTTAGCGATGGAAGTCGTGGTCTGCATTTTCTGGGCTATTGCCTCCAAAAATGCGCGTTGCCGTCCTGATCGGGAGAAGTCGGACATTGCATCGTGGCGGAACCGCACATATTGAAGTGCCGTGTTGCCATCTAGATGCTGCATGCCCTTTTTCAAATCAATATCGTACTGATGTTTATCCGCATTACTTGTATAATGCATATCCTTTTCCACTTCAAAATCAATCCCGCCTACGGCATCCACCAGTTTGATAAAGCCCTGGAAATCCGTGTACACATAATATTGCACCGGGATGCCTAACAGATCGCCAGCCGTCTTCATGGCCGTGTTGGGTCCGTGAGTAATGGCAGTGTTAATTCGATTTTTTCCATAGCCGGGAATATCCACGTACGTATCACGCAAAATAGAGAACAGGTGGATTTTTTTCTTAACGGGGTCCAGTGATACAACCATCATGCTGTCTGATCGGGGGACTTCCCCTTTCTGGATACCGCGCCCATCGACACCCATCAGTAAAATGTTAACCATATCGGTACCTTCCCACTTGGGCGGTTCTGGCGTACGAACCTGATCGACCTGTTTTACATTTTTGAAGGGGGAGTTAGCGCCCTCTTTATGCAGATTATCCAGCTGATTATAAATGGATGTAAAATAGTACACGGCAAAGCCGACAATCGCGACGATTACCACGGCTAGAACCGACCAAATCGTCCTTTTGGTTCTGCTTGTCATGGATGCTCTCCCTTTCGCTTTTCAGTTCATTACATTATAATTTCTTTTTGGAGCACAATCAATTTAACTATGGATTTTACAAATCCTGATTGAGAGGTATAACATGCTGGCAATTGATGTGCAGGATCTGCGCAAAACATTTAAGGTTCAAAAAAATCGCGAGGGCTTAAAGGGTGCCTTCCTTGATTTATTCGCTCGCGAATACAACGAGGTAGCCGCGGTCAAAGATATATCTTTCCGTATTCCGCAAGGAGAAATATGCGGTTATATCGGTGAGAACGGCGCCGGAAAGTCCACCACGATTAAGATGCTGACAGGCATTCTCGTGCCGACATCGGGACATCTCAAGGTGGGCGGTTATGTCCCCTATGAGGAACGCGAGAAATTTGTAGGCAACATTGGCGTTGTTTTCGGTCAGCGCAGTCAGCTTTGGTGGGACATCGGTGTGATCGAGTCTTTTCAACTACTGCGGAAAGTATATCAGGTTCCGGCCACGGACTTCAAACGTAGGCTGGATGAGCTGGTAGAGAGGCTGCAATTGCAGGATCTGCTAAGCCGCCCGGTACGCAAGCTTAGTCTCGGGCAACGAATGCGCTGTGAGCTGGTAGCTGCCTTGCTGCACAATCCGTCTATTGTTTTTCTGGACGAGCCGACCATTGGGCTTGATATTATGGTGAAATCCGAAATCCGCGAGTTTCTGAAGGACATGAACCGGGATCACGGTACGACTATTTTGCTGACGACCCATGATTTGCAGGATATTGAAGCGCTGTGCTCGCGCGTCATTATGCTGGATGATGGAAATATCATTTATGATGGTGGTCTGGAGGATCTGAAGGCGCGTTGGGGGACAGGTCGAGAAGTACGGTTCCAGTTCGGCACATCGACCCAATTGGAGCAATTACAGGCATGGACTGCTGATATGCCACTGGCATGGACGATGGATAATGATTTAGCTGCCAAAGTATGGATTCCTCTTCATATTAATGTATCGGATGTGCTCGCTTGCGTAGTCGGTCGCACGGACATTACGGATATTAAAATCATTGAAACCAACACGGATGATATCGTCCGCAGTATCTATCAGTCTGGCTCGGCTGAACGCCAGGGCAATCCGATAGTGGAGGCCAAAGTTCATGCTTAGCGTATACACCGATTTTATTCGTATCCGATTTCTCACGATGCTTGCGTATCGTGTGAACTATTATTCAGGAATCCTTATTTATTGCATGAATATTGGCGTGTATTATTTCACATACAAAGCGATATATGGCGATGCGGGTAGCATTGGAGGCTTTACCGCTGCTCAGATGACGACGTATGTAGCAGTATCGTGGATGGCGAGAGCCTTTTATTTTAACAATCTGGATCGAGAGATCTCGACGGATATACGTGATGGAAGCATCGCAATTCAGATGATCCGACCTTATAACTATGTACTTGTTAAATTTATGCAGGGACTTGGTGAGGGAATGTTCCGTTTTCTGTTGTTTATGATTCCGGGCATGGCGATTGCTATGCTGCTGTTTCCGGTGACGCTCCCCAGTGACCCGGTAGCCTGGGTTGGTTTTCTGGTCATGCTGTTTTTCAGCTTTCTGATCAACACTCAGATCAATATTATTACGGGGTTAACGGCCTTTTTTATCGAAAATAATGAGGGCATGATGCGTATGAAGCGCGTAGTTGTAGATCTGTTTTCTGGGTTGATTTTGCCAATCAGTTTGTTTCCAGGCTGGCTGGCGACGATCGCCCAATGGATGCCGTTTCAGGCGATTACCTATTTGCCGGGCTCTGTATTTACGGGACGTGTAAAAGGCGTTGGCATCTGGAATGTACTGGGTATCCAAATCATTTGGCTGGTCGTTCTGCTCGTGCCGATGATCATCATTTGGCGACTGGCGCGCAGACGTCTGTTCGTGCAGGGAGGGTAAGCCGATGATGTACTATTTGGGTCTCATTAGCGAATATTTAAAAAATTACATGAAGTCACGGCTCACCTATCGGGCCGACTTCTGGGTAGAAGTGATTTCAGACCTGCTGTTTCAGGCCACAAATCTTATTTTTATCCTGGTTATTTTTATGCATACAGACAGTTTGGGCGGCTGGAGTGAAAATGAAGTCGTGTTCGTTTATGGATTTTTCATGGTTCCATACGGACTATTCAGTTGTTTTGTAAATCTTTGGAACTTTAGCGAGCGTTACATTGTGAAAGGTGAACTCGACCGGGTAATGACTCGTCCCGCGTATAATCTGTTCCAGATTTTCCTTGAAAATGTGGATCCGCCTGCGCTGGTGGGCTCAGTGATCGGCCTGATTATTATGGGGATCAGCGGGGCACAGATGGATTTGGCTATGGAGTGGTGGTTCGTACCAGCGCTGATCATTTTGAGCCTAAGTGCCGTGGCGATCTATACGGGCATATACACCATATTGACATCCCTTTCGTTTTTTTCGGATGCGCCGACAGGAATTATCCCGCTCATGTACAATATTCAGGGCTACGGACGTTATCCAGTGACGATCTATAACCGTGCTATTCAGGTTGTGCTAACTTGGATACTGCCTTTTGCTTTTGTTGGTGTATATCCAGCCTCCCTGTTCCTTCACCGAGAGGATATGCGCCATATGGCCCTGTTAACTCCTGTGATGGGAATTGTCTTTCTGACTTTGGGTTTACTGGCATGGAACTGGGGAGTTCGCCGTTACAGAGGGGCAGGCTCATAGGGCGGATCACATAAGAACTCCCACAAGATAGGAGATGATGAGATGTCCACGACATCTACCGTTATTGGACAACCGGCACCGGATTTTGAATTGCCTGGGAGTGAGGGAAAGTGTGTCAAGCTGTCTGATTATCGAGGCAGTAGGGTATTGCTGTATTTCTATCCCAAGGATTTGACCTCTAGTTGCTCGACTCAGGCTTGTGATTTTCGGGATAAACATACGGAGTTTGAAGACTTGAACACGGTGATTCTGGGGATAAGCCCTGATCCACTCAAACAGCATGACAAGTTTATTGCAAAGTACGGACTCCCTTTTCAGTTGTTATCTGATGAAGAGCATCAGGTGGCTGAGACGTATGGTGTATGGCAGCAAAAACAGATGTACGGCAAGCAGTACATGGGCATAGTTCGGTCTACGTTCCTTATTGATGAAAATGGTATCCTAATTCATGAATGGCGTGGTTTAAGAGTGAAAGGACATATTGATGCTGCGCTGGCATACATTCAGGATATGGCGTAAGTGAAGAACAAAAGAAAACCTTTTGAAACCGGATCGTGCTTTCAGGCGCATTGGTTTCAAAAGGTTTTTGTTAATTTCCAGATGTGTTTTGCCGATGCTTCCACTTTTGCTGGCAAAGGTAAATACCCCATAATATAAGCGGAATGAACAAGCCGTTACCACAGAAAATGAATACATATACAGATAACAGCATCTCACTAACGCGACTAAAAGCCTCTATTCCCGATAGTACAGTAAATACCAGTAATATCCATTTCCTCCAAACTACCTGAGTTACCAGCAATCAATGCTTGATCCTTTAAATAGTCGAATGGTTCCGCGCCCTCTGGTACATGATGTTCGTTTTCCCGCATTAATGAACGCAGAACGGAATCATGGAGTAATTGAGTGTTAATCAGACCATTGATATAAAACAAAGCCGCTGGCCATTTTTGCACCCATAATAGCTCTTTAATGATTAAATCTCCGCTGTTTCCAAAGGAGCTTTATGGTTTACATTATCCCTCAAGTTAGAGGACACATGAGTAACTGGACAACTTTTATTCTGATTTGGCATACGTAAAATCCTCCGATATTGGAGTTTGTTGGCTTAGTATGCTCTGAATATATGAATTTATGCCTTGACGGTTTATAGAGTGATTTTTATAAATTAGATAAACAACTAATTATATGCAGTGCAGGATTTCAGGCTGGACGATGCCGGAATTGGAGTGTTTTAAGCCGCTTTGGGCGCGGGTCTGGTTGCTAGCGGGGTAGGGGGGCATTTGTCTGGATACATTATTAATGCGGGAGACCCCATTGTATTTACAGGGTCCATTGTGGTCATGCTGGGCATGCTGACGGCGTGGAGTCAAGGTATCATCGGACTGTCTATGTTTGGAGCAGGGGTGGCGATTGAAATGATGGAGCCGCGTATGTTGGGCTTGGGTGGAGGCGCGGGGTTTGTTGTGATATCTATCGTGATTTCGATGTATTATGCAAGGACCCGTAGTCGTAAGGCAGCAGGAGTTTGACTACTCCGTGTCATCCTTGTTGCTGGTTTTCACTGATTTTTCGGATTTGCGTAGCCAACTAAACAGCAAGTTTCTCCACCGGTAAATAATATACAGCAGGATCATAAACCCAACGACTCCCGCAATTCGCAGTGCATACAGCTCTACCAAATGGAAAATGGCATCCCATTGGGGACCAAACAGCTTGCCGATGCTTAGAAAGAGGATGACCCAGAATAAAGCGCCGCTGTAAGCATACAAGACAAATTTACGGAAAGAAAGAGCAATAATCCCGGCAAAATAACCGGTAAAATGCCTGACACCGGGGATGAAATATCCAAGGAAAATAAGCCAGTATCCATATCGTTGAAACCATTTTTGTGTTTTCTGAAGCTTGTCCTGCGATAACAAAACCCATTTACCATATTTCTGAATAAAGGGGAGTCCAGCCCACTTTCCGATAAAGTAGGTAATAGTCATACCGATGGTTGTGCCCAAGAAAGCTAGCAGCACCAGTTTACTGAAATCCAGGGTGCCGGCATAGGAAAGATATCCCGCATAAGCCATTGTGGTTTCCCCGGGAAAAGGTAAAGCAATAAACTCAAGCAGCAAGCCGAAAAAAAGGACGCCGTAGCCGTATTCTTCGAACAATTGCGCGATCCACTTCAGCACATCCATCGTTTACACTCCTACGAACAGATTGAGTATTTTAGAATCAATTCATTTTAACAATCTTTTCATGCCCACTCAACTCCGGTTGATTTCTTGACGTCTTGTTTTATCGTTGCGTATAATGAAACGAACAATTGAGGGAGGCACGGTAATGAATAAGCCTAATGAAATCGTTGTAGTTCTCGATTTTGGAGGACAATACAACCAGTTAATCGCAAGAAGAATTCGGGATCTCGGTGTATATAGCGAGCTCCTTCCATACAATACGCCTGCGGAGAAGCTGAGAGAGCTGGCGCCAAAAGGGATTGTTTTCTCAGGCGGACCTTCCAGCGTATATACAGACAATGCTCCTCAGGTGGATCGGGCAATTTATGATCTTGACATTCCTATCTTTGGTATTTGCTATGGCATGCAACTGATGGCTCACCAACTGGATGGTAAGGTAGAACGTGCGGGCAAGCGTGAGTATGGCAAAGCAGACGTGCAATTCAATCAGGATGCCCGCTTGGCTAAAGGATTGGATTCTCGTCAAACCGTATGGATGAGCCATGGGGATCACGTTACAGATCTGCCAACCGGATTTACACTAGATGCAGGAACAGAGAGTGCGCCGATTGCCGCGATGAGTAACCTGGAGCGGAATCTGTATGCGGTGCAATTCCATCCAGAGGTACGTCATTCCGTTCAAGGTAACGAGATGATCAGCAACTTCCTTTATGAAGTGTGTGGTTGTGAAGGCAACTGGACCATGGAATCGTTCATTGAAGATCAAATTCGTGAGATTCGTCAACAGGTTGGCGACAAGAAAGTATTGTGTGCCTTAAGCGGTGGCGTGGATTCTTCCGTTGTAGCGATGCTCATTCACAAAGCGATCGGTGACCAACTGACGTGTATGTTCATTGACCATGGATTGCTGCGCAAAGGTGAAGCCGAAAGTGTAATGGAGACGTTCGTTGGTAAATTTGATATGAAAGTTGTCAAAATTGACGCACGTGAGCGCTTCTTGTCCAAGCTGGCAGGAGTTGATGATCCGGAACAAAAACGTAAAATCATCGGTAACGAGTTTATCTATGTGTTCGAGGAAGAATCTTCTCAATTCGACGATTTTACTTTCCTGGCACAGGGTACGCTGTATACGGATATTGTAGAGAGCGGAACAGCAACGGCACAGACCATTAAATCCCATCATAATGTGGGTGGTTTGCCGGAGAACATGAAGTTCAAGCTGATTGAGCCGTTGAATGCCCTGTTCAAGGACGAAGTGCGTAAAGTCGGCGAAGAATGCGGACTGCCACCTGAGATTGTATGGCGTCAGCCGTTCCCAGGTCCGGGTCTTGCCATTCGCGTGCTGGGTGAAGTGACAGAGGACAAGCTAACCATTGTTCGTGAGTCGGATTACATTTTGCGCGAGGAGATTGCTAAAGCCGGTCTGGACCGGGAAATCTGGCAATACTTCACCGCTTTGCCGAATATGAAGAGTGTTGGCGTTATGGGCGATGCTCGTACGTATTCTTACACTGTTGGTATTCGTGCAGTAACCTCTATCGACGGTATGACTGCCGACTGGGCACGTATCCCTTGGGATGTGCTGGAGAAAATTTCGGTACGTATCGTAAACGAAGTGGATAACGTGAATCGCATCGTGTATGATATCACCTCCAAACCACCAGCAACGATTGAGTGGGAATAAACGCGGAGACTCCCGCGCCGTAACCATCAATCCTTTAAGATTTACCAATACAACATCAGGACTCCTCCGTATCGGCGAAATATCGCTATGCGGTTGGAGTCTTTTTTACGGGTGCCAGGTCGAACCTTTGCTCGGGAAAGTTTACTGTACGGCAACCTCAATCGACGGGGGTTAGCTAAAGGCGAACAGCATTGCCTCATGCGGCGGAGATATGAAGTCATTTATTGTTGCAAAACGGAATATGAAGCTGAAAAAAGGAGATATTATTCAATGGTAATGTCTCCTTTTTTTATATGGTTTTATTAGATTCAAGCTATAAATAGCTTAAATCAAGTATGAAATTAAACTTTCACTTCTTTTTCATGTCATGCTCTAATGGTGTCATGTTTTGATACTAATATATTTTATAATGTACCTAGATTAAAGTGTTGCATATCTCGTTTTATTAAACGCTGTTCTAAGGAGAATAAAGAGATGAAAAAATTATTTCTGTCGTCCTCATTTAAGGATGTTGCACCATGCTTAGTCCATTTCGCTGGTGAAAACTTAGAAGGAAAAAAAGTCACCTTCATCCCAACCGCAAGTATTCCAGAGAAAGTTAAGTTTTATGTGGATTCAGGGAAAAAAGCATTAGAGAATTTAGGATTAGTCGTGGATGAAATCGAAATCGGCACAGCAACATTGAACGAAATAGAGAGTAAAATTAGAGAAAATGACTATATTTATATTACCGGAGGCAACACATTTTATTTACTTCAAGAGTTGAGAAGAACCGGGGCTGACAAAATCATTGCTGATGAAGTTAATGCAGGGAAGTTATATATAGGCGAATCGGCAGGTTCGATGATTTTATCACCGAATATCGAATATGCCCGACTTATGGACAATGTGGAGGAGGCGCCTGCTTTGGATTCCTTTATTGCGCTCGGGATAATTGAATTCTATCCAGTCCCCCACCATACGAACATCCCGTTTAAAAAAGCGGTGGAGAGCATCATTGAGGAATATGGCAGCCAATTAAATTTATATCCAATCAGCAACGCGGAAGTTATTTTGGTTGAAAGTGACAGTATAAAGGTCGAGAATGCATGATTTTAAAAGATCAAGAACCTTTAACTCCACATCTATCGTGGTGTTAAAGGTTCTTTTTTATAATTCTACCTTACCATACGATCCTTTTCCCAGTTGCAGCCGATTCCTCAATGCGGTCCAGTAGCTGATGCAGCTTTATGGCATGGTTGAAATCGGGAGCGAGACGGGTGTGTGTCAAAATATCCTCGGCAAAAACATAATGAGCCTTGGCTACATTTAGGGTTACCCCTTCTCTTGGGAAATCCAGGCTTATATTAGGCTCTCTAGTTATACTTATTTGTTCAAAAGCGCCATTAGGACCATGACTTTGCGTACTGCTTGGATCGTACACAAGTTTTTCGAGCGTTAGATTCCCGAATTGAACATGCCCAAGCGAAGGATTCTGTGACAAACGCAAAATGCCCTTTTTCCCTTGAATCTCTATCTCAAACTTAGAATTCACCCCACCTTGAATGTGAACGGATACAGGTGCTCCTTTTTCCAATAGTCCGTGAATCAGAATCTGATCGGCTGTATCCTTGGAAATGACTTCACCCGTTTCCTGAATAGTGGCTTCGTGATAACGGGATGATGTGATGGCCGATAGCTCGCGGAATTCGCCAACGATGTATTGCAGCGCATCCAGGGAATGTCCGCCATTAATCGTGAGCAGATTAGCCCCATTGGCTCTATTCAGCAGATAAGCAGTGTCCTGATTTACTTGTCCTCCTTTGCCGGGAGTAGCTACTTGCATATGACAGGATATAATTTCACCAATCTCTCCGCCCTCCACGAGCTTTTTCATCGTTTGCACTTCAAGATCCTGCCGTGCCTGCAAGCCGACGGTATGATGAATGCCTGCCAGTTCCGCCGCTTTGGCCATTTCAGCAGCTTCCGCAGTGTTTGCCCCCAAGGGCCATTCACAAAAAATATGCTTTCTCTCTTGAATTGCCGCCATCACCGCCTCGTAATGATGGGGAACTTTTACGCTCACCACGACCATGTCCACATCCTCGGAAGCTGCGAGCTTTTTGGAATCATCAAAAGCTAGTGCCGCACCTACTTCTTCTGCGCTTTGTCGCGCACTCTCCATACGAGAGGTACCGACGGCAGTGATATCCAGGTTCGAGTGCTTGAGCAAAGCCGGAATATGCGTTTGACTGGCCCATTTATTATTCATCGAACCTCCTACGATACCTACACGAATCTTCTTTTTGATCATGTTGCCATACCTCCTGATTTTTAAAATGAGGGTGGAAAATAGCATCCAAGGCCAATATAATACACTTAACTCATAAATAAAAATGCTTGTTTATGATATAGGTATCATTTTATTTGATGGGTGGTGAAGGGATGGATATTGAAAATATGCAGGCGTTTGTTTCGGTGGCAGAGCTGAGAAGCCTGACAGAAGCAGCACAAAAGTTGAATCACCTGCAATCGAATATGACGGCCAAAATAAAGAAGCTGGAGGCCCATTACGGCACAGCGTTATTTTACCGAAAGCCCCGTGGTATGGAGCTGACACCCGCAGGAGAAACCTTGTATGCTCAGTTCAAGCAAATGTTGTTGCTATGGCAAGACACGGAGATGAAAATGAGACCTCAGGAGGAAAAGCTGCGCATCGGTACCATGCAGTCCATCGTGGCGGGCGAAACAACGAGGGCGCTCACGAAGGTATATGAGCTGTATCCGCAGGCTTCGGTTACATTAAAAACCGGAACCACGACGGAAATGGAGCGATTGATCCTTGACGGCGAACTCGATATTGCTTTTGTTACAGGGTATCCCGCCAACCCGTATATTCATTATCAAAAAATATGCCGTGAAGAACTGGTGCTGGTGGGGAAAGGCATACATGAAGGCTCGGATCTCAAACAGGTACTCCAAGGAGCGTCTATTATCATATTGTCGGATGGTTGCCTGTATCTCACGTATTTAGAGAAGATGTATCAGGACATGCAATTGACCCATGGCGAGGTGGTAGAGGTCGGTGTGTTTGATACGATGGTGCAATTTTCCTTGATGGGAATGGGAATCACCCTCATGTCCAAAAAGCTGGCGCGGCAATTTAAAGTAACATCCTATTTGCCCGCTCCCCCAACCTTCGGCTACATGGATACATATTTAATAACCCGGCCAAATCACGAAATGACAGCGATTGAACATAAATTTATCGAAATCAACAATACGATCTAATAGATAGGAGAGATATCGAATGACAATCAATCAAGGCAAATACCAAGGCAGCCATGCTGTATTTCTGGGCGATAGCATTACGTTTGGATATGAATTGCGTGATGGAGAAAAGCCTTACCCCCACCTTGTGAGCGACGCACTGGGATTCCTAACCTTTGAGAATCACGGCATATCCGGCAGCAGTGTAGCCAGCGGCGGTTTTGAACCGATGTGTGAGCGTTATGAGAAAATGAACCCTCATGCAGACGTGATCTTTTTTATGGGGGGAAGAAACGATTTTTCGATGGGAGAAATACCGTTCGGTAGCTTGGATACGCCATCGACAGAAACGCGTACGTTTTATGGTGCGCTCAAGCATATTGCCGAAGGACTAATTAACCGTTACCCGGACAAGCTGATCGTCTTTTTGACTCCGCCTCACGGATCAAGTGATACGGTTCCTGAGCATCTGCCTAATGCCATTACTGGTCAAGTCTATAGCGCGTATGCACAGGCCGTGAGAGAAGTGGCCTCACTTTATTCTTTCCCGTGCTGCGATCTGTGGAATATCGCCGGAATTCAACCACTATTGCCTGTACATAAACAGATGTACTTTACAGGGGAAAATGGTGTTCCTGACGGCCTGCACCCGAATCAGGCAGGCCACGAGCGGATGGCGGCCCGTATTATCGGATTTATGAATACACTGTAATTTGGACCATTTCATCGTTTTATCGAATGACCCTACTAACTACAAATTCTAGATTGCTCAGGCTTATTCGTTTAGCTTGAGCATTTTTTTGTGATTGTAGGATTTGTATATATAGACTTGTCTCAGGGCTTGTTTATTTTTAGAGGGGGTGTATAATACTTGATATATCAATTGATAGGTCAAGTATTAGGAGGAGGGTTTGTCATCGAACATTGCTCTGAAAAAAGCCAGTTGTTTTATCGCATGCATCTTTTGTGTAAAGAAATGAATAACGCCTTTGAAGCACAGTTAAAAACCAGCTTTACCAAGGTTGAAATTTTGTATCATATTGATCATCGTCAGGAACTAAGTCAGCTGGAACTCCAACACCTGCTCGTTCTGGATGGTGCAGCAGTAACCCGACATCTGAGAAGGCTGGAAGAGGAAGGTCTGATTTTACGTAGTAAAAAAGAGCAGGATAAGCGTGTGACCTATATATGTTTGACCGAATTAGGGGTTCAAGAGCTGCAAGTTTTGTCAGAGCAAAGACAAGCCTTTCAGGAAAAGCTGCTATGTAAGTTTACAGATGAGGAAATTGTGGCTTTGACAGATGTGCTACAGCGTATGTCTAGCAATGTAAAGAATATGTAAATGTGCGAGGAGGAAATGAATATGAAAGCCATCGTTATAGATCAGTATGGAAGCAAGGATGAATTGAAAGAAAGAGAAGTGGCTACTCCTACACCACAGGCTCATCAGGTTGTAGTCAAAGTGGCGGCTACCTCCATCAATCCAATTGACTGGAAGCTGCGTGAAGGTTACTTAAAACAAATGATGGATTGGGAGTTCCCGATTATTTTAGGCTGGGATGTAGCCGGCACTATTTCGGAAGTAGGCAGCGAGGTCACCGATTGGAAAGTGGGAGATGAAGTGTTTGCACGCCCGGACACCACACGGTTCGGTACTTATGCCGAGTATACCTTGGTGGATGATCACTTGCTGGCACGTAAACCTGCCTCAACTTCTTGGGAAGAAGCCGCTTCTGTACCTTTGGCGGGGTTGACTGCTTGGCAGGCGCTCTTTACACATGGTCAACTGACCAAAGGGGAGAAAGTATTAATCCACGCAGGTGCAGGTGGCGTAGGCATGTTTGCTATCCAGTTTGCCAAACAAGCCGGAGCCTATGTCATTACTACAGCCAGTGAGCGTAATCATGAATTGCTTGCTTCATTGGGAGCCGACCAAATCATTGACTATCGTACAACTCGTTTTGAGGAAGTTTTATCTGATGTGGACGTGGTGTTCGATACGATGGGTGGGGATGTTCAGAAGAACAGCTTTAAGGTAATGAAAAGGGATACCGGACGGATCATATCCATTGTCAGCAATTTTGACGAAGAGCTGGTGAAGGAGTACAACGTAACGGCCAAAAATATATGGCTGGAGCCCAACGGACAGCAGCTACAGGAAATTGCCGACCTGTTGGAGCAAAAGAAAGTAAGATCGGTAGTAGGAGCTACGTTTCCTTTTTCACAAAAAGGTTTGTATGACGCACACGCTTTAAGCGAAACTCACCACGCTGTCGGTAAAATTGCAATAACCTTCTCATAAGGACGCATACACATATACAGCACGAAAGGAATTGCACACGATGAAGATTTTAGAAGAATATTTTCACTACTATGATTTAGCAAAAGATGACGAGAAGAGTAGAGAACGATTAATTAGCCTTTTTTCTGAGAAGATTGAGTTTGTATTGAATGGTGATCGAAAACAAGGTATGGACAGTTGGAAAAGCTTCTTGAATATGTTCTTTGAGGGATCGCTCGAAATCAAGCATATGTATGAAGGTTGGAAACCTGTACCCAGAGAACCTGATACCTATCAAACCAAATGGGCAGTGTGTGGTAAAAAAGCAACAGGCGAAGTTTATACACTTACTGGAGTGGACAAGGCCCGGCTGGATGCGGAAGGTAAGATCGTTTATCTGGAAAATATACCAGACACAGCGAATGCCTTTGATAAGTACAAAAATCTCTGATTCCTCTAAATCATAACCCGTCAGCTGCATAATAGCTTGCGGGTTTTCTGTTTTCCGAACAATACATATGTGTTCAATTTGTAACATTCGCTTTTTCTGTTGACAAGCAGTAGGTGAGAGCCTAAAATAACGAATGTAATAATATAGCGCATATGAATGCGAATATTACTTCAAACGAACGATAACAATACGAGTATGCTTTGCGTAGGAGGAATTACGACTCATGGAGCGTTTCTTTAAATTAAAGGAACATGGCACGAACGTCCGCACAGAGATTATTGCGGGGATTACTACTTTTATGACCATGGCTTATATTCTGGTGGTCAACAATACTTTTTTAGGTCCGACTGGAGCAGGTATGCCCAGTGAAGCTGTCTTTTTTGCGACGGCGGTAGGTGCAGGTTTGGTTACCATACTGATGGGTTTATTCGTTAATGTGCCGATCGGCATGGCGCCGGGTATGGGCTTGAATGCTTATTTTATGACTGTAGTCCTGAGTTCGAATGGCATGATTACTTGGCAAGCGGCACTTGGCGCTGTATTTATATCCGGTATCGTCTTTCTGATTTTAACCGTGACACGAGTAAGACAGATGCTGCTTGTTGCGGTTCCGGAAAATTTAAAGACAGCCATTACAGTGGGTATCGGCTTGTTTATTACGATTGTCGGCTTCAAGCTTTGTAATCTGGTTATGGTGAGCATCGTTCCAGGGACAGATGTTGGTCAGCCGGTTCCGGGTCATGCTTTTAATTTGATTCTGGGAAGTCTGGTACATCAAAAGGATGCACTGCTGGCGCTAATCGGATTGCTTATTATCGCAGCACTGATGGTCGTTCGGGTCAAAGGTGCATTGCTGATTGGGATCGTAGCTACTACATTAATCGGTATTCCGATGGGAGTAACAAATCTGAGTAGCTTGACAACAGGCAACTGGATTCCTGATTTCAGTAATTTGGCTGTAGGTCAGTTAGACTTGAAAGCAGCTTTGCATATTGGTCTGTTTGATATCATTTTCATTTTCACATTTGTAGAGTTATTTGATACGTTCGGTACCTTGGTAGGTACAGCTACACGCGCGGGTATAATGAAAGATAAGAAAAAAGGCGAGAAAATTATCGGTAAAGCGATGCTGGTGGATGCTGTTGGCGTAAGTACCGGCGCAGTATTGGGTACAAGTACGATTACAGCATTCGTAGAAAGCTCCGCAGGGGTAGAAGAAGGCGGACGTACCGGACTGACTGCTGTAACGACAGGTGTTCTGTTCTTGTTGGCCCTGTTTATTGCACCATTGGCTCTGGTTGTGCCTTCTGCCGCTACTGCTCCAGCTCTGATTATCGTTGGGGTCCTAATGATGAGTCAGGTTCGCAACATCGACTGGGATAACTTCCTGTTGGCATTTCCTGCATTTTTGACCATCGTGCTAATGCCTTTCACAGGTGGAATCGCGAATGGTATCTCTGCTGGTATTCTGTCTTACGTTGTGCTGGCTGTGTTCAGTAATCTGTTTACCAGCAATAAAGTTAAAATTCACTGGCTCATGTGGGTGCTTGCTATTATTGTAGTGATCCGCTTTGCCTTTATGGGCTCCGAATAATCAGTAGATATAGAACACAGAACCTCTTTCCTGTTGCTTAAGGGAAGAGGTTCTTTTTTTGTAGTTAGACGCAGATAGATACAAAGAAGCTATTATATAGAAGGAAAACGAATAATAAATAAAGCATTGTGAAATCTTATCTAATAAATGCTTGCAATAGGGATATGCATATGGTATATTCTAATTCCGGCCAAGAAATACAATGTTGCGAGCGAGTGTTACAAAAAAAGATTTCAAAAAAAATGCTTGCAAAGTTGGTTCGGACATGATATGATATAAGAGTTGATGAAGTGACAAGCTAAATCAACGAAAAAGAATGTTTGATCTTTGAAAACTGAACAACGAGTGAGTAAAATGATTTTGTTCGCAAAATCAAACAAGAGATATTTTTATCTCGTCAGTTTCAAAATGAGCTTATCGCTCTTTTCTATAAACCAACTTCGGTTGGTCTTTAATGGAGAGTTTGATCCTGGCTCAGGACGAACGCTGGCGGCGTGCCTAATACATGCAAGTCGAGCGGGGTTGTTTAGAAGCTTGCTTCTAAACAACCTAGCGGCGGACGGGTGAGTAACACGTAGGCAACCTGCCCACAAGACAGGGATAACTACCGGAAACGGTAGCTAATACCCGATACATCCTTTTCCTGCATGGGAGAAGGAGGAAAGACGG
>NZ_FOYG01000026.1:0-1729 GCF_900116035.1 Paenibacillus sp. cl130
GGAGATTGGCGTTCACGACAACTTCTTCGACATCGGCGGCCACTCCCTGCGGGCGACGACGCTGGTCAGCAAGATTCATAAAGAGTTGAACGTGGATCTGCCGCTGCGTGACGTGTTCCGCCATTCCATGATCGAGAGCATGGCATCCGCCATTTCCCGGCTGGATGAGCAGACATTCATTGCCATTCCGGTGGCGGATGACCGGGAGGTGTACCCGCAATCTTTTGCTCAAAAACGTCTCTTTATCCTGAATCAACTGGAAGGCGCGGAGCTTAGCTACAACATGCCGGAAGCGATGCTGCTGGAGGGTGCTTTGGATCGGACAAGGTTCGAAGAAGCGTTCCGTAAGCTCGTGGCGCGGCATGAAATGCTGCGCACCGGGTTCGAAATGGTGGATGGCGAAGCATCGCAGCGGTTATACCATGACGTGAATTTTGCTGTGGAGTTCTATCGAGTGGATGAGCAAGAGGCCGAAGAGACGGTTCGCCGTTTCGTCCGTCCGTTTGACTTGGTGAAGCCTCCGCTGCTGAGGGTAGGCCTTGTCGAGCTGGCTCCGGAACGCCATATTCTAATGTACGACATGCATCATATTATTTCCGACGGCGTCTCGATGGAAATCTTTGTTGAAGAATTCGTCCGCTTGTACGGCGGCGAGCAATTGGAGCCTCTGCGCGTTCAGTACAAAGACTACACCGTTTGGCAGCATTCGCAGGAGCAGAAGGAACGGCTTCAGCGTCAGGAGGCGTACTGGCTGGACATGTTCCAAGGCGAGCTTCCGGTGCTGGAAATGCCGACCGACTATCCGCGTCCGGCCGTGCAGAGCTACGAAGGCCAAACGCTGGAGTTTTTCTTCGACGCTTCGAAAACCGACGGCCTGAAGCAGCTGGCCTCGGAAACGGGCACAACGCTGTTTATGGTGCTGCTTGCGGCGTATAACGTCCTTCTGCATAAATATTCAGGTCAGGAAGACGTGATCGTCGGTACGCCGATTGCCGGAAGGAATCATGGGGATGTGCAGCCGTTGATCGGGATTTTCTTAAACACGCTGGCTATCCGCAGTTATCCGGCTTCGGAGAAGACATTCCTGTCATACCTGAACGAAGTCAAAGAAACGACCCTCCACGCCTTCGAGCATCAAAACTATCCGTTCGAAGAATTGGTGGACAAGGTGCAAGTCACCCGTGATTTAAGCCGCAATCCGCTCTTCGACACGCTGTTTACGATGCAGAATACGGAGGACGAGGAATTTGAGCTGGAAGGGCTTCGCCTGATTCCTTATCCGAGCGCACTGGATACCGCGAAGTTTGATATCAGCTTGGATGTGGGCGAGGAGAACGGCGGCTTGGATTACAGCTTCGAATATGCGACGGCTCTCTACAAAAGGGAGACGATCGAACGGCTGGCGAAACATTACGAGCAGCTGCTCGTAACGATCGTAAGCCGTCCAGATGCGAAGATCGCCGAGCTGAACTTGCTGACGGCAGAGGAAAAAGAACAAATTCTCGGCGCGTTCAACCCAGCGCAGCCGGAAGCGGCTCCTGTGGCCGCGTTCCACCGGCTGTTCGAGGAACAGGCGGAGCGCACGCCGGAAGCGGAGGCCGTCGTGTACGAGAACGACCGGCTGACGTATGCGGAGCTGAACGAGCGGGCGAACCGTTTGGCGGCCACGCTGCGCGCAAGCGGCATCGGCCGGGAGACGATCGTCGGCATTCTCGCCGAGCGTTCGGTG
>NZ_FOYG01000002.1:0-498576 GCF_900116035.1 Paenibacillus sp. cl130
TACAATAGTTACCTATATTATACAACATTAACGCGCTGTCGTCTTAAACAAAATCAACATAAAAATAGCTGTCGAGACTTTCTCGACAGCCTGAAGGACCTATCGGTCCTTTTTGAATATATGGCTAAACCTGTTTTTCATGTTTGAAAGGTTAAATTTTTTTTCGCAGGATTAGATTCCTCAGTTTCAAATATAGCTCCCCAAATTTTCCAAACTCGTATGTTTTCTGTTTTTATTATCAAGCATAATCAAATTATCTTTAGGCTGATTAAGCTCCTCTTTTAGACTCTTAGCCTCATTATAATGCTCAATGAAAGTTGCTTCGATGAAGTGAAGCTCGTTAAATATTTTGTTCTTGTCATTTTTGTAAACTTCAAAGATTTCTTCAATATTTGGAAAGTATACATCATCATTTTCTGTTAATCCGATAGTCCTTGGGATTCGCTTGTTTAAATCATGGATTGCTCCAGGTATACGCCAGATCCATGTATTCCTGCCGATCCCGGTTTCCTTTTCTAAGAGAAGATAAGTTAGTTAATGGTCTAGAGGAAAAACGAGGCAAAGCAAACGGGCCAGGCATCGGCAGACCTCGAACACGACCCGAATATCCGGAGGTCAAGCTGAAACGCCTCGAAGCGGAAAATGAAATGCTAAAAAAGCTCTTGCAAATGTGAACGGAGGAATGGATGCTGTACCCAAGAGTAAAAAGTTTGCGGTGATCCAAGAATTGCTTAGTAAGGGACATAGCATCGTACTACTATGGCAAGAAAGTAGCCTACGTTGTTTCTGGCAATCATCTGAACCGGGAGTTTAAGACTGACCAGCCGAATCAAAAGTGGGTAACGGACATCACTTACCTCATGTTCAATGGACAGAGACTCTACCTTTCCACGATTCAGGATCTTCTTAACAACGTAATGGTTGCCTACCAGATCAGCCGCAGAAAGATTTGAGCCTGGTGTTAGATACGGTGAAAAAGGCAAGGAAACGACAGGACGCGCGAGGTGTTACTGCATAGCGACCAAGGATTTCAATATCCCTCTCGCCTCAGCTCAACAGGTGGAGCATGCCATCCAGAAGTATATCCATTTCTACAACCATGAACGCTTTCATGAGAAACTAAACAACCTGACTCCTTATGAATACAGTACTCAGGCTGCTTAATTATTGCTTTTTGATAGCTGTCTGCTTGACAGGGGTCACTTCATGATTGCGGATGCTTCTTAATTTACTTTGCGAAGAAACCAAGATTAGATAGCGACTTGACCTTCTTCGGCTTTTTATTTTCCACCTTACCACCGTGGAGAATGATTTCGAATTCCCGGTTTCTGTTCTTGGCCTTCTTCGTCGTCAGGCTCATAATCTCCATCAGGTGGAAACGACTCCTTATAGAAATCGTTCTAAGAGGCCGTCCAACTCCTTAATGCCCTCTTCGTCTACATTCTCGTATTCATCCTCCGTCAGTCCTTCTACCAACACAAGATTAAAGGCTTCCTTATGCAATGCCTAAACTTTAGGCCAATCGACCTCGGCCCGTTCTTCTGTAGCTTCCCATTTTTCGCAACCAATCGAAAAAGAAAATTTATATTGATTGCCGCTTATGAGTTGTCGTACCTGACGGATCAAAGCAATAGTTCCTATTTTGTCACAACAAAAAAGAAGGTAGGAAAAGTTTCCTGACCTTCTTAGCATTCATATTTCTATGTCTGAATAATATCATTGCTTTTTACCATGTTACTACGGACTTTCCATTTTAACTTTAAAGATAGGCTTTGGAGTAATGGTAATGTTTAATGGATCTTATTACTACCACTACGTTCTCTTGCCATGCTACACAATCCCCATAAATACGTCTGCTCACTTTGGGTGTAATTAGACAAACTGACGATGTGAAATCGTACAGTCTTTTCTAAAGCGGCTACATATAATGTTCTATATATCATTAAGAATGGCTTAAACAGTCAACTTTAATATAGTAAGAGTAGTATTGGTAAAGTTATGAAGTTGGGCTGGGGTTGCATTTGCATTTACTAATTGAATAGTTGTAGGAACGACCCCTACAGTAATAATGACTTCTGCCGAAGTTGGTCCGCCACCGTTACCCGTGAAAGGTACTGGGGTAACAGGGAATCCATTTACAGTAAGGTTAAAGTCAGCATTGCCTTGGTTATGAATTGTAAAATCTATTAGATAGCTCCCCGTTTCGTTGATTGTTATCGTTGGAGATGGAGGAGTGAAAGTAAATGCACCACCAACATTAGCCAAAACTCCAGTAAAGGTAATTGGTGAGTTACCCGGAACTGTGTCAGTTCCCGTACCAGGATCTGCTCGGAAAACACTTAAGAAGTCTGATATCCCGGCGCCAGCAGGCCCTGTTGCCCCCGTTGCTCCTGCTGGTCCTACCGCCCCTACCGTTCCCGCTGGTCCTGCTGGTCCTATCGCTCCTGCCGGTCCCACTGGTCCTGCTGGACCTACTGCTCCTGCTGGTCCTGTTGGTCCAGGAATTCCTTGAAAACCTTGTAGCCCTTGCTGGCCTTGAGCGCCTGGAACTCCCTGTGGACCCGGCAGTCCCTGAGGTCCTTGAGGTCCTTGAGGTCCTTGAGGTCCTCGGATCCCTTTAACAATAACTTTCGGTAAAACTTTGACTTTTTTAACTACACATCTTCTAAATTTTCTCCGATGCATTTTCTTTTGCCAATAATAATGTCGAAACATATTTAATGATCACCTCCAAAGTCTAGTCAAAGTAGTTTATTGTGCAATTAACCAAAAAGATTGGGCTGTTGACTTCATCTTGGGAAAATAGGCATAGGTCTGACTCTATCGTGTTAGCATTATTACAGCTCATCCTTCTGAAGCTTATATCCAGTTCAATCAACCGATCCAGATTCTGCACTATCTGCATTTTTATATTTCTAGCCTGTAGGTCTTTGACCCACTGAGCTATACCAGCCTTAACAATCTTTCGGTACTGTACCATTGATCAAGGATACCCTCGACGAACTCTATTTCGCGCTGTAGTAGTGTCTCTTGCTATTCGTTGTCTGTCCCATTGTCATTGGGGAGACGTTCACACGTCTCCCTTTTTATTTATACTAGGCAGAATATACACAAACTTGTGAACCATCTGCGGTTACATTAATATAGTGAATGCTACGTTAAACAACGGTTTTATATATGGGGGAGAATAAATAACAATGGTTAACAAAGAAATATCTTCTGGTGACCAAAATTCTTGGACAGCATCTGATAAGATTCATACCGACCTGCTTGCCGCTAAAGTTTCAGTTTATAATCCATGCAATTTTAAATGTACTGGACCAATTCCAGAAAAACAAAACGCTGACTATGGGGCCTACTTCTTTAATTTAAATGCCCACTCTATACGATTCCGTATTGCAAAGACAACTCCAAAAAAGATCGGGCAATTTGTGACTATATATAAGAGAATTGGGGATGGACCAATACAACCCTATGACGTATCAGATCCAATCGACTTTTTGGTTATTAGTGCACGTAAAGACAGTAGCTTGGGGCAATTTGTATTCCCAAAATCCATTCTGATTAAACATAAAATATTATCTAACAAAGGTGAAGGTGGTAAAAGAGCAATACGTATTTATCCACCATGGGACACGCCTACAAGCCTCCAGGCTCAAAAAACTCAGACATGGCAGTTAAAGTATTTTCTTAACATACCTGTAAACGAACCAATAGACATTTCTCGTGCAAACGTACTTTACGATTTAGAATAATGTGTTGCAACATTAGAAAGACGTACCGGCTCCATGCCGGTTGCCTGCTGATATCGCATTTTAATCACATCACAAAATACCGGGTCCAGTTCCATGGTCCTGCAACAGCGGTCAAGCTAATCACAGGCCATAAGGGTAGAGCCGCTGCCGCCAAAGAAATTGACAACTACGCCACTAAGCTGGCTACTATTCATAATGGGAATAGCTAGTAGATCAAGGGGCATCTGAGTGGGGTGAACATACTTATTTACATTGCCCCGTGAAACTTCCCATACTGTCCTAGGCAGCGGTTCCTCAACAGGAAGACCAGCCTTCCATACCGTAGTCTGTGTTCCGATCACCGTATCGGGCTGGAGCCTTGCTTTTCAGATGAGCGTAAAAGATCGGCTCATGTTTAAAACGATACTGTGCCCAACCAAAGGAAGCAGCATTCATAGCATCCTCAAATTTTCTTTCTACAATAACAAAAGTATGTTTCTTAGTAGAAACAAAAGCCTGATGAACAAGTGTCATCAGGCTTTGCTAAAATCAGGACGGCTGCTTTGGTTTAAATAGAGAGCGGTATTATGGTAAAGAAATATTTGAAAAGTTAAAGACAGGAGAACATATTTATAAGGGTTTAACGTACATATTTTTAGAATATTAAAAAAAATATAAATCGCAAATATTGGATTTTGGTACACAACTTTATTGTATATCGCACAGGGGAAAATAATTGTAGTTGACTCGCTAGTACACAACTTTATTGTTCGAAGAAAACTCCATAAAATAAGTTTTAGACTGACCTTAGAAATTAGAACAGCGACAACCAAGGATGAAAAAATAAAGGTCCTAGACTGTCGCTGTTCCATTAAACTAACGTGTCCCGTTAGTTCAATACCAATCCCATTCCGAGTAATGGTGATTATTAGCCCTGTTAGAGCCTCGCGAACGTGATGTAATCGACTTGGGCAGGCTCTGCCGATTCGATCCGAAGTGCCCGGTTGATCTGCCCCCGGTGATATTGCCCATGTAAGAGGACCTGCGACAGGATGTCCCGGACGGACGTTCGGAACGGAACCCCGCTCTGGTTCGCATAGTCGATCATCTCGTCCAACTCGGATTCCTCGAACCCTTCGATATAGACGCGATATTGCTCGGCGTTTTCTTCGAACATCGTCCGGATCGCCGTCAGGTCTTCCGCTTCCTCCCACAACGAATATTGCGCGCTGCCCTTGCCCTGCAATCGGGACAGCCAGACTCGTTCCGCGACCGCGACATGCCGAACCAGCTTCAGAAGGTCCTTGTTCTTCACCTCACTCTTCTCAAGCACGTCCAAGATGCGTTCGTCCGCCCAGTACAGGTGGTCCATCATGCACTTGATCGTCTTCATTTCGGTTCCCCCCTCTTCGTTTCATCGATTACTTGAACCTACTGTTATTCGTTAGTTTAATCATTTGAATGAACTAAAACAACCTTTTTTGGATGAATTCCTTGTTGCTGTAACACTTCCAAGGAGAAACGTACATTTTCAAAGGTATTAGTTGCTTTATCTTCTTTAAGTAATGATTCTGAAGGTACTCCTAACGCTACCCCGACATTTTTTAGAAACTCCCATTCGGCTGTTTCTACATGAGGGATCGTACCACCAGAAGGTAGAATAAATTGAGCGATACCGCTATGGTACAATGTTGCGACTCTTTCCATTAATTGTGGATGACTTGCTTCTGGAATTAATATAATGTCTGACTGTTCCAACTCCGTTTAGAAAAACATAAAATTACTAATACATTCAAAGGGGAATGACATATGAAGAACTCCTCAGTATTAACGCCTCTGGAATCCGGTATTTTCGAAGTATTCAAAGACTATCTATTCTCTTTTTGGTTAAATTTTCCTGACCGTTAGCTTAATGAAACATCGTAAGACTATTACTTTATTTTCTTCTGACACCTCAATAAAGACCGCAAAGGCTTAAGCCCTTACGGTCTAATTTACTTCTGGCATCCTAAGTCCGATTTCACCTTCCTTGTTGCGGCCCCGACCATAGTCAATAACCACAAAATCCAAAGTCCGATTAATTTTAAGACTGTTTGCTATATTTACAATCGCTCGTCGTCGTTTAACTGCAAATGTCGTGGCTGAGATACTAGGCACATCTTTTCTGTATCCCTTCTCCATATACTGCTGGGCCTTGAGGTATTTTTTACCGTCTATGAACAGCAGCTTAGCAGCAAGTCCCTCGTGTGGATCCCTCATGTTGTTTACGGCGAAGCGGACATTGTTTGTGATGAATTGATAGAATTTGTAATTCATATGCCGTTTGTCCTTTAGGATTACAGCGTTTGCTGTTACACCTGCCGTTAACTCCTGACCTGACTCTCGTTTTGCAATTGCCCCCTCGGCGGAAAGTAACTCATACGCATACATTCCGTTTTCAATCTACTGGAGAGCAAACTCATAGTTTTTGATCACCTCGATCATATCAACATACTTACTAAGAAGCCACTTTGTTTTTCGAATATCTTCCTGCTCAATGTCCGAAAAAAAGTTTACCTGGATTATCTTTTGTGTATCAGAAGAGTCATCTTCAAGACTATTAACTATACACATTTGATCGTCATTCATCGTTTATCATTCCTTTATATAATGTGATAATTTGGTGAAATCGTTATTTTTGGTAGATATATGTAAATCAAAACACTATAATTACCTTACACCATAGTTTGCATACGAAGAAAACAAACTAAGGAGGCTTTACTTTTGAGAAAATCTATTATTGCTTTGGCTGCTGGCACAGTTCTTCTTGGGGCATTGTCTGTACCGTCTTTAGGTTTTGCAGAACAAGCCCCAACTTCAGCAAATATTTCTTCTCAGTCACCATATGATCCGCCTCAAGGGAACAAAAAATGGGTAAGTGGCATCAGAGGTGCAACAGTTAAAGAGGATATGAAATCGACAGTTCCAACTCAAAAATTTTACATGACAGGAGGATTTGGAGGAAATATTAATTTATATAAATGGCAACAAAAAGGCAACAACAAAGTATGCCCATTATATCAAGGCTACATTTACAAAATATTCCCTTAATAATAAAACTAACTTTAAAGTAAGCACTTTTTTTCAAAGGTGCTTACTTTTTTCATCGTTATTATTTGCCATATTTAATCCTCACCTCGCTTGCCGGCACAGTCTCAATCAACATATACCTATCTACTTGTACTACACCTATAAACAACAGTACAGCAGCTAATATAGTGGTATATGCGCGTATCATGTGGCATCCTCCTTGACCGCCGCATTCGCAAACACTTTAGATAACTCGATATTAATACACGCTTTGCCCTCTGCGTTCGGTGCATTAAAATAATCAGTCCACAGCTGGAAGGCTTTCATGAGTGACCCGTTTAGTCTGGCTATCTCTGCATCCTTTGTTGTATTAGGGATTCAGATTCCTTTTGAGTATCGACGAGTACCTTTATGTTTCCTTTCAATAATTTCATTTTCGGTGTTCGAAAAATACAACCGTTTTTCTATATCATCTACCCAACTTTTTTCTTTTTCGGCTTCCAGTATCCAGTAATCCATTCGCTTTTCCCAGTCTGGTTTATCTGTCATTGTTGTTCCTCCCCCAGCATTCGTCGTCTTCATCGTCTCCTATAAGACGTTCTGAGCAGCACGGACATAGACGATTGTAACAATCCTCGCATCGCCAAGTAGCCCGCGATTCAGGAGAATCCATCGCTTTCCACTCACTATAGGTTAATCTTCATCGCGATTGTTTCCCGTCGTATGAGTACCACAGTGTATGCATTCTCCTGTCACCCAATCGTCGTCTTCGAAATTTCAGTTCTTCTTCTTTTCGATCAATCTCTATATGCAGTTCTGACCAAAATAATCCTTCTGCCAAAATGCGAAAATCTTCTCCTTGCAAGTCTTCTGTGTCTTCTTGTTTTTCCTTTTCTGATTTGATCAAGTCCATGATCGAATATTCGTGTCCGCTTCCTGCTCATTATTCACTACGATTTTCATCTATATATTCTCCCTTTGGTGCCGTGTGACCGACACCCTGTATAGGCTTAATATTCAAATCACGATATCTTATCCCATGTTCAATGGGGCTGCTGCCTAATTCTTCATGTTCATCATCACATTCCCGACAGCAAGCAAACTCCCCATCGTATAACCTGCCTGTAAGTTTTTCTCTAGCTTCGCTTATCGGCTTTCCGCAGTTGGCACATCTGGACTTACCATCTTGTTTAATAGCCGATATCGGCCACACATTCATATCTATCATCCTTCCAACGTTCCTGGGTGAGCGTATTGTATTGGTGGTTACTCCCTACCTCATCCACGTAAAACCGCTCTATGTAGCGTTTGAGGTGTATTACCTCACTGTGCTTATCGCTCATTATAGGTATATTTGTCTAATATCTATGTCAATCAGTTCTAATCCCCCTAATTCTTCTATTTCTTGTGGGGTTATGATCATATTGGGCTTTTCAGACCGAATCTGCGCTCCGATCTCACGCATTCTATTCCCTTCGTATTCTTCTAGATAAACCAACTGTCTCACCGCTACTGTTTCATACACTTTGTATTTACTCACGGGTTATCTCTCCTTTGGTATAGGGGATGCATTGTGTCTCTCTCCTTTATGGAAAGTTGCCCCTCCTTCTTGTCCCCTATGGGTTCAAAACTTTTTAATGCAATGCTCCAAAATACTTTCATGGCATTGGCTTTGTATAAACGGTCTTCGCATCTTCATATGTCAGGCGAAAATATGCACTTTTCTCATCCCATCCGCCTCGTTTTGTAGCTAACCCTTTAGCAACAAGATCATTCCAAACCGATCGACCGTGTCACAGTAAAAATTGTTTTTGTCGGCTTCATATTGTAGTTAAGCACAAAGCGTGCTCACACTCTCCAACTGTTTCTCGCTAAGTTCCATCTTGTATCCTTCCTCTCTACCCTTCGGGGCCGATAATGACGCAATACACCGCATTAGCTTAGAGGCATATCTACCAAGCCCTCAACACTGAATATCTTCTGCATAAACTATCAAAAAGGAGATGAGATAATGACTAGATTGTTAGATGCTCGAACATCTCAAAATGCAAGCTATGGTAATACAATCTCAATTCCCTTGCCAGCCAATACTCCTGTAGCCATCGCAGAGCTTGGCTTAGACGTGACGGGCGCTGGGGAAAATATGCGTGTACAATTATCCGGGATTGCTGAGCTTTCATTTCCCACTACTCCACCATTTGACTCCGTTATTGCTATTTCTATTGTTAGAGGCACTCTCGACTCTCCTGTTGCTTATGCCCTTTACTCTGTTAGTGTCTCCGAGGCAAATCCCAACGCTGTGCAGGTCGTCACCATTAATGCTTCTGATTACAATGTCCCTCTACCACCATCAAATGAATTGGTGTATACCTTATATCTATTTTGCACAGCGGATGCTACCCGAATAGGAATAGAAAGTTTTAACGCGGTTGCCTATTCAGATTAAAATTACACCTTCAGATGGAGGGCAAAGCCCTCTTATTTTTCTTCTATCCGTCCTTGAGGGACGATACTTTCCATCTGTCGTTCTTTTTTGGTATAGTTTACTTAAAGGGGCTGATCCAATGGGATTCATGCTTATTTTTATTGCGATTGTTTTTTTCTCGCTTGGTATTTTAAGTAAACGAAATCCCACCTGGGGATGGCGTGCAAACGAAGCCTGGAAGATCAAAGGTGACTCAGAACCAAGTGATGCTTACATTGATGACATGAAATTTAGAGGCTCTGTATCGATTCTCTTTGGGTTCTTCTTTTTAACATGTGGACTTTTGGTTATATTCCTGTAAGTTCTACTATCTGTTTTCAATCCTCAAATTACCCACATCCATAAGGCACTTGCTGTTTGGCAGCGACTCCCAAAATGTCACTGCTCACGTTTTCAAAAACAGAAATCTGTCTCCTATCCATAGCTTTCAGCAATCGAACTTCCTTAATCTTCAAAGATCAGTCTGCCGCTGTAGTAAGTAGTAAAAATCATTTTTCTCGCATAGTATTTACTCATCTAACCAGCCCCCTTTAAAGAAGAACAATGTAGAAACTCGACTCATCACTTTGGAGTGTGAGTAGCTTAGAAGAGCCAGTATACCCGAGTGTAATGACTTCGTTTTCTAAGACTTTCAAGGCATCCAACACATATTTTGCATTCAACGTTAGTTTGAAATTTTTTCACAGCCTACGTTTATGCACACATTTCCAAAAATAGAGATGAATAGCATGGAGAAATATGAGTCTTTTACCGAGGGTCTATTTCAATAATATTTTTTGTGGGGAGATTATGGGGGAGAACTAATTAGTCTCAAATGACGGATGGATTAGCCACACAAAAAAAATCCCTCAACGCTCACGCGCCAAGGGATTTCACATTTTAGTAAAGCGTCAGATATTGATCCCGTTCCCATTGATGCACTTGGGTTCTGTACATATCCCATTCAATTTCCTTAAGCTCATAGAAGTAGGCCAGAGCATGGTCGCCCAGTGCGTCAGAGATAACTTCGCTCCGAATAAGCTCAGACAAAGCTTCTTTCAAGTCTGCAGGCAGACTTGGAATGCCTTCTTCAATCCGCTCTTCCTCAGACATCACGTAAATGTTACGATCAATCGGAGCTGGCAGAGCCAACTGACGTTTGATACCATCCAAACCGGCTCTCAGCATCACTGCCAAGGCCAAATAAGGATTCGCCGCCGGGTCAGGGTTACGAACTTCGACGCGAGTGCTCAGACCACGAGATGCGGGAATCCGAATCATTGGACTGCGATTGCTTGCAGACCAAGCCACATAACAAGGCGCTTCATAACCTGGTACGAGACGTTTGTAGGAATTTACCGTTGGATTCGTGATCGCTGCCATTGCACGTGCATGTTTAAGAATACCAGCCATATAGTGGCGGGCCGTCTGGCTTAATCCGAGTTCATCCGTTTCATCATAAAATACATTTTCATTATCCTTAAACAAGGATTGATTGCAGTGCATACCGGAGCCATTTACACCAAACAAAGGTTTTGGCATAAAGGTAGCATGCAAACCATGCTGACGAGCAATCGTCTTAACAACGAGCTTGAACGTTTGAATCTGGTCGGCAGCTTTAATTGCATCTGCATATTTAAAGTCAATCTCATGCTGACCAGGTGCAACTTCATGATGAGATGCTTCAATTTCGAAGCCCATCTCTTCAAGCTTAAGTACAATTTCACGACGGCAGTTTTCACCCAGATCCATCGGAGCCAGGTCAAAATACCCGCCTTGGTCATTCAGTTCTGTAGTCGGCTCGCCTTTTTCATCCGTTTTGAACAAGAAGAATTCAGGCTCTGGTCCGACATTCATCGAAGTGTATCCCAACTCTTCTGCTTCCTTAAGTACACGTTTCAAGATACCCCGCGGGTCGCCTGCAAACGGAACTCCGTCCGGCTTATAAATATCGCAGATCAAACGAGCTACACGATCCGAGGTTACCCAAGGGAATACAACCCAAGTGTCCAAATCCGGATATAAATACATATCAGATTCTTCAATACGCACATAACCTTCTATGGAAGATCCGTCAAACATCATTTTATTATCCAATGCTTTTTCCAGTTGACTAACCGGAATTTCAACGTTCTTAATAGTGCCCAGCAAATCTGTAAATTGCAAACGAATAAAACGAACATTTTCTTCTTTCGCAATCCGAAGGATATCTTCTCTGCTATAACTCACTCTAACCTCTCCCTTTCTGTAACGACTATATACGAATCGGCTGTTCTATAAATTACTTAAATGATGAGACCGGGTTTTAAAGTAAAGCGACCTTATACCAGGAGGTAAGTCAAAGCATTATCTCTTATTGAAGAACCGTGATAATTCGCCTTGGATCAGGGATACCTGTCCTGGTCTTTTGCCTGCAACAAGTTGTTGTTTCAGTAAGCGGTGAAGCTGAGTATCGGACATTTCACGGCGTTTGACTTCCGTATCTGCTGTAATAACCGTAGCTTCCTCCGATTCCTTGGTAACCGGATTCATGACTTGTTTAATTCCCGCAATGTTAACACCCTTCTCGATCAACGCCTTAATTTCAAGCAGACGCTCTACGTCATTAAAAGAAAAAAGACGTTGGTTTCCCGATGTACGGGCAGGAACTATCAAGTTATGCTGTTCATAATAACGAATCTGACGTGCTGACAAGTCCGTTAGCTTCATGACAATACCTATTGGAAATAAGGCCATATTTCTGCGAATTTCGTCGCCCATTTGTCATCAACCTTCCAGTGATCTATTATTCACCTTATTGTACATTTAGCTGATGCAAAGTGTCAATGACATGTTAGAAAAACTCACAATAATTTACGTTCTTTCATCGTTTGCAGAGCCATAAGCACTCCAAATTTAACATGAGAGTAGGTTAAGCCCCCTTGCATGTAACCAATATAAGGCTCACGAATCGGAGCATCCGCAGATAGTTCCAAACTTCCCCCTTGTATGAACGTACCTGCAGCCATGATAACTGGATGCTCATAACCCGGCATATCCCACGGCTCCGGCACCACATGGCTATCCACGGCAGCTGCACGCTGAATGCCCTGTACAAAAGCAATTAGATGCTCTGGTCCACTAAAAGAAATAGCCTGAATCAAATCCGTACGCTCTTCATGCCAGGCAGGTTTGGTCTCAAATCCCATCTCCTCAAAGACCGCAGCTGCGAATACGCTCCCTTTAACCGCTTGCCCAACCAGTGTTGGAGCAAGGAATAGTCCCTGAAATATGCCTCGTGTAGTACCTAGCATGGCACCTACTTCTCCACCGATTCCAGGTGCAGTTAATCGGTAGGATGCTAGCTCTACATACTTTTGTTTGCCGCAGATATATCCACCCGTTTCTGCAATGCCACCACCGGGATTTTTAATCAACGAACCTGCCATCAAATCGACACCTACCTGAGTAGGTTCCAACTTCTCGGTAAATTCACCGTAGCAATTGTCAACAAAGACAACGACGTCAGGTTTTATTTCCTTCACACGTGCTGTCATTTCTTCAATATCTGCTACACTAAACGAAGCTCTCCAATCATAACCGCGTGAACGCTGAATACCGATCACTTTGGTATTGGCATAGATCGCAGCCTCCACCGCTTCCCAGTCCACTTTACCTTCCGCTGTCAGTGCGGTTTCTCCATAAGTAACACCAAAATCCTGCAATGATCCTGTTCCGTCGCCGGGCTTACCAATCACTTTGTGGAGGGTATCATAAGGTCTCCCAGTAATGTACAACAGTTCATCCCCTGGACGCAGCACACCAAATAAAGCAGTGGCAATTGTATGAGTACCCGAGGCAAAATGCGGACGCACCAACGCTGCCTCCGCACCGAACACATCCGCATAGACTTCTTCCAGCACCTCACGTCCCCGATCATTGTAAGCATATCCCGTAGAACCCGCAAAGTGAAAATCGCTCACTTGCTTCCGCTGGAATGCCTGAATTACCTTCCACTGATTTGAATCTACAATATGATCTATGTGCTGTATACGTTCTTGTATTTTATGTTCTGCAGTTTCCTGAATTTTCTGAATTTCTGGACTAAAAACTACCATTTACCTTCTTGACCCTCTCTCTTACGCAGCCTTAGGCTATTCATGTTATATTATTGTTCACTTTGAACGATGAGCATTTTCATTTTATTGACCCAAAAACATCATTAGATGTTAACCTTCTGTGAACTCGCTGAGTGCATGACCGTACTTTTCGTACTCGCCTCTTTGAATTTCAACCTCATAAATAACATCATTGCCATCATACTCTGTCAGCAGTACATCTCCGATTCGATAAAGCACCGAGGTTAAATCCCCACGTTCCGCAGGAATGCGGAATCTCAGCGTATCCCCACTCAGATGCTCTTGAATCAGTTCACGAATGTGCAACAAATCCCCTTCATCAAAAGCACTAATTTTCAAATAGCCCTCCCCAGAAGGAAGCATTTCCAGTTGCTCAGGGGTACAGGCATCTTTTTTGTTAAATAATACGATCTGAGGCTTGTCCGCAGCCCCTAGCTGCTGCAAGATCGTCTCTACAACTTTCATCTGTTCGTCTCGCATATCCGAGGAAGCGTCCACGACATGCAAAATGAGATGAGCCTCATTCGCCTCCTCCAAAGTAGCCCGGAAGGAAGCAACCAAATCATGAGGAAGATTTTGGATAAAACCGACTGTATCCGTAAGAATAATTTCTTTTCCACTCGGTAGCTCCATTGTTCTGGAGGTAGGATCCAGCGTCGCAAACAGTTGGTTCTCAATATATACATCGGCTGCTGTCAGTTGCTTCAACAGCGTCGATTTGCCCGCATTGGTATAGCCAACAAGTGCAACCTGAACAATACCGCTCTTTTGTCTGCGCTCCCTGTGCAAATACCGGTGACGAGTCACTTCCTCCAGTTGGCGTTTCAGATCACTGATTCGGTCACGAATATGACGACGGTCTGTCTCCAGCTTGCTTTCACCAGGACCACGTGTTCCGATTCCGCCACCGAGACGCGAGAGATTTTTGCCATGTCCAGACAAACGGGGGAGTAAATATGACAACTGCGCCAGTTCAACCTGAATAATACCTTCCCGTGTTTTTGCACGTTGAGCAAAAATGTCCAGAATCAACTGTGTCCGGTCAATAATTTTGAGATCCAGACTTTCTTCCAGATTCCGTACTTGGGCCCCCGAGAGCTCCTGATCAAAAATAGCTGTATTCGCTCCCAATTCTTCAGCAACTGCACGCAATTCCTCTACTTTTCCTTTGCCAATAAACCATTTTGAATCCTTGGCTTCCTTATTCTGTGTCAGGACGCTCAGTACTTCAACTCCCGCTGTCTCAGCCAATTTCACCAGCTCATCCAACGAGTATTCCGTATTGATGCCAGATCGTTTGACTTCATCCGTAATCAGACTGACCAGTACCGCCTTGTCCTGCATTTCAGTTTGTGTATCATGAGTGGAGTTCGCCATATTGTTTGCTCCTTTATTTTCATGTCAACTCTCGAACAGAGACCGACCTGATGTTCAGGCCGGCCCCCGTTCGATGTCATACCATTCGATGTGATTCAGATTCCTATTATCGCCTATCTTTTGTCCATTTTCAAATCCTCTGGACGCAGCGTCATCAATTCCTGCTTGCCGGGTTGCCCGCTCCGGTACTGATTGAGCAACCTGACAGCTTGGTGCCGAATCGCTTTTTCAATCACGTTACGAACATAGCGTGCATTACTAAATGCATGAAGACTGTCATTACGCTCGTTTAGCAAATGCTCCTTCATTTTAATTATGGACTGAGGCATGAGAATATAGTCCCGCTCCTTGGCCATCATCTCGGAAATTTGGATAAGCTGATCTACAGTATAATCAGGAAAATCCAACTGGATTGGAAAGCGAGAAGGAAGACCAGGATTCGTTCGTAAAAAAAAGTCCATTTCCCCCGAGTATCCAGCGAGAATCAAAATAAATTGATTTTTTTGATCTTCCATGGACTTTACCAAGGTATCAATCGCTTCTTTTCCAAAATCCTTTTCCCCTCCGCGTGCCAAACTGTAAGCCTCATCAATGAACAACACGCCGCCAAGAGATTTCTTTACCAGATCTCGCGTTTTCTGTGCAGTGTGCCCAATATACTCACCGACCAGATCAGCCCTCTCCACCTCAATCAGATGACCTTTGCTCAGTACCCCCATTTTTTGCAGCATTTTAGCGATAATGCGGGCTACTGTCGTTTTCCCCGTACCTGGATTTCCTTTGAAAATCATGTGATATACGTGTGCATTGCTCAACAATCCCGCATCCGTGCGCATATGGGCGATTTGCAAAAAGGCATATACCTCAAATACCAGGTCTTTGATGTTATCCAAGCCGACGAGATGATCGAGTTCTTTCTGAATTTCCTGATAAAGACTGAGATACTGCGGTAGCGCCTGTGACTTGGTTGAAGCCACTGCTTCCGTCTCGTCCACAGTCACCGAAGCTATCGGCTCCGGGCTACGCAGCACGACATTAATTTGTCTGGAAGGTCTCTCCTCCGACCGCTTGCCCGCGGCGATTCCCCGTCCGTTCATGCATCCATCACCTCAACATTTCTTCAGGCACAGCTTACCCTATTAATGTATTCGGTCTGGCATGTCCTTATTAGCATAAAAGCAACGGGAACGTGCACAAAGCCTTTTCTTAAATTCAGGCAACCCAAGTTTGAGCGCTGATCCACCACCGTTGCAGCGTCCATTTAGCGTATGCCAATACTTCTCTTGATTGATGAATTGGCATATTGAGCACTTTGGATTCCGTCAGAGCCATCTGAGGATGATCAAAATTCAAGAATTGAGCAATCTCCATCGCCCGAGGGCCATGATAGCTATGTGTAATGATCACGGTGGAGGTCCATCCATATTCCTTCATAATGCGCTGGCTATAGAGCAGATTTTCGTAAGTACTGGTCGCATGGTTTTCCAACACAATATGCTGTACAGGGACCCCTTTATCTACCAAATAGCGTTGCATGCCCTCAGCCTCCGTATACGGAAAATCTGGTTTATCCAGTCCCCCACTTACAATTAGACGCTGTACCGTCCCGTTGCGGTATAAGTGCAAGGCTTCTTCCAGCCTTTCCTTCAATCCAGGGCTGGGCTCAGCTCCCCACATAGAAGCACCTAGTACGATACCAATTTGCACTTGCTGGAGCGGAGTGGTAGAGGCAGCCGTATTCATGTTCCACACTCGGATACCTGCCCATACCAATCCGACCAAAATGAAAATCATCAAACAAAGTACAAGACGCTTGGATACCATAGATATTTTCTTAAGGCGACTCTGCCTGCTTTTCAACTCAGGACGTTTGGGCCCAGTGTCTTTAATCCACTGCAAAACTTTCACCGTTCTCTCTTGAAATCACCGTTGTGAAACCATTCTGACCGGTGTTTCAGTGACATTTTAAAATAGGGGAACACGTGGGCATCTATCTGATGTAACACATCAGCCGCTGTACGGTTAGCCAATTCTGCCTCTTGCGTTGAGATATGCCCCCGTTGTAACGCCTCCTCCAATTCATCCTCATCCACTAGGAAGATTTCACCGTTTTTAAGCACCACAACATCCAAATACAAATCGTCAAACCATGGGACTCCTTGATCGGTCACACCCTGATTACGGCAGGTGTCAATGTACCATTCAACGATCTGCTCCCGATTGTCAAACATAGCAGTCACCACGTAGTGCTCACCTTTTGGATAATATTGCAGCCAGGAATATCCTTTATCGGCTATGCAAAACGTATGACCACCGTAACTTTTCCATAACGGCTCCTTGAGACTCAAAATTGTATACAGGGTCACATATCCTGTAAACGCGTCACTTTCTACATACCGGCAAGCAAACTTGCGATTGGTGATTCTGCGCCAGTTGGCCCGGTCTCCGAATTTGCGCTTCATAAATGATGTTCCTCTCCAACATTGGTAAAACCAGCTTACCATATTTAAACTGTACACTCAAAAAGAACCCCTTTAAAACAGCAAAAAAGGTATTCTCAGACCAGTTCACGGACTGAGAATACCTTTGATTTGAAACAAATTCAACTTGCATAAAGCAATACTTGCTAATTCCGATTGTGACGTCCACGATTGGAGTTCGAATGACCGTTGGAATTGCCTTCTTGAGTCCCATCCGTTGTGACTTCAGTCGTAGATGCATCCGTGTTTTCTGGATTTACCATAGTATCTTCATCAGAAATACCTGCATCCGGTGTAGTAGTCTGACCATTTCCCTGATTAGTATCGTTTCCATTGCCGGAATTACCACTATTGTTACCTGTGCCGCCAGCACCATTCCCATTAGTATCCCCAGGAGATGCCGGAACCTGACCTGAGCCATTATTGTTATTGATACCGCCAGGAGTTGTATTTCCCTGATCTGTACCGTTTTGTCCGTCTGTAGCCCCGCCATTATCCGGTAAGGTTCCATTCTCGTTTGGATCAGTCCCTGGCTGTGGATCAACCGGAGTAGTCTCAGCCGGAATTTCCACACGGATCGTATTAGAAGCCTCGGATTCTTTACCATCCGCCCCATAAGCTACTACATAATATTCATACGTGTTTCCAGCTATAGGAGACGTGTCTTCACCACTCGTGCCCTTCATGGCCTCCATGATTGCCGTAAAGCCTGTATCGGAAGTCCCCTTGCGATACACGCGGTATTGTACATTATCCCCCGTAGCCGCAGTCCAGGATAACGATACAATTTGGGTGTCCTGACTATAAGACCCGCTCAGTCCGCTCGGAGCGGTAGCCTGAACCGGCTCTTCTGGCTTCTGCTCAACTGGTGGTTCATATCCCTTCGGCTCGCTGAATTGCGTAACCGGGTGTCCCTTGAGAGCTTCACCCATGACCCTTCCGAAAAAGGCTGCCGACTGCCCACTGTAGTTTCTCAGCATATGCTTGCTGTCCGGCTTGTCATAACCCATCCATACCGCTCCGGTATATTCCGGTGTATAACCGACAAACCAGATGTCTCGGTTACCACTGTTACCGCTAATTCCACTTTGGGTCGTACCCGTTTTACCAGCTACAGGCCAGTCAATACGTGCTTTGCGACCTGTACCGCTATTGACTACATTTTGCATCATTTGTGTCATTTCATAAGCCGTTTTTTCACTCATTACAGATTTAGTTTCCTCTTCATGAGTATAAACAACTTGATCATCACTATTGTTAATTTGCTTAATAGAATAAGCTTTTTGGAATTGTCCTTTATTGGCAAAAGCGCTGTACGCCTGCGCCATTTCAAGGGTATTCGTTCCTTTGCTTAATCCACCCAATGCGATAGCAAGTGAGTGATCATTTTTGTCCATCGGAATGCCTACGCTCTCGGCAAATTGAACCCCTTTTTCCACACCGATTTGGTTCAGCAACCATACAGGCGGAATATTTTCAGACTTCGTAATGGCGTCGAGCATGCTGATGGTTGACGAGTAACCATGCAAGTTTTTCGGACTGTATCCGTTAAAACTCTGGCGTTCATTACTCAAAGGGGTATCCATCGTAAACTTACCGGATTCAAGAGCTGGCGCATAGGCTACAATCGGCTTAAATGCCGATCCTGGCTGTCTGCGGCTCTGAGTCGCACGATTGAAGGTTCCCTTTTTGTAATCCCGTCCGGGCGCCATCGCGGCAATTCCACCTGTCTGGTTGTTAATAATGACCATCGAGGCTTGAACAGGCTGATCGTCCGGACTTTTTTCGAACATGTCATCATCTGCCATCGCCTGATCCAGCGCATTTTGAGCCTGGGCATCCATTGTGGTATGAATTTTATAACCACCAATAATCAGATCATTACCGCTAACTCCTGGCAACGCATCCTCTGCCTCATCCATGACGTATTCCATAAAATTTTGATACTTTTGAACTTTTTCCGGCTGTTTGTAATCGTAATTTACAGCCTTGGCCTCTTCCATCTCCTGCTTTCCAATCATTCCCTGCTCAAACATCAGCTGGAGAACCACAGCACGCCGGGCCTTTGAGTTTTCTGGGTTACTAATCGGATTATACTTGGATGGCCCTTTTGGAATAGCTGCCAGTGTAGCGACCTGCCACAATTTTAATTTATTCAAATCCGTTTGCCCAAAATAGCCTTCCGACGCTGCCTTAATTCCAGAATACGAGCGTCCAAACCAAATCCGGTTCAGGTAGAGTGTAATAATTTCATCTTTAGTCAAATTCCGCTCCAGCGCCATTGCGATGGATACCTCTGTCGCTTTACGGAAAAAGGTTTTGTCACGTGTCAAAAACAAGTTTTTGGCCAGCTGCTGAGTCAGCGTACTGCCACCCTCCACTGCCGAACGGGCCACGATATCCTTAACGGCTGCCCGGCCGATAGACCAAATATCAACCCCTTGATGCTCCATAAAACGCTTATCCTCGGTTGCGATAAATGCTTTTTTGAGCAGCGGTGGAATTTCTTCACTTTTGACAGGATCGCTTTTTTGCACAGACAACTCACCCATGAGCACACCGTTGCGGTCATAAACCTTCGATGTCTCGTTCACTGTAATTTTGTCCTTGTTGGCTTTGTAAATTTTTTCGCCATTAACCATGACAAATAAGTATCCACCAAGTGCGCAAAATATGGCTAACGCCGCTGTAATAAATAGCGTCCACCCCACTCGCTTACCTGTTATTTTCTTTTTCTTGCCCTTCGGCTTCTCTTTAGATGTGTTTCTATTGCGATTGCCGGATCTGGACAATGAATCGTTTGGCATTCCCCTGACTCCCTTTCGCGAATAATCATATGATACCTAACATAAGCTTAAAGCTTGCTGTCGGCAGCATGAAAGTAAACGGAATGAAAAGAACAACCCTGATCAGGTTGCTCCCGGTCACATTCCTATACAGTTAGACGAGACGGGCGCCTGAAAAGTTTCATGAACCCGGGCGACCGTCAAGCCGTAATCAGTTATCGCTAGCGTTATCCTGTTGCTGTACAAGCGATACATTGCGTTGCGGTGTAAAGGTGGAGATGGCATGCTTGTAAATCAGCTGTTGCTTTCCATCCGAGTCGATAACAATCGTAAAATTGTCAAATGCTTTAATCGTCCCTCGCACCTGAAATCCATTGATGAGGTATACCGTTACAGGTATAGAATCCTTGCGCAATTGATTCAGAAACGTATCTTGGATATTAATGGACTTGTTCATTTTAGCCGTACCCCCAATAATCATTTGGATTGTTTTGAAGTATATTCAAGGTCTGTCCGGAACTTTCCTGCTATAATTTCGTGTATTCGGGCTGCATGAGCAGAAAAATTTCCGAAATCAGTGACATCTACCCACTGGATATCCTTCATATGGCGAAACCACGAGAGCTGTCGCTTCGCAAAATGACGCGTATCCCGTTTTAGCCAAGTCACCGCCTCTTCCAAAGACACTTCTCCCCGCAGGTAGGAGGATATCTCTTTATAGCCTAGACCTTGCATGGAGATGGCATCGCTTCGCACTCCCCGTTCCATTAAGGAGGTTACCTCAGCAACAAGCCCTTGATCGAGCATCCCGTCAATTCGGTCTTCAATACGTTTATATAGCATTTGCCTATCCATTGTCAAACCTACAATGCAGAGTTGGTAGGGAGATTCCTTTTTTTGACTGGCAAGTTGAGAGCTAAGTGTCGTTCCGCTAACATGGTAAATTTCGAGTGCCCGAACGACACGACGACGATCATTAGGATGCAAACGAAGTGCACTTTCGGGATCAACCGCCTGTAGTCGCGCATGAAGCGCCTCAGCTCCAAACTGTTCGGCATAGTCAAGCTGTTCCTGACGAAAAGCTTCGTCAGCCCCTACCTCGGAAAACTGGTATTCATAGCAGACTGATTCTACATATAAACCTGTTCCGCCTACGATAAACGGTAGCTTTCCTCTAGATTGAATATCAGGTATGAGACGACGACAGTCTTCCTGAAATTGGGCTACTGAATATGGGTATTCAGGCTCATGAATATCAATTAAATGGTGCTTGATTCCTTCCATTTCCTGTTCGGAAATTTTGGCGGTTCCAACGTCCATACGACGGTATACCTGCATGGAATCCCCGGAAATAATTTCTGCGTCAAATTGTCGAGCCATCTCGATGCTTAGTTTCGTCTTGCCAACCGCAGTCGGGCCAACAAGAACAAGTAGTTTAGGCTTAGGTGCCACTGTCAATATCAATCACTCCGTACACTGTTTTCGTTGTGCCCCGCTGCTCCACACGGAAGCCGAGGCGGGCAAATTCCCCGCTACCCCGTTTTTCTTTTAATACAATTGTTTTTCGTGCAATCCGTTTCGCATGAATAATACTTTCCTCACTCAACGCGTCTGGGTTAGCCAGCCCTCTCAATGGACCGATTGCGCTGGAATCGAGCAACGGATCACGGAACATAGGGTCAAAGTAAATAATATCTATACTGCGATCCGGCAAACTACGCAAATAGTCCAAATGATGACCAAAACGAACGTCAATGTTGGAAAAGGCCTGATCTACTTCAGCGTTGCCGGAACGGTAATGCCTCATTCCATCCTTGATTAAAGCATAGACGGGGAAAGAACTCTCCACAGCCGTGACTTGTCCAGAGCTTCCCGTTCCAATTGAAAATAGAAGAGAATCCGTACCAAGTCCTGCGGTGCAATCCAGCACAATATCACCCGGGACGATCCGGGCAGCCGTCAACATCGGGTCAGGTTCACCCTTTAATACTCGTTTGGCGCGAATGAAGCCCATACTCGGGTGAAAAACCATCGGTGATTGTTCTGGACTAATCAGCCTCACTCCGCCCTGCACCAGAACCAACGCTTGACGGACTCTGTGAGCCGCAATTAGCTTAGCTACCGATATGCCACGACGAGGGGCATACAGCACCCCTAACTCGGCTGCAAGCAGCTTCGCTCGCTCCATAACCTCTGCCGAGGGGGAATCCCCTGTCGTGACCAGTAATTCGACTTGCTTCTCCCGTAGCCTCGACCGCTCTTCTTCTTCACGGTTTTCCCGATCCTGCAACATATATATACTCCCTTACATTACTCTTTTAAACAGCTTCTCTAAATCATATGTGGAAAAGGAAACCACAATAGGTCGCCCATGAGGGCAAGTATATGGTTGTTTGCACGCTGCCAAACGCTCTAGCAGCACAATAGCCTGTTGGTCAGTCAGCTTCTGGTTTGCCTTAATCGAAGCCCGGCAGGAGCACATGATCGAGGCCGCTTCCCGCAGCTTAGCAAGATCAATGGCTCTTTCCTCCAGCACCCATCCGGCCATTTCCTCAATGACATCCGCTTCTTCCCCTTGGGGAAGCCAGTACGGGTAAGAGCTGACACGGAAGGTTTGACCGCCAAAATGCTCCAAATACACCCCCGCCTGTTCAAACCAGTGCAGCCTTGTTTTCAACTTTTCCGTCTCGGAAGGCGTAAAATCCAGTGTAATTGGCAGTAGCAGTTCCTGCGATACTGACGCAGGATTGCCGAATTTTTCATAATAAAATTCATAATTCACCCGTTCATGCGCGGCATGTTGATCAATTAAATACAAGCCCTGGTCGTTCTGCGCAATCAGATATGTCCCATGGTGCTGACCGATTAAATTCAGTTCAGGAAAAGTGGGCAACTCTGGAGCTTCTCCCGACACCGCTGCCAATTGCTCGGCATCTAGGCGTTGCTGGCGCGGCTTCTGATCCGCGAAATGACGGGAATCCGTAGCGTGTCCCGCAATCGGCGGCATAGAAGATGGGTAAGCAGCAGAAGCAGCCGTTTCCTGTATCCCTCCACTGTATAAGGAAGATGTGCCTATTGCGGCATTATCTCCTTCGGACGACTGTACAGTCGCTCCATCAGGGAGCGGCACGTCCCATCTAACTTCACTCCCGCTGTTTTCTTCTACAAAATCTGCATCCAGTTCATCATCACTAATACTTTTACCTGAAAGGTTGTTTGCCCGTCCAATGGCTGAGAGGCTATCCCTGCTCGGACGTTGCTCACGCTCCTGGCTACCTCTGTTATTCTCTTCGTTTCTGTTCAAGTAATTGGATTGGCGCGGTACCTGGCTCTCCGGCGAAGTCACGGAAAGTGGCAGTGCTCCCCCCCGGTCTTTGCCGGAAGAAGCATCCCCTTCCGCACTATTTCCCTTCGAGAAGTGAAACTGCTCCTGCACAAACGAGCCACTGTCCTTGCCACCGATCTCGCGCTTGACTGCCTTCGGAATCAGCACTTGCTGCCCTAAAACAGCTTTTACCGAATCTTCAACCAGCTGAAACAGTTCAGTTTCTTTGCTGAACCTTACCTCCAGCTTGGCGGGATGAACGTTAACATCCACCAAAGAAGGATGCATTTCCAGTTGGATCACAGCCAGCGGAAAACGATTGATCGGCAACAAGGTATGATACGCCTTGAGCAACGCCTGATTAAGCCCGTAGCTTCGCACAAAACGTCCATTCACTACCGTCGAGATCGCATTTCGATTTGATCTCGTCCACTCTGGACGGCTGACATAGCCGCTAATTCGGTAATCGAGGCTCTCTCCTTCCAGCAGCAGCATGGATTTCGCAGCAGAAGTTCCGTAAATAGCGGCAATCACCTGCAGCAAATCACCATTACCCAGCGTTTGCAGCAATGTATTGCCATTATGCCGCAATGTGAAGGCTACTTCTGGATGCGAAAGCGCCATTCGATACAATACATCCGAAATGTGTCCCAGCTCGGTCTGGATTGTTTTCATATATTTCAGCCGTGCAGGTGTATTATAAAACAGCTCCCGTACGGTAAAATCCGTCCCTTGTCTACTAGCAGCATCCTCGTGAAGCAACAGCTTACCGCCCTCAATCACTAATTTACGGGCACGTCCGTCATCTCCGGCTGCTGTAAGCAACTCTACTTTCGATACAGCCGCAATACTTGGCAACGCCTCTCCTCGGAAGCCGAGACTTGTGATCTGAAACAGGTCGCGACCATGTCCAATTTTGCTTGTCGCGTGCCGATAGAATGCCGTTTCCACATCTTCTGGCTCAATGCCACTTCCATTATCCGTCACCCGGATACTTTGCAGGCCGCCCTCTTCTACCCATACGTCCACCCGCGTGCCGCCTGCATCAATCGCATTTTCCACCAGCTCCTTCACGACGGAGGCTGGACGTTCTACGACCTCACCGGCAGCAATCTGGTTCGCAATATGTTCATCCAGTACCCGAATTTTAGACATCCTTTTAACCTCCTCCTGACTTCAAAGTGTGATGAAAAATAAGAATAATGTCACTTATTTTAACTACAGGCCATTGGCCTTGTTTTTAAGATCATTTAATAGCTGCATTGCCTGTAAAGGAGTCATATTCATGACATCAGCATTTTTCACCTTGCGCAAAATTTGGCGCACAATCGGATTAGCCTCTACTGTCTCTGCGTGTGGCTTGGAGGCGGCAAGCTCCTGCTCTCCGAAAATGGACAGCTGTACCACTTCGGTTGCTCCTTGCTCCAACGTGCTGGAAGTTTCCACCGTCTGCAGAGTATCTTCTTTTACCAGGGTGGCCTGCTGTGATAAAGACTGAGCTGATGATGCAGTTTCTCCGCTTTCTCGCAATGTCTGGCCTGAATTATATTCGGTCAAAGAAGAAATATCTTCTGTCCCTGAAACTGTACGAAGATCAGTCCCTTCCTTCCCTCCTACTACTGTCTCGGTACCTGCCGTTACTTGAGCCGCTGCCTGTTCAAAACCATTCAGCAGTCCATTCGCTCGCTCAATAATGTTATTGGGCAAACCTGCAAGCCGAGCACAATAAATACCATAGCTACTGCTAGCCGCTCCCGGTATGAGCTTGCGCAAGAAATTCACCTTGTCGCCGCTTTCCTGCACGGCCATAGAGTAATTTCGCAGCGAAGACAGGCCTTGCTCCAAATGTGCCAGCTCATGGAAATGCGTGGATACCAGCGCCTTACAGCCAATCGTGTCATGGACAAATTCGATGACTGCCTGTGCAATTGCCATTCCTTCACTGGTGGACGTACCTCGTCCCAGTTCATCAATAATGATCAAGCTTCGCGGAGTTGCCTTGTCCGTCATTACTTGGATATCTGCCATTTCGACCATAAACGTACTCTGCCCGCCGATGAGATCATCCGCCGCGCCGATCCGTGTGAAAATGCGATCCAGCATTGGCACCTTGGCACGTGCAGCAGGGACAAAGCAGCCAATTTGAGCCATAATTGCAATAAGTGCAACCTGACGCATATACGTACTTTTCCCAGCCATGTTCGGCCCAGTGATAAGTAGAATATGCGCATCGGCTTCCTCCAACACCGTGCTGTTTGCGATAAAACCGCCATCTTTCATTACAGCTTCCACCACGGGATGGCGACCCTGCTCCACTACGAAATCATATCCTGTAGTCAGCTCAGGTTTCACGAATCCCCGTTCCGAGCTAACCGAAGCCAGCGACTGATACACGTCAATTTCAGCCACTTGTTCTGCCAGCTTTTGCAAACGTGGAATTTCAGCGTTCAGTTTACTGCGAAGCTCGGAGAAAAGCGTGTACTCCAGATCAACCATTTTATCCTCGGCTTCCAGAATTAGAGATTCCTTTTCCTTCAACTCCGGTGTAATATACCGTTCCGCATTCGCCAACGTCTGTTTGCGTTCATATCGACCTTCTGGTAATGAAGCCAAATTGGATTTGGTCACCTCGATATAATAACCAAATACTTTGTTGTATCCAATCTTAAGTGACCGAATGCCGGTTGCTGCACGTTCCTTGGCCTCTAGCTCAGCGATCCAACGCTTACCGTTCACACTCGCCTCGCGCAGTTCGTCCAGACGCTGATGGTAGCCTTCCTTAATAAGACCTCCATCCCTTACGGAAATCGGCGGTTCATCCGCCACCGCTTCCTCAATCAACGCACACAGGTCTGTACAGCTATCCAGCGTTTGTGCAATTCGTCTCAGCGTCTTCGAAGGAGATTCAGCGCACAATTCGCGTAAAGACGGAATTCGGGCCAGCGACAGCTTGAGAGCGATCAGATCACGTGCATTAGCACTACCAAAGGCGATCCGCCCAACTAGACGCTCCAGATCGTAAATCTCTTTAAGCTGAGCACGTACATCCTCTCGGAAAATAAATTGGTGGTATAGCTTGTCCACCGCCTCCAAGCGCTCCTCAATAAGATTGCTGCTCAACAGCGGCTTGTCAATCCAACGACGCAACAGACGCGCTCCCATGGAAGTCTCTGTGCGATCCAACAGCCACAGCAGCGAGCCTTTCTTTGAGCGTTCACGTACCGTCTCCACCAGTTCCAGATTCCTGCGGGTAAATGGATCCAGAATCATAAAATGGTTTGGCTCATATACCGAGATTTGGGTCAATTGGCCTAACGATCTTTTTTGCGTTTCATTCAAATAGGAAATCAGGCGCGATACGCACCGTCTACGTTCCTCCGTAAGCCTTGCCCATGTGGCTTCGCCAAATTGATCCCGAACCAGATCATCCTTGGATTTGTCCCAAGCCGTATACACAACGCGCCGTCCAACGGGGGACATACGGGATGTCACAAAATCGAGCAGATGACCATCCCCCAACATTTCGGAAGGCTCATAAATGTTAATTTCATCTAGTAGCCATTCTTTCGAATCAGGCACAGAGGTCACATACAATTCACCTGTTGACAAGTCGCACGCCGCAAGTGCCAGCATCCCGTCCGTCTCTGTGACACATACCATATAGTTGTTGGATTTGTCACCCAGCACCTTGCCTTCCATTACCGTACCCGGGGTCACAACGCGGACAATATCCCGCCGCACCATCCCCTTCGTAGCTGAGGCTTCCTCCATTTGCTCACAGATGGCCACTTTATAACCCTTCTCAATGAGGCGCTGTATGTAATTTTCCGCTGAATGATAAGGCACGCCGCACATCGGAATTTTTTCCGTGGCGCCACCCTCACGACCCGTAAGTGTAATTTCCAGCTCCTTGGATGCAAGAATTGCATCATCGAAAAACATCTCGTAAAAATCTCCCAGGCGGAAAAACAAAAATGCATCTTTGGCCTGCTCTTTTATGGATAAATATTGCTCTATCATCGGTGTATATTTGGACATACCGTTTACTAACCCCCACACTTTGTTCCGTTTAAACTTATAATTATCTCTCATTATATCAAAAATGACAGTCGATAACATGAAACCATTCCTGGTGTCGACACTTCATTTTACGTAAGCTTCCAATACGGGCGCAAATCCCGTGATTCATCCCACTGTTTCCCCTTGCGGAGGCTGTCCAGCAATGGCGCTACATAAGCTTCATATTGCGAGTATATTTCCAGTGAAACCATGTCCAAAATAAGAGGTTCCATATACTCTTTAAGGACAAGTTGATTTCCTTCATAAAAGGCTCTGTGAGCCTCCTCCTCACCCAGCGGCCTACGTTGCAAACGCGGATATTGAGAGGCAATGAGAAACGCCATTCCAATCACACCTTTCGCCAGCTGTGGCGAGATAAGAAAACTGGGCAGTGTACGATATTCAAAGCCTCCATACGACTGACGGCGAAAATCACCTAAATTGCCATAATGCGGTCTGCGTCGAGCCGCACGCTTGTCTTCCAGTAGCGCCAAAGGCAGTGCCAAATAGTTATCTAGTGCCCGAAGCAAGGCACCGTTTAGCGAAACCCCGCTGAAATGCAGATGTCCGCCCAGCGGAAAACCCGGTTGCGGCATCCCCCCTGCCTGCCAGATGAGTGTGCGGTCGGCAATGCGCCGGGCTGCTGTTGCAAAAGCTTGACGCAGGTGCTTCAGCAGATGGGCCGGATCTCCACTCGGCGCAGGGCGAAGCTCAGCGACTGGATACAGTGTTCGTCCTCGACGAGTAACAGCATCGCAGCCGGCTATGCCGAGACGACCCAAATATCTTGAGGCCGGAACGACCCGTCCCTCGGGCATACGAACCAGCACAAATTCAGGGTCCATTCCGATGAGCAGTCGATCTCTTCCTCGTTGCGCTGAAAGATTCTCACTCTCAACATCCCCTTCGCGCGCAGCAATTTCATATAACGTGGCCAAACGTCTATCGTTCAGCCATGGCTGTGCCGAGATTTCGCGCACCTGACAGCTGCGCTCCCCCAGCGGCGTCAGTACCACCTCACCACTGTCCAAACCCAGTGTGTACAACGCTCGTACAGCCAGCCGCTCCATCCGGACATAGAGCGGTGAATGTTGATCCAGTTCAGACAGATCGTATGCGCGGACTTTGGAAGGGCCTTCGATGGCACGTCTACTAATTTCCAACACTCGCAGTAGATGGATTTGCACCGCGTAGCCTATCGCAAAATCTGCTATACTGCTATCCATCCACTGCACCGCTATGCCTGAACGCTCCAGTCTACGCTTTTTTTCATCATTTGGCATCTGTCTGAAGCGTATGAGCGCCTGTCTCGGCTGCTGCATCATATTCCCCCCTACGGACTACGTACGGATTTCAACCCAATTTCAACCCACAATAACAAAAAAGGAGGGCCTTTGCCCCCTGCGCAGAATCAGCCGGCGCAAAGAGTAAAGCGGCCCTCTTTTTGGTTACTTCTGTCAGAGCTCGTCGTCAATGAGGTCGGGGTCGAGCTCCTCATAGTCCCCCTCTTCCGCTCCAAAATCAAAGTCTTTGTCAAAATCATCGCTGCTACCATTCGGGAATACTTCTACAACAATCTTCGTTTCCGCCACCAGCTCCACCGCAAATTCCCGCTCGACCCGGATCATTACGCTGCCACCTCCAGAAGACACACTGGCCTCGACGCAACTCGGCTCCTGTGTAGCTTCGGCGGATACTTCCACTGTAGACGCCCGGTGCTTCGGATCAAGATACGAGAGCGGCACATTTTCCACGTACGACACCGTTTCCTTGGCCACATCGGTCTGCGAGTTTTTATCGTATGAGTACCAAATATTGATATCATACGTCCCGACGACCTCAATGCCGTCCCCCGCCGCCACAGCTTCATACTGGTGGTTAATAATCCATGCCCCTAAAATGCTCGTCGGATTATTCGGCGGAGTTACGGTATGGGTTACGGTAGAGAATCTGCGACCTTTACCACAGATCGCTTTGGTAATAATCTCTCTACGATTTTTATGACTTAATGCCATTCTTGAACCTCCTCCATACAATCAATCATTCCATACATATGTATGCAGGTTGTGGGCGAATGTTGAGTGAATAGGCGAAAAGGAAAAAATATTATTTGTATAAGCATATGCCGCGATGGCTTGAACTCATGCACGCCAATGTGTTACATGCTGCTCAACGATCTGTAAAAATTCACTAAGAGCCGGGGATTTCCACTTTTTCGTGTGATAGGCGACCTGAGTAGCCACCTGCTGTTCACTGTCATCCCAGGCTAAACGCGCCATTTTACCTTCTCGCAGCTCGTTTTGTACCGTTACCAGCGGAAGCAGCGCGATACCCAATCCAGCCATGACACACTGCTTGATGGCTTCAATACTCCAAAATTCCAGGCTAGGGTCTGAAAAAATACCGTGTTTATTCAAATACTGCTCAAAAAGGATACGGTACGTACATCCTGCCTCCGTATGCAAAATGGTTTCGTCTTTCAAGTCAGCAGGCTCTACCCGGGTATAGGTAACCAGCGAATGCTTAAGTGGAGCAACCAAGGCCATCGGCTCATGAATAAGCGTGGTGACATTCAGTTCTCTATCCTCCGTCTCAGGCTGAAGCAAAAAAGCCAAATCCAGCTCACCGGAGCGGATCAAATCGCGTAATTCCCAGCATTCGCCGGGTTTAAGAACAATTTTAACCTTCGGATACCGTTCCCTGTACTCACGGATCAGACTCGGTAGACGAAAAGCGGCCAGAGACTCTGGTGCTCCTATTTTCAGCGTGCCCGCCAATTCCGTTTCTGAACGAAGTGCATCCTTAGCCATAGCATGCATCTTGGAAATTTCCTGCGCATAGGGCAGCAGACGTCGTCCAGCATCCGTCAGCATGATTTTTTTGCCAATGCGATCAAAAAGCGGCGTACCCAACTCTGTCTCTAGCGCTTGAATTTGAGCAGTGATACTCGACTGTGCATAATCCAGTATACGCGCTGCTCGCGTAAAACTGCCTGCCTCAACTACATTTAAAAAGGTAAACAAATGCCGCGATTCCATATTCCGCTCCTTCAATCGGTTTTTCCGATGCAAGCAATCGTTATATTCCGTTTTTCCGATAGATTGATTATCTGATAAGCTGGAGAAAATAACAAGAGAAAGAAGGCTTTTCTGCATGACAAATGAAAGTAAACTTCAATCCACCATTGGTCTTCCACAGGCCATTGCACTCTATATCGGAGCTGTACTGGGTTCAGGGATATTGATTGTGCCTGGACTTGCCGCCCAAATGGCGGGACCGGCATCGCTGCTGGCATGGGGCTTTATGACCCTGCTCATCCTGCCAATGGCACTTTCCATGGGTCTTCTATCCGCCAAATTTCCGAATGCGGGAGGGGTATCGCATTTTGTCACGTTGGCCTTTTCACCACGTGCTGGTGCTTATATCGGGTGGTTTTTTCTCATGTCGGTTCCGATTGGGGCACCTGTTGCCGCACTCACTGGAGCCGGCTATATGACCGCAGCCATGGGCTGGGGAGATGAAAGCCGCATGATGTTAGCCGCTGCTATGTTGGCGGTGGGCCTGATCATCAACTGGATCGGCATGAAGGTCGCGGGACGTATTCAGATCGCTGTCGTCATAGCTATCGTTGCCGTCCTCATATTCGCCATTGCCGCAGCACTTCCTCAGATGGAAACAGTCCATTTCACCCCGTTTGTTCCACATGGCTGGTTCCCTGTCGGTCAAGCGGCCGCGATTCTGTTCTGGTGCTTCATCGGTTGGGAGGCTGTGTCCCATATGTCAGAGGAATTCACCAATCCCCAGAGAGCAGCCGTTAAAGGCGTGACCATTGCAGCCGTCATTGTTGGTTTGCTTTATTTCTTAACTGCGCTGGCTACTGTGGGCACACAAAGTTACCTTGCAGGGGATTCGGATGCTTCGCTCGTATGGGTGATTAGTCGGGCTATCGGGCCATGGGGCGCGATAATTGCAGGCTTGACGGGTATCTTTATTTGTACCGCTACTATTATTGCTTATGTTGGTGCCGCTTCACGTGTCGCTTATGCTTTATCCCGGCAAGGACAGGCCTTTCGCTGGATGGGCATGTTATCCCAACGATTCCATACCCCTATCGGGGGCATTGCTTTTCTTAGCGTCTGCTTCGTGATCATTATGGTGTTGTACAGTAGTGGTACTGTTTCACTCACTAACCTGATCCAGTTCCCGAACGCCACCTTTATTCTGACCTATCTAGGCGGTTGTGCAGCAGGAATTAAGCTTCTGCGTGGTAGTCGCTGGGGCGTTGCCATTAGTTGGATATCGTTCATCTCTACGGCGATCGTTTTCCCCTTTGTCGGATGGGCTATGCTGTACCCTTGCCTGATCACCGCTGTCTTATGGATCACAGACCGAATTCGGCACAAACGGACTTTGAGTCATCCGACTTCTACCATCACTGAACAAGAAAAGGCTACTGTCCGTCATGGATAGTAGCCGCTTAAGGCCTTTACTCTAATTTTTCACTGGAGTAGGGGCCTTGTCCTTTTTCGCAATTTTCAAATACTGATGAAGCTCATGTGTAAGCTGCAATAATGCCGAACGAATCTCAAATTCCTCCCGGGTTGCGGGAAGCTCCATTGCTTTAAATTCTTCACGAACCTGCTCCAGCAGCTTCTCAGTCTGTCCTGTATAATGTCCAGCCAAAACGTCATTGCTAAGCTGGTCGAACAGCTCGGCCAGCAGCTTGGCCTGCGGCATATGCTGATACATTTGTGCGATCAACTGCATCATGTTTTGGATCGAATCCAGTTGTTCTTTTCGCATATAAAAATACACGTTCCAGCCCTCTTGGGGACGAAGCATCTGATTTTCCAAGGAACGCCCTGCCTCCGTAACCCCTTTGGCTATCACGCTGTTCGCTTCAATAACTTCCTTGCCATCCCATATGTATGCTGGACTACGTAGCGTATTGGCCATATTTCTGAATATAACAGAAAATGTCCGATCCACCTCCTGCCGAATTTGTTGCATTGTATTATCAGAACCCGGCATATAGGCTAAGTTGACAATCATCGCGGAACCCAGTCCAATCACTAGCAGAGCTAGCTGGGTCAGCAGTACTTCCATATCAATCACGCCGCCGCTGAATACGCGAAAAACCACGACCGAGCCGGTGACGATTCCTTCTTTAAAGCCCACCCGTACAATGACTGGAAACGCCGTTAAAATATATAATGCTAGTACCCAATCATGAAATCCGAATACCACAAACAAAACACAAGCAAAAAGAAGCCCCACGACGGATGCAAAAAATCTCGCCGAAATGGTACGGAGACTTCTCTTGCGTGTGACATCCACCCCCAAAATCGCTAAAAGCCCTGCTGAGGTGGCTCCATGAATGCCAAAACCCTCCGCAATAAGTACGGCCATTAATGCGGCGATAGCCGTTTTAATCGTACGAAAGCCCATGAAAAAATTCTGTCCTCTCTAGATGAAATCTGTTTCCACATTTTAATGAATATTAAGTATTTCATTTTCATGGTACTTTATTTTCACGTTTTACACAAATGTTCAGAAATTTTATTATTACCGATGAGGACGACCGGAAAGCAGACGATGCTCCACATACACGACCGCCTGATACATCAGTGTAGCTACGACAGCAATGATCAACAAACTGGACATAACCAGCGTGAAATTGAACACCTGAAAACCATAGATAATCAAATAGCCTAAGCCGTTTTTGGCCACCAGAAATTCACCAACTATCACGCCAACCCATGCCATACCGACATTCACTTTCAGCGTAGAGACGATTGCAGGAAAGGATGCAGGTAAAATCACCTTTTGAAACGTATCCCGGCGTGATCCGCCAAACGTACGAACCACTTTGATCAGATTCGAATCAACTTCCTGAAAGCTGTTGTATACGACTAGTGTCGTAATAATGACCGTAATGGAGAGGGTTGTCATTAGGATAGCAGTAAATCCCGCCCCAAACATGACGATAAAAATTGGACCTAGCGCCACCTTAGGCATACTGTTGAACACGACCATATAGGGATCAAGCACCCTCGACAAAAACGGTGACCACCAAATAAGTACAGCCAGCAACGTACCTAACAGTGTACCGAGTAAAAACCCCGCCATCGTTTCTCCCACGGTGACACCTACATGTCCCCATAATTCACCACTGACCGCATCCTTACCGATCTGGGTGAAAATTTTGCTCGGATAGCTGAACAACAGTACATCAATCCACTTCAAACGGCCTGCAATTTCCCATAGCACAAACAAAAGCAGTAAAATAGCTGTCTGTACACCTGTCACTAACCATCGCTGCGAACGCCTGCTGCGTAAATACGCCTGATGTAGTCCTTGAATCCAACGTTGCTCAAGCTGATCCGCTTCGTCCTTCATACGTTAACTCACTCCTTTGCTCCCGAAGCCTCCAGTTCACCCCATATTTCATGAAAAAGCTCATTAAAACCCGGCTGCTCGCGTGCATAAAAAGGCTGAGCTTTTCGGATGCAATCCGGAATCTCGAAGGTACGTCGGACATGACCAGGATTTCGACCCATCACTATAATCCGGTCACTGACCGCAATGGCCTCGGCCAAATCATGTGTGACTAAAATAGCCGTCTTTCTCCGCTCGCGCAAGGTTTCCGCAATCAGATCTTCCAGCTGTAGCTTGGTTTGATAATCCAGCGCGGAGAAAGGCTCATCCAGCAGCAGCAGCCCCGGATTGGTCGCCAGCGTCCGTACCAGCGCCACGCGCTGACGCATTCCCCCAGACAGCTGGGACGGATGCAGATGCTCCTTCCCTCCTAGACCCATGCCTTCCAGCAACAGCCGTGTCCGCTCACGCGCAGCTTCATCCACTCTATTGCCTAGCTCCAAACCCAACAATGCGTTATCCATTATCGTCCGCCACGGGAACAGATAATCCTGCTGCAGCATGTAACCGACCTCTGGACTCGGACCACTTACCGGCTGACCTTGCAGCATGACTTGGCCTGCCGCTGGACGCAGTAGCCCCGCGATCATGGACAGGATCGTCGTTTTGCCGCAGCCGCTTGGACCAACCAAACTGACAAACTCCCCTGTCTCTACAGAAAAATCAATATTCTCAACCGCCAGCGAAGCTTCACGATCCGTTACATAGACATGCGTCACTTTCTCCATTCTCACCATCGGGATGGTCGCGTCCGAAGTGAGGCCACTCCGTTCCTCCATCATGACGAACCTCCAGCACCGACACCTGCATCCGTAGATTCAGTTGTGCTCTTTTTCACAGGCGGTTCAGTATTCCCGGTAGAGTTTGATGAAATCGCTTGTTGTGCAAAGCTTGGGTTCACTAGCTTATCTAGTACAACCGGACTTTTAAGCTCCCCTGCCGAGGTCATGACATCCTGTAAGTTCTTCCATTCCTTTTCCTCAATCATCGGGTTCAAAGCATAGGTACTCTGTTCCTTATATCGTTTGATACTACTCGTCAAAACAGCTAAATCTGTATCTTTAAAATAGGGCGTGATTGCTTCAGCAATCTGTTCAGGTGAATGCGTAGCAATCCACTGTTGTGCCCGATATACAGCATTTGTAAATTTCTGTGCAGCCTCGCTATTTGTGTTCAGGTAGCTTTGCTTAGCCATATATACCGTATACGGCAACTCGCCGCTCTCCACACCGATAGAGGCAACTACCCGTCCACGGCCTTCCTTTTCAAAAATAGATGCCTGTGGCTCAAACAGCTGCACATAATCCCCTGTACCGGAGCCGAAAGCAGAGGCAACATTAGCAAAATCAATATTTTGAATCAGCTTCAGATCCTTATGAGGATCAATGCCGTGTTTGCGAAGCGTAAATTCAAGTGACATTTGCGGCATTCCGCCCTTGCGTTGCCCCAAAAAGTTTTGTCCTCTCAGCTTTTCCCATTCAAAGCTATCCTGCGTTTGACGGGCAAATAAAAAGGTACCATCCTTCTGTGTCAGTTGGGCAAAATTAATGATAGGGTCCTCTGCTCCTTGCTGATACACATAAATAGATGTTTCCGCGCCGATCAGCGCGATATCCGCCTGATTGGACAATAACGCCGTCATCGCCTTGTCACCCCCGGGAATCGTTGCGAGTTGGACATCCAGTCCCTCCTGAGCAAACATCCCCTGGCTCAAGGCTACATACTGCGGCGCATAAAAGACCGTACGGGCTACCTCGCCCAGTCTGATCTCAATCGTCTGCTCCCCTCCTTTAGGGGTGCACCCACTGAGCAACAGTAATCCGAGTAGTGCCGCAGCCACCACAGCTTTGAAACGAGCGCCGTTTTTCATCCTTGTTCCCTCCCCACTTTTTTACATCGGTTGACTTCATATATTGTTATGCGACTGTCGTTATAATGGTTAATCGCACAAAAAAAAACCGCGTTCGCCTAGGAACGCGGGGTAGATGCATATATGATTATTTTATAGTTTCTAAATTACAGCTTGTATATGGAGGTATATTTCTCTTCCAGATAGTCGGCGAGATAATCCGGGTTCAGCTCCTCACCTGTAATGGCTACAATCAACTCGGATGGCGTCCGACTCTTGCCGTAACGGTAAATACGTTCGGTCAGCCATTGCTTGATCGGCTCAAGTTCCCCAGCAGCAATTAATTCATCCAGATTGGGCAACTCTTTGCGTAATGTCGCCAAAATTTGCGCTGCATACATATTGCCAAGCGAGTAGGAAGCAAAATAACCAAAATCACCACCGGACCAGTGAACGTCTTGAAGTACGCCCAGTCCGTCATTCGGTGGTAGAAGCCCCAGGTAGTCCTTATATTTCGCATTCCACACCTCGGGGAGACGCTTCACATCCAGCTTTTCATTAAACAGCATTTTTTCAATTTCATAACGGATAATGATATGTAAATTATATGTTAGCTCATCCGCTTCAATACGAATCAGTGAATTTTCCACACGGTTGACTGCCCGGTAGAATTGCTCTGCCGTAACCTTCGCCAAACGATCAGGAAAATGCTGTTGCAAATCATCGTAATACCGATCCCAAAAAGCACGACTGCGTCCGATTTTATTTTCCCACAAGCGCGACTGGGATTCATGAATCCCCATAGAGGTTCCTCCAGACAGTAGTGATCCTGCTAGCTCTGGAGCAATATTTTGTTCGTACAGCGCATGGCCTCCTTCATGCAACGAACTGAAAATAGCGCTGGTTACATCATCTTGCAGATAATGAGTTGTTATACGCACATCACCTGGATTTAATCCTGTTGCGAAAGGATGTACACTCTCATCCAAACGACCTGCGTCAAAGTCATACCCCATCTGTCCTAAAATGAACAGGCTGAACTTCTCCTGCTGCTTCACATCAAACACACCATCTAAAAAGCTCTTATCCGGCTGGTTCGATGAAGCCTGAATTTTAGACAATAGGGGCACAAGGCGCTTTTTGAGACGATCAAACACAGCATCCAGCTTTTCAACCGTCATCCCCGGCTCATATTGATCCAAAAGCGTGTCATACTCTGTATCCTTAACACCCCAGTAGCCGATAAACTCACGCTTCATGTCGACGATTTTAGACAAGTACGGTTCAAATCCGGCAAAATCGCTATGTTCCTTTGCGTCCTCCCACTTGCTCTCTGCCTGTGCTGCAAGAATGCTATACTGCCGATATCGGTCTGCCGGAACCGAACGATTCAGTTCATAATTTTTACGGCATTCCTCCACCAATCTGCGATCATTGTCCTCCAGTTGCTTCAGCTTGTCTTCTGGGGCAAAAAATTGCAGCAATTGTCCCATTTCATCCGAGATCATCAGCTTGAACATTTCAGTGGACAGCATACCTAACGTCTCCGACCGAATGTCAACGCCCTTTCGCGGGGCACCAGTCCGTAAATCCCAGTGCAGCAGACCTACTGCTTCGCCATAACTACTAATTTTGTGTGCAAGCTCCTTTAAAGCCGTCAATTGATCCAACGTCTGTTGCGCCATATTTGAGGTCACCTCTTTAACTTAAAATGGTTAAAACTTTACAATACCTATACTTGATGATACTTATATTAAAAAGTATAATCAACACACAACATGTACGACCAGCTCCTAAGACCTGAAATAAACGTTGGGCTGTACATATCAAACTTTATAAGAACCTGGAGGGAACAATCGTGGATCACATCAAAGACATTTTAGAGTACAATCGTGTTTTCGTAGAAAACAAAGAATACGAGGCCTATAGAACGGGCAAGTTCCCCAATAAAAAAATGGTCATTATCACCTGTATGGATACACGGCTAACAGAGTTACTCCCTAAAGCCATGAACCTGCGTAATGGTGATGTGAAAATCATCAAAAATGCGGGTGCGATTATTTCACAGCCCTTTGGAAGCGTAATGCGCAGTGTACTAGTCGCCCTGTATGAGCTGGGAGCAGACGAAGTAGTGGTCGTGGGCCATTATGAATGCGGCATGGCTGCATTAAATGCAGACCACATGGTCAATGAAATGCTCGATCGCGGAATTTCTCAGGAAGTGCTGAATACATTAGAAAATTCAGGAATTAAGCTAAATAAATGGTTGAAAGGTTTTGACAACATTGAAGAAGGGGTAAAAACTACCGTGAAGCTTATTAAAAATCACCCGCTTCTCCCCCCTAATGCCCCCGTTCACGGCATGGTTATTCATCCAGATACAGGAGCGTTAACGCTTGTCGTTGACGGGAATGAACAGTAAATAGGATACGCTTCGGCAGAAAGTTACCAGGTAGTTTAAGCTCGTACATACGAGCTTAAACTACCCTTTTTTATGAAAAAAAGCGCATATACGTGGAAAATGACAGGAGCCAATTTTGGCTAACCTGTGAACGACCTGTCTGAAAGTTGTCAAACCATACAGTTTCAGTGTACACTTTTCATGAAGCTGCAGAATACCTGCCGCAGTGCTGTTACAACCGTTACTATGATGGATGAAGGAGATAAGATCTATGAATTTACTATCGTATGGTCTGTTGGGGCTTCTCGCAAGAGAGGAATCCTCCGGCTATGATCTGATGTTGCGTATCCAGCCTTTTTGGCAGGCCAAGCACAGTCAGATCTATCCGCTACTGGCCCGTATGGAGGGCAAGGAACTACTAGCCTCCCGTTGGATTCAGCAGTCCGACAAGCCTGATAAGAAAATGTATACCATTACCGACAAGGGAATCCATATGCTTCAGCAATGGTCCCAGGAAGCGTTAGCTGCTCCGGTTACACGGGATGAATTAAGTCTTCGACTGTTCTGTCTTTGGTTGACAGACAAAAGTAGTGCCAATCGTATGCTGGAGGAACGCAAACGTCATTTTATTCAGAAAATCCAGCATCTAGAGGATATTCTGAACAACATTCCCGCAGAGAATTTACATTTTGGCAGTAAAAACTTTGGTGACTATATTTTAGTACAAAAAGGGCTTTTGAATGCTAAAGCAGGTCTGGAATGGTGCCAAATGGTTCTGCACATGCTGCTTGCCGGTGATGTCAGTGTGGACACTAATCCGTTTGCACTTAAGCCGCAAAGCTGAATGCTTTTGCTAATCCATGCATAGGATTTAAGGAACGTTATTATTTAATTTTTTAAAAATTAAAATTCTTTGAAACCCTTTTCCATGCCATTCGTATTACTAGTAAGCGGTTGTTTGACCTATAAAACAATTTACTAAGGGGGATTATATTTACATGAAAAAAACATTCACTTTGAAAAATATGATGATGCTGATGATGGCTTTTACCCTATTCATTGCTATGATCGCACCATCTACAGCTGACGCAAGGCGAGGCGGCGGGTTTAAATCCGGGCCTAAATCGTACCAATCTACACCAAGCAAGGCGAATGACAGCAATGGCATCAATAAGTCAGATAGCGGAACCAAGTCAGGGGCAACTGCCGGTAATACAAGCAGAACTGGTGGATTCCTTGGCGGTGGCGGCGGATTCCTGAAAGGTATGATGCTGGGCGGTTTGGCAGGTATGCTCTTCGGTGGATTGTTCGGTAACATGGGCGCATTAGGCAGCTTGCTTGGCCTTGCCGTTAACGTTCTCGCCATTTATGTCCTGATCATGGCTGGAGTAGGTATCTACCGTGCTATTAAAAATCGTCGCAGACCAGATGATTCCCGCGGAGGACGTTACTAAGCTATGATTTTGAGTATGGATGAGATTGTCAACGCTATTTGCTTGCATATGGCTGAACGCAAAGGTGTCCAGCCCACTGATGTGACAGTAGAATTAAGCTGGGAAGAGGATACAGGTTATTCAGCAGAAGTCCATGTACAGGGCCGCAGTCAATATCTGGTGGAAGCCAATATGATTGAAGCAATTCTGAGATACCTATATTCCGAATACAATATTCGTGCCTATCGTGAACAAATCAGATTGGATCTGGATGAAGAAATTACTGCTATTGTCCAAACTTGATTATTTCGCATAAGATCGTTGCACAAACTTATTATAAAACAGAAGAACCGACCTTTGCTTGAGGGCAAAGGTCGGTTCTTTTTTGTTGCTCGTTTCTCTAATAGATCAAGGTGCTATAGTATTACATATAGACGTGGACGTCCCTTGCTATATGGATTCATTTGCTCTATGAATAGCCTGTCTGCCAAATGATGGAACCGGAGCTACCTGTACCCGCGGCACCCTTTCGAGTAAGCCACTACCGTACATTTCCCGAAACGGCTGCTCTTCCATATGAATATAGCCTATATAGCAGCCGCATTCTTTCATTCGGCACGGACGTTTGCCACTCAGACCCTCAAGACCATCCCTGTATAAGTGTCCAAGCACCCGTCGATCCTGATAGCAGTGTTTTACTCTTCCGTCACCCTGGACATAAAATACATCTTCACCGGCGCGACATCCCCGCCCCTGACTGCTATAATCCTTTAAATTCCATTGAAAATAGGGGTCTATCGCAGTTAATTCAGCAACCTCAGCATCTGTATAATAATGTGGACGATCCTTGTAGGCGTTGATCCACAAATAAACATCCCTTGGAAGTTGCGATCGCAAGGAACGAATAGCCGGAAATGCCTGTCTTAACCCGACGGTACCGACACTATAGGAAATACCAAGTTCATATAGCTTTATAGCCTGCGATATAAAAACTTGCTCTTTCGTCTCTCCAGGGTGATATGTAGCCCACAGCGCAGCAGTCTCCGGGTTCAGTTCTTGCGTCCAATCCAGCTTAGTCGATAGATTCGTCTGTACCGCCACTTTTTCCACATGCGCCATGTGGGAAAACTCAATCATGGTCTTGCGATACCAGGAATGAATTAAGGCTTCTCCATACGGATTAAAAAAAATAGAGAGACGATGCCCCAAAGCGCCCTGTTCCCGTACCCAATCAGCAAACCGTTCCAACTGGGCCCGATCCTTGTTCAACGTTTCCCGACTATCAACGTTTTTACTGAACGGGCAGTAAGGACAAGCATAGTTGCAAGAGGTCAACGAACCACGATAATATAAGGTCGCTCTCATGCGCCTACATATCCTTCCATGCGCTCACGTACTGACGTGGAGATCATCCAGTCCCCAATCGCATCGGAATAGGCCATTCCTTCCTCTGTAAGTCGCAGCGTACCCTCCTCGACGACAGCCATACCAGATTCCAGCAGCAACGACATTCCTGTAAAATCGTCCGACAGGGATACACCGAAGCGCTCTGCATAGGCCGATAGCTCCAAACCTTCACGATGAAGAAGCGCCTTTAAGATAAAGCGTCGCTTACTCTCATCCACATTTAAAATAAAGCCGTAGTCAGCCAGATCATGACGTTCCGCAGCAACATAATCTGCGATAATACTACGCGTAGCTGCTGCACTAACACCATAACGGCTAGCATAGTGGACATTGCGTGTATAGGAGCGTGCACCACACCCAAGACCGGCCATACCTTCCTCCTGACAACTATAGGGCAAAAGCTCTTTGCTGGATATACCATCATTTTTAGCAAAACGGCGCATGGAATATTGTACATATCCTGCCTGTTTGAGCCGTTCACGCGCCACTTCATACAAAGTAAGGCGAATATCATGATCCAGCCCGGTATAGCCTGGCTTTAAAATCGTATTTTCTCGAATATATAACGGGTAAAGAAAAATCTCTCCTGGCGAGTAAGACAGTGCTTCCTCTAAAGAATACAGCCAGGTTTCCACCGTTTGACCAGGCAGGCCATAGATCAGATCCACGTTCAGCAAAGGAAAGTTGTATTCCACCAGCCGCTCAAGTGCTTCTCTAACAAGTTTTGGCTTCTGAGGTCGGTATATGGCGGCACTTTCTGATTCCACAAAGCTCTGAATTCCCATGCTGACACGATCTGTCCCGCGGCGCTTGAGCACCTCCAACCTATCCTCAGTCACAGTATCAGGAGAGGTTTCCACCGAAATAGAAGCTCGTTTAGGGTCCAGTCCCATTATATTTTCCGCAATGTCAAACAAACGCTCCACCAAAGGAGCCTCCAGTAAGGTCGGTGTACCGCCGCCGATCGCAAAACGCGAAAAAGGCCGACGGCCCATAATTGGTGCCCATTGCTTGGCTTGTCTTTCTAGCGCATCCACATACTCCTTATGTACATCCAGACGCTTGTCCGGCAAAGTGAAGAGATTACAAAATCCACAGCGAGCCGCGCAAAATGGAATATGCATATACAAAAAATTGCTTTCTAACTCCTCCTTCTCCCACAACTCCTGCAACGAGAGCGGTGTATCAAACGGGCGATAGGCCGTTTTATGTGGGTAAGAGTACAGATAGGAGCGATAGGGAGCTTCACGGATCGTGCGTGCCCATTCAACAGGAGTTTCAGGCCACTGAAACCTAGACGGTGTTAAGTTTGTATCTATCTCCTGGGCTGCCGCACCCGTTGGATGCGAGTGATTCAGATTCATGGCTTTCATTTCTGCTCCTTCCTCGCGCTGGATTGATTTCTTGATATTTTACCAGTGCAATCTATATTTCTATTTGCTCTATAATATAAATTCGCGGTAAGGCACATTCCAGACTACCTCATGCGCCAGACGATGTCCTTCATAGCCGTCTTCCCCATAAGCTGTACCATGATCGGAAAAAACCATACAAAACGTTTTGCCCCGATTTCGTAAGGCATCAAACAAACGTCCAAGTTCACCATCCACATACCGTAAGGCTGCCCGTTGAGACTCCACTGAATCTTTAGCTGCGCCTTTCACAAAATAATGATTAGGCCCATGAATCGCTGATACATTCAGAAACAAAAACAAGCGCTGCGACGGGTCTGTATTCCCCAACAGTTTCAGAGCATGATTCACCTGATTCTCCGTCGAACGGGGGTTGGTAACGCCAAAGTTCATACGCCAGTAGCTTTCTTGAAAATATCCAGGCAGCACCTTGGCAAGCTTATTTTTCTTCGTGAAAAAAATAACGCCGCCGATACAGATGGTCCGATAACCTTCACCCTCTAGCCCGGACACAATATCCGGGGCATCGAACAGCCAGGTATGTGGATGCGTACGCAGTCCCGTATCCTTTGTGTGAAACAGTCGGATATGTGAAGTCTTATCCGTATTCGCCGGAGTCGGCAAAAATCCGCCAAAAAAAGCATGATGTGCAGCATAGGTAAAGCTACCCGGTGTATGGCGTTTTTCCCACGAGCCGGAGCCGCACAAATTCGGACAATTCTCTTCCTCCAGCTTTGCTACATCATAACGCAGGGTATCCAGCGTAATCATGACAATATCATGAGAGCCGACAATTTGGTTCATATCAGTCATATCTGTCTTTCCTTTCCCTAACCACGCTCCTATTAGCGAGGTGCTGCATTTCCCATTCATACGGATTCCAACCCTGATGTTCAACCCGGTACAGCAAATCACCGAACGGATTAACATCCAACACATAGGGACGACCCCCATGAGCCGGAACAAGCACATCCAGCCCAGCGACCATGGACGCCGGAAAAACACTCATAGCAGCTTTCGCAGTAAGCTGGACCGATTCCACCGTACTCTGTGGTAATCCGGCTTCCTTCAGCGAGAGCCGCTCATTACGCAAATGCAAATTGGTAATGGGGCTGTGGCTCAAACGCAAAACCGCATGGCAAGCTTCTGATCCGCACACGAGTTGACGCACATCATAAACACGCCCGTTCAGGGTCGCTTTGGGAATCCAGCGCTCCACATGTACCCCTTCCAGGCATAGCCAGTTAAGGATAGCATGAATGTCCTGCTTATTCGTATAACGACGTAATCGTCCGGCATTATAATACACGCGCTGTCCGTGTATGATTTCCGTTCCAATCGTGGTCACCGCCAGTTCCGCGTGTGTATGGGGATGTACCTGATAGGCCATGACACCAGAAGCACCGGACCCACAAAATATTTTCACAAATACGCGGTGAAACCCGCTCTCCTTCATTGCCGTGTGCAGATCATCAACATCACGAAATGCACCACCTGAAGATGCAAGTACTGGCGGGACCCTTATGTCTGCCTTGCCTAAATCGGTGCTACAACGCCGTTTGTCGAACATTACGGCCACTTCCGCCGGATCATTCATCCAGTGTGACGAGGGCCAGAGCAGAGCCACTTCATCCCGCAGCCAGGCCAGCAGACGGCAATAGCCCCGGAACCATTGTGCCGGGTGCCAAATACGACCGTGCTGCTCCTGCAGACGTCGCGCTTCTGCCGCCGCTATACCTGTGCCTTGTGTCCATTCGGGCCATGGCAACAGAGAATCGTCTCCCTCAACATCCGAGGCGCCCAGAGCAATCAACTCACGCTCTACCTCAAAGTTTTCGCCCGGTGCATCCAGACGAAGCAGCGGACCACTGTCCATCTGCCCCGCCAGTAACTGATCAATGCTCTCTTGCACAAAAGAACTGCCATTCACGCTATCCTGCGTAGCTCGTGCAGCTATTCGCAACATCAGCTCGCTCAGACCTTGTTTCTGCCGAATAGCTTCCAGCACATTCTTATAGGAAACCTCCAGAGCGGGCGGAAGCTTTAATCTGCTTCGCGCCTCCTGCAGCCCGGTAGTTCGACGATTCCCCGGATTACCGAACAAGATAAACGGCTCGCTGACATTACAGTCTGACATCCTAACCATAGAGCCGCCTCACTTTAGATCATTTTAATTTTGAAAACAGTCCGTTTTAGAAATCCATTTAACAAATTACTCAGTCAGTGATGGATAGCGCCAATCATCTTCCTCATCCGCTTCTTGTTGATCTTCCACGTTCACAGATAGACCCGAGCTTTTCCAACGTTGCATCATTTCACTAGACATATAATGATAGCTCAAATCCAGATGCTTCAGCCCTTTTATACTTTCACTAGCCAGCAGCGCTTCTGCACCTTTATCAGACAACGTACCTTGTGAGAGATCCAGCACTTCCAGCTGTCCAATCACAGGGGCATTAGCTGCTGCAATTGCAATTTCATCCTGTATTTCACTATCTTTGAGTCCCAAGTATGTAAGTTTGGGAAAAGGATTGCTGTCCAAGAACGGCAAAATATCATTGAGGTTACCGTCAAAACCATAGTCCTCGACACCCAAATACAGTTCCAGCTTGCGTAGTTCAGGCAGTTCGGCATTACATATTTGCTGAAGAACCCTCACAGGCAGGCCACCACAGATAATAACCAATTCCTGAAGATGGCTATGACGAAGCGGCTCCAAGCTCAGGTCCTGGCTTCCTTTGATATGAAAGGACTCCAATGCTGGAAACGCTTCTAACAACGGGGACAGATTCGTCTGGTTAATCCATGAAACCTCACACTCATCATATTCCATATCACCAATAAACAGTTTGCGTATCTTAGGGAATTGATCTTTGAGCTTCACTAACACTGGGATAAAATCCTCTGGTGAACTTTCATAGGCGCCGCCCCAATCTCCAATGATGAGATCAGTAATTTGCGCGCTCTCCGGCTTGGCTGCCAGTTCCTCAATAGATTTAGCCATCGTTTGGCCATTCTCATAAGCTTCATAATCCACTACCAATTTCACTTCCATCTTACAATTCCTCCGATCGCTTGTCTGAGATCTCGTAAACTATCTATTTCCAATTTAGTCTATCCTATTCTACCAATGTTCGTCAAAAATAGTCCCGCTTCGACATCAATCCTATGTAAAATGTGCTCAATGAAATAAAAACAAGACAGCCCGCTAAGCAGGCTGTCTTGCATATTCACAATAAACTTCTACTATTATATAGTACGTGAGTTTAGAGCCAAATTATTGGCTAATTGTAATCGGTGAGTTATCGGACAGCAATGCCAGATTATTCACGATCACATTCTCCTCATTGCTCAAACCACTGGTAACGAGTGTTTGGGAACCTGCCGTCTGAACAGTCTTCACTTCCTTACGTTTCGCATGGTCTCCGTTTACAACATATACATATTCTTTTCCTTGATCCTTTTGAACTGCCGCAGTAGGAACCACAATGCCTTCTTGTGCATTGGCAGCGACAAAGCTGATATCAGCCAACATACCGGATTTCAGTTTCGTGTCTGGATTCGCTACTGAGATTTTTACAGGATAGCCTTTTCCACTTGCATCCAACGGGCTTACATTTTTAACTGTACCTGTTGTTACAATGTTGGAAGCTGCAACACGAACCTGTACCTTGTCACCTGCTTTTACATTGTTGATCTGTTCCGCTGGAACATAGATCAAAGTATTGACTGTACTCAGATTAGCGATGACCAGTGCAGGAGACTGAGCGGATACCATTTCGCCCACTTCTGCATTTTTCGTACCCACAATACCATTGATCGGTGATGTAACAACGGTGTCATCCAATGCATCCTGAGCAATGTTCACATTCAGCTGAGCCTGCTTAAAAGATTGTTGGCTGGACTCGATAACCGCAGTATTTTGAGATACTTTGAGCTGATTTTGCGCATTACTGTAACCGCTATTGGCATTACTATAGCTATTTTTTGCTGAATCATAGCTGTTGCGAGCTGTAGTTAGGGCCTTCTGCGCAGCTACCAACTGATCTTGCGCATTAGCCTGAGCATTTTGTGCATTATTGTAAGCCGCTTCCGCATTCACAACTGCTGTTTTGGCTTGTTCTAATTGTGCTTGGGTACTCGCACCTGCATCAAATAGACTTTGTGTACGTGTTACATTTTTCTGTGCATCTGCCAAAGCTTGCTGCGTTTGTTTCACCGTATTGGCTGCTGAGGAGACACCATGTGTTGCTTGTTCTACGGCTGTAGTGGCTTGATTAATAGCCCCCTGTGCCTGATTGATTGCGCTTTGGGATTGAATCACGCCGCTCTTGGACTGCACTAAGCCCGAGTTTGCTTGAACCATCGTAGATTCGTGGGATGCTTGAGCGGTGCTTACTCCGGCTGCTGCCGCAGCTGCTGCGGCGCGGGCTTTCGCAACATTATTCCGCATGTCCTTATCATCAAGCTTGAACAGTACTTGACCCTTTTTAACCTCGGTGCCAATATCCACAGGCAGTTCAACCACTTTGCCGCCCACTTTAGGCACGATGTTCACCGTCTCCGAAGGTGTTACGGTTCCTGTATAAATATTTCCCTGTCCGATAATTCCCTGCTGTGCTTGGCTGATTTTAACCGGAACGACCATATCCTGAGCCGCCCCGCTATTACTGGAGCAGCCTGCCAGCACTGCGCCGCCGAGCACTAAAGCCGCTAATGTACTTTCTACTCTCAATATTTTCATGATAATTCCCTTTCTTTCTGTCCGTGGAAATAATGTAAGCCATCCAGTCGTATTTTATAGTTCTTTGGTTATGCTTCCGGCTGTGTCTTTGCTTTCTTCCTCTGAATAAACAAAAAGATTAGTGGAATCGTGCAAAACAGCGGTATGGATGAAATGAGGAACGTATCCCCAATTCCTCTTGATGTAGCATCCAGTGTGATTAAACTACTTATGGATGACATCCATGAGTTGCCCAATGTCGCTTGTAGCGTATGAGCCGAGTCTGGTGTAATGGACTCCGAAATTTGCTGGGCATGAGCAGCCGAACGGCTTTGCATAATGGCGGTTAGCACCGCAATCGCCATAGATGCAGCCACAGTACGTACCAGATTGGACGCTGTAGACGCATTGGCTACCTTGCTAGGATGAACGGCATTCATGCCGACCGTGGACAATGGCATCATGCAAATACCAATTCCCAGACCCCGTAATGCCATTACGGTTTCCAACCAGGCATGAGAAGTATCTGGCGTAAGCTGGTGAAGATGATAGGTCATAAAGCTGGTTAGCGTCAGGCCCACAAGTCCCAAAGGCACAATGCCGAACTTATCGAACAGCTTCCCGGCAATAGGCATCATAGCCGCCATGGCAATGGCCTGTGGAATGAGGATAATACCGGTATCAATCGGTGACACACGCTGGATATTTTGCAAAAACAACGGTGTTAGGAACGTTCCTCCGTACATCCCCATCATGACCAGACTGGAAGCAATGACACTAATCGTATATTTTGAATTCTTGAATAATGAGATTTCAATTACCGCATTATCCTTGCCGCTTTCTACATAGATCAGAAAAACAAGTGCCCAGAAAGCAACAAACAGCAAGGATACAATTCCAAAAGAAGTCCAGCCATCACGCTGTCCGTTTGTCAGTGCGTACAAAAGTGTTCCGGCACAAGTTGCGGCCAGCAAAAAGCCCGGTAGATCAAACGGCTTCGGCTCTACTTTAGGCGGTTCTTTGATTAGAAGAATAACCATTAAAATTGCAAATAAAGCAACTGGCACACTGACAATAAACAAGAACCGCCAGTTAAACCACTCAATTAAATATCCGCTGAGCGTAGGCCCTACAGCCGGCGCTGCCATTGCGGCGATCCCCCATATACCAAGGGACATACCGATTTGTTCACGCGGCATAATTTTGTAAATAATCGTCATACTCAGCGGCATAATAACACCACCGCCCAGACCAGCCAGCACCCGTGCTGCGATCAGGGAAGAATCACTCCATGCAAAAATACATATTCCCGTTCCCAGCGAAAATACGCTGAGCGCAAGAATCAAAAACTTTTTGTATCCGAGGCGCTGCTCCATATATCCGGTAATCGGTACAATTACACCAGATGCAAGCGTGTAACCTGTAATAACCCACTGAATACGTGTCGTCGTAGATCCTAAATCCGTCGTCAATCTAGGAATGGCGACATTGATCAGACTGTTGTTCAGAATGGCGACAAAGGCGCCTAAAACGATAGCGAAAAAGGCAAGCCAGCGTTCTTTGGAAGAATCTGTCGAAGGAGCAGCAGCAATATCATTGGCAGCCACATGGACCCCTCCTTTTTAAGGTGTATGAATTTTTACTTCCACGTTCGTTCCAGGGATAAGCTTCATATCCTTCGGCTTGTTCACAGCAATCTCTACAGGCACACGCTGAGTCACCTTGTTAAAGTTACCACTTGTGTTCACTGCAGGAACGAGTGAGAACACGGCGTTGGAGGCTTCGCCCACTTTACGAACTTTACCCTGAATCACCTGGTCACCTGCTGCATCAAGCGTAATATCAACAAGCTGTCCTGGTTTAATACGGTTAATATCGGTTTCTTCAATGTTCGTGGATACGTACAAGCTGTTCATATCCACCATAGTTGCAACAGCACTACCCGGCGATCCGATTTCATGCTCTTTCGAATAAATCTTAATAACGGTTCCGTTGATCGGCGCGCGCAGTACAGACTTGCTGATCATACTCGCATCCAGCCCCGATACATCCTGCTCGGCAATCGGTTCATTACGCTGAACAACATCTCCTTCTTCCACATCAATGTGGCTAATTTCTCCGGAGATTTGCGGCATTACCTTATATTGATCGGCTTGAATGCGCGCATCGTCACTTTTAACAAAGTGTGTTGCTTGATACCAATAATAGTAGCCAATAGCTCCACCGCTCAGAATGAGCAGTACAATGAGGATTGGCAATACAGTTTTCTTACTCACTTCTTCCACCCCTGTTGTCCAAAAAATTTTATTATTCAACGCTAATATTTTAAAATTGAAATATTAGGCCATTAAACCAAATAGAGAACGTAAATAAACACATGGCAACATTCCATGCAAAAGACAGGACTAACTTTATGTACATAGGACAATCTGATCCATGATCCACAAACCGTCTTTTTATATTTAAATATTTTCATATAACTATTGTACATTGAAATATTATAGATATATTTATCTATTCAGGCAACATAAATTTTCAGTTTTTTCATAATTTTTTTTCATAAAAAAGAGCCTTGTTTCCAAGGCTCTTTCACGAAAAGGGATAGTTTACAATTAAAGGGTTACACAGTAACGTTATGAGAAAGGCGTAGGTACAGCTGACCGTTGTTTGCAGTTTTTCGCCCCCTGCCCTTCCTTCGTGTTCCTATTCATTCTATTCCCTTGAGAAGCTTGCTTTTCCATGCAACCCCCGCAACGGCAGCGTTCTGTCGTCCCATGTACATCCTCTTTGGAATCCCGTAATAGCAGCACGTAATCCAGAGATTGCTGTAAAGAAGAAGGTCCCGGAATGAAACGGACCTTCTTGCCTTCTAGCAGACAATATACCTCAATAAGCTGAGGAAGAGCTCCAAATGCATAATAACAAAATACATTTGTCATATGTTGGAACGTACTAATAACGTTAGGGTTATAGTCAACGATGTACTTTTGAATGAGCAGGGAATCTGCTTCTGCTGATAGTTGCCAAGCAGCCTGAACAATAAGCGAAATATTGACCTCTAACTCAGGCACAGACGTACAAAATTGTTCATACAGCATTACAGGTACCAGCAAGTCATTATTTAAGCCACAAATTTTTGACAACTCACCTGACACTTTATTTTTGACATCCCAATAATGGAACAAAGATTCAAAGCTGTCTGACTGCTTGGGCCACCATTTCTCCAGCACATACTGGACAGGGACTTCCCGCCGCACCTCTACTTCCATTCCAAAGTATTCGTTCAGCGCATGCCCTATTGCATATTGAACCCGTTGCCGCCAATTCCAACCCTCACGCCCTCTTTTCCTCTGTGATTGACGAATTGGCTGTGGAGTTCTCCACATCTCCTCAAGCTGATAGTCGTGCAGAAGAGGAAAGGCGCTTAAGCCATCGCTATTGCGCATACCTATCCCTCACTCTCTTCTCAGGACACCCCAATACCCGCCTGTGCAAATTGTCTTCCGTAAGCTCGGCAATTCTCCTTATCATCATCCAATGGATTAAATTCAATCTTCAGACTCTCCTGAATGACCGATGCGCCGCGTTCTTTGACTTTTTCCTCTACCAAGTCCACTGCGCCACAGAATTGCGTATAAGATGTATCTCCACTGCCAAATACTGCGGTCTTTTTACCAGACAAATCAAGCTCGTCTAGTTCCTCGTAAAAATCCAAAAATTCATCAGGAAGCTCACCATCTCCCCATGTATATACACCCAGTAGGAACCCGTCATATGCGAGCAGTTCTTGCGCGCTGCAATCATACGAAGCCTTCAACTCCGCCTCGTGCCCTGCCTGACGGACGCCCTCGGCGATCAATTCCGCGATTTCCTCTGTATTACCTGTCAAACTGGCATAAGCAATCATGATTTTACCCAAGTTCATCCCTCACCTTTATTTGAAATATGGGATGCTTTCACTCCCTGTTACTCAAATAATATTTGATAATGATTCTCATTGTCAAATGTTAATTTCAAAAACTAGGTTTAATCTTATGGAAATATACGCAAAACAGCCGCATTACATGCGGCTGTTGGCAGATAAACTCTATGGATAAACAAATTATTAGTTACAACATAGGTCATTACCTTATAATGCGCTCCGCCAACATGAATCCACGCTTCGGCAGAAGCTTCGAACAAAGGCTTCGTCTACCACAAAACGCTGGCTACAGGCAGTTTAGGCAGTTTGTGTTTAATTAAGTGGAACTTCAGCTGTGTTGATAAAAAATATTATGTACGTACAATCCATTCCGTCTTTCATTATTATGATAAAAAACGGATGGTTGTACGTACAAGTGGGATTGATTTCATTTTAATATGGAAGCGCTATAATTACAAGTGCATCCTAGAAAAAATATTTTGGACCATTTGACTACTTACTTATTTATGTAATCATTCGATTGTTGCTGAGGTTTGTTGTACAATAGACTCCATATGGGGATTTCTGTGCAGCTTGCTGCCTGAATCCTGAATTGACTGCTGAAGGATGGATTGTACATGTATGTAGCACAAGAATGGAAAGACTATGAAGTAATGGATACAGGCGGTGGTGAAAAACTGGAACGTTGGGGTGATATTGTCCTGCGTCGTCCCGATCCGCAAATCATATGGCCTTTGGCCCAGGAAACAGCCGAATGGCGTAATGTTCATGGACATTACCACCGTAGTTCCTCCGGTGGTGGCAACTGGGATATGAAAAAACCTATCCCCGAGCGCTGGACAATTAGCTATGGACCGCTTAAATTCCACATTAAACCGACCAGCTTCAAGCATACCGGTCTTTTTCCAGAGCAAGCAGCGAACTGGAGCTGGATGATGGATAAAATCAAAGGCGCAGGCAGACCAATTTCCGTACTGAACCTGTTTGCATACACGGGAGGAGCCACGACTGCTGCTGCGTATGCTGGAGCTAGTGTAGTTCACGTGGATGCCGCCAAAGGCATGGTGCAGTGGGCAAAGGAAAACGTTCAATTGTCCGGTCTGGCTGACCGTCCGGTACGCTTCATTACGGACGACGTATTCAAGTTCGTGCAACGAGAACAACGTCGGGGCAACCGTTATGATGCCATTATTATGGACCCTCCTTCTTACGGACGCGGACCAAACGGAGAAACTTGGAAGCTTGAAGAAAGCTTATACCCGTTTCTCGAATCCTGCATGAGCATTATTTCAGATCAACCGCTGTTCATGCTGATTAACTCTTATACTACAGGTATTTCGCCTACTGTATTGCGCAACATGCTGAGCATGACCATGCAACAAAAGTACGGCGGCCAAATTAGCGCTGGTGAAATTGGATTGCCGATCACACGCTCGGGATTGAATTTGCCTTGTGGTATTCTCGGACGCTGGGAGGCTTAAATTCCTCTTATGACTCAAAATGAACTTACCCGGCATGAGCATGCACAGCCGAATATTCCTGTCCTCTATGAGGACAATCATGTTTTGGCGGTTGTAAAGCCTGTCAATGTTCCAACGCAAGAGGATGCCAGTGGTGATCCTGATCTGTTGTCTTTACTCAAGGAAGATCTAAAAATTAGACACAATAAGCCTGGTAACGTTTTTTTGGGTTTAGTTCACAGACTGGATCGGCCTGTAGGTGGAGCCATGATTTTTGCTAAGACGTCCAAAGCTGCTTCTCGCCTGTCTGAGTCGGTTCGAAGTCGTCATTTTCACAAACTGTATACAGCAGTTCTGAATGGCGTTCCTACGGCCCCACAGGGCCGTCTAACCCATTATCTGCTAAAGGATAGCCGTACCAACACGGTTCAAGCGGTTCGGCCTGGCACGGCTGGTGCGAAGGAAGCCATTTTGGAGTACCGCATGATCGGACAAGCAGATGGACTCAGTCTCGTGCAGATTAAGTTGCACACCGGACGCTCACACCAAATTCGTGTGCAAATGCAGGCGATCGGCTGTCCCCTCTACGGTGACCAAAAATATGGCGGTAATCTGAGCCGGCCCGGTCAACAGCTCGCGCTCTGGTCCTTACTCGCTGGAGCACCGCATCCGGTTAGCAAGGACGATATGAGATTTCACTCGTTACCTCCAGTCCAATTTCCATGGAATGAATGGCCCCGGTCGCTTTATGAGAACATGATTACGTCTGAAATTTGAACCGGAAAACCCTGCCCTATCTGGATATCAACATCTTCAACCCCATTTGCACAAAGAACCTGCAACGCATGTAAACAAACATGCATTGCAGGTTCTTTTTTTGCAGAAAATTAAATTAATGCGTCATCTCATCCTTTTATGACGAGGAAGCCACGGACTGTCCCTTCTTGCTGTTTACCAGCTGTTGACGGGGATGGGCGTTTTGTGCATTCGTATTTTTGATGAAAAACGCTAAAATCAGAGCGGCCACACTCAACACTGTTGCAATGATAAAAGCCGAGTTAATCCCATAAATTGTAGCTTGGTTGCCTGCAGCCAGCATCCCCGCTTTATCCGTCACGGTCAGTCCCTCAGATGTAACAATCGATGTCAAACGGTTGCTGCTCTGTGTTGACATCACTGTCACCAGAATTGCCGTCCCAATCGAGCCAGAAATCATACGCAGCGTGTTACTCATCGCCGTACCATGTGCATTCAATCGTTGCGGAAGCTGATTCAACCCGGCTGTTTGGATCGGCATCATCAGCAACGACATCCCGAACATCCGCACCGTATAATTGATTAACAGTGTCATATAGGTGGTTGTTTCGGTCAACCGTGTAAATTCCCAAGTCGTTATAGCCATGATCAGCAAGCCAATTACAGACAACCAGCGTGCTCCGATTCGGTCAAAAATAGCCCCCGTTACAGGAGACATGAGCCCCATCAGAATCGCTCCCGGTAACATTAGCATACCGGACTGGAGCGGTGTAAAACCCCGAATATTTTGCAAATAAATCGGAAGCAATATCATACCGGCGTACAAAGCCATCGTCACAATCACGTTAATGATTGTCGTCAAGCTGTACACATCGTATTTAAAGATACGGAACTCCAGCATAGGCTCATCTGCCTTCAGTTGGCGAACAATAAACAAAATAAGCGCAATAGTCCCAACGATAAGCGTAGACAGGACCGGAATACTTCCCCAACCCGATGTTCCTGCATCACTAAAGCCGTATAATATTCCACCGAAACCGAGCGTAGACAAAATGATGCCGGGAATGTCCAGCTTTGGCTTGGACTGCTCCGTTACATTTTTCAGAAAAATAAATCCGATCACAATCGAAATCACTGAAATCGGCAGGATGATCCAGAACAAAACCCGCCAGTCATAATGCTGTACTATATAACCGGATAAGGTTGGCCCAATGGCTGGAGCAAAACCCATCGCAATCCCCAAGGTTCCCATCGCCCGGCCACGACGCTCTATTGGGTAGATGTTCAAGATAACCACCATCATTAAGGGCATCATGATACCTGCTCCCGCGGCCTGAATAAGCCGACCGATCAGCAATATGCTGAAGCTTGGAGCTACAGCACATAACAGCGTGCCTATTGAAAAAATAGTCATCGCGCTAATAAACAATTTACGAGTGGAGAAACGGGCAATCAAGAACGCGGTCACCGGGATCAATACCCCATTCACGAGCATAAAGCCCGTACTAAGCCACTGAGCTATATTGGCATCTATATTCAAATCACTCATCATTTTCGGTAAAGCCACACTGATTAACGTCTGATTTAATATCGCTACAATCGCACCAATCAACAGAGCGGCCACAATGGGTGCTCTGCGTACATTACCTGGTAGTGTCATTTGAGGACTGCTCAAGTTGATTCATTCCCTTCGGTGTTAATTTCATGATCATTTGTTTATGGATATCCAGGACCATCTCTAGCTGCTCCTTCGGGATGTCCAGAATGGGCAAGACGCGCTCCATCCACATGGCGTCTACTTTTTGCATGATATCTTTTCCTTCCGGCGTAAGCGTCAGCACTAAGGATCTACGGTCATGCTCATGCCGTCCGCGAGCAATATATCCCGCCTTGGTCAAGCGGTCAACTACCCCACTCATAGAGCTGCTTCCCACATGCGCTATGTCTGCCAGCTCGGATAATCCGATGTTGGGGCGTTTATTCAGAATTGCCAAAGCCATATGCTGAATGGCCGTCAGATCCAAATGCTGCTCCTCATTCCAGAAGGAATAAAATATCGTTTTGTTAACCTCCCTTACCGATTGAATAATCCGGTACACCTCAAGTCTGTCTTCCTCTCTATCACTCACTGGAACCATCCTTCTTTCTAATATCCAATTGACAATCCATATACATATACTAGAAACTATTTGTATACGAAATGTTATTTATTCATAACTATTATTTTATCATCTCTTATGTAAATGTCAACATTCACCCAAATATCACCTATACTTCAACACAAAAAAGCGCGGTATGAATACCACGATAGGTATTTACATCCGCGCACTCCTACTTACCTTAAAATGATAATCTGCTGCGTACAGCTACTTTTCATGTAGCCGCCATTCTAGTTATTCTGCTCGCTCTATTGGTTCCTTTACTCCCTCAGCCTCACTTGTCATTACTGAAGTTTTCGCCTTCGTTGTAATTTTCCCCAACAAATAAACCAGCAAATTTTGATTGTGCTGAGAAATTCGGTTTAGTGCAGAACCCAGAAAATCATCCCGGATTCGCAATCCACGCTCTACTTCTTCTCTCCCTTGATCCGAAATGACAATCCATACAATTCTACGGTCCTTTACGTCTCTGAAACGGGTGACCAGTCGATTCCGCTCCATCCGATCCAGCAGCATCGTAACCGCGGCTGGTGTGGTGGCGAGATATGGGATTAGTTGAGACGGTTTCATACGGCCGTATTCGTTCAAAACCTCCAGCACCGTAAGTTGAGCTTCCGTTAGTGATGGAGCCAGCTGCTGCTCCATATGAACCTTATAATCCTTAGCCATTCTGGACCAGATTTTCGCAAATTCGGTCGTTTGCATTTTGCCTCACTCCTTTAAATAACAGGGTCAGTAAAAGCATCAAAGTTACCGTATGGGCCACCGTCCGGATTGTATTTCATCACATTAAATTTTCGCCATTCAGCCCCGGTTTCCTGCCGTTTTTGGAGCACGAAATGAAAAGGGGAAGGAAGTCTCACCTCGGTTTTGAAGGCTGGTCAGGGTTCGACAGCATGACGGCAAAAAGGTCCTCATTCGTGCCGGAATGGCACGAGAGGACCTCTCTTTTTCGAGCTAAAAAGCGCTTGACTTTCCTATTATTCTATGGACTGAGAAGCTTGCGGCTCACTACGCAGCAGCACATTCACAATTTCGTCCTTCTTCTCCACTGGAGCTAGCAGCTTGCCTGTATCCTTTCGGTCGGTCAAAGGAGCCTTTTCCGAAAGGAAGGACATCGTTTGTCCTTCTGCTGTGATTGCAAATAATTGAACAGCTTCACGGCAATAGAAGGCAGCCACGATTCGAGTTCCATTCGAACGTACTCGTTTGCCTTCCTTGAACTCAAAGGTGGTGATACCTTTGCCGCCTCTTCCCTGTGTAGGATAATCCAGCAGAAGCGTACGCTTACCATAACCGGACTCGGTCAGCACCAACACTTCTCCTTCATCCTCTTCTACCCACAACGCCGCGATAATTTCATCGCCTTCGGCTAGCTGTATACCTTTGACACCAGCCGAGACGCGCCCCATCGCATTAACCTCTTGCTCCTTGAAGCGTATACTCATACCCGCGCGGGTAATCAGCATAATATCCCGGGTACCCTCGCTTAACGTTACCGATAACACCTCATCGTCCCCTGCTACTTTGCAGGCGGCTACGGCACTGGAACGTTTTGTAGCATATTCTTTTAATTCTGTACGCTTTACTTGGCCCTTCTTTGTTACAAATACCAGGCTTTTGCCAATTTCCTCGATGTTTTTGAGCGGGATGACACTTACGATACGATCTTCCTTCGATAACGGAATGACGTTGACAATTGGAGTGCCCGGCTCTTTCCACTTATACTCTGGCACCTGATGTACAGGTAATAAAAAGTATTGTCCGCGCTGGGTGAAGACGAGCAATATGTCCAGCGTATTCACATCAAGCAATTGGGTAACGTAATCCCCTTCTTTAACACCAGAACTTGAACGTTCCCCGCCTGAACGAGTGAATGACAACATACTTGTACGTTTCACATAGCCATCTTTTGAGAGTGTCAGCAGCACATCCTCTGCTCCCACCATGACTTCCAGGTTCACCTTAATCTCTTCTACCTCGCCCTGGATATCTGAACGACGGTCAATGCCGTACTTTTCACGAATTTCCAACAGTTCCTTGCGAATCAGGCTGATCAGCTTGCGATCACTTTCCAGAATAGAACGATATTGTGCGATTTTTTTCTGGATGTCACCCAGTTCTTTTTCAAGCGTGGTGATTTCCAGATTGGTGAGACGATACAACTGCAAAGTCAAAATAGAATCTGCCTGACGTTCGCTAAAACCAAACATCCATTGCAAATTATTTTGCGCGTCCTGGCGATTTTTGGAAGCTTTAATGGCTGCGATGACCTCATCCAGAATGTTCAGCGCCTTGACCAAACCTTCCAGCACATGGGCACGATCCTCTGCCTTTTCCAGTTCATACTGGATACGGTGAGTGACAACTTCGCGTTGATGGGCGATATACGCTTCCAAAATGGACTTTAGCCCAAGCTGATGTGGCGCTTTGTTCACAATAGCTACCATGTTGAAGTTATATGCCACCTGTAGGTCGGTTTTTTTCAGCAAATAAGCTAAAATCCCTTCCGCATCGGCTTCCTTCTTCAGCTCCACAACAATGCGCAAACCATTTCGTCCGCTTTCGTCACGAACCTCGGCAATCCCTTCCACCTTTTTCTCCAGACGGATATTCTCCATGGCGGTTACGAGCCTTGATTTGACGATCTGGTATGGGATTTCGGTAATGACTAGCTGCTGCTTACCTCCGCGCAAGGACTGAATTTCCGTTTTGGAACGAATATAAATACGTCCTTTTCCCGTGCGGTAAGCGTCCTTGATGCCTTCGCCACCCATAATGAGTCCGCCAGTCGGGAAATCAGGACCTTTGATAAAGGTCATAATCTCTTCCAGCTCAATCTCTGGCTTTTCCATCACCGCAATGCTGGCATCAATAACTTCGCGTAAACTATGTGTAGGGATCTCTGTCGCAAATCCCGCCGAGATCCCACTGGAACCGTTCACCAACAAATTTGGATAACGAGACGGCAACACAACGGGCTCTTTGGCCGAGTTATCAAAATTGTCCTTGAACAAAACCGTACGCTTTTCAATATCGCGCAGCATTTCCATTGCGATCGGAGACAAGCGAGCCTCCGTATAACGCATAGCTGCCGCCGGATCATCATCCTGGGAGCCCCAGTTACCGTGACCGTCCACCAGCACGTGACTCATTTTCCAAGGCTGCGCCATCCGTACCATGCCGTCGTATATCGACGAGTCACCGTGGGGGTGGTAATTACCCATAACGTCCCCAACGGTTTTGGCCGATTTACGATATGCTTTATCCGGCGTATTGCCCGAATCGTACATTGCATAAAGAATACGACGTTGTACGGGTTTTAATCCGTCCCGTACGTCGGGTATCGCCCGATCCTGAATAATATATTTGGAATATCGGCCAAAGCGGTCACCGACCACTTCCTCCAGAAAAGCTGGCAAAAACTGCTCCGATAAGCTCATGTATACACCTCTTTTGATAGCACTACTCTACGTATTCCGTAAAATCTACGTTTTCCACGATCCAGCGCTTGCGCGGATCCACCTTATCACCCATCAAAGTGGACACCCTGCGTTCAGCCTTGGCTGCATCCTCTATCTGAACGCGTAGCAAGGTGCGTGAATCGGGATTCATCGTTGTTTCCCATAACTGATCAGGGTTCATTTCCCCAAGTCCTTTATAGCGCTGAAGCTCAAAATTTCGTCCAAATTCTTTTAAATAATTATCAAGCTGCTCGTCAGTCCAAGCATAACGCACCGTTTCGAGCTTACCCGACTTTCGAGTTATTTTATACAATGGCGGTTGAGCAATAAATATGCGTCCTGCATCAATAAGCTCTTTCATGTACCGATAAAAGAACGTCAACAACAGCACTTGAATGTGCGCACCATCTGTATCTGCATCGGTCATAATGATGATTTTGGAATAATTGCTGTCTTCCAGCGAAAACTCTGTTCCTACTCCCGCACCAATAGCTGCTGTAATAGCACGGTACTCATCATTCTTCATAATATCCGCCAGTTTGGATTTTTCCGGATTCATCGGCTTGCCCTTTAGCGGCAATATGGCCTGAATTTTGGAATCCCGTCCCTGCTTGGCTGATCCTCCAGCCGAATCGCCTTCCACAATAAACAACTCATTACGTGTAAAATCCTTGGACTGCGCAGGCGACAATTTACCATTCAAATTGGAACTTTCACTGCGTTTTTTGCCGGAACGCATTTCATCCCGAGCTTTACGTGCAGCTTCACGCGCTCTGGATGCTTGAACTGCCTTCTTGATCAAAGTTTGTGCTATCTGCGGATTTTCTTCCAAAAAACGCTGCATCTGCTCAGATACGATGGCATCCACTGTACTCCGTGCCGAAGCGCTTCCCAGCTGATCCTTTGTCTGGCCGACAAATTCAACCTCAGCCATCTTGACACTGATTACAGCCATCATGCCCTCACGTAGATCGTTGCCCTCCAAGTTTTTATCCTTTTCTTTCAACATCACCGTTTTCCGGGCATAGTCGTTCATGACACGAGTGTAAGCGGTTTTGAATCCCGTTTCATGCGTACCTCCTCCACGTGTCGGAATGGAGTTAACGAACGAAGCAATCGTCTCTGTATAACCAGCATTGTACTGGATGGCAATCTCTACTTCAATGTCTTCTTTCTCGGCATTAAAGTGAATAACGTCATGCAGCACATCCTTGCCCTCATTCAGAAAAGCAACAAACTGACTTGCGCCACCCTCATAAAAATACTCATCTGACTTTCCGCTGCGTTCGTCTTTAAGTTGAATACGAAGGCCCGAATTTAGAAAAGCAATTTCCTGAAGGCGCTCAGCCAACGTATCGTAGTTAAAATGAATGCCTGCCTGAAAAACACGAATATCCGGTTTAAATGTAATTTTCGAGCCCGTCTTGTTAGTATTGCCCAGCACTTCAAGGCCTGTGGTCGGTTCCCCGACATGCTCCACGCCCTTCTTGTCCTGCCAATATTCAAACCGCTGACGGTGAATCTTGCCGTCCCGGTAAATTTCTACTTCAAGCCATTCCGAAAGAGCGTTCGTTACAGACGCACCTACACCGTGCAGACCCCCGGATTTTTTATATCCCGAACCGCCAAACTTACCTCCGGCGTGCAAAATGGTGAATACAACCTGAGGCGTAGGAATTCCCGTTTTGTGCATTCCCGTAGGAATACCGCGCCCGTTGTCTGATACTGTAACGGAACCGTCCTTATGCATTGTAATATCAATGCGAGAGCAAAACTTGGCGAGATGTTCATCCACCGCGTTGTCTACAATTTCCCATACCAAATGATGCAGCCCCGAAGAACTGGTGCTCCCGATGTACATGCCCGGCCGTTTGCGAACTGCCACAAGCCCTTCGAGCACTTGAATGTCGTCCGCGCCATATTCCGAAGCTCCGCTTTGTGTGCCGGACACTCCCGCAGACAAGTCGATTTTGTCGACCATTCATGCTCCCCCTTTGTCTAATCGTAACCGTGTTTTGCCTTATTCTTGATGATTTTCACCAAAAATGCAAACAGATGTTTTCTTTTACCTTGTCCATTTTAATTCAATATATCCCGTTTCGTAAAGACGGCGAATGAAACAATCAATGCCGCAGCCCCCCAAATGCCCAGTACAGCTAAAGAAAAGGGTAAGGTCATTCCCTCAATGGGGGCGGGGCTTCCAGATAAATAATCGGTTAATTCGAGGTTAACCATAAATAAATATTTAGCACTCTGCCAAGATGAAGCCATGTTTGTCAAAATAGTGCCCGAAATAAGTGCAGCCATCATGACCACGATACTTGCCGCCGTACTTCGTACCAGGACAGATACCATGAAGGCTAACGAAGCTACCACAAGACTGACGAACCAGATCAATCCGGCTTGCAGCATCAGATAATGCCATTGTGGAATCGCGTGTACAGCAGACAAATCCACCGTCGATCCAACAATTTGAAATCCGGTAAATACCGGAACATTAAAACCGCGAAAACCAAAAAACAAGCCTGATATCAGATAGCTAATTACAAATACAGCTAAAATGATGAGCGAGACGAACATATACAATGTCAGCAGCTTGCTCAGCAGTATTTTCCACCGCCTGACTGGGCGAGTCAGCAACATTTTTATCGTGCCTGTCGTCCGTTCTCCAGAAACCAAGTCGGAGGCAATGGCCATAATCAACAGCGGAACGAACAGATTAATAGAATTATCCATAAACTCTCTGGTAAAGGTGACACCACTCGGCTCATTAGGATTCACATCATTTTCCAAATAATATTGCATCTGCTGCACAAAGACCCGACGGTAGGTCTTCCATTCCTCGGGAACCCGGTCACTTCCCAGCGAGTTTTGATTATCGGTAATCGCCTGACGCAGTTCGAGTCGCCAATCATTGCCGAATTTTTCGCGATTGTTTTCTGCCACTTTCATCTGAGCGTACGTAAAAATCGGCACAAGCACAAGTAAAACAAGTAAAATGACATAAAATCGTTTCTTCTTGATAATTTTGAGCGTTTCATTTTGTACGAGCGGTAAAATGTTATTCAAGTATCTCACCTTCCGTCATTTTCAGGAATAGCTGCTCCAGTGTAGGATTGATTTTGGTTACACCTTTAACGGAAATACCGGAAGCCGTCATTTGTGTCACCAGCTCCGCAATATGCTCTTCATCCATTTCTGTAAAAATTGCATCGGCTCCGCTGCCTGCCACAATGCTGTCATCAATTAATTCATCGGCGTTCGTAATTATTTGCACATGCGGAGAATTTTGCAATATGGCAAGACCCTGATCACGAGGCTCCAGTTGCCATACGGCCATGTGCGAGTGCGTATCAACCAATTCCCGTACACCACCTACAGCTAGCACCTTTCCCCGACTTATAATTGCCACCCGATCACATAGCAGCTGGATTTCGCTGAGCAAATGGCTGGAAACAAATACAGCCATGCCTTCTGCCGCTAGCAAACGGATAAAAGCTCTCATTTCCTTGATCCCCTTGGGGTCTAACCCGTTCGTCGGTTCATCCAAAATGAGCAATTTCGGTCTACCAAGCAAGGCTTGGGCTATACCAAGACGCTGGCGCATTCCGAGAGAATACGTACTTACTTTATCATGGATACGGCGATCGAGCCGAACAAGCTCAACGACTTCGCGGATACGCGGCTCGTCTACACCAGGCTGCATACGGGCAAAATGCTCTAAATTCTCCCACCCTGTCAGGTAGCTGTACACCTCTGGATTTTCCACAATAGAACCAATATGCCGCAAAGCCTGCTCAGGGTCACGATTTACATTATGTCCACAGACAGTAATCGTCCCTTCCGTAGGCTTAATTAAATCGACCAGCATACGAATAGTCGTCGTTTTTCCAGCCCCATTAGGACCGAGAAATCCGAAAATTTCACCCGCACGAACGTCGAATGTTACATCATGAATGATCATTTTGCGTTTGATACGTTTCTTAACGCGCTGAACAGAGAGAACTGTTTCGTTATTGCTTCTGTCTCTGCCTGCGCTGCCAACCTGATTGGCGGAATGGAAACTGGACACTGCATCCCTTGATGTCGGATTTTGGGTTATTCCAGCCCCGGTCTTGTCAGCAGATTGGATGCTCATTACTTGTTCCCTCCCTTTTTCACTTCAGCGGGTTGGCTACTTGTAGACTGTTGTTCATTTTCCACTTTATCGGCATCCTTCGTGGTTGCAACTGCAAACCCTTGCGCGATACGTTCAGCGATTGCCTGATAGCCCTGTCCGTTTGGATGAAAATGATCGGAAGATAAATAGACGGGCAAATTTTGCTGGAACAAATCGAAAGTTGGAACCAGAGTCATATTGCTGTTTTGGTTGGTAATTGCCATGGCAGCCAGATTCCATTCTGTGACCACAAGATTACCAGGAATTTTCATTTCCTGCAGATCACTGAATGGATTATATAATCCGACATAGATAATTTTAGCATTCGGATTGATTTTCCCTACCTTTGTCAGCACTTTTTGCAGACGTTTGGCGGCATCAGGCACAGCTTTACGCAAACCACTGAGTGTAGGTGGCTCTTTGCCAGTTTGGGCAGCCTGAGCCCCCTGAAATAAATCATTTCCGCCAATCGAGACAATAATGACGTTAGCCTTTTTCAACACATAAGAAACACCAGGCTCATCCAGCTTGGTCAATAGTCCTTGAGTCGTCAGTCCATTAATCCCCAGATTATTTATGAGCTGAGCCTTATGGCCTTCCTGATTATTTAACAAGCTCACCGACCGACGCACAAAACCACTTCCGGAGTCATCCCCTGTGCCTTTGGCTAGCGAATCTCCAATGGCAGCTACCCGAAACTCTCCCGTCTGATTTGTAGCGGATGGCGCAGTTTGTGTCTGCGATGAACCGGAATGCACAGGTTGAGTGCTAACCATTGGCTCTGGAGCCGTGATACTTTGTACTGCTGTAATAAATCCGTACAATAATAGCAATGTGGCGGCAATGGAAACGGAACCGACAGACCGCCAAATCCATTTTGATGAATTCACTCGTGTTCCCTCCTGATAGCTTAGTGAAATAAACATAAGGCTTCTCATATCATTTTACAAATAAACCGTTCGGAATAAAAGCGCAATAAACGCTTAGAGTCACACATAATTTCCCATGAACATGCAAAAAAAGGATGGCAAATGGCCACCCTTATATTATACTTTCTTGTGCGAATAGTTTATCCTCACAACTCTAATCAGACGAACCAAACTATTTACTATCAGGGATGAAACTTTTGATCCATTGTCCAAAACTGCCCGGATTTCGACTTTGAATCAGTACCGTCCCTTCACCGCGAAAGCGGCATACAAGCGCTTCTCCACTCGTTACGCTGGACAACCAGCCTTTAGATGCTTTTTCAATTTTATAATCCATATAATCCGGCCATGCCACCAGATGAGCATTATCAATAATACGCTCCTCTCCTGGCGCGATGTAAATGGGATGAATGGCTCCGTAAGAGGACAGGAATACCGTACCTCGACCACTGATTTCTACGATAAAAAAACCTTCACCAGAGAATAAACCTTTCATCAGGTTTTGCATTTTGGTGCTAACCTCAATACCTTCCGTGCAAGCCAGAAAACCGTCCTTTTGGACCAACAGTCTATACGTGCCATCCAGTTCCACCGCTTGTACATCACCTATACTGGCAGGGGCTAATAACACCTCAGCCGATCCCCGGGCTGCCCTCAGTTCTTGAAAAAAGAATTTTTCTCCGCTCAGCATTCTGCCTAAACCACGTAACAGTCCACCGTCTACCGTCCCCTTTATATCTACACTGGAAGACATGGAAACCATCGCTCCCATTTCCGCTTTAATCATTTCTCCGGGGTTCAACTGCACCTTGAGCATAGCAAAGGCACCTTCATGCACGATTTCGTAGCTCATTTGTTCACCTGGCTTTCCATAAGTAGTCTGCAATCCATTCAACTTGCTGATATCATACTATAAATACGTCCCTTATGTCTTTTCTGGTATAAAGCAATGGTTATGCCACTGGAGGAATAAGAGACACCAAAAGACCCGCTGAACGTGTCAGCGGGTCTCCAGATTAACGTCACGTCACTATCTTTTCGTAGCAGCGACATGACGTTGTGAACGTATTTACGATCATCTTAGTTACGTGTGAACTCTTGTACCCAATATCCATTGTAGTAAGCCACACCAATTTGTGTATATTCTGCCTTCAAAATATTCTCACGGTGTCCCTGGCTGTTCATCCAGGCTTTCATCACTTCTTGTGGTGTTTGTTGTCCCATGGCAATATTCTCACCCGCATACGTATAAGTTACACCGAATTTTTTCATCATATCAAATGGTGAACCATAGGTCGGAGATGTATGGGAAAAGTAATTGTTCGTACTCATATCCTTCGCCTTGACTAAGGCTACTTCTGTAAGCTTCGCATTCGATGCGAGGGGCTTCAGACCTTTTTGGCTGCGCTCGTTATTTACAAGCTTTACAACCTCAGCTGCAAATTGGGACTTGCTCAGTTGTGCATCCGATCCTGCTGACTGGCCCGCGCCTGAGTTTGTGCTTTGTTTTTGGGTCTGTTGCTTGTTACTAGACTGCGAAGCCTTTTGGCTACCCTGTTTGGTTGTTGCTTGTTTACCGGATGAAGGATTTGCTGTTTTGTTTTTAGCCTTGTCCTTTTCAGAACCATCCTTAATTACGGTCTTTGTTATTGTAGTCGTCCCGTTGGACATATTGACGGTATATCCGTTATTTTGAAACCATTGTTGCAGTTGGGCAGTCAAATCGTCAGCTGGTGAAGCTGATGCCGGAACGATGAATCCTGCGGATAAAATGGCGCTTAGACTTCCCATCACCAGTGTTTTTTTCAACATATTCTTCATTTCGTCATCTCCTTGTTGTATAAATGCCTTGGTGTGAACGCGTCTGGTTACAACTTTGTAATCTTTACTCTAGCAGTATATCATGTTTTATAGAAGGATCAATGGTATAAAAGTTGGAAAAAAAATAGCCCCGCTCGGAATTGACCCATGCGGAACTAAGTTAAAAGTAGTGAGGCTTTAAGTATTAGATTGTCTTGTTATAGGCTGATTATCTAAGCTTTTTGCTGAAACGGTAGCCTTGCTTTTCAAAGCCGATTCGATTGTAGAATGCTCGGGCCTCTACTTGTTTGATGCGGTTATTCGCTCCGGTAATGAATAAATGATAGCATCCTTGCGCACGTCCCCACTCCTCACCACAAGCCACCAGGCGCTTGCCAATGCCCTCGCCGCGATACTCCCCGCTCACGACCAGCATGGTGATTTGTACGGCAGGATCAGGATAAGCCAAGCTTTGAGCCGTATGCATGCCGATTACTCCGACAACACGACCATCCATTTCTGCAACCATCATATTCGCTTGACTGTCCTCCCGCGTTGTTCCCATAACTTCTTTCATTACACCACAAGTCATCGGGTATCCGACTTCTCTTAGTAGTCCAGTTACGGCTTCGCAATCGCCAAGCTCTACGGAACGAATTGTCAGTACTGGAATCATCACATTGTTAGACATGATTTACCTCCACTTTCAGCATATTAGCAGCTTCTTTGGCCGTCTTCCGTGCTGTTTCCACATCTTCTGCAGCGCTAAGCGCTACAGCCATCCGGCGTCCCGGCTTGGTTTCAGGCTTCCCGAACACTCGCACCTGTGTCCGGGGTAGCAATAATGCATCATGCAGACCGCTTATTACAAAATCCCGCGTAGCCACTTCTGCCTTCAAAGTAGCTGAAGCTCCTGGTGTAAGCAGCGTGACGGATGGCACCGGGAATCCGAGAATGGCCCGCACATGAAGCGCAAATTCCGACAAATCCTGCGTGATCATGGTCACCATTCCTGTATCATGCGGACGAGGGGATACTTCACTGAATATGACGCCATCAGCTGTTAAAAACAGCTCTACGCCAAACAATCCGTAACCACCCAGTTCATCCGTAATCGTACGGGCAATGTTCTCCGCCTCCGAAAGCTGCTTGTCCGTCATGCCATGAGGCTGCCAGGATTCGACATAATCCCCATCTTTCTGAATGTGGCCAATCGGTGGGCAAAAAGTCGTACCCGAAACCGATCTGACGGTCAATAAGGTAATTTCGCTCTCAAACGGGACAAAAGCTTCAACAATGACACGTGTTGTTTTGGCACGCGCGCCTTCCAGCGCCGTATTCCAGCAGGATTCTGCATCTTCGAGTGCCCGGCATACAGACTGCCCTTTACCCGACGAACTCATCAAAGGCTTGACCACACATGGCGTGCCCAGCTCATGAACCGCCGACCGCAACTGGTCAAAATTATCTGCAAAACGATAGGCAGCAGTCGGAAGCTGTAATTTCTCGGCAGCCAGCCTGCGGATACCTTCCCGGTCCATCGTAAGACGGGCGGCACGGGCCGTTGGTACTACGTGAAATCCTTCTTGCTCTAATTCTTCCAAAGCACCCGTAGCAATAGCTTCGATTTCAGGTACAATTATGTCGGGCTTTTCCTTACGAATTAGTGCCTTCAACGCCTCAGCATCCTGCATATCCAGACAGTGAGAGCGATGGGCCACCTGCATTGCTGGAGCCAGTTCATAGCGATCTACAGCAATACATTCCACGCCAAGCCGCTGAGCTTCAATAATGACTTCTTTTCCCAATTCGCCGCTACCCAGCAGCAGCATTTTCTTAGCCTTGGCAGAAAAAGGAGCACCCCACATCTTGAACTCTTCCCCCTCTGACGAAATTGCTCTGATCTCTTTTCATCTTTATTTTCAGGGTTTAGCTCCAAGAATGCAATAGTGCTCGGCATTTAAATTTACAAAAAACGCGATTTTTTGATCTTTTTTTTACAAAAATCTGAACTGTGCTTCCACCAGCCCCCGATATATTCCATGTTTTTTCATCAATTGTTCATGATTACCACTTTCTTGGATTTCCCCATGATCCAGTACAACAATATGATCAGCATTCCGGATGGTGGACAAACGGTGAGCGACCATAAACGAAGTTCTGCCTTCCAGTAAAACCTGAAGAGCCTCCTGAATTTTCAACTCCGTTTCCGTATCAATACTGGCTGTTGCTTCATCCAGAATAAGAATTCGCGGATTTGCCAGCAAGGCACGAGCAAAGGATAAGAGCTGTCGCTGGCCCATGGACAACATTCCCCCCCGCTCTTCTACCTCTGTTTCATAGCCAGCTGGCAAGTGAACAATGAACTCGTGAGCATTGACCGCCTTGGCAGCCGCTTCAATTTCCTCATCCGTTGCATCCAATCGGCCAAATCGGATATTATCGCGTATCGTCCCCGAAAAAATAAATGTATCCTGTAGCACGATGCTAATCTGGCTTCGCAAGCTCTCCACCGTGACATCACGCACATCATGACCGTCAATCGTAAGCCGCCCTGACGTAATGTCATAAAAACGGCTTAGCAGATTAATAATTGTACTTTTACCTGATCCGGTATGACCCACAAGCGCTATAGATTGACCCGCTTCAACAGAGAGATTGATACCTTTAAGCGCCTGACGTCCCTTTTCATATTCAAAAATGACCTTTTCAAATTGGATATCGCCCCGTATGGGCGGCAAATCTTTTGCTCCCGGTTTGTTCGCAATATTCGGCTGTTCATCCATAAACTCAAAAATTCGTTCTGACGAAGCCATCGCAACCAGTAGCTGATTATACATTTGGCCCAGCCGATTAATCGGCTCCCAAAAGTTCCCTACATAGTTAGCAAACGCAACCAGTAATCCCACCGTAAGCTGATCTGTCTGAATTAAATGCGCTCCAAACCAAAACAGCACAAGCGTACCAAATCCTCCGGTAATATCAATAAGTGGGCCAAAGACCTGATTCATGGCAGAAGCCTTATCCCACGATTTTTTGCTAGAGCTGTTCATGTCGTCGAAATAAGCCATGTTTTCCTGCTCCTGCGTATACGCTTGTGTCACACGAATCCCCTGAATGGACTCATTCAAATGAGAGTTGATACGCGAGTTCTTCATACGGACTTCTTGCCAAGCGCGGCGGATGCGTACGCGCAGCTTGGTCGAGATCAAAAACATGATCGGAACGGTCACAATTACCGCCAAACCGAGCTTCCAGTTAATAAGCAGCAAAATGACAATAATTCCGATAAGCTGTACGCAGTCAATTAGGACATTCACTGCACCGTTCGTAAAAAGATCCTGTAGCGAGTTAATGTCATTCGTCACGCGCACTAATACAGAACCTGCTGGTCTCTTATCAAAAAAGTTAAAGGATAGCTTTTGAATATGCTTGAATAAATCTTCACGCAAATCGTAAATAACCCGTTGACCGATAATATTGGTGAATTTAATGCGGTACGTGCTGGCTGCCCATTGAATTAAATATAACAAGAGCACGGCACCCGTGATGAGCAGTAGTAACTTTACGCTGGGCAGTGCAGGCCATGCGGGAGCAATTGCCTTATCAATGGCCAGACTGATCAAATAAGGAACGGTCAGCTTGGTAATGGTGCCGAGAATCATCATGACCAGAAGGATCGGCAGAATCTGACGGGCATAAGGCTTCATGTATGCCAGCAAACGTTTGAATTCTGACCAGTTAAACGGTTTGTCAATGACATCATCATCTTGATAGACAAAGCGTTCATTCGTTGGCTTTTTTAACGGTTTGACTTTTTCTGCGGGTATATTCATGGTCTCACCTGCCCTTCGGATACACCGTCTGGAGCCTGAGCTATGTAATCGGCGTATTGAATATGATACACATCCTGATATGGACCTGGAGTAGCAATGAGCTGTTCATGTGTTCCACGCTGGACGATTCGTCCTTCCTCAAGCACCACAATCTCATTGGCATGACGAAGTGAAGAGATTCGATGAGCAATTATAAATGTTGTTCGACCACGCATAACCTCTTGAAAACCGGTCTGTATTTCATGCTCTGTCTCCATATCAACCGCACTGGTAGCATCATCCAGTACCAGAATTTTCGGATTTTTGAGTAGTGCGCGCGCGATGGCGATCCGTTGTTTCTGCCCTCCGGACAGTCCCAATCCACGTTCTCCGACGACAGTGTCATATCCCAGCGGTAGTTCAGTTATGAATTCATGTGCCTGAGCCAGTTTGGAAACGCGTATGATGTCATCCATACTGACATGACTTAATCCATATGAAATATTGTTGCGTATAGAGGACGAAAACAAAAACGTCTCCTGAAACACGGAAGAAATTTGAGCACGTAAATCGCGAATCTTCAAGTGACGTATATCCTTGCCATCCAACTTGATACTTCCTGCATTCACATTATAAGCGCGCATGAGTAATTGAATAATGGTAGACTTCCCTGACCCCGTTCCGCCTAAAATTCCAATGACTGATCCCGGAGGTGCGTCTAAATTGATGTCAACAACAGCAGGGAGCTTATTTCCGTAAGCAAAGGTAACATGTTCAAACGTAACATGTCCTTCCACCTGATCGGCATCGAGTTTAAGTGCTCCGGCTTCATCGGTTACATCTATGGACTGATTTAGCAGTTCCAAGACCCTTTCACCAGAAGCTTTGGACTGCGTATAGTTATTGATATGAAAGCCAATGCTCCAGATGGGGCCGATAATATACCAAATTAAGCTAAAGAAAGCGACGAGCTGCCCCAAGGTCATTGACTTCTGAATGACCAGATACCCCCCCATGCCCAACAGCAGGACCACACTGACAGAAGCTATCAGTTCCATTGCGGGGAAAAACCGACTCCATAAGGAAGCAGCCTGAATTTGATTACTTTTGTATTGCTCATTACGTACTGAAAATTTCTCAACTTCATATGATTCGCGGGCAAAAGATTTGACGGTTCGCACACCTGTTATATTTTCTTGGACCGCTGTCGTCAAGGCGCTAAGGGCAATCCGCATTTCCTGAAAGGTGGGATGAATCCGGGATTCAAACTTGAATGTGACGAAGAGTAGCAATGGCATGCTGATCATCGTAATGAGGGTGAGCTGCCAGTTAATATACAGCATCATCATAGAGCCGAATACGACCATCAGTAGCACATTGAGGAGTTGGGCAAAACCAAACCCGATAAAGTTACGAATTGCCTCCAAATCACCAGTCAGTCGGGACATGAGATCCCCCGTTTTGGCAGTGTCATAATATCTGAAGGACAGAAATTGCAGCTTTTCGTAACAAGCATTGCGGAGTCGGTACGCCAAGTAGTTACCTAGCCGTCCACCAAAAAAACCATGTAAAAATTGCATGAACCCTTTAATGATGACTACTCCTAGCACAGTCAGAGCCAGCGCCGGGACTTTCCCGAAGTCACCGGGGATGATAGCGTTATCAATTAGCCTTTGGAGCAGGTTCGGATACACCAGTCCCAGGGCCGTCGCTATCGCAAGGCATAAAATAGAAAGAAACAGATAGTGTCTCCTCTCGCGAAAAAAAACTTGCAGTTGCCTGAGCACTTCCATGTCAATGTCCCTCCATTAGTTGCACGACGTTGTTATATGGCTTAGTGAAGTTTACCATTCGCTTTCCAAGGGGGCAAAGAGGATAACAAGCCGTATTCAGGCAGGTTATCAATTGGTGGGTGATTAGACAAATTAAATCGCTTTCTTATTATTGAATATGGCTATTTACTCAGTATTGCTTTCTTTTTGGAGCATGCATAAAACACCGGGTTGTCCCACAACCCGGTGTCCTGAACTTAAATAAATGGTGTACTTATTTATCTTTACTCCAAAGCCGCAATCTTGCCAGCAAGCTCTTCCCAAACCTGTGGCTGCTCACCGCCCATAAGGGCATGCTCCATGCCACGAGTCGTCTCCAGCATTTGCTCTCGAAGCTGAGCTTTCTGCCACATTTGTTCCTCCTGCATCAGCGTAACGTAAAAAGAAGACATTCGTTCTCGTTGCTGATCCACAGCTTCCCCGATTCGCTGGCGTAATATCGGCTCCAGTTTGGTTTGTAGATTCGCTCGCCCAGTTCCTTCAAAAAATAGCTTTGGATTTTTAAAGCTATTCCAATAGTCCTTCCAATGAATAGACTCCTGCAGGGAAATTTCATTCAGCTCGGGAACAGCCCAGTTTCTGGATTCAGGAATCGTACAAACTAGTCCTTGCAACTGATCGTTCATGTGTTCTACGCACTGTTGTATAGTCTTGTGTACCAAAATTTGGCCCGTTTTTTCCAGCCGGAGTGTGGTTGCCAGCAATTCCTGAGACAGCTCCAGTTCGATTAAACGCATCAGCTCACGACCACAAGATGCAAAAGCCGAACGAAGATCACCTACTCCTTCACGCAGAACAGATGGATGAAAAGCCTCTGCCATAAATTCTCCAGTCCGATAGGACAGCCTTTGACGTACATGATACAGCAATTCATCGGTTTCACCCGATAACACAGATGCACCGTTGCTGTCAGTCAGGCCTAGGAGCGTATGCTCCAATTCTCCACGGATGCGAGTTAATCGCTCTAATCGAATCTCACGTTCTTCCTCGCTATACCGGGCATCGGTTGCATGTTGCTCTATGCGGTTCCGCAGCCGACCCAGTTCCTGCATAGCAGAAGCAATGGACAAACCTGCCAGCTCTTCGGCTGCAAATGCTGAAAAATCATCTTCAAATGCATCAAAACGTGAAGCTGAACGCAGCGAAGCCTCTCCCTGTTCGGCAGCTTCCAACGCCAGCATACTGGAAAGCGGATAAATACGTGGTTTTCGGATTCCATTCGCCTGTAGTTGTTCCTGTACATGCCGGGTAACAGAATGCAGTTCTTCTTCAGAAGAAGCCAGATCTGATGCATTAACTATAAAAAACGTCTGATCCAGCGCCAAGGTCTCTTTAACTCGACCTAGTTGGTTCAGGAACTGGCGATCACCTTGCGTAAACGCATGGTTATAATAGGTGACAAATACAAGAGCGTCCGCATGCTTCATATAGTTGAAAGTCACGCCTGTGTGTCGTGCATTCACAGAATCCGCTCCTGGCGTATCCACTAGCACGATGCCCTGACGGGTCAGAGCGCAATCATAATAAAGGTCGATATGCTCCACAAAGCATGATTTGTGCTCAGACGCAACAAAATCCCGATACTGCTCTAAATCCACCTGAAGCTGTTGTCCCAGCAAGCTTTCAGCTTCTTCCCATCCGGCTGCGGCAGCCTTCAAAAAACTATAATGAGGCCTACCCGCAGGATGGATGCCTTCCGGAGATAAAGCATGAACGGCTTCTTGCCAGCCCGCTGCCGCGGGTTCCCCCAATCCTAATAACCGAAATGAGTATTTAAGATCTTCCCGCAACGCGTCCACTGGTTTCATATGGACGTCAGCCGTGGCATGGCGCTCAGCACTTGCAGGCGCCATTATGCGGTTAATCGCCGCTGTCGTCGGATGCGGCGATACGGGCAACACAGCTTCACCCAGCAAAGCGTTGGCGAAGCTGGATTTCCCAGCGCTGAACGCTCCGAACAGCGCCAACGTAAACTGCCCGCCCTCCAGCGCAGCGGCGCGGGCATGTAAATCCCGTACCGCCGCTTGCATGGCAGGGTACGGGCTTACCAGGGCAGCGGCAGCCTTCAATCGGGCCGCTGCTGCATCCAGCCGCGTGCGGCGGCCTCCGGCGGCAGGCTGTGCTGACGCCGTTCCTGCTAGCGGCTGCGCCGATGCGTTGCGCGAGCCAGCGATGTCAGAACGCGCAACGCCCGTTGGTGCCGCAGCTGGCGGGGCAGCAGCGGCGGTATCGGACGCCGGTGCAAGCGCGTCCGCACGGGGCAAGCCGCCTGGCGCGGACGCCTGCGGCAGCAAGCTGCGCAGCAGGCTGGCGTGCGAAGCCGAGGCCTGCACGCGGGTGCTGTAGCGGCTCGCCGCGTCCGCCTGCGCCAGCAGCGCAGTGCGTGCATCCGCGAGAGCCGCGCGGCGGGCTTCGGCTCGCACTGCAAGCTGGGCCAGCAGCTGGTCTACCAGCGTTAGCGCCTTACGGCGACATTCGGCGGTCACAGCAGCGCGTAGATCTTTGCAATAGTTCAACGTATACTCCGGCGACAACGCATTTTCCTTCACCGTCTGCTCTACCAGTTGCCGGTCCGTCACAGGGCGGATGTCATCCAGCTCCTGCTCCATCGCAGCGGACCACAAACCCTGACTGTCACCCCAAGACCTCAGTAGCTCCCGTACATGGGGAAGCAATTGTCCCTCCACCTGATCAGTCAGCATTCCTGTCAGCCGTTCCAAACGGCTTTCCTTTTCTCGCTCAGTCTTTCCTCCTGCAAACCATATTCCTGTTTTGAAGCCCGGCTTGCGGCTCTCTAAGTATTCGCCTGCCGCTTCACGTAGCTCCGCTGGCGTCAAATGTGCGTGTTCCAGTAAATGATCCAGCTCTTGACGCAGTCGTTTACGCTCCTGCTCCGGAAGCACCTTCCAGTGTTCATCTTCTTGCTGCAAGGTTTTCTGCTCTATATCCAGGCGCAAAATGGCTTCTTCTCCACCTGCTTCTTTTAACAGTGTGTTCAGTTCCTCTTCTTCAGCTGCCTGCACAGTCTCCACGTGTTGCTCTACCAAATGATGCATAGAGGACACTAAACTGTATGCCAAAAACTCTGTTTTTCGCTCCAGCAATTTCGGAATCAGGTACGTCAACTGTTTCCACTGGTTCCATGGATGATTCTGCTCCTTCAAGGAAGTAAAGAGGATATCCGTATAATGAACCTGCCAGGCATGAAAGCTGGTCTCCACCTCATTACGATAACGTGTAAATGAAAGCTCTCGCTCCCGGTGTTTATCGATTTGATTGATGATCAAATATAATGGCTTGCCCCAATCCGACAAACTTTTGGCAAAGGACAAATTATTTTCAGATTGGACATGATTGTAATCCATCACATAAAAAACAATATCTGCCCAATGTAAAGCAGAATGTGTCGCCAGCGCATGTCCGTGGTCTGTGGAATCTACGCCTGGTGTATCCAGCAGCACTCCTCCGCTAGATAATATCGGAACATCCTCCCACACTTGAACCGATTCATAGGCTCCACCATTTTTACAATACTCAGCAAGCTCGGACAGGGAGGCTTCCATGCTTTCCGGCTCTGGATTTTCCGCTGATTTGGCTGGATGAATGAGCGCTCTCGGACGTCCATAACGGATGGACACTACATTAGCGCTCGTAGGCACCGGTCCAGACGGCAGCACAGTTTTACCACACAAGCTGTTAATCAAGCTCGATTTACCCGCTGAAAAATGTCCACAAAAGGCAATGGTCAGCTCCTGCGCATATGCTTTTTCCAGCAGATCACCTATCGCCTTCGCTCCCGCTTCATCCTCGGCTTTACGCAATGTACTCTGTATCTGTTCTATCGTATCCAACCACTTTCCCGCATCTCCTGTAATCGTTTGCATCATAAGCTACGGTTCCACTCCTTATCACTTGTCTGCACCAAATAGCTATATTGTAGCATTCCTAAGCCGTTGTGAGAATCATCACATCAAAAAAACTAAACAGCGCTCCCCGCCAGTACCTGGCTTTAGGGAACGCTGTTTTCGTACATGATAATAATAAGTTCATTTTATACTGTCCAAACGGATCATTAAAAATAAATATTTAGGCAACCGAATGCAATTCATCAAAGCCCTCAAAGAGCACCGACGAAGCAAGATATGTATACAACGGGTGAGCCTGCTCATCACGTACATTCACCTTTTAGAACATGGGGAACGCGACACCATAATTCAGGGTCAAAATGTATGCACACTTCATTGGAACGAGGCTCTATCCATATCAGGATGGTCTGCAAGGTTCATATATGCGCCTTCGGGCTGGTTAAACCAGCCGAGCCGCCTACACCGGAACATGCAACGCATGTCGTCCGCGAATTGAACTTAATTGGCTGCAGTCTCAAGCACTGGCAGCAAAATTTCAAATACTTGACCATGCTGTAAAATCGTAATCCCACGGGATTTGTCCTTCATTACGACCACTTCTGGCTTTTGTGACATACGCTCCAGATAATGTTCAGGTACATCACCGGAATGACTAACTGTGATTCCCTCAAGCTCGCGCTCTTCGTTTTCAGCAAATTCTGTTGTTACAATTTGCTCAAAAATATCAGAGAACGCTTCAAAATTGTCTGTATATACCGAAATGCACTTCATACTCTTCATCCTTTTCTACACATAAATGGTTAAACCCTCTGTTACTCTGTGGGTCTTTAAGCTCTACGTTCCTTATCTTTTCTGATAAGAGACGTTTTCATACGTTTCTTGCCTTCCCTGCACACATCAAGTAACGGACATACCTGACATTGAGGATTTTGAGCTTTACAATGGTAGCGTCCGAAAAAAATAAGCCTGTGGTGGGTCAAAGACCATTCATCCCTAGGTACCCTCTTCATCAGCTTTTTTTCCACCTCAAGCACTGAATCATCCCACCCTGCAAAACCGAGCCGTTTGGAAATACGCTCTACATGCGTATCTACCGCAATAGCCGGTACATTAAAAGCAGTAGATACTACGACGTTAGCCGTCTTACGGCCAACACCGGGTAGCTTAACCAGTTGATCGTGCTCCGAAGGTATCTCTCCCCCGTACTGGTCTATTAAAATACGACAGAGGTTATGAATATGCTTGGCCTTGTTTCGGTACAAGCCGATTCTGCGAATATCCTGCTCCAGTTCCTCAAGAGGAACAGCCAAATAATCCTCAGGTGACTTGTATTTTTGAAACAGGTCTGCCGTTACTTTATTGACCATCTGATCGGAGCATTGAGCAGACAATAACACGGCGATCGTTAATTCAAAAGCATTGTCATGGTTCAACTCACAATGGGCATCCGGAAACATCGTACCGATGGTGTCCAATATATGACGTGCGGTTGCTGCATTCACGGAAATCCTACCTCCTACCAAAAAAAACGTCTTGATACGGGATAGCCCGCATCAAGACGGTCACTCTAAATAATCATCCGGAAAGAAACGAATACTATTTGTGCATGACTGCCTGCATAGGCGAGAAATACACTCCTATATTATCATTATCTGTCACAGATTGCACGTGAAAAGTGTGTAAATCTCCAAGAAATTTTCATACCGTCTGATCGGTTAGCGGCTCATGGGATGATCCAAATCTACATGTCCCATTAAGGACTCTAAAGATTGACCATCTACGAGCAAATCCAGCGTTTTGACTTCCTTGAATTGGAACATCGTTTTCTTCAAGGCATCGATAGCTAATTCCTCGCCGCCAGCTCCCAATCGAGCCTCGTCCGGCAGAGAAATATCAAAAGTCAATGCACCGTTATCTAATTTGATCTTATGCACGGAAATTTTCTCGGACCACAACGGGATAAGAGCAGAATCCCCACTCTTTTGCAGAGCTTCAAACGTTTTTTGCAATTTTTCCAGCTCGCTTGGATAGGTAATTTCCTTTTTCTGTTCTTTCAAGCCGTTCTCTTGTGTATCCGTATAGTACACCGTAATCTGCTGTGTTTGTCGATCTCCTGAATTTTCCGTGTCCGTCTTGGTCTTTGTAGGCTCTGTTGACGGAGATGCAGGTGTTTGACTCGCCCCATTATTTTCAGCAGATTGAGCCGAAGGTTCAGGGGTCGTCTGTTCAGGTGTACTATTTTGTGCATTCGAAGTTTGTGTTTCCTGAGATGGAGTCGCAGGAGCCGTTGTTTGCTTAGAGGCACACCCTGCACCTGCAATGGCAAACAGTGCCAGCAGACCTGCAATTACGATTTTCTTGTTCATATGTCCCCCTCCTTGCTTGACGTTGACAAGCGATTTGTTGAAGATCTATTTTACGTCGAGATACTCTGTGATTCCATCTGCAATCCCTTGAGCTACCCGGTTTTGAAAATCTTCATCAAACAGTGTGGCTTCCTCTTTTGCATTACTCAGATATCCTACTTCAAGCAATACGGCTGGCATAGTCGTTTCCCGAATTACATGGAAATTGCCATAACGAATGCCTCGGTCTGTCAGACCCGTCGCAGGAGCAAAGTACTTATGCATAACGTTAGCGAACGCTTTGCTTGCACTACGCTGGTAATACGTCTCTGTACCGTTGGAAGCTGAGCTACCGCTGCTGTTAGCATGAATGGACACGAACACGTTAGCATTAAGGTTTTCAGCTACTTTTACGCGCTGTTTAAGCTCCAAGAATGTATCATCACTGCGTGTCAGCACAACCTCAAGCTTGGGGTTCTGCTTTAATATACTTTCTACTTTCAGAGCCATAGCTAAGTTGAAGGTCTTTTCATAATTTTTTCTTGAAACACCAACTGCTCCAGAATCTTTTGCTCCATGGCCAGCATCAATAACAACGACCTTTTTACCATTGCTGTTAGTTGGTGATGTCTGCGTGTCATCCGGCTGTGAGCCATCTGGTAACGTTGCGTCTGGCGTGGTATTCACAGAATCTTTGGAAGCCAGATCGACGATAACACGATTCGAACCATCATTATATGCGGTATAATTCATGGCATGCTTCAAATCAATAACAACGCGCACCGTTGAAGGTTCCTTTTGGAATAAAGCATAACGGATACCGGACACATCCGCTTCATTCTCAATGTCCAGCGAACCATTTAAGTTGCTATCCAGCTTTTGCTGCTCTCCGAAATTGTCAGCAAACGCAGTCGCTGGCAAATCCACCACTACCCGATCAGGGCCTGCCATCGTAAACGCTTTCGGCTTGACGGCACTGGCTGTTGTGATGGTTAAACGGTTTTGGCTGAAACTAACTCCCTGCACCTGTGTAACACCTGAGTTCGCATTATTCGTTGGTGCAGTAACACTACCAGTACCTGTACTGTTATTTCCGGACTTGGGAGGTGTAAATTCCCCGTTTCCAGACCCGCTACTGCGGGTATATAATTTTACGGACTTGGAGCTGCTGTCCCATTTTACGTCCAGTCCCATTTGCTCGCCGATAAAACGAAGCGGTACAAGGGCATAATTGGAACGCAGCAGAGGCGAAGCATCCAGACTAATGTCGCTTCCATTGACAGTCGCCGTCTTACTTCCGATTATCATTCGGATCGAGGTACTGTCTTTCTCAATCGTTATGGTTCGCGCCTGCTGCTTCCATGTCACGTCATATCCCAAATTTTCAGAAATTACGCGTAGCGGGACCATTGTACTTCCGCCAATTACTTGTGCCTTAGCACCACTAGGGACACTTAACTGTTGATCGTCGAGATAGATTTGTGTTCCACTCGAAGCCGCATGTCCATAACCCGGAACCGCCCACATGAAGACAAATAATAACAACAAAAAACCAAATTTCTTCATTCGTCACCCTTCCATTCATAATTTTTTTGCCACATGCTCCGGTGCGGCGACCTGATATACGCGCTTATGTAATATCAGACAACCTTATAGACGTTATCTCACACCAAAAGTTGCGAATATATTCCATCATAACAGAAATATACGTGCCAAAGAACTATTTTTGTCGAATTTTGACTAAAAATATAGATCATTCGCTTTCCGTCAAAAGTCACAGCCAAAAGAACTAAAAAAGCTACTTTCACCCCCATGAATTTTCATTAAAAGGTGGAAAGTAGCTTTTATTGTAAACATCCTTAGTTAAGTGATTCAGTTGCTCCTGTGCCTGTTCCAAGATACTCCTTCAACCCATCGACAATACCTTCGGCGATCTTTTCCTGTGTTTCTTCTGTGAACATGGCTGCTTCATTTGATAGATTACTAAGGTAGCCACATTCCAGCAATACAGCGGGCATTTGTGATTTTCTCGTCACCACATGGTTTGCCACCCTGATGCCATTATCCTTAAATCCGGTAGCCGCTACAAGATATTTATGCATCGCCTTTGCCAGTGCCAAACTGTCCTGGCGTGCATAATAGGTTTCAGAGCCATTGGTTTTTCCTTTATCTGAAGCTAGCATACTATTACCATGAATGGATACAAACACGCTTGCCTGTTGACTATTAGCCAGTTGTGGTCGTTCATCCAGCGTGGGATACGTATCTCCATTGCGAGTCAATACGATTTGAATGTCAGGATCATTTTGTAGAAGCTGCTCGACCTTTAACGCTACCGCCAATGTAAATTCCTTTTCATGTCGCCCAGTCACACTACCTGCCCCAGGGTCCTTGCCACCATGTCCGGGATCAATGACGACGATTCGCCGTCCTTCGACATTCGTTGGTGTTACCACTACCGGATTCACACTACGCTCACGCAATTGAAGGGTGATATCGCCTAGGCCATTGGTTGAAAGATCGTAATCACGTGCTTGATTTAAAGCAATGACAATGCGTACGCCCCCATTTTGTCCATCTGTGGGAGCAAATCTAATTTCCTGCACATCCTCGCCGTCACTATTCGTCAACGCCCGCGTGCCATCGGTGCGAATCGGGAACGGCTGAAGAAAATCAGTCGCCAGTGAAGCCCCGGGTAAATCTACAACAATACGATCATTCCCCGTCATTTTGGATACTTTAGGGGTAACATCTTTGTTCAGAGAAATCTTTAACGTTTCACCCCCAAAAGTAATATTTTGTACAAGCAACGCATTTGCTGTGGTCTGTTCTTTATTTTGCTGCTTGGCTGGTGAAGATGCGGCTTCAGTATGCTTGTCTGCTTCAACTGGATTTATTGTCGTCGCTGTTGCTGAAGACGTTTTATTGGTGCTTGTTGTACTCTGTGTTGACGTTTGCGACGATGGTTGGGATTGAGACTGTTTACTCGCTTGTTGAGTTACAGCCTTTTGACTGAGATTTACGGATTTACTTTTATTATTCCAATCTACTTTTAGCCCCATTTGCTCCCCAACAAAACGCAATGGGACCATGGTCGAGCTTCCCCGAAGCACAGGAGGTGCATCCAGACTAACTGTTTTTCCATTCACATCAGCCGATGTACGGCCTACATACATGGACATATCGGTACTATTTTTTTGAATTGAGATTTTATAGGATTGTGGTTCCCACTTGAATTGATATCCAAGCTGCTCCCCAACCACCCTTAGCGGTACCATGATTTTTCCATTGACCATTTCAGGCTTGGCATCTGCAGGCGCTTCCACCCTTTTGCCATCTAAAAACAAATCTGCTCCAGCCGCATTCGCATGAGGGGAGGACGGCCACAACCAAATCAGGATAGCCGCTAGTATCACCCAACCATATTTCTTCATTCTCATTCCCCTAACTTATATATGTATTTTTTGGTATTTCTCACAGACACAGTCCTTCAATCATTTTACATTTACAATACCATGCTGAGTCGAACCGTCAACCCCTTATTTTCCAATTTATTTTTTGAGCATGATAAAAGCCCGCAGGCAAAAGTAATGCCAGTACGGGCTTTCTGTCTAACAAATGAGCTAGCTATATGACTACGTATTGAAACTGAACTGGGAATTAACCCTATGCGCCTTGTTTCGCAGCACGTTTTTGTTCATAAGCCAGAATTTCAGATTCATGCTGGAGTGTCAGGCCAATATCGTCCAAGCCTTGCAGCAGGAACTGGCGGCGATGTTCATCCAAATCGAATTCAATTTTCAGACCATAATCGTCAGTGATCGTTTTATCATTCAGGTCGATGTTTAATTGGTAGTTATCATGCTGCGCCGTGCGCTGAAACAATTCCTCTACTTGCTCTTCAGACAGCTTGATCGGCAATATACCGTTTTTAAAACAGTTATTATAGAAGATATCCGCATAAGACGGAGCAATTACGCAACGAAACCCATAGTCCATAATCGCCCACGGCGCATGCTCACGTGAGGAGCCACAGCCAAAGTTAGCGCGAGAGATCAGCACAGACGCCCCTGCATAACGAGGCTTGTTCGGTTCAAATTCAGGATTGATATTGCCCGCTTCATCAAACCGCCACTCGTAGAACAGAAACTGTCCAAAGCCCGTACGTTCAATTCGTTTCAAAAACTGCTTAGGAATAATAGCATCTGTATCCACATTCACCCGATCCACAGGTGCTACAATTCCTTTTAATGTTGTGAAAGCTTCCATCGTAATTCCTCCTCTGTATCCTAGCGGACTACTTCTTCCTGCTTGAATTTCCAATCCCGTACATCAACAAAATGTCCATGAATCGCCGCAGCGGCTGCCATTGCTGGAGATACCAGATGAGTCCGTCCTCCGCGTCCCTGACGACCTTCAAAGTTACGATTAGAAGTCGATGCACAACGCTGTCCCGGTTGCAGTACGTCTGGATTCATCGCAAGACACATACTGCATCCCGCTTCACGCCACTCAAATCCTGCTTCTGTAAAAATGACGTCCAGCCCTTCTTCTTCAGCCTGAATTTTCACACGCCCCGAACCTGGTACGACGATGGCCGTTACTTTGTCAGAAACCTTGTAACCTTTGGCAACCTCAGCGGCTGCACGCAAATCTTCAATCCGCCCATTGGTGCAGGAGCCGATAAACACATAATCAATCGCAATATCCGTGATCGGAGTACCTGGCTTCAAATCCATATATTCAAGCGCTTTTTCAGCTGCTTTACGTTCGTTTTCGGTTGGCAGTTCTGCCGGAATCGGTACGGTTGAGGAAATATCTGTACCCATCCCCGGGCTGGTGCCCCAGGTTACTTGCGGAATCAAAGCATCTACGTCAAACTCCAGCACGACATCAAACTCAGCGCCTTCATCTGTGACAAGCTCTTTCCACTCAGCAACCGCTTGCTCGAAAGCAGCTCCTTGTGCTACATGTTGACGTCCACGCAAGTAATTGAAGGTGGTTTCGTCCGGTGCAATCATTCCTGCTCTGGCTCCGCCTTCAATGGACATGTTACACACAGTCATGCGCTCTTCCATGCTCAATTCGCGGATAGATTCACCTGTGTACTCAATAACATAACCTGTGGCGAAATCTGTACCGTATTTGGCAATGACACCCAAAATCATGTCCTTTGCTGTCACACCAGGTTTGCGGCGGCCTACAAAGCGAACTTCCATCGTTTTGGCTTTAGCTTGCTGGAGACATTGTGTTGCCATTACGTGCTCTACCTCACTGGTTCCGATACCAAAAGCGAGTGCTCCGAACGCCCCGTGTGTGGAGGTATGGCTATCACCACAAACAATCGTTTTGCCCGGATGAGTCAGACCAAGTTCAGGCCCCATAACGTGAACGACACCTTGATCCACCGTATCCAGATCATACAGTGTAACACCGAAATCACGGCAATTTTGAGTTAATGTATCAATCTGCTGCTTGGAAATCGGGTCCGTAATATTGTAACGGTCCTTAGTCGGCACGTTATGATCCATCGTTGCAAACGTAAGCTCTGGGCGACGTACCTGACGTCCGCTAAGACGTAATCCCTCAAACGCCTGCGGCGATGTTACCTCATGTACGAGGTGAAGATCAATGTACAAAATACTCGGCTTTCCCGCTTCCTGATAGATGACATGGTTATCCCAAATTTTCTCGAACATGGTCTTTTTACTCATCATTATTCACCCCTGTGTTTTTCGAACCTAGTGGAGAGAAGCTAACGGCTCTCTCTTGAATGTCAACAATATACCACGGGATGTTTGATTGGTCTAAGATATGATATCTATAGAAGTGATAGGTTAAGGCTATAAGGATGGATACTATGAACTCTGTCGCCTTTTCTAAGGTACTGCCAGTTATTACATTAAGGATTTGTTTGAATATTCATACTGCGAAAGCTGAGTCAATTATATATTCTCAGATAATGTTGACAATATAAGGAATAAACTTGTACAATTAGGAAAATATTTTTTTGGATTCCATTCTTCGTTGGTAACAAGGATATTGGAAATCGTAATAAGAATCATCTTAGCGATTGCTATAATGGTTCTTTTTTTCCTCTACTTTTGCAAAACTGTTCGTATTTGATTTTGTTAGCTCTTAATAACTATATAAAGTATAAAACGAAATATAGTTATATAATTTGATATAAATTACAGGCAATTAACAACGGAGCAAGAATTTTATGAATATCATCATGATGCGTTTTGTTGCAACAAATAGAAAACTGACTACGAGATTCAGCCGAAGATAACATTCACATCCTAAAAGGGAGTTGGAATGATGAAACAAAATGGAATATCCGTTGAAAACTACACTCCAATTTTGATTGTCGGTACGGGGATCTCAGGGCTTACTGCTGCTTATTATTTGTCGAAAAATAATATTAAGTACACGATTGTAACAAAAAAGAATGCACCCAAACAAAGCAACTCCTTTCTTTCAGCCGCAAATACTCGGGTTCCATCAGAGAATGAAGTTAACAATATTATTAATCTTACTATTGATAAATGTGGAGCAGATCGATCAGTAATTGAAGCGCTATATAGGAATTCCAACATAATTATAAATTTCTTCAAAGAATTAGGAATTCCTTATGAGAAAACATCCTTTGGTATCATGCCTGAATGTTTGATTAAATCACATGGGGGAAAGAAATTAATCAATTGTTTGTTACAACATATTGAACAACCGATGTGTAATAAAATTTTGATTCATTTGGAAAAGTACGATCAAGGAATTATCGCAATATTTTATGACACACAATCAGATCAATTTATCAGAATATTTACAAATTATTTGGTATTAGCTACGGGAGGATATGCAGGACAATTCTGTTTCAATGATAATTCGCCGGGTTCAACTGGTGAAACGCTTATCTTAGCTAAAAAAATAGGTGCAAGATTAAAGGGAATGTCTACAGTAATGTGTCATCCTTGGTCTATATATAACGGAAGGCAAATTTTATTGGGCGGGGTTGTATCTTTGAGTCAAGGGAAAATAATAGATGAGGATGGAGTTCAATTATTAAAAGATAAGTATATTTGTGATGCAATTGCTCGAGATGATTACCACGAAATGATTGATGAGATTTTAAAATTCCAACTTGAATGTATCAAACAAAAAAAAGACATGTACTTGGATATGAGCCATGCTGATGAAAATGTTTTAAATGAAAAATTCAAAAAATATGGATTTAGTCCTAAGGTAGTTAAAAATAAAAGAATTAAAATTACACCAACGATGCACTATTCTTCAGGAGGAATCGAAATCAATGCTAATGCTGAGGCTATAAACTTGAATCGTGTTTTTGCTACTGGAGAAGCTCAATTTAATGGTGATCTTGGTATAGGAAGAATCCCTGGGCAAGCATTCGCATCGGGGATCGTTTTTGGTAAATTAATTGCGGACAAAATAGCTAATGAAGGTGTTTTCAATACTCAATATCAAACTTCATTTAAAGATCCACCTGAAACGATGCATCTGTATTCAAAAGAAAATAATGACTTTCCGATTGAAGAGTTTCAGAAAAAGTTGTCAACTCTGATGATGGATTTGATCGCTTCCAATCCACCTGTGGTTTCTCTATCATTCCTTAGAAAAAAAATACAAGAAAGTCAAAACATCATATTAAGTAGAGCAAGAGGATCAGGAAAACGATACGAGGATATTTTAACATTGTCTTTTGGATATTTTGTTGCAATGGAAATTATAGAAGATCTTGAAGCAAAGTCAGGCTTGTTGAGTATCCAAAAATAGGATAAAAAGAGTCGCCTTTTTGGCTAATGGAAAGTACCACCCAACCATTCCAAAAAGAGGCGACCCTCATGGATTAGCCTAGGGCCGAACGGCGAACCTTATAGATTCCTCGGGAACTAATGTGGCTATGCTCAAGAAATTAAATTCAACACGCTTTAGTCATTATGACCAAAAGGATAAAAAGCACAGGGCTAAACAGCAATTCGAAAAAATGCCGGTGGAGCTTAAGAATCTTTATAAATGAATTAATTTTAAGATGATTACCAGCAAAATGAACAATGCCAATACAGCAGCTATCGATGTCCAAACTCTTCCGGTGATTCCCTCGTAGTCTCTTTTCATTTCCCCCACACGTAACGCCTCCTTTACTTTAGGGTACTATACTCCATAGGCTATGCGAGGTCTTGGTTAAAGGAAGGGCTTCTTAACAAAAAAAAGCTCCGCCGACCAATTAAGGTCAGCTGAGCTTTTTGGTTTATTTAGAGTATTCACTTACATCGAACGTAAGGATACGATCAAACAGCATGTAGTCCTTGCGGCTGCTGAATGGGCCTTTATTGTTATCGTGCTTATTGATTGCGTATGAAGCTGATCCAGAACCAGCCTGTTTGTTTTCGTACCACGAGATAAAGTCATTAACCTCTTTCATGCTTAGGTCAAACTCTTTTTCCAAGCCTGTTGTCATAGTGACCACCAATATTGCACGATCTCCAGTAGTTGGCTCTGGATCAGGTTGACTGCCTCCTCCTCCTAGTGGAGTTGCTGAAGCTTCATTGGAGTATTCTGAATCCACACCATTTACTTTAGCACTCACAACAAAGTAGTATTTCGTTCCATTGGTCAGACTTGGAATGATGAAGTTTCCATAGGCATCTTTTGTTGCTGTAGCAGTTTCAGTGTATTTACCTGACTCCGTTCCGTATTTAACTGTATAGCTTTCTGCATTCTCTATTTGATCCCATTTTAAAGTAACCTTGCCGTCTCCAGCTTTTGCTGTAAGATTAGCGGCAGTATTAACATCTACTAATTTACCATTTTTATCAATATCAATTGCATCCAAATCATAGTGACCCCCGGTAAGCTGTGGTACAGTAATTGTTACATTATGTCTTCCTTCTGGTAGTCCTGTTTTTTCATATGATAGATTTTGTCTTAAAAGCGTTCCATTTTGAGAAAATACTTCATCAATATTATCTATTGTAATTTGCACATTAGTTGGTCTATCTAGGTATCTTGTACCAATCAGTCTCAGTTTTGTTCCATAGAATGAGAACTTAATCTGCGCTCCCGATTGGGTCGTATATTTTGAAGTGCTGTATAACAGATACTACGGTAATACATTCTTTAGAATGTGTCTAAACATAAACTTGCTAATCTATAAATATAATCAATATATTTGCATATTTATTTTTTATTGGGTATTAAAAAGGACTCATGCCAGCTTCTATACTGGTTGAGTCCTTGTTTTTTTTACAATAAACCTCACTTTAGTCCCGATCTTCATACTCATCTAACTGATGACTTACCCATGATCCTGCTCCCCGGTTATCACTAGGCTTTATGTATCTGATATCAGCACCTGCGCCACCTTCTGCACACATTGCCATTGGCGATTCATCGCGATCATATCCCTTTTTCGTCGGATAGCCCTTGAGCGATTCCTTCCTGTTTTCTTCGGCTCCATCCCGATCAATTGTACACACCGCAGAATGTCCGGCTGCTATTGCATCCCCTGTTTCTGGATAACGTGAGCTTGGGAACTCCAGCGTATACCCAACTGCTGCTTGTTGGTTGATTGCTGCCGGTTCAGCATAAACACCCTGTACGGAAAAGATAGCTGCCAGTAACAATACGATTAATCCTTTTGCGATTCCTTTTATCATACGACCCTCCATAGTATTTAATCTTCTCAATACTATATTGGGAGACATGTCGAAGTATCGCGTATATTGTCACATAATAAAAAGGACTCATACCAGTTTTCGGGCAGAGCTCATTACTCCAGAAATTAAAAACCACATTTAAACTTATTTTTGAATATATAGACATTAATGTTTAGACTCCCTTTTTCAATTTTGTATGATTACTGAGCAAATAAACAAAAAGGGGATTTATACATGAAAAGAAAGCTCAATTTAATTTTATGCTTCACTTTACTTATTACTATTTTCCTCCCATTGTCATCAGTGAGTGCCTATACGGGAGGTTATGCCAACGGAAAAAGTGTTGATGCAATGATACCTGACATATATTTTATAGGAAGACCCCATGCAAGCAAAGCAAGTACAACACTTATAACAGATAACAATGAAGAAACAAACTATTTACTTCCTAAAGATAAGATGGTTATGATTGATTTAGGTACAGATAGAACTATTGATTCTTACAAGCTTAAAAGTGATTCTAAAAATTTAAGAATTAGTTTCTACGACCGAGACACAGGTTATATAGGCATATTTGAAACCAACGTAGGAAATGGAGAACTGAAGAAGCTTCCAAATGAAAAAAAAGTAGAACGCGTTAGATTCGTCACTCTTTATTCACTTAGTGGTGAAGACATAAATATAAGCGAACTTGACTTTTTCAACAGTAAAGATACAGTACCAGCACCGGAACCTTCTCCAACACCAGATCCTAAACCGACACCTGAACCAACACCGACGCCAAATCCAACACCAAGTCCTGAGCCTAATCCGTCTGAACCTACTGAGCCGACCGAACCAGCACAACCAACTGGCGACCGAGCTATTCTGACTGTAACAATGGACAATGGACAATGGATTTGATAAGGAATTCGATCTAAGTAAAAAAGAACTCAGTGCATTCATTGCTTGGTATGACGCTAAAGATGCTGGTAGAGGCCCTTCATTCTTTGCTATCGATAAACACAATAACAACAAAGGTCCATTCAGCAACCGTAAGGACTATGTAATATTCAATAAAATACTCACATTTGAAGTAAGCGAGTATTCAACAAAATAATAAACAACAAAGGACTTCATACTGGTTACATACCAGCGGAGTCCTTTTTCACATCTACTCTAAATTCAAATTGATTCGGAAGAAATAAGATTCGTTAATCGGAATCGATTCAGGTAAAAACTTCTCTACGGGGCCTCTATATAATCTAAAGTGTCATTTATGTTCTTCATTCGGTTGTTTTAGAACAAGTAAGAGTTTTTTAATCTCAATCAGTTCGCCTTCGATCCGATGAAGGTGGCTCTGCATATCGTCAATCTCTTGTTCGGCTTTGTAGTTGATCGCGAAGTCAATGATCGATTCATGCTTATCCCTTGCAGCTTGGCGGTTCTGACTCATCATAATGACCGGAGCCTGAAATGCTGCAATAAAGGACAAACACAAGTTCAACAAGATAAATGGAGGTTCATCGAAATGAAAGCGAGTAAACGGCAAGCTGTTCAAGAGTATCCAGAGGGTCAGAAAGATAGCGAAATAAGTAATAAATCTCCAGCTACCGCCGAATGATGCAATCCGATCTGCAAGACGATCTTGCCAGCTTGTCGTTCTTTGGTACGCTTCATCTAAATGAGAAAGAATGCTATTCTCGTAACTATCGACTAGCCGATCAATACGACGGGTATTTTCCTGATTCAATTCAATATCAAAGCCTTGAATATGAGCAGCACTTTTATTTTGCTGTTTTTTTTGAAAAAAATTCATTTTTGACATGTCAACTGCCTCCTTGTTTTAAGGCAGTCGGGCCCAATACTAACCCGTAGGGGAGGAATAGCAACCATACTCAATTATGGTATCTAGTTTTAACCCGACTGCCAATAGACTCCCTGGTTCTGGATCCGGTTCAGACGAACTTCGACTACTCATTGAATGGTTCAACCCCTCTCCCCTTAACATGTTGTGGGCTCCATATTTTACTGATCACACTGGAACCAAATCATTGCCAATACTACAACATTGAAATAAAAACGCCCCTCAGCTAACTGAAGGGCGTCGTTCTGCATGCAGGATAAAGCATACAAATATCCGATTCCCCCAAGTCGAGCTTTAGCACTATACGACGTAAAAGAACCAAAGTTCTTTAGCCACATTAAGAAGAGCCTTAATCCGGCAATTCCTGTTATACCCATTGGCATCTTTCGATGTTTCCGGGCAGTGGCTTATGTTCATATAGGAGCCTCACCTAACGAGGACATCAATATTTCCTTAGCAAGCATACTGCTGTCTAAATGTGCTGTCAAACCCAAATATATTTGCTATATTCCACATGTGTTTGTGCCTGGTGACAGCGACGCTGGCACTCCCCCTTATAACGCAAAAATAATAAGTCGTGGGGCCGCAGTTGCGGCAAACAGATGGTCTAAAACTTACATCATATCATCACCCAACGGTTTTACTACATATACTCTTACCTGGCTTAATGCAGCAGCAAATAGTTCTATATCCGACTTTAACACTTTATATGTATGGTTCAAGCTGATCACCTCAGATAGTTATTCTGCCGTGTGTGGTAATTCCTGCACTAAAGAAAGCTCTGCCGACCATCAGGTTAGCAGAGCTTTTTCTTTAAAATCCTCCAATGGTAACGTTAGGCTGAATACTATGGTGGTGGTTAAAGGCTTGGTCCGGCATAGTAACAATAAACAAAAAGCTAGCCGCGATGACTAAAAATACCATTTTTTTGAACATTGTTTTCCCACACCCTTTCAATAAAATTGAAATACTCAGCTTTAGTTTCAGGAACTGCATGGGCTTGAAAACGAACAAACAACCCCATACAGTTTATAAAGTAAGTTTCATTATTTATTATATGTGACTTTACCATTGCATTCATCAAATATTTAAAGCCATCAATGTACTTCCCTCGGTATAAATAATAAAAACCTAATTCGTAACCAAACCACGCGATATAATCCGGTATCACTTGTCGGGTATACATATCATCTGATGATGGTTGCTGTGAAAAAGTCGCAATTAGCGTTTCAAATCGTTTGAGTATATTGTCTACATCTATGCTAAACTGGTTTGCTGCGATTATAACATTCAGCAGTTTTGAAAGCTTTTCATTCTCGTTAGCGGCTGATGTTGTAGCAATATATTCAACATAATCGTTCAGCAGGCTTATTTCTCCTGACAACAGCTTATATACGTAAGTATTTCCTACCGCCCACTGACTGAACAGGTTTACCCAGTGTTTTGTATCCTCGTCATCCTCTTTAACCCAGTCTAAATCCGCATAGGCGTATGTATATTGTAGAGCTTGTTGATAATCGCCTTGGGCTTCACAAACACTAGCACACAACAAATCGGCGTAAGCAATGTATCCAAATAACGGATTTCTGGTTTCCTTTTCATGCTCCCTGTTCTTTCGATTCTTCTGCTGATGCTTTATGGAATATTGTACTTCAGCTTTCCCTCTCATTTGCCTTGCCATTTCCTCAACCTTGTCCCACTTACGCAAAGACCTGTACACATTAGCCAAATCCTTTAACGCATCAAGTTGTTCTAAATCATCTAGGCGCTCGACATAAGGCTCAAATAGTATAGCTGCCTTGTGGTTGCGGCTTTGGTCGTCACCAATCTGAATCGTGAATATACGATATTGACAGACTGCCAATCGTTCTGAATGTTGATATTTCTCCGCTTCAGCTACCCCCTCATAGAGCAGCAATGCAGCCGCATGTCTTCCCTGCGCCAACAATTCTTCTGCAATTTCAAATAGCTTGGGTGAATACAGTAGATTGTCCATGATGGCTCCCACCACTCGACGGATTGCATCCAACTTGTCCAACTCCGCACAGCGAAACAAAAATGGCTCGATTCGTCTCATATTCGGAGGATGGTCGATGATGTAGTTTTCTATGAACAAGTCATAAAAGTGACCTTCCGGTAACCCCATAGCCTCGGTAATGCGATCTATCTGGTTAACAGACATAGATTTATTGCCTGACACTATGCTACTTACTATCCCCCTATTCATGCCCGCTATATGCCCAAACTCCATCATGCTCAAACCTTCTTGTTTTAGATATTGTTCCAATTCTGCTCTAATCGTGGGTGTAACTTTCATAGATAAACCACCCTCCATACAGAAGTACCAATATTTATATATTATTGCATTCTATTGTTGTCCATAATTTAACAGTTGTCAATAATTTTTATTTATTTGCATCGAATGTCGAAGTATATAAAATAAGCAGTTCCAAAGAGTCACTCTGCATTGAAGTCAAATAACCCTGCCACTGTTACCGGTGAGACTTATGTTAATGGAAATATAATCCTTCAAAAAGCAGACACTTACATTGATCTGACTGTACAAAAGTACGGAGGGTTACTTGCTGAGTGGGACTACAAATGATTGGTGATATTATGCTACTCTATAAATAAGCAAATAATTTAATCAAGAGGTGTAATAATGCGGTTTCATGAATTTTATATCGGACAAGTATTTAAAACCAAGTCTTTAAAATTAACTAAAGAGGATATTACCAGATTTGCAAGGGAGTTTGACCCGCAATATATGCATTTAGATGAAGAGAAAGCATTACAAGGTAGATTTAATGGAATTATCGCTTCAGGAATTCAAACATTAGCTGTTTCTTTTAAGCTTTGGGTTGAAACAGGCAGTTACGGTGATGAGGTTATTGCTGGAACTGCTATGAATAATATTAAATTTATTAAACCAGTATATCCAGGCGACGAATTGTACACCATTGTTGAAGTGATTGGAGTAAAAGAGATGAGGAATGGAACAGGACTCGTTACTGTATTGCTGTCGACTTTCAACAACAAAGAGGAGCAAGTTTTTGAAGGCGATTTATCCGTTCTGGTTAAACAGTAAAGTTTCATAAAAAATCAATTATTACAAGTTTGAAGAGGTCCATGCATTTTAGCACGAACCTCTTCTCTTTATTCTAACGTGGCTTGACTTGCGGCTTCATGTTCAGCCACACGTTGCAGTAATTCCTACTAAGTCTTCATTTGACGACCTTGACGTGCCCTTCTACAAACTGAATATCGCATAGATTCTACATCTTGAACCCGTACTTTTCCACCATTTTGGATAACATATCTATGCCTTCTGGAGTTCGACTAGCATTTCCGTCCAATGTAATAATAATAAATTGATATTGCAAATCATATAAATGAATAATTTACTATAAATCTCTGAGATTCGCACTGTGCTATTTTAGTATAGAGGGCTTTGAGAATGACATTTACTAATCTCAGCCCATAGTTTGTCATTCAACTGCTTTTGTATTGGATCTGGACAAACAACGCGATGGAACGAGAAGCATCATACAAACCATAGAGGTATAGTTGCTTCAAGAGCGGTCTAATCTATGTAAAATTTTGGTTCAGTGTAATGAATTTCACATCTTTCCGGGTCAACCTGTTCTACCATAGAAGGGTGATACGCCGTGCTGGGCAGACCACTTTGGTCGGGACGGTTACGTCTTGTTCTAAACCAGCTACACAGGCTGTCTGGCATGCGCGGCAAGTACGCCTTTATTTTGATTCGAAGCGGAGTGTCCAGATGTTGAATACCGAATTGGAATACCGTGAGCGCATCAGGAAGTTGGCCGTGTGTATTGTCAAGCACTACCGGGGAAAAGGACCGGACAACGTCAAGGTTTCACTGGATTCGCCGCTCCGGATTACGGTAGAAATTCGAGGTACATTGTCTAATTTGTCCGAAATTCTCGTTCATGAAGGGGCTGAGGACAAGGTCAGGGAATATTGGGACGTCCTTCGTCCCTATCTAGAAAAGGAGTTTATGAACGAAGCCGAAAAAACACTCGGCAGTCCCTTCACTTATACTTGGGAGGTCTGCCCCTCCGTCCATGGAGACGGACACATTATCATTACTCTAGAACTACAACACATACACCGGTTGGATTAGCGGGAAGGAGCTTGTCTCCTCGCTCGCGGATAAGCCAGTACAGGATGCAGCGTAAAGCGGCATTTTTGTATTGGCTTTTTTTATGTTACGAGTTTCATCTATTTCATATAAAAGAGGTGCTGCACTTATGGCAGACAAGGTATTGACCGTATGTCCCTACTGCGGGAGCGGTTGTCAGCTTCATTTGCTGGTGGAAAAAGGACAGGTAATTGGCGCAGAGCCGGCTGGTGGTCGTACGAATGAAGGAACACTGTGTCTGAAAGGACACTATGGATGGGATTTTTTGAATGACCCGCAAATTCTGACTGCACGCTTGCGCAAGCCCATGATTCGCAAAAATGGAGTTATGGAGGAAGTCGAGTGGAAGGAAGCCATTCAATATACTGCCGAACGGCTGTCAGCAATTAAGGAAAAATACGGACCCGACTCCATTATGGGAACGGGCTCCGCACGCGGTCCGGGTAATGAAGCCAATTATGTCATGCAAAAGTTCATGCGAGCGGTCATTGGCACGAACAATATTGACCATTGCGCTCGTGTATGCCACGGCCCTTCTGTAGCAGGTTTGACTTACTCGCTCGGAGATGGAGCTATGTCCAACTCTATTCCTGAAATTGAACACTCTGATCTCATTTTCGTGTTTGGATATAATGCACCCGAAACACATCCGATCGTCGCAAGACGCATTGTAGCTGCCAAGCAAAGAGGCGCCAAAATTATTGTATGCGATCCGCGCATGACCGAAACAGCTCGTATTTCGAATATGTGGCTACCCTTAAAGGGCGGTTCGAACATGGCTTTGGTGAACGCTTTTGGTCATGTACTTGTGCATGAAGGACTGTACGACAAACGATATGTTGAAGCAAACACAGAAGGCTTTGCCGAATACGTAGACAGCATTAAAAAATATACTCCCGAATATGCGGAAGGCATTACGGGGGTCAAGGCAGCCGATATCCGGGCGGCTATGAGGGAATATGCAAAGGCTCCTACCGCTACAATTTTGTACGGAATGGGCGTATGTCAATTTTCACAGGCCGTTGATGTGGTAAAGGGGCTCGCTTCCCTTGCACTGTTGACTGGAAATTTGGGCAAGCCGAATGTGGGTATCGGACCAGTACGGGGACAAAACAATGTACAGGGGTCCTGTGATATGGGCGCTTTGCCGAATGTGTATCCTGGCTATCAGGATGTAACAGATAACACAGCTCGCAAAAAGTTTGAAAAAGCATGGGGTGTTGAGCTGCCACGTAAAAAAGGCTATCCACTTACGGAGGTACCACACCTCATTCTGAAGGAGAACAAGCTGAAAGCTTATTACATTTTTGGCGAGGACCCTGTACAAAGCGATCCGAACGCCGCCGAGTTGCGTGAAGCCCTAGACCAATTGGAATTTGTCGTGGTTCAGGATATTTTCATGAACAAAACAGCGCTGCACGCCGATGTCATCCTCCCTTCTACTGCCTGGGGTGAGCATGACGGCGTATATTCTTCGGCAGATCGGGGCTTTCAGCGCATCCGTAAGGCCGTTGAGCCACAGGGTGATGTAAAACCAGACTGGGCTATTATTAGCGAGGTTGCTACCGCCATGGGCTATCCTATGTCCTATGCAAACACAGAAGAAATTTGGGATGAAATGCGCAGTCTCAGCCCATTATTCTCCGGTGCCAGCTACCAAAAAATGGAGCAGCAAGGCGGCGTGCAATGGCCCTGCCCTACTGAGGATCATCCAGGTACACCGTATTTATATAAAGGAAATCAATTTTCGACACCTAGTGGCAAAGGCAGATTATTCGCCTGCGAATGGCGTCCACCACAAGAACAACCGGATGCAAAATACCCGCTTGTCTTGTCCACAGTCCGTGAGGTAGGTCACTATTCCGTTCGTACCATGACTGGCAATTGCCGCGCGCTGCGCCAGTTGTCTGATGAGCCTGGCTTTATTCAGATTAGCCCAGAAGACGGAGCAGATCTGAATATTCTAGATGGCGAAATTGTTGCTATATCCTCTCGCCGGGGACGCATCATGGCACGGGCACAAATCAGTGACCGTGTGCAACAAGGTGCGACCTACATGACCTATCACTGGTGGGTTGGAGCATGCAACGAGCTGACCGCTGATTTTCTCGATCCGGTATCCAAAACCCCGGAATTAAAATACTGTGCCATCCGTCTGGAACGGATCGCCGACCAAGCGCAGGCTGAACGTGATGTACATGAATCGTACCAACGGATTCGCAGACAGATGAACGTCCAGGAAGCTGTTTTGGCTGATAAGGTGACGAGATGAGCGGCACAGGGAATATGATGCACCGTCCGACAGATACCCGGTCAGCTTCGACGAGTAGAATGGGAGCAGCCAGTAGAACAAGCGCTGTTGCTTCTTCTTTTGTAGTCGCGGACGCCGGACAGTGCATCGGCTGCAAAGCCTGTGAACTGGCGTGCTTCGCCGTTCACAGTCAGGCTAACGGCATAGGAGCTTCGGTCGGAACCGTCAGCGTACCTGTTGTACCCAAGGTGTATGTTGTACGTACAGGGGAAATGTATGTGCCGGTGCAATGCCGGCATTGCGAAAATGCCCCCTGCGCACATGCTTGTCCGGTACAGGCCATCCGTCAGGAGGACGGCGTCGTCATGATAGATGAGGAACGATGTATCGGCTGTACCTCCTGTGTTTTGGCCTGCCCCTTCGGGGCAATTGAGGTGTCTCCGGTCTACCGGGCAGGACACGTTGTAACGCAGTCCGGCCTGACTCACCGTGCAAATCGAGTCGCCCTTCCCCGCACCGCAGCAAGCAAATGCGATCTGTGCGCGGAAACAGAGAACGGACAGCCTGCATGTGTAGAGGCCTGCCCGAATCATGTCCTACGGCTGGCCAAAGGTATATCCGACTCACCTCCAGAGCCTCGGCGGGAAGTCTTTTTCCCACGCCTATAAGGTCAAAATCAGCCGCAGAAAGGTAGAAAACCATGTCAACCACAATAGACAAGATCTCTTCGCCTCCTTGTATGAAGACGACTGATTGCACAGACCCTGTCATTCATATTGACCCTACGCTCTGCACAGGATGCAGACGTTGTGCTGGGGTTTGTCCAGTAGATGCCATAGAGGGATTGCCCGGAGAACCGCAAACCGTTAATACAGACCGATGTGTTATTTGCGGTCAATGTGTACAAATATGCAGCGTATACGCATCTGACTGGGCAGGTTCATCTTCACAGGAAGGCGCCGCTAGACGGCTGGAACGTATCCAAGAACGCGATATGCCTGCCGACATCAGAGAGCCACTATTCGCTGCCTATTATAGCTACAACTTGAATAAGGTAGCCGATATGATGACCAAACCTGGACAGTTTCGGATCGTCCAATGTGCTCCAGCCATTCGTGTTTCACTCGCGGAGGAATTCGGAATGCCGTTCGGCACCTTGACGCCTGGGAAAATGGCTGCTGCTTTACGCCGCCTTGGCTTCGACCGGGTATACGACACCAACTTTGGAGCTGACGTGACCATCATGGAGGAAGGCACTGAATTGATTCGTCGCGTGACCGAAGGCGGTCCCTTACCCATGTTCACATCCTGCTGTCCAGCATGGGTCCGATTTGCAGAGATTGAATATCCCGATCTGCTAGACCATCTATCCAGCTGCAAATCTCCGATGCAAATGTTAGGAGCGCTAATCAAATCTTATGGCGCACAACTGGACGAGGTGGAACCTGCGAATATATACAGCGTTGCCATCATGCCCTGTACTTGTAAACAATTTGAATGCGATCGTCCCGAAATGGAATCTGACGGTTACCGTGATGTGGATGAGGTACTGACCACGCGTGAACTTGCAAACTGGATCAAGCAGCGCGGAATTGATTTTGCGAACCTGCCTGATGAAGAATTCGATTCACCGTTAGGACAATATTCAGGTGCAGGCTCCATTTTTGGAGTCACTGGAGGAGTCATGGAAGCTGCCATCCGTACAGGTTACGAGCTGCTGACAAATGAAAAACTGCCGAAGCTCCAGCTCGATTTTGTACGTGGTGAGGAAGGCATTCGAGTAGCTGAGGTTCAGGTAGGCAAGCTGCAGCTCAAGGTAGCGGTCGTCGCCGGGCTACAACATGCCTATCAGCTACTGGATCGTGTCCAGGCGGGCGAATGTGATTATCATTTTATTGAGGTGATGGGCTGCCCTGCTGGATGTATCAGCGGAGGGGGACAACCCAAGCTCATGTTAGAAAAGCAACGAATTGAAGCTTATCGGGCACGTAAATCCTCCATCTATGGACATGATGCTGCACACCAGGTACGAAAATCGCATGAGAACCCTCACATCATCAAACTTTATGATGAATTTCTAGGTGAGCCGCTGGGTCATGTGTCGCATCATCTGCTGCACACCACCTTCCAACAACGGGGGACCGGCAAGCAAAGCCACAGCAACACTATTTCCACCAAAGGGGATGCGGATTACTCCATTCATTAATACATTAAGTTATTTTTATGCTGTATACATTATTTTTGTCGTTAGTTAGAGAGGAGTCGAATTGTATGAACCGTTTTGTTTTAGCTGATCCCGATCAATGTATCGGCTGTCGTACCTGTGAAATCGCATGTGTCATCGCACATTCAGCGGAGAACCCTTTTATCTCGCCGGATGATGAGTTTCATTTTCACCCTCGTCTGAAGGTTATCAAATCATTTGGGGTCACTGCACCCGTTCAGTGTCGTCACTGTGAGGATGCTCCATGCGCCAACGCTTGTCCGAACGGCTCTATTACGAACGCAGATGGCTGCATTCTCATTAATAGCGAAAGCTGCATTGGCTGTAAAACCTGCATGATCGCCTGCCCTTACGGCGCGATTAACATGGTACCCGAGTATCGAAACGGGCAGCCTGTCGTGCAGGATGGATTGTATACCAATATGTCAGGACGCTTGCAACCCAAAGAGCGCATGATTGCCAGCAAATGTGATTTATGCGAAGGCGTGGACGGCGGTCCGGCCTGTATTGGTAAATGTCCAACACAAGCCCTCAAGCTGGTCGAGCCAGATCTGGTTCATGCCCGGGTTGAAGAAAAACGCGCTGCAAGTGCACGTCAGCTACTGCATATGACACGCATTCCGGCAACGGGTTTATGACCGAAGGTTTCCCTCTGCCTACAAATACGCGAACCGAGCGGGATGCGCTAGGAGAGATGGAAATTCCCGCAGATGCCTTTTACGGTATTCACACCGCACGCGCGATGAACAATTTTGTGGTCAGTGGCAGGCCCGTGAACCAAAACTTGATCCACGCTCTTGTGTTGGTAAAAAAAGTAGCCGCTCAAGTGAATGGTGAGCAGAAACGGCTTCCTGCCCAACGGGCCTCCGCCATTGTAAATGCCTGCGACGAATTACTCGCCGGGAGGCACCAACATATGTTTACCGTGGATGCCATACAAGGCGGTGCAGGCACCAGTACCCATATGAATGTAAATGAGGTCATTGCTAATTTGGCCATCGTACAGCTAGGAGGCAGACCAGGGCAGTATGAGATTATACATCCTCTGGATGATGTGAACTGCTGCCAGTCTACGAATGATGTCTATCCCACAGCGCTACGAATTGCAGCGATACGGCTGCTTCGACCTTTATGTGACACGATGTCTTCGTTACAGGATGCTTTACAGCACAAAGAAACGGAATATGCTGACCTGCTCAAACTAGGCCGCACTCAGCTAATGGATGCCCTGCCCATGATGGCCGGGCAGGGCTTTGGTGCCTACGCAAAGGCTATAGCGCGCGACCGCTGGCGTCTCTATAAAGCTGAAGAGCGGCTGCGGGAAATCCCTATTGGAGGCACGGCGATTGGCACAGGTATGAACGCGCCCCGCGCTTACAGCTATCGAATGGTCGAAAAGCTGGCGGATGAGACTGGTTTTGGACTGAGTCGCAGCGACCACCCGATGGACCCGATTCAAAATATGGATGTCTTTGTGGAGGTGTCTGGTCTACTCAAATCAGCCGCCGTGAATTTGTACAAAATATCTGGCGATTTTCGCCTACTGGCCTCTGGTCCTTTCGGTGGTATTGGCGAATACACGCTGCCTCCAGTTCAGGCCGGATCCTCTATTATGCCTGGCAAGGTCAATCCGGTAATAGCTGAAATGGCAGGACTAACAGCCATGCGTGTGATAGCCGAAGATGCGGCTATCACTATGGCCGCTGCCTCCGGTCAGTTGGAACTAAACGCATTCCTGCCGCTGATTGCCGAATCGCTGCTGGAATCGCTACATATTCTGAACAGCGCGGTTCGACTATTCGAGGAAAGATGCGTACGCGGCCTGATCGTGCGTGAGGAACGCTGCACTAAAAATCTGCGTAACTCAGCCGTGATGGCTTCTGCGCTGGTCGCGGAGCTTGGCTATGATGAAGCTGCCTCCATTGCATCTGCAGCCATTGTGCAAGGTCGCACACCAGAGGATATTGCAGAAGATCGCGGCCTACTGACCCGTTCGCGGATTGACCAATTATGCCATCCCTATACAGTAACCAAACCCGGAATTCCGGGGCAGGAAGAAGGAACTCACCATGGGAATGAATGATACCCCTCGTAGCAACCGACCACATATTGTCCTGCTCGGTCGCCGCAACGCAGGCAAATCCAGCATTCTGAACACCCTGACGGGTCAGCCCGTCGCTGTGGTATCTCCTGTAGGAGGAACGACCACGGACCCCGTTTTCAAACCGATGGAGCTGCTCCCAGCGGGTCCCATTGTTCTGGTGGATACCGCCGGACTGGACGATGAGGGTGAGGTCGGGGAGCTGCGCCGCAACAAAACGCTAGAAATACTTAATAGTACAGACTTGGCCTTGCTCGTTATCGACGCCACCGTTGGAGTCGGACCATTCGAGCATGAGCTACTCGAAAAGCTCCGCACCAAAAAGATTCCTGTTATTGGGGTATTGAATAAGATAGATACCCTTACTGAATCAGATAAAACGGCTACAAAGCTGGCAACTGAACTGGATCTCACCCTGATTCCTTTCAGTGCATCTTTGCTCCAGGGAGACACGGAACTGAAAAAATCTATCACTAATACACTCCCCCAAAATGAGGATCGTTTCCGTATCGTCGGTGACCTGTTGTCACCCGGCGATGTTGTTGTGCTGGTCGTTCCCATCGACAAAGCTGCACCAAAAGGCCGTTTGATCCTGCCACAGCAGCAAACAATCCGCGATACACTAGAGAGCGATGCCATCGCCGTAGTGACCAAAGAACATGAACTACGATTGACGCTGGAGAGATTGGGACGTAAGCCTCGCTTGGTCATTACCGATTCACAGGTTTTTATGAAAGTAGCGGCCGACACGCCCAAGGATGTACCTCTCACATCTTTTTCCATCCTGTTTGCCCGTCATAAAGGCGATCTGGACGAACTGGTACGAGGTGCAAGAGCCATTGATCGCCTCAAGGATGGAGACCGTGTACTCATTGCCGAAGCCTGCACTCACCAATGCCAATCTGACGATATTGGTCGAGTGAAAATTCCCCGCTGGCTCCGCCAAACGATAGGCAAACGTCTCATCATCGAGCATGCATCCGGCTCCAGCTTCCCTGATGATCTGAGCGAATATGCACTGGTTATTCATTGCGGTGCATGCATGCTCAATCGGCGTACGATGCTTCATCGAATGTCGGAAACGAAAGCTGCCGGAGTGCCGATTGTGAACTATGGTATTTTCATCGCTTATGTACAGGGGGTCTTTCCCCGTGCTATTGAATGCTTCCCATCTGCTATGCTGGCATGGGAGCAAGCTGTAGAAGCCGGCAGTTATTCCTAAAAGACCTTATCTCGTCATTAATATTTTTTTCCAGATACACAAAAGCAGTCGCGCTGATTCCAACGCGACTGCTTTTTATTTTCAAGTTCGATTATAAATCATGAGAATTTTGATAACGTGAAATGATACTACGAATAATATAAATTGCTAAAAATACAAATCACGCTCGCCTGCTTCCAGTCGTTCCAGTCTGTCAAGCGTCAAACGGCGCGTCGATTCACGTGGTATACGCTCCAGATTCTCTCGCAGAGCGGCAGCTCCCAGTTCACGCGCCTCCTCATCCCCATAATCCAGTAGATATTCTTGGAAGGTCAACAGCGAATTCGGCTGACACACATTATGAATTTGTCCTGATTTGGCAAGTTCCATGAAACGATCTCCAGTTCGCCCCTCGCGGTAGCAAGCTGTGCAGTAGCTCGGCATATATCCGCCACGGCACAGACTTTTAATAATTTCCGATGGTGAGCGATGATCCCCTACCTCAAATTGAGGCTTATCATCAGTTTCCTGTTTTGCATATGCCCCTACGCCTGTAGCTGAACCTGCACTAATCTGCGACACGCCTAGACCAATGACGCGGTCCCTATATTCCGGCTCCTCGCGTGTGGACAGGATCATACCAGCATAAGGGACAGCCAGTCGAAGAACGGATACAATTTTCATAAAATCCTCATCGTTGACCAGGTACGGATATCGCTCCAGGTCTACATTTTCAGCCGGACGCAATCGTGGAACTGAAACCGTATGAGGGCCACACCCAAAGGCTTCTTCCAAGTGCTCGGCATGTTTCAGCATCGCTACGGTTTCATAACGGAAATCATACAGACCGTACAACACACCGATCCCCACATCATCTATACCCGCACGCATGGCTCTGTCCATTGCGGTGGTGTGCCAATCAAAGTCCCGCTTTGGTCCCTGTAAGTGAAATTTACGATAGCTTTCCCGATGATACGTTTCCTGAAATAAAATATACGTACCAATGCCTACCTCTGCCAGCTTCCGATAGTCCTCCTCGGTTGTGGATGCAATATTCACATTGATCCGTCGAATGCTGCCGTTATCTACCTTGACCTCATAGATCTGGCGCAGACAATCGACGATATAGTCAATGGGACAATGGACTGGGTCTTCCCCCGCTTCCAGCACGAGCCGCTTGTGTCCCAGTTCTTGAAGCACTCTAACCTCCTCTACCAATTCCTCCGGTGTCAGACGGCTACGAGTAAAGCTGTCATTGGTATGTTTATAACCACAATATTCGCAGTTATTCACGCAGTGGTTGCTTACATATAAAGGGGCGAACAGTACAATTCGGTTGCCATAAATTTGTTCTTTGACTGCCCTCGAAGATTTGAACATCTCTTCCAATAATTCAGGATCATCCACATGCAAAAGAGCCGCCGCTTCACTCGCACTCAGTCCCCGGCAGGCTCTCCCCTTTTCTAAAATTTCTAAAATACGGTGTCGATCTGTTGCCTCTTGTTTCCCCTGCTCCACTGCTGCCATAATCTCTGCTTCATTAATAAAATCCGCCGACACTTTCTCCCGTACTCCACTCACGTATACCCATCTCCTTATTTATGGTTACTGCAATGTTTCCGTTATGGCCTCACAAAGTTTCCTGTCTCATAAGCTGTCGTTGCACCCTCAAACTATCGCCACGCCCCATATCGACTTCAAATCCCGCTCCACGGATCCGCAGCTCCAAGCAATGTCGACATTGGGCAGACTCATCGCCCAAACATATTTTATTCTCATAAATCGCATACTTAGGTCTCACCGCTAGTGGCGACAAATTGGGCATCACCACATTTGCCCCTGCCTGAAGCGCCTTCTCCCTGCCTTGGGGATGAATCGTTCCCATTGCCGTGGACGCCGGAATAAGTGCATCTGGAACGACCAATCGGGATAACGAAATAATATCGAGTGCCTTTTCCATGCTCCCCTGACTGGCATCCCGAAGCGGCGTGTTGCTATGCGGTAAAAAGGGGCCAATCCCGATCATATCTGGTGACAGGCTGTGCAGATAGACCAAATCGTCTGCTAATTCACTATTCGTTTGTCCTGGTAACCCCACCATACATCCGGCCCCGATCTGAAAGCCGATTCGTTGCAAAGCCAGCAGACGGCTGCGCCTGCTTTCCATCGTCATCGTCGGATGCAGCTTGGCGTACAAACGGGGGGAAGCTGTCTCATGCCGCAGCAAAAAACGGTCCGCGCCCGCCTCGTATAATTGCTCATAAGTTTCATCATCCCGTTCACCGATGGACAGTGTAACCGCCACATCCGCAAAACGGCTTTTAATTTCGCGAATCAATTTCGTCAGCCGGGCTGCTGTAAACCAGTAATCTTCCCCACTTTGCAATACAAAGGTCCGATAACCGAGTTCATACCCCTCCGCACAACAGGCCAGAATTTCTTCTGGCTGCAAACGGTAACGATCTGCCTGTTTATTCGAAGCGCGCAGCCCACAGTACATGCAGTCCTGACGACATATACTGGAGAATTCAATTAATCCCCGTAAAAAAACACCTTTGCCATAGCGCTCCAATTTGGTGCGAGCTGCCAGGTGGCGCAGTTGAGCCCGAAGCGTTGGCTCATCATCCAGACGTGTCAGCAGCTCCATCATTTCCATATGCGTCCATTCCTTGCCGTCAGCCAGACGCAGTAATAATTCGTCCGTGACTCATCCCTTCTTCCCTCGTCCATCCGGACTTCACATCATCAGCGGCTTGTACCGTACATGTATTATTCTAGCAATATCGGAGAGGATGTAACGTGATTAGTTTCACAAAAAATCCCATTTTATAAAAACCTCCTCCAACTTCTGCCCCAAAAAATACACATTTATATCAACACACAAAAAAGCTGTCTCTTCCTCTAATGGAAGAAACAGCCCTTGTCGATGGTTCTGCTTATTACTGAATCAAATCAATCGCCTGCTGGGGTACAAAATAATCAACGCCGTTAAATACAACTACACCGTTGAGCGTGGTATTTTTACCATTCAACGTAGCGACATTTTTGTATACCGGAAGCTCCAGCTTGTTACTGCCTTTGGTCACCGTAATGACTTTCGTGTCCGCAGTAAACTTGGCTCCTTTAGCTTCAAAAGCGGCTTTTGCAGGAACAAAAAGCTGCTTGCTGACCGTACCCAAATCCAGTCCAAGTACACGTGTCATATATTTATTAACATCTGTATTGTCGATTACACCGGTTGGACGGTCTCCGTTCGGCGCATACGTGTACAGCACGACATCGCCTCCTGTATGTCCGCCTGTAGTCCAGCCAATATTCGCACGTTTGCTAATGATCGGTCCAACAGCATAGTTCATGCTGCCTTCTTTGGCATCCTTAATGGTTTTTACTTCTTCGTCTGTCAAATCGGTGATGCCAAAATATGTGGAAAGCACCTCTTTAATATTGCTGCGATCTGCATTCAGCTTGGCTTCCAAGCCCTCACCCGTCAGCTTCGCTTTTTTCAGCGGGTCTATAAAAGAAGCTAAAGGTGTTTTGTCATAATTGCTAGTTGTATCGCTGCTACCAATCGTCAATCCACCGTTTCCGTGGTCTGTCACTGCTACGACGACTGTATTTTGGTTTTGTTTGGCGTAATCCACAGCAACTTTCACTGCATCGTCAAACGAAAGCACGTCACTAATAATTCCGGTTGGATCATTTGCATGGGCGGCCCAATCCACCTTACTGCCTTCTACCATTAAGAAGAAGCCTTTATCGTTTTTGGACAACACATCAATGGCTTTCGATGTCATTTCTGCCAGACTAGGTTCCTTGGATGCATCGCGATCCAGGTTATACGCAAGGGCTTCGGGAGAAAAGCTGCCCCAGAGCTTGCTGGAGGTCGAATTTTTCAACCCTTCAGGTGTCGTGACAAAGTCATAACCCTGGTCTTTAATTTGGGCTACCAAATCTTGGCCATCTTTACGCCCTGCTGCCTCCAAAAACTTACCGCCTCCGCCTAACACTACATCAACCCCGTTGTAGGCTTGCTGCATGCTGAGTGCATCATAATTTTTACGATCAGGATAATGTGCAGTAAAATCAGCTGGTGTCGCATGCATAATCTCCGAAGTCGCAATAATTCCAGTCGATTTTCCTGCCAGCTTGGAAGCCTCAAGAATGGAAGCTACAGGCTTTTTGGCGTCACCCGCTGCAATGGGTTGTTGTCCGGGCATTGTCGCTTCATCAGGAAGGACACCTACATACCCAGTATGAGATTTATGTCCTGTGGCAAAAGCAGTACCCGCTGGAGCAGAATCGGCAATTGGAGCATCCGCAGAATGCGTACGCACCATGCCGCTTGCCATGCTGTCTAACGTTAAGGAAGATCCTTTGTACCATCTAGCCAGTGCAGTGGCGTCATTAGCCATACCGTCTGGAATCAAAATAATTACGTTTTTAATCGACGTGTCCTTTTCGACTGCCATCGCCGTCCCACCGCTTACTGCTAGCATCATAGTCGCTACGAGTGCTGCCACCGATTTTTTCGTATGTATCCCCCAACATTTTAGCATTCAATTTCCTCCCAGACACTTTATTGTACAATCAGAACTAAGTCTAATCATACTTTGTCAGGAGAATGTTAAGGGGATTGTCTAACTATATTAAAGATGCTCTCTGGAGTATTGGTCTCACTCAAATTGTCCCTGAATTACCGATACGATACTTTCACGGAGTGCTTTGGCGTTTTGTGACTTATACGGATCAGCATTAAAAAGGATTGTATCTGCTGTGTAGTTTTCTTTTATACGTCCCAATCTGTCCCCATATCCCAAAATTTCAGCGGCGAACTCCGTGGCTGCCTGCCAAGCCTCTTTTCGAGTTAATCCACAGTCTATGAGTGTGTCTAATTCCTCAAGGTTACGTCCATGTAACGAAGGTGTGGCAAAATCTGTACCGAACGCAATTCGTACGCCTGCTCTTTTGGCATAGCTAACGGCTTTAGGGTGGGCTTCGGCGGCGCGGGCGGCGCGGTCACAAATTTCCCTGTCGAGTAAAAGAACTCCAGACGGGTCTGCAGCAATACGATAGATGGAAGCAGTAGGCACAAAGGCTGTCCTGGATTGCGCAAGCCGGTTGGCTTGATCCTCGGTCAAATACATTCCATGCTCTATAGATTCCACTCCAGCGTCAATAGACCAATCCACAGTAGGTCCGCCCCAGGTATGAACCATGACTTTTATGTTGCGTGCATGAGCACTATGCACAATTAGAGAGAATTCTTCCTCAGAAAAAATCGGGTCCAGCACTGTATCTGGCGACGAGCCTAGTCCCCCCGTTGCAAGAATTTTAATCCAGCTTGCCCCGGAATCAATAATTCCTGTTACCCGCCGTTCCAAATGCTTAAGACCTCGTGCGTCTCCGGCTCCAAGCATATCACCACTGGTATAAACTCTTAAAGGCTGGCTATAATGCTGACCTATATGCTTCACCGTACTTGGCAAAAGCCCACCTGCATCACGCACTGAAGTCACTCCAGCCTGGAAAGTAGCCTCAAAGGCTTGCGCCTGCATCACTTCGATCTCCAATTCATCGCGCTTCTCCTGATCAGTATGATTAAAATCCGTCCATGCCAAATGCGTATGAAGATCAATTACGCCGGGGCTAATCCATAAGTCGCCATCTGGACCATTTTGTTGAGTATGCGAGGATAAGGACTCTGCAATGGACGAAAAACGACCATTGGTGATTGTTATATCAAATCGTTTCCCATCAATCCCCGCCACAAATATATTTTTATAGGTTAACTCTTTTTGAATATTATTTTCCATCTTCATTCCCCCAAATTAACCTTTGGGCGGCAAGCGCATGATAAGGGTCTTGATGTACAAGCTCAGCAAGCGTTTGGATAGCTTCTTCAACGCTTTGTTGATTTGCCTTCGCCCCAAAATGGTTAATGCGTAAGAGTTTATTATGCAATTCTCCATCTCCGGGTGCGACAATGCCTATGGGCTGTTCGATATTGAAATTACCGCCTTGAGGAATCCGAACCGTTGTAGTCAACGTTGAGTAGCTATCTTTATTCCGCTGCCACGGTTCAAGGCCCAAGGCTTTAATGCCAGCAATTGCAGCAGATGTAGTTAAGCGATGGCGGCGGTTGACTGCTTCCAGACCTTCTTCTTCAATAAGCTTTAATGACTCTATAAGCGCACGGGCTTCCAAAACAGGGATGTTGGCAGGAACTCGCACGGGCGTCACATGATTAGGGGAACGCTTTAAGTCAAGCAAAGACAGTATGGAATTGCGCGGCGCATTTTTGTTGGAGGCCAGAAACTCCCAGCCACGGGGAGAAATCCCCACAGCGCTGATCCCGTTAGGCCCGGATAGTGCTTTTTGCGCCCCTACAGCTACAAAATCAATTCCCCACTCGTCCATGAGCACCGGTTCGCCCCCGATTGCAGAAACTGAATCTATCACGGTTATAATGTTTGATCTACGCGCAAGCTCCATGATTTCCCTTGTTGGATTAGAGCCTCCTGTGACCACTTCCGCCTGCACAAAAGAAAGCGCACATGGGTTATATCGCTCAATCGCTGCGGCGACTTCATCTACAGTTACCACATCATCAAAAGATGTTTTGAGTTCGATGACTTCTGCTCCGCCACGCGCAAGCCAGTTACCAAAAATCGTTCCATATGGACCTGTCACAATGTTTAGAATTTTACGGTCGGGCGCAGATATGCCTGCTGCTATGGCTTCAATTCCCAGGATCGCCTCGCCCGGTATGATTACCGGGGATTCTTGGGTGGACAGGAGTTTGGAGAGCAAGTTAGTTAGCGTATCAAACTCCGATATTGTAAGAGGTACAAATCCTTTATTATTTTGACTCATAAATACCTCCTGCAGAATGGGATATTGGCATTTTAGGAACAGCGGACAAAAGCTCACGGCTATAAGGCGTTTCAGGACGAGAAAAGAATTTCTCCTTGGGGTTGATCTCAACCAGCTTCCCCTGCCGCATTACAGCAACAATATCGCTTATGGCATTTATAACTCCCAAGTCATGAGAGATAAAAAGCATCGTAAGATTAAGCTCCGATTTGAGTGTGCTCAACAGTTCAAGCATACTCCGTTGTACCGAAACATCCAGTGCGCTCGTTGGTTCATCTGCGATAAGTATGCTTGGCTCAACGCTTAATGCGCGGGCAATTGCTATCCGCTGACGCTGACCGCCGGAAAATTCGTGAGGGAATCTGCCAAGGGCGCTTTCATCGATGTGAACACGTGTAAGCAGTTCCCTACATTTCTTGTCCACTTGAGCTCTGTCAACAATCTTGTGAAAAAGTAAGGCTTCGGCAAGGATTTGCCTGATCGTATGCTTTGGATTTAGCGAGGAATCCGGGTTTTGAAAAACCATTTGTATTCTTTTATGCTGCTCCCGGCTCCGTCGCTTGCCCAGAACCTGAGAACCCAGCATGATCCGGCCCTCATCCGGGGCGATCAGCCCGGCTATTACCCGCGCGAGGGTAGACTTTCCTGAACCCGATTCTCCCACAAGACCAAGCGTGGTACGCTCCTGCAGCTCCAGGCTTACTTGATCAAGCGCGGTGAACTTACCATAAGCAACCGTTATATTTTCTATCTGCAAGGCTGTTTTCATAAATCCGCGCTCCTTTCAAGATCCGGGAGAGGAAGCACTGAGCTTATCAGCAACTGTGTATACGGATTTTGCGGGTTTTGTAAAAGGGGCAAAGTGTCTCCCCGCTCTATGATTCTTCCCTCTTTCATAACGCAAAGCTTTGAGCACATCGAAGCAGCTACAGCAAGATTGTGCGTAACAAACACCATGGCAAAACCCAGCTCCTTTTGAAGACGTGAAATAACGTCAAGTATTTGCCGTTGAACCGTTACGTCAAGCGCAGTTGTTGGCTCATCACAAAGAAGGATGCCCGGCTTGCACGCCAAAGCCATCGCAATAACAACACGTTGACACTGGCCGCCTGAAAGCTGGCGGGGGTAACGGTCAGTATGCTTTAAGGAATCGGGAAGACCGAGCATTTCAAGCAGTTCCAAAGCTATTGTGCGCGCGACCTTCCGACTCACCTTCTGCCTGTAGTACACAACCTCGGCAAGCTGCCGGGCCACCGGGCAGAGAGGGTCAAGTGCCCTTATCGGGTCTTGAAAAATCATTGCGCATCTGCCATTGCTCCTAATATGCCCGCCAACTTGTTCAATACCGGAGGGAAGCAACCCTATGATGGAGCGAAGCGTGAGCGATTTTCCAGATCCGGATTCCCCCACAAGTCCTATACTTTCGCCCGCTTCAACTTTGAGACTCACATTGGTGACCAATTTATGATTCGATTGCGTCGCGAGCGACAAATTTTCCACTTCTAAAATTGGATTCATAGCATTCATTTTCTTCTCCATATATCTGCTAGCCCATCGCCCACAAGGGATAAGGCTATCCCTGTATATACTACCGCAAAGCCCGGGATTGCTGAAAGCCACCACTTAGTAGATATAAAGGGCTGCCCATCAGAAATCATAGTTCCCCAATCCGGAGTTGGCGGCGCAATGCCGATACCTAGATAGCCTAGCGTAACAATGGCTACAAGCAGAACAGCCATGTCCGTCATAAGCACTACCACCGCTTGCGGTAACACATTCGGCAGAAGATGGCGCAGTATGATTTTAATATCCGGGATTCCCAGAGTTTTTGCAGCGGCTATCCATTCCTGCTTGCGAAACGATGCGCTAAGACCCTTGACCACGCGCGCGTATACAATCCAGCCAACCAGGACAAATGTAATGTATATCCCCTGTTCACCCGTACCGCTTGCAAACGCCACTATAATTACAATCAAATAAAAAGGGAACGCAATAAACGTATCGGTCAAAAGCGTGATAACCGTATCTACCCATTTACCATAATACCCGGCAAGCATTCCCAGAAACACCCCCATACAAAAAGGGATGATCTCCGCCAGCACCATAATCTTCAAATCAGTCCGTGCGGCATAGATCAGCCGTGTAAACAAATCACGCCCCAGTTGATCGGTTCCCAGCCAGTGTTCGAAGGACGGGGGTTGTAAAGTTGCCGAAATATTTTGATCAGAAGGCTGGTAGGGGCTAATAACCGGTGCGAACACTGCAATACCTATGAGTAACGCAAACATAATACTGCCCCATAAAAGAGATGGAGTATTTAGTATTTTTCGCCAAGAGCGGTTGCTATGACCCGCCTTCTGAATCTGAAGATCTAATTGCGTGCGTTTCATTGTTCTCCTTTCGTCCTGGGATCAAGATACCCAGAAGCAACCTCAATCACGAAGCCGATGATGACCACAGATATCGCACAATAAAGAGCAATCCCCTGTATAACAGGAAAATCCCGGTTTGAAATGGCTGAAAATAACAGGCTTCCGATACCCTTGAGGCCAAAAACCTGTTCAATTACCAACGTGCCGCCCATCAGGTAGGCAATGTTTACGCCAAGCAGCATAAGAGCGGGAAGAGCGGAATTGCGCAGGACATGCTTTACCAATATAACCCGGTCGGGGATTCCCGCTGCCTTCAAGGTTACAACAAAATCAGATTCCAGCACTTCCAGCATCTGCGCTCTTAAAGAACGAACAAGCGAGGGAATTTGCGACAATCCGACAGTGATCGCAGGAAGGGCGAGACTGTACAAGATTCCAAGCCAGCCCTCGCCGACTCCCCCAACGGGGAACCAGCGAAGCCGAACGCTAAATACCAGAATCAGTAGCAGTCCAACCCAAAAAATCGGCATACCGAGCGTTACAGCAGGCAAGATGCGTATAATGTGGTCAAGCAGTCCGTCTTTATGTGTTGCCGCAAGGGTGGCCAGCACCAGCGAAACAATGATGGAAAAAAGACAGGTCATTGCAATGAGCAGCAGCGTCACAGGGGCCCGCTCTGCAATCAACTCTCTTGAAGAAGTCTCAAAAACAATCGAAACGCCGGTATCACCGTGTGTAAAGAAATTGTGCACAAAGCCTATAAACTGCTCCCAAAGAGAACGATCCAGCCCCAACCTATGGCGCATACTCTCAATAGCCTCAGCTGTGGCGTATTCCCCCAGAATCATTTTGGCGGGGTCTCCCGGCACCAGCCTTATGATGAAGAAGACTGCCACCACCACACAGATGACTACTGATGCCGCTCTTATCATAGCGCGCACAAGCCATTTGTGTGGGAAAGTTAGATTTGCAGACAATCCGGCAGACTTTTTAAATAAATTGTGGGCCGTCAAGGATCTAATTACCTTTCACACGTACATCTTCAAAACGAGCGCTGTTATTGGGAAGCACGACCAGGCCATCAATGGAAGAACGAACACCTTTCAGAATATCCGGATAATAAAGCGGGATGTAAGGTACCTCGTCTGCAAGGATTTGTTGAAGCTTGGCGTAAATTCCCGCACGTTCTTCCCCATCAGGTGTTTTTTGCCCCTCGTGCAGGAGCTTGGTAACTTCATTGTTCGTGTAATGAGTCCAGTACGACTTGCTAAAGCCTTCCGGATCTGTCTGGAAAGCGAGGATCGAGTTGGCTTCTGGAGAATCCGCCTGTCCGCTGTTGATCATTGCCGAAAAATCATAGGCAAAGAAACGCTCGCGAAATGAGGCCAACTCAACAGATTCGATTTGAATGTCTATGCCGATCGTTTTGGCGGCCGCCTGAATAATCTGTGCCTCCTGAGTTCTTGAGTTGTTACCAGAGGCAATGAGCAATTTTGTAGAAAACCCATTAGGGAACTTTGATTTTGCAAGCTCTGCTTTGGCAGCGTTCGTATCAAAGCTGAGCGCTTTAATCGTATCGTTCGTGTTGTAGGGAATGGCTGGCGGCAAAAGCGAATTGGCTGGCTTTGCGAAACCAAAGGTAACCGCATTGGTCAATCCATTACGGTCAAGTGCCAACGCCAACGCACGGCGAACGTGCACATCCGAAAAATGCTCGTCCAGGGTATTGAAGAACAATTGCTCTGTCACCCAGCTTCCATTGGTCGCCACTTTGGTATCAGTTCCTTGTTTTAATTCATTTACATTTTCAAGAGCTACAGACTCAATAGCGTCTATCGCGCCAGCCTTCAGCTGGTTAATCGCTTGGCTGTCATCTTCAATGAGCTTGTAGACAAGTTCATCGATATATGGCTTGCCTTTCTGCCAATAGTATTTATTTTTGCTGAAAGTAAGATCACCGGCAGAATCCCATTTCTTAACGACGAAGGGACCGGTACCGACCGGATTCTTAAAGAATTCTTTTTCCGAGACACCACCAAAATCCTTTGGAAGGATGCCATTGGAGAAATTCGAGAGTTCAGAAATAAACGGCGTATACGGCGCTTTAAGCTTAATTACAAGTGTTTTTTCATCTTGAGCCGAAAGCGAAGCCACCTGTGCCGCTATTGCAAGAGGACCTCCTACATTCAAATGACGCTGAATTGAAAAAACCGCGTCCTCGGCAGTAACTCCTTTGCCGTCTGAAAATTTCAAGCCATCGCGTAAAACAAAAGTATAGGTTAATCCATTCGCGCTAATATTGTGCGACGCCGCAAGCCAATCCACAATTTTTCCATCACCGTTAAAGGCAACCAGCGGCTCAAATACTTTGTCGATAGCAAAAGCATTATTTGATGTAATCTGATTATGCAAATCAAACGAGGTTACGGAAGCCGGGCGGCCATATGTAAAGGTTCCCCCTTCCGCGGGTTGATCAGCGGTTGTGCTTGGGTTAGTTGCGTTTGTATTTTTATCTGCATCATTTTTGGAGCCGGAGCATCCTGCCACGAGAACCAATAAAAGAAATGCTAAAGATCCAACCAAAAACGGTTTCCTAAAAGATACAATAAGTTTGGACATCCCATTTTCCCCTTTTCTCCAATAAAACATATTGTTTTAATATGAATAATATTATGGATGAACCCATTTGCCATGTCAAACAGAATTAAATACCATAATTTATAAAATCAAAGATAAAAGTAAACATAGGGATTTTCCAGCTTGTGAACACATGGAGTTCATATGGGATTGGGAATTTCATTATATTATTGTATAATCAGTCTATGAAGTAATAGGTAAAGCTTATAAGACGACAACCATTATAAAATCGTATATAAAAGGGGTTTAAAACTCGATGGAATTCAGACAACTTCAATACACCCTGCAAATTGCAGCGGAAAAAAACTTCTCACGCGCAGCAGAAAAACTGCATATTGCTCAGCCCTCTTTGAGCCAACAATTGTCCAAACTGGAAAAAGAACTTGGGGTACTTCTATTTCAACGCAACACCAGCACGGTGGAATTAACACATGCAGGAGCAAGCTTTGTGGAAAAGGCAAAAAAAATAGTCGATGCAGTTGAGCAGCTCCGGCAGGAAATGGACGACATTTCTCAACTGCGAAAAGGGAAGGTTGTGGTTGGCAGTATGCCCATCACAGGTTCTCATTTGCTGCCGCATGTGCTGCCTGTATTCAAGAAAGCTCATCCGGACATTGAAATCGTGTTGGTCGAGGATTCATCCATGAATTTGGAGAAAAAAACTGCCAGTGGGGATACAGATCTCAGCCTGCTATCTCTTCCATTAGTAGAACCTACACTTTCCTATGTGCCGATCGGTGAAGAGTGGATTGATCTTGCCGTTCCTCCAGGTCACCCCCTAGCCCTGCGTAAAAACGGAGACCATCCGAAGCCTGTGCATATGGAAGAACTGAAAGATGAGCCTTTTGTCGTTCTGAAAAAAGGGCAAGGCTTTCGCAAGCTGACGATGGATTTGTGTCATCAAGCTGGCTTTGAACCCAATGTGGTGTTTGAGAGCACTAATATGGAGACGCTCCAATCGCTTGTAGCGACAGGTATGGGAGTGACACTCGTCCCCCGTTTTATCGCCCGGGCCGCCAGCAGCGAGTTTGTTCCAGCATTATTGCCACTCGCCGAACCTACCCCTAGCCGTACCCTAGCCATTGCCTACCGAAACGGACGTTATTTGTCTAAAGCTGCCGAAGCCTTTATTGATACCTTCCGAGAAACGGTCGAGCAACTTTCTCAAAAGTAGCTTCAAATGTGAAAAGGACCGTCTTCCTCCTCAGCCAAAGCCAGAGAAGAAGACGGTCCCGGGGCTTCGCCCCTATGCTTTCAATACTTCATTTATTTTACGGGTTCGATTACACTGTTGCGATGTTGCTTCCATCTGTCCTTAACGAACCACATTTCATGTTCATTTGAATTTCATGTCAGCCTCGCCTGATTACTTTACGCTTGCTCGGAAACTCCACTTTATCCATCCCGCATCACTTCTTTCCTTAAGGTCTCTAGCCTTGGTCTCCCAAGATGTCCTACCTCAGTTCCAATGTGCTGTGTGATCCCAAAGTGCCTGTCCTCGCCTTTTTGTGATCAGGGTCTCCCTAAATCTGGTGGACTTTTATCCTGATCATAGCCCATTTCATAATTGTTTCCGACAACCTGTCTATTTAAGCCTCTCGGCCGTGACAGGCCATCCCTATTCGCCAGTTCGGATCTACTTTGGTTATCCATCGTTATCAACCTCCTGGTGTCGGGATACTATTATAATACACCTATGGGCTGTATCTGAAACAGGTATCGGAAAACTTTTTTATTATCGAGAAGAACCAAATGCTTGCTGTACCTCGGCTTCACTCACTTGTGTTTTAAAGACCAATTTCGAAGGATCTTGAGGTGAATAAATGACCTCTATAATACTTCCCTGCTGCAGCTTGGATAGTTGGGAAGAAAAAACAACCTTTTGCGTGGTTACATTAAATGTATCGCCGTTGTTTTTCGTAACACTCAGCGTAAATTGAAGCTTAATTTTATTAGGTCCTGCTTCCCCCATGGGTGTAACATCCAGCACCTTCGCATATGCCTGCTTACCGGTTTTGGCAATTTCCATCAGCTCAGGCGATACGCCCTGCTTGACCATTTGCTCATTCATTAACGCTTGCAAATCCGTCTGCGACACCTGGCCTTTCAGGTCAAGTCCTACTTTCAGTTTATCTTTCTCCGATACGACCAACGGAATGATCGAGCCTGGCTGAAATTGAGCCATGGAAGTCAAAGGAATAATTGTCGTCAAAGCAGTATCATATTTGTCTTCTCCATGTTTGGTTACGGTCAACCCGAGCTTTACCTGCGGCTGACTGTTTACATAAGTCCCTGTTAGCTGAACACTTGTAATAATCCCAACCCCAGGAACACCCTTCTTAACCTTACCGCCTTCAAAAAACACACCTAAAATTCCAGGTAGAAAAATAAGCGCAAAGCCTATATAAATTAACGGCCTATACCACGGGGCATCCATAATCACAAATGGATCATCCCATAAATAGTTAGCCAAAAATGGTGAGAAGCCTACACCAAACACCATAAGTACCCCGATAATACTCAAAAATCCTTTCATCCTCCAAAACCCCTTTTTCAATCATCTGTTCAAATTATATGTCAGCAAGAAAGGTGAAACGACCTGCTCATTTACACTGTCACCAGACCCATATAAATCAGCTCCGATGGATTTACCGGATTGCTCCCCAGACCCACCGTATCTCCAGGTCGCGGAATTTGCAGCTTGGATACGAGCGTTTCCAACGTTTTTGGATATCGATTACCGTTTACTTCTGTCACATCTAGCATTAGCACCACAATCGGATCAAAATTCACGAGCTTCCCGGTATCTGTTACCGAAATAACAACCGCAGTCGCTGCCATCGCCAAACCACCGTTAGCCGCCGATTGAGCTTGTCTTGCCGAGTTTAGGCTTTGGTTAATCTGTTCCCGATGCTCTTTGGGTACCAAACCTTTCATAAATAATCCTGACAGGCCTTTATTCATCAGTTGATCTGCTTGTTCTATCGCATCCTGCTGTTTTTTCTTTTTCCCGAATAAGTTCATCATGTGGTTGCACCTCGTATTTTGTATTGTCGTTCCTTATGAATTCAGTATAAAAGAGGGTATATGGCATCACAATACGTTTTGGCGCATACAAAAAAACCGAAAAAACAGGAGCTTTAACCTGTACTTTTCCGGTTTATTTTGAACTCTGGGACGGTTTACACAAAATTTTGCACACTTTGGAGTATTCTTTCGCACGATCATCCGATAGTTTTGTGAAAAACGAGTGAATTCAGGCTATTTTTTACGCAAAAGATAGACCAATTTGCGATAATACGCCGATGATTCTTTATAACGACGACTGTCCTCGGACACAACTGCCAGCGTTTCATATAACTGTTCAAGCCGCGCTGGATGCTGGAGAGCTTCAAAATAAGGCAAGCATTGCAAGGCATGCATCCAAAAGGCGTCCTGATTCCCTTGGGCAAGCGCCAGTTGGCTTTCATAAAAATCAAGCCCCATTTGCTGATCTGTTGTCAGATTTGTTTTACGCAGTTGATCCAAATGCTGTGAGAGAAGCCCCCAATTTTTTCGCGCAAACGCAATCTCACAGCGATAAATTAGCGTAACGGGCAGCATCATCTGCTGCATTTCCTCCCGCTCCCGGCTCACCAGCGCTTCAAAACGCGCTACTTCCTCCAAAGCCTTATCCAGCTCGCCAATCGATGTCAGCATAATAATCCGGTTGTTCAGAATGGTCGTGAGCATATCTGCCGCATTTTCTAAATAGACCAAATTGGCCTCAGCCATAGAGAGCGTTAACAGTGCTTCCTGCACAGAACCCATGGCAAAACAATATCCGCTGTAAGCCACATACAGACCCGTCAAACGGTGAAAAAGCCGATCATCATACACCCTGCGCATCGTCTGCTCGAATACCTGCTTCGCCTGATCAAATTGCTTGACCTGAATACAGGCCTCCATCATAATGTTTTGCGCATTCAGCCAGTTTTCCGTCCCCTCTTCCACTAGACGGCTTAGCTGCGTAACGTTATTCAGCACATCATAATAATGATTTTTCGAGCGAAAATACTGGATTTTATAAAATAAAATTGCTTTTTTTAGCGGTGCGGGCAGCTCCACCTCATCCGAACGACCAAACTTCTCCAAATAAAAATTCAAATAGGTTTGATGTAAATATTCATAGGCCGTTGGGTCATTTAATTGCTGATAATAAACGGCCTTCATCAAATAAGTCGTCATTTCCACCACAAGCGAATCGTTGCGATCCTCCAGTAGATCCACATAGCTTTCCGTGGCAGGATTAGCCAGCTTGGACAGCTCTGTGAAAATCTTATCCGCTGTAGCCAGCGTCTCCTCATCCTCTGCCGCTGCACGCAAGAGGTAGGATGGGTTTACACCTAAACGCCCAGCAATTTGCTCGGCCAAATCCTCTGCCAACGGATAACGGTCAGCCAGTATATTTGCGAAATGTGCTGGTGTCACCAGCCCGTCTACCAGCTCTTTACGGGACAGATTTTTCTTTTTACACAAAAATTCAATGCGTTCCTTAAGCATGGAGTATTCCTTTCTACACTGATTATCGGTCATACAGTGAGGGACGCCGATCTTCAAACACCGGAATACGACCACGTACGTCCTGCACTAAGGCAGACTCAATCGTTCCTGTGATGATCCCCTCCTGCTCTCCGCCCTCAGCAATGATTTCTCCCCATGGATCAATAATAAGCGAATGCCCGAAGAAATCAGTATCTTCACTGCGACCTACCCGGTTACAAGCAATAACATACATTTGATTTTCTATAGCACGTGCGGTTAGCAAGGTACGCCAGTGATGAAGCCGGGGATGAGGCCATTCTGCGGGTACGATCAGCAAATTTGCGCCCGACAGGGCCAAACTACGGGCTAGTTCAGGAAAACGAATATCATAGCAGATCGACGCACCTGCCCGAATCCCGCCATCCAGTGCGAATAAAACCTTTTCTTCGCCAGGCTGCAAATATTTTTCTTCATCCATAAGTCGGAATAGATGAATCTTGGAATACGAAGCAACCTCTCTGCCTGTTCGGTCAAAAACGAGCATCGTATTATACACATGACCGTCGCTTTTTTTCTCTGCGATCGACCCAGCTACTACGTTCACTTCATGGGTGGCAGCGAATGCTGCTATCCATGCCCGAGTCTCCGTCCCTTCCTTGTCCGCCAGCTCATGAATGCGATCTAAGGCATAGCCTGTGTTCCACATTTCCGGCAGGACAATCAGATCCGGCTTCAGTTCGACTTTCATCGCTTGTTCCATTAAAGCTCGGATATGACTGCGGTTTTCCGGGGGATTTCCTATCTCTATGTGAGCTTGTATGAGTGCAACACTGAACGGCTGAGCTTCCTGATACGTCAAAATCCTTCATCCTCCTTGTGAGCCAGAGCTTCCCGCGACCCATTGTCCGGTATTTTCTCCCATCATAGCCCGATCAGTCTGGATTACGCAACCATGCAAGCTTAATTCCTCCTATACAACTCGGTAAAATCGTGATAGATTATTTCTTAAACTATTCCAAAAGGTCGTGTGAATTGATGACTCATTTTTCTATTCCCTCCGCTGACGTCATGAAACAGTTACCCACTCAATTTTTTGCCACACTTGTACAAAATGTAAACCGTGAAATCGCGGCGGGGCATGATGTCATTAATCTTGGACAGGGGAACCCCGACACTCCCACTCCTTCTCATATTGTAAAAGCTTTGCAGGAATCAGCGGATAATCCGCTATATCATAAATATTCGCCATTTCGTGGTTACAGCTTTCTCAAGGAAGCCGTTGCCCAGCGCTATCAGGAGGATTACGGTGTGACGCTCAACCCTGAAACCGAGGTCGCCATCCTGTTTGGCGGAAAAACGGGTTTGGTTCAGCTGCCGCAAGTCTTACTCAATCCCGGGGATGTGTGTCTCGTCCCTGATCCCGGCTACCCGGACTACTGGTCTGGTGTAGCCTTGGCTAAAGCGGAAATGTCTTTTCTCCCATTAAAAGAAGAGAACCGTTTTCTGCCCGATTATGAAGCCATTTCCGAAGAAGACCGCCGCCGCGCCAAGTTAATGTTCCTTAACTATCCGAATAATCCAACCTCGGCAACGGCTCCACTTTCCTTTTACGAGGATACAGTTGAATTCGCGCAACGTAACGGTATTGTAGTTGCCAGTGATTTCGCCTATGGCGCTATTGGATTTGATGGCGAACGTCCGGTAAGCTTCCTACAGGCTGAGGGTGCTAAAGAGGTGGGGATTGAGTTCTATACCTTGTCCAAAACGTACAATATGGCGGGCTGGCGTGTTGGTTTCGCGCTCGGTAATGCCGAAATCATCTCGATGATTAATCTGCTGCAGGATCATATTTATGTAAGCTTGTTTGGCGGCATTCAGGCAGCGGCGGCGACAGCCTTGACGGCCTCGCAAAACTGCGTAGGCGAGCTGGTAGCCCGCTATGAATCACGCCGTAACGCTTTTTATGATGCACTTGGGCAAATAGGCTGGAAGGCGACGCGCCCAAGCGGCTCCTTTTTCAGTTGGTTGCCTGTGCCGCAGGGCTATACTTCCACTTCTTTTGCCGGTCTGTTGTTGCGGGAAGCCAAGGTGGCTGTCGCTCCAGGGATTGGCTTCGGGAGTGGCGGCGAAGGATATGTGCGAGCGGGACTACTGAGCTCAGAAGCTCGACTGACCGAGGCGGCTGATCGAATTGGCAAGCTAAACCTGTTTGGTTAAGCCGTATTTTCCAGCTACAACTTCTTTGCCAAACCTGGTCTTTTCGTGGTATTCTGTATCCAATATCATTTAGCGCGTTGAAGGGACTATTAAGAGAGACTCGGTCCTGTTCAGAGAGTAAATTCCGATAGGCTGCAAGAATTTACCTGGACTCTCTCCCAACTCCTATCCCCGAGCGCCCTGCGCAATCAGGCGGTCCCTGCCGTTAACAGGTTTCAAGTGGGATGATCATGAATCATCAATGAAGGTGGTACCGCGGAAGCACAAACTTTCGTCCTTTGCATACAAAGGATGGAAGTTTTTTTGCATTAAAAAGAGTAAAATTAAGGAAGTGGACGTCTTGTCAACACGAATCGTCATAAAAATCGGAAGCAGCTCTCTAACTGGAGTGGAAGGTGGCTTGAATCGGGAAGCCATCGCTTATTTTGCCCGGGAAATCAGCTTGCTACGTGCAAAAGGTCATGAAGTGCTGCTGGTTACATCAGGTGCAGTAGCCGCCGGATTCAGAGAGATTGGGTACCCGTTTCGCCCTAAGCTACTGCATGAAAAGCAAGCGGCAGCGGCTGTTGGCCAAGCTCTTCTCATGCAGGCCTATGAGCAGGCTTTTAAAGATTTTGACCTAGTGATCGCGCAGGTTCTACTGACCCGTAGTGACTTTTTGAGCCGCAAACGGATGAATAATGCCGGAATGACCGTAGAAGAATTGCTGCGCCAGCAGGTTATCCCGATCTTTAACGAAAATGATACTGTATCGATTGACGAATTGAAATTCGGCGATAATGATATGCTGTCCGCGCTGGTTGCCAATCTGGTCAAAGCTCAGCATCTGATTATCATTACGGACACCGATGGCGTATATACGGCAGATCCGCGCAAGCATCCGAATGCCGTACGTTTTGAACGTATCGAAGAAATTACAGAGGAGATTTATGCATTAGCTGGAGGTTCTGGATCGTCTGTAGGTACTGGCGGCATGCGATCCAAGATCGAAGCTGCCAAAGTCGCTACACGCGGCGGTGTGCCTGTATATGTGGGACGTGTAAGCGCGAATGGCGATCTAAACGCAGCCGTCGAAGGACACGGACCGGGAACTTATTTTGACACTCACCTCTCTTCACTTCCGATGAAAAAACAGTGGCTTGGATTTATGTCCACCCCTCTGGGCGCGGTGCATGTAGACGAAGGGGCCGAGGAAGCGTTGGTTCACGGAGGACACAGTCTACTTCCGGTTGGCGTACGACGTGTCGAAGGCAGCTTTCATGCCGGAGATGTCGTTGAGGTGCTCGGACCGGAAAATAAAGTTTTAGGACGCGGCATCGTCAATTATGACGATGAACAGCTACGAATTGTACAAGGATTATCCAGCGGCGAGGTTGTGGGCAAAATCGGTCCCATTCACCGGCTTGAGGTGATCCACAGGGATGAATGGATTACATTATGTATGTAGGGAGGCCGTAACATGAGTGATTTAACGACTAACACAGCTACAACCGAGGAGAATCAGTTTAGCGAAGTACGAACCAAAGCCAATCTTGCCAAAAAAAGTGCCGGGGTCATGAACCGCCTGACTACAGCACAGAAAAACGAAGCATTGCTTGCTATGGCTGAAGCTCTAGTAAATCATACTGAAGAGCTGATTGCAGCAAACCATAATGACCTGAAACATGGACGGGAACAGGGAACATCCGAGTCGCTGCTCGACCGCCTCAAGCTGACCGAGGACCGAATCGGAGCTATTGCCGAAGGATTACGCCAAATTGTGGCACTGCCTGACCCGGTCGGCGACACCCTTGAGCAAATTGAACGTCCAAACGGTCTGAGAATTGAGAAGATACGTGTGCCGCTGGGTGTCATCGGCATCATATACGAAGCGCGTCCAAATGTAACCGTGGATGCCGCGGGCCTGTGCTTGAAAACAGGCAATCCGGTTGTGCTACGCGGTGGTTCAGCCGCCCTCTTCTCCAACCGCAAGATTATCGAAGTACTCCAGCAGGCACTAGACGCAACAGCTGTGCCACGCGAGGCGCTTCAACTTATTGAAGATTCAGACCGTGCCTCGGTCAACGAAATGCTCACCTTGAACGGCTTGCTGGATGTAATTATTCCACGCGGCGGGCGTTCACTCATTCAAAATGTTGTTCAGAACGCTACCGTACCTGTCATCGAAACCGGAGCTGGTGTATGCCATACCTTTTTGGACGCTACAGCGGATGCAGCAATGGCCGAAGCGATTACACTGAATGCCAAGGTGCAAAGACCGTCCGTGTGTAACTCGATGGAAACATTGCTCGTACACTCGGATTATGCAAAAGCACACTTAACAGGATTGGCAGAACGCTTTCGTGATGCGGGGGTTGAGCTACGCGGCTGTGCACGCACACGAGAATTGGCCCCTTGGGCTATTCCTGTTACAGAAGAGGATTACGGCACCGAGTATAATGATTACATTATGAACATCAAGGTCGTAAACAATTTGGACGAAGTACTGGAGCATATTGCCCGTTACGGTACGATGCATTCTGAGTGTATTGTCACCGAGGACAAAGCCCATGTCGAGCGTTTTCTGCAAGAAGTGGACGCGGCAGCCGTGTATCACAATGCATCCACTCGCTTCACGGATGGCTTCGAGTTTGGGTTTGGTGCCGAGATCGGAATCAGCACACAAAAATTACATGCCCGCGGCCCAATGGGATTGCCTGCCTTGACTTCAACCAAATATCGCGTGTACGGTACTGGACAAATCAGGGAATAATAACATAAATCAATCTGTATCCTTGGAGGTTATGAATCTATGTGTGAATCACAAACAAAGGTTTTAATTAATGAGCAAATTACATTTTTCGGGGCAGGATCAATGGCAGAGGCTATTATTCGCGGAATGACGGCTCGTTCTGTCGTCAAACCTAGTGGTATTACCGTCATCAACCGCAGTAATCAGGCTCGCCTTGAGGAACTTCAAAAGCAATATGGAGTCTTGTTCCAAACTGAGGATGCCGCCAAAACCGAGCTTCTGCGTCGTTCTCCGGTCATTGTGCTTGCCATGAAGCCCAAGGATGCTGCACAAGCACTTGGGCAGCTCGGCCCACTTCTGTCTGATGAGCAGCTGATTATTTCGGTAATCGCAGGATTGTCCATTCGTACGATGCAAACGTTGCTGGGTCGCAAGCAGCCGATCGCACGGACGATGCCCAATACATCCAGCTCAATTGGGCTGGGAGCCACAGGCATTAGCTTTTCCAAGGAGATCAGCGAAAACCAGCGTAAAAACGTGCTTACGATGTTCGAATCTGTAGGTACGGTAACGGTTATAGAAGAAGAGAAAATGGATGTTTTGACCGGGATATCTGGAAGCGGCCCTGCTTATGTCTACTACCTGATGGAAGCCATGATTGCCGGGGGAATCCGTGGTGGCTTGACCCCTGAGCAAGCGCACGAACTAACGGTGCAAACCGCGCTTGGAGCGGCACGCATGGTGCAGCAAACCGGAGAGGAGCCTTCTGCCCTTCGCCACAAAATCATGTCTCCTAATGGCTCTACGGTAGCTGCATTGGAAATGCTGGACAAAGGTGACTTCTACGAAACGGTGATTGCGGCGGTGCAGCGGTGCGCTGAACGATCCCGCGAGATGGGAGCTGTACTTAAGGAGGGAATTGAATGAGCTATTGCTTGGCGACCTACCGGGTATACGATGACAAAGCCGATTTTAACCAAAAGGCCCAATCTATTGCCATCGGCATGACGGTGGGCAGCTGGACTGAGCTCCCGCAAGCCAAACGGGACGCGATGCAAAAGCATCTTGGCTCGGTTCATTCTGTGGATATTTACGATGGAGGTCCCGGTGAACGGTACGCGGACCTGACCATCGCTTACCCGGATGTCAACTTCAGCCAAGACATTCCCGCTCTGCTGGTCACAGTCTTCGGCAAAATTTCGATGGACGGCCGAATTAAGCTAACGAAGCTGGGTTTCTCGGAAGCATTCCGCTCTGCTTTTCCAGGACCGAAATTCGGTATCAGCGGCTTGCGCGAACAGCTTGGCGTGTATGATCGTCCCCTGCTCATGAGCATTTTCAAATCTGTAATTGGCCTCAATTTGGACGAACTTCGTGAACAGTTTACCCGGCAGGCTCTCGGTGGCGTTGATCTGATCAAGGACGACGAGATCTTGTTTGAAAACGCGCTGACGCCGATTGAAAAACGTGTCGAAGCCTGCATCAAAGCCGCCGAAGCGGCTGAGCGTGAAACCGGTAAAAAGCTGCTGTATGCCGCTAATTTAACGGGGCCGACCTCGCAGCTTAAGACGCAAGCTCTCAAGGCCATTGATGCGGGTGCCAACGCGTTACTGTTTAACGTGTTGGCCTACGGTTACGATGTGCTACATGAACTTAGTAGCGATCCTGCCGTCTCGGTGCCGATTGCAGCCCATCCTTCGTTGGCGGGAGCTGCTTATCCATCGCCGCATTATGGTATTTCGGCGTCCGTCCTACTCGGTCAGCTTATGCGGCTGGCTGGCGCTGACCTCGTCCTCTTCCCTTCTCCCTACGGCTCAGTGACGATGCCGCGTGAGGAAAACATGGCGATCCGCGATGAGCTGATCACCCCTGATCTACCGCTGAAGGCCAGTATGCCGGTCCCTTCCGCAGGGATTCACCCGGGCCTCGTGCCGTTAATTGTACGTGACTTTGGTACTGACGTTGTTGTCAACGCTGGGGGCGGGATTCACGGTCATCCGCTGGGTACAGAAGCTGGTGGGCGCGCCTTTGTGCAGGCGATTGAAGCGGTACAGCAAAATGTCCCTCTGGCAGAATACGCCCGTACTCACCCCGAGCTGCAATCTGCGCTCGACACATGGGGAGGTGAACGATGAGCACAGCGAAGAAGCCTGTCATTTTTTGCGATTTTGACGGGACAATTACGAACAGCGACAATATTGTCGCCATTATGAAGCATTTTCAACCTACAGGCTGTGAGCCCATCATGCATCAGATCGTAAATGGGCATACATCCATTCGTGAAGGCGTAGGTGCGATGTTTGCCCTCATGCCTTCGGAGCAAAAGGACGAAATTATCTCATATGTACTTGGACAAGCTGGTATACGCGAGGGCTTTGCACGCTTTTTGGGCTATGTACGAGAGCAGCAGATTCAATTTTTCGTCACCAGTGGCGGCATTGATTTTTTTATTGATCCATTGCTAAAACCCTTCGATATTCCACACGACCACGTCTATTGCAACGGAGCGGATTTTTCCGGGGATCGCATCCAGATTACTTGGCCGCATCCATGTGAGGAACCGTGTACAAATGATTGTGGCATGTGTAAAACGACTGTGATTCGTCAATACCCTTCCGAACAATACGAACGGATTTTGATCGGCGACAGCCTGACCGATTTTGAAGGAGCTAAAATTGCCGATCTTGTGTACTCCCGTTCGCATCTGACTTTAAAGTGTCAAGAGCTTGGCGTACCACATGTACCCTTTGAAACATTTGATGACATTATCGAGGATTTAAAGCAAAAACAGGAGCAAGGGGTGCTGTAAATGAGTTTTAACTTGGCAGACATTTCATTGGAAGAAAAACGCCGCGCACTGGAAGAACTCGCTGATGTCAAAAAACTATTCGCATCTCGCAACTGGTTCCCAGGCACGAGCGGTAATTTGTCGATCCAAATTGGTGACTTTCATCCCGAACAATTTTATTTTGCAGTCACCGCCAGCGGCAAGGATAAAACCAAGCGTACTCCGGAAGATTTTCTATTCGTAGACCAGTACGGAAAAGCGGCAGAAGCGACAAACCTCAAGCCAAGCGCAGAGACGCTTATACATTGTGAAATTTACCGCCTAACAGGCTGCGGAGCCGTTTTTCATGTGCATACCGTGTTTAACAATCTGATTTCCGAATATTACGGTGAGCAAGGCGCTGTACCTATCCAAGGTATTGAGCTGATCAAGGCTTTTAACATTTGGGAAGAAAATGCTGCCATTGATATTCCTGTGCTGCCTAATTACGCGGATATTGCCTCGATTGCCAAGCTGGTACCTGGTGTGCTGAATGATCAGGTGCCTGGAATTTTATTGCGTAACCACGGCATTTATGCGTGGGGCCGTGATGTATTTGAGGCTAAAAAGCATTTGGAGGCGTTTGAATTTTTGTTTGAAACGACCTATCGCTCCCTGCTGCTGAAAACTTTGAAGTAAATAAACTCATAAATATCAAAGATGCGTATCCTTATTTGTAAAAGTGGTCATTGAATATCGAGAACGGAGCCTAAGCGATAGCACAGGAACGTTCTCTTTTTTTATAATAAGGGTATTTCTATTCTACTAGCGACATAAAAGGAAATATGATGAATAAGAATCCTCCTGATATAATTTGGATATGCTGTAAAAAAACGCCCCCTATTGGGGACGCTCCAGCGTGAATTGCTCTCCTAGCTTCGCATAGTTGTTCCCAGCCAAACGACTTACTGGACGCAACTCCTTAGCAATCACATACGTATTTTGATACGCTTCCTCGGACAAATGATACTGCACTACGCGTCCGATTAACAGATCACAGGCAGGTGTGTCCTCCTGACCTCCCAACGGTATAACCTGTTCCAGAATACATTCCATACGTATTTTCGCTTCTGCCACACCGGGAACTTCGATTTTTGTACTTTTGACCGGGGTAAGGCCTGCCAGTGTAACCTCACTCTCCTGCGGCAACAGACGGGAAGCCGTCACATTCACCGCTCCCACATTGTCCTCGTCTGTGATATGTACGACAAAAGCCTTATGCTCCATCGCATTACGTGCTGTATCTTTGGGTACTCCATCAACACGTTGTACGGATACAGACAGCAGTGGCGGTTCAGAAGCTACGATGGAAAAATAACTGAACGGCGCACCATTCAGCACCCCTTCGCTGCTCAAAGTCGTTACAAAGGCTACCGGCCTTGGGATGATACTTCCGGTCAACAGCTTATAATTTTCACGCCCTGTAAGCGTGTCAGGATTCAACGAAATCATTTTTCTCCCTCATTTCCGATTACAATCGCTATTCGACTGCACATCATCAAGTTTCGCCTGATAAGCAAATGCACCATTAGTTAGCGACATGGATGACATCTCAGGCTTCCCTTTCAGTATCGCGTGAATGATACGAAATGTAAAGTTGGAGCCGGAAGATCTCCCTATTTTTCAATTATATTTCCTCGGCTATCGCGCACAGTAACCGTAATTCCCTCAGGTACAGCAATCGTAACATCAAGCTGCTGCTGAGTCTGCATAAACCGTGTCGGAATTTGACCCAGTAATACATACAAGGTATCGCCGATTTGCTTGGTCTGATATAAATCTTGCCCCTTTATTTCGTCCTCTTTGCCTGTGTATACATAACTCCCGAACACATGCACCTCCGGTGAGGTGGTTGCATCAATTTTGACCGCATAAGGATCTTCTCCCTGTACAATCACCTTGGTCACTCCGGCAGGCAGTTTTTCATGCCAGTCTGGGAGAAGCCTTGTTTCCTGAACCGAACTCATTATTTCTCTGACTTGCGGAGTGATCCCCAATGAACTGACCAAGGCAAATCCGATACAGCAAAAAACCAATACCGCCGTAATAAACATACTGAATAAATCATAACGAATGCGCTCACGCGTCCCTTTCCAAGCAGTATACATTAAAATTTCCAACCCCAGCAAAACAAAAACGACAGGCCACCAGGTCAAAGCCTGGTCCAGTATGCCCGCTCCCCAAAACTTGGAGGCAAACGTTATGCCCCCCAGCAGGACGAGGAAAAGTCCCATTGACAGCCTTCCGACTTTCCACACCCCTGCCGGAGCGTTTGACGCTTTAGAGGAACTATTTTTGTTAGACGATGTACCAAATATACCTGTGGAGCCTCCTCCATCGCCATGAGGATGATGGGCTCCCTTAAAGGGAGCCTCACTCTTTGAAAACTCAGTATCCATTCTATTGCTTCTCCTTTACTCGTTTAGATTTGGAATTCCCGATCATCATCCAAATACCACCGCCAATCAACAATAAGGATACGATAATCGTCCGTAGATACATGTCAACCAAATTATAAATCTCTCCATTCGGAAACAGACGATCCAGAGTAGGAACTAGTACGTTGATTAAGATGTAATAGGCGCCCAGCAATAGCAACCCCAAGCCCACCCAGCGGTGATATTGTGCAAACATACCGATCACAGGCTTGTCGATCAGCGGCTCCCGTCCATAACGGCTTACTTGCTGCAACGCATCAAAAAAGCTGTAAAACCAAACCACCGGAATCAGGAACAAAAAGAGTGAAAGATGTAGCACGTCCAGTACATAGATGCCTCCTAAAAACAGAAGCATAAGCTGGAGTCCACGCTTTTGCAAACCGATATACATATGTCCAGCACCGGGAAATACCGATAAAATGGTAGCCAGCATTTTACTCCGCCGTCCCTCGACTCTTCCATGCTCCAGTTCCTCAAACAAAGTCCGGTCCTGAAGCATTTCTCCCGCTTGTTTGCGATGTACATGCTGCACCGCATCAAACATGCAATACAGCCAAATGATCGGCAGCACGCCCGCAAACGCCAAAAATCCGGATTCGTTTGTAATGCTGGTAATAAAAACGAGGATCGCTCCAAAGCCAAAGAAAGATAGCAGAAAAGACAAACCACGCTGCATCAGCCCCAAATGAAGGTGTCCCAATCCAGGAATGAACGACAGCAAAATCGTAAAAAAGCGTTCATTCTCCGATCCTTTTTGAAAAGCAGGTGATCCTGCCATACCATAGTGTCCTTGTTGATAATGGTTATAGCCCGGGCCATATCCCATTCCTGCTCCCGGTGCATCCGCGTCTGTTGCCCCCTCCGGTACCTCTCCCGTTGAACCTGCATGTCCATAAGGCCCACTTTGCGAGTAATAACCATATGGATTGGGTCCTGCATGTGGGGGATATGGAACAGCAGCTGCACGAGAATCATAACGCAACAAGCTAATAATGATATGCAGCATACTCAGCCCCCAAAAAAGAGCGGCAACAAACATACTGGCCAATAAAGGTAATTCGTCTCTTGAAACCACTGAAAAAAATAATCCTCCCGCCAGACATCCGAAAAACAAAATGGTGTATACAAACGCATTGGCTTTTCTGGTCCAGTAATAGTGACCCACACCGGGAATGATGTTCAATAGAAATGCCAAGAGCTTGCTTCTTTCCGTATAAGGCATCGCTACACTTCCTTTCTATTTATGGGATTTAATAAAGTCCCCATTTGAAGGTTGTTGTTTGAGTTTTTTCATCTCAGCCTTTATCCGATGATTTAGGGCTTTAATTTATCGAGCCAGGTTGTTGTAGCTCGCATGACCTCTTCACTGTAAGAAACGCGTTCTTTTGGAGGAATCGGCTTTCCATCTGTTTGCGGCATCATTTTGTCAAAGGCTCCACTGGACAACAAGATCAACGTTAGGCTTGCGGCGACAACGTAGTGAAACACAGGTTTTTCAAACCAGCGGCGTTTTTTAAACAGAACTTGATTCGGTTCAGCTTCTATCTCGGGAAGAACGGCCATTACCTGATCTGTGAAGCGCTCCGTATCCATCCAGGCAGAATAATCTTTCATAGTTGACTCCAGTTGCTCCAGTGCGACAAGATATAGCATCAGCGCCTGTTCGTCTTCCAGCAGGAGCTTTTCCAGCCGGGCAGACTCCTCTATCGTGCAAGTTCCTGCAATGTAAGCATGCCAGTCATTCGATTTCCCTTCAATCCACGGTTTATCCTGTTGGTCAGTCATTGCCATTCCTCCTCCTTCCAGTGGTTTCGAATCCATAGACGCGCCCGATAGAGCCTCGACTCTACTGTTTTTAAAGCTACCTGCGTCTCTTCTGCAATTTGGTCGTAGGTTTTGCCCTGCATATAATAGGCTTGAATAATATCCCGATGTTGCTGGGGCAACTGGGCGATTTTTTGCGATAGTTCTTCAATTTGCTCCTCGCGAATGAGACGAGCCAGCACATCCTCATCCCGGGAAGGGAGCTGTACAAGGGATTGTGCGACGTCTATAAGCTCTGCGGGTCGTCTGTCCTGTTTGCGCTTAATATCCAGCGCTTTGTGGAGCGCAATTCGGCTCAACCACGTTTTAAATCCTTCGTTCCGGTACTGGGGGAGAGACTTGTACACCTGAACGAATGCCTCCTGCGCGGCATCTTCTGCTTCCTTGCTGTCATGCAGTACCGAATAGGCGACATGAAATACATGCTTGCTGTACAGCTCTACGATCTCACGGAACGCCTGCCGGTCACCGGACCGTATTCGTTCAATGATTCTCTCTATATCAATGACGCTCTCCCCCTTCCCAATACTATAGACGCCAGGAAATTTCCTTCCCCTGCATATTTCGAAAAAAATATTTAAAAAGGACACACCCTCCTGACGGAATGGTGTGTCCTCTATCATTAAAGCCTATTACTCGCTTTCATTTCGGCTTAGTTCACGCGCACAGGCGATATTCCAGATTGTTCTCATTGCACATTAGCCAATTTGCAGTGACAACCTCGATACATAAGTCTACTGCTTAGCCTAAAAGGCTTAGACCGATATATCAATTGCGTCCGCCACCACGGAATCGCTGGGCGTATTCTTTGGCATCCTGTGCATTACGAACACGGTTTCGGCTCCACTCCAGCAAAATACGGTCTATATACCGGAAATGAACCTTCCCTGCAAATACCGCTTCCTTCAAAGCCAGCAAAATCAGCTCCTCGGGATACCGATCCTGATCCACCCAGCTGGTGATCGTCTCGTATTCCATCGGTGATAATGGCCGCCCGAATTCTTTCTCAAAAATCGTAAACAAATTCCGTTCTTCTGTAAGCGGGGATTCTGATATTCCATTCAGTAAATCCGGCTTTCCGGCAAACAAAATGTCATCTTCATCATGCTGCTCGTTACGCTCGGCGATCATACATTCTGCCAACTTACGATACAGCCCCGTCAAATTGTAACGTTCGAATTGTACGGATGAACTGCGGTCTTCTACGGAATCGATTCTCAAAAATCCTTCTTTCATGAGCTTACTGAAATAGAGTGCGATTTCGTTCGCAGTACATCCGATACGGGTCTGCAATTGTTCCCATGTCGGAAATTCATTACGTTCCGCTTGTTTAAAGGCAAGCAACTGCATCAGTAGCAGCATTTCACCATCTGTCAGCCGAAGTGTCCGATAATGCTTGAGCAGGGCATAGGGAATCTGGACCATTCCGGCTTCCATAGCAAAGGCTACTCCCTCCGCCCATTCTGCCGCTGATGTCTTGTCGAATGATCCGGTCATCGGTTACGGATACAAACGATACAGCATACGTGGGAACGGAATCGTTTCACGTACATGATCGAGTCCACAAATCCATGCTACTGTACGCTCCAGGCCCAGTCCAAAGCCGGAATGCGGAACGGTACCATAGGTGCGTAGATCCATATACCATTGGTAGGCTTCACGAGCCAAGTTATGCTCGTTAAAACGTTCTTCCATCAATGCTGGATCATCAATCCGTTGGGAACCCCCGATAATTTCGCCATAGCCTTCAGGAGCGATCATATCGGCACACAGAACAACCTCTGGACGGGTTGGGTCTGGTTTCATATAGAATGCCTTAATGTGAGTTGGCCAATGTGTAATGAACACAGGTTTGTTATATCTTTCAGCAATCGCCGTTTCATGAGGAGCACCAAAGTCTTCGCCCCATGGGATATCGAAACCTTCACCTTGAAGGAAGGCAATCGCCTCATCATACGTAATACGTGGAAATTCGCCTTGAATTTGCTCCAGCTTCGAAACATCGCGTCCGATTGTTTCAAGCTCCTTCGCACAGTTTTTCAGGACAGATTGCACGATATGGCTTACAAACTGCTCCTGAACGCGCAAGGATTCTTCATGATCCACAAAAGCCATCTCAGGCTCGATCATCCAGAACTCAATCAGGTGACGACGTGTTTTGGACTTTTCCGCACGGAAAGTTGGACCAAAGGAATACACTTTGCCCAGCGCCATTGCCGCGGCTTCCATATACAACTGTCCGCTTTGTGTCAAATACGCATCTTCATCAAAATATTTAATGTGGAACAACTCTGTTGTACCTTCTGCAGAGGAAGGAGTCAAAATAGGTGGGTCCACCTTCGTAAAGCCGTTGCCGTTAAAGAATTCCTGTACAGCACGGATAATTTCCGCCCGTACGATCAGAACAGCACGTTGCTTGGCGGAACGCAGCCACAAGTGACGATGATCCATCAGGAAATCTACACCATGCTCTTTGGGTGTAATCGGGTAGTTTTCGGTCAAATGAATAATTTCAATGCCTGTAACCGTTAATTCAAAGCCCGATTGGCTACGCGGTTCTTCACGCACCACTCCAGTAACGTAAAGGGAGCTCTCTTGAGTCAAGGATTTGGCGTCATTCCAAATATCCTCGGACACTTCGCTTTTCACGATAACCCCTTGAATATACCCGCTACCATCGCGCAGTTGCAGGAACTGAATTTTACCACTAGATCGTTTATTGTTTACCCAAGCGCCGATTGTAACCGTTTCCCCTACATGGCGGCCCACTTGGGCAATCGTACTTTTATTCGTCATGACCGTCTCTCTCCTCTTAACCGAAAATCAAACAGCCCTTCCCCCTGGGTCAGGCTGTTTGCTCTCGCTGTTTGGTGCATGCGGAACTCAAACAATAGTCCGCATGCATAAAGTTTACACTTTCGAACCGAACTACTGAACCAAACGGAACGTGTCGCGGGCAATAACCAGTTCTTCGTTCGTTGGAATGATCAGTACTTCTACCTTTGAATTTGCAGTTGTAATCCGACGAGGCTCGCCAGAACGAATAGCATTCAACGATTCATCCAGCTCGATACCGAGGAATGTCAATTGCTCCAACACTCTCTTACGCAGAACGATGGAGTTCTCGCCTACACCTGCTGTAAATGCAATTACGTCTACCCCGTTCATTGCGGCAGCATACGATCCAATGTATTTGCGCAGACGGTATTCATACATTTCGAATGCCAATGTAGAATTAGCTTCGCCTTTTTCCATACCTTCTGTGATTTCCCGCATGTCACTGCTGATACCAGAGATAGCTAAAAGTCCACTATGCTTGTTCAACATGGAATTGACTTCATTGACAGTCAATTCTTCTTTGTTCATGACATAAGGTACGATTGCTGGGTCCAAATCACCACTACGAGTACCCATCATAAGACCTTCCAATGGAGTCATACCCATGGAAGTATCAACAGACAAACCGCCTTGAACTGCTGTTACACTACCACCATTACCGATATGACAAGTGATAATCTTCAGGTCTTCCAAAGGACGACCAAGGAATTTGGCGGCTTCCTTACTTACAAAATCATGGGAAGTGCCGTGGGCACCGTAACGACGAACCTTATACTTATTGTACAACACTCTTGGAATGGCGTACATATAAGCTTTTTCAGGCATAGTTTGATGGAACGAGGTATCAAATACCACAACCTGTGGTACATCTGGCATATTCAATTCAGCCGCTTTAATCCCCATCATGGAAGCAGGGTTATGCAGTGGCGCCAGGTCAAACAAGCGACGGATTTCACTCTTCGCTTCAGGCGTTACAACTGCTGACTGTTTGAAGATTTCGCCTCCATGAACCACACGATGGCCCACAGCCTGAATTTCACTAGTACTGGAGATTACACCATGTTCAGCATCTGTGAGTACGTTCAGCACTTTACGGATGGCTGTAGTATGTTCCAAAATCTCGCTAACTTCAGTGTATTCTTCTTTATTGGTTGGCTTATGCGTCAGAATGGAGGAATCCATACCGATGCGCTCTACCAATCCTTTTGCCAGAACGGACTCGTCCGTCATATCATACAATTGGTATTTCAGGGAAGAACTCCCTGCATTGATTACGAGAATTTTCATATCCGGTCACCATCCTTGTCGTACTTAAAGAAGCCTTCGCCCGATTTCACGCCCAGATTACCTGCACGCACCATTTTCTTCAGTACGATGGACGGACGATATTTCAATTCGCCGAATTCACGGAACATACGCTCCAGAGCAGCCAAAACGGAATCCAGACCAAAGCGGTCAGCCATTTCCAAAGGGCCGCTTTGGAAGTTATATCCGATTCGCATAGCGTCATCGATATCATCAGCGGAAGCCACGCCTTCTTGAAGTACATGGGCCGCTTCGTTAATCAGCAGACAGATAATCCGGCTTGTTACGAATCCAGGAGATTCATAAATCATGACTCCTTTTTTCTCCACTATCTCTTCCACGAACATTTTAGTGTTTTCAAATGTATCGTCCGAAGTTTTCAAACCACGAATAATTTCTACAAGATCAATACGGGATACTGGATAAATAAAGTGCATACCAATAACACGCTCAGGATACTTGGTCGAGCTAGCAAGCTCGGTCAGGCTCAGCGTGGATGTATTACTTGCAAGAATAATATTGCTTGGACACACATGGTCTAGCTCTTGGAACACTGCTTTCTTCTCGTCCAGATTCTCTGTAATAGTCTCAATGACCATATCACAGCTGCCGAGCTCCGCCAAATGAATTACTTTTTGAATACGGGATAAGATCAATTTTTTCTCAGCTTGAGTAATTGCCCACTTTTCCAGTTGTTTGTCCAGACTCGTTTCAATCATATTGTAGGCGTAGTCTAGTTTCTCTGGTGTCTGCTCTACCAGCAGCACATCGATTCCTTTGGACGCGAGCATTTCAGAAATCCCCTGTCCCATGGTGCCGCCGCCGATGACGCCGATTTTTTTAAATTGCATGATTCTTTACTCCACCCTTTCCTGGTCACTCTCATATATTGTATCCTTCTTTGTCGAAAAATACATGTTTATGTCCCAATAGATAATAATATCTTAGCACGGACTAAAAGTAAAAAAAAATAACCAGCATAAAAAATTATGCTGGTAATAAAGCATTTTCACTAAATTGACATCTAAATTGGTCTCCAGACAGAGTTTCTTCCTTCATCAGGATGTCAAGTGAGTTGTCGAACACAGGACGATGCTTTTCCAGCAGCTCCGAAGTTCGGGTATGCAGGTCAGCCATTATCTCGCCATTTTCCCGCATGAGTTCTTCTTTGGTTACCATTTCCATGTTAATAATGCCAAGTGAAGTCAAACCGGAAGTCATCATCGTATGGACGATGTTCAGCGCCTGCTCAAAATCATTACTTGAGCCGGTACTGCGACCGCCATAGTACATTTCTTCCGCCGTAGCCCCTGCGAGCGAGATCATAATTTGCTCCTCCAGGAACTGCTTGGTGTATAAATAATGCTCTTGCTGTGGATTGTGGCGCACATAGCCAAGCGCTTTCCCACGAGGGCTAAGTGCTACCTGGCTTACGCTACCGGGACGAACAATTTCGGCCATAATAGCATGTCCTAGTTCATGAATCGCTACACGTTTTTTCTCTTCCAAGGTCGATTCTCGGTCTGTCTTTTCACCCATCATCACTTTGTCAATCGCCATCGACAGATGCTTCTGCGCAATCATTTTCTGATCCTGTCTCATCGCATAGATTGCCGCTTCATTCATCACGCTCTCCAGCTGTGCGCCGGAAAACCCGTAAGATTCCTCAGCAATTTTGTCCAGATTTGCATCTTCCTGAATCGGTTTGTTTTTGGCATGAATTTTTAGAATATGAAGACGGCCCTTCTTGTCAGGCAGATCCACTTGAATATGACGATCAAAACGCCCTGGACGCGTTAAGGCGCTGTCCAGCATTTCTTTACGGTTTGTTGCCGCAATGATCAAAATCCGCGGTGTATCTGCGGAATAAATACCATCCATTTCTGTCAGTAACTGATTCAAAGTCTGATCATATTCTCGTTGCTGTCCACCCTCACGTTTACCACCAATTACATCGATTTCGTCAATAAAAATAATTGCATTTTCCTTCTTTTCCTTGGCTGCACGAGTACGCGCCTCCCGAAACAACTCACGGACACGACCCGCTCCAACACCAACGTACATTTCAACAAATTCACTACCTGAGGCTGCAACAAATACAGAATTAGTGTAGTGTGCCGCTGCCTTCGCCATCAGCGTTTTTCCTGTTCCCGGAGGACCAGTGAGCAAAACGCCTTTTAATGGACGGATACCAAACTTGGAAATTTCATCATGTCGATTCAAAAAATCCAGGGCCTCGCGCAGTTCCTGCTTAGCGCTTTCTTGCCCACCGATTTCCTCAAAAGTCAGCTTGTCCGGACCATTTTTTTTACGTTTACGCTCTTGCCCAGCACCTACGGCCAAACCGCCACGCGCATGCATAAGCATTAACAAGCCGCTGAGCATCACGCCAGCAACCAGAAGAGGGATAATATTTACCCCAATAAAAACGAGAAATATAATGGTTACCGGCACAATGCCGATTAATATTTCCTTAATCCATCTAGGCATTAGGCCATACCCCCATTTGCTGAGATTGACGTGGCAAAACGATAAACTTGGTCGCTTTACCTTCGCTGAGTCGGATATAGACATTGTTCGAATCCATGTCGGTATCAGCTTTGATACCCGTCTTTTTCTTTTTCATCTGCTCAACTGTAGATGAAATTTGAGTATACTTTTTATTTTCCATCGCTTCGGCCACAGGAAACATAGCCTCAGACCACCATTGATTCAGTGCTGAATTGGAACGATCTGCGATATCCAACTTAATGGTGCGGCTGCCAATGATGGATTGTCCTTTTTGCTTAACCACATCGACCAATCTGGCCACATCCGCCTGCGGTTTGAGATCTAGTTTCAATACAACCTGATCCTGTTTAATATCTATTTGAGCGCTTGTCACGCCTGGATATTGAGATACCAGTTTTTCCAGAGGACTTTGCATTGTAACCTGACGGTAAATGAACCATCCCCCAAATAGCAGCAAAGCTGCCAAAACTGCCGCCACAACGATAGGAACTGCACGCAATTTCAAACAACATCCTCCTCTCAAAATGTAAAACCCAGAAGAAACGGGACGAATGTCAACAAACAACCAAATTGCATGATCTTATAGTGATCAGCAATTCTTTTTTCTATCATTTTTGTCTATCACTTATAAAATATAGTATATCATAACGTATATCTAATATCGAAGGCAATGTGTGGAGGAGTTGTGATGAGGCAAAATCTTTGGTTATGGTGGAGGCGAGACGCTGCGTGTAGGATTTGATCTTACGATCACTGTTGCCCGCCACAAAGATGAATTTGACCTAGGAGAGAAGATGGATAGGTAAAGATGCTTCACTGGCTTTCAGCCAGCTTTACGGCATAGCAAAACTAAAAGACGTAAATACGAATTTTTTCGTATTTACGTCTTTTTCTTGAGCTTTTAATCATTTACTAGTCATTCATTCCACATTTGCCAATCCTCACACCAGCTCAGTTATTGGGCAAAGTATATTTCACACCCGTCGCTACCCCATCTGAGAAACGATAAAAGGTGTAGTAATGATGACTTCCATCATCGTAAAACAACTGCCACACATATTCGCCATTGAACACACTCGGCTGAAGCCTTACAATTTTTGCACCTGGAAGCTGCTGCTGAATTATTGCCGTCATTTTTTGCTCATCGACTCCGTTCTTCAGCAACTCGGTGTGAACACCGCTATTATCTGCGGCAGGTACGTTAGGTTTTCCTTCCACTTTTTGAAAAGGAACCCACACCATTATATTTTCATTCTGTGCATTTTTCCCTTGAACCACCCAATATACCTGATCCCACACAGACTTCCATGTTTGAGTCGTGCTAACCAGACCACCTGATTGCTTGGCCTTAATGATAGCGGCATTTTCCTCAGCCACCTGGTCTTGAGTAACATAGGAATAATACCAGAAAATGCTGATCAGGATCAGTATCACGGCCAAAATGGCGACCGCTATCCACTTTTTCTTATTTTTCAAACCCGTGCTTCCTCTCTAAGGGGATGTGACACCTAAATTAGCGCGACAGCAGCCCTTCAAAGGCGGCTTGTGCCTCATGTTTGATACGTTCCTCGTCCATAGTCAGGCATTCGCCGTTTTTCACAACCTGGCGACCGTCTACCCACACATGAGCCACGTCCTTGGCGCTTGCAGAGTATACCGCATGGGAAATAAGATCTGTACGCGGCAAGAAATGTGCCTGATTCAGATCCAACGCGATAAAGTCAGCCTTGTTGCCCGCTGCCAACGCTCCTACTTCTTTTAAACCAATCGACTTTGCACCGTATTCTGTTGCAAGACGCAGCGCTTCACTTGCAGGAACTGCCGTAGGGTCACCGGATACACCCTTGTGAATAAGTGCCGCCAGACGCATTTCCTCGAACATATCCAGGTTATTATTGCTGGCAGGACCATCCGTTCCGAGAGAAACAGTAACCCCTGCACGCAGCAATTCAGGCACTCTGGCCACACCACTTGCCAGCTTCAAGTTGCTACCAGGATTATGCGAAACCGCTACACCACGTTCAGCCAGTAAAGCTATTTCTTCGTCGTTCAAATGAACGCCATGGGCAACAAGCGAAGGACGGGAGAAAAAGCCAAGCTTATCTAAGTGTGCAACTGGACGCAAACCGTAGTCGCGTACGTTTTGCTCCACTTCGGCGATCGTCTCAGACATGTGCGTATGCAGTGGCAAGTCCAGATCATGCGCAGCTTGTACGAATTTTTCAATAAACGCAGGTGGACATGTGTATGGCGCGTGCGGAGACATCATCGTTGTAATACGCCCGTCTGCTTTACCATGCCAGTTACGCGCAAAAGTCACGGCCTCAGCCAGCTTGATTCGCTGTTCTTCTTCCGAGCATAGTCCAATTGCTCCACGCATCAGACTTGCACGAATACCTGACTCTTCAGCTACACGAGCCACCTCATCCATATGATCGTACATATCCAGGAAGGTCGTTGTTCCACCTTTCAGCATTTCCAGCACAGACAAGGACGTACCCCAGTACACGTCCGTAGATGTAAACTTGGCTTCCATAGGCCACATTTTCTCCTGAAGCCATACTTGAAGTGCCAAGTCATCTCCATGCCCACGCAGCAGAGACATCGCCGCATGACCATGAGTATTAATCAGACCAGGTAAAAACAATAGCCCCTTACCATCGATCGCTTCCGTCTCTTCCTCACCCGCAGGCAAAGTTTCGCCAATATAAGTAATACGGCTATCCTCCACAATCATAAAACCATGGACTACCCCAGCTTCTGATCCATTTACGGCAAAAGAGCCGTTTTTAATCATCCATTTATTCACTGTCATATTGTGTTTCTTCCTTTCCGTCCTCCAAATAATAAGCGAGGCTAAGCAAATCAGTTGTAAAGTCTGTGGCATGAATCCGAATGTTGGCCGGTGCCTTGAGAGTAGTCGGTGCAAAGTTCAGAATCGCTCCAATTCCGCTCTCAATAAGCCTGTCAGCCACGTGCTGTGCTTCAAAATCAGGTACGGTAATAATCCCGATTCGAATGTTTTTTTCTCTCACAGTGGCTTCCAGTTCATCCATCGGTTGAACGACCAATGTATTGATCTTGGTCCCTACCTTATCTGGAAACGCATCAAATACTGCTACAATCTTCATATTGTCTTTTAAATAAGCGTTATAATTCGAAAGGGCTTGCCCCAGATTACCCGCACCGACCAATACGACATTAATTTGCTGGTCGATTTTCAGGATATGGCGTATTTTCTCAATTAAATAAGAAACATCATAACCGATACCCTTCCGACCAAAATCTCCAAAATAGGCGAGATCTTTACGGATTTGGGCCGGGTTCAAATCTAGCCTCTGTCCCAACTCTTGAGAAGAGACCGTAGCCACCTCCCGTTTGTGAAGTGCATTCAGATAACGTAAATATACGGGTAACCTCCGTACGACAGCCTCTGAAATTTTATCTGATTTCATACTTGCTCCCCCTAATTGTAACGAACATACTTAGTGTCCGTCCGTTATGCCTCTGTCTCCGGGGCGGATTGGAGCCATTCGGCGATGCGGGGCACCATTTGCTCCGATGGCATATGCTCCATTTTTGGTCCCGGTAACGAGTACAAAAAGTGCTTTCCGTAATAGGATTCGATCACACGCGTATCGTAAACGATAACGACCCCGTGGTCGCTCGCTGTACGTACTAACCGACCAAATCCCTGTTTGAAGCGAATGACCGCTTGTGGTACAGACAGCTTCATAAATGGATTCTTCTTCTGCTGCTGAAGCAGCTCGCTTTTTGCCTCCAGCAACGGGTGATTCGGCGGTTGAAACGGCAAGCGAACAATGGCCAGACAAGTCAGAGCCTTTCCTGGAATATCGACGCCTTCCCAGAAGCTGCTGGTTCCCAGCAATACAGAAGCTTTGGCTTCCTGAAAACGGCGGGTTAGCTTGCTGCGACTCCCACTGTCCACACCTTGTCCCAGCACAGTAATTTCGCTGGATGCTAAGGCCTCTTTGAGCGGCTCATACACTTGCCGGAGCATCCGATAGGAAGTAAACAGAACGAGCATTCTCCCCCGCGTCGCCTGAGCAGTCGCTCCTAGAGAGCTAACGAGCATATCTACAAAGTGTGCATCTCCTACACTGCCCTTCACGCTTGGGAAATCCCGTGGAATGACCAGCAACACCTGATCCCTGTAATTAAAGGGTGACGGGAGCTGCGAAGTCATCAGCCGCTCTTGATCTGCGGCCTCCTGCAAGCCGAGCTGATCGATCATGTACTGAAACGACTTATCTACCGATAAGGTAGCAGACGTCAGAATAATGCTTCTTTTTTTGTCAAAAAACATTTCTTTCAACTGGCGGCTCACATCGACGGGCACCGCATAAAATTGCAATGATTTACTACGGAATTGCCCACTCGCTTCGAGCCAGTATACGGTTGTTTCATCATCGAGTCGGATAAAAAAGCGCAAATTTTCTCGGATTCCCGCCAAATCCTTGAGCAGACCCGTGATATCTGTAATAAGGCTATCTGCCGCATAATCGTCATGTTCTTCCTTGACGTCCAGCATCAGCTTGTCGCCCTTGCGCAAAATTTCGCTCATCGTTACATATAGCTGATTTTCCAAAGCACCCGCCTGATCCCACTTTGCAGGCTTGGCCGAAGGTTTGAGACGGGAAGAAAACTGTCCTGTTTCACCCGGTGTCGCATCGCTTCGCTCTGGCAACATGCCAAACAGCTTGTCGCTTAGCAGGTCCCAAGTTTCCTTAACCTCTAACACGAGCGGATACATCTGGTCGATGGTTGAAGCCCAATCCGCCGACTTCTCGTGCCCCGATTTTGCCAACTGTTGACGAAGTGAAGGCAGTTGTCCATTCTTGCTGTCTTTGAACAGTCGCGTCAGTGTATGCACGAGTGTGAAATATTTCATATGCATACCTAGGTGCTTACCAGCTACTTCCTCCAGGTGATGGGCTTCATCAATCACCAGATGTTCATAGCTCGGCAACAGCTGGTGACTGGCTTTGACGTCTGTGAACAACTTAGAGTGATTCGTAATAACGACATCCGCTATTCCTGCTTCATGGCGTGCACGATGATAATAGCATTTGCGGAACCATGGACAAGAACGACCAAGACAGGACTCTGAATCACTCGCCACCGTTTCCCAGAAATCCCCTCCACGGTTGCTCAGATTCAGTTCTTCATCATCACCGGTTTCTGTTAGCGTCAACCAGACGATCATTTGAGCCGCTGTAATTAAATCTTCCTTCGGTGTCGCGAAGTCTCTTCTGTTTATTTTATGTTCAAACTTACGCAGACACAAATAATGTCCCCGACCCTTGAAAATAGCAGCCCGGAACGGAAACGGAATCACCTTGGTCAGCATAGGAATGTCACGCTCGCGTAATTGCTCCTGCAGGTTGATCGTATGTGTACTTACCATAACGCGCTGTCCTTTTTTTACACTGTGATACAGCGATGGGAGCAAATAACCGAGGGACTTTCCTGTTCCTGTACCTGCTTCGATCAGCAGATGCTTGTCTTCACTCAGTGCCTGATTTACACCCTCAATCATCTGTATCTGCGCCTCGCGCTCCTCATATTGGCTCAAGGATGAACGCAAATTGTCCCGCACATCATCCATGTACTCCTCAAAGGAAACACCTGAAAGTGGATTCGGGTCGTCTTCTCTACGCGGTGCAGCTAGCTCCGTCCAATCTTCCACTTTTAGCGCAAGCTGACGAAAAAACTGATGTCCCTCCAAATCCTGAATAGGATCAAGCTCTTTCTCTTCACGCACCCCATCAAGAAACCATCCGAGGTCACTGTCTTCCTCTGCGAACAAATCGCTAAGCCGCTGTATCGTTATCAGAGGTAATGCTTGAAGCTCACCCAGACACTTTAAAAACACCTCAGCCGTAGCCAACGCGTCGCTGTCTGCTTGGTGAGGGCGATCATGCGCCAGCCCGAACTCAGAAGACACAAAACCCAACTGATACGAAGAAAGCGATGGAAACATAATTTTCAGAAAATCCATTGTATCCAAGATTCTTCCGCTAAACGGTAAATATCCGCACCGATCCAGAGCGTTTTGCAAAAAATTAAAATCAAACGCCACATTATGACCGACCAGCACAACATCGTCCAGCATAGGCACGAGCTCCATCATCATTTCTTCAAGTGCAGGAGCATCCTTGACGTCATCGTCTGTAATTCCGGTCAATCCAGTGATAAAAGGTGGAATAGGTCTGCCAGGGTTCACATAAGAGCCGTAAACACGGGAAATGCTGTTATCATGATCTATAATTGCAAGTCCGACTTGAATGATGTCATCCGCGGACTGGGTGCCTGTCGTTTCAAAATCCAATACCGCAAATTTCATTCGGGCTTAATCCTTTCTTATGACACTTACAAAAATAATAACTCTGTATATTAGCATAGCAGAAGATCGCCTGTTTGGAAATTAAGACAGCCAAAAAAGACGATGCACACGCCGCCTGAGGAGGTGGGCATGCATCGTCTTACTCGGTGTCTGACAACTACATCCAGGTCATCATGGAGCTGTCGTATCGAAGCATTTCGGTACCGGACAAACAGGCTTCCATATTGTGCAGCGGCTCGGGTAACGCAGGATCGAACTGATGTGCGAGAGCAAAACATTTTTGTGCCTCCTCTACGTCAGCCTGCTTTGCCAACAGACAGCCTAGCGCATTATAGATGACCGCCTTTAGTCCTGCCTGCTCAGTCAGGTCCAGCACCTTCTGAAAATGGCATACAGCCTCTGCTGGATCATCTAGTTGAAAATAGGACATTCCCATGTACATACGACTCTGCCAGCTGTTCGGAAAATGCTGTAGTACCTGCTCAAATTGTTGGATCGCCTCAGGGTACATAAGTAATCGATAATACCCTTGCCCCCGATTAAAAGCTGGTAGCTCTTTTTCAGGCAGCTCAGTGTCAGACATATCGGTCTCTGCGGAAAACCCGGCCGCACGCAAGCAAACCATTTTTTCCTCAAAGGCCAGCCACTCATCCATAATTCCGTCACTCATTCTCCGCAGCAGACTCCAGTGCTGTAGCAGCTCCTGCCTGCGGGAGCCCTGGGCTGATGGGTAATGCTTCACGATATCATCTAACATGCTGTTCATTTCTGCGAATACATGCTGGAACATGTGCATCCCGCCCTTATGAAAGATGGATTAATACACTCACATTTTTCGCTTAAAAGACGGGTTTCATCCGCACTCCCATTCATTACATGATCGTCGCGTGTACTTCTTTGTTCATCGTTTGGGCTGGTTTATTATGTTCATCAACAAATACCACTGTTGGTTTGTATGTTTTGGCCTCTTCATTCGACATGGAAGCATAGGAAATAATAATGACTGTATCACCAGGCTGCACCAAACGGGCTGCCGCACCGTTGAGACAGATCACTCCGCTCCCACGCGGTCCGGGGATAACATAGGTTTCCAGTCGAGCTCCATTGTTATTGTTTACAATTTGAACCTTTTCATTCTCCAACAGATCCGATGTCTCCATGAGATCTTCATCTATAGTGATACTCCCCACATAGTTCAGGTTAGCTTCCGTAACGGTAGCGCGGTGAATTTTGGATTTCATCATGGTTCTAAACATGGGAAAGCACCTCCGCCTTCTGTATTCTTATATTGTCAATCAGTCGGGTATTGCCAAATTTCACAGCCAGCGCTACGATGACGTCTTCCTGAACATCACATAGCCGTTGCTCGGGAAGAAGGGGCTCCAGACCGGGAAAAGTTAATATTTCAATGTAATCAATGTCTGCTAAAGGAGAGGAAGTAATGGTGGACTCCACCATTTGATGTAGCTGACGAATCGTAATTGTGTTTGTTACAATATCTTCGCTCACTTCTTGCACCTTACGCAATGACTGGGACAGCACCAACGCCTGCTCGCGCTGTTCTGCACTTAAATACACATTACGGGAGCTGAGGGCCAAACCATCCGCCTCTCTGACGATGGGACAAGGTACGATAGTCACGTTCATATTGAGATCAGTCACCATCTGCTGGAGCACAGCAACCTGCTGCGCGTCCTTCATTCCAAAAAAGGCCAAATCAGGACCTATCATGTTAAAAAGCTTGGCTACCACCGTAGTCACACCATCAAAATGGCCGGGACGGGAGGCACCGCACAAGCGATCTGTCAAAGCGGATACACGAATTTTGGTTTGGGTTGGTTGTGGATACATTTCTGCTACAGTTGGCAAAAATACAATATCCACGCCCTCGCGCCGTGCTACCTCCAAATCACGAGCTTCATCGCGGGGGTAGCTTTCCAGATCTTCATTCGGTCCAAATTGAATCGGATTTACGAAAATGCTAAGCACCACCGTATCTGCCATTTCACGCGCCTTGTGCATCAAGCTCGCATGTCCTTCATGCAGGTATCCCATTGTTGGTACAAAGCCGACTTTATGTTGCTGTAAAGAAGCAGAATCGTTTATTGTTTTTGCTCCGTTTGTCCCAAGCTGCCGACGTTCAGCAATAATCTTGCGCAGCTGAGCCACTTCTCTTACGATGATCATGACCGAGATTCCACCTTTTCCTTAGCTTGTTCCTGTGTCTGTCCTTTTGCCTTACCGTATAGGGATTCCACAACGCGGTCATCCGCGCTGAACACATGCTCTGCGGCCGGAAATGCCCGCCCTTTCACATCACTCACATACTGCTCAATGCTGCTGCGGATCAAGCCGCCTACATCGGCATAGGTTTTAACAAAGCGTTTGCTGAAATAAGGCGATGCGTACTGAATCAGATCGTGATAAACAAGTACCTGACCGTCACATCCACGTCCAGCACCAATTCCAATGGTTGGAATGGAAAGCTCTTTAGAAATCGCTGTTGCCACTTCCTCAGTTACCAATTCCAGTACAACGCCAAAAGCACCCGCCTGCTCCAGCGCCTTGGCGTCCGCCATCAACCGGCGTGCGTCCGCTTCGTCCTTGCCTTGAATGCGATAGCCGCCAATTTGATTAACCGATTGCGGAGTAAGCCCGATATGTCCCAATACAGGCACACCTGCCTGAACAGTTGCTTTTACGATGTCGGCAATTTCAGCTCCGCCCTCCAATTTAACAGCATGCACATGTCCTTCCTGCATCAGACGGCGGATGCCCTGAAGACTTTCTGATACGCTGCTGTGATATGTCATAAAAGGCATGTCCGCTACGATAAATGTATGTTCCGCGCCTCTTGCGACTGCCCGGGAATGGTACACGATATCATCCAAGGTTACAGGGATGGTTGAATCGTAACCAAGAACTACGTTACCCAGCGAGTCACCTACGAGAATCATGTCAATTCCCGCCTCCTCGGCTATTTTAGCCGATGGATAATCATAGGCGGTCAGCATACTGAGCGGAATGCCCTCTTGCTTCATTTTTTTCATTTTCACAATATTCAGTGCTTGTTTTCCTGCCATTGCGAATGGCTCCCTTCCATCTTTTTTTGGCACAAAAAATAACCTTTTATGAACGCCTGTACATCTGCGTCATCAAAAGGTCCGAACAGCCAAAAAAGACACTCATTTTGAGATCGTCCCTTCTGTCTCGGTCCTGTTCGGCTCAGAGCAGAATCCAACGTAACCTTCAAATGAAGTTATGATGGTCTTACAAACTTGCTAAAGTAGAGCATGTGCCCCTGGAGTGCAGCTCGGACCGTCCGATGCCGCCTCCTGCACAGTATAACAAAAAACATCAGCTTTTTCACGTGAAGTTTTGCACAGGGAATAGAACGATTTCGGTCGTTTTCATAGCTAAGGTCGCTTCTATAATTGTATATCCCCTGAAATGACCTGAATTCGCTCTCCCTGATCCGTTTCTATCACGAGTGCCCCGGAAGGGTCCAAGCCAACAGCTGTACCTTCTACAGTTATCCCTTGTCCGGTATGTGCCCGTACACTACGGTTCATAGTCACGGACAAAGCCTCCCACAGCATGGCTATAGGCTGGAACCCCTGCTCGGCATACAACTTACTTAGCTGTTCCATCTCTTCCAGCACTGAGGCAATCAGCACAGTACGGTCAATTTCACGCCCTGCTTCTATTTTCAATGACGTTCCCACCTGCGATAACTCTTCCGGGTAATCTTCTTTATTCAAATTTACGTCAATGCCGATCCCTGCAATACAATAGCGAACCCGTTGATCCTCTGTTGCAGATTCCAACAGAATACCGGATACTTTGCGACCATGAATCAGCAGATCGTTTGGCCATTTGATACCAGCCTCCACACCCGTCAGCCGACGAATGGCTCTACACACTGCTACACCTGTAAGTAGCGTTAGCTGGGGGGTAAAAGCCAAAGGCTGGGTAGGGCGCAACACAATGCTCAACCAGACTCCTTTGCCACGAGGTGAATACCACTTCCGCCCCAGACGTCCCCGACCTGCCGTTTGTTCCTCTGCAAGCACTACTGTCCCCTCTGGCGCGCCCTCTTCTGCCAAACGCATGGCATCCTGCTGAGTGGATACCGTCGAATCCAGTACAACGATACGCTGGCCAAACGATTGGGTATTTAATATATCGGCCAATTTGGAGACTTCTAGCCGATCCGGTCGGGATATCAACCGATAGCCCCGACGCGAGGAGGCATCAATATTGTAGCCCAACTCACGCAGTTTGTTGATCTGCTTCCATACTGCTGTTCGGCTAACCGAGAGCCGTCGGCTGATTTCCTCCCCTGATACGTAATCGGATGTACCTTCCTCCAGTATGCCTAACAATCTTTCATGATTATTCACTACTCATCACCCGTTTCGCTTCCTGAAGCAATGTTTCTGTTTCATTCGGAATATCTCCACAGGCAACAGCTTGTAAAAGCTGTTCCATCATCTGACCCAGCCAAGGTCCGCCTGGTCGATTCATCTCCTGAACCAGTTCATTTCCTGTAATATTTAAATCTTTGATACGAACGACTACAGCCTGCTTTGTCCACAAGCTTGCCAGTTCGGCTGTTTTCGCCACATGCTTTTCTACCCATGGCGGTAATCCGCGGAATGTAGCAGGCAGTGTATTGTAAAGATCAAGCCAGTCTGAAGCTGTATCCTTTCCCAGTCTAATTAGCAGTCGAATCCAGCTACGACGCAGTGCCTCATCGTTGATAATGTCAGACTCCTCCGTAACGGAGTCGCCAGCTATGACACTAGTACTGTAGATTAATTCGGTCTCCCATTCCAGCAAATGAACCAGCCGAAGTCGTACCGCGTTGGAGAAGGTCCAAGCTCTTAGTAGCTCGTCAGCTACCTCTGAGGTAAGTCTACAAGACATTAAGAGCAGGCCCCACCGCAGTTCTTCTTGCAGTTGAACGATCCCCTTGAGCGCTTGTGCTTCACATTGCTCCCAGGGAACCGGAACCTTCGTACAGCCGAGCAATCCGCTACGCCCCAGCATCTCCAACCCACGTAAAGGGTCAGGGCCCGCCAGCATCTTTTCCAGCTCGACCCGCACACGTTCCATGGCTATGTAACGAAGTCCCTCTCTGCGCCGAATCATACCTTTCCAGGTGTTGAATGCAACGCGGAACCGAAATACAGAGGCAAAACGGATGCAACGCAGCATCCGCAACCCGTCCTCCTCAAAGCGTTCCTCGGCTCGGCCTACACAACGAACGAGAGCAGCTCGTAAATCGGCTTCTCCCCCAAACGGGTCCACCCGCTCTCCGTGTTCTGCCATCGCAATCGCATTCATAGTAAAATCCCGTCGCATCAGATCCTCACGGATATCCTTCACGAAGGCAACTTCCGTTGGGCGGCGGTGATCGGCATAACCGCTTTCCGTACGAAAAGTGGTCACCTCGAACGCATGACCACCCTGCATGACCGTAACCGTCCCATGCTGAATCCCTGTCGGAATGACGTGAGGGAATAGCGCTATGACCTGTTCAGGCTCAGCCGAAGTGGTCAAATCCATATCATGAATAGCTCGTCCTAATAGCTCATCCCGCACACAACCACCGACCCAGTAAGCTTCGTGTCCTGCTGCTGTTAGTGTATGTATGACCTCTCTACCATGAAGAGCCATCTCTTGGTCAGCATATTGCCAAGTATTTGTATTCACAGGGTTTCCCCCTTTGCAAGTATTCAATATAAAAAACGGACGCGAGTCCGCCCCCTTAAACGCTGATCGGTTTAAGATCCGGCACCTCGCGTCCCAACACACGGTAATATATTTCTTCATATTGACGGGTAATCAGCTTATCACAGAAAACGGTACGGGCGCGTGTCAGACACGCTTCACGGAAACGTTCCGCCATCGCTTCATCGGACAACAGCTCTACTGCATAATCAGCCATTGCCTCCGTATTACCGATTTCAGCAAGATACCCTGTAGTTCCATGCACAACGAGTTCAGGTACTCCCCCTGCCTGAGAACCGATTGTCGGCACTCCACAGGCCATTGCTTCCAGCGCAACCAGACCAAAACTTTCTTTTTCCGAGGGAAGCAGCAGTACATCCGCCATAGAAATCACTTCTGCGATCTGATCCTGCTTACCTAAAAAGAAGACCTTATCTTGCAGACCTAAAGTCTCGATTTTGCAACGGATTTTTGGAAGATCCGGTCCTTCCCCCACCAACAGAAGCTTCGCAGGTACTTTACGTTGCACTCTTTCAAATATATCCAACACATCTCCCACCCTTTTGACAGGACGGAAATTGGAAATATGCATCATTATTTTTTCATGCGGTTGGGCAAAATCACTTCTAAGCGCAGCGGCATCTCGTGGATAATATACCCGTTTATCTACAAAATTGTAGGTTAAATCAATAGGCCGTGTAATTTCCAACGCATCTATCGTCTCCCGAATCAAATCCTTGGAAACCGCTGTCACAGCGTCACTTTTGTTAATAGCCAGCCGAATCAGGTCCTTCAACGACTCATCCTGTGCCAACACGGTAATGTCCGTACCATGCAAGGTGGTTACCACCTTCAGATGATCACCCACCATTTCCTTCGCCAAGTAAGCGCATACTGCATGTGGTACCGCATAATGAACATGGAGTACGTCCAAATTCTTCATTTGTGCGACTTGGGCCATTTTGGTCGCCAGTGACAAATCATATGGCGGATATCTAAACACGTAATAATCGTTAACTTCAACCTCATGATAAAAAATATTTTTCTGAAACGCCCCGCCTAATCTGAACGGAATGCTATTGGCAATAAAATGAACCTCGTGCCCTTTTTCTGCCAGCAACTTGCCCAGCTCAGTAGCCACTACGCCGGAGCCACCCAGCGACGGATAACAGGTAATTCCAATTTTCAGTTTGTCATTCAAGCTAAGCTGCCTCCTTCCGCCCATCAGTGATAACTTTTCTGCCGATTTATTTTAACATTCTGCAAAATGCTCAAGTATAGAATTCTTATGTCAGGATTTTGCTAAATTCGATTCCAATCGCTCCGAAGTACAAGATATAGACAAACTAAACCATTTCGATCTATATCTTATCATTGGAAGTCGCCTATTGGATTTTTGCAAAATCCTTATGTGAATAGCTTAACCAGGTATGGCGTTTTGGACGCAAAGCCTTCTGCATACGAAATCAGTTTGCGCTGACCCAACAACGAGTCGCGAGCTTTTACGCGTTCTACATATCCCTGATTTAATGGTGTGGATACTGTATCCTTTCCAGGCGTTGCCTGAAATTGCGAAGCATAACTCAACAACGACTGTTCCTTAGCTTCATAATGCTCGGTAATATCCACAATCAAATCCGTTCTGCCAATATCATTAATAAAATAAAAATATAATTGCTCTACCTGTACCGCAGGATTTTCTGGCATAAAGCGTCGCAACTTGGCGTTAAATACCGCTTCCTCCACCAACTTGCTGCACATGACATGGTCTGGATGCCGATCCTCCCAATAAGGAGCGAATACAACTTTCGGTGCATGGCGTCGAATTTCTGCTGTAACTGCAGCTACATGTTCAGGAGTCACATTTAATCCACGATCAGGCAGACCCAAATTCGTACGCACAGCAAGCCCGAGCACTTTCGAAGCATGTTCAGCTTCTGACATACGAGTATCCACATCACCATTGGATGACATTTCAGCCCGCGTCAAATCGCACACGCCCACCTTTAAACCAGCGGCTGTATGCTTGGCAATCGTGCCACCCATTCCTATTTCTGCATCGTCGGCATGGGCTCCGAAAATCAGGATGTCCAACGTCATTTTACATCACCCTGCTGGTCGATGCCCGGTTTATATTTATGTACCAGCTCACGCCAAGCAAAATCGCCACGGTCTAGTGCTTTGACCAGTATTTCAGCAGTTGCAACGTTAGTTGCCAAAGGGATCCCCTGCACGTCACACAAACGTAACAAGGCGCTAATGTCCGGCTCATGCGGTTGTGCCATGAGCGGATCACGCAAGAATATAATCAAGTCCATGTCATTTTGCGCAACCATAGCCCCGATTTGCTGATCTCCTCCAAGCGGCCCGGACATGAAACGGTGAATTTGAAGCTTGGTTTGCTCCATAATGCGCAGACCTGTTGTACCTGTTGAAAATAATTGGTGATCTGTAAAAACATGCTCATAGGCCGTTATGAAATTCACCATTTCATCCTTTTTTCGGTCATGCGCTATAAATGCAATCTTTAACATTCAAAGTTCCTCCTGCCTCATTCTATAATTTCATTCGTCAAATCATTCGCGTATTCTTAATCGATGTAATGCTCAAATCCATATACAAGCCCTGGCTGCTCCATGACCTTCTGAATTCCGATTTTAACACCAGGCATATAGCCCGCCCGTTCATAAGAATCCTGACGAATTTTCAGAGATTGTCCAAATCCTCCGAATATAACTTCTTGCTGTGCGAACACACCGGGAAGACGGACACTGTGGACACGGAACCCTTGATAGTAACCCCCCCGTGATCCTTCTAACGTTTCTTCCTCTTCCGGGTTACCCTGTCGTAGCTCTTCACGCTGTTCGGCGATCAGCTCTGCGGTCTTAATGGCTGTGCCCGATGGCGCGTCCAATTTTTGGTCACCATGATATTCGATGATTTCCAGATGTGGGAAGTATTTCGCTGCCTGAGCCGCAAAACGCATCATCAAAATGACCCCAATCGAAAAGTTTGGCGCGATCAGACCACCAATTTGCTGCTCACGACACTGCTTGTCCAGTTCATCAATCTGTTCGGGGGTAAACCCTGTCGTTCCGATAACCGGACGAACTCCATGCTTGATAGCAAGCGCTGTATGTGCGTACGCAAAACGCGGCCCCGTAAAATCGACCATGACATCCGCACGACTCTCCAGTAAAGCCTGCTCCACATCCTCCACAATAGCGATACCCGCTTCCGGTAGTCCGACGAGAAGGCCGGCATCACTGCCGGCATGTGTTCTGTTCACTGCGGCCACAAGCTGTAGTTCCTCATCCTGAAGAACCAATTTGATAACTTCACGGCCCATACGCCCTGCTGCTCCTACAACAGCCACTTTTATTGGTTCTGACATATCCCTACAACTCCTTATGCATCCATTTGTGTTAGATCTGTTCATTCATCTGCTGGCATAACTTCTTCATGAGGTTGGCAAGCTGCACATTGTGAGGAAACAGTGCAGCCGCCTCACGAGCAGCCTGCACAGCCAGCTTATACTCATTCAATTCGTCATAAATCAATGCAAGCAGCAAAAAAGCATCCCCACATAACGGATCGAGGGCTATTGCTCGTTCCAGTAGTAAAATCGCATCCTGACGCACCTGTGGCGTAGCTCTGTCAACATCCAGCATTTTTCTGGCCTTCTCCGTATGCTGCCTGGCTTCCTGCGCATGCAGATGGAGAACATATTCATCCTGCTGTGGAGCAAGACGAACCGCATGCTCTGCATATGCGAGAGCCTGCTCCAAACGACCACTGCGAGCATAGGTAACCGAGCACCGGAAATAATGCTCCGCATGATCAGGCTGGGCTGAAATTGCTTTTTCAAACCATTCCACGGCCTGCTCAAAATCGTTCTGCAAAATGCACTGATAAGCTTTCTGAACGTATTCCTCCGCCTTCATGACACTGCACCTCCGGGTAACCGGTTTGGTACAGCATATGTACAAAACGCCTAATCGGTGTCCTTTTTAGTCCAGCGATTCGCGTCACGCGTGTTAAATTTTTGCATGACCTTATCATGAGCCTCGGTCAAATTTATACCTAGTGAGTTCGCAAAGCAAACTGTGATGAACAAAATGTCCCCCAGCTCTAGCTCAATGGAATTGTCCGCCTCATCCGTTTTTTTCGGTTTCTCGCCAAAGGAGTGATTGACTTCCCTCGCCAGTTCCCCGACTTCCTCAGACATCCGGGCCAACATCGCCAAAGGGCTAAAATACCCTTCCTTAAATTGAGATATATACTGGTCTACCTCACGTTGAATTTCATCTAATGATTTTTCCATGAAACACGCAATCCCCCCATGTGCAGGTTTATTCATATGTTATCGTAAAGCACATTTTAAAACAAATTTTTTTTAATTGTGTACTTATGATCCCAACTTACAGTCATCAGTCTTTTAAAGCTAGCGTAAAAAGGTATACTACATATAAGGAGCTGCGATTTAGCAAAATCAGCATGAAGTCGTTCTTCCTTAAACTGCTACTGCGAGGGATTATATGAAGATATCCAAGTCCATGGAACAGCTTAAAATGATTTTATCCATTGTGCTCGGGACCGCCATCTATGCATTCGGTCTGCTTTATTTTATTATACCCAGTAAACTGATGGAAGGTGGTATTACAGGGATCACCCTGCTGCTTAATTATGCTTTTTCGATTTCACCCTCTCTCTCCACATTACTTCTGAACATTCCTTTATTTTTAATTGGTTGGAAAATGCTTGGGGGCAAGCAAATTCTATATACAGGGGTAGGTATCGGGTCGCTCACTTTTTTTCTGTGGTTATTTGAAAAAATGATTCATTTCGGATGGATGGGAACGTTTCAGACTGAACACGATTTTATACTTTCTTCATTATATGCAGGGGTTACGCTTGGGGCCGGGTTAGGTATTGTGTTCCGCTTTGGCGGCACTACGGGCGGCTCGGATATTATCGCTCGTATTCTAAACCGGAAGTTTGGCTGGAGTATGGGAAGGATTCTGCTGGTCATTGATATTGTCATTATCGGTGCTTCACTACTTTACATACCAAAAGAAAAAATTCTATATACATTAGTCGCCGTGTTCATCGCGTCCAAGATTATTGATTTTATACAAGAAGGGGCCTATTCCGCCAGAGCCTTTATGATTATCAGCGACCACACGATGGACATTGCGGATATTATTATTAGGGACATGGATCGCGGAGTTACTATTATTCCGGCTGTAGGTGCATTTTCCAAGCAGGCCAAGCATGTTGCCTATTGTGTCGTGCCTCGTCAGGAAATACGACGTTTGCACCAAATTGTTAAATCGGTTGATCCACGGGCGTTTATTATCATACAGGATGTGCATGATGTACATGGAGAGGGGTTCAAAGAGGAATAGCCCGGAAATCCGGGCGATGGGCTAACCTATATGGATGGCTCAGCAGCCAACGACGCGAATGTTTGAATTTTGCATCGTTATCCAGAGAGACCAGCTCGATATTTACGATAACCTGCATAGACCAGCGCCAGCAGAACAATCATGCCGATTGCCAATTCTGCCCGGCGCTCACTTTCACGCGGGATAAATGGCGCCAGGGCAGTGGCGTCTTTTTCACGTCCAAACAAGGCATTAAACGTCGGATTCCCCTGATCCAACGCCCCTCTAATCGCTGAGGCATCTGCATTTTGCTGATCCCCCAAACCTTTGACGTAGGAAATCCATGAATCAGCCCGGACAACTTCACTTGTTCTGCCATGAATCAATGCTGCTGTACGGATCGTCTCATAGTGGTCCTCCAGCACTGCGGCTCCAGCTTTGAAACCCTTCATGTTACCTTTAGCAAACTGGCTGTTCAAGCCACTAACATCTTCTTTTAAAATCTTATAATACTGCTGCCATAAAGGCTGACGCGGATGTGCAAGCGCATCGGTCGCAAGTCGTAAATTGGCCGCAGCCTTCACCCACTCATCCGGTGATGCTTGGACGGACTGTGTAGCTTGCTGCACCTCAAGGATGCTGCCGGACAAAGCATGAATGGCCTCTACAGATAACGCTGCCTGCACCTGTCCGGTGCCAAACCATCGACTCACCTCGGCTACATCCGCGCGCGCTTTTTCAATGTTCCCGTCCATGACATCCCGGTACAGTATCGCAGCTGCATGATCTAGTTCCTCAATTTCTTTTGTATTTCCTATGGGTTTTGACTGATCACGCGCTTCTGCCACACCTGGAGGGACGCAGACAGACAGCAGCAGGACCATAGATAAAACAACACTCGAAACAATACGTATCATAATTTGAAACGCCTGACCCCTAAACATGGGACATCCCTCCTCACCTTACTGTATGGCAAGGTTACCGGGACTAGAACTTGCTTTAGGACGAATCGTTTGAAGCCGGGTTATGCCCGGGACAAAATAGGAAACATTCGTTGGTTTTCTTTACATGTGTTTTGATCTTTAGTTTTATAAAATAGCGTCGTATCTTCCTGTTTCAACAGAGAAATATTGCAGCCTTCCTGTTCTCTTGGTGTAAAGCCAAAAACAACCTTCTTCGTTTCTTGTTTCGTTACCGCTGACAGTATGATATCCATAGGAATTTCGCCCGTTCCATAAATATCGTAACAATTCATCGTATCCCCTTCAAAATCTGCAACCACAATCGTATCGTATTGAGGTATATACCAAAATTTATCATTAAAAAACGAGATGGCATAGAATAAGACCAGCCATTCACTACTTTTCGCAGCAAAAAGTGAATACGGATTTAATCTAGCACTTTTATTTTTCAGTAAATTTAAATCCGACTGCTCTTCCATGTTCAATTTCTCAACTTTAATGTCTACGTTGTTTGCGGTTACTTTCCGGTTTAATTGATATTCTTGTACCGAAACAAACCCGAATTTAGGGTAAAAATTCTTCACACTATCATTTGCGAACAAATACATAGCATCACAGTTGCCCTGCCAATCTTCTAATACACGTTCTATTAAAAACCGGCTCAACCCTTGATTTCTATAGTTGGTATCCGTCATTACAGTTCCGATTTGGATATACTTTCTTATTTCACCCGACAAACAAAAATCCATCAGACTTATAGATACATTAGCCACAACAGCCTCCCCATCTAAAAGTACGTAAGGGATATATTTATCATTCCAAAAGCCCAATTGATACCAAGCCTCAAAATCAAAACCAAAGCTTTGTTTGGCTAATTGATTAAAGCTCTTTCTTATTTTAAGATCATCACGGATTCCTTTTTTAAATATATATTCTTTTTGGCTTATAACAATATTCATCTCTATTTCTCCACTTCTACTCCCATTCGATTGCGCCCAAACATGGCAAGCCATGTCGCTATGATACTGACAAGGGTCAGCATATAGGTAAAAGCACGCACTTGCGGTACATCATCCGTTAGCGTCTTCGGAAGATACGGATATATGCCAAATGTATAATCCATCGTATCATTTAACAATGTCCAGAGTGCAGCTAGGCATAAAGCAGTCCATTTGCAGGTGAAAAAACGCACGAACAGTAACACTTCGACCGCCATTGCCGTGTGAGATGCCACCAGCATCCAATCCTGCCATATCATGTGTCCCCCCTGCGCGACTCCCCAAAAAATAATAGCCGAAGCCCAGATGCCATATTTTACACTCGTGACAACAGCCAACGCCTCCATGATCTGGCGAATGACCTTTAAGCTCTTGAGATGCGGAGAATAGAGCAAAAATGCTATAGAGATCGTAAAAAACAGACTCGCCGTCGGACTATCAGGCACAAATACAATCTGCCACAACGGGTGATAATTTAGTGTATATTCCAACTGCCCCCCATACCATATGTACCCATACACTGTTCCCACAAAATTACACCAGAACAGCAGCCACAAAAAAGGCCGGCTCGTCAAGAACGACCGGCTCCACAAATAAGATAACGACACGTCCTTCATCCTCCGTTCATACGACAGTTACCTTGTACAGGCTCCATCCTACAAAGACTATATCATATCCAAGCGTATCAAAAAAACCTGACCGCCGCTACAGTCAGGTTTGATGATTATAATCTCGAACTAACGATTTGTCTGAAATCCAACTTAGGGTTCCTAAAATTGTTCTAACTCATTGCTTTCAGCTCATCCGTAAGATGACGAAAAGCTACTTCATCTCCGGAGGCTAGCGCCTCATCAATATCCTTGTAGAGTTTTTCACTCCGGTGTTTACGTAATGCCTCGTCCAAAACCATCTCAGCAGACAGGCCCAACATTACTTCATAAGTAACCTTCATTTTATCCATAGGATGCACCTCCAACATGAGTTTAAGAGATCCTATATTCTTTTCCTTTCGCCACATAGCTGAGTGCCGTTCGTGACATCCGCTGCAAATCTGCATCTGTCAATTCGCGCACCACTTTGGCAGGTGTACCGAGAGAAAGAGTATAGGGTGGTATTTTGGTATTTTCCGTAACGACCGACCCTGCTCCTATTAAAGCATATTCACCAAGCTCCGCTCCGTTGAGTACAATGGCCCCCATACCGATTAAAGTGCCTTTGCCTACCGTACAACCGTGGATTATTGCAGCATGACCTACCGAAATGTCATCCGCCAGCAACAGGGGCTGATCCGTGTTCACATGTCCCACGACACCGTCCTGAATATTGCAGCGTTCACCGATGATGATAGGCGCCATATCTCCGCGCAGTACGGCATTAAACCATACAGAGGAATCTTGACCGATCGTTACTTTTCCGACAATTTTTGCTCCTTCTGCCATATAGACAGATGAATGGAGCTGTGGCATGTTTCCGTTATAGTGAATCAGCATCAACTTCACCCTCTCATTTTGGGTGAAATTCTATCAACATGTGTGCTGCTTGTCAATGGAGCCGTATACCCGAGTCGTTCCGCCCAATGCGGCACTCTCCCGCCAACTTCAGCCCCCAGGCCGTCATCTGTACAGATGGTCCTGTCGAATGATCACCCTGACGAAGCATACCCAAGTGAAGCATCATTCGTATAATCCTCTGATCAAAGACCGAACGGGGCGTATCATAGTAAAACGGTCGAATCAGTGGGCCGATATGTACAAAAAGCGACTCTGAGGACGTCCAAGGCCTGGCACATTCTCCAATCCAGTAGACTAGAGAGAGCAAATTAGGAACGGCTCCTTTATACAATCTTAACCAAAACCTGAATAGCTGTATCATTTCCTGCTCAATTGTATGCTCCTGATGCGCTTCTCCCTTTGCCGTCAGCACAACTTGGTCCCCTTTCTCCTCAATGTACTTGGAGTGACGGGCATAATCATACAGTAGTGCCATTCGGTCTGGATAAAACTTAAAAGAGGAGCCATACCCGAAACGCCATCCTCCCTTACCCAAAAGCGGCTCCGCAATGTGCAAATGCTCCATCAGCTGCTGCTGATTGCGACGATACCAAGCTCCCTCGGGATTTAGCGGAACCTCATGCTGCCCCATGTATTGAAGGAAAAGCCGTAAATCCTCTGCCAGCAGATGCCCTTCATCCCGGTACGACGACGGTTCGCTCACCCGTGTCATTCCGCTTTGGAAGTCATGTACCATAACACGTCGAAAACGCTCCTTCATATCCAACGGAATTTGGAACAAATACCTCGTATTGTGCGTCGAACCATTGAACAACCAGCCACTAGAACGCAGACGGGTCACAATATCCCTTGGCCGCTCACCAGGACTTTCGTCCTCCTCAACAGACTGTTTGGCTATTGCAACCAATTCCTCCATGCTGAAATACGGTCGGTCATCGAACAGCAGCGCGTTCAAAAACCTTACCTCTGACAACCTCAGCTCCTTGACCTGCGTCTCAAAAAAACTACTGCTGCCGAGCTTCGTCAAAATCCCCTGGATCAACTCATGCTTGGAATTAGGTTTACAGTCACAATCGTAATACACCGCGATTCTGTTCAAATGCACAATATCCGCAAATGTCAGCATATCCGCCAGATTCATTGTTCCATCGCCTCGTCACTGGACTGTCATCCGGAATTGATTCTTACCTGTTGTACCCACAGCTTTGACGGATTGTTCAGACTCTAAACCTCTTTTTTGCAAAGGTATAATTAAAAAACAAAAAAGACCACGACTTCTACGATAAGTAGAAGCCTTGGTCTTTTACTAACTTTTTGAGTTACAGTCACTTTTCTCTTGCAAATGCTTCGTGCAATTATACAAAAGTGGTGCCCAATCCATATCCTCACGCTGGAGTACGCTAAGTGACAAATTGCCGATTCGTTCCGTGAATTTTTCCTGATACAGAGCCTTATACAAATTAGCCAAAAAACCGCCGTGGGAAACGACCAGCAGATTCTTGTCCCGATTTTCCGTCCAAATGGCCTCCATAAAAGCTAGCCCACGAAGCTGAAGATCTGCATCGCTTTCCTGCCCGAGATCCAGCAGATGCCAGTCGACTCCCCACTTCTCTTCACGCTCGGCCTGCGTCATGCCCTCGACCTGACCATAAGCACGTTCTCTTAGTCGATCATCAGACTCTAACAACGGGAGATGCAGAGCAGAAGCAATAATCTCCCCGGTCTCTTTCGCTCTGGAGAGACTACTTGTAATAAGCCCGTCCCAATGATAAGGCTCTTCCTTTAATCGTTCTGCTAGCAAGCGTGCCTGTCGGCGCCCTTCCTCATTCAACGGAATATCACTGTGGCCCTGGATTTTCCCTACCGCATTCCAATCCGTCAATCCATGTCTGATCAAGCCAATAAGCATCGTGTCGTTTCCTCCGCTGTTTTGTTATTCAGTCATTGTTATGAATTCATATTGGACCAGCTGTCCTGCTAATTTCTGACCCTTCTCGCCCGATGGATCCAGCCCAGAGAAAATAAAGCAAGCGCAAGTGCCAATACAGACAACAGCATCCAGTATTGCGGATAAGTAGGAACAATGCTAGCAACCAGCGGGTCCATAATGCCACTATTCACATCTTTAATGTGGTATTGATATTGTGGAGATGTACTTGTAGTTTCCAACAGGCCTGTCGGTAAAATACCAGTGTCCATGACAGGAGCTGCTTGAGGGGGATTTTCCTGAGAGGAGCTTCCATTCCAGTTCAAAAACAAAAAGCTGCATAAAAATACGGCCAAGAAGCCGGCGATCCATACAGACATATACTTACGGGCTGCTGGGTTCACACGCGCACGTCGATGCTCGCCCGGAACAAGCCACGGTGATTCTTCATAAATTCGATCCATGACCCTGCGATTCATTGCCTCTAGCTTATCATCTGTTATTTCAAAGGAAATATCACGAATGGCGGATCGATTTTCTTTTGACAAATCCCACTCTTTTTCTTCCGAACCATGCTCCCACCCAGCAGACGAGCTTTTGGCCCGTCTGCGCTCCGAGTCTTGTTTCGATACATTTTTGCCTGTAGCGAACAAATCCTCAGTGTCCCTGGATTTCATTGGCTGCTCATCCCTTCGTTTTCCTCATAGAGAGGCTCAAAAAAATAAGGCTCCAACTGCGTCTTCACACTGGTTCTTGCCCGGAAAAGCAATGACTTCACCGCACTGACCGTCTGTCCTAAAATAGTCGCAATCTCCTGATAATCTAATTGCTCATATTCACGCAAAATCAGCGCAGATCGCTGCTTCTCAGGCAATCTATTGATCGCTTCACGAACCATCTCTACCTTCTCACCGCGAAGGACGGCCTGCTCCGGAATTACATCCGATGGAGCTACCGGTACATAACCGCTCTCCTCCAATGGAACCTGACCGCTACGGTGCTTGCGAAGCTCACTTAGCACCGTATTGCGTGCAATTGTATATAACCAAGTGGAGAACGATGCGTCTACCTCGCGAAAAGAGTGCAGGCTCCGATACGCTTTATAAAACGTCTCTGAGCATAAGTCCTCAGCAATCATTTCCAGGTTCGAACTTTTCAGCATATGATAAACAAAAGCTAAAATTTTACGTTGGTGCCGCCTCATTAATTCTGAATAAACCTCAACATTACCTTGTTTGATTTCCTGAATCATCTGGGAATCTGTCATCATCCGAGTGAGACCCTCCTCGCCCATACATGTGCTGTTTTCCCGTTCGATTCTGTCTATATATACCGAACAGGTCAAAAAAAGTTGCGCCCTCTGCGCAAATGGATGAAACAGCATCATGGAACATTTGTTATTTTCTTACCCTATGTAGTGCCAACATTAACGGTGCTATCCCCAACAATATTCAACATCCAAAATGGACTTACCCATTGTACCACAAAATGACCGCCAGTAAAAAAGTCCAAAATCCCCACGATTTCCATCAATGCCTCCCTAACGCTGGCAACTAATTCATTTATACAGCTTTTCAATGGATTTTAAATTTTTTCAAGATTAAATGACTAACCGATTGAAAGTGTTCTATTCAAATGCACCAATAAGGATAAATACACAAAAAGAAAACGCTTTAAAAAAATATTGACAAAATGAAAACGTATACATATAATAAAAGTACAGTATGGTTTCTCTCCACTCCTATCCTACTCAGCTACTTCACTAAAAGTAGCTACCACCCGGGGCTTTACCCGGGTGGTCTTTTTTTATTCAAAAAAAGGAGCTTTAAAAAAAGCGGACGAAGAAACCTTCGTCCGCTCTAAATCTTTTCTACTACTTCACTCCCAGAAAGTGCGTGTTGCTTTTAAGGCGGTCAGTAGCGCAGAGGTTCATTTGAATCTGGAGAAGCGGAGCGTTCGCCTTTGCCACCGGATTTTCCCATTAAAGAATCTGATCGAAAAAAATCCGGCGGCAACAGCGATCGTAAGATTAAATGAATCGCGAAGCGGCCTCCTTAACGAACATCTCACTTTCCTTCCTATACCACCACTTTATAGCCCATCGAATCCAGCAGAGTCTTAGCACGCTCCCAATCCTGCTCTTGACGGAAGGAAAGCCGCATGATGCCTGGGACATCCTCCCGGCTTTCAATGATTTGCATATTGCTCAGATTAATGCTGTGATTACCGAGTTCCATAGCAATTCGCCCGATAATCCCTGGGGTATCCGGTACATCAATATACAGATCAAACGTGGAGACGATGACTCCTTTGCGACGCTCTGGCAGTTCACTGCGGAAGTGCCCAGCTGTCAAAAACTCGTCAGCTATTCCCTCACCGTCTTGTATTCTCAGTAAATGGGTAAAACGCTCAATCTGTCCGTTCCATTCTTCCAACAGACCTAGTAAAACTTCACGATTGCTCAGTAAGATGTCACGCCACACAACCGGATCACTAGAGGCTATCCGTGTAATATCACGGAACCCACCGGCAGCCAATGTACGGTACAACGGATTTTCATCATTGTGCTTTCGCACCTGATTCACCAGCGCCGCTGCAATAATGTGCGGAAGATGGCTAATCGCGCCGACAATGTCATCGTGCATATCAGGTTGGACACGCACAACATGAGCACTAGTATATTTTAACAAACGTTCCAGTGAACTGTATGCTTCCTCTGGCACATCCTCTGCCGGGGAAAGCACATAATATGCGTTTTCAAACAGCAACGCGGAAGCAGCCTTTACACCGGAACGCTCTGAACCGGCCATTGGATGACCACCGATAAAGTAAGCGTTGCGCAAAGAAATTTCTGATGCTTTCTTGGCAATTGCCGATTTCGTGCTGCCTACATCAGTGATAATACAACCCGCTTTAAGCGGTAACTTGCTTAACAGTTCGAGATAATGCTCCAGTAAGCCCACAGGTACGCATAAAAAAATAAAATCGGCATCCGCTGCCGCTTCTTCAACCGAGAGAGTCGCGGTGTCCACGACACCACGGCTTAACATCGGTTCCATCAGTTCAGGGAGATGAGCATGGCCGGCAACAGTAATATCTGGCTTCCCTTTAAAACAAAGTGCGAGGGACCCACCAATCAGTCCCACGCCGAAAATGGCAATCTTCATCAATTATCAAATCCCATCTGCGGAAATTATAGGCGTACTTTCGCCGCTTCCGCCCCCAGGACCTGTTCCAGCGCACGAATAAACAACTCATTTTGCGGCTGTGATCCAACCGACACCCTAATATATGTCGGATATTTGTGATGACCTGCGCGAATAATCACACCTTTACGAAGCAACTCCTGGAATACTTCACCGGATGGACGACGTACATCCAGCATAATAAAATTACCATGTGCCGGGAAAGACTCCAGTCCCAGACGCTTCAGCTCATTTTGCAAATAAGCTCTGCCCTCTGCATTACGATCCCGGCATTCTTGAACAAATTCCTGATCTTCCAAGGCAGCAATGGCCGCAGCCTGTGCTACCCGTGATGTATTAAACGGTTCACGAACCTGATTTATCAAGCGAATGATTGACTCAGCTCCCATACCATAACCAATGCGCAGCGAAGCAAGCCCATAGATTTTGGAGAAGGTGCGTAGTACAACCAGGTTTTCATACGCTGGCAACAAACGAATGCCGTCGGGATACGAGCGATCCGTCACAAACTCGGCGTAGGCTTCATCCAGTACAACCATGATATGCTTTGGTACTTGGTCCAAAAACGCAATCAGCTCTGCTTCGGGTACAATCGTGCCCGTCGGGTTATTTGGATTACAGATCCAAATAATTTTCGTACGGTCATTGATGTGGGACAGCATAGCATCCAGATCATGTACACCGTCACGCAAAGGCACCTCAACTGCAACCGCTCCCTCAATTTCTACGTTACTTTTGTATACGGAAAATGTCTGATCGGCCATAATGCTTTCTTCCCCGGGAAGGAGAAAAGCACGCGTAATCAACGCAATTATTTCGTCAGATCCGCAGCCATAGATAAACTGTTCCTCTTTTAAACCCGTCCGTTTAGCTAGTGCCTGTGTCAAAGCTACGGCACTTCCGTCAGGATATACACTAATGTTAGCAAACTCCTGCTGAATGGCCTGCAACACTTTGGGAGAGCTACCATACGGATTCTCGTTCGAGGCGAGCTTGATGACTTCATCGAGTCCCAGCTCACGTTTTACGTCTTCAATCGGTTTACCGGGCTGATATACTGGCAAATGTACAATATGCGGTTTAGGTTGCATGCCCCTACCTCCTCTATCCAATCAGAACATATTTATTACTTTCTATTTTGACAGCCATTACTGCTTTAATTGTGCCACAAAATTATGAATTTGCAAAAGACCTTCTTGCCTGCGCGCAGAATCATTCAGCAATGGAATGGCTTCTTCCACCTGACGTACAATAGCACTGCCGACCACAACTCCATCGCAAATGTTTGAAAACCGGGCTACCTGCTCTTGAGTAGAGATCCCAAAGCCGACCGCTACCGGAATATCCGTATGCCGTTTGACCTGCGCGATAAAGCCCTCTATACCTTCAAAAAAGGAAGCTCTTTCCCCGGTTACACCCAGCGAGGATACACAGTATACAAATCCTCGGGCCTGACGGACAATTCGCTCGATCCGCTGTTCAGAAGTTGGAGCCACCAGAGGAATCAGATGCACACCCACCTCTGCTGCCCGTCCTCCCAGCTCCTCCGCTTCCTCAAGCGGAAGGTCCGGAATAATCAGACCGCTGATACCGTGCTCCTGCAAGCCTGCGAAGAAAGCATCCATACCCATCTGTAATACAGGGTTATAATACGTGAACAGAATAAAAGGCAGGCTTGAACCTGCCGCCCTAGCCAGAGAAGCTGTCTCCATGCACGTGCGGATGGAAATTTGCCGTTTCAGTGCACGCTCAGACGCGCGCTGAATTACAGGACCGTCAGCCAGCGGGTCGGAATAGGGTACACCCAGTTCCAATATGTCAGCTCCGGCCGACTCTAACTGCCGAATGATCTCTATTGTAGTATCCACATCCGGGTCACCTACCGTCAGAAAAGGAATTAATGCCGTTTTGCCTTCATTTTTAAGGCGACCAAACGCCTGATCAATTAAATTCATGACGGATTTCCTCCCAAATACTTGATAATGGAGTCCACATCTTTATCCCCGCGTCCAGACAAACAAATGACGATAATATCATCTGCCGTCAACGTAGGTGCCAGCTTGACGACCTGTGCAACTGCATGTGCCGACTCTAATGCAGGAAGTATTCCTTCGGTACGGCAGAGAAGCTGAAGCGCATCCAGCGCTTCCTGATCGGTAATCGGAACATACTTGGCCCGCTCAATATCTTTCAGGTATGAATGCTCCGGTCCAACACCTGGATAATCCAGTCCAGCCGAGATGGAATGCGCAGGCTGCACTTGTCCGTACTCATCCTGAAGCAGATAACTCATAGAGCCTTGGAAGACCCCTTGTGTTCCCTTGGTCATCGTAGCTGCATGGAATTCCGTTTCGACACCTTTTCCAGCGGCCTCCACGCCAATCAAAGCGACACCCTGATCCTCAATAAAAGGATAAAACATGCCGATGGCATTGCTTCCGCCACCGATCGCTGCCACGATGACATCCGGAAGTCTGCCTTCCTTCTCTAGGATCTGGCGACGTGTTTCATCACCAATCACACGTTGGAAGTCCCGCACCATCATCGGATACGGATGCGGGCCGACAGCTGAACCTAAAATATAGAACGTATCATGGACATGGCTGACCCAGTAACGCAAAGCTTCATTCCCGGCATCCTTAAGTGTACGTGTACCCGATGTCACCGGAATGACCTCTGCACCCAAAAGCTGCATCCGAAAGACGTTCAGCTGCTGGCGCACAGTATCCTCTTCGCCCATAAACACCTTGCATTCCAATCCGAGCAACGCAGCCACAGTCGCTGTCGCGACACCATGCTGTCCTGCGCCTGTCTCAGCAATGACCTTCTGTTTACCCATACGCTTCGCCAACAAACCCTGAGCTAATGCATTATTGATTTTGTGGGCACCGGTATGATTTAAATCTTCGCGCTTCAAGTAAATTTTAGTCCCGCCCAAATGCTGACTCAGACGCTCCGCATGATAAAGTGGCGTTTCCCGACCAGAATAGTCCTTTAGGAGCCCGTTCAACTCTGCTTTAAACTCGGGATCATCCGCGTACTTACGGTAGGATTCCTCCAATTCAATCAGTGCGTTCATCAACGTTTCCGGTACAAAACGTCCTCCAAATGTTCCAAAACGTCCGTTGTTATCAGGTAATTGTGTCATGCCTGCTTCACCCTTTCTACGAATGCTGTGATTTTTGCAATGTCCTTGACTCCGTTCGTCTCTACACCGCTGGATACATCCAGCCCATCGGGATGATACTCATGAACTAGCTTTTCCGCATTATCGGCAGTCAGCCCGCCGGCTACAAACAAAGGAATTCCATGTTGATGAGTCCAAGCCTGATAGGCAGGAATTCGATCCCACGCAAACGTTTTTCCGGAGCCGCCACCATACAGGGGATCGTATGTATCCAGCAGTAAAGCGTCAATTGTCCCGACATAGGCATCCAATTCGTCCGCCGAGCGTTCTAGCTGCCCTTGACTGTCCACAGACCATGCCTTGAATACCTGTATACCAAAACGCTCCCTGATCTCCCGACAGCGCTGCGGACTTTCCTGCCCATGCAGCTGTATGACATCCAAGGGTGCTTTCTCCATCACATCATTTAACAGTGCATCACCAGGGTTCACAAATACACCCACGCTGCGCGGTCTGCTGCCTGAGGTCCATTCATCCAATACGCGAAGCAGCTCTCCAGCCTGTACGCCGTCAATCCGGCGCTTGCTGTCGGCAAACACAAAACCTATATAATCGACCGGTAAGTTTACCATAGATTTTAGCACTTCAACGCTTTGAAGTCCACAAATTTTTATGCCCGTTTTGTTCATGCTTTAACCCCGTCCATCAATTCGGCTACAGCCTGTCCTACATCTTCCTTGCGCATCAGATGCTCCCCGACCAGGATACCGTGTGCACCTACCGAATACAGATACTTAACATCTTCCGGTCCCGCAATTCCGCTCTCACTGATGAACGTAATCCCTTTAGGAATTAGTGAGATCAGCTCCTCTGTCGTCTGGAGACGAGTCTCGAATGTCCGCAGATTTCGGTTATTTACACCAATCAAGGTTGCTGTCCCCAGCTCCAGCACCGCTTTAAGCTCCTCGCTGTCATGCACCTCTACCAATGCGTCCAGCCCGAGGTCCTTGGCGATCTGTAAAAAGGACCCTAATACACGCGGTTCCAGGATAGCGGCAATCAACAGCACCGCATCCGCTCCCAGCAGACGAGCTTCATATATTTGCCGTTCATCAATGATAAAATCCTTTCGCAGCAGCGGAATCTTCACCTGATCGCGAATTTGCTGTAAATATTTAGGGCTCCCCTGAAAATACGTCACATCTGTCAGTACAGAAATGCAATCCGCTCCTGCTCCCTCATATGCACGTGCAATGTCCACAGGATGGAAATCCGGTCGAATCAACCCTTTGGATGGGGAAGCCTTCTTCACCTCAGCAATCAGTCCGAGCGGACGGTTGCGTCCGCTCGCGATCGCATTTTCGAATCCTCTCGTCGCAGGTAAATCAGCAATTAATCGTTCAGCTTCACTTATTTGAAAATGCTTCTTAAGCTGCTCCACTTCTTGTCGCTTCGTCACCACAATTTTATCAAGATACATATTGATATTCCCCCGTTGCCTGTATTAATTGATCCAGCTTGGAGAGTGCCAGTCCCGAGTCAATGGCTTCTGCCGCTCGTGCTACTCCGTCCGTCAAGGTGTCTGCTGCCCCTGATACATAAATGCACGCTCCTGCATTCGCTAGCACAACATCCCGATAAGCTCCATGCTCTCCGTTCAAAATTCGTCGTATGATATCTGCGTTAACCTGTGCGTCGCCACCCAGCACCTGATCGAGAGAATGCGTCTGCAAGCCCAGATCCGACGGATGAAGCTCGAACGTGTGAACCTTGCCGTCCTTCAACTCGGATACTCGTGTCGCAGCTGAAATACTAATTTCATCTAGCCCATCCAGACTACTGACAACCATGGCCCGTTTGGAGCCAAGCTGGTTCAATACCTCGGCAATGACTTCCGTTTTGTTGGCGTCATAAATGCCCAACAGCTGCCGATCCGCACCAGCCGGATTCGTCAATGGACCAAGCATATTAAATACCGTCCGTACACCCAGCTCGCGACGCGGCGCGGCGGCATGCTTCATAGACGGATGATACAGCTGCGCGAATAAAAAGCAGATGCCGATTCGGTCCAGACATGACCTAGCCTGATCACTCGTCAAATGAATGTTGACTCCCAATGCCTCCAGGACATCAGCGCTCCCAGCACGGCCACTTGCAGAACGATTGCCATGCTTTGCTACCCGCACTGACACCGAAGCTGCGATGATCGCGGATATCGTGGAAATATTAAACTTGTGAATACCCGAACCTCCAGTGCCACATGTGTCCAGCAAACGACCACTACCTTCTTCAGCTTGCACTGGACTAGCGTAGCTACGCATAGCCTCGGCAAAACCAGTGATTTCATCTACCGTTTCCCCTTTGAGGCGAAGAGCCGTCAGCAGCCCGCCAATTTGCGCCTGTGTAGCACTTCCACTCATAATCTGTTCCATTACGCTACGGGCCTCCGTACGCGAAAGATGCTGTCCCTCAATGATCCGGCTTAACCCCACTTGCATCATGTCATGTCGTTCCATTGTCGTCTCCTCCTCAAAATCAGATTTTTGTGTGTTACGGAGTATACAAATAATCCTGGTTGATGACGCTGTTATAGGGCTGTGTCGTTGCCGGGAACATCACTTCTGCCGTGCGGATTGCCTTCAGCAATGCCTTTGCTTTGTTTACCGTCTCCTGATACTCGCTTTCCGGAACCGAGTCCCACACAATTCCAGCGCCTGCCTGGACATAGGCCCGGTTCTTTTTAAACACAATCGTGCGAATCGTAATGCAAGCGTCCATATTGCCCGAGAAGCCCAAATATCCAATCGCCCCTGCATAGGGTCCGCGTGCTTCCCGCTCCAACTCAGCAATAATCTCCATGGCCCGTAGCTTCGGAGCCCCCGATACAGTGCCAGCTGGCAGACAAGACAGGAAGGCATCGAAGAAATCTTTGTCCTCACGTAGCTCACCTGACACATTGGAAACAATGTGCATGACATGGGAATAGCGTTCAATTTCCATAAACGTATCGCATTTGACTGTGCCAAACTGTGATACACGGCCCAAATCATTTCTTCCCAAATCGACCAGCATCAGATGTTCTGCACGCTCTTTTTCATCGTTTAACAGTTCTTCAGCAAGTGCCGCATCTTCTGTCTCCGTTACCCCACGCGGTCTCGTTCCTGCAATAGGACGGGTTTCTACCCGGCCGTTTTCCACCTTGACGAGTGCCTCAGGCGAGGTGCCTACGATGATCTCGTCATCCATTTTCAAATAATACATATATGGCGACGGGTTCATCGTGCGCAGCACGCGGTATACCTGTAAAGGAGAGGCCTCTGTATCAATGTGAAAACGCTGGGATAGTACAACCTGAAAAATATCACCGGAGCGGATATACTCCTTCGCCTGCTCTACGTTTGATATAAATTGTTCCTTCGTCATATTGGATTGGATCTCACCTAGTTCCACATCATCAGGAATGGAAGCCGATCCTAATCGCTCAGGCGGGGTCTGCTTGCGCAGATACTGCGCCGTTTCCTCCAACCTGCGTTCCACATCAGCATAAGCAGCACGAATGTCCTCATCGCGAAACCCTTCGCCTATATGAACATTGCCGACCAGCAAAATTTGCTGTTTCACATGATCAAAGACAATTACTTGATCGCAGAACATAAAACGAATATCATCCATATTCAAATCATCTACCGAATGCTCTGGCAGCTTTTCATAGTATTGAAGCAAGTCATATCCAAAAAATCCAATAGCCCCGCCTGTAAATGGAGGCATTTCTTTCAGTTTCGGACTACGGTATTTACGAAGCAATGCTTTGAGCGCTTCAATCGGCTTGTCGTTTAATATTTGCCGCTTACCGTGTTGCTCCAATATCAAACGTCCTTTTTTACCCGAGACCATTAGGAACGGGTCTGTACCGATGAATGAATGTCGCGCCCACTGTTCGCCTCCCTCTACACTCTCTAGCAGAAAGGCACGGTCCCGCTCGGCATACCGACGGAAAATCCGAATCGGCGTCTCCATATCAGCCAGCACTTTTTTGTACACAGGAATCAGGTTAAATTCACTCGCCATCGTTATCACTTGCTCCACATGCGGCGTTAACATGAGATCACTTCCTTTCCAAATTGGCGCAGAACCAAAGGAGAGAATATAAAAAAGCCTCTACCGATAAGGTAGAGGCTGTCAGTTATCGAAATTATAAGAATGCTCCATATGTAAAATGACTACAGCAAATAGATAAGTATACACTCATCCCTTTTGTATAACCGCACAGGTTGCCTCAAATAAGCTTCTCTTTAGAAGAATATCTCTTCATAGACAAAAGCTTACCCGCTACCGCCGATCTCTGTAATCTCATATGGAATTGGCTAAGGCTGCACTCTTCTCATCTCAACTCTGTCTCTGGCTAACTCTACTCTACTTAACTCTGCTACACACACTATATCTCATGGGATGTTACTTTGGCAACCATCAACTTTAAAAACGGGCACTTATTTCCCTTGGGAAGCCAGATCCGGTCTTAACGCCTGTGCTCCGTTCAAATATACATGTTTAATTTCACGCTGGGATTTATCGGTGTTTACCTGTACCATCAAACGAATGCACTTGGGTAAACTGCCTGCCACAGGAATTTCTAATGCACACATGAGCGGAACCATATCCCAGCCATCAAGCTGACGAATGGCCTTGGCTGGAAAGGCAGTATCCAGGTCATGGGTCACCGTAATCCATACGTTACTAATATCCTCCGGCTGAATTTCATTGTAGGATACAATTTCCTCCAGTAGTTGGCATGTTGCTTCCAAAATTTCGTTTTCTTCATTATTCACTACGGTCGTCGCGCCACGAATTCCACGATTGTACATCGTTACGCCCCCTCTTTTAACTGTTCAATAACTCGTCGGATGTAAGAGACGGAAATATCCTTCACAACCTCCACGTGCCCGATGCTACGTGGGACGACAAAAGTAATGCTGCCTTCTTTGAACTTTTTGTCATGCATCATCGCGTCCAGCAGCCGATCTGTATCGAGATGTGACGGAAGGGAGGTCGGTAGCCGTAGCGAAGACAACATATCCTTCGTTTCATCTACCAAAGAAGGATCTGCCCCCAGCTTCACGCCCAAAAGTGCGGAGCCGACCATACCAATAGAAATGGCTTCCCCGTGTAAAAACTCACCATATCCCGCAATGGCTTCAATCGCATGACCAATCGTATGACCTAGGTTTAGAATAGCGCGTAAATCATTTTCTCGTTCATCGCGCGACACCACTTCGGCTTTTACGGAACATCCCTTTTCCAGACCGTACTCCAGAGCTGTCGCATCCAGCGCAAGCAAATCAGTCGCATGGTCACGGCACCACTGGGCGAAATCAGCATCCCAGATCAAACCATGCTTGATCATTTCAGCAAGCCCCGCAGATACCTCACGAGGAGGCAAGGTGGACAACGTATCTACGTCATATAACACAAGTTCCGGTTGATGGAAGGCTCCTATCATATTCTTCGCCAAAGGATGGTTGATGCCGACCTTACCGCCCACGCTACTATCATGGGCAAGGATCGTAGTGGGGATCTGTACAAACTTGACACCTCTCATATAAGAAGCTGCCACAAATCCAGCCAAATCACCCACCACACCACCACCAAGTGCAATAACGGCTGAATTGCGATCCAAACCGCCCTCAATGGCTGCTGTTATGACCTGCTCAAATACAGCGAGCGACTTGGAGGTTTCACCTGGCTTAACGACAAAGGACACTGTCTTGTAGCCAGATGCCTGAAGATTGCTCTCCAATGTTGCCAAGTAGAATCCCGCTACATTTTCGTCAGAAACAATCAACAACGGGCTTTTTTGCGCAATTCCTCGTTCCTTCAACAACTCTCCGGCTCGATGTAACAGCCCTCGTCCGATATGAATAGGATAAGAACGTTCGCCAAGTTGTACCGTCAGCGTACTCATCTTAGTACCGCCCCAGTTGTTCTTCGTAGGATGCAATATTCGCGCGAATCTCTTCAATCGAATCCCCACCGAATTTTTCTAGCAAAGCTTTCGCAATCTCCCAAGCTACGACATGTTCCATGACTACGCTTGCCGCTGGCACTGCACATGCATCCGAACGCTCAACCTGTGCGGTGAACGCTTCCTTTGTATCAATGTCGACGCTTTGCAACGGCTTGTAGAGTGTGGGAATCGGCTTCATTACGCCACGAACCACAACTGGCATTCCATTCGTCATACCACCCTCAAAACCACCCAAACGATTGGTACGACGGTGATATCCACGTTCCTCATCATATAGAATCTCGTCATGCACCTGTGAACCGCGCAATTCCCCTGCTTCAAAGCCGATGCCAATTTCCACGCCTTTAAATGCATTAATCGACATGACGCCTTGTGCGATACGTGCATCCAGTTTCCGATCATACTGTACATGACTGCCCAGACCAATCGGAACACCTTCTACAATACACTCCACTACCCCACCGACTGAATCACCTTCTTGCTTGATCAGATCAATGTATGCTTCCATTTTCTTTTCGGTTTCTGGATCGGTTACTCTCACCGAGGAGGCTTCTGTCACGGCAATCAGCTCATCAATCGGCAAATCACGGTAAGGAGCTTCGATTTCCCCAATACGGATGACCTGACCTGCCACCTTGATTCCGAACTCAGCCAGCAATTGACGGGCCAAACCGCCGCATGCCACACGAATTGCTGTTTCACGTGCACTGGAGCGCTCCAGCACGTTACGAAGGTCCTTCAGGTTGTATTTCATTCCGCCATTCAAATCCGCATGACCCGGACGTGGCCGGTGAACCCGACGCTTGTCTTCATCACTGCCTTCAATAGGCTCAATATTCATAATGTTCTGCCAGTGCTTCCAATCGTTATTTTCCACAACCAGCGCAATCGGTGCACCTGTGGTATAGCCGTGACGTACGCCTCCGGCAATCTTCGCCGTATCTTTTTCAATCTGCATACGCCGACCCCGTCCATACCCTTTCTGACGACGGTGCAGCTGAAAATTCAATTCCTCAAAATCCAATTTTAAATTGCTCGGCATACCCTCTACAATGGCAGTTAGCTGGGGACCATGCGTTTCCCCCGCGGTTAAATAACGTAAACTCATGACGCGTTCCCCCTTTAAACTGTTAAACTGTGCATCGCTAAAATCTTTAACTGTGCTTCATTATAGTATACGCACCTTTCTTTGACAAGAAAAGCCACGTGTATGCAGATAAACAAAAACACGCCTCTTAGCCAAAGGGGCTAAAGGACGTGCTTTGCTGATAAGCCAACCATCAATTACTCAAGGATATAAATAAGTTCCTACAAACTTTGGATGATATATGCAGGCTTATGCTTTTTTGCGATAAAAAAAGGTTTCCGTCGATTCCAGACCATATTGGTTAGGAGAAAAGATTTGCTCTGTACTACCGACAAATAACACACCGCCGGGACGAAGACTGGCTGCAAACTTTTGATACAACGTATGTTTTGCCTCTTCTGTAAAATAAATCATTACATTTCGACAGATAATGAGATCATAACCATCCTCAAACCGATCCAGCAGCAAGTTTTGCTTTTGAAATTTCACGGCTTGTTTCAAACGGTCATCAATTCGATACATCGCACCATCCGGCTTGAAATATTTGCTAGCCACCTGCTCAGGTACATCCTTGAGCGAACGCTCCAAATATTTGCCTTCCTTGGCTTTTGCCAATGCACCGTCATCAATGTCGGAAGCTGTAATGGAACAATTCCCCAAAATCCCTTTACCGTCGAGAACCATAGCCAGGCTATAAGGCTCTTCACCAGTCGAGCAGGCCGCACTCCACAGCTTAAGCTTCTGCTTCCCCACAAGCAGCTGTGGCAAGATTGTATCCCGCAGCACTTCCCACCGATTGGGATTTCGCCAAAATTCCGAAACATTGATCGTCATTCGATCCAGAAATTCATAGAATAGAGGTTTTTCCTTCATCATGGCATCATAAAAAGAAACAAAACTGGGAAACCCGTTTTTGTTGCGAAGCGTAGTTAACCGCCTTTTCATCTGTGCTTCTTTGTATTGTGCAAGATCAATACCTGTGCTGTCCTTGATTTTGCGGATAAACGCTGTGTAATCGGGGTCCGTCTGACCCAGTTCCATATCCGTCATGCTACCATCCTTCTTCATACGTAATTTAACTTACATCCAGGTCGCCACACTTTTTTCATACCGAATGGATTCTTCCGGCATGAAAAAATTTGCAATCTCGCGCTCTGCGCTCTCCGGTGAATCTGAACCATGAATGAGGTTAAACGGTGTATGTGCTGCAAAGTCTCCACGAATTGTGCCCGGAAGAGCTTCAGTTACTTGTGTTTTACCAATCAACAAGCGGGAAAGCGTAACGATGTTATCCCCTTCCCATACCATAGCAAACACAGGACTTGATGTGATAAAACCTACAAGCTCTTCAAAAAAAGGCTTGCCCACATGCTCCGCATAATGCCGTTCTGCCTGTTCTCTAGATACTTGCACAAGCTTGCCAGCCGTCATTTTGAAGCCTTTGTCTTCCAGTCGACTGATGATACGTCCAATCAATCCACGTTGTACACCATCCGGTTTAACCATCAAAAAAGTACGATCCATCGGCTCACTCCCAATCCAATCTAATGTATTTATACAGTACTAAACTGTATTGTAACAGAAAGCTTGGAACCGGTTAAAGCATTTTGTCACAGCAAACCCAAAACACAACTTTAGTAGGAGCGGCGTGTTACAAAATGAGCAATATCGCGTAGCGTCTTTTTTGTTTTGACATCTGGTAGTAAGTCCAGCGCGTTTAGCGCTTTATTAATATATCGGTCGGCGAGAATTTCAGCTTTAGCGATTCCTTCACTTTTTTTGATCATATCCACCGCTTTGCGTGCGTCTCCTTGCCCATCTCCATCCTGAATGCGGCGGATTTCAGCCAGTAGATCGGCACGCAACTCAGGCTGTTCAAGCGCATAAATCACCGGAAGCGTAATATTCCCCTGTCTCATATCGCTGCCCGGCGGCTTGCCAATCTTTTTTTCCGTGCCACACAGATCAAGCAGATCATCCTGAATTTGAAAAGCCATACCTACGTTATAGCCGTAGCTGTACAGCAGGGAATTGACACTTTCTCGTGCCCCTGCAGCCATAGCTCCCAGCTGGCAACTAACCGCAATCAACAATGCCGTTTTTCGCCGTATGCGAAGCAAATAATTCCGCACACTCTGATCCACATTAAAAAAATCACGAATTTGTTCCATTTCACCAATGGACATCTGCACCAGCGCTTTAGACAGTACCCGGTGAATGTCGGGATTCGGCAGTCCAGCAGCAATAGACAGCGCACGTGCATATATGTAGTCTCCGGTGTACATAGCCACCCGATTGTCCCATTTGGACTTCACGGTGGGTTGACCGCGTCTCATTTCCGCATCGTCAATCACATCGTCGTGAACGAGAGAGGCAGAATGAATCAGTTCCAGAGGTACCGCTATACGCTTGAGCTTGTCCAGATCATATTCTCCAAACTTGCCTCCCAGCAATACAAATACGGGACGCAAACGCTTGCCCCCTGCTTTAAGCAGATGAAGCGACGTATCATTAATCAACGGCTCCGTACTGTCGATACTGCGATACAACTCTTCTTCTATAAAGTTCATATCCTTCTTTAATAAACCGAACAAATCCAATCGTTTCATTCTTTCACCCGTGTCAGCGTATTGTCACTCCAGAGAAGCGGCTTCACTCGTCGGTCAAGCAGCCCCAGTTCATGCGCATACTGAAAATAAAGCTCTAAACCTTGTTGTTGCTTCTCTCCAAAATCATAACACAGATTAGTAAAGTAGCGCTCCCAATAATCTCGCAGACCTCCAATTTCCTCGCATGCTTCAGAAATAACAGGCGTCAGGTCCGACAGACTACGCTGCTTGCTTACGCGGAACGCACTTGCAATTTCAGCCACCGCCGCGGGATTTTGAGCAGCAACAGCACGTCGTACTGCCCATACAGCAAAAGTCATACTATAGCCCGTCCAGCGCTTCCACTCTTCTCCGAGGTCCGTAACATACAGACCTTCGCTTCGCCAAGATGCCTTAATCGCGTGATCTCCAATCAGCAGCCCTGCATCTGCCTGTTCCAGCATCAAGTCAAGATCCGGTTCACAGTCAAAATAGGAAGGCTGACCTTCCCATGCCTTTTGCATCAAAATTTTCAACAAATTCACGGATGTAGCAGACGTATTCGTTAGTGCAATGGTTCCGTTTTTGATTTCGTCCAGCGGCTTGCGTGAAAATAGTAAAATGGATTGCACAGGACCATCTGCACTGACGGATAAATCCGGCAACAATAGCATTTCCTCAGCACCCGATGCATACGCAAATGAGGACATCGCACTGATATCCAAACTCCCATTCAGCATACCTCGATTCAATTCAGCCGGAACTTTAGAAACCATCTCCGCCGAATGGAGAAGCTCAGAAGGATTAAAATAATGAAAAATAGGCCAAGCGTTTGTATATTTAATTTTTCCGATTGTGATTGTCTTGGTGTCCGGCGTCGGCATCGGAATCCCCCCATCTCGTAAACAGTTGATGTTCTATACGCAAGCTGTCCAATACTTTGCCTACGAGGAACAGCACAATATCATCCAGCGTCTTCGGATGAAAGTAAAAAGCCGGCATAGCCGGAATCATTTTGACGCCGAGTCTCGCAAGCTTAAGCATGTTTTCCAAATGAATGGCATGTAGAGGCGTTTCACGAGGCACAAGGATCAGCGGACGCCCTTCCTTCATCATCACGTCCGCTGCCCTCGCCATGAGGTTATCGGACGAACCGTGTGCTACTGCTGACAACGTCCCCATCGAGCATGGCATAATAATCATCGCATCCACCAAATAAGAGCCGCTCGCAATCGAAGCTCCAATATCTGTGAACGGATGGTATACAAGAGAACCGGGACGGCCTCCGAATTGTTCATTCAAAGCCCCTTCCCGGTCAGTCACATTCCAGCCCAACTCCTCTTTCAAAACCCGCCAGCCAGCATTGGAAACGATCAGGTGAACTGTGTATTGCAAGTCCAGCAGAGTCTCTACCAGTCGCACACCATAAATGCTTCCGCTCGCGCCTGTAATGCCAATAACGATTCGTTTGCCTTGATGTCCGCTCACCTGATTATTCATTAGTATTGACGCACCACCAAATCAATCAGTGTAAAGGCAAACACGACAGTGCTAAGTACACCGTTCATAGTAAAGAATGCCGTCTGCAAACGACTCAAATCTTTTGGAGATACGATATAGTGTTCATAAAATAAAATAATGTACGAAATAATCATGCCCGCCAGATACCACCAGCTTAAATCTGCAATAAAGAACAATACAATAAATCCGATTGCCGTAATGACGTGGAATGCCCGAGCGATGTTCAACGCACCTGCTACACCAAAACGGGCAGGAATAGAATAAACTCCTTCGTTTTGGTCAAAATCTATATCCTGACAAGCATAAATTACATCAAATCCCGCCGTCCAAAATGCAATCGTGAGATATAGTACGATAGCGGTCAAATCTATTTGTCCCGTTACTGCAACCCACGCGCCGAGTGGCGCCAAACCAATGGTCAGACCAAGTACAATATGGCAAAGCCAAGTGAAACGCTTGGTGTAAGAATAAAAAACGAGCATAAAAAAGGCCAGCGGGAACAGCTTGAACGCCAGCGGACTTAACTTGAATGATGCCCAGAATAACAACACCAAACTGACGATAATGAAAATCACCACTTCGCTCGATTTGAGCAACCCCGCCGGGATAGCGCGTCCTGCTGTGCGCGGATTTTTCCCGTCAATCACCCGGTCAATCATACGATTGAAGCCAAAGGCCGCGCTACGTGCGCCAACCATAGCTAGCAGAATCCAGCCGATCTGCGGCCAAGAGGGAAGGTTGCCTGTCACGATAACAGACCCCAATACAGCCCCCATGAATGCAAATGGGAGCGCAAATAACGTATGTTCAATTTTAATCATTTCCAAAAAAATAGCAATTTTCTTAAACATGCTGACTCTCCTTGATTCCAATGTGCAATGCCGCAATGCCTCCGGTGAGAGAATGAGCCTGAACATCCTTCAATCCGACTTCACGGAAGATGCCAGCCAACTCATCCCTTCCTGGAAAAAGCGCCAACGAATCAGGGAGCCATTTATACTGCTCATAACGTTTGGCGAACAATTTGCCGAGCATGGGCAAGATGTGTTGAAAATATGTGTAGTAAATTCCCTTGAACGGCTGCCAAGTAGGTTTGGACAATTCCAGACATACGACCTGCCCGCCAGGTTTGACGACTCGTTGCATCTCCTGTAACACGTGGCGCAGATCAGGCACGTTGCGCAGACCGAAACCAATCGTCGCATAATCAAATGAATTATCTTCAAAAGGTAGTTCCATCGCGTTGCCTTGAACAAGCTTAATTTGCTTTTCACGGGATTCTGATGTAATCTTACGCTCGCCAACATTGAGCATGTTCTGACTAAAATCGAGTCCTACGATGTGACCACTTTCACTTGCTCGTGCCATCGCAAGCGTCCAATCACATGTACCACAGCAAAGATCAATTGCCGTATCGCCGCGATGCATGTTCATTTTTTTCATCGTAAATTTCCGCCAAGCCTTATGTCTGCGAAAGCTCAGTATATCGTTCATCAAATCGTATTTACCTGCTATGCTTTCAAACACACCATGAACAAATTGCTCTTTCGGCTTGGTGTCGCTTGATCCCATCACGTTCACCTAACCTTCCCTCACAACTGGGTGCGGACTATTTAGCAGCTTCTGGAAAGGCTCAAGCATGCGTTCAAATTCCTCGATCCCTGTATTTTGATCATCTGACAGGATATGCCTGATGTGTGTAACAGCCGTGCGAAGCTTGTCCAGTATCGCATCCTCGGCTTTGTATTTCAGAACAAGCTTACGCCATGCTTCAGTGTCAGTACCACTCCCTGAAAGCAATGCCTGCTCGTTCCGGTCCCCGTTACCATAAATATGCCAGAACATATATCCGAAACGGGACTTGTCCGGTTCTGCCCGCTTGCCCCATTCCTCCACCAAGGTATCACAGAGGGCAAATTTGTTGAGAAGCTGCTTCCAAATTTCCTGATCCTGTTCTGCTACAAGTGAAGTGAATGATAAAAAAAGCTCCTTTTTGAAACGAACCATCTGAGTTAAATACTGAGTTGCATCCAATCGGAATTGCTTCATTCCCCAGTACAGATTCATTTTCCCTGCGTTCACTTCACATACAGCATCACTCAGCTTCGAAATGGCCGTGATGCGGCCTGCCAGTGCAAGCAGCTGATAAAAACGACTGCTAAAATAGTCCCCAGCTAACACTTTCAGCTGTCTGGAACGCATCTCCTCCGGGCTCCGTATACCGGATAAAGTATCAATCATATCATGCGTATCCAGCCCCATCTGCACAAGCGAGGTTACCAATGCGTACAGTTCGTCCTCACTGGCATGCAGCTCCTGCGCATTCCGGTTCAAAAACACAAACATCAAACGGGTACGGCTGTCAGGAAAAGCCGGCATTTCCGTATGTTGTTGAATCATGTCGTATTCCACATATTTCCTTGCTAATTGGGGTACGCGATACGGTTTCATCCTAAGCCTCCGAGACATGACTTTCTGCTATACTCAAATAATTGCAATGCCTTATATTATATCACAATTTAAAATGATTCGCGACTAAAGTACTGTAGGTCCACCGGCAGAAACATCTAATCTGTATATACACCGTTAAACCTGTTTTGCCACATGGGCGTTACCGTAATGCGGAAACGGGACTTCAAATCCTCTGGCAATTCCGCGCCTTCCCGGCTTCTCAGCTGTTCCAATGCCTCGTTCGTCCACTCGTTCCGGCGTATATCGGATGCAAGCAGCAAATGACGTTCTCCTGACCATTCATCCTGTGTCACCACCCGAAGCAGCAATTGCCGTACATTCGTCGTTCCGTAAAAGCTAAAAGCGGCAAGCTCCGCCATGTTTTGATAAATCTCTAGTGGGGCAGTTTCTTCCTTAGACAGCTTGACATCCAGGGTCAGGACTGAATGTTCCCAGCTTGCGCTTGCAATCGGTGTGGTCAACGGCAGCTCATTCAGCGTATCCACCAGATTGTCATCCGACAGCAGCACCCGTTGCTGAGGCGAAATCGTCGCCTGTGTCTCGCGAACTGCTGCGGTTCCTGAGTCCAGCACCTGTAAGGACGGCAGCAACACAGCTGCTGCGATGGTTATGAGAATGGAGCCACCGAATACAATCCAAGGTTTCATCAGAGCCTCCCCTGACCTCTACCTCATAATGTGGGTTTGCTACGGTAAAGGTCCTCACTCTCATTCTACAACAAAAAAAAGCAGGCTATGCCTGCATTTTAATCCTCCGTATCTACTACCCCGTGCTTGGTCATCACAACGGCTTTGCCGCGAATTTTAATAGCAGAAGTATGATCCGTAAATTGGACGATCAGTACTTCGCCCTTGTCCAATTTTTCTGAATGATGCAAGCGTGTATCCTGACCTCTGGTCAGACCAAAAACCTGACATCCGTTGCTTTTCGCTTTAATTACGACGTACTCACTACTACCCGTCACGTTATCTTCCATGTCCTTTTCCTCCCTGAGAGCCGAAGCTATACTTTTTATGATGGAGATTCAAGCTTGTTTTGTCAACTACATGCTTCCTTCGCTACCTGCAACAATTAGCGTGTCCCGAGCCATACTATCCGTGCAGTCCCATCCATTAAAGAAAGGAACGGATTTGATGAAAAACTATCTTCCCGCCAATCTCAGTCCTGCCCAAATCGAACGACTTCAACAGCTGGAGCATGAATTTGCTGAGCTAACAGGTGAACCCCTAGTGCTGATCGCTTATGCCTCGCGAAACGGCAGAACAGCTTCCTCTTCTCCAGTCCATAGCACCTCTACCACGAAGTAAACAGGACAAAAAGAAAAGGCCGTGAATCAAATTCACGGTCTTTTCAGCGCATTGGGAATATGTAAGAAATCTTATTTAATTCCGTCTTTGAGCGCTTTACCCGGTTTAAATGCCGGAATTTTGCTCGCAGGGATTTCGATTTCTTCTCCTGTTTGCGGGTTACGTCCTTTACGTGCGGAACGTTCACGAACCTCAAAGTTCCCGAAACCTACCAGTTGCACCTTATCTCCGCTTTGCAGCGCTCCAGAGATCGCCTCAAATACTGCATCGATTGCTTTGGTTACGTCCTTTTTGGACAATTCAGTGCTTTCAGAAACCTGATTGATCAAATCCGTTTTATTCATAATATTCACCTCCCAATTCAAGTGTAGTCCAGCATTAAGGTTATCGGTGTTAATGACCGATATGAGGTCGCCTGTATAAAATAACCCGGGCGGCGTACTGCCTTCCATAATGTTATCATCTGTTTCCGTTTCGTCGTTAAATATACATAGAATATACCTAACCTCCGCAATATAGGCCGAAACTGGCGTTTTATGGCACCCTTCTTGCGTGGAACAAGGTTTATAGTAATACAGTCCACAGACAATTTCAAGTACGACGACGGTTTAACACGTAAAAAGTAACGGCCAGCGCAAGTACCAGCACTACTCCTTTGACAATATCATGGGCAAAATATTGCACATTCATCATCGTTAGTCCATTAACCAACACACCGATCAACACTGCACCAATAAATGTACCAATGACATTGGGTTTACCAGCACCAAAGACCGAAAAACCGACGAATACTGCAGCTACCGCCTCCATGAGCAAGGGGGACCCCGCGTCAATTTGGCCTGAGCCTACTCGCGAGGCATACAAAATACCGGCAATCGCCGCAAATACGCCTGAAGCAACATAGGCTAGAGTACGGACTTTTTTTACCCGTATGCCCGACAGACGAGCAGCTTCCTCATTTCCACCCGTTACATACATTTGACGCCCATGCTTTGTATAGGTCAAGAAAACATGCACCGCTGCCACAGCCAGCAACAGTAAAATAACTGAAATCGGGATACCCAACCATTTACCTTGCCCCAGCAAAAGAAATGCAGGAGATATCTCCCCCGGCGCCTTGCTGCCATCGGGAAACTGCATATGATTGTATATGGTATAGCCCTGGGCGTACGTTTTGTGAATCCCGCTTACAATATACATGATTGCAAGGGTTGCGAGCAAATCAGGAATACGCAGTTTAATAATCAGTAATGAATTCAACAGTCCTACCAAAGCACCGACAACCAGAGACACAATAATGACCACCGCAACAGGCTGCTCATACCAGACCATCAAAGAAGCTGAAACGACCGTTGTCAAAGATACTGTAGCTCCCACCGATAGGTCAAAACCGTCCACAATAAGTGACAACGTCACACCAATGGCAACGAAAGTCACAATGGCAATTGAGCCAAGAATGTCCATTAAATTATCATACGTCCAGAAATAAGGTAATGTAGATGAAAAAAACGCTAACACACCTATAATGACAACTACGGCACCGTAACGAAATGAGACGTTTAACCATTTTTCCTTCATGAATGCACCTCTTCACCGCCGCTGGCATACAACAGAAGCTGTTCCTGTTCCACTTCGCCCCGCGCAAATTCCTTTATAATTTTGCCATCATACATCACTGCAATCCGATCACCAATACCAATCCCTTCAGCAAATTCACAGGTTAGATAAATGATCGCTTTTCCTTGCTCCGCCAACTCGCCAATGATACGGAAAATATCACTTTTTGCCCCTATATCTACACCTTTGGTTGGCTCGTCAAAAACAAATACATCCGCTCCAGAATGTAACCATTTTCCAATCGCAACTTTTTGCTGATTCCCACCACTTAAATATTTAACATTCTGGCGGAGCGATGGCGTCTTAATACCGAGAGAGGCGACAATCCCATTACCGTTATTTCGTTCTTTATGCCGACTGATGAAACCAAGGACACTCAGTTTGCCCAAAAGCGGAAGGCTGAGGTTTCTTTCCACACTCTCCTCAATTAGCACCCCCTGCTTACGCCGCTCCTCAGGTATCGACACAATTCCTTGAGCTACCGCGTCCGCTGGCTCTCTCAATCGAATGGAGCGACCTTTAAAGGTCAGCTCTCCCTTATCCGGCTTGTCTGCTCCTGTAAGAAGTCGTGACAGCTCTGTCTTGCCTGCACCAACCAAACCCACAATAGAGAGAATTTCACCACATCGGACTTGTAAATCAACGCCGTGCACTCGTAATCCTTTGTGAAGCCCTTTTGCTTCCAATACCGTTTCACCAATCGGTACCTCTGTTTTTGGGAACTCCTCTTCAAATGTTTTTCCAAGCATATGCGTAACGATGTCGCCTACACTTAAATCAGAGGCAGGCCCCGTGAACACACGCTCACCATCACGCATCACCGTAACATGGTCACTGTGTTCGATAACCTCCGGCAATCGGTGTGTGATGAGGATACATGCAGCTCCCTCATCCTTGAGTGTATGGATTGTGCGGAACAAACGTCGCGTTTCTTCCTCGCTGAGCGGCGCCGTAGGCTCATCAAAAATGATAGTATTTGCTTGCTGTGTCAGAATGCGTGCGATAAGCACAAGCTGTTTTTCTGCCAACGTCAATTCAGACACATATCGTCGTACGTCAATATCTACCTCCAGACGTGCTAATGCCTCACGCGCTCGTCTGCGCATAGAACCCGGTGCGGCCCACCATCGACCATCAGGTGCAGACAAATCGTCCATTACAATATTTTCAGCGACAGTTAACTGAGGTACAAGTGCTGAATCGACCTCCTGATACACACAGTGAATTCCCGCTCTTTTGGCCTCCCACGGTGAACTAATGTTCAGTTCCTTCCCACCAACTACGATAGCTCCCTGATCGGAACGATACGCACCGGACAAAATCTTCATCAATGTGCTTTTCCCTGCCCCGTTGGCGCCCAGCAGAGCGTGAATTTCGCCACCCTGCACCGTAAAATCCACGGCTCGCAGCGCATCTACACCAGCAAACTGTTTGCTGATTTTTTTCATTTCCAATGTATATACTTGTGAACTCATGGTGCCCCCTCACGCCTGCTTATGATAAAAGCGCGCCGAAGCGCGCCTTTGCGTTATGCAAACATTTTATTTGGACGTTTCATATTCCTTCATCCAATCCTTATAGCCCTGCTCGCTTTGGCCCCATCCCTTCACATATTGGGACAGCTCGGATGTGGAAATTTGCTTATCTGGCAGCGCTTCGCGTTGCACATATACAGCCTTCAGTACAACTTTCTCCTCCGGATTATCCCCATGCAACTTCTGATATGCATAGCGCACTTGTACGCGCCCGATATCTGTTGGATCTACGGCTGCCGAGGCCACCCAAGGATTTTTCGGGTCCTGGATCATTTGCAAGTCCTCGTCGCTCATGTCAATGCCGTAGACTTTAATTTCCGTACGTCCCGCTTGTTGGATGGCACGGGCTGCACCTTTGGCAAACTCATCCCACGCCGCCCAGACGGCTGTAATTTCGCCCTTAGGATATTGCTTTAATACAGCTTCCATTTTGGCTTGCGTATCCAACGCAGGATTCTGAGCCGAACCAAAAGTCGCAATTTCTTTAATATCTGGATTGGATTTCAAAAATGCACCATAAGCAACCTGACGACGTTCCATCGGTGCAAATCCGGCAACCCATACTTTCACAATGTTGCCTTTGCCACCGATATCCTTTTTCATTTGCTCCAGCGTCAGCTCAGCCATGCTTTGGTCATCCTGTGAGAGCACTACCGCACCCGGAACATTGACGGCAGCATCAAACACGATAACCGGAATATTGCGGGAAATTGCCTTTTTCAGCCCTGTCTCCAGCAATGCATCACCGTGATCAGTCAAAATGACATCAAATTGCTGGTTAATCGCACTATCAAGCAGAGAAGCCATTTTAGCCTTATCGTTATCTGCCACAAACTTAGTCAGCGTACCGCCAAATTTCTTAACTTCCTCTTCCACACCTTGAACATACTGTTGCGAAAATGTGCCCGTGTTAAACTCCATGATCAACGCAACCCGTTTACCCTTTAGATTTAAATTGTCCGTTTTTCCGTTTGTTGTATTCGATCCTGCAGTGCTTGTCCCTTGAGTGCCGCTCTCTGTCTTCGGCACGCCACATGCAGTGACCAGCAAAACCAGCACCAGTAGCATGATAGCCCCCAGCCCTAGCTTTTTGTTTCTTTGGAGCTCTTTTTGGATATTCATGATTTCATTTCCCCCTCGTTCAATCCACAAAATAATTCAAATTTGATACTTAATATATCGCTTTAAACCAAGTATGTAAATAGGTTTTATGAAATATAGAAAAAATTCCGACTACATATGACAAAATACGACAATTCCGCAAAAAAATTAAACAACCGCCCCCGATTGAATAACGGGGAACGGTTGCTGCATAGAGGTGTCTTTTTAGTTCTCTACTTGACAGGGTACGCCACAGGGTCGATTTTTGCTTATGCTTAAAATGTGAACATCATGAGCGGAGACTAGCCTGGAGATACAATCTCCTTGTCATTTTCAATATGAGGACGCTCCCATCTAACTTATTTGGAGCACTGCTTTACCAGAAAACTTCCGATCTATCAGTTGTTGGGCAATAGTTCCAATTTCCTTCCACGATGCCTCCACTTCGATCCTTGGTACTAACTGGCCTTTTGAAACAAGCTCACCTAGTAATTTCAGATCTTCCGCTGGCGAATAGCGATTTATCTCCTCTCCTAGAAAGAAGCTGTACAAGGTCCTACCACCTAAGCCCCTGATATTAATCGTTGCGTAAGGTGAGGACGAATGTCCCATGGATACACAAATCCCTTCTGGCACAAGCTGAGGTAGTAATGCAGCTAGCGTATCACCACCTACTGAATCCAAAATTAGATGATAAGGTCCAAATGTATCAACCGATGAAATCGCCGTATCTCCAACGATAACCTCATTAGCACCAGCCTCTTGAACAAGTAGAGCTTTTCCCTTGGTTCTGGCTACACCTACTGTAAAAGCTCCTGATTGCGCTGCTAGCTGGTGTGCAAAAATCCCCACTCCGCCAGTCGAGCCAGTTATCAATATTCGCTTACCGAGCAGCATTCCTCCTTTTCTAAGCGTATAGAGCGCTGACAGACCGGCTACCGGTAAAGTAGCAGCCTGGGCGAAGGTAATATCATCGGGAAATTCAGCCAGTAATGAAGTAGGGGCAGCAACTTGTTCGGCCCATGCTCCCATTGGGAGAAGGCCTACCACACGGCTTCCTTGTTTCGGACCCGTGCCATCTTTGGCCTGCTCGATGACGATCCCAGCAAAATCCCAGCCTGGTCTGATCTGTCTTCCATTATTCCTTGCATCTACAACTTCACCCCGATTAAGAGAGAAGGCCTGTACTTGAACGATCGCTTCCCAAGGCTGGGCCTGTGGGGCGGCAACTTCCTTTATCGCGAAAAATCCTGAAGCAAACGGATCTGTTACAATTGCACGAACCATACGATCTCCTCCATGATTATCATTGAGAACCTCTTGTAAATAGCTCACCTTTTTCACAATGTAGTATACTGTAGGGAATCATCTGCACCAAGTGTAGAACTACACCTCATTATGAAAAGGATTGAAAAAGGATGACCATGCACAAGGACGAGGACTTCCAATATAAAACATTAAAAATCGTATTGGGAGAGATTGAAGCTGTTCGCATGAAACGTCAACGGGAATATACTGAGCTATCTCACCCGTTATTGAAACGATTTACTCAGCAGGAGCTTAATGATGAGGCATGTCCTACGTATAAAAATCTATTGGTTGGACGGTCTCGTCGAATACCGGATCGGCAAACGATGATCCATATTGCTGAGTATCTGGAGTGCACTTCAGATGAGCGCAATGATCTTCTCCTCGCCGCTGATTATCTTCCGATCCATTACGAATTGGAGGGACGGTCTCTGGAGCTGGCTCTGGAGCAAGCGCAGCAGATCATGAGTAATTTGCCATTTCCGGCAATGATCGTTACTCATACCTTAGATATCAAGGGGTTAAATGAGCCGTTTCGCCATTTATTTGATATCCCCTCCGATTCTTTTATGAATGGAAAACTGAATAAAGTTGATTTTCATTTTAACTCCGATTTTTCCATTCGTCCCCGTTCTACCTTCGATGCTGAGTCGTTCGAAGAGTGGGAGTCTCATGCTATTTACGGGATACAAGCTTTCAAAAGGTATAACATGTTTTCCCGATACGACCATTGGTATAAAAAGTTAATTGACAGATTTCGAAAATACGACGATCTTAATAAATATTGGAGTATGCAGCCAAAGGACTCATCAAATGAAGTTGAGCACTCTAAAATCATTTTGGCCAGAATGGGAGCCATGGCCGATTTAGCCCCCATTCGCTACAAGCAAATTCATCTTTCTGTAAGCAGCCACATGTATCCTGGAATTGAAGTGTACTTACCGATTGACGAACCTGGACGCAGAGTATTTGAATATTTGGGGTGTCCTGCCGAATGCCAGAACAACGCTTTTAATAAATAGCCAGTCAATTGCTATATCGATTATAAGAATCGTTCATTGCAAATTAAATAAGCCTCGGTGCTACGTTGAAAGAGACCAAATATGAAAATGACTACCAGGGTAATCACGTTGTGAAACTCATTAATCGGATTGTTTCATTTGAACCTAAATCCCGCTAGGAGAAACGAAAAGCTCAATAAAAACAGAGGTAGTCTAGGACTTTATTTTCTCGTCCATGGCTACCCCTGTCTGGTTTTAGAGGTCAGTCTAATATTTTGTTTTTGCGAACCATAGAGAGCCAATTGCTCTCCACGGTATTTCTCTTATACATTTTTTTGGGTGTGGCTTAGCCTTAAAGAATAATAGCAATGAGACCGCCGGAGCCTTCATTAATGATACGACCCAGCGTTTCCTGCAGCTTATAGCGTGCATTGTCCGGCATCATAGCGATTTTACCCTGAATGCCTTCCCGTACAATGGAATGCAGCGAACGTCCGAAAATGTCTGACTCCCAAATTTTGATTGGGTCATTCTCAAAATCCTGCATCAGATAGCGCATAAGCTCCTCACTTTGCTTCTCTGTTCCGATAATCGGAGCAAATTCCGATTCCACATCCACACGGATCATGTGTATAGAAGGTGCTGTTGCCTTGAGCCGCACACCAAACCTTGTGCCCTGACGAATCAACTGCGGATCGTCTAGTGCCATTTCGGACAACGACGGCGCTGCAATGCCATATCCCGTTGTCTTGACCATTTCCAGCGCCTCGGCGAAGCGGTCGTACTCCCGTTTGGCATGGGCAAAATCCTGCATCATTTGCAGCAAATGATCCTTGCCGCGAATCTCTACCCCGACGACTTCGACCAAAATCTGGTCATATAGCTCATCGGGAGCATACAGATCAATTTCAGCTACGCCCTGCCCCATATTCATCCCGCTCAATCCGGCCCTGTCGATGAATTCATATTCCATAAACTGGCCAACCACTCGATCTACATCACGCAGACGTCGAATATCTTTAACCGTATCGCGAACGGAATTTTCATAATTGCTACGCAGCCAGTGCTCTTCGTTCAGTACCATGACCCAGCTCGGCAGGTTTACATTCACCTCATGCACCGGAAATTCATACAATACTTCACGAAGTACGCCTGTAACATCATCTTCCGTCATAGTCGCCGCGCTGAGTGTCATAACTGGTATATCGTACTTGGCAGCCAGCTCACTGCGAAGCTGGAGTGTTTCATCACTGCGCGGATGCGTGGAGTTGATAACCAAAACAAATGGCTTGCCAACTTCCTTCAACTCCTCAATGACGCGTTCCTCCGACTCTACATAAGAGCTGCGCGGGATTTCCGCAATCGTGCCGTCTGTAGTGACTACCACACCGAGCGTCGAATGCTCCTGAATAACCTTGCGTGTACCAATTTCCGCCGCTTCCTGAAAAGGAATGGGTTCTTCGAACCATGGTGTGGAGATCATCCTCGGACCATTTTCATCCTCGTACCCTTTTGCTCCTTCTACTGCATATCCTACACAGTCAACCAGACGTACATTCACGTCCAGTCCTTCCGTTACTTTGATCTGGACGGCATTATTCGGTACAAATTTAGGCTCCGTCGTCATGATCGTCTTGCCTGCCGCACTTTGCGGCAACTCGTCTACGGCGCGGGCACGGTCCGCCTCACTTGTAATGTTCGGCAGAACAATCGTCTCCATAAACCGCTTGATAAACGTTGATTTTCCTGTTCGGACTGCGCCGACGACCCCAAGATAAATGTCTCCTCCGGTGCGTTCGGCAATGTCTTTAAAAATGTCCACTTTCTCCATTGAAATCCCCTCCTCAAAAGTCTCCGAAGGAAAAATGCTTAAAGAGCATCCGCTTCGTGTTCAACCAACTGCTTGATCCCAGATGCGGCAGAACAGCCTTTAAAATGCCCGGAAGTCGTCCGCCGCCGAGATTCAGGAGACTGATGGAATCGGCGAAACGGCGTAAACTCGTACATGCATTTGGACTGATACCATCATATGTATCCCCTCCGTAAAATATGTTTAGTTTTTTAAAAAATAGATTACGACACAGCGATCATTGCAGAAACGATATTTTACGTTTGGGTCCACTCACCTAATATATGCGGGGCAAGACTCTCCCATGACTTCGTCGCTAGACTAAATAAAAAAAGGATGTTTCTCCTGACCGTTTAGAGTCGTCGGAAACCATCCTTTTTTATTCTCCTGATATAATCGGCATTACCACAGTTCATCATCCATCGCCTGACGCTCCAGTTGCCGCCTGATAGCCGCCTTAAGCCTATCCTCCGGTACGGTTACCTGCATATCGCCTTGGACACGCGCCTGGCAGGATAAGCGTATTCCTTCATCCAGTAAAGGTCCCAGCTTACGCTGCTCTGCATCGCTGGGTTGGCCTGCGAATTCAGCCCATTCCGGTGATATCTGTACCTTACACATCAGACAGGCTGCTTTTCCGTCACAACGAGTGGGAATATATACACCCGCTTTACGGGCAGCCTGAAGCAATGACGTACCCTGACCGACCTGTACGCGCCTGCCTGACGGCTTGAACATAATCTGCACATTCATGAACGGTCCTCCAGTCGTCTTTCTCCTAACACACACAGCTTATTCATTGCCCATCAGGATGACGGAGTGCAACTCGGGCCAAGGCAGAAGTTCTGCAAGCTTGTCCAATTGCTCCTCATTCCAAATATTACTGACTAGTAGCTGCTTCAGTACAATGATATGACGTCGCGGGTCGCGCTTCATAACATCTGCAATCGCTTTATATCGGTCGGGTCGATTTCGCAATATATTGAATAAAAGTTCATGACTGAGCGGCATCAGACGCAGTGAAGCACTCCCCAGCTCAAGCTGAACCCCAGCCGACCAAAGTAGTCGCTCGATCTCTAAGCGGTATAACGCTCCGCCACATAATACCTCAAATCCCCCCACCAACTCGACTGGAAAACCCTCCAAGTCATAGTGGCTCAGCAATGAAACGTAAGAGCCGCTACGGTCAACCTGCTGTCGATCTATACTCATACCCAGGGGGTGCGCATGGAGCTGCTTTGCAGCATGAATATCCGCATAAATATCAATGTCCCGAGGCAGGCGATCCAGTTCAACTTCTTGCACAAGTAGTGAACAGCTCCCCCCCAGCATCCACGGAACCGACACTTTTGACCAGCTCTCAGCCAAGCTACTCAGCGCAACTGCCAGATTGTGAGGAAGCCTGTCTACTAACACTGATGATATTGCCTCCTTCAACATCGTTTCCTCCTTTGCTGTCTTTCCTTCCGTTTCCTGATGGGCATCATTATAACATGTTCGACAGGGCAGTTCGATATTTTGTGTACTGAAAAAGAGGTTAGCTGCTCCAAAATATAAAAAAAACCGCGAACCTTCCCGGTTCACGGTGAATAATACTAACCGGCGTGCGGCCAGCGGTCTATTTTTTCATCATCATTTTCATCAACGCTTCCATATTGGAAGGATTCATTCCGCTCTTTTTGACGGCACCAACGATATCCCTTACTGTATCTTCCGACACCGGAATGTTGGCCATCGCAGACACCTGCTTGATAAGCTGACGCAGTTGCGCTTCGCTTTGAAGCGTGTCCGCCTTTACCGTGCCTGCCAGCTTTTTCACTGCATTTTCGGATATGTTTTTGCCACCTTTTTTGTTAATGGCCTTCAATGCATCTTTCGGAAAGTTTTTATTCACAATCTCCCCTCCTCCGCCATTGCTCAACTCAGTCTATGAGTGGCGGAGACAAAAGGTGATTAAGCGTACATAAGACATGCCAAACGCCTAACTAAAAAAGGCTATCTCATTATAGAAAAAATCTACCATGAGACAGCCTTTATATTATTAAAGCTCATCCGACCCTTAAGAATGCCATTGCTCCCAAGTTTGAAGTGGCATGACTTCCATCTCGGTCTTAGGATCGCGACCCATCAGCGCCTCAACGGCCTTACGGACGTCACGTCCTTCAAACAGTACTCCATACAGCACCTCTGTAATAGGCATCTGAACACCTAATTTTTGAGAGATGGCGTATGCAGCTTTTGTCGTTCGAATACCTTCTACGACCATGCCCATCGATTCTAGCACAGCATCAAGCTGCTGGCCCTGTCCCAATAGGGACCCTGCACGCCAGTTGCGACTGTGACGACTCGTTGCAGTGACCACTAGATCGCCAATACCAGCCAGGCCGGCAAAGGTTAATGGATTAGCACCCATCTCAACTCCGGCACGGGTAATTTCAGCCAATCCACGAGTCAATAAAGCCGCTTTGGCATTATCACCGAAACCAAGTCCGTCTGACATTCCCGCACCCAATGCGATAATGTTTTTTAGCGCCCCGGACAGTTCCACGCCGAGCAAATCACGGTTTGTATAGACGCGGAAATAGGAGTTCATGAACAGCCCCTGTGCGGCCTGTGCAGCCTTCTCATTGGAGGAAGCTACAACGACCGTTGTAGGACACTTCTTCACCACTTCTTCCGCATGACTCGGACCAGACAGCACGGCAATATCGCCCTCCGCGACTTCCAGTTCTTCCGAGATCACCGTGGACATACGTTTAAGCGTTTCAGTTTCAAAACCTTTAATGGCATGCACTACCAGCATATCCTTGCTAAAATGAGCTTTCAGACTACGTGCTACCTGACGAGCAGCAGCCGAAGGAGATACGATAATCACTGCTCTAGCACCAGATACCGCAGTCTGCATGTCAGTTGTAGCTGAAATGCGATCAGACAAAATGGAGCCTGGTAAATAATGCTCATTCGTATGCTTCTCATTGATTTCAGCTGCTTGCTGCTCGTTTCTCGTCCAGACAGAGACATCGTTGTTATTGGCCGCAAGAACGGAAGCCAGGGCTGTTCCCCAACTCCCCGCGACCAGCACAGCTATTTTCTCAGACAAGACGATCTCCTCCTTTGGAGCCAAGCTTATTCTCATTCCCCCGTACCAGCTTGACTATGTTGGTACGGTGTCTCCACACAGCGAACAGACAAATGATTAGAGCCGTCCAGAATAACGGCCATGCATAACCAAGCACGAGTAATATCCAGGGGGTCAAAATGACAAAAATGAGCGATCCCAAGGATACGTAACGCGTCATTACGATTGCAAGTATCGCAATGATTCCGGCATATAGTGCGGGCAGTAAGGCAAGCGATGCCAATACACCAATAGCAGTCGCAATACCTTTTCCTCCACGGAAGTGAAAATATACCGGCCAGTTATGGCCCGCAATCGCCGCAATGCCGCACAAACCCGGTACCCAGGATGATTGTCCACCTAACCAGTGCCCTATTAGCACTGCAATAACCCCTTTAAGTACGTCCAGCAGCAGCACCAGAATAGCTGGGCCTTTTCCAAGCACACGCAGCGTATTCGTCGCACCGGCATTGCCGCTTCCATGCTGGCGAATGTCGATTCCTTTTAATTTTCCATACAGCAAACTAAAGCTGACAGAGCCAAGCAAGTAACTGAGTACGATGGCAACGATTTGTAAAATCAACCTATTCGCTCCTAACTTTCGTCAGACTTGCGCCGTGTAAAGATACGAATTGGAGTTCCTTCAAAATTGAAGGCGGCGCGAATTTTGTTCTCCAGATAACGCTCATATGAGAAGTGCATTATTTCTGGATCGTTTACGAATACAACCATCGTAGGCGGCTTAACAGCAACCTGGGTCACATAGTTAATGCGCAGACGACGTCCCTTGTCTGTTGGTGGAGGATTGATGGCAACCGCATCGGAAATTACATCATTCAGCAAATGTGTCTGAATACGCAACACATGCTGCTGCGCCACATGCTGTACAACAGGAAGCAGCTTTTGCAGGCGTTGCTTCGTTTTTGCAGACAAGAACACAATCGGAGCATATGTCATAAACAGAAAGTGATCGCGAATTTTCGTTTCAAACTGGTGCATCGTTTTATCGTCCTTGTCCACGACATCCCATTTGTTAACGACAAACAGCGATGCTTTACCCGCTTCATAAGCATAGCCAGCAATGTGCTTATCCTGCTCAATAATGCCTTCCTCGCCGTTAATAACGACCAGTACAACATCTGCACGCTCAATGGCACGCATGGCACGCATTACACTATATTTTTCGGTCGTTTCATAAACTTTACCACGTTTACGCATACCTGCCGTATCAATCAGCACATACTTTTGACCGTCTTTTTCAAAAGGTGTATCAATTGCATCACGCGTCGTGCCTGCAATGTCACTAACGATAACCCGTTCTTCTCCCAAAATGGCGTTAACCAGTGAAGATTTACCTACATTTGGGCGGCCGATCAAGGCAACACGAATAACGTCTTCATCATAGTGATCTTCTTCCAGCTCAGGCAAATTGGACGTAATGGCATCTAACAAGTCGCCTATCCCTGTGCCATGACTACCAGAAACAGCGATTGGATCACCAAATCCATAAGAATAAAACTCATAAATCAGATCGGCGCGACTGAGGTTGTCCACCTTGTTGACAGCTACGATGATCGGTTTACCCGAACGATATAGCATTTGAGCTACCTCTTCATCTGACTGTGTAATTCCTGCTTTCGCATCACTCATGAATACAATTACATCTGCTTCTTCTATTGCAAGTTCCGCCTGCATACGGATGGATTTTAAAATGACATCCTCACCATCAATCTCAATGCCGCCGGTGTCAATAATACTGAAGGATTTACCATTCCACTCCGATATACCGTATATACGGTCACGAGTGATTCCGGGTTTATCTTCCACGATGGACAAACGATCCCCGATAATCCGATTAAAAATAGTGGACTTACCCACATTCGGACGACCAACGATAGCCACAACGGGTCTTGCCATAAATTCACTCCTCCTGTCAATTCTTCCGCTATCATCATAGCAAAAAACATACCTATTGGCGATATGGTCACGTAACAACAATCGGCGAACCCTCTGGGTCCGCCGATGGTGTACGTTATGCTTATTATAAAATGTATTGATTTAAACTCATTTAAATTTGTTCAGCTTATCGCCAAAACGCTCGCCGAGCGTAATGCTCAGACCGGAATTATTGAGGGAAACGTTAGGATTATTCAGTTCCTCACGAGGTGCACGAGATGCACGTGGTGCTCTTTCTGCTTTAGGAGCAGCTTCAGGAGCTTCCTCAGTTTCTTTAATGCTCAGGCTAACACGTTTTTCGGAAGGATTCATTTCAAGAATTTTAACTTTCACTTCTTGTCCTTCTTCCAGAACTTCTTGTGGAGTTCCAATGTGTTTGTGGGAAATTTGGGAAATATGAACCAAACCTTCCACGCCAGGAGCGATTTCAACGAATGCGCCGAAGTTAACCAGACGTTTTACAACACCTGTTACGATGTCATTGTTGTTGAATTGTCCAGCAGCCGATTCCCAAGGACCAGGCTGTGCAGCTTTCATGCTCAGGCTGATTTTTCCTTTTTCAGGATCTACTTTCAAGACTTTCACTTTCACTTGATCTCCTTCAGAAACTGCATCAGAAGGCTTATCGACATGAGTCCAAGCAATTTCAGATACGTGAACCAGACCGTCCACGCCGCCAACATCTACGAAAGCACCGAACTGTGTAAGACGTTGAACCGTACCTACGATTTCTTGACCTTCTTTCAGCTCAGCCATTACTTTAAGCTTGTTGGCTTCGAATTCTGCTTCCAGAACGTCTTTTTGAGAAAGGATCACTTTGTTATTTTCACGATCCAGTTCTTTTACAACAACACGCAATGTGCGGCCTTTGTAATCACTGAAATCTTCAACGAAATGACGTTCTACCATGGATGCAGGGATGAATCCGCGCAGACCTACGTCTACCACGATGCCACCTTTAACGACATCATTTACAACGACTTCAAATACTTCTTTGCTTTCGAACAGTTGCTCCAACTTTTCCCAAGCATTTTCACTGTCGATTGCACGTTTGGACAGAACAAGTTTTTCTTTGCCATCGTCGATGCTGATAATTCTAGCTTCAACCTCTTGGCCTACTTGTACTGCTTCTTCTGCGTTGTCCAGACCAGAAGACAACTCGCGAATTGGAATAACTCCATCGTATTTATATCCAATGCTTACTACCGCTTGGTTATCTTCCAATTTCACGATTGTACCCTTAACGGTGTCACCTTTTTTCAGGGAGACGATTTGATCGAGCTCGTCTTGATTTGCCGCTTCAGCAGCTTCTTGATTTTTAATTTCTTCCGACATGTCAATACCCTCCTCAATTCAAAAAAAACCATTTATTTAAACCTGCGCATGGCAGAGTTCAAAACATAAATAAACTTTTGTTCTAGTTTTCCGAGCTTAGACACAATTCATGCAAGCCTTTCAGTTATTCGTAGGCTTACCCGTTTCCTTCATCGTGCGAATACGAGACATAATTGCTTCTGTTGCCAGTTCAAGCGGATCTCCTTCGATATCGGCACCCTTTTGGTAAGCGTCCAAATTGACAGGTTTACCGTATAACACTTTCGTTTTACGGAAAAGCTTGTAATCACCAATGATGGCGACCGGAACGGCAGCCGCTCCACTGCGTAGCGCAAAGCTTGCAGCACCCTTTTTACCGATTCCCCCAGCTCCTCTGGAGCCTTCGGGAAAGATCCCCATAACCTTACCGTCACGCAAAATGTTCAATGCCAGCTTAATGGATTCCTTACTTACACCACCGCGTTTGACTGGAAAAGCTCCCAGTTTCCCAATTAGCGGACCTAGTACAGGAACATTAAACAGCTCGGCTTTTGCCATAAAGTGAACCTTTCGCTTCAACAAAATACCGACTGTAGGAGGGTCAAGATTACTAATATGATTAGAACACAACAGTACTCCGCCCTCGGCAGGAACATTTTCCCTGCCTACCGCCTCAAGTCTAAACAGAACGCGGTAAATGAGACGCAAAATACTGGCGCATACAGTATATATCATTGGCTGATCTCTCCATCCTTCTCCGTTAAGCAATAAGATACGATCGTATCAACGACATCCTGAATGCCCATATGGGTCGTATCGAGCACGATGGCGTCCTCACTGCAACGAAGCGGGGATACCTCCCTCTCCTCGTCAAGCTTGTCACGTGCCGCAATGTCACGTTCTAGCTGCTCCAGAGTGATATCATCAGTTTCGCTCAGTTCTTTAAAACGGCGAGAGGCACGTTCCTGAACACTTGCGGTCATGAACACCTTGACTTCCGCATCGGGAAGTACAGTTGTTCCAATATCGCGACCATCCATAACGACACCCTTGCGTGCAGCCATTTCACGCTGGTTTTCAGTCAAACGTGTACGTAAACCAGCAATACTTGAATACTGTGACACGTTGCTAGTCACTTCCATCGAACGGATCACAGTGGTTACATCTTCCCCGTTACAATAAACCTTTTGGCCTGTGGGGTCCGGTACTAATTCAATCACCAGCTCAGGTACATGCTGAAGCACTTTTTGTACATTTTCTGCAGGAATTTCCTTACACATCATGTACCACGTTGCTGCTCGGTACATGGCGCCGGTATCTACATATACATAAGAAAGTGCTTTCGCCACCAGGCGGGCCACTGTACTTTTCCCTGCACCAGCAGGTCCATCAATGGCTACATTTATTTTGTTACTTGAAGATACATGTTGCCTTGCCAACAGGGAATTCCTCCTAACCTAACCTCAAGAAAAAAGCAGGCATTGCCTGCGACGTGAAAATTATACCACACATTTATAGGCGATGCAAAATAAGCGACAGGTTACTAAAAAAGAAAAATTTCGGATGATTAAGATTTTTCCCGGAATTCCAGCTGCCGTTCAAAACAATATTTAATCAGTTTTTGGCGCTCCTGATCAGCAATTTTCTCATATTTCAGCATAATGAGTCTGCGGCCGTTTTCCATCTGCTGAATACGTACAATTTCAGATTGGAACGGAACATGCTCTTGAGTTCCGTTTTTATAAGGGACCAAAATCCAGCAAGATAATGATTCTCCTTCTTCAAGATGATGAGCTCCCTGGGTCTGAAAAGAAACGCCTCCGCCTCCCACATCATGCGTCTCTGCTACAAATCTGGACTCGTTCTCACCATGCTTTACCGCAATTTCCAAGTTGGCCTTAACCCGAAGAAAGTTTCGGCGCTGAATTTTGCTGATGCTGTCTGGAGCAGGTTTGTGGATGCGAACCATCCGGAGGATATCCTCTTTAAAACCCGTAACGTGGGTATTGAAATAATTTTTAATGCCTCCCTCGCTCATAAAAAATATAGACAGCTCTTCCCCTAGAAACAATTTTTTCAAGTGTCCACTTGTTTGTGACATAGGAATTTCAATTAGAAAGTTCTGTGACTCCTCTTCCGCAATACGAGACTTAAATTCAAAAATCTCGTCCTTATGGTCAGTACCAGCCACTTGTATGTATAACACATCATTAATTTTGGGAAACAAATGATCCACCATCCTTGTCCATTAAAAGCTCTAATTAAGGTATATAATACCACGACTTTATGCCTATATTAAGCATTATATTTGTTCGAGCTATGACTAAAGCACAAAAAACCTCCTTCATGAAGGAGGTTTAGAGTGACTATTGATTCATTTTCATGTAATCAACTACGCATTACTTGCAGTAACCTGAGGTTCATCTGAATCTTTAACCTCTTCAATCGTTTCTTCCATCCCCGTATTGGCGTTAATGTATATCCGGTAAACGGAACCATTGATTTTACCACCAAATTCATAACACAGAACTTCATTCGAAAGTTCATTTTCAATTAAGGCTTTACGGTGGTAAGTTTCACGAAACTCAGGATTCAATTTTGCTCGTGCTGCATTCAAATTCAATTTCGCTTGCGGAATGTGGCGGAGATGACTATGCTCATACACATAATCACTGGATTGAAAACCGATCACTTGTCCGTTATCAAGGCCTGATCTGACTGTGATTTTTTCTGGATAGATAATCACGTCCCCTTGTTGGCTCGCAAATGTAATGTTAGCTAAATTCCCGCTTTCATCATATGCAACTGGCTTCATTCCTTTGTAACCTTTTTGTTCAAGGTATTCACTAGCATAGCGAATCGCTTCATTACGTGTTGCTTTTTTAGGACCTACTGCCCTCATGTCATGATAAGAAATAAGCTTGCCGCCTTTTTTCGTGAAATCCATACTGGCCACGGGTTGCTTCTTATTTAGCAGGGTAGCTGTATAAGATGCCCATTCCGTTCCTTTACCGTTTTCTTGTACACGAATCTGGCTTTCTGGTTTTCCTGTAAATTCAGCGGCATTTCGTTTGATTTGTTCTGCATTCACTGCCGGGAGACTCAATTTTTTCACAGAGCGTTTATCATAGATGCTGGCTACAGACGGTCCCCAATCCAGCTCCTTGTAGCCCTCCACCTTTTTGTCCACCGTCTTGAAGCCATCAACAATGGTGTTATCCTTTGGACCCGTTTGGGAGCCTGGGGCAGCTTCCACATCCGTCCATCGCAAGTTTTTGCTAAGAACTTTTTGCCGGACTTCATGCATATTTTTCGAAATTTCTCTGGAATTTTTATATAACGTTTTTAGATTGGATATTTCTTTCTCATTCAAAGGCTCGTGATCCAGATCACGTACGGCAGTCTGATACGAAAATGTAGATACATGTGACAGCAAATCCTTGGCATGGTTAAACGGCATTACATTGAGAGGCAACTGATTGACCTCATTTTGGGCCTCACTTGTAATTCTCCACACGTTCATCAAACACTTGCGATGCATCGCGTGTGAAGTATTATGGACAGCAACCGCATTACCAAGTTGGGAATGCAATTGATCCATATGAAACGACAAATCATGAAACGCACGCTGATATTGATTTTCCGCTTTAATCGACATGCTTTTTGCCTGAAGAGACACCTCTTTTCTCATCTGGCTTTCCCGATAACCCCACACAAATGCTCCTATCATGAGCAGGGCAACAATCGGGAACAATACCGAACTAAGTCGCTTATACATATTGGGAGTCTCCTTTCTTCAATTACACTACCGATAGTGTGACAAGAAGAAAGCTCTCTTATGCATGGTTTTCCATGACTTCAACAATAAACTCACAGTTATCGCAAATGCAGCGTTTAAAGCCGGTCTGAATCTGTCCTTGCTCTATACGTCCTCTCAGCACAAAACGTTCCCCGCATCTTTTACAATGAATTCTTACTTTTATACGCAAAAAAAAGACACCTCTTTCTCTAACAGGTTGTCAGATCAGTGTGTCCCATTTCGTTACATATTAACCTTTTCTTCCCGTTTTAACAAACGAAAAGGAGAGCGGTTATTAGCTCGACTGATCTTCGCCATTCCTCCATACCATAGAAATGCCATAAGTGGAATGATAAACCAGATCCAGTCATGCGAAAATTTCGTTAAAATCAAATCGTATGCTCCGTGCCAGAACCATGGAAGCACCAATGACAGCAGCAACATGTATTTGCTCCTCAAGCCCTCTGAAAACTTAGCCTTCCCCATGTAGTAGCCCATCATTACGCCAAACATCGCATGACCGGATACAGGTAGCAATGATCTCATCAGCATCATGCTAACCGAAGCATGGCCCGCCCAGGCATATAACAGATTTTCAACCGTTGCAAATCCGAGTGAGACTGCGGCCGCATACAAAATACCATCATAAGGCTCGTCGAACTCGGTATGATTATAGATGATGTGATACAACAGAAACCATTTAAAAAACTCTTCCACCCCTGCTGAAATACCGAACACCTGGATTAACGTGTGATCCCCTAGCCAAAGCAGCAGCCCGCGTTGAAAAATCATGACAGGAAGAACCACCAAAAAGCCGAGCAAAAACACTTTAATAACCATGTGCAGTGGCTCCGAATCATACCTGTCCTTCAAGTAAAAATACATCAATAAGGCGAGACCCGGCGCTGTGGCTGCCGCTAAAACCGAAAACAGAAGCACCGATCATCCCTCCATAAAAATGAGTCGGCCCTGCTTTCAGCGCAGAGCCGACAAATTCACTTCGATATCACTTTCAATAAAACAAATCAAGAACGGCTGTCAAAATGAGTGCAGATGACAGCAACTGCCTGTTCAGGAATGACCAGCTTACCATACTCTTCCAACATAGCTGGTGTAACGGATGAGCCTTCTCCAAATTCAGCAAGAACCGCGATTAAAGCCGCAAGCTTGGACTCCTCTACTTCTTCTGGTTCCAAATGCAGAATCCATTTTCCTCTATAATGATACAGCTTACCTGCTTCCGTAGTGTTGCTACGAAGCATATGAGCCGCTTCTATGAGTACTTCGAAATCGCTAAACGCGTAAACGATGGAATCGCTATGCTCCAGCGTGACTTCCATTTCGTAGACTTCTTCTGGAAGCTCCTCATCGGGACCCGAACCATACTGTTGATGGTCATATTTTCCCCGGGTGACGATAACAACCATTCCTTGAGCAGGAAGCGCAAAGACTTCGACAGCTAACGGTCCCGTGGCGTCGAAGCCCAGTTCACTGTATGCCTGATCCATCATTTCGGTAAACAGCTCATGAACTCTTGGAATTTCTTGCCACATATCGTCTTTTTGAATACCGCGTTCGCTCAAATCGTCAAAGGTAAGGAAAATCCGTATCTTGTCCTGACTTAATCTTTCTATTTTCATACTGGACCCTCCTCCTGGCAGCCGAGTGTTATTAACAGATTATGATGCAATTATGATGCCTGTGATGAAAATGGTTCTATGTAATCATGTTATCATTTTATAATCGTAAATGCACGCAATAAAAAGATAAAAAAAAGAATCATTTGAACGGCTTTTACAAAAAAGCCGCAAAATGATTCGGAATAAAGGTTTCTGGGTTACAATCCCGGTACGGCTGTATGAGTTTCTTTCAAAATTTGCTCGACCTCACGTTTAACATCGGGACTTGTGCTGATGAAGTCTTTAATCAACTTCATATTCTCTTCTTTGTTCTTGGCAGTATGGGCGTTATGAGCGGTTTTATCTGTTTGTAAATGATGGTCTTGATCCTTATGGGTGTCTACTTTATTGAGCGTTATCTCGCCCATTCCGGGGAATGCCGCGTCCATCATTTTAGTACGGGCTTTCTGCACTAAATTGCCGCCTTTTTTTCCACCCATGTCCATAGATAAGCCCAACATGTTGCGGTTGCGGGAGATCAAAGAGCTTGCGACAGCGCCCAAGACGATTCCCAGGAAAAATGAAGATGTTTTCACAATTAGAACCTCCCTTTGTGGTAGAATCAAGCATAGTGTTCGTCAGTAGTGACAAACTCATACGGTATAAAATTCAGGAAGGTGAGATGAAATAATGGGTACAAAAACAGCAGCCATTTTGTTCACCGCATGTCTGCTGCTTAGTGCTTGCACTGCAACCAAGCCGGAATCTGCGGCAACAAGCAACCAGCAGGATTCGGTAGCGTCTGACTCAAGTGACAGCGCCAAAGATCAGAGCAGCGTCTCTTCCCCAAAAAGTAGCAGTAAGCAAGCAAGCAGTGATGATCATAACTCAGCTGGTAAAACCAATGCACAAAATGATAAAACCAGCGAAAGCAACGAAACAGGAGCTGCGACATCTGCAACATCTGCAACTACCAATAACAAAATGTATCACTTGGATAAAGCCTACAATGTAATCCCTAACCAACAAGGTACCGAAAAAAAAGTCGTGTTACTGACCTTTGATGATGGTCCCAAGGAAGCAGCCATGATTAACAAAATCATAGATGTACTGGACAAACACAAAGCGAAAGCGATTTTCTTCGTAAACGGTTACCGTGTAAAAGAGCATCCTGAGTTACTCAAGCTTATCCATGACCGTGGGCAGCCCATCGGCAACCATAGCTGGGATCACATCGTGCTGAAGAATAAATCTGAGTCCGAGGTCAAAAAACAGATTGAAACGGTACAAAAAGCTGTTAAGGACATTACAGGACAAGCCCCAGTATTCTTCCGTCCCCCTCATGGTGCAGGCGGAGACGTAGGTCGCAAGGTCGCTAAGGAAAACGGTCTCCTATACATGACATGGTCCGTCGGTTCTCTGGACTGGACAATGAAAAAGAATCAGCCTAATAAAACGGAGGCACTCCTCAAAAACGTAACAGAACAACTTCATCCAGGCAGCAATATTTTGATGCATGAACTGCCATGGACAGCTGAGGCGCTGGACAGTATATTGACGCGTCTTGAGCAAAAGGGTTACCAATTTGTCGATCCGCAAGGCATTGAGGTTCCTGCCAGCTAATAGACACTTGCGTATACTCCGGATTAACTATAGATGATGCAATAAAGGCCTCCATTCTCCGCTATTCATGCGGAGATGGAGGCCTTTACCGTATCATTACGCGCCTTGACCTAAGCACAGACGTCCATAATAACTTTATATTACCAAAGCATTTCACTGATGGGTGGTGCACCCTTGATGCCCCACCACAGTAACGCTGCAGTAATCAGCACAAAAAGAGTGCTCAAAAAATTTAAAAACCACTTACTTACCCGAATACGGCGGGACGGAAACATTTCCGCCCGCGTTCGATACTCACTGGCAGGAATGTCATTCTCCATCGTCACAGCAACTTCTGGTGCAGCGGCAACGTGAGCCAATTCTGGCACGGGCCGTGAAGCACGGGAGCGAACTGGTTTAGATTTTGACCTGTCCTCCTCCTTGCCTTTGCGACCATTTCGACGGCTACCATAGGTCTGCACTCTGCTAAGTTCCTGATTCATTCTTCATACCTCCGAAAACGTAACGCTAAACCAGATATAAGGTCAATCACAAAATGACAAATGATCGGTGCCCACAGACTACCGGTCTGCACATATATGTAGCCCAATCCATAACTGCTAAGAAAAACCCAGCCAGTGGGAATCCAATGCCGTAAATATCGGATATGAATCACCGCAAACAAAATGCTTGTCCAATAAGGACCAAAGCTGTACTGAATCGCACCTCTGAACAAGAGTTCCTCACAGATGGAGACGATAGCTGCTATACAAATAATATGCCAAACCGGACGATTTTGAAACAGCATTTGGTTAATACCACCGTCATCCATAGCATCCTCAGGCATAATCCGGGATAGCAACAGATCCACAAGTAACATAGCGGCGGCCAAGCCCAATCCCCACCATAAGACGTGCAGAGTGTTCGGCAATGCAAATAGTTCTAACACATTTCTTTTCTGAAAAATAATCCAGATTGCGCCAATCAGCAGGGTCAGACCCTGAGTTAGATACAAATTGTAAAGCAGCAAGCGGTCATTCAATTCGTGAATTTGCGCTCTTTTCCATTTCACTTTAAGCTTTTTCATAGTTAGTTAGTCCTCTGCATAGTCTTCTTTAGCATCATAGCCAAAAAGTCGGACGGATTCAAGAAGACTTAAATCTTAATTTTCCGCATTCTGTAGCTATATATCTAGCCGGCTATCCACACATGTCGCATGTCCTATTGACATGCCCATGTAAGCCATGATACATTATGAAAAAATTATTAGCGACAACAACAATGATGGAGAAAAGGTATTGATTTCGTCCTCAGAGAACCGGTGCTTGGGTGGAAGCCGGTGACGAAGTAACTACTTTCAGCGCTCCTGAGTTATTGCACCGAGGTCTGGGGAATATTTCCCGGCATTAGATGCAATCGGCAGAAAACCGTTATCCTTTCGGTCATTTTATGACCGCTGAAGGCAGTCCATTGCGAAATGGCTGCGAATTAGGGTGGTACCACGATAACTCTCGTCCCTTACTATGGAGATAGTATGTGATTCGGGAGTTTTTTTGATGCCCGAAAACCGCAAAGTGTCTCCGCATAAGACTTTTGGTCGTTAGTTTGGTGCATAATGCTATTCCATCCCTTTTCTGCGTCAATGCGTTATCACACTAGTATTTCACACCGCTCTCCTGTACTTTTAGAAGCATTTCAAGTTTTTTCATGTTCTTTATGGAATGTATTTCAGTTTGAAGTACATCCTGTCCATAAAAGAAGTTAACTTTGAGGAGGAAACCAAATGTTTAAAGTGTTAGTATCCGATCCGATCAGTGACCTGGGCATCCAGCAACTGATGGATGCAGACGATGTCACAGTGGACAAGAACACAGGTCTCAGCGAGGATGAATTGGTTCAAATTATTGGTGACTATGACGCGTTACTCGTTCGAAGCCAGACTCGGGTAACCGAACGCATCATGACGGCAGGTAAGAACCTCAAGGTTGTAGGGCGAGCTGGGGTCGGAGTGGACAACATCGACCTTGAAGCAGCAACACAGCGCGGGATTATCGTTATTAACGCTCCTGACGGCAACACGATTACGACATGTGAGCACACTTTTGCGATGATGATGGCTCTAGCACGTCATATTCCACAGGCGTATGCCAAAACCATTGGCGGTACATGGGATCGTAAAACATTCCTCGGTGTCGAACTGCGTAACAAAACACTTGGAGTCCTCGGCATGGGACGTATCGGCAGTGAGGTGGCTAAACGTGCCAAAGCATTTGGCATGAGCATCCTCGGCTATGATCCATTTCTAACGGAAGAACGCGCTGAGAAGCTGGGCATTAAGCTGGCGAGCGTGGACGAAATTATCCGCAACGCAGATTTTATGACCGTACACACACCATTAACACCAGAAACGAAACATATGATTGCTCGTCCACAGTTTGAAGTGATGAAAAAAGGAATGCGCATCATCAACTGTGCCCGGGGCGGAGTTATCGATGAAATGGCTCTTGTTGAAGCCATTGATGAAGGTATCGTTGCCGGTGCAGCCTTTGACGTATTCGAATCAGAGCCGCCAGCACAGGATCACCCATTCCTGAGTCATCCGAAAATTATCGTCACACCACATCTGGGTGCCTCAACTGTCGAAGCTCAGGAGAATGTAGCTATCGATGTGTCCGAGCAAGTGCTGCATATTTTGCGTGATGAGCCTTTTAAAAATGCGGTCAACATGCCTCCAGTACCATCCAACGTCATGACGCAATTGCAGCCATATTTCTCGCTTGGAGAGAAGCTGGGCAGCTTTGCCGCTCAGATCACGAATCAGGCTGTACGTGAAATTCAGGTAGATTACGCTGGTGATTTGTCCTCTGTGGATACACAGCCGCTGACACGTTATATTTTGAAAGGTGTACTTAGCCGTCATCTGGGCAGCGATGTGAACATTGTAAACTCTGTACATCTGGCCAAAACACGTGACATCCATCTTGTCGTGTCTCAGGCGCCCGCCACCAAGGGATTTACCAACCTGATTACCGTTACACTCAAAACCCAGAGCGGCGAAGAGCAACGTGTATCTGGCACCCTGCTGGCAGGCTATGGCGAACGTATTGTTCGGTTGAACCAGTTCCCAGTAGATGTGGCACCGGAAGCTCATTTCCTGCTCATCTCCCACAATGATAAACCAGGCATTATCGGTCGTGTCGGCACCTTGCTTGGGGAGAACGGCGTCAATATCGCTTCCATGCAAGTAGGGCGTAAAATTGTCGGCGGAGAAGCCATCATGATCTTGACCGTCGATAAAGCCGTGCCTAAAGATGTGCTGGTTCAACTCGTTGGTTTGCCAGAACTAAATACTGCCCAAGAAGTAGTGCTAGATTAGTTCCAGACAGTATTGAGAAGTCCAAGGTTTATAATAAAGAGAGGCGCCTGGCTACCCAGGCGTCTTTTTCTTATACCGTTATCTATCATGAGAGCAATTATCTTGAAACAGGATGTTCCACGTTGAACAAGATAAATGTTGATTTTTCAACAAAAAGCACCCTCTTCCGAGGATGCCTGCAAACCGGGGTATATCAGTTGGGGCTTATAAGCCTGTTACAGACCCAGCTTTGTTTTGTTGGAGATCGGCAGCAAAATAGTAAATTCCGTCCCTTCCCCCAATGCGCTGGCAGCAGAGACAGAGCCTCCGTGAGCCTCTACAATATTCTTGACAATAGCAAGCCCCAAACCAGTCCCTTTATCCTCACCACGTACTCTGGCCTTATCTGCCTTGTAGAAGCGGTCGAAAATATAAGGTAGATCCTCGCTGGCAATGCCTACACCTTCATCCTTAATCCGAATACGGATTAACTCGTGCCGTTCTCCCAAAATTCGATCCGCCGCAATAGTAACCTTTTTCCCGCCGGGTGTATGTCTGAATGCATTATCCAGCAAATTGGTCAATACCTGCTCCAGTCGGTCTTCATCTGCCTCAGGCAGCAGCAAACGTTGGCCTTGCTCATGGTAATCGAGTGTCAGTCCCTGTTCCTTCGAACGTACCGTAAATTTACGATGAACACGCTCGATCAGCTCATTCACATCCACTTCCTGTCGGTGCATGTCTGTATGACCAGCCTCCATTCGGGCCAGATCAAGCAGATCTTTGACTAATCTTCCCATGCGTAATGATTCATCATGGATGACCTGTACCAGCTCCTCGGATTCTTCAGGTGAACCCGCCATACCATCCAGCAACGCCTCGCTGTAGCCCTGCATCATAGATAAAGGTGTACGGATTTCATGAGAGACGTTGGCCACAAAATCACTCCGCATCTTCTCAAGCTTCACTTCTTCCGTAATATCTCTAAGCACAGCTACTGCACCGCGGATTGCATTATCCGTATACAGAGGCGCCATCTGCACCGACCAGGAGCCCTTCTTGACATGGATATAGTCTCCGACATCCTCTCCCCTGTCCATAACGGTATGGAACAGAGACTGCAAAGGCTCAGGTACAGAAGCTCCAAACTCCTCCAGATCACGCTCCTGCCACTCCAGCTTTTTCCAGATATCCAACAGACTTTGTGCCGGCGGATTCGTCAAGATGATTTGTCCGCTTCTGTCGAAGGTGATTACTGCATCAGACATGCTTCGCAGTACACTGGATAAATGGTTTTTTTCCTCATTCAGACTGCGGATCGTTGCTTCCAGTTCCGTAGACATATGATTAAAAGTTTTCGCCAGTTCTCCAATTTCATCACTGGTCACCAGCGAAAGCCGAGTATCATACCTTCCCTCACGAATCGCATTCGCCGCCTGAATCAACAGCTGCATAGGCTGTGTGATTTTAGTAAAAAGGAATAGGGCAAAAAAGGTCGTCAATAAAAATCCGACAATGCATGTATAGGTGAACAAATGCTTGATTTCCGTCGATTCATACGCCGCAAAATTTCTGTTGATGTACGGCAATAAAAAAAGCCCTAGAAAAATAAGCACAGAGCCTACAAGACAAATGATGGTGATCCACAGCTTGCCCACCAGCGATCTCCAGAAGTTCACGTTATTTTGGAACCTCCAGCTTATAACCTACGCCCCACACGGTCGTAATCATAGCCGCTGCCTCTGGCGATACCTTATTCAGCTTTTCACGAAGCCGTTTCACATGCGTATCCACAGTGCGCAGATCACCAAAAAATTCGTAATTCCAAACGTCTTTCAGCAGTTCTTCGCGCGAGAAGACTTTATCTGGTGACACCGCCAAATAATGCAACAGCTCGTACTCTTTAGGCGTGAGACTGATTTCAATCCCGCCCGCAGTTACCCGGTGCGCATCATGCTCAATGATAAGATTCGGAAAAACAATACTATTGCTTGGTACCGCCTCTTTCGTTAAAAAGGCAGTTTCCGACGAACGGCGTAAAATCGCCTTCACCCGGTAAATGACTTCTCGCGGGCTAAAGGGCTTAACCACATAATCATCGGCCCCGACTTCAAAGCCTTGTACACGGTTCACTTCCTCACCTTTGGCAGTCAGCATAATCACAGGTGTAGCTTTGGTCTGACGCAGCCGTGTACATACCTCAATTCCATCCATCCCCGGAAGCATTACATCGAGCAAAATAATGCTGTAATCGCTTGCAGTCGCTTTTTGGAGGGCAATCTCACCATCCTCAGCTTCGTCAATTACATATCCTTCTTTTTCCAGATACATCCGCAGAAGGCGGCGAATGCGTTCTTCATCGTCTACAATTAATATGCGGTTGCTTTGTTCTGACATATTCCCAGCCCCTTCGCTAAAAAAAGCATTCTCTCTATTTTACTATTTTCCTGTGCTTGGTCAAACTTTACTCTCATCCAACAGTCTCTTTACACCAAAAAGGCCGGGGTTATGACCCCCGTCCTGTCCGTTTCTTTTTCGTGTTGTCTGATTTGGCAAGTTGAATGAGACGGTTGATTTCGTCCTTAGTTAGGGGTCTGGTCAGACCGCGCTTCAAGTTTTGTAGCAAAAGATCTCCGAAGGCAATCCGCTTGAGTCTGATGACTGGGTGTGAAATGGCCTCAAACATCCGTCTTACCTGGCGATTTCTGCCTTCATAAATGGTAATCTGGATCACAGACTCCTTACCATTCGGATCTACATCTTTATATTCTACCTCGGCTGGTGCAGTAATGCCATCTTCCAGCACGATTCCTTTTTTCAGCTTGTCCAGCTCAGTACCATGCGGAACGCCTTTGACTGTTGCCACATATGTCTTGGGCACATGATGCTTGGGATGGGTGAGCAGATTGGCGAACTCGCCATCATTGGTAAGCAACAGCAGTCCTTCGGTGTCGTAATCGAGACGTCCTACCGGATATACGCGTTCCTTAACGCCTTTCAGATAGTCTGACACAATTTTACGGCCTTCCGGATCGGAAGCACTCGTAATAACTCCTTTAGGTTTGTTCATCATCAGATAGATTTTTTTCTCGGTTTTGATCGGGCGTCCCTTTACCGTAATCATATCTTGATCAGGGTCTGCCTTCGTTCCCAGTTCAGTTACGATAACCCCGTTCACTTCCACGCTACCCGCCTGAATAAGCTCCTCACATTTACGTCTGGAAGCTACACCAGCTTGGGCCAATATTTTCTGCAATCTTTCCATGTTCGCTAATTCACCTCATGCTAATGATACCCATCCATGAGCAAAATCACAACCCCCGTTCAAAAAACGATACAAAAATTAAAATATAAGCAGGCAAATCGCAATGGCTGCCACAAAACCAACCACATCTGAAAATAGTCCTACCTTCAAAGCATACCGTCCATTGCGGATACCTACCGCACCAAAATATACAGTTAGCACATACAGCGTCGTGTCTGTGCTGCCCTGAATCGTTGAAGCGATCCGACCGATCATGGAATCCGGGCCATAGGTGCGAATTAGATCCGTCGTAAACGCAAGTGAGCCGGTGCCCGTCAATGGACGAAGCAAGCCTAAAGGCAGTACCTCGCCCGGTACACCCCAGTGTTTAATCCATGGCGTTACCCAGGAGATCAAATAGTCCAGGGCGCCGGATGCTCGAAAAATGCTAATCGCCACCATCATGCCTACGAGATGAGGAATAATGCTGATGGCGGTAGAAAAGCCGTCTTTAGCTCCATCCACAAAAGAATCGTAGACAGGCACCTTTTTGGCATATGCATATAAAGGAATAAAAGCGAGAATAACCGGGATAGCCCAAGTTGATACGAGGTTAATAAAATAAAGCATGCCTCCCTCATCCTTTCCAAGTGGTGTCCCTGCCCTTGGCAGCCTTGATTCCCGTTCGCGGAACGGCAGGTGAAGATACGGACGACGTTGTTGAAGAGGCAGCAGATGTTGATGCTGGTGAGGTGAGTGGCGCCAAGGATGTCTGGGACGGCGGAATCGCTGGAGGACGGCGGCGCAATTCTCGACTACGGTACCAACGGTCCGCCGCAATTGCGGCAAAGGTGGCTATTGCGGTCGCTACCAGTGTTGTACCAACGATTTCTGCCGGATGTGCGGAATGAAAATTAAGCCGTATCGCGATCAACGTCGTAGGAATAAGCGTAATACTGGCTGTATTCAGGGCGAGCAGCGTACACATGGCTGGTGTGGCGGTTTGCTTATCTGGATTGAGCGTCTGCAACTCTTGCATCGCCTTGATTCCCATCGGTGTGGCTGCATTCCCCAGACCCAGCAGATTGGCGCTCATATTGGACAAAATGTAACCCATAGCGGGATGATTACGCGGAACATCAGGGAAGAGAAAGGCAACCAAAGGAGAAAGCAGCTTGGATATTTTCTGTAAGAGCCCGCCATCTTCAGCCAGCCTCATCATGCCCATCCAAAACACCAGCACACTTATCAGTCCAAAGCACACTGTAACCCCCGTAGTTGCCCCGTCAAAAGCCGCTTTCGTCACCACCTCAATATTTCCCTGCGCGGCAGCAAATACAAATCCAATACAAATCAAAGCCACCCATATGAGATGAATCATGGCTGATTCCTCCTTTACCCAATGATGTGACACGTGCAGCTCTATTTCCTGCTTGCCCTAGGCTCCAAACAAATTTTTAAGAATTTCGTTCCATCTGCTCGTCCAACCTCGTTGCTGAGTATTGTTCGCAGGATCTTGTGCAGTTGGAGCCTCCTGCTGTGGCCGTACGGTACTTTGAGCAGGCAGCTTACTCCCTTTTTCATACACAGGAACGGAACCAATAAGTTCACCATCCAATAGGAATTCGACCCGTCCTCGTAAGCCAAAAGATATGTCCGCTCTGTCTACAGAGGCGGAATTTTTATACAACACTAGTCTTTTGTGCAACTGGGTTTTCTCACTATCATGTAAAGGATATGCAAAGCTTGTACCTGTTAATAGTGGGTAACCATCGATAGGTTGCTGCTTGTCCGTAATCGGAATGAGCGGATAATATCGAAATCCGTAATCAAGCATACGGGCATGATCGTTCCAATCGTCCCCGTCATTCAAGGTAACAGCAGCGAGCTGGCGACCGTCCCGTGTGGCCGAACTGACCAGACAGCGAAACGCTTTTTTGGTAAAGCCTGTTTTCACCCCGTCAGCTCCCTCATACAGCCGCAGCATTTTGTTTTTGTTGTGCCATGAGTAGTCCCAAGAATCGTTGGGATTCGGTGCTTTTTTCAGTTCTGTTTTTACGATACGGGCAAAAGTTGGATTATGCAGCGCATAAGCAGTAAGCCGGGCCATATCATTGGCTGAGGAATAATGTCCCTCGGCATCCAGCCCGTGCGGATTAGCAAAATGTGTATGGCTTAGCCCAAGCTGAACCGCCTTGTCATTCATCAAATGGACAAATCCCTCTTCTGTCCCCCCCACATGCTCAGCAATGGCAGAAGCGGCATCATTACCAGAACGGAGCATTAAGCCGTACAACATATTTTCCAGCGACATTTGTTCACCCATTTGCAGAAAAAGCGAGGACCCTTCTTTGGCATACGCCGTTGGACTCACCTTCACCCGGTCCTGCAAGCGTCCATGTTCAATGGCCACGATCGCTGTCATAATTTTGGTCAGGCTGGCAATACGTAGCTCCCGGTCACCCTCGGTAGAATAAATGATTCTTCCTGATGTGACATCAATTAAAGAAGCAGCCTGTGCATGGGTTCCTAATGCGGGCGGTGCTGCTTCTGTTTTTATCGCTCCCCGAACGGGCTGCGGACTTAGCAACGTAAGCGGCAATGACAAAATAAGCAGAAGTACCAGCGGCAAAACAAATGCGCGTGCCTTATTCAAGAAATGGCTGTGGTCCGCGTGGATGTGTTGCTTTTTTTTAAACATTTGGATTCCTCCGGTTTTGAGCAAGTCTTGTACCATTCTATGTCCAAGCTGTTCAAAGTATGTCCACCTTTATAACAGAAAATTCCTTTACAGGACAGCCATTAGCTGCTCCTTTTTCGCTTTCTTTCTACACAAACTAAGCAACATCCCTCCCTGAATACATATATATTAGTTACTAAACGTTAAATATGGATCGAGGGGTTATAACATGCAGCGACTACAGTTTGAAATGATTTTAAGATCGCGGATTGTAGAGTCCGCAGAAGCATTACACCGTAGTGGTGTATCCTTTGCCACGTTTTCTACCGCACGTTGCAACCAGCAATTTTGGGATTTAACGGAAAAAGGTGGCTTTCAGATCAAAGCAGGTGTCACACCGGCACAGGGGATCAGAGATATCTTTTTAAACGGACATCAATACGCTTTTGAATGTGCAACAGCTATGGTTATTGTGCTGTACAAAGGAGTGCTGGATTCCATTTTGGAAAGTGAGTTTAATCGGATTTTTGCAGATATGCTGCTGTATGACTGGCACTATGACAGCGACCTCAGGCTCATACAGCAGGAAGGAAGTCATAAAGCGGCTCCTGGCGATATTCTGTATTTCAACAATCCGGATGTGTCGTCTGAAACATTGGAATGGAAAGGAGAAAATGTCGTTAAGCTGAAGGAAGACTTGTTTTATGGACATGGGATTGGCATCTTGCCGGCGAAGGGTATTATCGATTCCCTGAATCAACATCGTCGACCGGAAGCCACGGTATCTGCTTATTTGACGGATGAAGTGATCTATCCGGACTTCATCTACCTATCCCAGTTTGCTGCCGAAGGAAATCGAAAAAATGAAATCTCGCTGCATACTTTGTATCAACAGGAATACAGTCACCATATACATACTGTCATTGGGAGAAGGCAGTATATTCGGGGATAGGGCCAAGTACAAGCAGAAAAGAAGGTATTCCTTAGCCTATACTCGGCTTTGGGATACCTTCCTGAGAGAACGCTTTTAATTTCAATAACTTTTACAAGTAAGCCGGGCCAGAATTACTGTGATCCGTAGCAACATCTACAGGTACCTGTGGGGGTGGAGTCTGCAAGTTGCCGCCTGCGTTCTGGAAGATAGACTGAACCTTATCAATCAGGTATGGCGTGGAGTCAATGAGCTTCTCAATCAGATGCGTTTGATTGTCCAATGGAACGATTTGTGCCCCCTGTTTGCCAACAACCAGAAAAGCAATGGGATGAATAGATACACCACCACCGCTACCGCCTCCAAAAGGATGCCCTTCCTTCCCGCTATGATTACCCGACGCCGAGGAAGTATGAAGTGCCTCTTCGTCTACGTTAAAATCACTTCCTCCGGCAGCGAAACCAAATCCTACCTTACTGATTGGCAAAATAACGGAACCATCGGGTGTTTCCACTGCGTCTCCTACAATCGTATTCACATCTACCATGGCTTTGATGTTTTCCATTGCGGTTTGCATGAGCCCTTGAATCGGGTGATCTGACATGATTTATTCCTCCTCTGCTTATCTCAAGCGTAGACTGCCTTTTCTTTCGCTATTGTGCGCAGGGGTTCAAGGAAATATGTATGTCATTCGATAGTTCAGAAAGGATTGAGTTTCACCTCTCTCCACAGTTTATCTTTCACTGTTAGCTTGAACATCCTCGGTTTTTTTGGAAAAAACCCGTTTCCACGCCTCCGGTCCACCCGGAACGCGCCATATGCGGTAAGCTAACATGAGCATAGAGAAAATCAAATAACCAAGCGACATATTTGCTTCACAGGTCAAGGTGGTAGTAAAACGCAAGCGATCCACCCAATAGGGCACGACAAACAGCTTCGGGATACAGTCCACACGTACAAAGCTGGTAGCAAAACCGATCAAGGTCGTTTTCAATCCCCATAAAATACCGGTTGAGGTAGCTGTATAAGCCGCATCAGCAAGACTTATATTGGTAGACCATTCCATTTTGGACAACGTCACATGCGCCAAGGTATGTCGCAACCATCGATGTAAGGATTTCGTTCCCTTGAGCAAAACCCGGATATCATGTATAAATTGCTTGATTTTTTCTGTATCAATATTTCCGCTATCTACGGAAGCATCCGTTTTATGTATGTTTTTATTGCGGTCAAGCCGATAGAGAAGCCCTTTTTTTAAACCTGTTACGAGAATGGCCGGAATATCGTAATTCATTTTAATCATCCCGTATAGAAATCTGATCTCTAGATGCGCCCGATCATCATTGTCATGTTTGGCAATATCCAGCTTCAATCGAATACGAGAGAGCAGAATAGCCAGCACAAGTAATATAACGACGATGATGGCGATACTGATCCATTTCCACACTGGCGAGTCCTCCCTACCTTTTTGCTATAGATATCATGGCAAAAATAGTATGACCGTTCGCCGGAAAATCATGCATCTTAAAATACCAACAGCCAGCCCCCAACTACGTGAGGACTGGCTGTCTGTTTGAGCTTTACATAAGTGAGCCGCAAGATCCGGAGCAACTTTATTGGGATTCAAGATCTAGATCGTTGGCCGCAGGCTGGCTGCTCTCCAGACGCTCGAACAATAATTGAGTCTCTTCCTCCAAATTGTCCGAATCCTCGAACAACTCCGGTTGCGGTAGATCTGCCAAAGAGCCCAGACCGAAATAATCCAAAAATGATTTCGTCGTTCCGTACAATATTGGCCGTCCGATGGCTTCAGCTCGACCTTTCTCTTCAATGAGCTCCTTGTTGACCAGTGTATGTATGGCCCGCTCGGATTTGACACCCCGAATCTCTTCGATTTCAACTCTTGTAATGGGCTGGCGGTAGGCAACAATGGCCAGCGTCTCCAAAGCAGCTTGAGACAGTGAGGCACGTGCCGGAGAGTATGCGAGCTTTTCAAAGTAAGGTGCATGTTCGGATAAAGTTGCAAGCTGATAATGACCGGCAATACGGACAAGTTGCAAGCCCCTTCCCCCCTGCTCCATGTCCTGCTTCATATCTTCCAAGCACTGTTCAACCAGCTCTTGCTGCTGCTCTACAATGTCGGCGATCTGCTTGGTGGACAACCCTTCCTCTCCTGCGAGAAACAGCAGTCCCTCAATAATTGATTTCAGCTTCAGATAATCCATTAACCCGTAAATCCCCTCTCCACTCCATTACAATATCATCGAAAAGCTTCTCCTGATAACAGAAAATTCGCTTCATTTTCATCAGTTCAAGGATAGCCAAAAAGGTCACAACCACCTCATGCCGATACATATCCTCATGCATCAGCTTGGAGAACAGCAGCCGTCCTCCGTTCCCCAGCATCTCTAACGCCCCGATAACTTGCCGGATACGGTCCTTGACTGAAATTTCGTCTCGATGAACACGGGTTACCATCGTACGTCGTTCTGCTTTGCGCAAAGCACGCTGAAAGGCCGCGACCAAATCGCTTGCATGCAGCCCATGCACCGGATTTGCGGGTTCAGTGGGCAGGAATGCGCTTAGATCTTCTGGCTCCTTGCCATAAATTAGACTCCGCTCCCACTCACGTTCACTTAGATGGCGAGCAATCCCTTTATATTTACGATACTCCACCAGCTTGCGGACCAGTTCCTCACGTGGATCATAATCCTCTTCCTCATAAAAATCCAAATCGTCATATTCCATCACAGGTGGCTTGGGAAGCAACAATTTACTCTTAATAGATAAGAGCGTCGCCGCCATCACCAGAAACTCGCTCGTAATGTCCAGTTCCAGCTCCTGCATACTGTGCAAAAAAGCCATATACTGATCAGTAATATCGCTAATCGGGATATCCTGAATGTCGATCTCGGCTTTATCAATCAGATGCAACAGTAGATCCAGCGGACCCTCGAATGTTTCCAGCTTGTAGTTTACGACTGTCAATGTGCTTCCCCCTGCCTTACTCCAATCATCATTCAACAATACCTTTCCCTATAGCACTTATGCTCTACGTTATCAATCCCTCTTTCTGTAGTATATACGTCATCGCCTTGCTTAACAATCCAATCCCTTTTCACCTTGCAGTTTATACCGTTCTATTCAGCTATTCCTATAATTAAAATTGCTTGCCGAGATTGGCCATTTCAATCGCAGCCAATGCAGAATCCCAACCTTTATTACCAGCCTTCGTACCTGCTCGTTCAATAGCCTGTTCAATGTTTTCTGTCGTCACTACCCCAAAAATAACAGGCACTCCCGTTTTCAGACTACTTGCTGCCACACCCTTGGCCACTTCATTGCAGACGATATCATAATGTGAAGTAGAACCACGGATGACCGTACCCAGCGTAATTACGGCATCATATTTGCCGCTTGCAGCCATTTTTTGTGCAATCAGTGAAATTTCAAATGCACCCGGAACCCAGGCTACATCAATTTCATCTTCCTGCGCACCATGTCGTTGAAGGGCGTCAATTGCGCCGCTTAACAGCTTGCTCGTAATAAACTCATTAAATCTGCCCACCACAATACCATATTTTAAACCGTTCGATACGAGATTACCTTCTAGAAAACGTGCCATGTTTAATCAACCTCTCTTAGTTTAATTATTTAGGGACTTCGGATAATACTTCAGATTTACTTGGAACCGAGATGTATTTTTACAATGACAAACGACGACGGTAGTCCACCAAATGCTGAATACTGATCAGCTTCAATTGATGTCGCTTGGCGACCACTGCCAGATCAGGCAGGCGGGCCATTGAGCCATCTTCCTTTATAATTTCGCAAATGACCCCAGCAGGCTTGAAGCCACTGAGTCGGGCCAGATCAACAGCCGCTTCAGTGTGACCAGCACGCTGCAAGACACCACCATCGCGAGCAATCAGCGGGAACATGTGACCAGGCTTGCGGAAATCACTTCCTGTGACTGCTTCGTCTGCCAAGGCGCGTACAGTCAAGGAGCGCTCGGCCGCTGAAATACCCGTTGTTGTCTCCATATGATCTACCGATACCGTAAAGGCAGTACCGTGGAAATCTGTATTTTGCTCTACCATAGGATGCAATTCCAAAGCTTCGGCTCTTTGTCGTGTGATTGGCACACAGACCAACCCGCGACCTTCTGTAATCATGAAATTAATGACCTCAGGCGACGCTTTTTCAGCCAAAGCGATAAAATCGCCTTCATTTTCGCGCTGTTCATCATCCACTACAATAACGACTTTACCGTTTTTTAAATCCTCTAACGCTTCTTCGATGGAATCCAAACGAATCTCTTCGTCATGCTCCAACTCGCCATGCTCCATGACGTTTGCCATTGCACTTGTTTGGCTACCTCTATCCATAACACTTTCCTCCTTATGTCTTGTGCCACGAATGCTCCTAAACAGGCTTACCATTCAATATCAGGCAAAGCCGTGTTTCGCCAAATAGTCCAAACTGAGAGGAGCTTTTTCTACTCTCTCCGCCTCCGCTGCACCTCTGTAATTTAAAAGCTGTTCTACATATTTGCCCAAAATATCACATTCGATATTGACGGTATCCCCCTCACGTTTGGCTTGTAAGGCCGTTTCGGATAAAGTGTGGGGAATAATGGATACGGCAAAGGTATCTCCCGTACGCTGTGCGACTGTGAGGCTGATACCATCAATTGTGATTGACCCTTTGAGTAGAATATATTTAAATAATGTTTGATTTTTAGGCTCAACTTCGAACACAACTGCATTCTGGTCTGATGTCACCCCGCGAATCGTTCCCGTCCCGTCCACATGTCCTTGCACGATGTGTCCTCCGAACCTTCCACTCGCCGCCATTGCTCGCTCCAGATTGACTCGGCTGTCGGATCTCAACTCTTTCAGATTAGTGCTGCGAAAGGTTTCCGGCATCACATCAACCTTAAAGTCTTTCGAACCAATCCGTATCGCGGTCAGGCAAACGCCATTCACCGAGACACTGTCTCCTATTTTCAAATCGCCCAACACTACGGAACCCGAAATCCCCAGCACCATCGCTTCACCGCTTTTGGAAATAGTTTGAATGCGACCCACTTCCTCAACTAATCCGGTAAACATGCCTTCACTCCTTTCCACTACATTTCAGTTTATCCCTAATTCATCAGCTATAAGCGCAAAAAACCCCCAGTTCGGATTCAATCCGTCATGGGGGTGATGAGAGTCACATTTGTAGTATACAAGCGCAGTTCATATGCATCTTAAGACGACATGAAATCATAGGTTTGCCAATAGAAAGCATGACTGAGGATACAACCAAATACGCTCAGAACACCCATCAAAAAGAAAGCTTAAGCAAGCTATCGCCCGATGCTGTCCTACAACGAAATAAGCCGTACGCACAATTGGGTATGCTAAAAATCGGCACATGTCACGTCATGCACATGCGCTTCGTATCCTTCTCCCATCCAGACTATACTGTCGGTCCCGGATTTGCACCAGGTCCACCTTCTGCCGATCATTCAGCATCCGGGTCACGGACTAAGCCATGCTGTTTCTCACAAAAACGATCCACAAACATGTCATCACCGCCGGTGGGGAATTTCGCCCCGCCCCGAAGGATCTTGCTCTTATTTAATTGAATTAACATTAAACTTGTTACGTATATTAGCACCGACTTCTAAAAAAAGCAAGTTATCTAATAGAAGCGCCTGCTTTGGTTTTGACATATTGGCTGGAGAGTTCTTCAAACCAGGTTTTATCATTCATATGAAGCGCCAAGTCAATCAGATCGGCCAGCTCCTCGACTCCCAACTCTGTTGCATGATCAAAGGTAATTACGGCTGAAGCAACAGGTCCCCGCCCTTCCTCAGAACATGCCTCATAATCCAGTCGCACATCAACATGTCCGTCAATAAACTCGCATTTCAGAAAATAAATAATTTCACACATTAAAATGGGGCGTACTTGTGTTTCTAACACGCAATCCATCACCTTGGCAGAATAATGCTGGTTCGTCAGTGTGAATTTGTGTTCTGTCGCTGCCAGCGAGGCCCGTCCAAAATCGTCCGTAAACTTTAGTTCTACTGGCTTGATGTTCATAACCTTAGGGATCTGCTTCTTTATAATTTCGATTATTTCAACTGTATTCAGCTTAATCATTACCTGCACCTCATTGCATCTTAAAATTCAGAAGAAAACTTTTTAACGTGCCTCTTATAGGCCTCCACTCCTATATCGGAAATCATTACCTGTTTTTTTATGCTTGAACCCATAAACGACAAAAAAGATTCTTTGCGCAATAAGCGCAAAGAATCTTGATCGAACCACTACAGTAACAGCGGCTAACAATGCTAATCGATGATTATGCAAAAAACAGAATTATAGCTCTGAAATTTCATGTTTCTTTTTCAGGGTAGTCCAGCGACGCTCAATCTCCTGCTCAAAGGTAGCCAGCGTAGCCTCTTCCTTGAGAAGATGCTTCGTTTTACCCATTAATTTCAACCATTCTGCAGCTGGAATCCGTTTTCCCTTGTCTTCCGGATTATACGTAATCGTCGTACTGCCTTGCTCTATTTCGTACAAAGGAAAGAAACAGGACTCGACTGCGGCGCCCACAATGCTGGTGCCCAGTCTGTCTTCGGATTTCCAATTCAGCGGGCAGGCGCACAGGATCTTACCATAGGCCGTACCCACGTTGTTCGCATACCATTGAGCTTTGGCTGCTTTACGCAGCATATCCTGCGGATGACTTTCAGCTGCTGTAAAAGCATACGGAATGTTACAAGCAGCCATGATTTGCACGGTATCCTTGTGATGCCCTTGCTTTCCTTTTTGCATTTTCCCTACACCCGACGTACTGGTCATGTGACCGAGCGGAGTGGAGTACGATTGCTGTGAACCTGTATTCATGTACCCTTCGTTATCATATTCCAACATGATCAGCTTATGATTACGCAGAGCCGCACCAATCGCAGAACCCATACCAATATCCATCCCACCGTCACCACTGATCATGATAAAGGTCGGATCGTCCGACATCTCAATTTCATTGCGGCGCTTCATTTCCATATAAGCTTCCAGCGCTCCCGAAAGTGTAGCGGCCCCGTTTTGAAAAAGATTGTGGATCATCGGTTGTTTGTGTGATGTATATGGATACCCTGTCGTCGTCACATATACGCAGCCTGTCTGGAACAGCACGACAATATCCCCTTCAATACCTTTGAAAAACAGTTCCAGCGCAGACAATGCCCCACATCCTGGGCAAGCCCCGTGACCTGGTGTAAGACGGCGTGGTTTGGTCGTCAACGACCGCAGGGGTGGTACCTTGACTTTGAGCTTCCCGGTCGCCTCGTCCGGCGTAACCTGAATCAGACCCGTACGGTATGCATTGCCACGTGGCGGTTGCATAACTTGCGGCATCACCTTGTCCGGTGAACCCGGATTAATTCCGTAATAATCAAAGGGCTTCTCGGCTCGTCCGGCCTCTGCCGCCTCAATCGCAAGCTGGAAGAACGCCTCTGCATCTTCCGCATAAAAATCCTTGCCGCCCAAGCCAAATATACGACTCAACACGAGTGTCCGGTTCAGCGGGTCCTCCTGCAAGGCCGCTTTAATTTCATGCGTTAAATTACCGCCGTCTGCCCCATACGAATCTGCACGTTCACCTACCAGCAGCGCCTTGACATCGCGTAATGCTTCCCGTAGTTGTGCAGCTGGGAACGGTCTGATGATATTCGGACGTATCACACCAGCTTTAATCCCGCGCGCGCGGAGTTGATCCGCCACATCCTTGGCCGATTCAGCCGCCGAATTCAACAGGAATACCGCGACCTCAGCATCCTCCATATGATACAGATCCAAAATCGGGTATTCCCGACCGGATAAAGCGGCATATTCTGCTGCTACCTGCTCATATACTCCTTCTGACAGCTTCAGTGCTTCGGATAGCTGAACATGATTATTCGTCAGGTCATCACCGTTCATATGCGCACCCACGGTAACAGGATGATCAAAATCCGTAATATTCGGATAATTCAAGTTCGGGTTAGGACCTACAAAACCGCGCACGGTCTCAGCATCGGCAAAATATTGCACTTTACGTTTTTGATGGGACGTATAAAAACCGTCATATGCGACCATTACAGGCAGCCTAACATCGCTATGCTCTGCGATTTTTAGTGCCATGATGTTCATATCATACACAGCCTGTGGTGTACTTGCCGTCAAAATGACCCAGCCTGTATTCAAACCATAGTACAGGTCCGAATGATCCCCGCGAATATCCAGGGGACCACTAACAGCTCGTGTCACCAGATTCATAACCATTGGAAAACGGGTACCTGACTGAACAGGTAACTGCTCCAGCATGTACAGGAAACCTTGCGAACTAGTGGCGTTCACAACCCTCGCTCCCGCTGCGGCAGCTCCATAACAAATCCCTGCCGATCCGTGTTCTCCGTCTGCTGCAACCAGCTTAATATTATGCTGACCTCTCGTTCTCATCTGATCCAGATACTGCGCTACCTCGGTAGATGGAGTAATCGGGAAATATCCCATCATATGATAATTAATCTGCGCAGCCGCCGTAGCTGCCATTTCATTACCGGATTCGAACGTTGTCACTTGCGCGGCGCCTGTCTGTTTGAGTTCTTCCTCCAGTTTTGCCATTACGCACGCCCTCCTTCATATGCCGGAAATTGGTGGGCAACTCGATTCTGTTCCGCCCATCCCCATTGTTCGCGACGCGAGCTTAATGCCCCCGACGGGCAAATATCTACACATTTCAGACATCCTTTGCAATACTGGTAATCAATTCCTTGCAAAAATGGCATCATTCTTCCGCGTTTGTCTGCTTGCTCTTCCCATACAAAACAGTAATCCGGGCAAATCGAATCACACTTGGCACAATGGGTACATTTATCAGCTTCATATTCAGGCACATACCCCTGACGTGAACCACTAACATCTCTCGTCATGCTGTTTCCCTGAGTTGCAATAACGCCCCCCAGTAGTTGGGTTTCGTATCCCAGCAATGGCTGCGGACGTTCAAAAACCCGATCCTCTGCGTCATCAGTAACTGGATATACGTGCAGTTCCATTTCATCATAACCACGGTTAAACGTACGCAGATTAGGTTCCACTAACAGTGGATTTTTCTTTTCAAAGGTACTGCGAATAACCGATCTCATCGCTTCCGGGTCCAGGAAATCACAGACACGGAACAAGGCACCGAGCATGGACGTATTTAGTTTGGTTCGCTCTTCCAGTGCGATGCCCATCGCATCCACCACCGCTAATGTACCGGATACCAGTCCCAAATCAGCCCGTATTTCTTCTGCTGGACGTGTGGAATTAACCACTACAATCCCATCCGCTGGCAGTCCGCTAATTACATTTACCGTTTTGTATAACGTTTCATGGAAAATGCCTACCACATGCGGTTGCTCAATCGGACTGTGATCCCGAATATCGACCTCCGGCTCACAGAAGCGGACGAAGCTTTTAACCGGAGTTCCCTTTTTTTCCGAACCGTAGGACGAAAAATTTGAAGCATTCAGCCCCAGACCAAGCACCCCGGTTTCGGCCAACATTTTGCCAGCCAGATTAGCGCCGAGTCCACCAATGGATTCCAGCCGGATTTCAAAAAATCCGAGTCGATTTGTGCGCGTTAAAATAGACAATGTGATAAGCCCCCTTCTTTTCCAATCCTTACTGAGTTTGAATACTCATATAAAATAAATGGAAAATGCATTCTTATGAAAAGGCTATCACAACACTTACTTTTCGAATGTGATCTTACGCACTGTAATGCCTACGTGATTGCGAAAATCAATAAACCGTCAAACAAAAGACAACAAAAGCCGCCTGTCCAAAGACAGAACGGCTTAGGTGCAACGCTATTTAAAAAAGATCATGTAATTAACGGTAAAATTACACGTCAAATACTTTAACCTCTTTCATTTTGTCGCCTTGTTTTACAGCATCAATGAATTCCATACCTTTGGTTACTTTACCAAATACAGTATGTACTCCATCTAAATGTGGTTGTGGAGCGTAGCAGATAAAGAATTGGCTGCCACCTGTGTTGCGACCTGCATGAGCCATGGACAGAACGCCTTTGGCATGCTTTGTTGTATTCGTAGCTGTTTCACAGTCAATCGTGTAACCAGGACCGCCTGTACCGTTACCGATTGGACAACCACCTTGAGCCACAAAGCCCGGAATGACACGGTGGAAGCTCAAACCGTTGTAATAACCGCTGTTTGCCAGCTTTTCAAAGTTAGCAACGGTGTTTGGAGCTTCTTCTGGGAAAAAGTCAATTTCGACGATACCGCCGTTTTCAAGATCTATTCTACCTTTTTTCATTGTTTGTATCTCCTTTTCAACCTGTTTTGAGAACTAAATAACATCAAGTTCCAGTTTACTATGAATTGCCGCGCTTAGCAAAGTCTTGTCCAAAAAAAAGGGCCATTGTCCCCGGTGTATTATTACCGACTCAATGGCCTGCTTGATCTTACAATGCTAAAATCAGGACGAAACCGTAATCTTGGCGTTAGGCTGAACCGCCGGACTGGCTTGATCACGAATCAAGCGCTGTGGCACAACATCGTTGCGTACGATATCCTCGTAGGTTTCCCGACGCACCACCAACTCGGCCTCACCGTTGTTGACAAATACAACTGCTGGTCGACGTATTCGGTTATAATTACTCGCCATGGAGTAATTGTAGGCTCCGGTTGAGGCAACAGCGAGCAAGTCGCCGCTATTTATACGAGGCAGCTCTACATCCCAAATAAGCATATCGCCGCTTTCGCAGCATTTGCCCGCAATGGACACCGTCTCTTCGTCCGTATCCTGCGCTCGATTAGCCAGCATCGCTTCATACTTGGCCTGATACAGTGCAGGACGTGGATTATCTGTCATCCCGCCATCTACCGAGACATATTTACGTACCTGCGGAATATCCTTGATGCTTCCTACCGTATATAAGGTCGTGCCTGAATCGCCTACAATACTGCGTCCCGGCTCAATCCAAATTTCTGGAAGTTCATCGTAAAGTCCTGAAAAATAGGTTTTCACCGCTTCGCCGATAGCCTGCACATAGGTGGATACTTTCAGCGGTGTGTCCTCCTCTGTGTAGCGAATGCCAAATCCCCCACCCAGATTAATCACTTTGAAAGAAAACTGAAGCTGTTCTTTAATTTCTCTGGAAAAAGCTGCAACCCGTTCAGCAGCCATTTGAAAGCCATTCACTTCGAAAATTTGCGAACCGATATGAGAATGTACCCCTAACAGGTTAAGATGGTCCAGCTCGATAGCCTGTTCCACTGCTTGGCGTGCTGTACCATTCCCAATGTCAAAGCCAAATTTCGAATCTTCTTGACCTGTGGCCATATATTCATGCGTATGCGCCTCAACCCCTGGTGTAACACGCAGTAAGATATTCACCTGCTGTTCTTTCTCGGAGGCAAGGGCCTGCAACAAATGCAACTCCATTTCGCTATCAACGACGAAGCAGCCAATTTTCGCATCTAACGCCATTTCAATTTCTTCCGGTGTTTTGTTATTGCCGTGAAAATGGATTCGCTCTGCCGGGAACCCTGCTTGTAGCGCAGTAAACAATTCTCCACTGGAAACTACGTCAAGCGACATTCCTTCTTCAGCAGCTAAAGCACACATCGCCATAACACAAAACGCTTTGCTTGCATAAGCAACTTGAAACTTCAATCCGGTTTCACGAAAAGCTTCTATGAATTCCCGGCAGCGCCGGCGGACTAACTGTTCGTCAACAATATATAGCGGCGTGCCAAAACGCTCTTTCAAAAGCGTTGTATCACAACCGCCGATCTCCAAATGTCCATTGCTGTTAATTTTACTGCTTCCATGCAAATACATGTTCTGGCGCCTCTCTTTCTGGAACAAGCTAGTCATATTCCATCGAATGTTTACACCAGTATAGCAAAAAAAACATCAAGAACAATGGATTTTTATGCAGATCATTTATATTAATGCTCCTGTCCATTGCCTGAGTTCGAATCTGTGTCGGCATCCGTATGGGGCATACGCGTATTGTCCCTCGTTTTGTTAGATGACGGGCGGTTAGGCGCATCTAGTACAGGCATACGGAACAAGATGGAAGCTAACGCTTTGGCATTAAAAGGAATGAACGGCCACAAATACGAAGAATTATATGACCGATGCAGCGTCAGCATCAAAATGATCAGTGTCGTACCCACGACAAAGCCCGGTACGTGAAAAATTGCAACAGCAACCAGCAGGAATAGTCGAATCAGTCTATTCGCTAACCCCAGCTCATAGCTCGGTGTTGCGAACATTCCTATGGCAGCGACAGCCATATACAGCACGACCTCATTCACGAAAAGTCCCGTCTTAACCGCTATATCACCGACCAGAATCGCTGCGATCAAGCCCATAGCGGAAGCCAGTGGTGTCGGAGTATGCACAGCCGCCATTCGCATTAGATCGACCCCTAGTTCTACAATGATAAACTGGGCAATCAGCGGAAGATGTGCTTCCTTTTGAGGACCAATAAAATCAAGAAACGCCGGTTTTAATTCTGGATTGATGACCATTAGCAGCCACATCGGAAGCAGAAACATCGAGGCGAATATACCTATAAAACGTACCCACCGCAAATAACTTCCCATAAAAGCGGTTTGCCGATTCTCTTCTGCATGCTGACACAAGTCAAAAAAAGTGGTAGGCAAAATCATCACGCTGGGTGAGGTATCGACGAAAATAACGAGCCTTCCTTCCATGATATGCGATGCCACGACATCTGGTCGCTCCGAATATCGTACTAATGGATATGGATTCCAACCTTTATTGATAATCGTCTCCTCTAATTGCTTGTCGGCCAGCGGAATACCATCCAAATTAACATTTTTAATTTTGTCTCGTACAGTATCCACCATCACCTTATCCACAATATCGTCAATGTAACCCAAACATACGTCTGTTCGGGTTCGACGTCCGACCTGCATAGCCTCAAATTTAAGCCCTGGGTCGCGCAAACGCCGGCGCACCAGACCTACATTTGTAAGCATTGTTTCAGTAAACCCGTCGCGAGCACCGCGCACAACCCGCTCCAAAGAAGGTTCCTCCGGATTACGCACCGGGTAATTACGAGTATCCAGAATAAGGGAAAAACGCTCGCCTTCCATGAAAAAGGCACTCAGTCCCGTCAGCACCTTGTTAATGACCACAGACATCTTATCCGTCTTCTCCACCTGAATATGTGGAATAAAATTTTCAAAATACGCTTGTAGTCCATCCGAAGAGAGATCATCCGGCGTCAGATAGGTGAGCCGCTTTAGCACTTCAAGCATGATCTGATCCTTCGCAAAGGAATTTAGGAACAGATATCCGGTATGACGCCCACCCAGTGTCATTTCCCTGAATACGACATCAAAGGTCTCCCCCAAACCTAATACTGTTTCAAGTGTATTCTTATTATCCTTCATCCTCGGCGATATATCATCTTCGGCCTGCCAGTAGCGAACGGACTCCTCTACGTTATCAGACCGCTCACTCTCTTTTTTGTGTTTAAAACGTGCTGATTCCTGCGCCTGCTTTTTCTGCCATGGACTCAACTCTTCTCCGCCGGTATGGTTTTCCTTTCCAATTCCCCCGTCTTCTTGATGCTGCTCCTGATGCTCTTGATCCGCTCTGTGATCCATATTCCTTGCCCCCTTCGCTTTCGTTGTTAACGGTTGTATACAAACCAGTCAAATAAGGAACCTGTCACCTTGCCAAGCACCATTGCCATCAACAGACCGAGCATATACACGGTCATGTGGAGTCGCTTGGCGAGTATAGGCAGGAGATTCAATACCTCCGTTAGAGCCGCGGCGAGCAAGCCAATAAACACTCCGCAAAATAACCCAGGTATCCATGTAAATATGCCCGGTAGTGGCAAGCAAATGTTCCAAAAATCGACCACAGTTCCCAGTACTGAGCCTACAATCATTGCCTTTTCGTATGCACGTGATTTTTTATACGTACGGGTGAGTTGTGCTAGTCGCGGCATGATATCCAGCACAATAAAAAAAGCAATTACACCGCTACCCACCGCAAGGCCCCCAGCAATACCTAAAATAATCTGAAGTGCAGCCTGTACAAATATCATGGTTTCTTATCCTTTGTCTGCAGACGAGCCATCTTTTCATATTCCTCTGCCACAACATACTGATCCACATTTTCCTGGTACAGATACATCTCCACCTCCAGCGGCGTCGGCTCCTCGTTCCAATTTTTCTTGAACAAGTGATTAAAAAAAACGATCATGCCAAAGCCGATGCCGATCGAGTAAGCAATTTGAAACAGGTACGGATGCTCATCCTTATGTCCCGTAATCATCTCCACAATCCGAACCTGTACCTCCATCATGCTAACGTCGGCATGAAAATTCATAATTGTCAGCGCAGAGCCAAAAAACAGAAGCACCCATACCAAAACAAACAGTATTTTGGACGGCTTACGGGGTTTCTCCACAAGTTCCACAAGTACATGCGGCTTCCCGAGAGATTCAACTACGACCCCCGGAATATGATCTCTAATTTTTGCTATAATCTGCAGCATGTCTATCAGTATCAGATTACCGTCCTGGTGCTGCGGCCGCTTGAGAACAAGCTCAAGCAAATCCTTTTCCCATTCAGGATTAGTCAGCAGTTGGGCTACATCACCCAAATGTAAATCCTGCCCTTGTATCATGCGGACACGGCTGCGGAGCCGCAAGTAGACAATAGGAGCTACTGTAGGAGCCGGACTATGAGTCATCCGATCCCCTCCTTATCCTCGTAATTATCGATTAGTATGGAACGAAGCAAGGAAACCTATTCTGTGTATTGTCTTTTATCCCACGCAAAAAAGAGTACCCCTTGCCATTAAAATGGCTTTGGAATACCCTTTAGTAATACGTAAGCATAAGGATGTCACTAAGATCCTGACTGTTATTATTGGGCAATCTGATCGCGGATCAGTTGTAAAATCTTTTTTTCCAGCCGTGATACCTGCACCTGAGAAATACCAAGCCGACTTGCAACCTCTGATTGAGTCTGATCCCGGTAGTAGCGCAGGTACACAATCAACCGCTCCCGCTCAGATAGTCCGCCAATGGCCTCATTGAGTGCCAGCTTGTCGAACCATCTTTCCTGTGATTCGTCAGCAATCTGATCCATAAGTGTAATCGGATCACCGTCATTTTCGAAAACCGTTTCGTGAATTGAAGTAGGCGGCTTATTGGCCTCCTGCGCAAAAACAACATCCTCCGGTGTCACTCCCAGCTCATCAGCAACTTCCTTGACTGTAGGCAGGCGGTTGAGTCGTTTGGATAGCTCGTCCTTCATTTTGCGGACCTTATTGGCCGTTTCCTTCAAGGAACGGCTAACCTTGAGTGTACCGTCATCACGCAGAAACCGTTGAATCTCACCGATAATCATCGGTACTGCATATGTTGAAAATTTGACTTCGTAGCTGAGATCGAATTTATCCACCGATTTTAACAAGCCGATGCAACCAATTTGAAAAAGATCGTCAGGTTCATACCCCCGGTTCATAAAGCGCTGCACGACAGACCAGACGAGCCGGATATTACTATTGACCAGTGTCTCACGAGCCTCATTATCACCAGATTGACTCAGTGCAATAAGCCGCTTGACTTCCGCATCCTCCAAATAGCTGTGCGAAGTTTTTTTTCCTCCTGCTTCCATAGGATCAACTCCTAATTATATAAAGCTTTCTTGGATTCAATCCTTTTCTTCATCCGGACCGACGTGCCTCCGCCCGGCTCACTGACTGCTTCAAACTCATCCATGAAATTTTCCATAATCGTAAAGCCCATGCCGGAGCGTTCCAATTCAGGTTTGGACGTATATAGAGGTTGCTTGGCTAGCTCTATATCCTCAATTCCTCGCCCTGCGTCCTCAACAACCAACGTGATCACGTCCGCTTCAATCCCGACTTTGATCGTTACGACACCTGACGGATCGCTGTCATAACCGTGAATAATACTGTTTGTCACCGCTTCAGACACCACGGTTTTCAAATCGCTTAGCTCATCCATTGTGGGATCAAGCCTGGAAATAAAGGCCGCGACAGCCACACGAGCAAATGCTTCATTCTCCGATTTGGCAGCAAACTGCAAGCTCATGAAATTGTTTCCCGTGCCTTCTCTCATGACACAACCTCCAGTTCCGTGAGCGCATTTCCCTCGTTGTCATATATGGGCATGATTTTGAACAGCCCTGACATATCCAGCAGTCGGTGTACTGGCGGATTGACATCACAGACTGCCATTTTTCCGCCCTTTTGCTTGATCAGTTTGTACCGTCCCAAGATAACGCCAAGGCCGGAGCTATCCATAAACTGAAGATTCTTCAGGCTGAGCACAATATGCTCGCATTGCCGGCGCTGAATCGCCTCGTCCATTTGCATACGGACCATGTCCGACGTATGGTGATCAAGCTCACCAGACAGCCTTACAATCAGTACCCCCCGGTGATGCTCCATTTCAATTTGCAGGTTCATGCTTACTCACTCTCCTCCCGGTCTTGGACAAGGATTTCTACGTAGCCGCAGACGATTCCTGCCCTCCGACAAAACTAGAAGAAAACCCCGTAAAATCTACAAAGAAAATAGGTTCGACATGGTACGTTTAAACAATTTCCACCATCCGGCCTTTTCGATAGCCACAGGCGAAGTGATATTAAACTCCTTAAGCTGTTGTCCATCCTGATAGACGACCAGCTTACCGATTGGGTCACCAGCCCGGACAGGAGCTTTGAGGCTTGGGGCCAGTTGCAATTCATGACGCAACGTTTGTTTGTTGCCACCTTTTTTCACCAGTACACTGTAAGAACGGTCAGCCTGAATTTTCAGCTCTGGCAATACGCCTTTTTCAACTTTTACGCTGCCCAGCAATTCACCCGGCTTGTATATGGATTTCATTGTATATTGTGAAAATGCATAGTCGAACATGGAAGATACTTCATTGTTGCGTATCTTCGTATTTGGCTCCCCGAGCACCACAGCTACGACACGCAAGCCATCACGCTTCGCAGTAGCGGAAAGACAGAACTTTGCTTCTGCCGTATAGCCTGTTTTCAGCCCGTCTGCTCCAGTATAGAAACGGACAAGCTTATTCGTATTCACCAGCCAAAAGGGTTTGACTGAGGATTTGCGCAAATAGTCCTGATAGGCTCCCGTATATTTCGTAATTTGCGGGTATTTCAACAACTCTCGGCTCATAACCGCAATATCATGCGCAGAAGAATAGTGATTCTCTACGGGTAAACCGTTGCAATTGGCAAAATGCGTATCCTTGAGCCCGAGCTGCTGCACCTTCGCATTCATCATCTCGACAAAAGCCTGTTCAGATCCTGCAATTTTCTCAGCCATCGCCACAGAGGCGTCGTTGCCGGAAGCCATTGCAATTCCCTTCAGCATCTCATCGACCGTCATTTCTTCACCGGGCTCCAAGAAAATTTGCGAGCCTCCCATTGAAGACGCATATTCGCTGGCCCGAACTTTATCGGTCAGCTTGAGCTTGCCATCTTGAATAGCCTCCATTGTCAGCAACATCGTCATAATCTTGGTGATGCTCGCTGGAGGAAGCTTTTCACGACTGTTTTTTTCATAGATGACTGTGCCCGTATCTGCATCCATCAGGATCGCCGAGAGAGCCTCGGGAGCCAGCTCAGCCGCTGATCCCTCTTTGGTTTTGCCTTCAGGTCTGCTTTCTTCGGCCCAACCGCCGACAGGGACGGCAGTCAAGGCTACCAGACAAGCCAGGATGAACGCCACCACTTTTTTCTTCACAATCGGTTCCCTCCTCAACATATTGGCGTAAAGCACCGGAGCCCATTTACTTAACTCTCCGGCCTATTCGCGTGCTGCTAACCATTGTCGTCAGAATGAAAGAAAAATATTCCATATGAATAAAAACATCAAATAGCACCAAGCTGAGTCAGCATGGTGCGCATATTCCAATATATAAATGACAGAACATCTATCGTCTGTGAAATAATTGTTTAAATTCGGCTTATAGTGAAATATGTGATTCCTCCACCGGGTAGAATATCCATCGTATTTTGACTGAACACCCGTATATCAATAAAAGAATTCGCTTCCAGTCTAAGTTCCATTGCTCCACTCAATGCACTATAGTTCAGTCCGCCAATTACCCTATCATCGAGATAAGCATAGGCGGAACTCCCGGCAAGCTGCTCATCATTCAGATGAAGTGCAAGCCGTGTACGATTGCCATCCACTTGAGGATCGGTCGAAATGTAGACTTGTATTCTGTATTTCCCAGCTCGCTTGGCTCGCCATCGGCTATTCACCGCATCGAATTCGATCAGCTCATCATGGTTGATTTGATTAAACTTCACCTTCTGCCAGCTACCTGCGGGAAGATTTTGCCTTGCTCCCAGGTAGGCTTTAACAAAGGTTTCGTCCAAATGCTCAATCCCGTTGTTTGAGTATTTCTCGACAAGCAGCAAAGCCTGCCCTGTCCCATTATTCTCGTCATAACGATTATTGCTATAGCTAAAATCCAAATGTGAGCGAAGTGTCACCTGCTGTGTGGAAGAGCTACCAGAGAAAGAAATAAGCTGCTTTAGATTACGGGGATACCCTCCCACCTCGTCCACCAAAACTTTTTTGCCAATGACCACATCCACAAAATAGTTACATACGGATTGGGTGTCATCGAATTTGTCCGCTATCGCTAAAATGGAGTCACGCAAGGCCACATTTTTTGTTTCTTTGGTAGCACCAATTTGAATAAAAGAAGGCACTGTCATCTTATGCTCTCTGCTTAGTCCCTCAAACCAGCAACCTATAAATTCAGCGTTCATAAAATCATTAATTAGAATGGGAATATCATTGGAGCTTCCATCCTTAATGTGCTGGCTAGCCAAAAATCTGGCCCCATTGGAGCTATTCAGATCCAATGCCGTATCGTTCCCCAATGTAAAAAGCGCTATGCTAGTAAACTGTGAACTTCTGTTCTGCAAGTGAATCCCTGTTTTATTGTAATTAATCTCCGTGCATTTAAATAAATTCACATCACTTTCATAGCCCCAAAAAGCCGTTTCAAAATGCTCAATTAGGACGTTATCCAGGACAACTCCGCCACCCTTCCAATCCTGAATACCCAAAGTACCTTTGCCATAATATCCACGCTTCACTGACTGCGAAAACGGATTATTTAATGTGCCTATGTCAGCCCCCTCGTACCGGATCGATAAGTCATGAAACTGCACATTTTGATATCCGCTAAACGATGGTAGACTTTCATCTCCAATTTGAAAACAAGGACCCGTACCATAATATTCAATCGACGTAACACCTTTGCCTTGTCGGTATCTGCCCTTATGAATGCCAAAAATGCGCACACCCTGCTTGCGAATCTGTAAGGTAGAGGTTATTTTGTATCGTCCACTGGGGATGTGAAGAATGGAATAATCGGGGGTCTTATTAATCAATTCCTGTAAAGCTGCCGTGTCATCCTGAATACCATCACCAGCAGCTCCAAACCAGCTTACGTTTACACTTCGTTCAATGAATTCTTTTTCAATGGTTTTAAAATTTTCATTTAATTGCTGCGGCGTTAACTCTTTGCCCGTACCACTCAAATTCAACTTCAAACGGTCTGTAAAATGATCCGCCACCCGAACACCCCCATGTTTAAAAACGTAAAAAGTTCCTTTTTTGACCAAGCCGAAGAATTCTTCATTTTCTTAGCATGGACTGAGTATATGCACAAGAGGGCTTGCTCTAGGCTTGAGAAAAATGAAAATAAATATTTTATTATTATTGTACAAGAAGATACGTTTTGTATATTATAGATACATAATGTATCCAGGTGGTGAAATCGTGAAACATGTACTTACAGTAGCTGGTTTACTGGCTTTTTCGATTCCTTATGCTTGTCAGGGTTTGTCCCCCAGAGTTATCACGATTTCCGTGCTTATCCTGTTGTTCAGCTATACCATGCTACTACCTTCACTCAAGTCATTGATCGCAACCTTAGCCGACAATCCGTTACTGACTCTACTCACGCTGTACATCGCTGCCTCCTGCTTATGGGCTGAACAAGAACAGACCTCTTCCTTGCTGATGGTTCTCAAATTCCTTGCCTTCTCTACCTTTGGGCTCTATTTGGTCACCCATTATACAACTCAGGGCTGCATTCGCCTCTTAGTCGTTACGTTAAGTATTTTGAGCATACTCAATCTACTCGCCGTTTTGCTCGTTCCCTCCTTTGCCATTCATGGTGGAGTAGAACATACTGGGCTATGGAAGGGCATCTCTGGTCATAAAAATACACTTGGAACTCTCTCTCTGTTAAGTTTTGTTTCACATGTCATTTATTTTTTCAGGGGTAAACGTAAAGTTTTGCATATTGGCTTTATCTTACTCAATGCCCTATTGCTCATCGAGTGTCAATCTACCACCTCTTTGGTACTGACATCTTCGCTCTTCGTATTTATATTGTTTATACTGCTATTCAAGAGAATCCGAAGCATTGCGTTGCGCGGTTTCTTCATTAGCTGTTCCTGCTTGCTCGTTCTTTTGGGTTTGGTACTCACCTTTACTTATGGAGATGCGATTGCGTCGGAATTCGGAAAAACAACGACCTTAACTGGAAGAACGGAAATCTGGCAGGGGATTGGTGGTGCTATTCAGAGCCATTACTGGTTCGGACATGGTTACGGCTCCTACTGGGCAGCCCGACCCAGTATCTATGCGAACGGCATCCGATTTGATCTGACAAGCAGCCATAGCGGTTTCCGTGATCTGTGGATCGATGTGGGCCTTACAGGACTACTGGCAACAATTACACTCGCCATAACAACTTTATTTAAATTCAGAATTGGCAAAGCAGATATGTATACATGGCTGACGGCAGTGGTTTTTTTCCTATTTATCGTATTGAACAATATAACGGACAGCCGTTTCCTGAACTCGCTAGCCATTTACTGGATCATTTTTATGGTTATTGTGATCAAGGTGCAAGAACGACATAAACTGGCTGTAGCAGAAAAAGCGAATTCAACTGCATTGAGCACACCCCCTCTTCATTAGGAGATCATACTCAGCTCAACCGTTGATGTAAAAAAGAACCCCATATCCACGCCATCAAAAGGCGATCGGTTATGGGGTTCTTGGGATATATGTCCACCGCTTCGGTTGAACATGATCCCCAATCTACATTTGTGGAATAATCGCTAGCACAAGTTTTAAAAATTGCTCACGTACTTTCTCTGCCGTCTCCATCACTTCACCATGGGACAAAGGCTGATCCAGAATGCCTGCGGCCATATTCGTGATACAGGAGAAGCCCAGTACCTCAATACTTGCATGACGGGCTACAATAACCTCAGATACGGTCGACATACCCACCGCATCTGCACCCAGTGTACGCAGCATAACGATTTCAGCAGGCGTTTCATAGTTAGGCCCCAGCAATCCAGCATATACACCTTCTTGCAGACTGAAGCCCTGTTGGTTAGCCGTTTGCTTGGCAATTTCACGCAAGCGGCGGCTGTACGCCTCCGACATGTCTGGAAAACGAACGCCTAGACCAGCATCGTTCGGTCCGATCAATGGATTTTGTCCTGTCAGATTAAGATGATCCGAGATGACCATCAGATCGCCTGCTTCGTAGGAAGTGTTTACACCACCTGCTGCATTCGTCACCAGCAGACTTTGAATCCCCAATTGCTTCATCACCCGAACTGGGAAAGCCGTCAGCTGCGGGCCATATCCCTCATACATATGAAAGCGCCCTTTCATCATGACGACAGCGCGACCTTCAATCGTGCCTAACAGTAATTCTCCCTCGTGACCTTCTACCGTCGATACAGGAAAATGGGGAATATCCTGATAAGGAATACTAATTCCATCCTGAATTAAATCGGCCAGAATACCGAGACCTGATCCCAGAATAAGACCAATCTCTGGACGTATTCCGCTCTTGGCACGGATATAATCTGCTGCTTCCTGAATTGTAGATTGGTTGGCTGTTGACATTAATATCTCTCCTGACTTGTACAATCGTAAAGTTATAGTCATTATCACATTTTCTATGAAAGCAAAGTATCGTTACGTTCGATCTTTGCTTTCATGAGAAGTGCGGTTGCCGCCGTGCGGGTGATGCTTTTCATATACTTCCTTCATATTCCGTCTGGCCGTCTGCGCATATACCTGCGTCGTTGACAGATCAGCATGACCCAGCATTTCCTGTACAGAGCGTAAGTCCGCTCCGCCCTCCAGCATATGTACCGCAAAGGAATGCCGCAACGTGTGGGGCGTGATATCCTCGCTTATGCCTGCTTCCTGGCCGTACTTCTTAATCATTTTCCAGAAGCCCTGTCTACTGAGACGCTGACCAGATACGTTCAGGAACATGGCTTCCTGCTCTACCTGAGCTTCTTCACCCTGCCCGGATCTCAGCAATAGTAGACGCTGCTCGTCCATGTAGACTTGTGCCCACTGTGATGCCTCACGGCTGATCGGTACAACACGCTCCTTGCCTGCCTCGCCGCCACAGTGCACAAAGCGCAGATCGGTGCGGACATCACCCACGTTTAGGGCAATCAGCTCCGATACACGAATGCCCGTCGCATATAGCAACTCCAGCATCGCCTTGTCTCGCACCCCTTGCGGGGCAGTCACATCCGGCGCGTCCAGCAAACGCTCTATCTCATCCTGCGTTAGCACCGAGGGCTTCTTTTTAGTCGCTTTGGGCAGCTCCAGCAGAACGGACGGATCATGGATCGTAATTCCCTCCCGAATAAGAAAATGAAAAAAGGAGCGAATGGAGGCGACGCTACGTGATATCGTCGCCGCAGCTTTTCCCTGTTCCTTCAAACGGCCCAAATACAGTACCAGATGTGACCGTTGAACGTTATCCGGCTGCTCAATACCACAGCTTTCTGCAAACTCGGCAAACTGCTGTACGTCCCGTTGATACGCTTCCAATGTGCTGCGCGACAAGCCCTTTTCCTCTTCCATATATTGAACGAAAGGTTGAATGTACATTTTCATGAGTTCCAAAAGTCTCCTTGTTCTGCATACAGCGGTTCAGTCTCAGCCTCTGCTTCTTCGTGTGCTGCGTTCATATCATAAGCTCATCAAGACCGATTACTTAGACTATTCACCATACCAGTAAAAGAAACGTAAACGTTCCAACACTGCTATTCGATGCTCGGACCCTTCATTTACTTTTTGCCCGCCAAATACCTTAACTGCATGTCCTTCCGGTATTCGGTAATGATCTACAGGTGTTATCCAATCTGTAAACAGCCTGAGGCTATAAAAGAACATACATGCCAGCACCCCGAACAATATTACCAAACGCAGCCATTTTAGTCCTCTCCGCAACGATAGTACCATGTGAATCAGCCGCCTTTTCCCCAGAATATAGTCCCTATTAGGACTCTCTATGGAAGGGTATGACAAGCTATTCCTTTTTATACCACTTAATCTCGAACAACAGATTCCTAACCAAAAAAGCTCTCCCGAACGCATCTTCGTCGGTGAGAGCTTGGGTAGTCAGCTTTTAGTCCTGAGATTTGTGTTTTCTGGATTTGCCCAAAGATTTCTGAGCCGTCGTATCGTTCTTCGCCTTACAACGATAACAGATACCGTGGAAGTCCAAACGATGATCCACTACGGTAAAATTATATTCCCGTTCCAGACGCTCCTCCAATGGTCCAAGCCAATCTTCCAGTATTTCATCTACACTGCCACACTGCACACATATCAAATGGTGATGGTGATGTTTGGTTGTATCGCCGCGCAAATCATAACGCGCAACGCCATCACCAAAATTAATTTTCTCCACGACATGCAGTTCACTTAGCAGTTCTAGGGTACGGTATACGGTTGCCAGACCGATTTCGGGAGCTTTCTCTTTGACGAGCATAAATACATCTTCCGCACTCAGATGATCATCTTCGTTCTCAAGTAAAACTCTGACGGTGGCTTCCCGCTGAGGCGTTAGTTTGTAGCCCTGGGATTGCAGCTGCTGCTTAATTTTTTCGATCCGTGCTTCCATGTGTCTCCCTCCCCCTGCAAAGCTACTGCCTACTGCACTTTTTTCACTCCTATTATTATAGGGGGTCTATACAAATAAAGTCAAACATTTTGAAACGGATCAAGATGATACGGAAGCTGTCAGCATAGGAGTGACCCATTGCATCATAACCGGGGTGATCCAAGTTTCAAAGGACGCGCTACCGATAAGAAGCACCATCATCACAGCAGTCAATCCTGCATAAGACAGCAACGGACGCAGCATCCCGTCTGACGGCCGGGTAGCGAGTATTTTGGTTTTGATCATATGGATGGAAAAAGTCATCGCAGCCACGCTGCAGACGAGCAGTACCGGAATGACGAGCAGGTTATGGGGAGCAACTGAAACCAAAGAAAATAGCAGTCCTTTCCACGAATATTGCCCCACCATATAACCTACTGAAAATCCGATTAGCACACCCTTGAGGAAATTCAATACAAGAATGCCCGGTAGACCAATAACCGAAAGGCCACACACCCAAATTAGGCCGACCCATTTCAGATGTAAAGATACGCTATCCCAAAAGGTCGAAGCCGCCTGCGAATCAGCGAAGCCCTGTTCGTTTTGATTGACTGTTACAAAAAAATCCTTCAGGTAACGGGACAAATCCTGTAACTGCTCCAGCGAGAGTGCGTTTACCATAAGTGCGCCAAAGACGACTCCCACCAGAAACAGCACAGCCAAGAAAACATAATACGGCGTCTGATCTTTTAACGTATGACGAAACCATTGCATCGGCGTCCTGCCCCTTTCATCTGCTTGTTTGTCCAAAAAACAACCGTAATCCGACGGCTGATGGCTAGAAATGGGGCAGCTTTCACTGCAGATCAAGCATCACGAATGATGTGCCAAGCCAGCGGCATAGATAATTTATGGTTATGAACAAGCAGACGCTGATATGCCTTTAGAGGGACAAGACTTTACTAGGACTTAGCTATTTTGCCGTATGTTCCACCACCACCGGATACAAGCGACAGTCTCCCCTCACGTGAAAGCACAATTTGCTCTGCCAGCACTTTTCCGACGACTGCTGCTAACTCCTCCTGTGTAACCTCATGTAAAATATTCATTTCTGTTCCAAATGCAGCCAATAGCTGGTTCAGCTTGGCTTTACCCAGACCTGGAATAAACTCCAGGGGAATCTGGTAAATGTACGGCGGACGATGGGAAGGAATCATGGGCTGTTCACGGTCAGCAATGCTCCATATTCGATCCAGCACACCTCTCACCAGCTTGGTATGACCACAGTCAGGACAACGTTCATCCGCCATCTGTTGCTCGTCAATAATCGTACCGCAGCTTTGACAGTAAGAACGATGGTATTTGCCCAGTTTCGGATTTAATCCGTAGTTGGCACGCACCCGTCGTCCTTCCCGCCGCTCCAAAGCCATTCTGAATTCATCAAAACACGGCTTTGCCAGTGATAATTTGTTGTATTCTCGTCCGATTTTCCCAAGTGAATGGGCATCTGAATTCGTGAGAAAGCTGAAGCGATCCAGTTCCGAAATCAAACCGGCCATAGATGAATCTGCGCTCAGCCCCAGCTCCACCCCGCTAACGAGCTCCATATCCAGCAGTTCCTCCATACGGGCCGCTGAGCTGCCGTATATGCCCTTATGAGGAGTAAACACGTGCGCAGGCACCATAATGCCTCCACGTCCGTAAATTTGCTGCTGCAACTCGCGTGGCGGCGCATAGATTCGTTGTGAGCTAAGATTAACATTTTTCATATGCCGGGCCAGCCATTGGGTAAAATCCTCCATCGCCGCCAGATCTGGAAAATAGGCCAGTACGTGCGCCTCAGGACGACCTTCAGCACGTATTTCCAGCTCCGTGCCAAGGAGAATAACCGTATCCCGGTATGCGATACCGCCGCCGCTGATTTCCTTCATTTCACCCGTATGTAAATAGGTACGAATATCCTCCTGTACATTAGGTGCATGGCAGTCAATGATACCGATCAGCCCAATTCCTTTACGACCGGAGGCTTCCTTAGCTATGTTGGCAAAGGTCAGATCGCGGCTGCCACTAATTTTGACCGGATTTCCCTTCTCTGTTCTGCCAATATGAATATGCAAGTCTGCAAAGTAGTCGTTAAGTTCTACTCTATTTTCATCCATCCGCTTAGAAGCTCCCTGTATGTTGGCGGAGTTGCCATGCATAGACGGCCAGAATCGTTTTAGCATCACTAATCCGTCCTTCACGAATGAGCGTCTGTGCTTCTTCCAGCGTCACCTCAAACAACTCCAGAAATTCATCCTCATCCGGTTCCATCTCACCTAACTCCAGTTCTTCGGCCACATACAGATGAATGATTTCATCCGCAAAGCCAGGAGAGGTATAAAAGGAGTGCAGCAGCTTCAACGACTTGGCAGTATAACCTGTCTCTTCTCTCAGCTCACGCCCCGCTGCTTCCATCGGATCTTCACCCCGCTCTAGCTTACCTGCAGGAATTTCTACCTCACAGCGCCCCATCGCCTGTCTGTACTGGTCCACGACCAGCATTTTCCCTTCATGTAGAGCCAAAACAGCCACCGCCCCTGGATGCTTTACGATCTCACGCTTTCCAGTGGAGCCGTCGGGAAGTTCTACCGTGTCTACCTGTAATGTAATGACCTTTCCCTCAAAGATAGGCTGTGTGGACACGGTCTTTTCCTCCAGCGCAGGATTGGAATAAGGCTTGCGATGTGCATCGTTTGTTGGATTGTTCAATTGTCCGTTCGTTTGCTCGTTCATCGGTAAGTTTCCTCCTTCATATCTATCTTTCTTTATTAATTATCACCAAAGTTAGTCTAACTTGTCCACTTTGTACATATGCTGGTGGTAGAATAACAAACTTCCTGTCATGAGGAGATGCAGAAATGAAAAGCTACCGTACTGAAAGCACCCTCCATATCGTTGGTAAAGCCTGGCAGATTCAAGCACTCTTGCGTCAGTGGCAAAAGGAACACGGACCTACCGCCACCATCGCTTCGCTAGCTGTTCCAAAAAAGGTTCAGGTCTAAAGACGAAGGAACGCTGTTCCTGTCTTTAACCTGAACCTTTTTTCAGTATGTTGCAAGTGTATGATACAAGTTTATTTTGTGGTTTCTTGAATCAGAGCTATGACAACTTCAGCAACCTTCACCAGGTCATCGGCCTTGATTTTTTCCTCTGTTGTATGGATGTTCTGGTAGCCCACAGCCAAATTCACCGTTGGAATTCCAAGCCCGTTGAATACATTAGCATCTGAGCCACCACCGGAATGGAAGGTCGGCGTTGCCAGTCCCAGTCCTTGAATTGCACGCTGTGCAACCTGTACAACTTCGTCATGCTCCGTAAAGCTGAATGCCGGATAGATGACTTCACTGCGGAACTCTCCCTGTGCACCAAATTCGCGTGTGGTGGTTTCCAGCGCTTCACGCATATGCTGGATTTGATGATTAACCTTTTCCTGCACAATACTACGTGCCTCTGCACGGATCAATACAAAATCGCATACCACATTCGTCGCGCCGCCGCCCTCGAAACTGCCGATGTTAGCGGTCGTTTCCTTATCAATCCGTCCTAGTTTCATTTTAGAAATGGCTTTAGAAGCGACCTGAATGGCACTAATGCCATCTTCTGGATTTACCCCCGCATGAGCGGACTTCCCAGTTATCTTCATTTCAATACGTGCCTGCGTTGGGGCAGCTATACAAATAGAGCCAACTTCACCATTCGAATCCAAAGCATATCCGAAATCAGAATCTAGCACTTCTGGCTTCATCGCCCGTGCACCCATCAAACCAGATTCCTCGCCAGCCGTAATCACGAACTGGATTTGACCATGGGGAATATTCTGCTCGCGCACGACACGAATCGCCTCGAACAAAGCAGCAATTCCCGCCTTGTCGTCAGAACCCAGAATCGTTGAACCGTCACTACGAATCCAGCCATCCTCACCCAACTGTGGCTTAATGCCTTTACCCGGAGTAACGGTATCCATATGGCAGGTAAAAAATAATTTGGGTGCTTGCTCCACACCTTCCGCTTTCCAGGTGACGATCAGATTGCCTGAACCATGTCCAGTTCTTTCACGAGAATCGTCTTCCATTACTTCCAGCCCGAGTGCATTAAACTTTTCTTTTAGAACACGTGATATTTCCTGCTCATTTTTCGTTTCACTATCCACCTGTACGAGTTCCATAAATTCCTGTACAATTCGGTCTTTTACTACTTTTACTGTCATTAAACTTTCCTCTCTTTCCCGATTACGCTACAATACGGATAGATGTTCTTATCTATGACTTAAACCTATCCTAAAGGAGTTACACATGTCGAACAAAAAATGGGTTCGTTTTTTCGTCTACATTATGCTCGCAGCTATGATTGGTTCTACGCTGTTCATGGTAATTGAGCCGTTTATTATGCCACTATAATAACTATACCGCTCAAGGTATCCGGCTGCTCTAAGGCACTATTGAAGCCTTGAGTGGACGAGCTGTTACGTAAAGCAAACAGGCGGGCTTTCGTGTACATACACAATAGCCCGCCTTACCTTTATTGGAAAGAATGCGTTTGCCATTGCGCAGCAAATGAAAATTGCTGTTCAAAGAACGGTACAATTTCCTTCGCAATCTGCTCCACCGACATAGGCTTCTGTATGCAGTCCTCCAATGATGTCACACCGTATTCCTGAATTCCGCACGGGACAATGCCCTCAAAGCCCTCATGCTGTATCCCTGATTTGATGTTAAAGGCAAAGCCATGGCTGGTTACGAAGCCCCGACGGTGCTTACACTTGTTGAATTTGACGCCAATGGCCGCAATTTTTAGATTCCCGATCCATACCCCCGTATATTCAGGCTTACGGCTTCCCTCAACCCCATAAGATGCCAACAACTGGATGATCACTTCTTCCAGACTTCGAAGGTATCCGTGCAGATTCAGCGCCTCCCGGTTGCCGAGCATAAGTAGAGGATATCCGACAAGCTGCCCCGGCCCATGATATGTAATGTCTCCCCCACGGTCAATCTGAAAGACGCTGATTCCCTGCTCCTTCAGTTGCTCTGGTGTGAGGAGCAAATGTTCAGGATGCCGCTGAGATCCAATCGTATAGGTCGGCGGATGCTGGAGAAGCATAAGCGTTTCTCTTGCCTCTCCCTCATCCAGCTTTCCCACAATCTCCTTCTGGACATCCCATGCATGGGCATATTCCATCCTATTCGTATAGGTTACATCAAGCGGTCGTCTGTTCACGGCCTGTCACTTCCTCTCCGTACATTTCCCCCACTGTTCGGATGATTAGTACAGCTTCGTATCCAAAGTGTAGCCTTCTAGATTTTCTTTAACCCGTTGCAGGAATCGTCCGCAAATCACTCCGTCCAAAATGCGATGATCCAGCGACAAGCACAGATTAGCCATCGAGCGAACCGCAATCATATCATCAATAACCACTGGTCTTTTGACAATGGATTCAAAGGTAAGAATTGCAGCCTGCGGATAGTTAATCACCGGATAAGATAAAATCGAACCAAAGGAGCCTGTGTTGTTTACAGTGAACGTTCCGCCTTGCATGTCGTCCAGTTTGAGCGTGCCTTCCCGGGTTTTACGTGCCAAATCGTCAATTTCACGAGCTAATCCAGCAATATTTTTCTGGTCCGCTTTTTTAATAACAGGAGTAAGAACGGAGTCCTCTGTACCCACGGCTAGCGAAATATTGATATCTCTTTTGACGATAATTTTGTCCACAGCCCACACCGAATTCATGATCGGATATTCCTTGATTGCATTCACGACTGCTTTCATGAGGAAAGCCAGATACGTAATATTGATGCCTTCTTTTTGCTTGAACTCGTTTTTGATCTTGTTGCGGAGCATTACCAGGTTGGTCACATCCACCTCAATCGTCGTCCATGCATGTGGAATTTCGGAAACGCTTTGTCGCATATTGCGAGCAATTGCACTGCGAATGGGTGTAACATCAATAAAATACTCGGATCTGTTATTGTTGCCACCCTCAACTTCGATCACAGGAGCCTTTGGAGCCTCCGTCAAATGAATCCCACTGTTACGAACCGGAATAGCAGGGTCCATATTTTGAATCGGTGTGCTGTGCTGAGTGGCAGACTGCTGTCTTCCTGCAAAAGGAGAGCCTTGTCCTGATGTTGTCGCAGTCGGCTGTCCAGATACTCCAGTGTGAGCAGAGCCGCCCTGCTGCACATAATTCAGCACGTCTTTGCGGGTAATTCTTCCCCCCATGCCCGTGCCTGGTACTTGGCTTAAGTCGACATTATGCTCAGCAGCCAGGGTTTGCACCGCTGGGGAAAAACGTCCTCTCATGGACTGGTCCGATCCAGCACTCTGCTGAGATTGTGTTTGTACGGTACTTTGAGATGCTGGTGCAACAGGTGTCGCTCCTGATGCCGCCGCAGGTGCAGCCGACTTCGTCTGGATACGGCAAATTAACTCGCCTACCGCTACTGTCTGACCTTCCTCTGCCAACAGATCACCCATAATGCCGTCCAATGTGGATGGGATTTCTGCATTCACTTTATCTGTAATAACCTCGCAAATCGGCTCGAATTGCTCTACCGTTTCACCAGGTTGTTTGAGCCATTTGGCAATTGTCGCCGATACGAGCGATTCTGCCAATTGTGGCATGGTCACGTCGTTCCATTGTGTTTGGTCTGACATTTTTTCAACTCCTTAACATCATAGGAGGGCGCGTTTTACCGCTGCCCCCGCTATACTTTTGGAATGCTTTCGTCCAATCTGCCTTTTATTAATACATTGCAAGACGGCGCATGGCTTCCTTAACTTTATCCTTGTTTAACATATAAAACTTCTCCATCGGTGGACTGATCGGCATGGCTGGTACATCAGGAGCACATAGACGCTCAATCGGCGCATCCAGCTCAAACAGACACTCCTCATTAATAATTGCCGATACCTCGGCACCGATGCCGCCCGTTTTGTTGTCCTCATGCACGATTAATACCTTACCTGTATTTCGTGCAGCCTCAATAATGGCTTCGCGGTCCAGCGGTTGGAGTGTGCGCAAATCCACAACATGTGCGGTAATGCCCTCTTCCTTCTCCAATTCCTCAGCAGCCTGCATGACAAAATGCAAAGGCTGGCTATATCCGATGACTGTAATATCGTCACCCTCACGTAATAGATTAGCCTTGCCAATCGGAACGATATAATCATCCTCAGGCACTTCACCCTTGATCAGCTTGTAGGATTTTTTATTTTCAAAAAACAGCACTGGATCAGGGTCACGAATGGCTGCTTTCAGCAATCCTTTTGCGTCATAAGGTGTAAATGGAGCAACAATTTTCAAACCCGGCGTACCAAAAAAGATAGATTCTGGACACTGAGAGTGATACAAACCACCAAAGATACCACCACCGATTGGCGCGCGGATTACCACAGGACAGTTCCAATCGTTGTTAGAGCGGTAACGGATTTTAGCTGCTTCACTAATAATCTGATTTGTCGCCGGAAGCATGAAGTCCGAATATTGCATTTCGGCAATCGGCTTCATTCCGTACATGGCTGCACCAATCGCAACCCCCGCAATAGCCGACTCAGCCAATGGCGTATCCATGACACGTTGCTCACCGAATTGGTCCATAAGCCCCTTTGTCGTTGTAAAGACGCCGCCCTTCACCCCGACATCCTCACCTAATACAAAAACCGTTTCATCCTGCTCCATCTCTTCTTTCATGGCAAGACGAATCGCATCAATATATTCCATAATCGCCATTGTTACCAGCCCTCCCCATCGCTATCTGCATACACATGCAGCAGCGTATCTTCGGGCTTTGGAAAAGGCGCTTTATCTGCATATTCAATCGCTTCCTTGACTTCGAGCAGCAGCTCAGCCGACAGATCCGCATCCTTGGCCTCATCCCAAATGCCGCATTCAATCAAGTAGTTTTTCATACGGGCTACGCCATCCTTGGCCCAGTTCTCATCCACTTCCTCCTTGGTCCGGTAAGCCAGATCATTATCCGAGGTGGAGTGAGGAGACAGACGGTACATCATGGCTTCGATCAGCGTAGGACCTTCACCGCGGACAGCACGTTCCCGTGCTTCCTTCACCGCCGCATATACCGCCAACGCATCATTACCATCGACTCGAATCCCTGGAAAACCATATCCCAAAGCACGGTCGCTTACCTTGCCTGCCAACTGTTTATGAATCGGAACCGATATCGCATATTGATTGTTCTCGCACATAATGATGACTGGCAGCTTCTGTACACCAGCAAAGTTACAGCCTTCGTGAAAATCTCCCTGATTGCTGGAGCCTTCCCCAAACGTAACAAACGAAACAAAATCCTTTTTCTGCATTTTGGCAGCCAAAGCTACACCTACTGCATGCGGAACCTGTGTCGTTACTGGGCTGGAGCCAGTCACAATACGCAGCCGTTTACTACCAAAATGTCCTGGCATCTGACGACCACCGCTATTGGGATCATCTGCCTTGGCAAATGCCGACAGCATTAGTTCGCGCGGCGTCATTCCTACCGCAAGCACGAATCCATAATCCCGATAATAGGGAAGAAAATAGTCCTTTTCCCGGTCAAGGCCGAAAGCTGCACCTACTTGTGCCGCCTCCTGTCCAATGCCAGAAACGTGGAAATTAATTTTCCCTGCCCGTTGCAGGAGCATGTTGCGCTCGTCAAATCTTCTTGCGAGCAACATATATCTGTACATATCAATAACTTGTCCGTGAGTAAGTCCCAGCTGTTCATGTCTGAAGCCAGCGTCTACAGCGCCTTTAGAACTCATTGAGGCACCTCCTTAAGTGTCAAACATCCTACTTCCAGTACCTAGTACCATCTTGTCTTAAAACCTGGTACTAAACTCTGGCTAACCCCATTATAATCCTTTTCTCCCCAAAAAGAAAAGCACCGATTTATTTGAAACGTTTATATGCCAATCGCCTGTCCATCAACGGCCAACATCGCTTCTCCCAAAATCTCCGACAACGTCGGATGCGGATGAATAAGTTGTCCGACTTCCCATGGCGTAGCATCCAGCAGTTGCGCAAGAGCGGCCTCGCTGATCAGATCCGTCACATGCGTACCGATCATATGTACACCGAGAATATCATTGGTCTTCTCGTCGGCCACTACTTTGACGAAGCCGTCCCGACTGCCGTATACTAGCGATTTTCCGATAGCTTGAAAAGGGAACTTCCCTGTCTTCACCTGATGTCCACGCTCACGGGCTTCTTGCTCCGTTAAGCCGACGCTCGCGGCTTCAGGACGTGTATAAATACACCGCGGAATCAGATGGTTAGGTACACTGTGAAACTCTTCGCCCGCCATATGATGAACCGCCTGCAAACCTTCATGGCTCGCCGCATGCGCCAGTTGTAAGCCGCCGATGCAATCTCCAATGGCGTAAATATGTGGTTCATTCGTCTGCAAATGCTCATTAACCGAGATAAAGCCACGCTCTACGCGGATATCCGTATTTTCCAGCCCGATATTTTCCACATTTGCCTGACGCCCTACAGAAATGAGCAATTTGGAAGCGCTGAGGGTTTCGGTTTCTTCCCCTTTTTGCACCTCAATCTGTACGCCTTCCTCATCTTTGCCGTATGTTTTAGCCAGCACTTGTGAACCCGTCAGCACCTTGACACCACGCTTGGTTAACAAGCGCTGCATTTCACGCGAAACGTCTTCGTCTTCCGTGGGAATAAGTCGATTCGCGGCTTCAACCACCGTAACCTCCACGCCAAAATCATTTAGCATGGAAGCCCACTCTACGCCAATAACACCACCGCCCACGATAATCAGGGATGCTGGTAGCTCCTCCATAGTTAACGCTTCGTCACTGCTCAGGATAAATTCGCCATCTGGCTCCAGTCCGGACAGCACACGCGGGCGTGATCCCGTTGCGATAATGAGATGTGTAGGAACAATCGTTTCCATCTCACCATCTTCTAGTTCCACAGCAACTGCCCCGCTTTTTGGAGAAAATATAGACGGCCCAATCACGCGTCCCTTACCGCTCAGCACCGTAATTTTATTTTTACGCATCAAAAATTGAACGCCTTGATGCAGTTGCTCCACAACGGCTTCCTTACGCTCCTGAACCTTAGGAAATACAAGCTGTGCTCCCGATGTCTCAATACCGTATTGTGCACTTTCCTTAATCGTCGCATATACTTCCGCACTGCGCAGCAAGGCTTTACTCGGAATGCAACCACGGTGCAGACAGGTTCCGCCAAGCTTGTCCTTTTCGATGATAACCACTTCCTTGCCTAGCTGGGCGGCACGAATGGCTGCTACATACCCCCCGGTTCCTCCACCCAAAATAGCGACATCACAATGTATAGTCATGTTTCTCCTCCATTAACAATTGATTATATATAGCTTATTGTACTCTCTTTATTTCACTGTACAAAATATAGCATTTAGGCATAGGCTACAAAAAAGATAACCCTTTAATCCAGATATCTTTCCATATCATTCATACAGCGCATCTCGTAATTTAGTAGACATCCTTGGACTTTGTGCTGATTTGGCTCGCAGCGCCTTGCGAAATGATTCATTTTGCTTGCGCAGAAAGTTCAGCTCTGTCTCCAGCTCAGTGATGAGTTCTAGAGCTTGCGGGCTGATCAGCCCTTGCTCCAGTAATGCTCCTTTTTTGGCACTATAATCCGTATTTTTTTCGTCCATGCCTTTCACTCTTCCCTTCATTCCACTACGCTTCACCATATCATGCCAGAGGCGGCAGAGCAATGACGACCACATTTACGTTTTAGGAATAGACATACAAAAACATGTCGAAAAACAATATATTTTCTCTAGTCTGTATGCGGCTGGTTATGGTAATCTATAATGGCGTTTTCTTTCGGAGAAGAAGTTTTACAGTGTTATGTACATGTTACAGAGAGGGGAATTCGCTTTGCCTACAGGACGAATTACGATTATTACAGGCCCCATGTTCAGTGAAAAATCCGGCGAATTGATTCGCCGCTGTCAAAAACTAATCCAATACGGGCATCGTAAAGTGGTCGCTTACAAACCCGCTGAAGATAACCGCTATGCCGAGGACGAAATAGTAAGCCGGATCGGATATCGGCTGCCCGCTATCTCTATCCCCAGAAAACTCACAGATGAGCTCGTTCAGCGTATTTTGCAAGAAACAAAAGATGCCGACGTGGTTGCCTTTGACGAAGTCCAGTTTTTCAGTCGTCATATTATGTCGCTTGTACAAGAGCTAGCTTATTGCGGCAAGCATGTAATTGCCGATGGGCTGAATCTGGATTATCGAGGCAAGGAGTTCGGCTATGTCGGTGGTCTACTCGCCATGGCGGATGATATCGAGAAGCTGACTTCCTTTTGCGCTGTATGCGGTAGCTCGGAAGCAGTATTTACGCAACGTATGGTAAATGGTAAACCTTCCACTGTAGGACCTATTGTGATGATCGGTGACTCTGAGGCTTATGAGCCTCGCTGTCGAAATTGCTTTATACCTCCTCATAAAGTGAACTGCGATTAGTAGACAGATAGATCGACAAGCTGCAATATGCCTACGTGAGTACCAGTTACTTTTTTCTTGCATTTTTTTGGAACGATTCGAACCATTGCCCCGTATATCCGGTTAAGCTGTACAAGTTTTTAGTTTTCGTTTGTATATCATGACCATGAGGTTATCTGGGGGGACGGAATAATGAGTTTTTTCAACAAAATCTTAGCAAGCGCAGGAATCGGTTCAGCTAAAGTCGATACACTGGTAGATCAAGCCGTATATGTGCCTGGGGAAGAACTTAGTGGTATCATGCGCATCAAAGGCGGCAAGATTGATCAGGAAATCGGCAAAATTGACATTGAGCTCAAGACTGAATATATCGTAGAGCACGATGATAAAAAAACTACCACCACCTGCTGCATTGCACGGATCAAGGTATCTGATGGCTTTCATCTACAGCAAGGACAGGAGCTTGAAATTCCTTTTTCCTTCAGATTGCCGTTGGAAACTCCTGTTACTCACGTCAAACAGCCCGTCTGGCTGGAAACAGCATTAGATATTGGCATGGCTTTGGACCCGACCGATCGTGATTCACTAAAAATCGAGCCACATCCCTATATGAATACAGTGTTTGAGGCGGTTCACCTGTTGGGCTTCCGATTCCGTTCCTCCACCTGCGAACGTCACCCTAAGCTGGGACGCGGTGTTCCGTACGTACAGGAATTTGAATTTACGCCCGGATCAGAGTATGCACGTGATATCGAGGAGCTGGAGCTGATTATGCAGTTGGAACCCGAGGGTGTGCATGTGCTTGTAGAAGTAGACCGCAGGGGCAGAGGGTTATCTGGTTGGCTGGAGACTGCCTTTGATATGGATGAGCGTCATGCCTGGTTGAGCTTAAGCCGGGAAGAGCTATCCTATGGACCAGATCACATAGCAGATGCGCTTGAGGAATTGATTGACAGGCAAATTAGATAACAATGTAAAGCACAAACAAAAAAACTCCTAACCAATTTACTGCATCGGTTGGGAGTTTTTATTAATTATAAGAATTTTTTAATGATGGTCCTCAATCGTCTGTATAGACTAAAGTGGCAACATATCCTGTCTTTCCGCCTTATGCTTACACTCTTTGCATACCCCATACAGCGATCCATTGTCATCCGCATAGAAGGTTAATTTGTCTTCTTTTTTACAAAAGGAGCATTTTTGCTTGCCTGTGCCCTGGATAGAGTCAGACAGTCCAAATCCAGTTTGGGCCTGAATACCTGCTGCTTTTTCATTCGGGCGTGAACCGGAAGACACTTTAGACTTAGATTCATTTCCGGTGCGGGATTGTCGAGCGGACTTACGAGGACGAAATTCAACGACATTACTGCCCCGCTGTTCATGCACTTGTTTGTTGCTGCTGCGACTACGCCTTGCTTTAACAATCCAACCCAACGCCACCAACAACACGCCGAAGAACACCCAAGTCAGACTATTCCACATGCTCTCATCCCCGCCTTTGCTTTAGAATCAATTGGGTTAATACCACTAGCCCGTTCAATGCGATGACTTAGCCTATAGCTTTATTCATTGAAATTATACCCGCTATACAGCCTCTGTGCTGTTCATCCGATTGTCTACCCATATAAAAAACGTACCCTCCAGTGCAATATCCAACTCGCCTCTAAGCAAGAAATTGAGCATATTAGGTAAATCATCTTTTCCTAAGGAGTACATTGCCCCGTTTTACAAATTGTACATCATCCTATTGAAAAACGATAATATCCCCCCATGGAATTCGTTCTCCTTATCAAAATGCTTACCTACTGCCCAATGGTGAGAACAAAAATGTCCCAGATGGCTACATTACTCCCCTTGATAATAAAAATCAATGAATCTTTTCGTTAAAGGATTAAACTTATCAAAGCGTTTGCGATGCGGTAAAAAGCCTGACTTATGTACTTGTTCTGCTAGTGTTTCTACATGTTCAAATCGCTTGAAAAAGGGCAACGCGAAAGTGTAGATATCTTCAATAATCTCTTGGATCACCCGTTCTCTTTCTGCTTCTGTGGACACAAGGTAATCCCTGTTTCCCGTATATTTCTTGGTGAGAGCAATCAGCTCACTGTGAAAACAAGCCACAGTACTATACTTCTTTTTTATTCTTTTGGATTCCACGATAATATAAACTTTTAATGCACCATATTTCGTCGCACCAAAACAAATTCCAAATATAAATTCCTTGGTTTCTTTTTTCAAAACTTTTCTGCTTTTCAGATATTTAAAATCATTCAAAAACGGTGTAGCTATGATTTTTTCTATCGCTAACTGACGTAGGTCACTTGCTTTAAGTTCAGTCTTATTGTCCATGATGTCACTCCAACCCAAAGAAGTTCCCACCATTATATCATATCTTTCCAATTACAGATTCCTCATATCTCCACCCTTTAATCACAATATATTAATAAAAAAAGAAAAAAGCCGCTCACAATAGAGCAGCTAGTTCCTCTGAAACATAAAAAGCAGTATACGAATTATACTTTGAATTTACCAATTTGCCCTTGCAGATCCTCTGCCATCGTAGACAGGTTTCTTGCAGATGAAGCAATTTCCTCCATGGACGCCAGCTGTTCCTGAGTTGCGGCAGATACGTGTTGTGTCCCTGCTGCGGCTTCCTCAGCAATCGCTGAAATTTGTCTGACAAAACCAACAATCTCATCTGTACTTGCAGACATTTGTTCTGATCCGGCAGAAACCTCTTCAATTTCACTGGCCACTTTATTTACGGTTTCCTGAATGAGTTCAAAGGATGCGCCTGCATTTTGTACAACTTCACGACCTGTCATGACATCCTTCCCGTTAGACGCTACCGCCTCAATAGCATGGGTAGTATCCTTTTGAATCAATCCCACTAGCTCCGTAATTTGTTGAGCTGAATGAGCCGATTGTTCAGCCAACTTGCGAACTTCGCCTGCAACTACAGCAAATCCGCGACCATGTTCTCCTGCACGGGCCGCTTCAATCGCAGCGTTCAAGGCAAGAAGGTTGGTCTGACTAGAAATATTGGTGATAACATCAATGATCTTGCCAATTTCGTCTGAGCGCTCTCCCAATCCAGCCATGAGATCTGCCAATCCATTCATCGAATCATTCACGGCATTCATCTGCGTAACTGCCTGTTGAATCATCTGGTTACCTTCAGCCGATTTATGGGCCGCATCTTGCGCAGATGCGAATACATTTTGCGCGCGGATGGCGATTTGCTCAACACCGATAGACATTTCCTCAATAGCTTGGGACGATTTCGTCACCATATCTACCTGGTCTCCTGTTCCAGTAGCTACTTCTTGCACCGTTTCGGTTATTTGTGCAGAAGCTTGGCTATTTTGCTCTGCGCTGGCCGTCAATTCTTCTGAGGAAGTGGTTACCAACTCAGTCGTCTTACTCACAGATTGAATCAGTTGACGAAGGTTCTCAACCATGACATTGAAGGAATGTGCCAACGTACTGATCTCGTCCTTGCCCTTCACAATGATAGCTTCACTTGTAAGATCACCCGATGCAATACTTTCAGCAGCACGACTGATCCGCAAGATAGGTTTAGAAATAATTTGGGCTATGATGATTGCCATGATCAATGCTAATATAACGGCTGCTATACTCAAAACGATGATCAATTGTCTCCCTGAAATAAAGTTGTCAACAGCTTCTTTCGTAGTCTGTTTAGATCCATCTGCATTCAATTTAATGAGCTGACTGATCATATCGTTTGAACTATACCATAACTTATAGGACTCTTGATGAAGGATGCTTGATTGAGCATAATCATTAGCTTTACCTGCTTCGATCACTTCAGGCAACTTAGCCAAATACTCCGTATAATTTTTGGAGAATTCTTCGTACATTTCGCGTTCTTTAGGGGTAGCAATTAATTTTTCGTATGTTTTGCGGCCGTCCTCGACCTTTTTTAAAACCTTATCATATTCGGCCTGAACCTTCTCCATTTCCTCTGGGTCACGTTCTACAATAATGTTTAATGAAATCCGCTCTACATCAGATACATCACCATTTAGTGTTCCCAGTATGGTCACACTTGGCATCCAATGGCTATCAATTGCCATCGAAGTGTCACCTAGGTTTTTCATTTTTGAGATAGATACTGTACTAATCACGATCAAAAGGATTATTACCGCTAAAAAACCCAATATCAATTTTGTTCGAATGTTAAATTTCATATATTCGCTCCTCAGTTCTCTTTATATTAGATACTATATCGACAAGAAACGACACTTTGTTTATATCAAAATTAAAGAGAATTTCAGAACTGTTTACAAAAGGAAAATTTCCCTTCGTGATGGTTGGTGCAACTGATTCAGGTTTATTTTATAACCTCGTGGAGAGCATTATGTTTTATAATCCCCAACAATTGTACCGCCATATAGGGAGGGAGATGCTGAAAATCTTTATTCACTTATTCCATCAAACTTATAAGTTTTAAAAAAAGGATACCCAGAAACGGGTATCCCTTTATGTTTTACTTCCTAGCAATCACCATAAATCGTTCTGAATTTGTCCTTATTCCTATTTCGGTTTGATTGTCTATAATAAATTGTTGGAGTATTTGAAAATCAATTTCTTTTTCTCCGAAGTTAGAAATAGTCGGAGTGTGTTTCAAGAGGAATATTAAGTCTGCAGGAGTCTGATAATATTCGTTTGCATTGAATTCAAATGACTGTATATCGTTAAAGCCCGCATCACTTAATTCGGTAATATATTTAGCTTTTAACGAGTCTTTCTTAGCACCCCAAGCCTGTCCTCTTCCAAACGCTTCTTTAATATTTAATTTGTCGTTTTCGCTTACTTGCTGTGTCAGGAACATACCACCCTTTACTAACACCTTTGCTATCTCTTTTGCATAAAAACATGAATGTCGAGAAGAGATTACATTAAAGAAGTTCTCAGGAAAATTTAGATTTTCAGCATCCATCTGGAGAAAACGAACATTTGCTATGTCTGATTCAGCAGAATTCTTGGTTGCTGTTTCAATCATTCCGGTGGAATGGTCAATCCCAACTAGAAGTAATGCAGAATCTGCTATTGATAAAATTGCTTCCCCGCCGCCAGTACCGATATCAAGCAATATATCCGACTTCTTGCATGTCTTCGCCACTTCATTGTAGAAGTCCCATTTTACTCCTTTGGAGATACATTTCACATTGCTGAAATCCCATCCGTTGATTTTTCCAACCTTATCATAAAACTCTTTATATTCTATTGAATTCATTTTTCTTCCACCTTCCAATTAAGGATAAAAACTACGAGTTAGCAGACCGATATCATTCAGAATTTTAGTTTTTGTAGCCAAAAGGATAGACTTCTCCCTTGACGGCTGGTACGCGTTTTTTCCAGCCCGGAAACTAAATACCTCGAACAATACGGAATGACATCCGATTCACCTCATTTGAAAGATTGTTTTAATTATATTTCTTATAGAGCTTGTCGATCAAGCAATAGTTCAATAACAATTCCAACTCTCTCCCTTGGTAGAACGACGACTGATAGCAATGAAATGACGATAATTGAAGAAAACTTTAAATTGTCCAGTTGAAATTGAAAATCGTTCATAAAAAATACCGCTCCTTTACTGGTTCTTGGAAGAACCAATAAAAAGGCGGTATTAGTTTTCTACTATTCAGAAGTTTATCGGTAATCTGGGCGGCTGTTTTGGAGATTAGAAGCCATCCCTGCAATTATCATTGATAAACGTCAAACCCCAAAAATCCCTTGCTTCATCAATCATTCTGACTCTTTCAGGACACCTTATTCTCAATCCGCAGCTTATCTGCCACCATCGCTATGAATTCACTATTGGTTGGTTTGGACTTACTGATATTAATGGTGTAACCAAACAGATGTGAAATGCTGTCGATATTTCCTCGGGTCCATGCTACCTCGATAGCATGACGAATGGCGCGTTCTACGCGAGATGCCGTCGTTTTGAACTTTTCGGCGATTGCCGGATATAATGTTTTGGTGATGGCTCCCAAGATTTCGATATTATTGTACACCATCGTAATGGCTTCGCGTAAATATTGATAGCCCTTGATGTGAGCTGGTACACCAATTTCATGTATGATGGCCGTGATACTGGCATCCAGGTTTTTCGTCTTACCCATAGGTACTACGTTGGACCGCATGGATGAAATGGTTACCGGACTGCTGCTAACTAACTGCGGTCCCACCAATTGGCGAACACGGTTAGCCAGCACTTCCATGTCAAACGGCTTCAAAATATAATAAGATGCCCCGAGCTGTACGGCCCTCTGTGTAATATTTTCTTGACCGAATGCAGTCAGCATAATGATTTTCGGCTGTGGAGTCACGTTCATTTCTCTCAAACGCTCCAACACACCGAGACCATCCAGGTGAGGCATAATAATATCTAAAATAAGTACATCAGGTATGTTGCGGGATTCTGCGATGCGTTGGAGCACTTCTTCGCCGTTATAGGCGATTCCTGTAACTTCCATATCCTCCTGATCGGAAATATATTCAGCAAGCAAATTCGTAAATTCCCGGTTGTCATCAGCCAACAATACCTCAATTTTTTGCAATGTACTTCCTCCTCATTGAGTGATATTCCATTGTGATATCTATTTACAGTATATAAATATTTCTTGTCGGAGTATATGATTTCGACATCGAATTATGAATTCCTTCTGTCGAAAATTATTTTTATTTATTTTTTTTAGAGTTTCTATTATAATTGATTCTTTATCTTGCAATTATGAGTTATTCCCCTGCTTTTCGACAAAAAAATCTTAAGGCCACTAGCTCGCCTTAAGATTAGAAGATGATTTCAAGCTTACGTTATTCTGCATGATTCCTGCATCGCGCAGCATCCATTCGATAAAACAACCGTAACCTGATTTAGGATCATTCACAAATACATGTGTCACAGCCCCGATAAGCTTACCATTTTGGATAATCGGACTACCGCTCATTCCTTGCACGATTCCCCCGGTCTTATCCAGCAGCTTTGGATCTACAATGCGAATCACAAGTCCTTTGGTTGCCGGTTTGTCCTGCTGAGAAATGTGTACAATTTCCGCCTGAAACCGCTGAATTTGTTGACCTTCCAGTACAGTCAAAATTTCTGCAGGTCCTTCTTTTACTTCATTCGCAAGGGCCACCGGAATAGGAGTCGAATACAATCCATATTGCGGCTCATCTGACATTTTCCCAAAAATTCCGAAATTCGTATTTCGTTCAATATTTCCTAATACCCGATGATCTTTGAGAAAATGAGCGCGTTTTTCTCCTGGTTCCCCACTTTGGCTTTTCGCAATTGACGTCACATTGGATTGCACAATCTCTCCGCTCCCCACGACAATAGGGGTTTGGGTATTCATATCGGTAATTACGTGACCCAAGGCCCCGTATACACCCTGGTCCGGTGCGTAAAACGTTAATGTACCTACACCTGCAGCCGAGTCCCTAATATACAACCCAAGCCGCCACGCTTTATCATCTTGATCATATGCTGGTGTTAACTTGGTGGAAATGGTCTGCTCCCCTCGACAAAGCGTGATGTCGAGCGGTTTTTTGTTCTTACCTGCTTCGTCTACTGCCTCAGCAACCCTTGCCAGGCTATTGAGTGGCTTGCCGTTCATGTGTGTAATTCGATCCCCTAGGCGAATCCCTGCTGTTTCACCAGGTGACACCTTACGATCATTACTTTCCTGAATGATATGGTGACCGACGACAAGCACTCCTGAAGATTTTACTTTGACCCCAATCGTCTGCCCCCCCGGGTATACTTTTAAATCGGGGACTACACTTTCTTGGGTTGTCCTCATGCTTTTAGAGCCGAACAAATCCAAAGAAGCTTGTGGAGGCAGCGCTGCTTGCACATACTGAGCGTTACCGATAGAACACATAAGAAAAACAAGCAAAAGACCGAGCAATTTGATCCTGGAGTAAAAATTCAATGGCTGTCACGCTCCCTTTGCTTCTTTCGCTTGACGAGTAAAGGTGGTCGCCAATTGCGTACCTATAAGGTAACCTTGCCCCCAGGCTTTTATAACTGTTAAACATTACGCCAGCCGCTCTTTTCAGGCTTTCTTTCCTTCCGCCAAATTCAGCATTTCCTGTGCGTGATGCAATGTTTTTTCGGTAATTTCCACGCCGCCCAGCATCCGTGCCAATTCCTTGACACGCCCGTCCTCCGTAAGTCCCTCAATTTGAGTCATGGTCCGTCCATCATGAACATTTTTCTCAATAAGGTACTGATGATCTGCCATACATGCCACCTGTGGCAAATGAGTAATGGAAAACACCTGACAAACGGAAGATAAACGATATAGCTTCTCGGCAATGGATTGAGCTGCACGACCACTCACCCCGGTATCCACCTCGTCAAAAATGAGTACTGGAATTTGATCATGACGCGCAAAAATACTTTTCATCGCCAACATGATACGTGATAGCTCACCGCCTGAAGCGATCTTACCAAGTGGACGTAGTGGCTCACCTGGATTGGGGGAAATAAGAAATTCCGCATTATCTATGCCTTGCTTGGTAGGCCTTACCTTCAGACCTTTATACTCATATCCGCGTGGATCTTCAATTGGATCAATGCGCACCTTGAGTGACGTTCTTTCCATCTGCAGGTCTTTTAACTCCTGCTCCACTTGCTCTGCAAGCTCTTCAGCACAAATTTCACGTGCTTCTGTAAGCTCTTCTGAAATCTCCAGCAAATCGGAAAGCAACTCATCCCGTTTTGCAATGAGCTGCTCCAGCCGCTCATCTTTATTTTCCAGCAGATCGGTTTCCTGCTCAATACGGCTATAGTATTCCAAAATCTGCTCTATACTATCACCATATTTTCGCTGTAATCCGGTAATTTGATTCAAACGTTGCTCCACTTCATGCAGCTTGCCTGGATTAAATTCAATATCCTCACGATAAGAACGTAATTGGAATGCTGCGTCCTCTAACTGGTAAAAAGCAGACTGAATCTGCTCCGCAATGGGCTGAAGGCTTTTGCTGTCATAGCTTTGGACATCGTTCAATCTGGACAATACGTTATTGATCGTATCCAGCCCACCTCTGCCGCTTAGCAGTTCGTATGCCCCTGATATCCCATCCATCATTTTCTCACTATGGGATAGCTTGACCCGTTCCTCTGCCAATAATTCATCTTCTCCCAATTTCAACTCCGCCGCAGCGATCTCTTCTAATTGAAATCGGTACATATCCAAAAGCTGATAAGCCTTTTGACTGGAGCTTTGCAGTTCTCTTACTTCTTTTTCCGCTTTGACAAAAGCATTGTAACGCTCACGGTAAAGCGTTTTGACTGGACCGATCACCGAATCACCGAACGTATCCAGCAGTGCCAGATGGCGATCTGCACGTAGCAGGCTTTGATGCTCATGTTGCCCGTGGATATTGACGAGTTGCTCACCTACCTCACGCAGCATCGTTAAATTAACCATCTGACCGTTAATTCGAGAAGAGCTTTTCCCCTGAACCGTAAGTTCGCGACGAATCAGCAAATGCTCCTCCGCATTAGCCTTAATCCCTTGTTCCTCAAGTGTATTCCAAACTGGATGTTTTACCGGCAGCTCAAACAAGGCTTCCATCTCTGCTTTATCACAACCGTAACGTACTAGATCAGCAGAGCCCCTACCGCCTGCAATCAGCCCAAGCGCATCGATAATAATGGATTTACCAGCACCTGTTTCCCCGCTCAAGACATGAAACCCTTTATAAAAATGAACATCGACGGCCTCTACGACCGCCAAATTCCGTATAGACAAAGTGACCAGCATCGTTCTTTCACCTCTATGATGTACAAATTAAAACGCCTAATATGCGTAGCCATTATAATTAGGAAATATAGCCCATAAGACGATTCACGATAGCTTCGCTGTTTTCTTCCGATCGGCAAATAATCAAAATGGTGTCATCTCCGCTAATCGTACCCATAATCTCGGACCATTCAATATTGTCCAATAAAGCAGCAATCGAGTTGGCTGTTCCCGGCAGACACTTCATCACAATCAGATTGGTTGTGTAGTCAATATGCAAAAAGTTATCGACCAACGTACGTTTCAGTTTCTGGGCCGGATTGTAGCGCTGATCTGAAGGCATTGAATATTTATATCTGCCATCGTCCATTGGAACCTTGATCAGCAGCAGCTCCTTGATATCACGCGATACGGTCGCCTGTGTGACCTGAAAACCAGCCTTACGCAATGCTTCAACCAGATCATCCTGCGTCTCAATCTCATGTTGTGAAATAATTTCCCTAATTTTAATATGTCGTTGACCCTTCATATAATCCTCCTATGGATTAACCTTCATATTCCTCTTCTTCGAGGTCTTCCACTAATGTAATAAGGCGAATACTTCGCTCGTCCGTATCAACGTACAATACACCCGCGCAACCCGGATAGAGCAACAAATACGGCATGAGCCTGTCCCGTAAATCAGGACCACTCCACTCCATTGGTTTCTTGCGGCGTGACGTTTTGACCATATATGTCGAACCGTTTCGTACAGCCACGTAGTCTATAAACAAACGGCTATACACGGTATGTCCATTCACTTTAAAAGCAAGCGGTATTTTCATTTTCCCACCGACTACTTCATAACCTGCTTCTTCGAGTATATCTATAGCAGGCCCTTCATCCAAATCCTCGTTAATCGGTATTGTCTTTAGCACAAGCGGCCCTGGCTCCTTCAACCAGGCACGCAGGCTATATAAAGCCCATATCCCTAATATCACCCCGATTACAGCGATGATAATCGTATCATATCTTGTGTCCATGGACCGATCACCTCATGGACATATTCTAGGACAAGATGTAAAATTCCTTTTCCTTTGTACATCTCATTATAGGCGAACGTGAGTTCTACAATCAATCCCTCACACCAAAAAGAGGTTCCCTTAAGTTCACAGAACTCATGGAGAACCCCTGAATGTTACTTACGCGATGGACCATTATTAAAAGTCTGACCTGCTTCCTGAACGGTACGTTCAATTAGTGGTCTGAAATCCATATTCTCCAGCTGCGATTCTGCAGCAGGAAGCCCATCCAAACGCCAATGCGCTAAAAATTCAATATTGCCTTCTCCACCTGTAATAGGCGAATAAGCCAAACCTTGCAGCGTAAGTCCAAGCTCATGCGCAAACATCAGAATGGTCTGCAACACTTCTTTATGCGTAGCAGGATCACGGACCACACCGGATTTTCCGACCTTTTCGCGTCCAGCTTCGAATTGCGGCTTGATTAGAGCTACAATATCAGCAGGTTGATGCAACAAGGCAAGCAACGGGGGCAAAATAATACGTAATGAAATAAACGAAACGTCAATACTTGCGAAATTCGGGACAGAACCATTCAAATCCGCAGGTGTCATATATCTGAAATTCGTTTTCTCCATTACGCATACGCGTTCATCATTACGAAGCGACCAATCCAGCTGATTATAACCCACATCAATGGCGTATACGTATTCCGCTCCATGCTGAAGTGCACAATCCGTAAAACCTCCAGTGGACGAACCAATATCCAGCATTGTCCTGCCCTTCATATCCAGCTCAAATTGACGAATGGCCTTCTCTAGCTTTAATCCTCCACGGCTTACATACGGATGCACCGAACCCTTAACTTTAAGCTCGCTGGCGCGTGGTACCTTCATACCCGCTTTCTCTATCCGTTCGCTGTCCGCCAGCACTAGACCAGCCATAATCGCAGCTTTAGCTTTTTCACGGCTTTCAAAAAAGCCTTGTTCTACAAGTAATACATCAATGCGTTCCTTCGGAACAGACATGTTAATCTCCCTTTAGGCAGCCAGGCTGCTCTTGTCATACTTTTTAAAAATGTCATGGTCTTCGCTTCAAATTACCCTATACGGATTGTCCCATGCCATATGCTGGTTCAGCAGCCCATTTACGCAGCTTTAAGCATACATCTTCAATGGTAAGCCCTACTTCAGCACGCTGCTCTTTGATGGAGCCATGCTCCACGAACAGATCGGGAATCCCCATTAGGCGCACCTGCGCCTCTTGTATTTCGGCTTTGGCGTAAAATTCCAGTACAGCGCTACCCAAGCTTCCTGCTTCAGAAGCTTCTTCCAATACGATTAGCTTCGTATGCTGACGAGCCAGCTCACGCAACATATCCTCGTCCAAAGGCTTCAGGAAACGGGCATTCACTACGCCCACTTGCAACCCTTCACGTTTCATCGCCTCCGCAGCCTCTGTCGCCACCTGGAGCATCGGTCCTGATGCAATTACAGCAAAGCCCTCACCCTTACGCAGGAGCTCCCAACTGCCGATGGAAATAGCCTGTAATTCTTTATCCAACGGCACGCCAACCACATTAACACGCGGGTAACGATAAGCAATTGGACCGTCTTCATAGTCGAGCGCTGTTTTCATCATATGGCGTAGCTCGTTCTCATCCTTTGGCATCATAAGCACAAGATTCGGGATATGACGTAGGAATGCCACATCAAACACGCCATGATGAGTTTCCCCGTCAGCCCCAACAAAACCTGCACGGTCAATCGCGAACATTACGTTCGCATTATGACGACAGATATCATGCACAATCTGGTCATAAGCACGCTGCATAAAAGTCGAATACACCGCAAACACCGGCTTCAGCCCTTCCATTGCCAACGCAGCACACATGGTAGCTGCATGCTGTTCAGCAATGCCGACGTCAATCATACGGCTAGGAAACTCTTTACTAAACGGTACCAGTCCTGATCCACCAGGCATAGCAGGCGTGACCGCAACGATGCGCTCATCCTGCTCAGCCAGCTCAATCAGCGTTCGGCCGAAAATTTCCGTATACATCGGATTACCTACAGCTTTGAGTACCTGACCCGATTCAATTTTGTAAGGGCTGATTCCGTGCCATTTGTGTGAATCTGCCTCTGCAGGTTTATAGCCCTTGCCCTTGGTGGTTACGACATGCACCAATACAGGGCCAGTGACATTATCAGCCTGCTGGAAGGTTTCGATTAGCTTCGGCAAATCATGCCCGTCCACTGGACCGAGATACGTAAGTCCCAGTTCCTCAAACAGTACACCAGGCACCATCATATATTTAAGACTGTCCTTGACACGGCCAGCCGATTTGGCAAGTTTACCGCCGATCGCGGGTATTTTTTTCAGCAAGACTTCCAGCTCATCTTTTGCTCGCAAATAATGACGGTCCGAGCGGATTTTACTCAAATAATTATGCATGGCCCCCACATTAGGTGCTATGGACATTTCGTTGTCATTCAGAATGACCATTAAATTTTTGCGCTCATGTCCGATATGATTCAACGCTTCGAAGGCCATCCCCCCAGTCAACGCGCCGTCTCCGATCATTGCAATGACTTTATTGTCCTCGCCCTTCAAATCTCGAGCCAAAGCCATTCCCATTGCGGCCGACAGAGAAGTGCTGCTATGACCGGCTTCCCAAACATCATGCTCACTCTCGCTTCTTTTTACAAAACCACAAAGTCCATCACGCTGACGAAGTGTATCAAAACGATCCATTCGCCCTGTCAATATTTTGTGTACGTAGGCTTGGTGCCCAACGTCATAAATCATCTTGTCCTTCGGACTGTTATAGCAATAATGCAGGGCGATCGTGAGCTCAACCACTCCCAGATTCGATGCCAGATGCCCCCCAGTCACGGACAGCTTCTCAATCAAAAAGCTCCTGATTTCCTCGGCCAGAGAAGCCAACTCCTCAACCGACAGTGATTTCAGATCGCCTGGTTGCTTTATGTGTGGAAGCAGCACGCATATCTCCCCGCTTTCCTTCAAGTTTGTGTGTAAAGTTAACAAGTATTATATCACACTTTTTGACTGTGCTTAAACGCAGACAAGTCAAAACAGCTCTAAGGCAACTAATGATCACGCTTCATCAGGTAATCGGCTATCTCCAGCAAACGAGAAGAATCGGGAATACCGCTCTCTGTTATCACTTTTTTAGCAGATGCGGTGAGTTCCTCCACCTGCTGCAAAGATGCGTCCATACCAATGAAATACGGATAGGTAACCTTCTCCTGTTCAACATCACTTTGCGTTTTCTTACCCATTTTGCTCTCATCGCCTATGAGGTCCAGTATATCGTCCTGTATCTGAAAAGCCAGCCCCAAGTCTCGTCCAAAACGGCGAAGCGCCTCTAATTGACTCTTGTCCGCCCCACCAATCCGTCCACCTGCCAAGAGCGAGAAAATAATCAAATCAGCAGTTTTATGAAGATGGATATATTCCAGTTCCTCGATCCCCGTCATTCCTTGCTCGCCTGACATATCGGCAACCTGTCCGCCTACCATGCCCCGCGCGCCACTCATTTCGGACAAATCCTCGACAATGGACAATAGCGCATCGGATGAAACACCGTGACGCCGTCCTGCTTGCACAATGCTGTAAAAGGCATGGGTCAACAAAGCATCACCCGCAAGGACAGCAACCGCCTCGCCGTATACCTTATGATTCGTCAGCTTACCTCGCCGATAATCATCATCATCCATGGCTGGCAAGTCGTCATGAATGAGGGAGTACGTATGTACCATTTCTACCGCACATGCCACTGGCAGCGCAGCTTCCCTACTTCCACCGAATGCTTCAGCAGCAGCGATCACAAGCAGAGGCCGCAGCCGTTTTCCGCCTGCGGTAAGTGAGTAATTCATGGATTCTCGAAGAACAGCGGGAATGTTCCAATCGACCGGGAACTGCTCGATCAGTGCGGATGAAACTACATCCGTCGTCCCGGTCAAATATTCCTTGAACGACGGTCTATTCAAGCCCTTCACCGCCGTTTTCATCCAATCCACCGCCAAAAGGCTTCTTGCGCAAATCTCCATCCTCTTCCACGATCATTTCAATTTTACGTTCAACCTGCTCCAGCTTCTGACTGCAAAGCTGAGACAGCTTCATCCCCCGCTGGAACAAATCAATGGCTTGCTCCAGAGGAACGTCTCCATGCTCCAGTTGTCCGACAATTTCTTCAAGAGCGGCCATAGCCGCTTCAAAATTCAATTCCGTTTCATTCGCCACCGTGCTTCGCGTCCTCCTTCATTCCCCATACTTGGCAGTCCAACTGCCCATCACTTACTTTAATCTTGATGGAATCTCCCGGCTGTACGTCTTTGAGCGACTTAATCAGCCGTTTCTCCTGCTCATCGTATACCAAGCTATAGCCTCGGGCCATGACTTTGAGTGGGCTCAGCGCATCCAGCTGACGAATTCCCGTGTGCAACTGCTGCCGTCCCGTTTTCGTAATAGCACGCATCGCAGACTCCAGCTGACGTTGCGCCATATCCGTCTGCTTGCGTGCCGAACGAATTTGTTCACGCGGATTAAACCGCTCTAGTACCTGACGCATACGTGCGTTCTTTTCTGCGTTCAAACGCGAACGGTTACCCGCTGCGCGAATCAGCCGCTGATGCAGCATGTCCATTCGCTCTGCATGCTGTAGCATATAACGGCGTGGGTGCAGCAGAACTGGCGAACGCTGAAGCCTCGCCAAGCGTTCACGGCTGGTTTCCAGCCGCTGCCGGAGGGCGTTGCGCAACCGTTGCTCACGTTGGAGCAGCTGATCCCGTAGCTCTGCCTGATTAGGCACAGCCAACTCGGCTGCTGCGGTTGGCGTTGCCGCACGCAAGTCAGCCACAAAATCGGCAATAGTAAAATCCGTTTCGTGTCCAACTGCCGAAATAACCGGAATGACCGATGCGTAAATGGCGCGCGCAACCGCTTCCTCATTAAAAGCCCACAGTTCTTCCAACGAGCCACCTCCCCGTCCGACGATCATCACCTGAACCTCTTGCATACGATTCATAGCTTCAATTGCCTTGATTATCGAGGGTGCGGCACCTTTTCCTTGTACGAGCACAGGATACAACACAATTCCAGCCTGCGGGTATCGCCGTTGAAGTGTCGTAATAATATCACGCACAGCCGCTCCGGTCGGTGACGTAATCACGCCAATGGTTGCCGGATGGGCAGGGAGATTACGCTTACGAGCAGTATCAAACAGTCCCTCTGCATCCAGCTTTTGCTTGAGCTGTTCGTAAGCCAGATAAAGGCTCCCTATGCCGTCAGGCTGCATTTGAGTTGCATAAAACTGATATTGTCCATCTCGTTCGTACACGGATACGTTTCCCCGGGCAATAACACGCGTACCTTCTTTCGGTACGAAAGGGAGCCGCTGATTATGGGTTGCAAACATAATCGAACGTATGCGACTCCCCTCATCCTTGAGCGTAAAGTACATGTGACCACTCGAATGATGCGTAAAATTAGAAATTTCCCCGCGTATCCATACATCAGACAGCACCTGATCCGATTCCAGTTTCATCCGGATATAACGATTCAGGTCCTTTATAGAGTAAATACGTTGTTCAGCCACAGGCAGCTGCCCTTATGCCAAACCGTGCGACCGCTTGGCCGCTACAAGCGTATTTTGCATCAGCATCGTAATTGTCATCGGGCCTACTCCGCCGGGAACAGGCGTAATCGGACCAGACACTTGCTTCACGCTCTCAAAATCAACGTCCCCCGCCAACTTTCCGTTCTCCAGACGGTTCATCCCCACATCTATCACTACCGCTCCGGGCTTCACGAACGAAGCATCAATAAAGTTGGCTTTGCCGATCGCAACGACTAAGATATCCGCTTGTCGACTTAGATCCGCGATATTCGCTGTACGGGAGTGGCACATCGTAACCGTAGCATTTTCACGCTGCAACAATAAAGACACTGGCTTGCCTACGATATTACTGCGACCAATAACTACCGCATGTTTACCAGCTATCTCCACTCCAGCACGCTTGATTAACTCAATGACTCCAGCAGGAGTACAAGGCAATAGACTATCGTCACCGATGACCAAATTTCCTACGTTCACCGGATGAAATCCATCCACATCCTTCTCCACTGCAATCGCGTTAATGACAGCTTTTTCATGAATATGCTTTGGCAACGGCAGTTGTACCAAAATTCCATGGATAGTACTTTGATGGTTCAGCTTGTCCACCAGTTCCAGCAATGCTTCCTGCGAAGTATCTGCTGTTAACCGGTGAACCTCTGAGTAATAGCCGAGATCATGGCATGCCTTTTCCTTGTTTTTAACATATACCTGCGAAGCGGGATCTTCGCCTACCAATACAACAGCCAGTCCCGGCTGAAACCGGTGCTCTTTCAGACGAATGACCTCTTGCTGAATGCTTGCGCGAATATCCTGAGAGATTTGTTTACCATCAATGATCGGTGCTGACATGTTTATCCACTCTCCAACCTGATTCAGTAGTCTCTACTTAAAAACGTGCTTTCAATTGCTCCAGTTCTTGAATCACTCGTCCCAGTACACCATTAACAAATTTACCGGATTCCTCGGTACCAAAGTGCTTCGACAATTCAATCGCTTCATTAACAGCTACCTTAGCTGGAACATCCTCACGGAAAATCATCTCATATGCCGCAAGTCTCAAAATTTGACGATCTACACGTGAAAGTCTGCTGATCTGCCAGCCTTTAAGATAATCCACCAACAGCCCATCAATGGCTTCCTTGTGCTCCCACGTACCCCGCACATGCTCCAAAACATACGCTCTTAACACTGCCGCGTTTTTAACGACAACTTCCGCTTCGTTTTCCTCAGCGGCTTCCTGAAGCAACATGTCCACGGCTGCTGCCGCATCCACTTCATTCATTTCCATATGGTACATACTCTGTACCGCTAATTCCCTCGCCAGACGTCTTTTCATGCCCTGCCTCCTACGCTTGCCTATATCTATTTTTCATTCTAACCAATTTCCACAAAAAAACCTGTGAACGCATCCTCCAAAACGTTGGGCGCAAAGAAGCTACAGCTCTATTTTGGAGAACACGTATCACAGGGTTCATTTAAAAGGACGCCAACGCTGCGACAACCAATCGCCCCATTCCTTCCAAGGGAGGAATGAACCAAGCGCTGAATCGCTACGTCTTCCTAGCGTATATCCGATGAACACCATCAATGCAAAGAACAACATATTCCAAAAGCCTGCCCACAAATAAATAAAACCGAAAAAAATACCAGCCGTGATCCCCATGATCCGGCCCTTGTAACTTCCCCATATTTCTTTCCAGGGCATCAGGGAAAATCACCTCTATTCCACACGACTCTTAAAGCTGGGTGACTGAGAAACATTAGCGATGTACACCGACACATTGGACACAGGAATTCCTGTAATTTCTTCCACATGATCGTGTACCCCCTTTTGTACCTCGGAGGTTAACACCGGAATGGAGCTTTCCCCGTCTACAACCGCCCGAATCGTAATATCAAGTCCCGATTCCAACACGCGAACGCGTGCTTTCAAATCCTGCATCCCGCGAAATCGGGAAGCTGCTTTGAGGCACAAATTTTCAATGGTGTCCACTGAAATCTGAATGTCACCATATTCCGTTCGTTGATCAATAGAATGCTGTACGGTTTGGTTCCGTCGAATAGAGATATAAAAAAAACGAAGACTCAATAACAACAGAACCCCTGCAATAATCAGGCTGGTAAACCACACCACTCGCTCATCCTCAATACTTAAAACATACGGAATGGCCCCGCTCAGGAGGAGGATGGCGAGAATGGAAATAATTCCGATACTTAAGCTGTACAAGAACAGCAGAAGTCTGTCCATAACTTTAGCCACGAAACGCACAGCCTCCTTAAATTAGAGTAAACCCTCGACCCATAAGGGTCGGGGGTTTGTACAAAGTATCGCTCTATTTAACCCGTCCGGCGCCCAGCACTTCCGGCTCTTCTACTTTTTCGGCACTTTTGAATTGAACATCATGAATTTGCACGTTCACTTCAACAACGTTAAGACCTGTCATGTTCTCAATCGAACGCTTAACATTATGCTGAATAGCAGCAGCCACCTCAGGCAGACGGTTACCGTACTCAATAATGACGGAGACGTCTACAGCAGCTTCACGCTGTCCGACTTCCACTTTTACACCTTTAGATAAATTTTTGCGGCCTAGCAATTCGGCAAACCCACCAGCAAATCCGCCACTCATTCCCGCAACGCCCGGTACCTCAACGGTAGCCAGTCCGGCAATGACTTCAATAACTTCTGGGGCAATTTGAATCTCCCCAATTTCTGTACGTTCGAATTCGGTTGGCACTGTGCTCATACCTTCAACACCTTTCGGTCAAAATAAGTTTCATTCCAGCTTTGGATTTCAAAGCAGACATGCTCACTTATTATCCATACTATATCATTTGGCGTTCATTATGACAAACTGAGGAAATATACCGATTAAACTTCGTTTTCCTCCAAAAATTTAATATCAAAATCGCCTTTAATAAAGGTAGGATGCTCTAGCAAGCGCTGATGAAAAGAAATCGTTGTGGGTATGCCCTCAATAGCAAACTCAGACAAAGCCCGCTTCATTTTGGCAATTGCATCTTGCCGTGTAGGTGCCCACACAATCAGCTTGGCGATCATAGAGTCATAATAAGGAGGAATGCTATAACCTGGATATGCTGCGCTGTCTACCCGTACTCCAGGACCGCCTGGAGGCAGATAAAATCCGATTTTACCCGGTGCAGGCATAAAATTACGATCCGGATCCTCAGCATTAATACGACACTCTATCGCCCAGCCATTGATGGTGACTTCTTCCTGCGTAAAGGAAAGCGGATGTCCTTCAGCGACAGAAATCATTTCCTTAATCAGGTCTACACCAGTAATCATTTCTGTTACTGGATGTTCTACCTGAATACGTGTATTCATTTCCATGAAATAGAAATTATTGTCCGGGCCAAGCAAAAATTCGAGAGTACCTGCACCAGAGTATTGAACGGCCAAAGCTGCACGAACAGCTGCCTGACCCATTTCTTCACGAACATCCTGCGATAGTACAGGACATGGTGCTTCCTCCAATAACTTCTGACGACGACGCTGCACAGAGCAGTCCCGTTCGCCCAAATGGGCAACATTACCATGCTTGTCCGCTATGATCTGTATTTCCACGTGTTTCATACCGGTCAAGTATTTTTCTAGGTAGACACCCGCATTGCCAAATGCTTTTTGCGCCTCCTGCTGAGCGGTAGTGATTTGCTGAATGAGGTTATCCTCATCTTCGGCGATACGAATACCTTTACCTCCGCCACCTGCTGTGGCCTTGATAATTACCGGATATCCGATATCACGTGCGATGCTGATCGCATCCTGCAAATCCTCAACCAGCCCGTCTGAACCCGGAATAACCGGAACTCCGGCATCCTTCATGGTCTGCTTGGCTACGGCCTTATCTCCCATTTTGTTAATGGCTTCAGGAGAAGGACCAATAAACGTAATATTACACGATTCGCAAATTTCAGCGAAGTCTGCGTTTTCCGCCAAAAATCCGTAACCTGGATGAATGGCATCACATTCAGTCAATGTAGCAACGCTCATCAGATTCGTAAAATTAAGGTAGCTGTCCTTAGATAGTGTCGGTCCGATACAGTAAGCCTCATCTGCGAGACGCACATGTAACGAATCCTTGTCAGCTTCCGAATATACGGCAACTGTCGAAATATTCATTTCGCGGCAAGCGCGAATGATACGAACCGCAATTTCTCCACGATTCGCAATCAATACTTTTTGAAATGTCATGACTTTATCCTCCCTGGGAGTAGTCTTGCCGAACCCTCAAAAGAGGGTTCAAACAAGCTTTTTACTCCGGTTTCACAAGGAACAATGGCTGGCCATACTCGACCAACTGTCCGTTTTCGGCCAAAATTTCCACAATTTCGCCCTTCACTTCAGCTTCCAGCTCGTTCATCAGCTTCATCGCTTCAATGATACATACCGTTGTTTTTTCGCCCACTTTGCTGCCGATACTCACATACGGAGCCGTATCCGGAGATGAAGAACTATAGAAAGTGCCTACCATCGGAGATACGATTTTATGTAGATTGCTTGCATATTCCCTCGATTCCCCAGCAGTTGCAAGTCCAACATCGGACTGTACTTGTGGATTTGGAATAACAGCTTGTGGTGCCACTGCATAAGCAGGTGTTGCCACAGGAGCCTGTACCGTAACGATCTCGCTTTTGCCCGGTTTCCGGATCAACAGGCGAGTTCCTTCATTTTCAATTTCAAGCTCATGCACAGACGTTTCATCCACCAGCTTGATCAATTCCTTAATCTCGCTTAATTTAAACATCTCTATTAATCACTCCTTCAGCATTTTGCCGGTTGCTGATAACATTGTTGAAACAGCTTTATGTATTATATCACAATCATTAAAAATAGAAAGAGCCCGGAATAATGCAGAAATCCGGGCTTTTTCGCGTTTTTTGTCTTATTGTGTAACATACTGGACACTGATCTTATCCTGCGTTACATTCAGTTCCTTCATGACTTTATCGACAATTGTTACCGCTTGCTTAGCATCCAATTTTTCACTCAGAACCACTACTTTGTATTTATCAGCATCTTCCTCACGGACGACCGCATTGGCGAACTGCTGCTGAAGCTCTTCTTCAATTCCAGTAATTTTAGCCTGCTTATCTTCAAGTACATGTAGTTCCTTTTGAGCCTCAGCAGCTTTCTTTGGTGTGCTGTCGTTCATTGCGGTAGTCAGTTCATCATTTTTCTTCTGATTTTCCACATCCCGTTCCAGCAAATAGTTGTCAATCACTGCTGCTGCTGTAGGTTGGGCAGCTTGATCGGTTGCCACTTGATCCAGTACCTGCTGGTCGGTTTTGGCTGTAGAGGTTGCTTTGTCGTCACTTTGTGCTGTCGCGTCCGTTTTAGTCGCAGTTGTGTTTTGATCGGATGTCGCCGGTTCAGTAGTAGGGGCAGCTGCCGTATCTTTATCGCCTTTTGAGTTTTCCGTTGTTGGATCAGTTGTGGAAGCCGTATCCGACTTTGTAGAAGTTGCCGATGCTCCATCAGTTACTTCTCCATTCGTCACTACTTCATTTACCTTCAGTTCGTTCAATTGTTCCTCTGCCTTCGTCGTTGCTTCCTGTGCGGCATCCTGCTTAACCATGCTCACTTGCTCACTATCGGCTACTGGTGGATTTGCAGGGCTCGAGTCCTCCGTAAACAAATAATACGCAGACAGCACGACCATTAAACTCAGCATGGACACCAGCCAAACGGTTTGTCTTTTATTATTCATGTTCCGTCCTCCATATTCATTAATGGTTTAAAATATAAACTTCTTTGTTCCTCAATTCCATATTATCCCTGCTTGCGCGGTACGACTGAAATTTTGTAGGAAGGTACATTTAGTCCCTTCTGTACAGCATCGACAATTAGCTGCTTCACTGTAGGGTTTTCTGCCCCCATAGCCACAACAAGCACTCCCCTCACCTGCGGTTTTACTTTTTTTGTCACAATCGGGGTGTGCTGACCACCTGATGACTCATAGGTGACAATCTCGCCATCACGTGTATATTGAGTAGTGTGCCGTTGTCCACCATTGGCGTCCGTCTCGTTGTTCTCTTCCTGCATATCTTTTACATTGCGTTGAACGATAACTTCTTCGGTGGAATCTACCGTAACCATGACATCGACGGTTCCTACGCCAACAATCTGCTCCAGCATCTGTTTCATATTGTCCTCAAAAACCTTCTCGATCCCGGCAAAGGAACTTTCTTCACCTGTTGTTGTCTCTAATGTAGGCTCATTTTTCATCACGCCAGGCGGCTCACGCCCTACGTTTTCTGGATCGACCTTTTTCACATTAACGAATGAATTAAAAAGCATGATCGCTACACCGATAAGGCCAAGTATAAGCAGCCAACGAAATGAGTTGAATCTTTTCGCCCCATCCGCCCCTCCACCCAGCCATCGCTCCAGCTTTTTCAGCCATTTGCTCATTTCTGCTCACCTCCTGTTACCATTCATGTGTTCCATCCTGCGAAGAAACCACCTGAACATTTTTGCTGTCTATCCCCCATTTTTCACGTAGAAGTCCTGTAATTAAGTCAAAAGCTTTCGTATCCGTTGGTTTTCCGTCCTCAGCAGTTTTATCAGGATTACGATCATCTTCTCGCGTTCCTTCATTAAAATCTGAAGTTTTTGTATGTGTCGGCTCCACACGAATATTCACTGTCTTTTCGGCCACAGGCTCCACCATAATCGGCTTAGCATCTGCACCAGGCGAGACGTCTGTGTTTTTCTTTTCTTTTTCTGGCTGCTGCTCCGCCAATTTGACCACTACCGACTGGACACCCGTTCCTGCCTCCAGCCCCGATTCCTTCTGTTGAATCTTTGCAAGGGTAACCTGGACCGACTGAATTGCTAACCCAGTATACTGTTCCAATTGTCCTTTCATTTCCTTAGCTACCTCTTTGCCAGCCCATTGCATGGAGCTTTGTTCTTGCTGTTGCTTTAACTGGCTGCCTTTTGCCAAAATCTCCTCCAATGTCGGTTCCCTCTTGCCTGTCTCAGCCTGACGTTGAAGATCCAATGCTCGCCCTAAAACCTCGGAGGGGCTGCTGCTCAGTAAGCGCACGACCGGAGACAGCAACGTCAGCAGAATAAGCAGGCTGAGAACGAGTTTGACATACCTTTCCATAGATCGGCTCGGTAAGATCATATCGACAAAAGAAGCCAGCAACACGATTAGCACCAGTTCCTTAAGCCAACCTCCCAGCCAGGTCACGTCACTCCCCTCCCCCCTTGTTGGTTTACGTGCATTGGTTCACCTCATCATGACCGTCATATTTCCTGCTGCGAGCATGATTGTAATCGCAAGGAAGGACATTAAACCCACTGCCGCCAGTGCCGCGAAAACATAAATCATGCTCTTGCCGATCGCATCGAGACATTCCACAATAGGCGTATCACCCAAAGGCTGCATGATCGCTGCTGTCACTTTATAAATGAGAGCCAGTGTCAGAATCTTGAGAGCAGGAAATGCGCACAGGAACAAAATAATAATGACTCCTACCAGACCAATGGCATTTTTAACGAGCAGCGAAGCCGAAATGACTGTATCTGTCGCATCTGCCAACGCCTTGCCGACCACCGGAACAAAGCTACCTGTAATATATTTGGCTGTGCGGATCGTTAATCCGTCAGTAACTGACGATGTCAAGCCTTGTACCGAAATGACTCCTAGAAATATGGTCAGCAACACTCCCAGCACTGCTACTCCAGCGTTCCGCAACAGATCGGCTAGCTGGGTCAGTTTGTATTTGCCTGTCAGCGAGTTGACCAAGTAGAGCACAGCCGAGAAAAACAGTAGCGGGAAAACCAGCGTATGAATGACTGTTCCGACTGTGTTGATCATAAATACAATCAGCGGGTGGGTCACCGAAACTGTTACGACGTTACCCATCGAGGCTAACATGGTAAACAACAAAGGCAACATTGCCATCATGAAGTGAATCATGCTATCAATCGCTTCTTTGGCATAACCAATCGCTACACTAAAGCTATTAATCGCCAGAATGATAATGACCATGTATACGATAGCGTAGGCCACTTTGCTGACCTGTTTGCTTTCAAAAGCACTTTGCAGCGTTTCCAGCACCATACTCATAATGCTGAGCATGACGATGGTGACGAGCAACTTGGCATTTACCCGGATTTCATGGATGAAAAAATCAGCTATAGCGCTCAATACACCCTTTATGCTGAACCCTTCACCGCCTGGAAGCAGCATGTCCATGAAGGAAGGCGTTTTCTGATCAGGGAAAAATCCGCCGTATTGCTGCATGAGCCCGTCCCAATAATGTTCTACTTCATCTTTGGGCATTTGCTCCGCCTGCTGTCTGATCCATTCGTTTGTCGGTGTATCTGCAAAGAGGACCGCAGCTGAGGCACACCAGAGACATAGCAGCAACATTGCAATTACTTTGAGATTCGGCATGCCCCCTAGCCTTTTCATGGCATCACCCCCTCAGGCGGGCATCAGCTTCAGAATGGTATCAATAATAATGCTGATAATCGGGATTGCGAGCACCATAATGAGTACCTTTCCGGTAAGCTCAATTTTGGAAGCAATCCCGTCTTGTCCTGCATCCCGAACGATTTGCGCTCCAAATTCAGCAATATAAGCGATACCGATTATTTTCAATACGGTTTTAAAATAGATCATATCCATGCCTGAAGACCGGGCCAGTCGCTCCAGTACAGCAACCACAGATCCGATCTTGCCAATCAGCAGCAAAAAAATGACGATTCCCGCAGCTGTTGCAATCAAAAAGGCAAACATCGGCTTCTGTTCCTTAATGACTAAAATGAGGACTGTGGCAATGAGGGCGAAGCCCACCACCTGAATGATTTCCATGTGTCCACCTACTGAAAAAGAAAGATAGATTTGATCTCTTGCAGAAGGTTATCCAGCATTCGCACCACCATGAACAGGACCACGACGAAACCAATGACCGTTACCCAGTGGGCCATGTCTTCTTTGCCCATTTGCTTTAATACGGTATGAATCATAGCGATAATAATGCCAATTCCGGCAATCTGGAAAATTGCGTTCACTTCTAAATTCATTCGAGCACCCCGCTAATAGATCAAAATGACGATCAATGCTCCGATCAGCAGTCCCAGGCTCCTGCTCATACGCTCGTACCTCACCTGATCTGCCTGCGCCTGCGCTTCCTCATGGGATAACTGTTGGATGGTCAGCGCAATGTGCTTGATCTGGTCTTCACGGTCGCTGGTTCCAAGACTGTAAGCAAGCTGCCGCATCGCTTCCTTCTCGGCTTGCTTCATAGAGGAACGGTTCCACGAGTCCTCAATAGCTTTATGCAAGCTTTCTCTGGCAGTCAGGCCAAAAGAGGGGTGCATCCAGCGTGAGGCTTGCTGAAACAGAGTGCGCAGCGGCTCTCGCAAGGGCTCTCCTGTCTTGGCGAAAGCATCTGGTAGCGGAGACACCCCGTAGGAAACCTCGGTGGTCAATCTTTGCAGCGCAAGAATCAACTCCCTGATTTGCCGCGGCCTCATCGCAAACTGCCTTGCCCGCTGCCAGCCTGCCAGCGTAGCGGCCAGTATAACCAAGGCTGCACCCAGCAGCTTAAGCATAGGAGATGCCCCCATTCTGCCCTTCTCCAGGCAGTGTAAGCCTGCGCTGCTTGGCATCTGCCAGCCGAAATGAGACGCCCCGGCTCGTCCGCTCCAGCATGACGTAGAGTTGAAACAGCTCTTGTCCTGTAGTTAATCCAGCAAACGCAGACCGGGTCGCCATTTCAGCCACATCGCGACCATGTGCGGAAGCAATGACTGCAATGCCTGCATGAAGCGCTTCGCGCACCGCCTCCGCATCTTCCGGTCGTCCGATTTCATCAACAATGAGGACATCCGGTGACATCGAGCGGATCATCATCATCATGCCTTCTGCTTTCGGACATCCGTCCAATACATCGGTGCGAGGCCCGACATCAAAACCGGGGATACCTTTGTGACTACCAGCGATCTCAGAGCGTTCGTCTATAATGCCTACCTTGAGTCCATTCCGTCGCCCTCCGTTGCTTTCCATCCCTCCGTAACTGAGTTGCCGAGCCAAGTCCCTAAGCAGTGTCGTTTTGCCATGCTGAGGAGGGGACAAAATGAGGGTGTGCCGGATTTTCCCGGACATTCGATCTGCTACATAAGGCAATATCCGATCAGCTATGCCGGGAATTGCACGAGCAATTCTTACATTAAAGCTGCTTATATCCCTCAAATGCTCCACTCGTCCTCGGTTGAGCACGGTTCTCCCTGCCAAGCCAATACGATGACCGCCAGGGATCGTAATAAACCCTTTACGAAGCTCCTCTTCCATGGTATACAGGGAATGATTGCTGATAAAATCCAGCAGTCGGTGGGCATCCTCACGGTCAGGCTTATAGGCTTCCACATGGTTCAAAGTCAGCCGACCAGCAGACGTTACAAAATGATGATCACCATTTGCATTAATTTCCAACGGCCTTCCTTCCCTGACCCGGATTTCTTCCAGTTGCTTAAATACCGTTTCTGGAAGCCTTCCGAGTATACCGTGCAACGGTTCGGGAAATAACTCCAGCCATTCCATACCGATGCCGCCCCCTCACAGTTGTCCTTTTTCTTTAAGACAAGTCTATGGTTGACTCTCGCTTTTTATGCCGAAAATATATTGAAAACCTAGGCAAACTTTTGCTAACTCCTATCAACACTCAACAGACCTTTCTCCCGCTTGTTTAAGCACCATTCTCTAATTCGCACAAATAAAAAAGGGCCTCTCAAAGCCTTGTCGGCTAAGGGATACCCTTGGGTAGAAAAGATAGATTCAGCAAAAAAAGAGGCTGCCCCTCAGTCTAACTCTCACTGATGGAACAACCTCTTAACCTACTGCTGTATTCTATGATTTATCAAACTATAAATAGAGGGCCTGTATCAACCTTTACCTATCATAAGCATCGTTCCCATTAGACATATTCAGTGTCTAGATCTCACGTTGCAGTTATTAACGACGGTCCTGCGGTCCACCCACAAACGCTTGCTCCTCGGTGTCCAGGTTATAAGCTGTATGCAACGCCTGAATAACCTCATGAAGTTTACCCGCTTCAATTACACACGATACTTTGATCTCAGATGTGCTTACCATTTTAATGCTAACGCCTTGCTCTGCCAGTACGGCAAACATTTGCGCAGCAACACCCGGATGACTAACCATTCCTGCACCTACAATGGACACCTTCACCAGGTTTTCCTCAGACGTTACTTCACGGTACGGAAGCTCTCCACGAATACCTTCCAGCGTCTTCAGTGCTGCTTCACGATCCGTCAGAGCTACTGTAAAGGAGAAATCCGCTTTACCAGCTTCAACCCCGCTTTGTACAATAATGTCTACATCAATTTTGGCTGCCGCCAGTGTTCCAAATACTTTCGCCAGTACACCGGGGATATCGGCGACGCCCAAAATACTGATTCTTGCTACATTTTTATCATATGCAATCCCACTGACTACAACGCCTTGTTCCATTACTGCATCCTCCTTTACGACCGTTCCTTCATTATGGTTAAAACTGGACCGCACAATCAGCGGTACCCGGTTATGTTTGGCATATTCTACCGCACGAGGATGCAGTACAGCTGCACCCAAATTAGCTAATTCCAGCATTTCATCATAAGAAATTTCTTTTAACTTACGAGCAACCTTCACGATCCGTGGATCTGTTGAATATATGCCGTCCACATCCGTGTAAATTTCACAGGCGTCCGCTTGAATCGCCGCCGCCAGCGCAACCGCCGTCGTATCAGATCCACCACGTCCCAGCGTCGTAATGTCTCCCTCTGCAGACATCCCTTGGAAACCAGCTACAACAACGATCTTGTTGCTGCTCAGTGCATCCAGCACACGCTGAGGTTGAATATCCGTAATCCGTGCTCGACCAAAGTCAGATTCAGTACGGAAACCAGCCTGCCATCCCGTAAACGATACCGCTTCATGACCCAACTGCTGAATAGCCATCGACAACAAGGCGATTGAAATTTGCTCACCTGTCGTCATCAACATATCCAGCTCACGTGCAGGCAACTGCTCATTCAATAATTTGGCCTGGTCAATCAGTTCGTCTGTCGTGTCTCCCATTGCGGAAACGACCACTACACATTGATGCCCTTCACTCTGTTTCTCCACAACGCGTTTTGCCACGCGTTTCATGCGCTCCGTGTCACCGACGGAACTGCCTCCGAATTTCATGACATACAAAGACAACGATATTCACTCCCTCAGACTCAACAGTATGTAACCTTGAGATGGCACCAACGACTTGAACGTGACATCCTGCGGCATAACTTTAGTACAGTATAATACGAAAGTGCTGTACGGAGCCATTGTTTTTTAATATTAGTGCTTATAAAAATATCCCCTGCCCTTAACAAGGACAGAGGAAATCTAAAAGCTGCAAAATTTATGCGCGGGAAATGTATTTACCATCGCGTGTATCAATCAGCAATACATCGTCCTGGTTGATAAACAATGGAACCTGAACGTTCAGTCCTGTTTCAACTTTTGCATTTTTAGTAGCACCCGTAGCGGTGTTACCTTTAATACCCGGCTCAGTGTCAATAACCTTCAGCTCTACGCTGTTAGGCAGGTTAATCCCGAGAATTTCACCATTATAGCTAATGATGTTTACATTCATGTTTTCTTGCAGGAAGTTAAGTTCCCATTTCAGTTGGTCACTTGAAAGTGTGAATTGATCATATGTTTCATTATCCATGAATGTATGCTCGTCTGCGCTCGCATAGAGGTAAGACACACCACGGTTTTCAATTTGCGCGCGGCCGATCGTTTCACCCGCACGGAATGTACGTTCAACAGTGTTGCCGTTACGCAGGTTTTTAAGCTTGGAGCGCACGAATGCCGCACCTTTACCCGGTTTTACGTGTTGGAAATCCAGCACCGTAAAAATATCTCCGTCTACCTCGACGGTCAATCCTGTTTTAAAATCATTAACGTTAATCACTAAAATACCCCTCCTACAGGACTGTTATCGTTATTAAACGACTGTAAATTCTTTGCTCGAATGTGTTAATACCTTGATGCCGCTATCTGTAATAACGATATCATCCTCGATCCGTACACCGCCCAATCCAGGCACATAAATACCTGGCTCGACCGTTACCACCATGCCCGGCTCCAGAATATCATCGCTTGCCTTAGACAGGCGTGTAGATTCATGTACTTCCAGACCCAGACCATGACCTGTACTGTGCCCGAAATTGTCTCCATAGCCATGGCCAGCAATAATATCCCGGGTCAGTGCATCCGCTTCACGGCCTGTCATGCCCGGCTTAATATGTTCGAGTGCGTGAAGCTGCGCCTTAAGCACAATATCGTAGATTTCACGCAACTGGGGCGCCAAATCCCCTTGTGTAGCCACTGTACGTGTCAAATCGGAGCAGTAGCCATCCAGCAACGCACCAAAATCAAACGTAATTAGCTCGCCTGCTTGTACTAACTTAGCACTGGCTACGCCATGTGGCAATGCCGAACGAACCCCGGAAGCCACAATTGTGTCAAATGAAGAGGATGTAGCTCCCTGCTTGCGCATGAAGAATTCCATTTCCAGATCCAGCTCACGCTCGCTGACACCCGGCTTGATGTAAGGTAAAATGTGTGCAAATGTAGCATCTGCCAAATCCGCTGCCCGCTGCATCACTTCCAGCTCTTCTGCATCCTTGTACACTCGTAGCTTCTCCACAATGCCCGACACCGGAACCAGTGAAATAGGTGACAAATCTTCGCTATAAGCTTTATGCGTCGCAACAGTTACAGCGTCTTGCTCGAAGCCTGTTTCGCTGATCTGATGGGAAGACAGCAATTCTTTCACCGTTTCCATGACCTGTGCAGCGTGCTGCACCACCGTGAAGCCTTCGGCTTGTTCGGTCGCTTGCGTCATATAGCGAAAGTCAGTCAGCAAATAGCTATGGGATTCCGTAATCAGCACATAACCCGCCGAACCTGTGAAGCCTGTCAAATATCGACGATTGACAGGGCTAGTAATCAGCATAGCCCGCAGATTATGCTCGCTCAGCGCCTGCCGCAGCTTTAACACCCGGTCATTCTTCATCTTTCATTCCGCTCCCCTCTGTCAAATAACCAAATGCTATTTTAACACAGGGGATAGGCGCTTGAGAAGTTTTTGTTACGTTCAGCCCTCAGCTTTCTCAGGCTCGCGCTTTCTTTCATCCGTATACTCGACAGCAACGGTATATCCGATAAATAGTCCCCACAGTATAAACACACAAATTTCCGTATATAAGGAATTCCATGTTAACCGATCAGGAGCATTCATCATTCCTAGCTTAGGACCTGTTAATACAAATAAAACAACCCACCAAATCAGACCATACACAATTCCGGGTATAGGACCCTTAAATCTGCGCAGCAACAGAGTGTACACCAGTGAAGCTACGACGGATAATCCAATAAAAAAAAGTAGCCCTACCAGATGTCCCGCCATGGTGTTCATAAACGAATGCTTGAAAAAAGGCTCCGCGAGAAAGCCAGGCGCTACTACCGTAAAATGCAACTTATAAAACAGCCAGCGCAGCAATCCCCAGAGTAAACCCGCAAAAAAACCCAACTCAAGTGCAAAAGGAATGAGAGGCGTATGTATTTTGCCTGACTGCTGCCTGCCTCTACCACTGTCGTTATGATGACGTTGATCCTGAGATCCGCGAGACTGCTCCTGTTCATGTCCTATCTTGGGTATAGAGTAGGTTTCACTCATGTTGTTTAATCCCCTTTCAATATGCAAACTTTTCCCATCGTAAAGACAATTGCAATCGGAAATGCATGTACGTCCATCGGATTCTGCATTCCATTTTGCTAGGTAGTATGCTCCAAGGGGGAATAGTTTAACAATGAACAGGAATGCTGAATAATGGCAGCTTTCCAATTGAGGGTACGGACCCGTTTTTTACATTGACAAAATTTCAATCCTCTATCATAATATAATGATGAAAATGATAATCATTATCATTTCCTAAAAACATATATACGGGAGAACGCTTCTATGAAAAAGGGATTAATCGGGATTTTATTGTTAATGGTTTTTACGCTCACTCTGGCAGGTTGCGGAGCAGCCGACAAAGCATCGGATAAAGATCAGACAGCCACGTCGGGTAGCAAACCGACTGACACAGCGACTGGTCCTGTGACGGTAAAGCATAATCGTGGTGAGGTCACGCTCAACAAGCCCGCACAGCGTGTCGTAGTGCTGGAATGGACATTTACAGAGGATTTGATTGCGCTGGGCGTTCAGCCGGTTGGTAATGCAGACAATGCCAACTACAAGGTGTACGTGACACCGGAGGCGGCTCTCGATAGTAGCGTGGTCGATGTCGGCACGCGTAACGAGCCGAATCTGGAAGCGATTGCTGCATTGAAGCCGGATCTGATCATTTCAAATGTTGATGGAAATGAGGCTATCTATGAGCAACTCAAGGCCATCGCTCCAACGATCGAATATAATCTGAACGATGGTAACGGCTACGATCATGATAAAATGGTAGAAATTTTTAATAGCATCGCAGGTGCTCTTGGAAAAGAAGACAAAGCTAAGCAGGTGCTTGCCGAACTGGATCAGCATTATGCTGAAGCCAAAGAAAAGCTCACCGCTGCTGGCAAGTCGGATTATCATTATATACTGACACAGGCTTTCACTTCGCAAAATGCGGCCAGCCTTCGTATGTTTTCAGATAACTCAGTCGTCGTGGCAACACTGGCGAAGATCGGCATGATTAACGATTGGAAACCGAGCAAAGTTGAACAGTATGGCTTTTCAACCGTAGGCATTGAAGCTCTGTCTGCCGTTCAGGACAGCAACTTTATCTATATTGTTCAGCCGGACGATAATGTTTTCGGCGCACCCATGAAAAATAATTCGGTCTGGAATGGTCTAAATTTCGTTAAAGAAAAACGTACCTATTCACTGAGCGGTACGACATGGACATTTGGCGGCCCCCTCTCTTCAAAAGGGCTGGTTGACCAGGTTGTCGGGGCAATTACGCAATAAGTTGTCTCCAAATATTCATTCGGTTTTATAATGAGTAGCATTTATGTGAGCAGTCTGAGCTCCATAAATGCTTTTTTTATAAGCCTGTGGCATGAGCTTTCTCCACGATAAGAATTTCTACCTTCTCCTTTAAAAGCAGAATCTTAGCTTGGAGTGGCCTAATTACTACACTCAGTTTCATCTAACTAGATATTCCCTTCCAAATTCGATACAATATACAAAAAAGCATGTATTAAGAGAGGTGAGACGGTTGTCACAAGCATCCAAGCCTGTGAGCTACGGCGGTCAGGCAGTCATTGAAGGTGTCATGTTCGGCGGCAAGCGTGTCAATGTCACGGCAGTTCGCCGCAAAACTGGCGAAATCACATATTTGGAAGTACCACGCAAGGAGCAATCCTGGGTATCCAAATTCCGCAGAATTCCTTTATTGCGGGGGATTGTAAGCATCATCGACTCCAGCGCCAAGGGTACCAAGCATTTAAACTATTCAGCCGATGCGTATGCTGATGATGAAGTAGATCCGGAAGAACGCGCTGAGCAAAAGAAAAAAGAAGAATCTCGCTGGAGTCTGAGTATGATGATCGGTGTGGCGGCAGTCGGTATTTTGTCATTCCTGTTTGGCAAAATTGTATTGACTCTCGTTCCGGTTATTGTAGAGGATTTCCTATTCGGTAGCTTGTTTCACAGCCAAATTTTGCATAACCTCGCAGAAGGAGCTATTAAGCTGATTCTGCTACTGGCTTATTTGTGGGGTATTTCCCAAACTCCGTTAATTAAGCGACTGTTTCAATATCACGGCGCAGAGCATAAAGTAATTACAGCATTCGAAGCAGGGGAAGAACTAACCCCGGCCAATGTACAAAAATACAGCCGTCTGCATTACCGCTGCGGTAGTAGCTTTATTATGCTGACCGTGATCATCGGAGTACTTGTCTATTCCCTATTTACCTACGATAATCTGTGGGAGCGCATGGGGCAACGGCTTCTACTGCTTCCGATCGTACTGGGGCTTTCTTTTGAATTTCTCAAGCTGACCAATGCTCTTCGTGAAATTCCGGTACTTCGTTATTTAGGTTACCCCGGTCTGTGGCTGCAACTACTTACCACCAAAGAACCGACTGATGATCAAGTGGAGGTATCCATTGCCTCATTTAAGCGTATGCTTGAATTGGATGCTGAGTTGGAAAACGTACCTGTAAAGGAGACCTTCAACAGTCCGGTCCTTGATCCTGTGAAAGGATGAGTGAATAATGAACAGACATGCCGTTATTTTCTGGCTTACCCTTGCTTTGGGTGCATATGGGATTGTGGATATGCTATGGAGAGGAAGCTGGGGCTTTCTCATGAGTTTACTAATTCCCGTCCTTGTTTTTGCAGTTATATTTCTGCTATACAAATACCTGCCAGGGCAACGCAATCGTACTCCCAAAATCAAACCCTCTGTGCGCACCATGGCCAAAACAGCCAACGCACGTAAGCAGCAGACTACAGGCAAGCGCAAAGCGTATCCTTTTCATGTGATTGAAGGTTCCAAGGGCAAAAATGAAGAAGAACAACCTAAATATCATTAATGATAATCATCCTTTAAAATGTAGCACAAAGGAGCCATCACCCGCGTATTCAAATATGACCGGGAAGAGGCTCCTTTTTTACACCCTTTTAAATTAACTTTAACTGCGAGTTAGTGTTTATTTCATAGCGTACATGGTATCCTTCATCAATTGGTACTTGCTATACTGCTGCTGGTAAGAAGTGATGCTCCATTTGTGGAAAAAAGCATCCCCTGCCTGCACACCGGAAGCATACAACAAATCACTTTGCTCTGTAGAAATGTTAAATTGTGCAGTGCGGATACCCAATGTTGGAATTTTAATCGTCCGATACCGATTCTCCTGCTCAATATATCGTTCATCGTGTGCTGATAGCATGGTATCAAAAATAGCCTGCAGCATGGTCAATGGACCCCGTATATAAGAAACTTTGGTCTCCGTCCCCGTTTTGCCCACCATTTGAAACCCTACCGTTGGAATCGTTTTGGCCTCACGTTCATTTACAGGCTCATCAAAAAGCCACAACGGCAAATTGCTTAGTAAAGCCCCATCAACTACAAATACAAATTGCTGAGAAAAAGTCTTTCCCTTGGCAAGTGCAGAATCAAGCCTTAACATAACAGGATCAAAAAAATAAGGGATACTTGTGCTCATCCGAATGGCTTTAGCTACCTCCAGTGAAGAGGGATTGATACCAAAACGTTTGATATCCTCAGGAAGCACCAGAATGCGTCCATTCGTGATATCTGATGCAATAATGCGCAGTTTGCCAGGAGGTAAATCCGCGAACGTACGCACTCCCTTAGCTCGTAACAGCTCACGTACCCAGTGCTCCAGTGCCTCCCCTGAGTAGAGCCCTTTTTTAAGAAAGATACGAGCTGCTGGTCCAACCCACTTAATATTGAACACTGGAGAACGTCGTAACAACTTGACCAAGGGGGTTTTCTCAATTACGGCTTTCATTTCATCCGCAGAGTATCCCGCAGCCAATAAAGCAGCTACAATAGCACCTGATGATGTTCCTGCCAAACGATTGAATACAATTCCATGCTCCTCCGCAGCCTTAACTGCACCCGCCAGCGAAATTCCCTTAACCCCTCCACCCTGGAACACAGCATTGATCAGCATAGATCAAAAAACCTCCGTTCTCTTGGGAGTAAGCAGTTCTACTGCTTATGTATGAGAACGGAGGCCCAAATAGAACCTATATGATCCAATTTATATCACATTTGATAATAATTTTGAAGAAGCTGAATGAGTCCGTATGGATTTTTACGCAGATGCTGTGCACTAAAGTAAATATCCCCTTTGACCTGTTTATAATCTTCGTTCAGTTCAAGCTGCTTAACTAGCTCTTGAGCCGTTTGCCAGCCCTTTTCAGGGGTGCCGATCTTATAAGGAGAATGACCGATATACAGCTTAACATCTGAGTTTTTGACCTCATTGGACCACCATGCGACAAGCTTGTCATATCCCGCCGCTGGGAAACCGATACTCCAGTAAATTTGTGGAGCTACATAATCAATCCATTCTTTGTTAATCCAGGTTCTTACATCCGCAAACGTCGTATCATACGCTGTAACGCCTGCCTTCGTGTCTGAACCCGTTAAGTCCTGAGATTTGTTACGCCATACCCCAAAAGGACTAATTCCGAATTGAACTTTAGACTTGCTGGCATGAATGCTTTTGCCCAAATCGCGAACAAAACTGTTCACATTATCTCTCCGCCAGTCGCCCTTGTTAGAGATTTTGTTGGCATTATATGCTTTAAAGGTCGCATCATCATCAAAAGTCCCGCTGTAAGGATAAAAATAATCGTCCAAATGGATGCCGTCAATATCATATCCGCTCACGACCTCCATAATCGCCGCAATGACATGCTGACGTGCAGCCGGAATTCCTGGATTGATGTACAATTGGCTACCATTCTTAACAATCCAGTCCGGATGTTGATTAGCCACATGGTTTGCAGCCAAACCGCTGGTTGTTCCTGTAGAATTCGCACGGAACGGATTAAACCAGGCATGGAATTCCATCCCTCGCTTATGCGATTCGCTAATCATAAATTTCAAGGGATCGTAGCCTGGATTTTTACCTTGGGTGTTGGTCAAATACTTGCTCCATGGTACAAGACTCGATGGATAGAGCGCATCACCGCTGGCACGAACCTGAACAAATACCGCATTGATGCCCATCCCCTGCAAATCATCGAGCATTTTAGTAAACTCCTGCTTTTGCTTCTCTGAGCTGCTTCGGGCAGCGGAAGAAGGCCAATCTCCGTTAATGGTAGAAATCCATGCTCCACGCATGGAAGTTGAAGCCTTTACCTGAACAACATTTGCCTGTGAAGAACTTGAACCGTCCTCACTAGTAGACGTTGACGGTGAAGTGACAACCGCCTGCTCATCATCGATGGCTCCCTGATCTGTACTTACACTCTCCTGATTGCCAGATGCAGGCGTATCTGATATAGAGCCGCTGCTTCCTGCAGAAGTGTTCCCGCCAGTAGAGACACCTTCCTTACCACTGCTTAACGTAATAACTCGCTCTGAAGCTTGCCAATCCACTTTTAATCCCAACTCTTCCCCAACAAAACGCAGAGGCACCATGACTCTCCCGCTTGTCATACGGGCAGATGCATCCAGTCGAACTGACTTGCCATTCACCGTAGCGCTTTGTGCACCGTTCTCCATAGATATATTTTTGTTCTGTGCTGTAATCGTTACCGTACCGGACGATTCCGACCAGTTGACCTGAGCGCCCAATCCCTCACTAATCACTCGCAAAGGAACCATCGTAACATTGGCTCCCTGTACAATATACGGTGACGCGTCACTTTGCAGGGACTGTCCGTCCAATATAATTTCAATATTACCAGTTGGAGCTGCTTGAACTCCAGGAACGATGGCAGTCTGCACTGCTAAGAGTAGGCCAGCAGCCAATGCCACTATTTTCTTTCGATTCATATTATTACAATCCTCCGCTAACCCTGTTAATTTTAACCCCTATATTGTCCTGCTATATAATGGATAGACGCTAATAACCGGATATTTGTTGCGGTCGGGACAAATAAAAAAGCATCGTCCGTAAGGACAGATGCTTTTAGGAATCTCCACTCAATTCCTTGTGTATGTCATGAAGCTGGCGCAAGCGATCTTCATCCCGACGAAAATACTCAACCAATGTTTCGATACGGGTGATGGAATCCCAGCTCAAATGATGCTCAATACCTTCCACATCTTTATATATCAGGTCCTTGTCAACCCCAATCATATCCAGAAATTGCTCTAATAACTGATGGCGATCAACCAACCGTTTGCCGACCTTTTTCCCTTTCGGTGTCAAAATCAGTCCCCGATATTTCTCATATACAAGATAATCGTCCTTATCCAACTTCTGAATCATTTTGGTGACGGACGAAGGATGCACCTCTAACCCCTCTGCGATATCCGAGACACGAGCATAACCCTTCTCATCAATCAGTTGGTAAATGCGTTCCAAATAATCTTCCATGCTTGGCGTTGGCACTTGTTTCCCTCTTTTCTGTTATTGAACGGGCGCTTACCGCCTTCATTTCCTGCGTTAAACCTACTATGTAATGATACATGTTATCATTGCCCATTGGCAAGTCTCATCCCTTCACTCACAGCTATTGCCACGATTTGTTCAATTTAAGCGGGGCACACTAATATCGTCGTCCCTGTATCGTTTATTTCTGCGGCAATATGTTAAAGTTGGACACCAGAGCACTGTGGATTTATTTCGAAAGGAGCGTTAGTCATGTCTACGCTTGAGCGTACTCCTGTCCAAACCAGAGGAACCAAGCCATTTTTGCCTGATCTGGTGTTTTTTGAGCCAGACGCACTGAATTATCCTAAGGGCCAGCGTATTATGGATTGGGTTAAAGCCAAGGATATTCCGTATCGGATGACTACCTCTCACAACCGAATTACCAATTTACCAGGTGAAACTGAAGTTGAAAAGTACCGAATGGCAAAAAAAACTTTGGTTGTCGGTATCCGTAAAACGTTAACTTTTGACCAATCCAAGCCCTCTGCCGAATACGCCATCCCCATTTCGACTGGTTGTATGGGGCACTGTCACTACTGTTATTTACAAACAACCTTGGGAGCAAAGCCGTATATTCGTGTATATGTCAACACTGACGATATCTTATCAGCAGCTAAAGCTTATATCGAGGAGCGTGCGCCTGAAATTACCCGTTTTGAAGCAGCTTGCACCTCCGATCCAGTTGGTTTGGAGCATATCACCGGAACGCTTGGAGACTTGATTCGTTTCATGGCAGATGAAGAATTTGGTCGTCTGCGTTTTGTTACTAAATATCATCATGTTGATCCATTACTGGATATTAAACATAATGGTCATACTCGCATCCGCTTTAGCATTAATTCCGATTATGTTATTAAACAGTTTGAACCTGCAACTTCACGCTTCGAGGAACGTATTGAAGCCGCTGGCAAAATCGCACGAGCCGGTTATCCACTGGGGTTCATCATCGCACCCATCATCTGGTATGACGGCTGGGAAGAAGGTTACGGCGAGTTGCTGCGAAAATTGGGAGAAACCTTGCCACAGCATGCTACAAAAGATTTGACGTTCGAATTAATTCAGCATCGCTTCACCAAAACATCCAAAGCTGTCATCGAGAAACGTTATCCGAAAACCAAACTGGAGATGGACATAGAGAAACGCAAGAAAAAATGGGGCCGCTGGGGACAAAACAAATATGTTTATCCCGATGATCAGCAAAATGCACTGCGAGAGTTTATCACAGAGCGCATTTTTGAACATTTCCCTTTAAGTCGTATTGAATATTTCACATAACTAGCATCCAATCTGGGGTAATCTGTTGTAAAAATAACGTTACATCGGTCATATGATCCGTTACCAGTAAAATGCCAGTGATAACAAGTAGTATGCCACCTGTTTTGATGAGGATCGAGATATAGCGAGAGGATAGTCGAACAGAGCCTACCAGCAAAGCTAATACAAAAAATGGAATCGCAAAGCCAAGCGCATAGCCTGTAATTAGTTTGAACCAAATGTGATGCTCTACTGCCGCCAAAGCGATAATAGCTGTTAGCATGGGACCGATACAGGGCGACCAACCTGCCGCAAATCCTATTCCGATTACAAAGGAACCGGCATACCCGGCAGGCTTCCATGTCCAGCGAAGCTTATGCTCCCTCATTAGAATCAAAGGACGCACCACACCAAGAGATACCAGCCCCATTAGTAAAATAAGTGATCCCGCTACCATTCTTAGCGTGTCCCCATAATTGGCAAACCATTCTCCAAGCAACCCGACACTTGCACCCAGTGAATAGAAAACGACCGAAAAGCCCAATACAAAAGCAAGCGTATGTCCCATCGTACGATAACGAACCTCAGCCTTGTGCCGTCCTTCAGCCAGTTCACGCGCAGACATCCCTGTCATATACGATAAATAAGATGGATACAGCGGTAAACAACACGGTGAAAAAAAAGAAACCAGTCCGGCTATGATCGCCAACCCAGCGTTGATATTTGTCATCATCATTTCCTCCCACCTGTCTTAAGTGAACACAAGCAAACAAGCCCTGCCTACTAAAACATACGTATAACGGGAGCAAAATATGATGCAAGCCAAAAAGCGCATGCCCAGGAAGAATAATTCCTGGACATACGCTCATTACGCTCTTTTATTTTTACATAGCGTTCTACTTTACAACCGCACCATTCGGCATACCTTCCGGTACGGTGGCCAGCGTAAGCTGATCTCCATGTGATGCTGCCAAAATCATACCTTGCGACAGCTCTCCCCGAAGTTTTACTGGCTTCAGATTGGTCACACAGATCACCTTGCGCCCAATGATATCTTCAGGTGTATAAAACTTCGCAATCCCTGATACTACTTGCCGCTGCTCATAACCAAGGTCAAGCTGGAGCTTCAATAGTTTATCGGCCTTCTTCACAGGCTCGCAGGCGACGACCTGAGCAACGCGCAGTTCCACCTTGGCAAAATCCTCAATGCCAATCTCTTCCTTTGCCTCCGGTGCTTCCTGACTCGTCTCAGATGCATTCTGCGGTTGAGCTTGTGTCGTAGCTTCCTCCGGCTTCTTACCTCCAGTCATCGCTTCCACGATAAAAGCAACCTCTTGCTCTGAATCCAGACGCGGGAAGATCGGATTACCTTTGACCAGCTGCGTTCCTTCCGGAATACGACCGAACTGTTTGCCGCTATCCCATGTAGTCAACTCACCTTGGCTAATACCGAGCTGCTCCCAAATTTTATGAGGAGCACGGGTTAAGAATGGCTGGAGTAAGATAGAAGCGATGCGCAAGCTTTCTACCAAATGCAACATAACAGATGACAATTCGCGACGTTTTGCCTCATCCTTAGCCAAATTCCATGGTTGCGTCTCGTCAATATACTTGTTGCTACGGCTAATAAATTGGCTAATCGCCGTTAATGCCACGGAAAACTCCATGTTTTCCATGGCTTCTTCTACTTTACTATAAGTCGATGTTGCCATGTCTTCCAAAGCTCCGTCGAATGCTGTTACATTCGCTTCATAAGCTGGAACCTTACCATCAAAATATTTATCTACCATCGCCACGGTACGATTCAACAAGTTGCCCAGATCATTTGCCAAATCCGAATTAACTCGATCTACAAAACTTTCTGGTGTAAATGTTCCGTCTGCCCCAAAAGGCACCTCGCGCAGTAAGTAGTATCGTAGTTGGTCCAGACCATAACGGTCAATCAACGTCACTGGGTCTACAACATTGCCTTTAGATTTCGACATTTTACCGTCTTTCATGAGCAGCCAACCATGTGCAAATACTTTTTTAGGCAACGGAAGATCCAGCGCCATCAGCATAATCGGCCAATATATCGTGTGGAACCGTACAATCTCTTTACCTACGATATGCACATTTGCAGGCCAGAATTTATCATACAGCTCGGTATTGGAAGAGCCATAACCCAAGGCTGTGATGTAGTTGGAAAGTGCATCAATCCACACATACACGACATGCTTCGGATCCCCCTTCACCTTAATGCCCCAATCGAAGGTAGTACGGGATACAGCCAAATCCTCCAGACCCGGCTTGATGAAGTTATTGATCATCTCTTTTTTACGTGATTCCGGCTGGATAAACTGCGGATTCTCTTCATAAAATTGCAGCAACCGATCAGCATACTTGCTCATACGGAAAAAGTAACACTCTTCCTTGACCAGTTCTACAGGGTGTCCACTATCCGGGCTTTTTCCTCCAGCCACATTGCCTTCGGCGTCCTTCACCACGTCAACCAGCTGAGTTTCTGTGTAGTACGTCTCGTCAGGGATGCTGTACCAGCCTTCGTATTCTCCCTTGTAAATATCGCCTTGCTTCAGCAAACGATCAAAAATTTCTTGTACAACAGCCTTATGACGTTCCTCCGTAGTACGGATAAAATCGTCATTGGAAATGTCGAGCTTCCGCCACAGTTCTTGAATACCTGCCACAATATCATCTACGAAACGTTGCGGCGTTTTGCCTGCTGCACTTGCTTTCTGCTCAATCTTCTGACCATGCTCATCCGTTCCTGTCAAATAGCGCACTTCATAACCGCGTAGCCGCTTGTAACGGGCCATTGCATCTCCCGCAACCGTCGTGTAAGCATGACCTATATGTAGCTTGTCGCTCGGATAATAGATCGGTGTCGTAATGTAAAATGTGTTCTCATTGGACATGTGTGTTGCCTCCTGTTTTGTTCACGGCAGCTATAAGACCTGCTGACATGATGGTACTCCAATTCATGTATTTGGCACAAATTGGGCACAAAAAAGACCCCCGCCCCTATGGGACGAGAGTCACCTCACGCGTTACCACCCAATTTTCCTGTATCCTCGCAGACTACAGGCTTCACCGGTCACATCTGACCGCCCATTAACGCTGGAACACGCCTCCCCCTTACGATTGCCTCCCAAGCACTAATAATTGTGGCAAATACGCTCGAAAAAGGTTCCTCCAGGACCATATTCAGGCTTCGCTCCAGACCGGTTTGCAGCTAACCCCGGCTCTCTGTACTGGGCGGTTTACCCTACTCATCCCTTCGCAGGAAAACAATATTAACCAAAATATAACCAAATCCGCATAGCGCTGTCAAGTCAGACCCTTTTCAGAGTGGGTAGCCAAACGATCTTCGCTAGACCTATCTGTTCCCTTTTTTGCAGGAGGGACCAAATCTACGCCGCCCGGATGAAAGGGATGGCACTTGGCTATACGCTTAGCAGCAAGCCATGAACCTTTGAGCGCACCATGCATCTCTACCGCCTCCAACGCGTACGCCGAACACGTTGGATAGAATCGGCAGGTAGCCGGCTTTAACGGTGAAATATAGGAACGATAAAACTTAATCGGAGCCTGTACCACTCTGCGTGTGGTGATTTTCATTTCAGTAGCCCCCGTGGCTGTGAGTGTGACTGCTCGTCTGTCTGAATCCCCCATCCGAATTACTGTCAGTATGCCCATTCTTCTGTTGACAATCTTTGCAATAACCAAAAATTTCAAACTTGTGCTCGACGATTTGGAATTGATCCGTTGTATCCGTCATTTGCATTGGGCAAAAAGAAATCGGTAATGTTTTCTGACAGCTCAAGCAAATCATATGGTGATGGTGATGATGCTCATTACAGCTCACCTTGAACTTCATTCCATCCTCAAAAGATACCTGTTCCAGTACACCCAATTCCTGCATTACACGCAGATTACGATAAACCGTATCAAAACTAAGTCCACTGTACTTCTTACCCATATATTCATAAACGTCTTTGGGGGACAGATACCCTTCATTCTCGGAAAATAACGTGGCCAACGTCTTGCGCTGATCTGTAATACGCAGCCCCTGAGCGGACATTGTTGCAATAATTTCATCCTTTGTCAGCATGCGTTTCACCCTCCCCTGTCTGTAGTTTCAGGTTTTCTGATGCAGGCTTAGGCTTGCATCTATTTATTATACCACGATTAAAGTCAATATTATAAGAGATATTCGTATCTATACATAAGAAAAAGACGCTCTCCGGCGCTACGATTAAATTCGCAGCAGGAGAACGCCTATATTCTGCAAGTGACATCGACTTTTAAACGGTGAATGACGAGACCCAAGGTCTAAGCCGGTAAACAGCACCGGTTAATTCATATTAATTTTTAATAGCTGGTAAAGGCATAACTACTACGGAAACTGGCAAGTTACTTCCTGCAGCAGCAGTGAAATACATCTCTACACTTTCCTCGATATGCCCTGTGCGATACAGCACACTCATCTCATTTGGAGCCCATACCGCGCCGTTCGTCGGGATACCCACAACCTGATTGTTTACCATCGCATAGCCGGAATATTCGCCTCCACGCGGGTTGAACGTAATCAGTGAATACGGCGCTACATGATCCAATTTAACTTTATATACAACACCAAAATTACCGGCATTGGAAGCAGAAGAGCCGTCCAGACCGTCCGTACCAATCAGGTTCGGGTCTACCTTATTATCACCAAGAACGATACGTTGAGCTGTTTTACCAACCTCTTCGGTATAATTGAGCGAGATATCAGCATTAGCATACGTTCCACGGTTGTGAATACCGTCCTTAGGCAGTTTTGCCAGAGTAGGCATCACGGTCAACGGATCTACATTTGCATCTAACACAATAACCGTGTATTGAATAGGTTGATCCGTATATAAATCGGATAACAGAGAAATGACCTGTTTTTGCTTGATTTTTTGTGCATTCAAATCCTCTAAAATAATGCGATTTTCGCCAGGATTTAGAACTGTGCTAGAACGCTTGCTTCCATCCTGCATGGATTGAAAATATCGTTGAATCGAGACTTTACCCGCAGCCGTGGCAAATTCAGATGGTCCAGCAAAACCGGAATTTTCGACATTTATATTGGCAGGAGTGATATTGTTGTTGGTCGCAATCACGTACATCTTCACATCTCTACCCGTTTCATTGACATGATGGACGAGTATGCGCGTGCTGCCTGATCCGGTTTCTTGATACACGATACCATCCTGGAACACACGTTCTGGGCTGTTAGCACGGATCAAAAGACGCGGTGAAGAAGTACTTGTCACTGGAATAGTAGCCATGGTAGGCACCTGACTGCCGTCTACTGTATATTTATCACCATATGGTGTGAAGATTTTATTGAAATCATCTTCGTTGTACAGCAATTCATTCGTAATTTTAATTGTTTCACTTTTGGTACCTGTTGCGCCGTGCTTATCAGTCACGGTGAGTGTGATTGTTACATCACCTGGTTGGAAAAAGGCAAGTTTCTTATTCTCCCAATCACGCTTAGTGATAGCATTCTCATCATCTGTACTCAGGTCGGTAATGGTGATTTTCTCGCCCATCTTGTACTCTTTTTTATCAGTTGTAAACAGAGCCACTGGCGGCTGATTTGGTGGTCTTACTGTAATTGTAACTGAGTAAGGATCACTCCAGTTCCCAGCAGAGTCAAGAACAGAATAGGTAACTACATATGTACCCGGCTCCTGAAATACGTCCTGCTTACCTTCCCAACGTTGGTTCACAATCGGAAGACCTGTAGGAGAAGATTCCTTCGTCAAATACGTAACTTGGGTTTCGCCCGCATAGATATCTTTTTGCTGAACCGTGAAGGAAGCTTTAGGTTTCTGATTCAAATCCATGATAACTTGTTTAGTCGTATTATTCACAGTATAAGGAATATTTAAGGCCTGTGTAATCGAGGTCAATGGCACCATAAATACGTTCTTTTGCTGAAAAGCCGGTCCCTTCATTTGTCTGGCTTCACCGTTAACCGTATAAACCTTGCTGTCTGTTTTGAAGCGCATGACATTTGTTCCTTGTGTGATTACGGTTTCTTTGGTGGCAGTGTCATAACTAAACTGCAATCCGACACGGCTGACAAGAGAACGGATAGCTACATAGGAAACTCCGTCCTTAACAGTCATCGGCTGAGTTGCTGTGTACACCTGTCCGTTTTGTTCCATTTTCGCGCTGTTTAAGTACAAAATCAATTGATTAGCACCCATGGATGTTGGAGCTCCACCAGGATTGGTGATCGTTCCGTCTCCACCGTATACATCATTGGAAACGTTCGATCCGTTGGTTGTATCCGTAGGCAGGCCAGTCAATGGATCATTGGATACGCCTGTGTTATTAGGTGTAACCGTGTCATTTTGTGTGCTAGTTCCATCTTGATCTCCGATGCTATTCTGAACGCCTGAATCAGCAACATTGGCCTGAGCCTGCTGTGCGCTAACCGAATCGGTGGATTGAACGGTTGTTGATGCTGCTTCTGCTCCTACAGGGGCTACTGCGGCCACCTGAGCCACCGCAAGGGCGGTGAGCATGGTCCATTTCTTGAAATTCATTGTCTGTCTCCTTCTATCACCAAATTATTATCATTCCCGTAAAAAGTCATACTATTAGACGCGTCAGTTGTTAAAAAGTTTCTGGAAATTTTGCTGATCATGAAAAAAAGGGAACTTTCTCCTGTGACTGCAAAAAATTCAACAACAAAAAACCGCCGCCCATCTGACCTGATGTGGCGGCGGCTTCATTACTAGGAAATAGCTTTTGAACCATTTACATTATGATGGACGACAGACAGCATTCTTTCCTGCAGTCTCCAGACGACCCTCTTCAATGAGTCGGTAAGCACGTTGAACTTCTTCATCTGTAGGAGATGGAACTCCCTCCAACGGATACTCCTTACCGAGCATTTCCCACTTGTAAACACCCATTTGATGGTAAGGTAAAATTTCGAATTTCTCGACTCCGTTCAACGTTCCGATAAACCGTCCCAAATTCAATAAATCTTGCTCGTCATCATGAATGCCCGGTACAAATACGTGTCTAATCCACATTTTGCGCCCTTGCTCAGACAACCAGCGAGCCGTACTTAACATACGGTCGTTAGACTTGCCTGTAAGCTTAATATGCTTGTCATTGTCAATATGCTTAATATCCAGTAGCACCAAGTCTGTTACGTCCAGCAGTTCATGGATACGGCCCGCGTCATTAAAGCCGTTACTGTCCAGTGTCGTGTGCAAATTCCACCGACGTTTCACTTCTTTGAACAGCTCTGCGACAAAATGAGCTTGCAGCGTCGGTTCTCCACCGGATACGGTCAATCCGCCTCCTGAAGAACGGTAATAGGCTAAATACGGCTCAATCTCAGCCAATACCTCCTCCAACGTCATCGGATTACCTTCATTCAAGGCCCAAGTGTCCGGGTTATGGCAATATTGACATTTCAACAAGCATCCTTGCATAAAGAGCACGAAGCGGATGCCGGGACCATCGACGGTCCCGAAGGTTTCCAATGAGTGTATGTGACCTTTCAACATGTTGCATCATCCTTCCCGCATCCGCTATGCGTGCGTCATTGTAATACTTATTTACATTGTACCGTGGAAAGTACGGTTAATAACATCCAATTGTTGTTCACGAGTCAGCTTGATAAAGTTAACGGCATAGCCGGAAACACGAATCGTCAGCTGTGGATAGTTTTCTGGGTGTTCCATTGCATCCAACAGTTGTTCGCGAGCAAACACATTGACATTCAGATGATGTGCGTGGCTTCCAAAGTAGCCATCCATCATCGAAACAAGGTTTGTTTTGCGTGTTTCTTCTTCTTTACCCAGTGCTTTAGGCACGATGGAGAAGGTGTTCGAGATACCATCTAGACTGTGTTCATAAGGCAATTTAGCCACGGAACTCAGAGATGCCAAAGCACCTTTTTTATCACGGCCGTGCATTGGGTTTGCCCCTGGTGCAAACGGTTCGCCTGCTTTACGTCCATCCGGTGTTGTACCTGTTTTCTTACCGTACACTACGTTGGAAGTAATAGTCAGTACAGATTGAGTAGGAACCGCATTACGATAAGCTTTATGCTTGCGAATCATGCTCATGAAGCTTTCTACCAGTTCCACAGCGATGTTATCTACACGGTCATCGTTGTTACCGTAGCAAGGGTATTCGCCTTCGATTTCAAAGTCAACAGCAATCCCTTTTTCGTTACGGATTGGTTTAACTTTTGCAAATTTAATGGCACTCAAGGAGTCGGTAGCAACTGACAGACCCGCAATACCACAAGCCATGGTGCGGAGAATATCACGATCATGCAACGCCATTTCAATGCGTTCGTAGCTATATTTATCATGCATGTAGTGAATAACATTCAAAGTGTTCATGTACAGTTTTGCCAACCATTCCATCATAGGTTTGAAGCGGCTCAACACTTCTTCATATTCCAGAACTTCGCCTGTAATGGCTGGGAATTCAGGCCCTACTTGGACGCCAGATTTTTCATCTTTACCACCGTTAATTGCATACAGCAGAGCTTTAGCCAAGTTGGCACGAGCACCAAAGAATTGCATTTGTTTACCGATTTTCATTGCCGATACACAACAAGCAATACCATAATCGTCTCCATAAATCGGACGCATCAGATCGTCATTCTCGTACTGAATGGAGCTAGTTTCAATAGAAACTTTCGCACAATATTTTTTGAAGCCTTCAGGCAATTTTTCCGACCACAGTACAGTCAGATTCGGCTCCGGTGCAGGTCCCAGATTGTAGAGGGTGTGCAGGAAACGGAAGCTGTTTTTAGTTACCCGAGTTTCTCCAGTTACGGACATACCACCAATGGACTCAGTAACCCAAGTTGGATCTCCACTGAACAGTTCATTATAGTCAGGTGTGCGCAAGAACTTAACAATACGCAATTTCATAACAAAATGATCGACCAGTTCTTGAGCTTGTTCTTCTGTCATTGTACCCTCTTCCATATCACGTTGAGAGTAAATATCAAGGAAGGAAGATACACGTCCTAAGGACATTGCTGCACCATTTTGTTCTTTGATTGCTGCAAGATATCCAAAATATACCCATTGGAAAGCTTCTTTCGCATTGTTAGCAGGTTTTGAGATATCAAAACCGTGTTCAGCAGCCATTTGTTTCAGTTCATTCAAAGCACGAATTTGTTCGGAAATTTCCTCACGCAGACGAATTACATCTTCTTCCATGGAATCAACTTCAAGGCTTTTCAGTTGCAGTTTTTTATCTTGGATCAAGAAGTCTGCACCATACAAAGCTACACGACGATAGTCACCGATAATACGACCACGACCGTATGCATCTGGCAGACCAGTAATGATACCAGCTTTACGAGCTGCTCTCATTTCATCTGTATAAGCGTCAAATACACCTTGGTTGTGAGTTTTACGAATATGAGTGAAGATATCAATGATACTTTCTGGTACTTCAAAACCATAGGCTTTGCAAGCGTCGATCATCATCCGAATTCCACCAAACGGCTGCAAAGAGCGTTTGAATGGAGCATCTGTTTGTACACCGACAATTTGCTCTTTATCCCGGTCCAGATAACCCGGCTTATGTGAAATAATAGTGGATGGCGTATTCACGTCTACATCAAGCACGCCGCCGTTTGCCAGCTCTTTTTTGGTAAGATCGGATACAATATCCCACAGTGCAGTTGTGTTGGCGGTAGGACCAACCAAAAATTCTTCATTGCCAACATAAGGTAAGATATTGGTTTCAATAAAATCGTTGACGTTGACTTCTTTAGTCCATTTGCCTTTTTTAAAACCTCTCCAGCCAGATTGTTGCTCTTGTAATTCTCTCTCAATCACCGACATGTAAATCCCTCCAAATTGTTTGGTCTTCCGGACTTGTGATTTTTTTCACGATAAAGCTATTTCTTGAGCCCGGCCTGTTCACCGATGCCTTACGCTCAGTGTCGGGACCTTTCTTACACCCTTATTGTAGAATAATGATAGAGTGTAGTATGTGATAAAAATCACAACATGAGTGATTTTTATCACTTTATTTTCCCTAGCTTCGCGCCTATATCCTTAGCCTTGCCGTTCACCTCCCTTCCCAAACCAACAGGCCCTCTATATAGAGAGCCTGCATCGGTATTGAACGAGAAAATGCTTTTTCACAAGCCTCTTCGTACCTATTATATTATTGGTCAAAACGTCCGTAGAAGGCATTGCGATAGACATCAGCCAACTCCGTAACCAGTGGCAACTTCGGATTCGCAGTTGTACATTGATCTTCAAATGCGCGGTCAGCCAGATAGTCTACACGTGATTCGAAATCCTTCGCATCGAAACCGATTTGTTGGAACGATTCCTCGATACCGAGTGTTTTGTTCATCTTACGGATTGCTTCGATCAAGCTGTTAACCCCTTCTTCGGTGGTGCGTGCAGGCAGTCCCAGTATGCGCGCGATTTCTGCATAACGCTCATCCGCAACAAAGTGCGAATATTTAGGGAACGAAGCAAATTTTGTCGGTTTTTTCGCATTATAGCGAATAACGTGCGGCAGCAAAATGGCATTCGTGCGGCCATGCGCTGTATGGTATTGTCCACCCCATTTATGTGCAAGACTGTGGTTAATACCCAAGAATGCATTAGCAAACGCCATACCAGCAAGTGTGGAAGCATTATGCATTTTTTCACGAGCCAGCTTATCACCGATCAGAGCCGATTGTTCTAGGTATTGGAATACCAATTGAATGGCTTTAATTGCCAGACCATCTGTGTAATCATTAGCCATTACGGACACGTAAGCCTCGATAGCATGTGTCAGAACGTCCATACCTGTGTCCGCTACAGCTGTTTTAGGCAGCGAATATACAAACACTGGGTCAATAATTGCCACATCAGGAGTCAACTCATAGTCAGCCAGCGGGTACTTCGTGTTACCCAGGTTTTTGTCCGTAATTACTGCAAACGATGTAACTTCGGAACCTGTACCCGAGGTTGTAGGGATAGCTACAAATTGTGCTTTTTGGCCCAGACGTGGGTACTTGTAAATCCGTTTACGGATATCCATGAATTTTTGTTTTAAGTTATTGAAATCAGTATCTGGATATTCATAGAACATCCACATGCCTTTAGCCGCATCCATTGGCGAACCGCCGCCCAGTGCGATGATGCAATCCGGTTGGAAACGTCTCATCATTTCTGTACCACGTTCTACCGTAACTGTCGATGGATCTGGCTCTACTTCAGAGAACACTTCGATAGCTACCGGTGTTTGGCGTTGATGCAGATAATGAATAACACGATCCACATATCCCAGTTTTACCATCATAGGGTCCGTGATAATGGCTACACGTGTGATATCAGGCATTTTAGCAAGATACTGTGTCGAATTTTTTTCAAAATAGATTTTGGAAGGTACTTTGAACCATTGCATATTCACCGTCCGTTTCGCCACCCTTTTCACATTAATCAAATTGACTGCCGATACGTTCGACGAAGTCGAGTTACGACCGTACGAACCGCAACCGAGTGTCAACGAAGGAAGATTGGTGTTGTAAATGTCGCCAATCGCACCATGTGTGGAAGGTGCATTTACAATGATACGTCCTGTTTGCAGACGGTTTGCGAAGCGGGCGATAACGTCCTCATCGTTCGAATGAATAGCGGACGAGTGGCCCATGCCCCCGAATTCCACGACTTCAGCAGCGCGTTGAATACCTTGTTCCGCATTTTTTACTTTATAGCAAGCCAATACAGGACTCAATTTCTCCGCAGACAATGGGAATTTTGTTCCTACCCCTTCAATCTCAGCGACCAAAATTTTAGTTCCTGCTGGTACTGTGATACCACTCATTTCAGCAATTTTCACAGCAGACTGCCCGACGATTGCTGGGTTCACTGCACATTTCTCGACATTCATAGCTCCTTGAGTGAGCTTAGCTGCTTCTTCTTTATTTACAAAATAGCAGCCGTTAGCGATCATCAATTTTTTCACTTGTTCGAAGATTGGCTCTTCGATAATAACCGCTTGCTCGGAAGCACAAATCATACCGTTGTCAAAAGATTTAGAGAGGATAAGATCGTTCACGGCCTGCTTGATGTCTGCTGTTTTTTCAATAAAGCAAGGCACGTTACCTGGGCCTACACCCAGAGCAGGTTTACCGCAGCTATATGCCGCCTTAACCATGCCTGATCCACCAGTTGCCAGAATCAGAGCCACATCCGGGTGATTCATGAGTGAATTTGTCTTATCCATCGATGGAGCTTCAATCCATTGAATACAATCAGCTGGAGCACCATGTTTGACGGCTGCTTCGAGCAAGACGCGGGCTGCTTCCGCACTACACGATTGAGCAGATGGATGGAAACCGAAAATGATTGGGTTACGTGTTTTAATGGCAATCAACGCTTTGAACATCGTAGTCGAAGTCGGGTTTGTCACTGGAGTGATCCCCATGATAATGCCGACTGGCTCTGCTATCTTTTGAAAACTGTCAAAATCATTGTCTTCAATGACACCGACGGTTTTTTCATTTTTGATACTATGATAGACATATTCTGTTGCAAACATGTTTTTGGTGATTTTGTCCTCGTACACACCGCGTCCTGTTTCTTCAACAGCCAACTTCGCCAGGTACATGTGTTTATCCATCCCTGCGAGTGCCATAGCTTGTACGATTTCGTCAATCTGTTCCTGATTCATACTCATGAAAGCTTGCTGTGCCCGGTTCCCCCGGTCAATCAGCGTTTGAATATACTGCTCTGCGCTTTGCTCTTTTTGGATAACCTCGTTTTTAACAGCCATTTCCCTCATCCTCCTGTTATCTCGTGTACTATCTCTTGTTCACGCACTGATCGTAACACAGCTTTTCAAGATATATTGTGATTTTTTTCACAATCTATTTAAAATTTTATTTTATGAAGTGAATTAAATCACAAAGTTTGGAATTCTGCCACTTTTACCCCCTCTTCTTGCCCCAAAAACGCATTGCGCAGGTATATAATGAATTTGAATTGATCAAGTTGCAGATAAAAAACATAGGATACAAAGGGGAAATGGACGATGAGAAACCCTACAAATGTAATGGAAGCCCGCGGCAACACCTGTTGCTTCTCGGAGGCCAGCTTCAACCGGTTGCAAGTGATGATGAAAGATCGAGTTATGCCAGAAAGCTCGCATCTGTTCTGGGAAGGAGATACAGCGGATAAGCTGTTTTATATTAAGCGCGGACGCGTGAAAGTAACCAAAACAACGGATGAGGGTAAGGAACTTATTCTATATATGTATCAAAGCGGCGATCTTGTTGGTCAAGCCGATCCATTTTTCGGTACTAAGCATTCCTTTTCTGCTGAGGTTCTGGAAGACAGTGATATTGGCGTAATCGATCATACAGATCTGGAGCTACTTATTTGCCAGCATTGTGATTTTGCGATTGACTTTATGAAATGGATGGGTTCGCATCATCGCATTACTCAGACTAAGTTCCGCGATTTGATGATGTACGGCAAGCCTGGCGCTTTATGTTCAACACTCATCCGTCTATGCAATACCTATGGTGAGCCTCACGGCGAACATATCCTGATTCATAAAAAAATTACTCATACTGACTTATCAAATATGATCGGTGCGACTCGGGAAAGCGTAAACCGGATGCTTAGTGATCTACGTAAGAAAAATGCAGTTGAATATGATAATGGCATGATTGTTGTCAAGGATTTGGAAATGCTGCAAGGCGTATGTCATTGTGAATTGTGCCCTCGTGAGATTTGCCGCATATAATAAATCGTTTTTTACGTAAAAGGGAGTGTTATAAGCCATTATAGCTTATAACACTCCCTAATTTATTTCCACTCCTCTACTTATACAGAAGCAGTTGCGAAGCATTTTAACAATAGTCCTTCTTCTGGCAACACACTTTTTAAAACTGTAAGCATAGATAACTTAAATTCCCCATCTCATAGCTTCTATGGATGACCTTGGCTTTGTTTGCAGGATTGCCACTCCCCATTGCAATAAACAACGGTACAAAGTGCTCTGCTCTTGGTACGGCCTGGCGAGCATACGGTGCTTCGCTTTCATAGTGATCCAAAGCCTCTATATCTCTACTTTGCACTTTTTCAATAATCCAATCATCAAAATCTATAGCCCAAGGTTCTGTTTTCGTTTCCCCCCATTTGACGATACGCAGATTATGAACAGTCACTCCACTGCCAATGACCAGAATATCTTGTTCTCCCAGTCCACGCAGCACTTCACCAATGGCATATTGTGCTTTGGGCGAAAGATATGGATTTACTGAGATCTGAACTACCGGAATGTCTGCCTCAGGATACATACGATGCAACAATGTCCAGGATCCATGATCCAGTCCCCTCACCCGGTCAGTTTGTACGTCAATGCCCTTTTGTTCATATAATTTTTCCAGCTTATTGGCCAGTTCCACAGAACCATGTGCTGGATATTTCACCATGTACAGTTCCGGTGGGAAACCGCCAAAATCATAAATGGTATCGTACACGTCATCCATCGAACTGATCGTCAACGTTTGCGCTTCCCAATGAGCAGTAAAGATAACAACCGCTTTAGGGCGAATGCTTTTCCCTAGTTGCTCTAAAAATGAAGTATAGTCCGTCTGTTCAATAGCAAGCACCGGTGAGCCGTGGGCCAAAAATAAAGATGGCATCATATAAAGATCCCCTTATCAGTAATAGTTTATTTTATTCATTAAGTAACTTTATGTAAGCAATAATACATAAGTAACAAAGTAATGTCAACACAGATTTCAACATACACTTAAAGATCAGAGATTCCATAAATAAAGATTGATATAGGTATAAGGTCATAGTAATATGTAACTAATAAATTTAAAATTTCACTATATCTCGATACAAAGGACTGGTTTCTATGGAGATACATACTTCTAATTGCCCAAAATGCGGTTCCGTTTTTCGTCAAAACCTTAGAAACCTGTGTAGTTCTTGTATTCAGGAAGAAAATATATTCTTGGACCGCTGTTCTAACTATCTATGGAAGCATCCTTCTACTCATACTCGTCAGCTCAGTGACGTAACCGGCACACCTATAGAATTGCTCACAGATTGGGTAAGAGCAGGCAAGTTTCCCTCCACATACAGTCAGCTTGATTATCCTTGTGAATCCTGCCGTTCCCCCATTTATGCAGGAAGACTTTGCCATTCCTGCTTGGGTACATTCCGTTCGGCCGCGCTGGATATTCAAACCCGTGTGCCCCGCCGTGCAACAGCAGGATTATTCTCAGTTGCAGGGCGCGTCAAAGGCTATTAAGCCGTCCTGCCTATGCAGATCATTTCTGTAAAATGGATAAGTAGTCCTATACACAAAATAAAAAAACAGCCTTTTTCCTAGGAAAAGGCTGTTTTGCTATGAGAAACGCTTATTTAGTTTGGTGCTCATCTAATCCATTCCTCAGCCCAAAATTGAATCTGTTCCATAACCGGCTGAAGCGCACGGCCTTTGGTTGTTAGCTCGTATTCAATGCGGACAGGAGTTTCCGGATATACATGACGTGTAAGTATTCCTTCATTTTCCAAATCTTTCATCCGCTCTGATAACATTTTGTCACTCATTGTGGGAATCAGATTGGAAATATCCTTAAACCGCTTAGGACCGCTCATCATGGATTGAATAATTAATCCATTCCAACGCTTACCCAAACATGAAAAGGCGGTTTCAAAACGCGGACACATTTTTGTAAATTGCGGTTGACTCTCCAAATTTTTCACCTTCTTTTGCATTTCGGTTTGATAAAGCTTTCCTTTTGTTAGTATATATCATTTTAGCATACTTTATCCCGAAAGAAAACACTTTCTTCTTAAATTAAATACCTGCGCTGATAAAGTTGCCATGACCAAAACTGATTATACAACAAACCAACACAGCAGGTATATGTCTAAATCGTTAAATACAAAAAGGCGGAATCCCTAGAGGTTCCGCCTATCAATCTGTTCATTATACAGCTCATCAAAATGTGATGATTGTTATTATACCAACACTCCACCGAGAGGTCTTACAGGTTCGCTTCTTCCATATATTGGTTTGTTAATATTTGTCGGAGAAGTCCAACGAATGCTGTTGGCGATAACTTTCAAAATATCAGGCTGGTAATAAGTCGGATAGGTCTCATGACCTGGGCGGAAATAGAATATCTTACCGCTACCTCGGCGGAAAGTACATCCGGTTCTAAATACTTCGCCGCCTTCAAAGTTACTAACAAATACCAATTCATCCGGCGCTGGAATATCAAAGAACTCGCCATACATCTCTTCCTGCTTCAACAAAATTTTGGCGTCTATGCCTTCTGCAATAGGATGTGACGGATTCACCGACCAAATAATCTCCTGTTCACCTGCCACCCTCCATTTCAGATCACAGCTAGTGCCCATTAGGGCTTTGAATGGCTTTGAAAAATGGCCCGAGTGTAGCACGATCAAGCCCATTCCTCCCTGCACTCGCTTTACAACACGCGCCGTAACTTCATCGCTCACCTGATCGTGGGCTTTATGCCCCCACCACAGCAGCACATCTGTGGAATTCAGGATCTCTTCTCCCAAACCATGCTCGGCATCATCACGAAGAGTAGCTGTTCGAATGGCAAATCCCTCTCCTGCCAGGCCGTCAGCCAACGCTTTGTGTATCCCGTCAGGATATATCTGTTTGGCTTCATCATTCAACTTTTCGTTCAAAAATTCATTCCAAATGGTGACGTTAATCATCAACATTTCCCCCTATTAGGTTAGACCCACCACATCTCGCTCAGCGGTTCTTCAATTAATACCTGGCGAAGATTGTGGACAGCCTTAGTAAAGCCTTCCTCCACGGACATCAGACCATCTTCATGCTCAATACTCACTACATAATCGTATCCCACCAGACGCAGAGCACTGATAATATCTGCCCAGGTTTTTACATCATGTCCATAACCCACAGTACGGAACTGCCAAGCGCGATCTAGCATTTTCGTATATTCCTGCATATCGGTAAGTCCATATTTATTTACATTGACCGGATCAATCGTCGTATCCTTGGCATGAAAATGGTGAATGGCTCCCTCTCGGCCCAAAATTTGAACCGCCTGCACTGGGTCAATTCCCTGCCACCACATGTGGCTCGGATCCAGATTAGCACCAATGACCTCTCCCGCAGCTTCACGCAAACGAAGCAAGGTCGCTGGTGTATGAACGGAGAAGCCTCCGTGTAGCTCCAGCCCAATTTTAACATGATGATCTGCTGCAAATTTTCCCGTCTCAGTCCAGTAAGGAATAATTTTATTCTCCCATTGCCACTTCAACACTTCCTGAAAATCATTAGGCCACGGAGCCACAGGCCAATTTGGATATTTCGCATCCTCATGATCACCCGGACAGCCAGAGAAAGTGTTCACAACTGGAACTTCCAGCTTTTCTGCCAATCGAACGGTTTTAAGAAACGTTTCATGATCAGCTTGGGCTAAATGCTTTTGCGGATGAAGAGGATTGCCGTGACAGCTAAGCGCACTAATCGTTAGTCCACGGGACTCTACTGCCTTTTTAAAATTTTTGAGCGCTGTATCATTCTCCAGCAACTCATCCGGCTTACAATGCTTATCTCCTGGGTTGCCGCCTGTACCGATTTCTACAGCATCTAATCCTTGAGAAGCCACATAATCCAGCGCCTCCTCCAGCGAACGTCCGCCGAACAACACCATAAATACTCCAAGTTTCAAAAGAAATCCCTCCCTGTATCATATGTGAAAAAAGCTGCTTTCATTATAATGATGGTCTATTCGAGATAATTACGGGCTTAGTCAAAATAGACAGCTTTCCCGGTACGGGCCGATTCATAGATAGCTTCCAAAATTTCAGTAACAACCAGTGCCTGTTCCGGCTTCACAAGAGGTTCTTTGTCGTCCAGAATAGATTCGATCCACAGACGAGCTTCGCGGTCTGCTTCATTTTCCGTTTCTCCAGAGTAAAAGGCAACACCACCTGCATCCAGATCTATTTTCGTATCAAACAAGCGGCTGTTCTTTTCCCCGTTAATACGCAATCCATCCTGCATATCAGCTCCGCCTTCGGTTCCGCATAACAGCGTCTTCGCTTCGCCAAACTCTACAACGTTCAATGCCCAGCTGGATTCCAGTACAATCGTAGCTCCATTTTGCATCGTAATAAAACCAAAAGCTGAGTCCTCTACCTTAAATTCCTCAGGATTCCAAGGCCCAAAGGCATTTGCCGCATCTTTACGATCCCCTAGCTTATGGAAGGTTGAACCTAGTACACTTTTAGGCTTGTAATTATCCATCAGCCAGAGTGTCAGGTCGAGTGCATGCGTGCCAATATCAATAAGAGGACCACCGCCCTGCTTCTCTTCATCCAAGAATACTCCCCAAGTCGGAACCGCGCGACGGCGTAGAGCAATGGCTTTGCCCAGATAAATGTCTCCAAGCTCTCCTTGCTCAACCAATTGCTTCAGATACAAACTGTCATCACGATATCGGTTTTGATACGCAATAGACAGCTTCTTACCTGTACGGTTGGCTGCATCGAGCATCTCCCGTGCTTGCTCAGCAGTTTTAGCCATCGGCTTTTCACACAGCACATGCTTACCTGCCTCAAGCGCCGCTACGGTAATTTCTGAGTGCGAGTCATTGGGTGTACACACATGTACGACTTCAATGTCTTTATTTTCTAGCAACTGACGGTAATCACTATAAACTTGCGACCCTTCAACTCCAAACTTTTCTGCTGCCTCTTCAGCGCGCTCCTGAATGATGTCACAGAATGCAACGATTTCTGCACGCTTCTGCTTGGCAAGACTCGGCAAGTGTTTGCCGTTGGCAATGCCTCCACAACCAATAATCCCGATTTTGAGTGTTTTAGACATGAATATTTCCTCCCTGAGCTACGTATTGTTGGAGCCATTTAATGCTGGTTTCAATGCTTTCGATTGGAGGGTTTGAGCAGAAATCCTGTTCCACGACGACCCAATCCACACCTGCCTGAATAGCGGCGTCTGTAATGGCCTGAAGCTGCACTTCGCCTTTGCCAAGCTCTACAGTCACTGCTTTTTGTTGCTCGTCACGTGCCATATCCTTTAAGTGAATGATAGGCAGGCGTCCATTATAACGTCCGATGTATTCCACTGGATCATAGCCCCCATAGTATACCCAACAAGTATCCATTTCGACCTGTAACAAATCATCGGAAACCGCATCATATAAAGCATCGAATACCGGGCGATCATTGATTTTTTCTGTCAATTCAAAATCATGATTATGATAAGCCAGTATCAAGCCCTGTTCTTTCACTTTTTCACCAATACGATTCAAATTAGCAAAAATTTCATCCCACTGTCGCTGTTCTTCGGTTAAATAAGGAACGATTAGGTACTTATTGCCCAATTCTTTGTGGTATGCAATCTCCTCATCCAAATGATCCAACAAACGAGAATATTGTATATGAGTTCCGACAACTTCCAGATTCAGCTCATCCAAAAGCGCTCTGACATCCTTGGCATTGCGTCCGAAAAAGGTATGAAATTCTACCCCTTTATAGCCAAACTCAGCTACCTTGCGCAATGTACCTTCAAAATCCTGTTCAAGCTCTTCCCTTACTGTGTACAATTGCAATCCTACTTTAGCCATTACCCTTCACCTCTTTAATTAGGATGAATTTTCCATTATATCTGTTCCATAATACAAATCCTCGTCCGGCTTGAACGTGCTTTCCAGCGTAATGTGATTGCCTTCCAATGATGAGCGCTGAAAAGCATGCATGGCTTCTAACACATGGTAGGCCAGCTCAGCATTAGCACGATGGTCCGTGAATTTCAATGCGCCAAAGGCTTTTCACTGTACACATGCTTGCCTGCCTCTAGTATCGCCACATCTGTCCGTGCATGGCTGCCAGGCACGGTCAGATTAAATACAAGCTCAATCTCAGGCTGACGAAGCAATTCATCCACCTTGTATACGTTTTCAATGTTGAATTCATCGGCCCTCTCCTTGGCCCTCTCATCTAGTAAATCAGCGACGGCCACTACTTCAATAAGTGGGCTCTTTTGGAGATTTTCAAGATATACCGAGCTAATAGTACCGCATCCGATAATCCCGGCCTTCATTCGTTCCACGTCGTCACACTCCTTGGCCTCCAACATGTACTTTCTCATCTAACATGTAAGCTTTACAGTTCACATAGTATTCTATTTCTGTTTCGTTTAAAATGAATAATATGATTAAAACATGAACAATCTGGTCAATATTTGAAACAGCCATATGCCCAAAGGAGTCATCATCATGTCTATCGTCGAGCCTTGTCAGGTTCTTACCGCAGGCTATTCCTTCCATCGAAAGCCCTTTTATTCGAACCAGCCTGATGGGATTAAAAATTATTTATTCCGTTTGCAAACAGATGGACGCTGCCAGGCCCGCATTAACGGGGAAATGACACGGATTGAAGCGGGTGATCTACTGCTATTCAATCCTACCGAGCCTTATGAACTGGATATTCATAGTGAGTTGAATCCCATGGGAGATCTGGTCGTGGAAAGTGGAGATTATCACATTTTTTTCGGTGGTTCCTGGGTAGATGAGTGGTGGAACCATCATAAACGACCCAACAGAATTAAGGTTCAGCTCACAGAAGCCCTGCTTGGCCTATTTCGTCAGCTTGTGATGGAGCAACGACGTATTTCTAATCCTTACCCGGAAATATCAAGTTATTACATGCGCATTTTATGTTTGGAGTTTGACCGTATGCTATCCGATCATCCTATCGCTACTCATCATAACTATCTTGCGTATCAGATTAAAAATTATATTGAAGAAAATGCATCCTCTAACTTCAAGCTGGATGACGTGTCTTCACACGTAGGTATCAGCGTATCCCGAGCAGTACATCTGTTTAAGGAAACATTCGATACGAGCATTATGCAGTACACGCTGGACATCAGGCTTAACATGGCGAGAGAAAGAATCATTTTCAGTCCCATGTCACTGGAACAAGCCGCCGAATCGTCAGGATTTGCAAATTACACGTATTTTCATCGTGTATTTCGTTCCCGCTTCGGTATGTCGCCCAAAGAATTCAGGGTGATTCACCGCGAGCAACTGTAGGTAAAAGAGAGCGTTCACCTGAACGCTCTCTTTGTCATAACCAATAATAATGAAATTCTGCTTACATACCACAACCCAGCTTTTTTACGGAGCAATTGTCAGCATCACTACCGACATTGGTGGCAGTGTAACATCCAAATGCTGACCTTGCAGCTGATAGGATGTGAAAGCTTCCTTTTTCACACGCTCTGGCTGATCAAACGTATTATGTGCCTGCATATCGTCGCTGGCAAGAACAACACCGCTGATCTTTTTAACCTCTTCCAGTCCTCTTAGCTCCAAATTCAAGTTTGCCGACTCGCCCGGATGGACGTTGCAAAAGCTAATATGAATATTGTCATCCTGCGCCTTGGAGGCGGACACGCTTACTTGTGGGATGGAATCCCCATCATATTCATAATCGCCCACCTTTACATGAACAGCCAGTGCTTGTGCATCCTGATGCACCTTAAACATTTCAAATATATGGTATGTCGGCGTCAACAGCATAGCAGGGCCTTCGGTCAGAATCATGGCCTGTAAAACATTGACCATTTGAGCGATATTCGTCATCTGTACTCGGTCATGGTGATTATGGAAAATGTGTAGGTGCAGCCCAGCTACCAGCGCATCGCGCATCGTGTTTTGCTGATACAGGAAGCCCGGATTGGTCCCCGGCTCAGTCAGGAACCAGGTTCCCCATTCATCGACGATCAGTCCGACCCTTTTGTCAGGATCATATTGGTCCATAATGGCTGAATGACGAGTAATCAATTCATCCATATGCAATGATTTTTTCATCGTCTCGAACCATTCCGCTTCATCAAAGCCGAGTGCTTGCCGTTTCCCTTCCCAGTTTCCCGGGATCGTATAGTTATGCAGGCTCAAACCGTCCATAAGATGCCCAGCTTCACGCATTAACACTTCGGTCCAACGATAATCATCCACATTCGCCCCCCCTGCAATCCGATAAATGCGGTTCTCGCCATAGTTACGGACATATGTCTGATAGCGGCGATACAGGTCGGCATAATATTCTGGGCGCATGTTACCGCCACAACCCCAGTTTTCGTTACCCACTCCAAAATATTTGAGCTTCCATGGTTTCTCACGACCGTTTTCCTGACGCCATGCAGCCATAGGGGACTCTCCATCGAAGGTCATGTACTCTACCCACTCCGACATTTCCTGAACTGTACCACTGCCGACATTTCCACAAATATAAGGCTCTGCATCTAACAGTTCGCACAATTGAAAAAACTCATGTGTGCCAAAATGATTATTTTCAACCACACCGCCCCAATGCGTATTTACCATTCTCTTACGGTTTTCTTTTGGTCCGATACCATCTTTCCAATGATATTCATCGGCAAAACAGCCTCCCGGCCAGCGCAATACAGGAATGTTCAGCTTTTTCAGGGCTTCCACTACATCATTTCGAATTCCGTTTGTGTTTGGAATCGGTGAGTCCTCTCCAACCCATATGCCTTCATAAATGCAACGTCCAAGATGCTCAGCAAATTGTCCATAAATATTTTTATTAATAATGCCTTGTTTCCAATCGGTATTAACAACAATAGAACCCTTCACAACAAACCCTCCCCAAAATATTAAGATTGTTGGAACACCCGCACGAATGTTTGCGCTTTCATTTTTGGTCTAAATATCACTCATATTACCGATCTTCTTCCGATCTTAATTTTTACGCAACATCACATCTAGAAAATATTAATATAAATATTAATAATTAAATAAAAACATTTCACGTGTTTAATATATTTTATTGCCTACTTTTTGTCAATCGTTAAGAAAAGGTCCAATCAAACCAAAAAGCCTGCCATTAGGGCAGACCAAGGTATGACTACTTTAACCCGTAATCCAAGTTCAGCCGAGCCTGAGCATTGTATCTTTTAGGCTGTTCCTATCCAGCGTGAACCATGGTAACTGGGACAATTTTGAGCTGCCGCCAAAGCACGTACACGAACAATACTTCCGCTGATGCCACATGTATGCCCGGACATTAACTCTTCACATTGTGAGCAGGCCAACAGTCTGGCTTCGTACACTTCATCGTTTACACATTCCATTTTGGGTCTCATGTTGGTTAGAATTCTGGTAATTTGCTCTTCCGATATCGAGATATCTCTTTCACAGCCTTTACAGGTACTTGGCATAGGCATATCTTCCATCGTAAGCTTACCCTCCCCATCAACTATGTCTTAAGTAAATACAGTGAGTCCATGATGCCATAAATGATAACAGTATATTGTTTATTCTGGCTAGCCCTATTTCCGTTCCGACGGAAGGCTGCCAGCCGCCTCAGATACGACCATCGCCAAGTCCTCATTTCCGAACATGGACAGTACCCCTAATACCGTATCCAGCGGAATATCACCCGCTTCTTCACGCGATACAGTCAACTTGCGTACTCGTAGCAGACGCTCGTTGCTATCCTGATGCGGATACGCTACACGATATAATTCCTCTGGCTCCAACCCGTGATTGATACACCATTGCGCAAATACAAGGATCATCATATCTTCTTCTTGCTTATAATTTTCAATGATGGCTTCTTCTAGCTGTTTACCACGGTTATCTTCTTCCATTCATTCATTTCTCCTTCAACCTAATTCTTGATGTCTGTCTGGACTGTTAAGATCACGTTCGGACGTTCCATATTAAACACTCAAACGGCTGATCAGTTCGTCAGCCAGCATATGGCTTTCCAATACTTTTCCAGCCCGTACAGCACACTCCTCCGGACGATGAATATGCTCCAGAAAATGATTCACGACTCCGGTGAATCCCCGTCTTTCCAAAATCGTATCCCAGCTTCCAAATGTTTGCGTTAGTGGTGAATGATTTTTTTGCATAAAAACAGCCTGTTCCATATTTATTACTTCAACAGACCGTCCTGCCCCGTGAAGCTCCAGCTTCTCTATGTCAGCCCCTGCCCGTCTACTCATACTGTAGCTTCCGGTAGCATTCCCCAAACGTACGGTCCCGAACGCAGCATCCATATATCCATCACTCGTCGTATTCATACTACTATGCAGCAGCTCATAATCATCGCCACCCAACCACAAAAGCAAATCAAGCATGTGAATTAAATCATCATAAACCGTCTGTGCCGCCGGTCTTCGATCATATCCAGTACGGTGTTTAATGGCCGCACATTGACTGAATCCACCTGCTTCCTCTAACCATGCTTTAGCAGCTACATAATGCGGGGCAAAACGTCGATTAAAGCCTACCGCCAGCAGCACGGCCTGCGCTTCCGCAAAAGCGGTCATTTCCAGATTCTGACGAACATCATAGGACAACGGTTTATCCACATACACAGCAATCCCTTTTTCAATACACGCCATAACTAGATCAAAATGAGCTTCGGTCGCGGCATGTATAAATACAGCTTCCGGTTCCCATGCTAGCATCTCCTTCACATCAGTCGTTCCTCTTGGCAATCTATATTGCTCCATAATGGAACTCACCGGCTCCTGTGAACGGTTCATGACACCTACAATGTCTACACCTTGGTGTGCTGCCAGTAACGGTAAGTATACTTTTCGAGCAATACCACCCAGTCCTGCAATAGCTACCCTTGTCTTCGTTTGCTTGTCCATTTCGCTCCCACCTTTAATCACTCATTATCTGTTGTCTAGTTTACATGGAAGTCTGCTGACAAGCAAAGAAAAGAGACTGCTCCGGGTCCAGTTGGACCTAACAGAACAGCCTCTACGGCATGAATGTTCAGCTTCAGCTAAGTTTACTTAATGTAAGTTAGCTTAGGCGTGCTGCGCTTGCTTTCTTGTTTTTTCACTTTTAATTTTTTTAACACGCATCCCAATGGCTACAACCAGAACCACAACCAGAACCTCAAAGCCGTATTTAATGACCCCGTTCATAAACCAGTGTGCAATCAGCGGTTCCGCCACCACCATTTTGGCGGCAGTGTAAGCCAGTACAGCAGCACCAATCGTAATAACTACTGGGTAACGTTCAGTCAGCTTCAAGATAATCGTACTTCCCCACACCATGATTGGAACGGAGATTGCCAGACCCAGTATAACAAGCAGCATGTTTCCATGAGCTGCTCCCGCAACAGCAAGTACATTGTCGAGGCCCATCATCGTATCCGCGATAATAATCGTGCGGATCGCTGCCCACATTTGATTCGTAGCTGAAATTTCATGTTTTTTCTCTTCGACCAGCAGCTTATAGGCAATATAGATAAGTGCGAGTCCCCCAATCAAACGCAATCCATAAATTTGCAATAAATACGTGACCAGCACTGTAGCAATCACACGAACGATGACCGCTCCGACCGTCCCCCAAATAATGACCTTCTTTTGATTGGCCTTATCAACATTGCGAGCCGCCAAACCGATTACGATGGCATTGTCACCAGCTAGCACCAGATCAATGATAATGATGGATACTAATGCGGTTAAAAACTCAATTGACAAAAAATCCATACGTTTCTCCCACCTTTTTTATTTATTTGTTATACTGTACATAGTTCAGCGCTTTATACTAAAAAAGCGCCATTTCACGGAATCCGGAAACGGCGCTTGACCCAAATTTGGCATCAAAAAAAGACCATTTACCCGGATTCCTAAAATCCTGGCAAAGGTCTCGCTTACAACATTACGTTGCCAATAAAGCCGGGGATTAAAAATCCCGTAATGACGACTTTACTCGTTGAGCTACTCCCCTTTGGGAACTATTCTATTAGTGGCAGTATAGCACACATTATTGGGAATGTGAACCCTATTTTTTTCTGTATAAGCGATAAGCCGAACAGGGATATTGAAAGAGGTATGTAAATGAAAAAATGGCTACTCGTCGCGGCTTATGTTTCGCTGCTTTGCATCGCGTTTATCTACAGATATGATTGGCTCGCCTGGGCGGACAAGCAAACCTCCTTTCCAGTTCTGCTACTGCTCGCATTTTTATTCGCGTTAATACCGTTTGTGCCGTACAAGCTGATTATCGCTTCTATTGCTTATGCCGCAGGCCCCTGGCAAGGTGCTCTGATCTGCTGGCTGGGCACTACCTTGGCTGCGCTGGTCGTTTATAGTGCCGTACGTACCCTGTTCCGTGACAAAGGACGTGCCTATTTGGAGCGGGTTCCCGCATTGGAGCGCTTCAATCGGGTCATGGAGAGGGAGCCTTTTGCTGCTGTGCTGCTGGCTCGCCTGATTCCGGTCATCCCCCAGGCAGCGGTAAATGTATACGCTGGAGTAGCAGGGTTTCCGTTCTGGAGCTTTATCCTAGGTACAGCTATTGGCAAGCTTCCCGCAATTGCGGTGTATGCTTATGCAGGCGGCACCTTTGCAGAACATCCAATCACCGGTTTGCTCATTTTGGTGCTATATACTGCACTGGTGGGCGGCGGCTTTATACTCTACCGAAAAAGGCTTCAACGCGCCAATAGAATATAATGCGATAGTTTGCCACCGTCTCTGTAGGATGTTTCGTTGCGATTTTTGAGGACAGAGCCAGTTACACTGCTGTTTGGTTTCTGACGTTTCGTTGGATTTTGCAAAAATCTCGTATATAATTTAATTGTAAGCTATTTAAATAACAACTAATTAAACATTCTCAGATTGGAGTGAAAAATATGAGCACCAACAATCCACACACAGTAGAAAAAGCAACTTTTGCAGGTGGCTGCTTCTGGTGCATGGTTTCCCCTTTTGAGGAATTACCCGGTATTTTGAAGGTTAGATCTGGATACACAGGGGGACATACCGAAAATCCTACCTATGAAGAGGTGTGTTCTGAAACAACGGGACATGTGGAAGCCGTACAGATTACATTTGACCCACAAGTTTTCCCGTATGAAAAACTGTTGGAGCTATTCTGGCAGCAGATTGATCCGACGGATGAAGGTGGACAGTTCCACGATAGGGGTTCATCCTACCAAACGGCTATTTTCTATCATAATGAAGAGCAACGAATCAAGGCAGAAGCGTCTAAAGAAGCTTTGGCTCAAAGTGGCCGCTTCGACAAGCCCATTGCTACACCGATCCTGCCTGCGGCCACTTTTTATGAAGCAGAAGAATATCATCAGGACTATCATAAGAAGAACCCCGCTCATTACAAGCGCTACCGCAAAGGTTCGGGACGTGAAGATTTTATCGAGCAAAATTGGTCCGGCAAGATTGATAAATCCGATCTTAAAGATCGGCTGACGCCTATTCAATACGAAGTAACACAAAAAAACGCGACCGAGCGCCCTTTTCAAAATGAGTTTTGGGATCATGAGGGTGAAGGCATTTACGTGGATATCGTATCAGGAGAGCCTTTGTTCAGTTCATTGGACAAATTTGACGCAGGTTGCGGTTGGCCCAGCTTTACCCGTCCATTGCGCAGCTACAATGTCAAAGAAAAAACTGATCTCAGCCATTTTATGATCCGTACCGAGGTGCGAAGTCGTGAAGCTGACTCCCATTTAGGGCACGTATTCGATGATGGTCCTGGTCCAGATGGTTTGCGTTATTGCATAAATTCCGCCGCGCTCCGCTTTGTGCCTCAAGAAGACTTGGAACGTGAAGGATACGGAGCATATAAGTCATTATTTGAACAGTAAATAGCCATAGAATCATTGGGGCTGACCCGCGATCTATCTTTAATAGATGATCATGGGCCAGCCTTTTTTGGGATGTGGCAGCACATCATTACGTAAGCTAGCCATTTAACTCATTACCCATCCAAGCCAAATGGCTAGCGGTACTAGCAATAGCTGGGCTAATAAAGTACCTGCCAAGCGCGAGATGATCATCCAGCCGTACATGCTGTTCATCCGAGTTAAGGGTAGCTCCCCTCGTAGCGTTTTCTCCGACAGAACCGCCAATCTTGGATCAATTAACAAGGTTAATAATACCGTTGCGACGCCATTGATTAGACCTGACGACATTGACATTGCTGTACCTTGAGCAGGCCACAGGAATGATGCATATAAAGCAGATACTACTCCTGTTGTATAAATCGCAGTGACAGCTATATTCAGAATAATTAGACGCTTGGGTATCGCTCCACTAATCAGTGAAGTAAGCATTGACCAGGTGGGGCGCTTTATGTAGTAGCCTGCATGTTTCCAGCGACTTCGCAGCATTAAATGACGCACCAAAGCCGGAATAGATCCGGTATGCTCCAAATGCACAATCCATCTGGCTGACATGCGTACCACTGTTGGATACAGTAATATAGCAAGCATGGTTCCAACGGTTGCTGCCAGCAGTACCCCATGCATATATAGTTCCAGTCTAATATCCGTTCCGCCCACTTGTGTTGCAGCTTTAGCCTGATCGACCATCCCTCCAAGTAAAGGCCCCTGCGCCATGTTAGAGGTGCGTGAAACCAACAGCAGCATCCCCGCAACGGTTAACGCCAATCCAATCCGACTCGCTCGCAAACCACCAAGTCGAAGAGCATAGGACAAGCTATCTGTAGTATGAATGATGATAGTCAGCAAAAAAACAAAACCCCAGGCAAGCAAATGCTTCACTCCTTTTTCTGGTATTCTGCACACCATTATACGCTTTTTCTCAAGATACATTTTACAATATATTCATTTCTTTGATTTCCGTTTGTTTAAGCCGACAACGGGTAATACATAATACATCATCTGTTATAAGGAGTGTGCAACTATGCCTTGGAACAAACATGATTACCCTCCATCCATGAAAAACCTGGAGCCTCGTGTGCGAGAAAAAGCCGTCGATATTGCTAACGCCCTACTCCATGACGGCTATGAAGAAGGGCGCTCGATTGCGATTGCCACTTCCCAAGCCGAGGAATGGAACGATAATCATCCAGCCGAGCAAGATGAGAAACCGACAAAACATGAAAAACAGCATTCGAGCGAAAATCTGCACAACCATCATTCCGCTTCTTCCGATGCAAAGGAACCCATTCATGTGGTGCCGCACGAGGATCACTGGGCAATCAAAGAAGAGGGACACAACCAGCCTATTTCAACCTTTAAACACAAAAATGAGGCGATTGACGAAGCTCAAAGTTTTGTAGAACGCCAACAGATTTCTGCAATTATTCATGACCGGAATGGACGCATTCATTCAACTTTAAAGCCTTCCTGATAGAAGCTGAATACAGCGAAAGGGTGTTACGTAAGAAGATTTCTCTCCTGACGTAACACCCTTTCCTTATTGACGAAGGCTGTGGACGACCGGCACTGTTTTGGCAACCACCTTTTTAGCGGGAATAGCCGCTGGCAGTACCTTTTTCACAGGTCGGTGCAGTTGGAACGTGGTCGTCCATGTAATTATTTTTCCGGCAAGCCACACAGCCAGTATTGTAAACATTGTTTCCTTCATAGGCAGATACAACAATGATAATCCCAGTACGATGATGTCACTGACAATAAACACGTTGCCGATTTTCCACCCGCGCCACTCACTGATCAGCAGAGATAGGATATCATCGCCCCCGGTTGCTCCACCGAATCGCAGTACGATTCCGGCTCCCAAACCTGTAAGCACCCCACAAAGTAGAGCAGCTATCAGCAGATTTCCATGTAGATCTATAACCAGAGTCGAATACTTCTCAAATCCTGCATAAAACAGTGAAAAAGCGACGGCTCCGATTAACGCAAGCAGCATAAATCTTCTGCCCTTCAGTACCCATGCCAGCAATATGACGGGAATATCAAGCAACAACATACTCCATGCTGGAGATATGCCAAATGCGTAATGTCCCAGCAGGGCCAAGCCTGCAAAGCCGCCTTCTGACAAATGATTTTGAGCATTAATGTGATAGTACGTAAAAGCTAAAATGCATGTTCCGAGCAACATGACAGCAATCTGTCTCAATGCTCCATTGTTCACGATAGATTCGTAAGTTTTCCTCATACAGGCTCCCTCGGTTTCTCGTAAGTTTGATGTGGATGAACCCACTCTTACGGAAGCTACCGGGTAAGATGTGCCTGGAGGACTTGGTCCTTCGCATGTACAATCCCCTCTTCCGCAGAGTTGGCTTTCGCAACTTGACGTTACTCCGCGGAAAAGCTAAGTATAAGACAGATCAAATCGTTTCCAAATCGTCCTTTGGGGAAGTATCCTTCGGGGACACATGGTATCCTGATCCTTTCTTTTGTGGAATAAAACTCCGACATTTCTGTGGTGCATATAATTCTATAATTTATTATACCACACCTTGTCACCTGCTAAACAGCTTGCTTTTTTGCTGCACCATATTTTATTTTATGTGTGAGCATGCTTTATTGTATGTGCGAATTAACGCATTATACCGAAGGTTTGGCGAATGCACATTTAATATAATAACCAAAGCGTATTTTATTTCTGTTTAGATTATTATTCACTTAATTTGGCGGTTCTACGCTGGTTGGCCATAAACACGCCTCCAAGTATAAGGACCAGCCCGGTCAGAACGTTCCAGCCGATATGTTCATTCAGGAGCAAAAAGCCCCATACAATGGCACTTACTGGTACAAAATACGTCACCGAAGAAGCAAATTCCGCACTCCCCCGCAAAATCATGTAGTTGAACAAAATATATGCTACTCCTGATCCCAAAACTCCCAGTCCTGTAAGAGAACCCAATACACCTGGGTCAGAAACAATCGACAAATCAGGTCTCTCCACAATTGCCATCATAATGCCACCCCCTACCGCAGCACCAAACAGTGTCGAAAAAGTAGCCTGATACATGGAAAGATTGGAGAGAAAACGTTTGGAGAGCTGTGTTCCAAATCCGTAGCAGAGAGTCGCAAGCAGCATACATCCAAAACCCACAGGATCAACAGAAATAATAGATGCAGGATTAATACCCAATAAAATAATGATTCCTACAAAAGCGAGACCCATTCCTAACCACTGCATTCGATGAAAAATAGCCCCGAAAAAAACAAGCCCCACCAACATGGTCCATATTGGCGTGGTGGCATTCAATACAGAAGCCATGCTGCTAGCTATTCTGGTCTCGCTAAAACCGATCAGTGTCCATGGCAAAACCATGTTGACCAAAGCTACCAGAACAACCGATTTCCACGGAATGCTTTTGATTTCAAACGGCCTGCGCATAAGTAGCATTAATAAGACGATAAAAATAAATCCAAAGCTGGATCTGAGAAATACAATCGTCCACGGCCCTACTTGATGTAGCAACAACACCTTGATAAACATAAACGAACCGCCCCAAATGAGGCTCAACAATAATAAAGCTGCATATAACGAACGTGACAATATGTATACCTTCTTTCTCCACTTTCTTAAGTTAAATAGTAAAGGCTGACCGCAGCCAGAACGATCTCTCCTTTTATGTAAGTTTTTATCCAATAGCTTAACATAAACTCTGTTTGACTGTCATTGGCGATAAACGCATGAATTCTTTACACAATGGCACATAGGATATCGCTCCCTACCACTTTTCCAATAATTGATGATTGCTTTAGTAATGGAAAAATTCCTATGATGAGGGAGGTATAAACAGAACATACGTTCTATATACTGATTATATATTGTATTCTTACTCGGAGTAAAGGAGATTTTTATGCCAAACCAAAAGACACTAAACCACAAGAATAAAGCTCCTTTGCCTTCTGAAGAAGACGCAGGGCTGATCAAGATCTGTGTACTTCTAACTCTTGTGCTGGATGTGCTGGAACGAGACATTCGTATTATAAATACCTCTCCTCTAAAAATGCCCGATTTGTATGTTCGTAGCCTGACTGGAGTACAACAGCGCGTAGCTGTTCAATTAGCAGAGACAAAGGCGCGAATGAAAACACTAGGGGTTAAAATATACAGCGAAATCCGAAATCATGAAGGCGTAGAGGTTTTGTATGTATGCCGCGGCTATCAAAGGCGTTTTTTCATGCTTTCATCCTTTGCCCGCAGCGAGGTCCGACGGAAACTGGGACATTATCTGGGAATTGACCCCACCCAAGATTAAGCCCCCTTGTAATCTCGTCTCTAGTTCTTGCACGATTAATTTTCATTCCCTGCAAAATAACCAACCCACCTCCCATTTATCAACCTAAATTAAATTCTAGTATAAAACTATTGCGTTACGTGAAGTGAAGGTGATTCGAGAATGGATAAGTCACCATATCATGGATAAACTCAATCCATTTGACTCACATTATGCCTATCTCATCCAAAAAGGAGGTGCTCTCTTGGCTGGACATGACGCAGCTTCCGTTGAATTAAGTAGGAATGTTTCCTTTATTGAGCAAGCCCTTTTTTATACGGATGATTTAAAAAAGCAGGCGATTTCCGTTGACGGCAAAGACGGTATGCTGCTCTATATTGATTCGCTCGTAGATCAGGAGATGATTCAAACTCATATCCTGAGTGCCTTATATGAGAAAACCGATGCAGTCTCTCATCAAATGTTCACTACCTTAAGCAGTCAAAAAGACACCGACCTTCAAAATGCTGCTGATTCGCTTATTCAGGGATATTGCATTTTTATGATAAATGGAGCGGAGGAATTTTTTATCCTTTCTTCCGAAAAAACGTATGCTCGCAGTACGGACGAACCAGAAAACGAAGGGATTATTCGCGGACCGCACAATGGATTCATTGAGCAGTTATCCATCAATCTGAATCTGATTCGCAAACAAATTGTCACACCGTCACTGGTTGTACGCTACTTTTATGTGGGATCTAAAACCCGGACTAAAATCGCTATTGTCTATGTTCAAGACTTGGCTAATCCTGAGCTAGTGGAAGCAGTGAAAACGAGAATTAAAGCGATCTCCTCCGATATGGTGCTCCCCCCCGGTTTTATTCAAGAGTTTATTGAGGACAACCCTTTTTCCCTCTTCCCTCAACAACTCAGCACGGAACGACCGGATCGTGTGACCGCCAATCTAATGGAGGGACGCATAGCGATTTTGGCTGAAGGTAGCCCAACTGCTCTAATAGCTCCCGTCTCTTTTTTTGCATTTTACCAAAGCCCAGATGATTATCACGGTCGTTGGATTATTAGTTCATTTCTAAGAACGATTCGAATGATGAGCTTTTTGATCGCTTTTACGCTACCTGCCATTTACATTGCGACGATTGCTTTTCATCCAGCTATTTTGCCATTAGAGCTGGCGCATACCATCAAAAAATCACTGGAAAATGTTCCATTCCCAGCGATTGTGGAGGCTATGCTGCTTGAATTGATCTTTGAGGTGCTACGAGAAGCCGGGGTTCGTCTACCCAGTCGGGTTGGTCAAACTATTGGAATCGTTGGCGGTCTCGTCATCGGAGATGCTATCGTTCGGGCTGGTCTCGTGTCGTATACGATGATCATCGTCGTCTCGTTAACAGCCATTTCTTCTTTTTTAGTGCCTTCTCATGAAATGAGCTCAGCGGTTCGTATCCTTCGTTTTCCGATGATGATTGCTGCAGCCTTGTTTGGATACATTGGCATTGCTTTCGGTTTACTTTTTCTTACTATCCACCTTTGCAAGCTTGAGACCTTTGGTACGCCCTACTTTGCTCCTCTTGCACCATTCCGGCTCGGTGATATGAAAGATGTTTTTATCCGCTTTCCGATTTGGACATTCCATCAGCGACCATATGATTCCCAAGCCCAAAAATTGAAGCAGCAGAACGACTCTAGGAGCTGGAAAAGACGTGAATAAAGAAAGTACCATTGCATCGGGTCAACTGTTTTTTCTCATCATTAAGTTTGAGATTGGCGTAGATATTTTGTCACTTCCCTATCAGATGCACCTTTCAGCTAAAGGAGGGGGTTGGATATCTGTCATTATTGGTGGCCTTTTGATTCAACTCATTATTTTGATGTGCTGGCTCCTGCTAAGACGTTTTCCCTCCTCTTCGATTTATCAAATATTAACCCAGATTACTGGTTCCTGGATTGGAAAAGGATTGACTGTGGCTTACATTGCTTACTATCTGCTCATGGGTACCTCGGTTCTTGTGAACGCTTATGACGTCATTAATCGCTGGATGCTGCAATATACTCCCCGTTGGGCTATACTTGCCCTGTTTTTGTTCAGTAGCATATATCTGGTTCGCGAAAATTTAAGAACGATTGCCCGAGTACTTGTTTTAATTTCATTTCTGATTTTTCCCATGATGCTGTTAATTAGCTATGGTATAAAGCAGTCCAACCCGCTTTATCTGCTACCTCTGACTGAGGCGGGATGGCCCCGTATTATTGTCGGTTCAAAAGAAACGCTCCTAGCGATGTTTGGTTTTGAGTTCATTCTTGTCGTCTTTCCCATGGTTGAGGGCAAAAGTACAAGCAAGCTCAAGTCAATTCTGGCAGCTAACGCGATCGTGGTACTATTGTATTGTTTTACCGTATTTACCTGTACAACCGTATTCAGTCCCCAACAGCTTGAATTAATGCCGGAGCCAGTCATTTATTTGCTCAGATCCATTCCACTGGGGACGATGGATCGGGTCGATTTTATTTTTCTGCCGATTTGGCTCATTTCGATCTTTGGCGCTATAAGTGGATATTATTATGCGGCGTCTTACGGAATAAGCTATCTATTCAAGCAAAAAAGTCACAAAAAGGCGGTTCCCTTTGTTGTGCTCGCCTCATGTTGTATTGCCTATTTGCCTCAACGAAGAGAAGATTTCGAGCTTATTGGTTCCATAGCCAATAATTCTGCTTATTTTTTCCTAATTGTGTTCCCTTTTCTGCTGCTGATCCTATCCTATCTCTTCAAAAAAAAGGAGGGACCTGAAACATGAAAAAAAAGAGCAGAGCGCTTGGAATGCTAACTCTACTCATTTTTATAACAGGCTGCTGGGATCAGGACAATTTGAAGGATGCCCGATTGGCAAATGCATCGGCTTATGATCTCACTCCTGAAGGCATGTTGTTGCAAACGCTAGAGGTTGTAGACGATTCTCAAAGCAATCAAGGTAAAAGCACCAATGAAATTCATTCAGGCACCGGCCACTCCGTTCGGCAAAGTACAGACAAAATCCGAGCCAAAGTAACCGGGGATATCCGCTTTTTCAAATACGGAGTTATTTTGTACGGTACAAGCTTGGCCCGAAAAGATTTATATCCCTATCTGGATGTGCTGTATCGTGAGCCTGACCATCCGACTTCCCATGTCAAGGTAGCTATTGTAGATGGATTAGCTGGAGAAATAATAGATCAAAAAAGCATAGGTAACCTCTTGATTGGCGAATTTATAACCAAAAAAATCAGAAGCCTTGAGGAAATGTGTATGTTCCCGGAAATGACACTGGAGACACTGCTCCCCCCAATGCTTGATCCGGGTCAAGATTTTGTACTCCCCTATCTTTCCAAAGAAGGAGAAGATATTACAGCACGTGGAATTGCCTTATTTCACGGACAAAAATTCACAGGAAGCCTAAGTAGTGAGCAAGGTGTTTTATATGTCTTAATGACTGGAAAGTGGAAAAATACAGCTCGCTTTGTAAAAAGGATACATCCCGGACCTGTCGGTGATGTGCAAAACTTTATTACGTATCAGGCTAAAATCCAGAATGTCAAACGTAGCCTTAAAGTGAACGTTCAGCGCGATGGACAAATTGATGTGGAGCTTAACCTAAAATTGCCTGTCGATATTGTTGAATATGCACGAAACCATCTTCAAGATAAAGCTAACGTACAGCGTCTGAACCGTCAACTTTCCGAAATCATGACCCAGGATGCGGAACAAATTATCCGTACACTTCAGGAAAATGGATGTGATGCCTTTGGCGTAGGCAGACAGTTGATCGCTCATTATCCAGCAGTATGGAAAAGTGTGGATTGGAATAAAGAATACCCCAATATCCGTTTTCATCCGCAGGTCACTGTAGACATTGTCGGGAACGGCATTTTAAACTAGGCCGTTCCTGCCGTTTAGTTTTTGGGTTGATCAGATATTATTTCAGGATAAACAACTTCGTCAGATTTGGTTTTTGGAGTCTCACTCTGGCTTTGTGATTCAGAAGGAGTCACCTGCTCGTTCTCAACAGAAGGTTGCGGAGTAGCTGTAGATGGCAAATCTTTATTCTCATCAGGCATATCTATCTCTGTGTCTGCGTCAGGAACAGTAGGATCCGTTTCCTCTGGTGGAATTTTCTCTTGATCTATTGCAGGTACCTCAACCTCTGGGACTTCTTTTTCCTTGATATCTGGTTTAGATGGGACCACTGGTCTAGCAGAACGCGGAAGCTGTTCTCTTCCAACTTCGGTAGGCACATACTTTTGATTAAACCAGTCAGTCACGAGTTGACCCGATTGACGGGAATAACGCCCTGGCAGCTTACCTGTAAGGCTAGAAACCGTAACTCTTACAACACCTTCCGGCCGTATAAAGTGCTTATTCTTAAAAAGCTCAGGCTGGTCCTTGACCGCCTCATTCATGATCAGTGCCCACACTGACTGTGCTCTGGAATGGCCTTCTTGAGATAATGTATTAACCTGTTGGCGGTAACCAGCCCAGACGCCTAGTGTAACGTCAGGTGTGTACCCCATAAACCACACATCACCAAAGTTTTGTGTCGTACCGGTTTTACCGGCGATATCAATGGCACCGTAGCTTTTAAAAGCATTTTGCAGGCGTTTGCCGGTTCCCCTCGGATCTGATATAACCGTTTTGAGCATATCCGTCATCAAAAATGCGGTTTGCTGCGAATATACACGCTTCGTCTGCGGTTTAAATTCATATACGATCTTCCCGTTGGCATCCGTAATTTTGCTGATCAGATGAGGTGCATTATATACACCCATATTGGGAATCGTTCCATATGCTGCGGTCAGTTCCTCGACGGATACCCCTTTGCTTAGTCCACCCAAAACCCCTGTCTGAGCATGTTCATCCTGCGGCTGAATCGTCGTAATTCCAAGAGAACGCACAAAATTCCAAGCATTTGGAATTTTAACTTCATATAAGAACAGCCTCAGCGCAGGGATGTTGATTGACCGATTGAGTGCTTCACGGGCTGTCATAAGCCCCTCGTACCGTCTGTTATAATTTTTAGGAATATGATAACCTTTACGCCCGTCTTTCAATATGATTTGTGAATCATCAATAAGACCGGCTGGCTGAGTGTAGCCCTTTTCCAAAGCAGGTAAATAAGCAGCAATAGGCTTCATGGCAGAACCGGGCTGACGTGTCATTTGAGTTGCATAGTTCATTTGCTCGGTATTAAAATCCCTGCCCTCGATCATACCGAGTATAGCCCCTGTTTTATGATCAATCATGATTGCTGCAATCTGCTCTAATCCCTTCTTCTTACTGTATGGAGAAAAATTTTGTGGATTGGCTGCAATCTGCCGCATATTGTTATAAATTTTCTTATTTATCGTTGTATAAATTCGATAGCCGGACCGTTGCAACTCTTCTCGCGTATTTTGAAGAAGCTCGGCATGCTCAGGCTTGGAAATCTCGGCTGCCGTGATATCGGGATTTTGCTGGAGCGCTAACAATTGGGCTGCTTCCCGCTCTGTCTCCAGCATCAAATAAGGGAATGTGTTATAACTTTTTTCGCGATGTGGCGCAAGAGTGGCTTTCACATCAAATTGAAGCGCCTCGTTATATTCGGATAGCGTAAGTTTACCTGTTGCCAGCATTCTTCCCAACACGACACGTTGGCGCTCCATCGCTTTATTGAAGCCTTCTTCATCGAAGTTCCCTTTACCATCAAAAGCGGAATAAACAGATGGCAGTTGCGGGAGACCTGCCAAATAAGCCGCCTGAGCAATATGAAGCTTATGTAGATCACTTACATTGAAAATCCCTAACGAAGCAGACTTGATTCCATATAAATTGTAACCAGCGGAACCATTACCAAAAGGCATTTTGTTTAAGTAAGCCGTTAATATTTTATCCTTGCCCATAAACCGCTCCATACGCAGTGCCAGCAGCATTTCCTTCACCTTGCGACTGTCCGTCTTATCCAGACTGAGAAAAACCCTTCGGGCTACCTGCTGCGTCAGTGTGCTGCCGCCTGTTTGGCGGTTTTCATTCAAAAGCTTCTGCTTAACGGCACGAGCTGTTCCCTTTAAATCCACACCACGATGCTCATAAAATTGGCTGTCTTCCGTTGAAATGAGGGCGTCCACAATAGACTGAGGAACATCCTTCAGATCAACGAGCTGTCGATCCTCCTCCATGCGCATTCTTCCAACCGGAGTTACCTGATCATTAAAAAATACAAAGCTGGTCAGAGCGTTCTCATTTACCTTTTCATATATCAACTGACGTGATCGTACAGGTTCATCATGAACCAGTGCCGCCACATAACCGGATATAAGACCTCCAGCAAACAGCACTCCAAGTACACCCGCAAACGAGAACCACTTGATATTAATCAGCAAAACTCTGCCAAAAATACGCCACCTACTGCGTTTTTGAGATGATGGTCGACGTTTTGGGTTCATAAAAATGGTTTTCTCCCCTCAATATTCATTCATTTCCACTTGTTTTTGCTCAAGATATTATGATACGCCATGTTAGGTTTTACGTAAACTGTAACGTTCCAAAAAATACATTTGTATTAGGAACACTTGTTCTGTATATAATACTACTATAAGAGTATACATTCAAGAATATTTTGGAAGGATGACCCACACATATCAGGAGAGGAGGTCGGATTTTTGAAGGAAAGCAGAAATAGAACCATATTCTTATCGGACTGCCAAAGTTTTTATACCAGCATCGAAAAAGCAGATGATCCCAAATACCAACATAAGCCACTCGTTGTGGCCGGTGACCCTGCACTTCGTTCAGGCATTATTTTAGCTGCGTGTCCGCTGGCCAAAAAATACGGTATATCTACAGCAGAACGCCTGGGAGAAGCGGTGAAAAAATGTCCTGACCTTATCATTGTACGCCCACGTATGCAGCATTATATCGATGTCTCATTAAAAATAACAGAAATCTATAATGAATATACGGATTTGGTTGAGGTTTTCAGCATTGATGAACAGTTTCTGGATATGAGCGGAAGCCTCTCCCTGTTAGGGGATCCGGTGAGTATTGCAAGTGAAATTCAGCAAAAGGTACTGGCACAAACAGGAGTATGGATTCGAATTGGCATCAGCTCCAACAAAATGCTGGCTAAAACCGCAACAGATATATGGGCTAAAAAAAATGACAGTGGCATTTTCTTGTTGCCTACATCCGATATTGCAGCGTTGCTGTGGCCTCAGCCAGTACGTCTTATGTTCGGCATCGGTTCGCGCATGGAACGGCATTTGGAGAAGCTTGGACTACACACCATTGGAGATATTGCACGTACTCCCTTACCCCGGCTACAGGACAGATTCCGGTCTCATTTCGGCAAGCAGTCCGATATTCAGGCAGAGGTGATATGGCGAACTGCTAACGGGATCGATCACAGCCCGGTCAAGCCGGAAACATTTAATACACCTCCCAAATCCATCGGTCATATGATGACTCTTCCCCGCGACTATCTCCAGCCTGCGGAAGTGGAAACCATCCTGCTTGAACTAACAGAGGAGGTGTGTCGGGACGCCCGCCGCAAAGGATATATGGGCTCGGTTGTGACTGTTCATTGTATATGCAGTCCCTACGAGGCACCAACCGGATTCTCCCGACAAATGAAGATACCCGATCCTACAAACCATACCCAAAAGGTATATGAAACCGTTAAAAAAATCTTTTATACTTTTTGGAATCATATGCCCGTGAAGCGCGCAGGGGTTACTTTAAGCGGATTGGTGGATGATCAACTGTATCAGCTGGATTTTTTTGAGGATCAGGAGCGATCCCGTGCTTTGGAAAAGGTGACGGACACTTTAAAGGATCGGTACGGTCAGTCCATCATCATGCGCGCATCGTCGTTAACAGATGCCGGACAGGCCATGGAACGGTCTATCAAAATTGGCGGTCATTACAAATAAAAGTCTCATGATAAGCACACACTAGCTATTGCCCGGGGAATGAACTAATACAAACCAAAAAGGATCGCCTGATATCAGGCAATCCTTTTTTCATCTGTGCTTCACAAAAAAACATGGAGAGCGCTTTGAAGCACCTCTTCAAATAGCAATCAACGGAACATTCCCCACAGCTTGATTAGATGGAATGTATTGGACGGATCAATTTTTTGTGCCAATACGAAGGCGGTCAATTGCTCCTCCTGCGCAGCTGTCAAACGCTCGTTTAAAATAGCAGAAGTGGACTTCACAAGATGACGCACCTTAGCTTTATTTTGCAGGTCCGCTTTAGTCACACCTTCAATCTGCTGCTTAACCCGCTCCTTGAGCGCACGATTCTTCATTTTCAACTTAATCCGCTCCACCAGTTGCGGACTAATTCCATATTGCTGATAGCTCAATGTTGCCACACCTCCCATATCATTCGGTCATTCCCAAATATATGACGGCCAGCCTGTCCATTGTGCCTATCTGTTTAAAACGTTTAGAACAACCTCATGATTCATGGTGGATTAGTCGATGAGATCCCCCTGGAAAATCTGTTCTTTTTGCAAATAACCGCGCAGTGCTTCATACTGCGGAGATGTCCAAAAGGACGAATCCTTGATCAGATCGGTTGCATCCTCCCGCGCCTTTTCCAGCACCTCAAAATCCGCTACCATATCTGCTAAACGAAACTCGGGTAGCCCACTCTGCTTGGTGCCAAAAAAGTCACCCGGCCCTCTCAAATCCAGATCGCGTCTAGCAACCTCAAAACCATCGTCCGTATCGGTCATAACCTTCATCCGCTCCTGACCAACCTCCGACTTAGGATCAGCGATCAGTACACAATACGAGGCATGTGCTCCCCGTCCAACTCGTCCACGTAATTGATGTAACTGGGATAATCCAAAACGATCCGCATCCATAATGATCATTAGCGTCGCATTTGGGACGTCTACCCCCACCTCCACAACCGTCGTTGAAACGAGCAACTGAACCTCATTCGCATAGAAAGAACGCATAACTTCTTCCTTTTCTGCGGGAGTCATTCGTCCATGTAATAGCCCAACGCGGTAATGTGGAAAAGCCTGTTGCATTTGAATATGCAAATCGATGGCATTCTGTACGTCCAGCTTCTCCGACTCTTCAATCAACGGGCAAATCAGATAAGCCTGCCGTCCCTGATCTACCTCGCGGGAAATAAAACCAAGTACCCGATCCATCAGTTCGTGCTTCACCCAATAGGTGGAAATTGGAATACGCCCCTTCGGCCGCTCTGACAACGTAGAAACATCCATATCGCCAAACGCAGTGATGGCCAGCGTACGGGGGATCGGTGTGGCCGTCATCGTCAGCACATCGGGATTATAGCCTTTGCGACGCAGTACACTACGCTGATTCACTCCGAATCTATGCTGCTCATCCGTTACAACAAGCCCAAGCTGGTGAAAATATACATCCTCCTGAATGAGAGCATGGGTGCCTACTACAATGTCCAGCAGACCCATTTGGAGAGCAGCTAGCAGCTCCTTACGCTTCTTCCCGGTTGTACTCCCAGTCAGTAGGCCCACACTGATTCCAAAGGGCTCAAACAGCTTGTGAAGCGATCGCATGTGCTGCTCGGCCAATATTTCGGTTGGCACCATCAGCGCTCCCTGAAAACCGGAACGTACTGTGGCAAATAAACCGATGGCAGCAACAACTGTTTTACCTGACCCAACATCTCCCTGAAGCAGACGGTTCATACAATAAGGTGAGCGTAGATCGTGCAGTATTTCAAGCTCTACCTTCTTCTGTGCATCCGTTAATTCAAAAGGCAAAGCCCTTACAAATTCACGAATCGTGGCGTTATCCACGGTATGTACCACCCCGTCCGCTCGACCACGATTTAGCGCCCGGAATGCCTGCATTTTCAGCTGAAATAAAAATAGCTCCTCATACACCATCCGCCGACGAGCCTCTTGCCCCTCGCGGTTGTCCTGAGGCTGGTGTATACCTGCAATAGCCTGCTTGCGCGGCATCATACTATATTTACGCACAAGCAACTCAGGCAATATTTCGGGGATCATTTCACCAAACTGCTGGAGTGTCTGGCTCATTGTTTTTCGCATCCAGCTTTGCGTAATCTTGCCGCCTATAGAGTACACCGGTTGAAGTGTCCCCGAGCGGGCTACTCCTTTATCAGGAAACTCAGAATCTGCAACAGTCATCTGCATCCGTTTGAGATCCCATTTACCAGTCACCACAATTTCACGACCTGAGGTTAGCTGCTCCTTCATGAAATGCCGATTAAACCACGTCGCGGTAAACATCCAATCCTCGGCCATCAATTTACAAGTCAACCTTGATTTGCGCCCGTAACGCTGAAGCACCGGAATGCCCATAATTTTGGCCTGTACTGTAATCTTATCTCCATCCTTCACTTCGCTTAGCGAGCGCAGTCGGTAATCTTCATACCGAAACGGATAATATTCCAGCATGTCCTGTACGTTAGAAATGCCAAAAGCGTGAAGCTCTCCCTCTTTGAGAGCACTCACGCCATGTATTTGTTTTAAAGGTATTTGATCCAATTGCAGCATATTACCTCTCATCTCCGGCCGGCCATACAAAAATGCCAATCGTTCCTGGCCCTACATGGGTCCCAATCACAGCGCCAAGTTCAGTATATATTCGATCTCCCAGCTCAAAATGCTCTGCCAGCTGAGCCACGAACGCTTCTGCCGCTGAGCGATCTGCCGTATGACCCACAGCAATATTAATTTTTTGGCCTTTTAAATCCCGCTCCAGTAGTTCAATTATACGTGCTGTCGCTTTTTTATGCCCTCTCGCCTTATCAACCGAATAAATAGTGCCTTCTTTGTCAATCGAAAGAATCGGTTTAATGTTAAGTAACGTACCAACCATTGCCGCTGCCTTGCCAATACGTCCGCCTTTTTGTAAGTATTCCAGGGTATCCACCAGGAAATACAAACGACGGCGCTCCCCACGACGTTCCACAGCCCGAACAATATCAGCCGGGGAGTGCCCGGCAGCCGCCAGCTCTGCCGCATAAACCACTAGCATGCCGTATCCGTATGAAGCTGATTTGGAATCCACCACAGTCACTCTATGTTCATGCTTCTCCAGCATGGATTTGCCCAGCAGAGCAGACTGATACGTTCCGCTCACACCCGAGGATAAATGGATAGAGATAACCTGGCTCTCGGGGTATTGCTCCAACAGCGTCGTGTATGTCTCCAAAAAACGGGCTGGTGAAGGCTGTGATGTCGTAGGTAGCTCATCAGCCCGTACTAGTTCGCTGTAAAACTGCGACGCTGACATCTCAATGCCGTCCAGGTAAGCTGTGCTGCCGAACATCACTGTCAATGGTACAACAACTATACCGAGACGGTCTGCTAATTCCGGTGGAATATCAGCCGTGCTATCCGTCAAAATGATGGTACTGCTCATCAGTCAGACCTCCTTTTGTTGTGGACTTCCATGGGCGTGCTAAAGCACATCAGGTTTCCACTGAGAACAAATAAGGATAAATCGGCTGACCACCTTCATGAACTTCCACTTCAGCATCCGCATAATTTTCTTTAAGCCATGCAACAAGCTGATCTGTGTCTTCTTGATTCGCGTCTGAACCTGTGAGAATCGTAACAATTTCATCGCCATTCACCAGCATTTTCGCTAGCAAAAGACGGGACGTTGCCATTAAGTGTTCCTCGGTCGCTACAATTTTGGAATCCTGAATACCGATGTAATGCCCGGCTGTAATATGCAGGTCATCCAGTGTCGTATCCCGTACCGCGTAGGTCACTTGCCCAGACTTCACCCGGGTGACTGCGTCACGCATATTGTCCTGATTCACCTCAAAAGCCTCTTCCTCCTGGAAGGCAAATGCTGCCGCAATGCCCTGAGGAATTGTTTTGCTCGGAATAACCGACACCATACGTTCCATCTCTAGCAGTTCACGTGCTTGTTCTGCCGCCAAAATAATATTGGAATTATTCGGAAGAATAAAAATATGTTGAGCCGCAATCGAGCGCGCCGCATTAACGAAGTCCTCTGTGCTCGGATTCATTGTCTGGCCGCCAGAAAGGACAACATCGACGCCTAAACTTCTGAAAATATCAGCAATTCCTTCACCGGAAGCCACAGCTATAAAACCAAAGGATGCCAGTTCATGAGCAGGGGGCTCAGACGGCTCTTCCTCACGTGCAGGCTCTGTTGGTATTTCAGCAAACCACTCAGGCTCAGGAGCAACATCCATACCCGCAGACAACAAATCACGATGCTGCTCGCGCATATTTAAAATACGAATCTGTGTAATTTCTCCGTAGCGCAGTGCCAAATTCAGCACTTCACCAGGAGCCTTAGAATGCACGTGAACCTTGATGACATCATCGTCTGAAATTACGATAATAGAATCACCATCTACTGCTAACGCTTTCCGGAAGGCTTCCTCATCAAAATCGGTACCTTGCGCTTCGCCCAATTGTCGATTAATAAAAAACTCCATATCATACAAAAATTCAATATTATCCGTTTCGAGCTTCGCTTGCGCAGAAATCGGCGCATCTGGGGAAGGAACAACTGCAGTAGCAGTAGGTCTCTCCGATACGTGAGGAGCAAAAACCGTGCGTACATTATCACTTTTTGCAGTTGAAGACGTCACCAAGCCGCTTCCAAGATACTGCATAAAACCTTCATAAATGTACACAAGACCTTGCCCACCCGAATCTACAACTCCTACTTGCTTCAATACAGGGAGCATGTCCTGCGTCATGGCAAGCGTTTCCTTCGCTTTGGCAAGCACTTCTTCCATCAGTTCCGTGATGTCGTTCGTCCGGCGCGAGAAAAACACAGCATGCCTGGCCGCTTCCTTCGCCACGGTAAGAATTGTACCCTCCACCGGCTTAACAACCGCCTTGTAGGCCGCATCCACCCCGCTCTGCAATGCCGATGCGAACTGAAGGGTATTCAATTCCTCGTATGGGGCAGCGTAACGGCTGAAGCCACGAAACAACTGAGACAGGATAACCCCTGAATTGCCGCGGGCTCCCATCAGCAAACCTTTGGATAATATGCCGGACATGACACCGATGGAGGAAGAGTCCCCCCTCTTTAATTCCGTTACGCCCGCGCTCATCGTCAAATTCATGTTGGTTCCCGTATCACCGTCTGGCACTGGGAATACATTTAGTGAATTGACATGTTCCGCATGCTGCTGTAATTGTTCCGCCCCGGCTAAAACCATTGCGGTAAAATCTGTTCCATTCAAAGAACGATTACTCAAGAGAATTCCCCTTCCTAGCTTAATACACTTGTTTTACTATCAACCTTCACAACACCTTATTCAACTGTGCGTACAGGTTCAATTGAATTATACTAAAGCCAGACGACGAATACGAATATCACACTTTCGTAAGCTTTTGTACTCACGTCTGGTCGTTCTTCTACAGGTCATATAAAATGAAAAACCAGTCAACTGCCTAACAATAAATCATCGGCTGGAATGATGACTATAGTCCCGCCTCTGAACTGCCGGCATGACTGGAATAAGAATTCACATTCCATTTTAATACAAAATAATCGCAGCAATAACTATCCCATATTGTACTATAATGCGAAAGAGAAATAAATAAAGTTTTTGAATCAGTTGACGGAGCTTTTTTGACTATGATATTATATTTAAGTATTGTTTTGTTCAGGTTAGTGACTTACAAAGTCCGGCTGACCCAGTCGGCCTGAAGAGAGACCCGTTCCATATGGAATTTGGTTATTTTCAGAATAGGAGGTGGAATCATGTCTCGTAAATGTTCTGTAACAGGCAAAAAGCCTGGCAGCGGTAACCACGTATCTCACGCTAACAACCGTAATCGCCGTACTTGGGGCGTCAACGTACAAAAAGTTCGCATTCTCGTTAACGGTAAACCGAAACGCGTTTATGTCAGCACTCGTGCATTGAAAGCCGGTAAAGTGACTCGCGTGTAGTCGTAAAAAAATATCGTTATAAACAAAAGGCACCTCGTTTTAAACGGGTGCTTTTTTGGTTATTCGAAAGTAATATCCATCTGGTTCAGGAGAACAAAATGTCAGGCACCTTCCCGTGCGTTCCTATCTTTTACTGCCGAGCTACCTATCTGTTGTGCCCGGGAAGCATGCCCTGTGTACCTCCAGCTTTCATCCTACATCCTGTGTTTACATTACGTTGAATTCAGTTTTTCTGGAATGTATTCAAAATGGCTTTAACGAATCCACCCAGAAATTTTGGCAGCTTGATTGTGTAAAACTTCATGCCTCACCCTCCCCATCATCCTCCTGCATCCGTTCTCTGTAGTTTATGCAACCTGTCAAGGGTTGTTGCCCCACAAAAAAAAGGCTACATGAGAATCCCGCTCATGTAACCATATTTATGCACAACCATCCCAGGCTATACCATCAGACAAGTCCGCGAATATAGAGATATGCTGAGAGTATGAAAATAAACAGGATATAATAAAGTACGCTGCACACTACAAAACCTATTCGTAAACCACGCCGTTCATTTTTCCGAAAATAAAACAGTACAATTAGAACAGCCAAAAGTGAAAGAACAGCATTCCAAGGAGCCTTCACTAGCGAGAAACAGCTAAGGGTCAACCCCGTCGCCATGCTCGCTACAGTCATCCACAATGCTTCGGTCAGCTTCACTTGGACAAACGTGCTGCACTGTCCCGAATCGCAGCTATAGCCGCAGCGCGGTCTGTTCTGCCAAATACCGCACTCCCAGCCACCAGCACGTCAGCCCCCGCTTCAAATACGGCTGGTGCCGTCTCCTCCGCAATACCTCCGTCTACCTCGATATGTACGTCTGGACGACCCAGTTCGTTCAACCAAGCACGGATTTGTCTGATTTTATTTAACGTCTCTGGAATGAAGGACTGACCTCCAAAGCCAGGATTGACCGTCATCACCAGAATCATATCCACATTTGGCAGCACTTCCTTGATCGCGTATGGTGAAGTACCCGGATTGAGAGCCACTCCAGCCAGAGCGCCTTGCTGCTTGATCAAGTGAAGGACACCATGCAAATGAACACAGGCCTCAGCATGAACAGTGATGATGTTGGCTCCTGCTTTTACGAAATCGCCAATATAGCGTTCAGGATGCTCAATCATCAGATGAACATCTAAGGGAAGAGTCGTATGCGGACGAATAGCCTGAACGATAGGTGGGCCCAGTGTAATATTGGATACAAAATGTCCATCCATTACATCCACATGAATCCAGTCTGCCCCTCCTGCCTCAGCTTCCGCAACTTCACTGCCCAAGCGAGCAAAATCAGCGGATAAAATCGACGGTGCTATTTTTAACATATACTCAGTACCTCCGCTTTTTTTCTTTTAATTCCTGATAGAACTGCAAATAGCTATCATATCGTCCCTGTGAAATATGGCCTTCTTCCAGGGCCTCTCTTACTTTACAGCTGGGCTCGTGAATATGGGTACACCCCCGAAATTTACATCCTTCCGCATACTGCTGGAATTCACGAAAACAGGGAGATAACTCATCCACACCTAGCTCCAGAAAATCCAGCTGGCTAAACCCCGGTGTATCTGCTACAAACCCTCCGTTGTCTAGAGGAATCAGCTCCACATGACGAGTTGTATGTTTTCCTCGGCCCAGCTTATTGCTTATGGCGCTCGTCTCCAGCGTTAACCCAGGCTCCAGAGCATTAAGCATGGAAGACTTTCCTACACCTGATTGCCCGGAAAACACGCTGATTTGACCAGCCAACAGCTTCTTAAGCTCAGCCGTCCCTTCTCCGGTACGGGCACTGGTCACCAGCACCTCATAACCGATCTTCCGGTACATTTCCTGAACGGCCAGCACGGTGTCATCCTCTGAAGGGCTGCCTTCATACAAATCGCGCTTAGTCAGACAGATAATCGTATCCAGTCCGGCGTGCTCAATATGGACTAAAAATTTGTCCAGTAAAGGCAGGTTTAAATCCGGCTCACGCAAGGAAAACAGTAGCACGGCTAGCGTGGTATTAGCTACTGGAGGACGAATTAGCTCTGTCGTACGCTTTCTAATCTCCTCGACCATACCTTCCCCGTTCTCAGTCAGTTCGTAAACGACCCGATCACCGACAAGAGGCGTAATCTCTTTTTTCTTAAAAATGCCGCGTGCTCTGCATTGTACTGTAGCTTCGCCAGATACCGGACGCCCATCCTGATCCAGGCTGGAGACATAATAATATCCGCTAAGCGCCTTGACGATCAGACCTTCAGGCATGTGTAAGATGTCCTCCTTCATAATGTTCAAGTTTCATTGCGTATAACAGGTTGAGCATCTTCCTATTGCAAGTTTACTGATGCTGAACAGCCTCAATCACTTTTTCCTTCTTTGCGTGGCCTGGGTTGTTTTTATGACTAACCGCCAACTCACTGCGCGTACTCCCCGTGGAATTCGTTCCAGGAACAAAGGCGGAAGGGTCACCATTACCTCCTGTGCCCTCCTGATTGTTCGAGTCGCCTCCACTATTGCCAGTATCATTAGAAGATCCCCCGCTATCACCTTCCTCGCCGTTTCCACTTCCATTCTGCGAGGAAGTACCATCAGGTGTATCCGTTGGTGAAGTTCCAGCAGGCGGAGCAATTTGGGGCATCGTCACCGTTCCATTTTTCGCCTCAATATAAGAGACTGGATACGTATCAATAAAGTCACCATCTCTAAATACTGAGACAACACTGTCTTTGTTCGGAGCCATTAGCAGATTGATAGTGAACATCTGTGTCGTATTAATCGTACGGCTTCCCCATTCCTGATTTTCTCCACGCGCATCCGTATAAGTGATACGAATTTTGCTGTTTTTGCCCTCTTCCTTCGGCGCAACAGGCACATTAAATGGTAGTGTAATCGCTTCTGGCGGGTAACCCGTGCTTACATAAAACGTAATTTCCGTATTTGGTGGCAACTCACTGCCTGCCTCTGACGGCCACTGTTTGGTTACTCTTCCTTTTTCCTGCTCATAGCTAAATTCTTCTTTAATCGAGCCAACCTTCAGCCCTGCCTTTTTAACCTCATTTTCTGCTTGGTTCTGCGTCTTCCCTATCAGGCTTGGCATTTTCACAGTATCAGCGCCCTTGCTGACTGTGAGCACAACCTGGACTGAGTCCTTATCAAATGGCTCATTTGCAGCGGGTGTCTGACTAAGGACGGTCCCCGCGGCCTGATCACTGAACTGCTCATTTTGCTGAATCTGCGTCTCCTTAATTTGCTGGGCGGTCAGCAGCTTAACAGCATTCTCGTAGCTTTGGCCTTTGACATCCGGCATCGGGGTGAGCGGCTTGGCAATCCCGACTTTCAGACTAATCTTGGTTCCTTCCTTGACTAAAGAATCTGCAGGATAGCTTTGATAAAATACAACTCCAGGCGCGATTCCCTCTTTGTATTCATGCTGGATTGGCTCCTCAATGAGTAATCCCGCTTTACTGAGATTAACCTTCGCTTGGTCTTCTGTTTGTGTCAATACACCTGGTACTTTTACCTCAGGCACGACAAGTACACTTTGCACATAGTACACCACTCCGCCCATGCACAGAAGTAACACCAACACTAGTGTTACCCACAAGATCGCTTTTTTTCTATTATTTTTGGACGATTGCTTGCTCGGAAGCTGTTCAGACTCACGCGGTTGAGCAGGTACATCATCGCCACTAGAAGACATCCCTAATTGTTGAGGCTTAATAGCCGGAATAACCCGTGTTTGATCCTCATCATCCAAATGTGTAAACTCCAGCTTGGATTCATTACGCCGTCCCGGCAGCAAACAGGTTTCCAGATCTTTTAGCATTTCGTCTGCCGATTGATAACGCTCTTCTGGATTTTTGCGCATGGATTTTAGAATGACATTTTCCACACTTTGCGGAATCAACGGATTAATTTTACGTGGTTCCTCAAATTCCTCTTGCAAGTGCTTGAGCGCTACACTAATTGGACTTTCTCCCAGGAAAGGGAGCTGCGCTGTCAGCATTTGATATAAGACAATACCTAAAGAATATAAGTCCGATTTTTCGCCGGTGACGACACCCTTTGCATGCTCAGGTGAAAAATAATGAACAGAACCCACAACAGAACCCGTCTGGGTAATGGTCGTTGACGTAACAGCTCTAGCAATCCCAAAATCAGTTACCTTAACCCGTCCATTACGTCCAATTAATATATTATGAGGCTTAATGTCTCGGTGAATGATCTGATTTTGATGGGCATGCTCCAGCGCATCACAAATCTGGGAAGCAATCCGTACTGCTTCATCCACTTGCAATGGTGCACGTTCTTTAATAATCTCATTCAAATTTTTACCTTCGATGCACTCCATTACAATATAATGGATTTCATCCTCTTGGCCGACATCATAAATACTGACCACATTCGAATGCGAAAGCGAGGCCGCAGACTGCGCCTCACGCCGAAATCGGCGAATAAATTCCTCATCATGAACAAATTGCTGGCGCAACACTTTAACTGCGACATTGCGATTCAGCAAAATGTCTTGAGCCTTATACACCAGCGCCATACCGCCGCCACCGATACGCTCAATAATTTCGTATCTTCCCCCTAGCAGGTGCCCGATCATGCGTCACACCCCTTTTCACTCAATGAAACCGTGTCGTCGGGCAATTCAAACAAAGCTACAGTAATGTTATCGTCTCCTCCGGCAAGCAACGCCAGATGTAGCAGACGATCCGCGCGCTCCTCCAAAGGATTCTCTGCGGCACCTACTACTTTGCTGATTTGTTCTTCCGTTACCAGATTGCTTAATCCGTCGCTACACAGTAACAGTACATCGCCTTTTTCCAGCGCAATGGAGTCAATATCCACTTTCACCTCGGAATCAGTGCCCAGCGCCCGTGTCAGTACATTGCGACGAGGATGGTTCTCCCGTTCTTCCTTACTGATCTGACCGTTTTTGAACAGCTCATTAACCAAAGTATGGTCTTCTGTAAGCTGACGTACCGCTCCTTTGGAAATGACATAGGCACGACTGTCACCGATATGTCCGATAATTCCGGATGCGTCGTTTAATAAAACCGCAACAACTGTCGTTCCCATATTATGATACTTTTCATCGCGTGCAGCCGTCTGGAAGATGACTTCATTGGCATGCAAAATAGCGTCGCTGAGCGCCGCCGTCAAAGAATGTGCGGATAATCCGCTCTCCAGCGTCGCCAAATCAGCGGCAAGTGTCTCTACCGCAAGGCGGCTGGCCGTATCACCGGCCAAATGCCCCCCCATACCATCGGCAACAATCCCAAGAATATAGCCTTGCTCCAAGTGCCTGATCCAGGCAGAATCCTCATTCACCGAACGTACACGTCCGACATGGCTGACATGAACTGTTTTGATCAAATGGTTTCACCCCAACTCCATATGCTTTGCACGCAACTGACCGCAAGCAGCGGCAATATCGTGACCCTGTTCACGCCGGATCGTCACATTGACGCCTTTTTCGGCAAGAATACGTTGGAAATTAAAAATATCACTGCGTGATGTGCGTACATACTTGCGCTCAGGCACATGATTGACTGGAATCAAATTGACGTGACACAGCATGTCCTTTAACACATCCGCTAGCTCTTCAGCATGTTCTGCCTGATCGTTTACACCACCAATCAGGGCATATTCAAACGAAATTCTCCGCCCCGTCTTAGCAAGATAGTAACGTAGAGAATCCATAACATCCTTAAAGGGATAACGCCGATTTACAGGCATCAGCTTCGAACGAAGCGCATCATTAGGCGCATGAATGGATATTGCCAGATTAATCTGGGTATCCTCGTCGGCAAATTTATAAATATTCGGTACAATACCGCTGGTCGACACTGTGATATGACGTTGACCAATGTTCAGACCTTTTTCATGAACCATTGTACGTAAAAACGTCATGGTCGCTTCATAGTTTTCAAAAGGCTCGCCCGAGCCCATAATCACGATGCTACTCACTCGTTCATTGGTTTTATCCAAAATTTTCTGAGCCTGCACCACCTGTGCAGTAATTTCACCAGCCGTCAGGTTCCGTTTGAGGCCTCCAAGCGTCGAAGCGCAGAAAGTACAACCAATCCGGCACCCCACTTGAGTCGTTACACAAATGCTGTTTCCGTAATTGTGTCTCATAATGACCGTTTCAATGGCATGATCATCGTGCAAACCGAACAGGAATTTTACTGTACCGTCCTTCGATTCCAACTTTGTAATTTCACTAAGCGTCACAAAACTAAATTGCTCCTCAAGCTTCTCTCTCAGCGCCTTGGACAAATTCGTCATCTCGCTGAAATCATTGACTCGCTTCACATACAGCCAGTCAAAAATTTGTCCTCCACGAAAAGCAGGCTCGCCATTGTTCTTGGCCCAGTCCTGAAGCTCCTCCAGAGTTAAATCATATATAAAAGGTTTCATCAATGTTTGCACCCGTTCCTTCTTCATTAAGTTCTGTTTGATCGCAGATAGTATTTTTCATTCTTCCTATTTTAGCACAAATCCCTGAGGGGGTAAAAATTTTTCGTCTTCATGCAAAAAACCGCCGGAAATGTTCCGGCGGAATGTGGAAATACTGGTGGAAAGCTGCCTGGAATTCTCTTCCGCGCTATTTCACCCGACGCAGGCGCGCGATATAAAATCCGTCGCTGTGGAAATGCTGCGGTAACAGCTGTACCGAGCCTCCCTGTATACTATCCTTTTCGCGGCTCACGTCTGGGAAGGAATGACCCTCTGCCAATTCATACTCTGGATGTTCGCTTAAAAATTGAGTCAATTGTCCTTCATTTTCGTCCGGTTCAATCGTGCATGTGCTGTATACCAGAATACCACCTGGCTTCAACAGTCCCGCCACACTATCCAGCAGCTCATGCTGAAGCTGTGTAATGTCGCGAACATCCTGCGCAGTTTTGCTCCAACGCAGGTCCGGTTTACGACGAATCACTCCAAAGCCAGAGCATGGCGCATCCAGCAAAATACGGTCAAAAGAAGCTGGAGCATATCGTTCCTTCAGTTCTAGCGCATCACCAGTGACTGTTTCCACGGCATCCAGGCCAAGTCGATTAGCCTGTTCACGAATTAATTGATGCTTATGGGCATGCAGATCATTCGCAACTATCCGTCCGTGATCCTTCATCAGCTCAGCCATATGAGCTGTTTTGCCACCTGGAGCGGCACAGCAATCCAGTACCAGCATGCCAGGCACAGGAGCGACTGCTTCGGCAACGAGCATGGAGCTTTCATCCTGTACGGACAGCAAGCCGTCCGTATACCACGAGGTAAGCGCCATATTTCCACCGCTACGAACAACAATCCCATAAGGACTAACTGCTGAAGGAACGGCATCAAGCCCTTTTGAGTTCATCTCGTCCAGCAGCTGATCACGGCTGATCATTGTCGTATTCACCCGTACGCTGACCGCAGGGGGCTCATTATTAGCCTGACAGATAGCCTCAGCAGTATCTGCACCGTACTGCTTAATCCAGCGCTTAACCAGCCACTGTGGATGGGAATGTTCTAATGAAATCCGTTCCTCCGGTGACAAATCGTCAGGAATACGCAGCTTGTCCGGCTCACGCAGCATGCTGCGGAGCACGCCGTTGACCATACCGGAAATACCCTGATGCCCACGCCGCTTGGCAATGGTCACCGCTTCACTAACGACTGCATGATCCGGAACTCGATCCAGATACACCACCTGATACACACTCATCCGCAGCAACGAACGTACCCAAGCCTGAAGCTTGGCCGTTCCTTTTTGAACAAATTTATTCAAAAAATAATCTAGTGTATTTCGGCGTGCGACTGTACCGTATACAAGTTCCGTCGCCAAACCAGCATCACTTGCAGACAAACCTGCCTGCTGAAGCCGACGATTTAGCTCAAGATTGCTATACGCACCCTCTTGCTCCACACTGGTCAACACATCAAGTGCAACTTCCCGCGCCGTCTGATTGCGAGTCTTGCCGGTTCTGGCACCCACTCCCTTGCCTTGGCCTCCCTGGCGGGAGTGACTCCCGCTCATCCGAGCACCATGCCTGGCTTCATCTGTCCGCCGCGTGCAAAGGTTCCAGCATCCATAACTTTTTTGCCAGCCGGTTGAACCTGAGTCAGCCAGAGAGTTCCTTCGCCTGTCTGCACCTCAATGCCACGAGCGGTCAATTGAAGAACCGTCCCGGGTGCTGGAGCATTTGAGACACTCACTTCATTATTTATGAAAGGCTGCTCAGCAGCCCATATTTTAAAAACATTTCCCTCCCAAAGCGTAAACGCGCCGGAAAAGGGAACAAGGCCGCGAATCCGGTTGTATATCTGCTGTGCATTGTCACTCCACGAAATGCGCTCATCGTCGCGGTTCAGGTTAGGGGCATAGGTAGCCTCGTCCTCATTTTGCGGCGTACGGTCTGATTGGCCTGCCAGCAACTTAGGCAGCTCGTCCTGCAAAAGCTTTGCTCCAGCTACGCTTAACTTCTCAAAAATCGTACCGGAGGTATCCTCCGGCTCTATAGCAACCTCAACTCGCGATATCATATCGCCAGTATCCAGTCCTTCCGCCATATACATCAGCGTCACACCCGTTACGGTCTCACCGTTAATAATCGCACGCTGGATCGGTGCACCTCCCCGATAACGGGGAAGTAACGAACCATGCACATTCAGACAGCCGAACCGAGGCAAGTCTAGTACGGACTTAGGCAAAATTTGCCCATAGGCTGCGGTTACGATCAGATCAGGACGCAGCTCTGCCACCTGGGCCACCGCTTCTGGCTGGCGCAGGCGGGTCGGTTGCAGTACAGGTAATCCGCGTTTTTCTGCCGCTTCCTTGACTGGTGTAGGCGTCAATATTTTTTTTCGTCCCTGTGGCTTATCGGGCTGTGTAATCACACCGACCACGTTATAACCGTTGTCCAGTAACATGTTCAGCGATGGCACTGCAAACTCAGGCGTACCCATAAAGATAATACGAATGTCTTGACTCATCGAACCTCACTCTCCTATCTGACGGTTCGGTCCTGGCTGTTCCAGCGCAACCTCATATACTTTTTCTGCAATATCCGTGAATAAAATTCCATTTAAATGGTCAATTTCATGCTGAAAAGCACGAGAAAGCAATCCTGTCGCTGTAACGGTAATGGCCTTACCCTCGCGGTCCAGTCCCTTGACTGTAACCTTCTCGGCACGACGCACATCCCCGTTCAACCCAGGTATACTCAGGCAGCCTTCAGGACCCAATTCCTCCCCTTCTTCGGCCACGATCTCTGGATTGATCATTTTAATCAATCCATGCTCATCTCCAGCATCTACAACAATGAGACGCTTCAAAATACCTACTTGCGGAGCAGCAAGACCTACTCCCTCCGCTTCATACATCGTATCTGCCATATCGTCGAGCAGCTTTTGCACGTTAGGCGTAATTTTAGTGACTTCCTTTGCTACTTTGTGCAATACGTCATCCGGCTCCAACACTATAATTCTAATTGACATGACAACAGAACACCTTCCTCTTTATGTTTCATTTAGGCTTAACTGTATTCATCACACACGCGACTGCTACATTATCCTATGTACGGACGGCTTGTCCGCATTAATTGTGATAATAACTTTTGTGGCAACACTCTACATAAGCATTTGCGGATCAACATCCAGACTAATCAGCAACTTTTGTGCCTGTGCGGATTCGGCCATTTCATCAGCTACTTGCTGAGCCAAACTAATCGCATCGATATTTCCACGCCATTTTATCATACATTGAAATCGGTATCTATTCTTGATTCTCGAAATGGGTGAAGCTACTGGCCCCAAAATGTCGAGTACATCCGATGTAAGACGATCCATATTCCCGAACCAGCCCCGTTGTCTGGCCCGTCCCTGTAGTGTTGCTGAATAATTCTCAGCCAATCGGACCAGCACCGGGAGTTGTTCATGAGAAAAGGTCACCAAAATAAGACGACAATATGGTGGATAGTGCAAATTGCGGCGGTGTTTCAATTCTTCCCTCACAAAAGAAGCATAATCATGGCGACTTGCGTGAATCACCGAATAATGCTCTGGAGTATAGGATTGTACGAATACTTCCCCCGGCAATTGATGTCTCCCAGCCCGTCCAGCTACTTGTGTTAACAGCTGAAATGTCTTTTCCGCAGCCCGAAAATCCGGTAAATTGAGAGCCGAATCCGCAGTAATGACACCAACCAGTGTCACATCGGGAAAGTCCAGGCCTTTGGCAACCATTTGAGTACCGAGCAGCACGTCCGCTTTTTTATCACGAAATTGCTTGAGAAGCTTTTCGTGGGCATTTTTTTCTGTCGTTGTATCAACATCCATTCGAACAACACGTATACCGGGGAATAGCTTCGCCAGCTCTTCTTCCACTCGCTGGGTACCTGTACCGAAATAACGAATATGCTCACTACCGCACTCAGGGCAAGTCTGAGGCACGGGCTCGGAATAACCACAGTAATGGCAACGTAAATTGTTCGACCGCTGATGATACGTAAGCGAAATATCACAATGCGGACAACCCGCGACATAGCCACAGCTACGGCACATGACGAACGTGGAGTGCCCACGCCGATTCAACAGTAGTACCGTCTGCTCCTTACGCTCTAACCGCTCTGCAATTCCATTATGCAACGCACGGCTGAACATAGAGCGGTTGCCAGCACGCAGTTCCTCACGCATATCCATGATATGTACTTCGGGTAACGTGTTCCCCAATGCGCGAGTTGGCATTTCAAGCAGCAACGGCGCAAACTCGTCGTTGCTTTGTGAGCGAGCCGCATAGTAGCTTTCCAGCGACGGTGTTGCCGAGCCGAGAATAACGACAGCCCCATGCTGATGGGCTCTGCGAATGGCAACATCACGCGCATGGTATTTAGGTGTCTCTTCCTGCTTGTAGGACGTTTCGTGCTCCTCATCCATAATAATAAGACCTAACTCACGAAAAGGCGCAAATACTGCCGAGCGAGCACCAATCGCCACTTTCACACGGCCTTCGCGTATTTTGCGCCACTCATCGTACCGTTCCCCCCCGGACAACCTACTGTGCATCACTGCTACCTGATCGCCAAAGCGGCCTTTAAAACGTTCTACCATTTGTGGGGTTAACGATATTTCAGGTACCAGTACAATGGCCTGACGATTCTGCTCAATACAACGCTGAATCGTCTGTAGATAGATTTCCGTCTTACCGCTCCCTGTGACTCCATGCAACAAATAAGCTCCCTGCTCACGCGTGTCCAGCTGGCGAATAATCCGTTCATATACCGATTGCTGCTCTGCCGTGAGAGGGAGTGGCTCTGTAGGCTTGAAGTGTCTGCCCCGGTATGGGTCGCGGAACACTTCGACATCCTCCAGCAACACGTAGCCCTTATCTTCCAGCGCCTTAACCGTTGCTGCCGATACACTCAGTGAGGTCATGACCTCCTTCAGCGACAGAGGCAGAAACTCGCTACGTTCCAGCAAAAAAGCAAGTACCTCCCGCTGACGCTGCGCTTTGGCAGAAAATTGCTCCAGCGCCGTTGATGCCTCGTCTATGCCGATAGCCAGATCAACGGATTTCATGGTCTTTTTGCCGAGTTTGTCTTTAATAACTTGACTTTCCTGAAGCACACCCCGGCGTAACAGTGATTTAATAACCTCTGCTTCCTCAGGGAAACGTCGACTGAGTTGCTGCAATGGGACTTGCTCCTTCTCCTGAATGAAGCTAACAATCCGACGCTCCGTCGGATCACTCATACCATCGTCGGTCAGAAGTGCCCATTCGAGTTCATCGCCCTGATTCGGTTGTATAGTACGCTGTGGATGCGTTAACTCATGCTGTTCGGCAATTGAGATATAACGTTCTGCTTTGCCCTTGAGCGCGGTAGGAATCATCACTTGCAGTGCCATAATTTGATTACAAGCATAACGTTCGCTCATCCATTTGCCCAGTTCGACTAGGTCGGCAGATAAGGGTGGTACCAAATCCAGTAACTCCTGGATCGCTCTCATCCTGTATTTCGGTGGATCATCAGCTGGGACTACCGAGATGACAAAAGCCTGCACCGTCCGTTTGCCAAATGGCACAGCTACCCGGCTACCCGGCTCAATCCAAGGTCTCATTGAGTCTGGTATCAGATAATCGAAGGTGCGGTCCGTATCCTTGGCAGGTACATCGACAATGACCTTGGCAACTAAATTGCCCGTCTCCATTAATGCAGCACCCCACCCATGCGTCCCGCGGCTATAGTAAGCAACTTACGCGCAACTTCTTCCTTTGACTGTACAGGAATACGCTCTACGATCCCGCTTCGGTCATAAATTTGAACAGCATTCGTATCGACGCCAAAACCAGCACCATTCACAGTTACATCGTTTGCCGCGATCAAATCACAATTTTTACGTTCTAATTTATCTATCGCATACGTCTCCAAATGTTCGGTTTCAGCTGCAAAGCCAATTAAAAATTGATGTTTCTTACTCTGTCCGAGTGATTCTAGAATATCGACGTTCTTCACTAGCTCTAGCGTAAATACACTATCTTTTTTCTTGATCTTGGTCTGTGCAATCTCACGTGGTCGATAATCTGCAACTGCAGCAGCCATAACGACCATATCGCTCGTTTCCCATTGTTTTAATACAGCGGCGTACATGTCTTCAGCTGACTGGACTCTTTCAAGCATAATACCAGCAGGCGGTTCCGCGCTGGTATTGGCAGCAATCAAGTGCACCTCTGCCCCCATCTCCTGAGCCACTTTTGCAATGGCAAAGCCCATTTTGCCAGATGAATCATTTGTGATATAACGCACTGGATCAATTCGCTCTATCGTGCCTCCAGCCGTTACAATGACTTTTTTGCCTGAAAGCACCGATTCATTCTCATTCACAAGTGACTCAGGCACTTGAGCCTCCATAGATTCGCCACCAAACCATCGTGGTTCAGACTTGATGTTGGTTTTTTGTTCCTGAGCTTGCTGATCAAAAAAGCGCTCTATGGTTTGCACAATTGTGTCCGGCTCTTCCAAACGTCCTTTGCCAACGTAACCGCAAGCCAGTAATCCTTCACCAGGCTCAATCATCTTCACGCCACGTGATACAAGCGTCTCCATATTTTGCATGACTGCCGGATGAGTGTACATATGTACGTTCATCGCAGGGGCCACCATAATAGGCGCTGTTGTAGCCAGCAGCGTTGTAGACAGCATATCATCAGCAAGACCATGCGCCATTTTCCCGATAATATTCGCAGTTGCAGGAGCAACAAGCACCAAATCAGCCGCATCCGCCAGATGAATATGGGATACGACTGACGGCTCTCTTTCATCAAATGTGTCACTGTACACCGGATTACGAGAGAGCGACTGCAACGTAAGTTCGGTAATAAACTCCTTGGCAGAGGCCGTCATAATCACATGAACCTCGGCTCCCTTTTGCGTCAACCTACTGCACAGCGCAGCCCCTTTGTAAGCAGCAATTCCGCCAGTTATACCAAGAATAATAACTTTTCCCTTCAACATCGTTAACTCCCCCTGACCTAAAAAAATAACAACCTTGCGGTTGTCAAAGGAATTGGCATTGCGCCCGGTTATAATAGTTGTGTATAATTCTTACTCGTCTTCGCCGCTTTCAAGACGCAGATGATCCGCGTAAATCTCTTCCAACGCCACTCCAACCTGTTTGTGGGATTTAGGATTCTTGAGAGTCGTCTTTTCACCCTCGCGCAACTGTCTGGCACGACGTGAAGCCGCTACAACCAACGAATACTTACTATCTGCCTTTTTCATCATTTCATCAATGGAAGGATACAGCACGAATAGACACCTCTTCATGTAGTTTTGGGACTGTATAAGCTGAACTCCAGTGTACACCTTCAACCTCAGCTTATACAGTATTATTTCTCTTTAGGTACGCTTGGCATATGTAAAGCCCTCGTTTAAGGATGAACCTTACAATGTTCGGCGATAATAATGGATTCTATTCGTTTACAAGCGAAATCAATCTCATCATTGACGACCGCATAATCATAGTGACGCAACAAATTCATTTCATCCACAGCTACCGACATACGGTGGTCTATGGTCGCTTGAGTTTCTGTGCCCCGTCCCCGGATTCTATCCTTTAATTCGTCTAGCGAAGGCGGAAGCAGAAAGATGAATATGCCTTCTGGAAATTTTTCTTTAACCTTTAGCGCTCCCTGAACTTCAATCTCCAGAAAAATATCTTTTCCCTGCGCAAGCGTCTGATCTACAAAATCACGTGGAGTACCATAATAGTTCCCTACATACTCAGCATACTCCAGCATTTCATCTCGTTCAATCATACCCAAAAATTCTTCACGCGTTTTAAAAAAATAGGTCACTCCATCCTGTTCGCCTGAACGAGGTGTTCGAGTTGTAGCAGAAACGGAGTATGTTATCTCTGGTAGCTTATCACGCAATGCGTTGCCTACCGTCCCTTTACCGACACCCGAAGGTCCGGATATTACAAATAATAATCCCTTAGCCATAGTACACTCCATTTTTATTCGTCATTGTCATCATCTTTAGTGGATAGGCGATGAGCGACCGTCTCCGGCTGCACCGCAGACAGGATTACATGATCACTGTCTGTAATAATAACAGCCCGCGTCCGGCGGCCATAGGTAGCATCAATTAGCATATGACGGTCCCTGGCTTCCTGTATAATCCGCTTGATCGGAGCAGACTCCGGACTGACGATGGAGATAATTCGGTTGGCCGACACGATATTGCCGAAACCAATATTGATCAATTTGATTGCCATATTCAGGTCTTTCCCCCTATACATGTGACTCTTGCAGCCGTGCCGCTACCAGGTAGCTACTCAATATTTGCAGCCTGCTCACGAATTTTCTCGAGCTCTGCTTTCATCTCAACGACCAAATTAACCAATGTGAGATGATTAGCCTTGGAGCCGATCGTGTTGACTTCCCTGTTCATTTCCTGGATTAAAAAATCTAATTTGCGACCGGCCGGCTCGTCTGACAGCAGCAATCCCTTGCACTGTCCAAAGTGACTTTGAAGCCGGGTAAGTTCCTCATCAATATTGCTGCGATCCGCGAATAACGCAATCTCCATTCCGAACTTATGTTCATCAAGCGTAAATGAACCGTCCTGAAGCTCTTTAAGCCTGTGTTTCAGCCTGTTACGGTAGTCGCTCACAACATGAGGAGCCAGCACCGTCATTTCATGATGCAGGGATTCCAGCCGTAAAATACGGGATTCCACATCTTGCGCCAAATGCCCGCCTTCTCGCCTTCTCATCTCCAGTAAACCTTGCAAAGCTTCATTCAAAGCTCGCTGTAGTTGCTCTTCCCAGTCCTCTTCGTCTCCATGGCAAGCCTCTCCAGGCTCACCCAGAACGTCAGGCAAAGTAAGAATATCGCTTATCCCTAACGTTCCTTTCACTCCATAACGATCCGCCAGCTGCTCCGCTGCATGCAGGTAAGCCTGCACCACAGTGTCATTCAACCGCGCGGCGGGCATCTGTTCTTCATCACGTTCTCTGTGGATGAAGACATCGATACGACCGCGTTTAATCTGCTGTTGAACCGTTCTTCTCAAGCCATCTTCGTAACGAGTCCATTCGCGCGGAATTCTCATCATCACTTCGCAATAGCGGTGATTCACCGATTTCAATTCCAAGCGCACTTTATAGCCCTCATAATGAAGGATGGCTTGACCGTATCCGGTCATACTCAATGACATCGGCATCACATCCATTATACTATTGTAATTGATTATTATAGTCGAAACAAGGGGGCCTGTACGCGGCCTGATTTTTGCCATACGTAGGAAGTCAATTCAGCTGTCATTTCATAGAACATAAATGGAGTCATAAAATAGATACCATTAAAATGTTCCATTGCCGTATCGAGTAACTCCTTGGCAATAGACACGCCCATTGCTCGTCCTTCCGGACCCTCAAGACCAGACATACGTGCACGTACCTCATCGGATAACTGAATGCCTGGCACTTCATTGTGCAAGTATTCTGCATTGCGCCCACTAGCCAGCGGCATAATACCGATAAAAATCGGTACTTCCAAATGTCGTGTCGCTTCCGCGATGGCTGCAATGAGCTCGTGGTCGTAAACGGGCTGAGTCATAACATAATCAGCTCCGGAGGCAATTTTCTTCTCTAATCGCTGCACGGCTTTACCCAAATGCTTGACGTTAGGATTAAATGCGGCACCTACCACAAAATTAGCCTTCTGCTTCAGTGGCTTACCGGAAAATGCAACACCATCATTTAATTGCTTGATCATGCGTATGATTTCAAAAGAGGTCATATCATACACCGAACTGGCGCCTGGCAAATCACCGAACCGCGCCGGATCGCCAGTAACCGCCAGTACATGGTCAATACCGAGCGCGTCAAAACCCATCATGTGGGATTGAGTACCAATCAGATTGCGATCACGACATGCTATATGAATTAATGGGCGCAAACCTGTTTCAATACTGACCAAATGTCCAAGCGCCATGTTGCTCATACGAGTAACTGCAAGCGAGTTGTCAGCCAGTGTAAGTGCGTCGGCCCCGGCTTTCTTCAACGCATGAGCACCTTGCATAAACCTCGTAATGTCCAGATCGCGCGGAGGATCCAGTTCTACAATGACCGTATGTCGTTCCTTAACCAGATCCACAATGTTGGGCTCGCTGGTATGTCTGCCATTTCCTCGTTCCCCTTCATCTGCAATCTGCTCCGCCACTTGAAAGGACTCTTTCGACAGAGCTTCTTTTGAAGCCAGCGGAGGCGGTTGCAAACGGTTCAAAGCTTTTGAGATAGCTGCAATATGGTCCGGTGTAGTTCCGCAGCAACCACCGAGCAGCCTCGTCCCCAGGTCTACAAAGGACTTGGCACATTCTCCAAAATATTCAGGTGATGCACCGTATACATAGTGACCGTCCACATAATCTGCTAGTCCCGCATTCGGATATACGGACAGCGGTACAGACAAAGGGCCATCCAGCTGCTCCATTACACTCATAATTCCCTGCGGACCCGAGTGACAGTTAAATCCAAGGATGTCTGCCCCCTCATTACGCAGCACCGAAAAAGCTTCCGCAACTAAAAAACCATCCTGGGTGCGACCAACCTGATCAACTGCAAACTGACAAATTACCGGAATGTCACTGTATTTACGTACACTGTGAAGCGCAATGCGTATTTCATCCAGTGAATAAAACGTTTCGCACAGAATGCCGTCGACTCCTTCGGAGAGAAGGGCATCAATTTGCTGCTCATAGTTTCTTGCCAGCTCCAGCTTGGATATGTTAAGCCGTTTGCCCCCACATATGGAACCCACCGCACCTACCACATAATGTTCAGGTCCGGCCGCAGCTCTGGCAATTCTCACACCGGCACGATTGATCTCTTCTACCTTAGATTCCAGTCCAAACCGGGCTAACTTATAATCATTTGCAGAAAATGTATTAGTCTCCAGCAATCGAGCTCCTGCACTTAAATATTGACCATGTACGTCTGATATAACGTCAGGCGAAGTGATGTTCAGTTCTTCGAAAGACGTATTTACTGGAAATCCTAGCTGATATAAAAAAGTCCCCATTGCGCCGTCTCCGACAATAATTTCACGATTCAGCACAGTACGCAAATCCGGTTTCATGTCCTCTGCTCCACCCCGCTCTTTATTTTCATACTAATGTAACATAAAGAGACTATAAACATAAGCCAAAAACAAAAAAAGCCGCCCCACTCCCCGACAAAATGATATCAGGAGTGAAACGACTTGATTTATCTTTTCTATTTCCTAATACATTTTCATGGCATTTTCCCATCAGAAGAATGAAGAGAGTAAGCGTAAAAAGTCCCTTTTTTATTCACTTTAGCCACAATAGAATCCGTTCCCTTTTGCTGCTTCGAGAACGTATATTGATTCCCTTGAACTTTCACTTTATAGCCCGACAAATTGATATTAAACAACATTTGAGCCTTGGGCTTGACTAGCTTCAAAGCTTCTGAGGCAGTATATTTCGGGCTTGCAAATGTTTTTTTGAAATCTGCGTCATCATTCCAGTCCACCCCATAGGTGGATACGGCCAGCACTTTACCGGTTACCGCGCTAATTTTGACCTCACTCGCCTCGTTTGCATCCTCGAACGACCAATATGAAAGTCCCTTCGTCTCGTCCTTGTACCGTGAAGCGTGCTGTACCTTGATTCGCTGTCCACTCACACGCTTAAATGTGTTCATTGCACGGTTCAGTAACAAAGGGTCCACCTGCTTCAGCGCATAGTCCGCGTTGATGGTAATAGCGTTACCTCGATCCACATCCACATACAACGAGGAAGCTTGTTCTCCTGCGCCCCAAAATACCCAGTAATTTGAAGGCTTGTTGGACTGATAAGGGGATTTGACCCGCCAGAATGCTTCAAATTGCAAAGGACGCTTGCTGTCAAACGCTTTGGCGCTGTTTAGCACTTTCGTCTTGAGTGGCGCGTTCATCGCCTTTCCTAAGCTGCTTATTTTATATCGTATGGTTGTAGAATCCACTCTGTTTTTTTCTTTATTATATTCTGTCTGCAACGTAGCAGTTCCATCTTCCAGTTCGCCTTCTACAATCCAAGTTTTCCCCATATCTGTCACATCGTCAAATTGAAATGCTGTCTTTGAACCGATGAGTTCTTGCACCGCTTTTTCTAAACGGCTTACCACTGTCGGAGTTAGCGAGCCAACCTGCTTGTCCGTCGTTTCCGCGCCAGCAGGAATGGTCGCCGCCTGAACCGGAAGCGCGGTGGCTACAAATATGAGGACTGCAACTGCTGAAATCCAACGAAATTTCCGCACTATGAACGGCCTCCTTATTGTTTTCTCATTTTCTATATTATACATCGTTCAGGCGCCAAAAAAAGACAGAATGTTGCTTTGTTCATCGTATTCCTTGTATACAGCGGCATGTAAGTCCAAAAAAAGAAGACCTACTAAGGTCTTCTTTTCACTCACTTCTATACGATTCATAGGCCAGTTGCACGCTATTTTTAAAGTTCACATGATTTAGAACAGACGACCTTCGTACACGATCTCAGCCGGGCCCGTCATATATATGTGATTATCGTCCTCGCTCCATTCGATATCCAGGTCGCCGCCCTTCAGGCTTACAATGGCGTGGCGGTCGCTGTACCCGTTTAGTACAGAAGCAACAAGTGTAGCACAGGCTCCGGTTCCACAAGCTAGCGTTGGTCCGGCTCCCCTCTCCCATACTCTCATATCTATATGCTTCCGGCTACGTACCGTGGCGAACTCAACATTTGTCTTTTTAGGGAACAGCGGATGGCATTCCAGCTTCGACCCCCAGGCTTCCAGATCAAAGCTTGGCGCATCCTCCACATAAATGACACAGTGCGGATTCCCCATAGATACAGCCGTAAAACGAAAACCACTTCCGCCAGCTTCAATGGGCTCATTAATTACGCTAGACAGATCCAGTGTAGTTGGAATCTTCAAACCCTCAAGAATCGGCTCTCCCATATCCACCTTCACCATACGAACAAGCCCGTTCTCTACAGTTAGTTCGACCTGCTGTACCCCTGCACCCAGTGTCTCGATCGTGATCTGTTCACGGTTGATGTGCTTACGGTCATATACGTATTTAGCAGCACAACGGATAGCATTACCGCATTGCTCGGCCTCCGAGCCGTCCGAGTTAATGATACGCATGCAGAAATCCGCTTTTTGTGACGGCAATATATATACCAACCCATCGGCACCAATACCAAAATGTCGATCACATAGCCGAACAGCTAATTCCGAGGCGTCAGACGGCAAATCCTGATGCCCAAACCAAACGATAAAATCATTACCTAGACCGTTCATTTTTGTGAATTCCATAGCTTACCTCCGCCGTTGCTGCTGATATCATGTTCCTCATGAAGCTTTGATCCCATGATATCATACAGGGCAATAGTGGGAAAGCGATGCGGTATACATGACCTGATTTCTAGGCTGAAAACTTCGTACGTCCCGCTGAAAAGTGTGTATTTCCGCCGCGACGACGGTTGCGTCGACCGCCCCATACACTTCCCGCTCCCATCAGAAACGTGGGAATCCCGGCTGCCACAATGGATAGCGCCCACTCACGCAAACCGAGCGGTACCGTTTTGAAAATAGGTTGCAGCATAGGCACGTACATAACCACCAGCATTAACACTACGGAAGAAAGCACCGCAAGCACGAGATAACTATTTTGAAACGGATTACGATGGAAAATAGAACGGGAACTACGGCAATCAAATACATGAATTAACTGTGCCAGAACTAGCGTAGCAAAGGCAACGGACTGTGCTTTGATCAATTGTCCTGCGTCATCCGGTGCAATACGTAATGTCAGCCAGAAGGCCGCTAGCGTACATAAACCAATCAACAAGCCACGACTAATGATTTTCCAGCCCAGTCGACGAGCAAAAATATTTTCCTTTGCGCCACGAGGTTTGTGCTCCATGAGATCCTTTTCTGGCTGGTCCACCCCCAGAGCCATCGCTGGTAGGCCATCTGTCACCAGATTCACCCATAAAATCTGGATCGGTAACAAAGGTAATGGCAGCCCGGCCATCATGGCAAAGAACATCGTCAAAATCTCACCAACATTGGAGGCGAGTAGATAACGGATAAATTTACGGATATTCTCGTAAATATTCCGTCCTTCCTCAATTGCGGCTACAATCGTTGAGAAATTATCATCACTCAGTACAAGCGCAGCCGCTTCTTTGGTCACGTCCGTCCCGGTAATGCCCATCGCAATACCGATGTCCGACGCCTTTATCGCCGGAGCGTCATTGACGCCATCACCGGTCATGGCTACGACATGTCCGCGTCTTTGAAGTGACTTGACGATCCGTAGCTTGTGCTCCGGCGAAACCCGTGCATACACAGAGACGGTATCAACGGCTTTGTCCAGCGCCGCATCATCCATCACAGACAACTCCTGTCCTGTCAACACATGGGAGCCGCGCTGAAGAATGCCCAGCTGCTGTGCAATGGCCTCTGCAGTTGTACCGTGATCTCCAGTAATCATCACAGTGCGAATGCCAGCACGACGGCACTTGCCAATGGCTTCGCGAACCTCGCGACGTGGCGGATCAATCATGCCTGTCAGCCCGATAAAGATCAGCTGTGCTTCAGCCTCCTCAACCGTGGAGACACGCTCATGCGAGCGGATATCACGGTAAGCGACACCAAGTACACGCAGCGCCTCTGAGGCCATTCCTTCGTTAGCTGCCAGTACCTTTTGGCGCAGCGTGCCCGTTAACGGAACGACATTTCCTTCCCATAAAATGTAGGAGCACTGACCCAGCAGCACATCCGGCGCACCTTTGGCAAAGACGATGTGTCCTCCCTGGTGGCGTACGAGTACCGACATTCGCTTCCGATCCGAGTCAAAAGGGAATTCTCGCTCCCTTGTGTACAGCTCATATAGCCCTTGTCGCGTGACTCCGCCCTTGGCAGCTAACGTGACCAGTGCTCCTTCCGTCGGGTCACCCTTCAGCTCCCAAACGGCGGACGGCGTCGGCTCTTTGGTCTTCTTTTTCGAACGCAACTCATCTGTATCAGCTTGAACAATTTCAGCATTGTTGCAAAGTACACTGGCTTGTAGCAGTCTACGCAGAGATTGTCCGTTTTTAAGATCAGCAGGAAGGTCTCTATCCATAATATGCCCGTGTGGGTCGTAGCCCTCTCCCGTAACTCCCCAGAAGCGACCGTCCAGCCATAGCTTGGTGACTGTCATTTTATTTTGGGTCAGGGTGCCCGTTTTGTCGGAACAAATGACTGATGCACAGCCGAGCGTTTCAACAGAAGGCAGCTTACGCACAATCGCCTTTCGTTTAATCATACGCTGCACACCCAATGCGAGCGCAATTGTCACAATAGCCGGCAACCCTTCCGGTATGGCCGCCACAGCCAAGCTCACTCCGGCCAAAAACATGCTCATGGCTGGCTGTCCATGTAAAATGCCTGCTACGACAACGAGCACCGTTAGCGCCAACGCTACGATAATCAAAATTTTGCCCAATTGCTCCAATCTGTGCTGCAACGGTGTCTCCTGCGACTCCGTATTTTCAATCAAGTCTGCGATCTTACCCATTTCGGTACTCATACCTGTACGTATAACCATTCCTTGTGCGGTTCCTCTGGTCATCATCGTGCCCATAAAACCGATGTTTTTTTGATCCCCGAGTGGTACTTCGGCGGCATGAATAGGGCGGCAATGCTTACTCACCGGAACTGATTCCCCCGTCAGGGCAGACTCCTCTACATCACAGCCGTTCGTACTCAACCACCTTACATCTGCAGGAATGCGATCACCACTTTCCAGCAGCACAATATCACCCGGAACCAGCTCTCTGGCCTGAACTTGAATTCGTTTGCCGCCCCGCAACACTTTGGCGGTTGGAGCCGACAGTTGTCTCAAAGCTCGCAATGAACGCTCAGCTCTGAATTCCTGTACAAAGCCGAGAATTCCATTCAGTACAACAATAGCAATAATGGTAATCGCGTCCAAATATTCACCAAGCAGGCCGGATATCAGGGTCGCTCCCATCAATACGAGCATCATAAAATCCTTGAACTGGTTGAGCAACAGCAAGATTGCCGAAACTCGCTTCCCCTCGCTCAGCTCATTCCATCCTGACCTTTCTCTTCGTTCCGCAAGCTGTTCCTCCGAAAGACCCTGCTTCGGGTCGACTTCCAGACTTGTTGAAAGCTGTTCATTGCTTAATTGGTGCCAGTGTGCTTGTTCCATTCTCCCCAATTCCCTCCCGGTCAGATAGTCCGTTTCCGTCGGTTGTGCGTAGGATGGCTGCCCGTTATTATATTTTTGTGCCGCGATTGCTGATAAGCTGGACAGACTTTCTAGATTCAATCTATTCGGACAGAACCTGAAATATCACAAAGCCGCTTAAGTTTTGTCCCAAAGTTATGTATCATAGAAGGAAGGCGAAAATACATTTGCTTCAAAGGAGAACATAATTATGGCATTGGACGGAATCGTAACCCGCGCTATCGTACACGAACTGCAAGGCATCCGGGGCGGGCGCATTAATAAAATACATCAGCCAAATGATCGCGATATCGTGCTGAATCTGCGGGCACAAGGCGGAAGCGTAAAGCTGCTGCTGTCGGCTAATCCGACCTTCCCGCGTGTACATTTTACAGAACAAAGCTTTCTTAATCCGACAGAAGCCCCTATGTTTTGTATGCTCCTTCGCAAGCATTGCGAAGGAGGCGTTATTGAGAAAATCACGCAGGTGGGCATGGAGCGTATTATTCACATGGATATACGTCAACGTGATGAACTGGGAGATATTTCACTCAAACGAATTATCATTGAACTGATGGGTAGACACAGCAACATTATTTTGCTTGACCCGGAAACAGGCGTGATGCTGGATGGCATTCATCATGTCACACCGTCTATCAGCAGCTATCGGGTCATTATGCCTGGCTTTCAATACACGGAGCCTCCTGAACAAAACAAACTGAATCCACTAGAAACGGAAGAGGCAGCCTTCATATCCTCGTATCAAACAGCGATCGAGGCCGAAGAAGCTCCCAAACGCTGGATCGTGAACACTTTTACTGGACTCAGTCCCCTCATTGCTGAAGAGATACTAGCTCGAGTAACTAATGAAGTATCTGGTGATAGTGATCGTTCACTATGGAGGACATTCAGTCACATCATGGATGACGTGCGGAATCATCGTTTTCAGCCGGTATCTGGACTAAACGCACAAGATAAAGTGATATTCTCAGCCATTCCACTGACGTTGATCCAAGAAGGACGTAAGGAGTACGCTACTATCAGTGAGTGTATGGAGGACTTCTTCGGTGAAAAAGCAGAAAGGGATACGGTTAAGCAAAAGGTCAGTGACCTACTGCGGTTTCTGCAAAACGAGCGGAGTAAAAACCTAAAAAAACTCGACTATCTCCATCAGGATTTGGCCGAGGCGGAAGATGCCGATCAATTTCGCATTTATGGAGAGTTGCTGTTCGCTTCGCTGCATGAGGTGAAAAAAGGGGACAAAGTAGTGACGCTCACTAACTTTTATGATGAGGAACAGCGTCCAATGACCATCCCACTGGACCCACTACTCAACCCGTCGGATAATGCACAACGGTATTTTAAAAAATACAACAAATATAAAAACAGCTTGGCTGTCATTGATGAACAACTGGAGAAAACGCACGAAGAAATCCGTTATATGGACAATCTTCTTCAGCAGCTAGCCCATGCCTCTATGAATGACATTGAGGAAATACGTGAAGAACTGGTTCAGCAGGGCTATCTCAGAGATCGGGTCAAAAAAGGAAAGAAAAAGAAGAAAAACGACCGTCCAACCCTGCACGTCTATACATCATCCGAAGGTATCGAGTTACTGGTCGGCAAAAACAACTTGCAAAATGAATATGTGACAAATCGACTGGCCGGACCAAATGACACCTGGTTGCACACAAAGGATATTCCGGGGTCACACGTCGTTATACGTGCTGAGCAATTCGGGGATACGACGCTGGAGGAGGCAGCTCAACTCGCTGCCTATTTTAGCCAGGCCAAGCAATCCAGCAGTGTACCTGTGGACGCCACCCTGATTCGGCATGTACGTAAGCCCAGCGGAGCCAAACCTGGCTTTGTCATCTACGACCATCAGCGTACGCTCTTCATTACACCCGACGAGGAGCTGATCAAAAAAATGCCGAATCGCATCAAAAACGGCTAAGTCTCACTAGCCTATTGAATCCACAAAAAAAGCCCTTTGTTCTTTGCACGGTACACTTCTTGTGTTCCATGCATAAGGCAAGGGGCTTTTTATTTACTTTTGTCCAACAGCAGCCTTCCTCAATTCCTCGACAACCTGACCTTCCACACTACGGCTACCCAGATCACCGTGGAAAATAACACCTTGGCGTGCACCGTGAAAATCCGAGCCGCCAGTTGCAATAAGCCCATACTGCGCCGCCATCGCAGTATATCGGCTCTCAGCCTCAGCATCATGGTCCGAATGTCGCACCTCCAAGCCCACAGGCTTCGCCTCCTCTATAATTGAGCGAACCAGCTCATCATTTCCGTACAAGCCAGGGTGGGCCACCACAGGTCCCCCTCCTGCTTCACGAATCCAGTTTATGGCCTCCGCAGGCTCTACACGGGGTACTGACACATATCCGGGCGCTCCTTCCGCCAAGTAACGGTCAAACGCGTCTCGCATATCCTTCGCATATCCCTTTTGAACCAGCGTATCCGCCATATGCGGACGTCCAATGCTTTCATCTGGTGCCAGCGGTCTGCCCATCGTAGCCACCACTTCATCCAGTGTGATTTCCACGCCCAGACTACGCAATTGACTTAAAATCAAATCATTACGGGTATCCCGCGCCTGGCGAAGCTTTTCCAACCGCTCCAAAAACACTTTATTGCGGTAATCCATAAAATAACCGAGTATATGAATATCCTTACCGCCAGCTCGAGTACTAATTTCCACTCCTGGCACCACAGTAATTCCTATGCGTTTTCCCTCCTCCAGAGCTTCTTCCAGGCCAGCTACCGTATCATGATCTGTAATGGCCACACCTGCCAGTCCTTTTTCCTTGGCCCAGCGCACATTATCTACAGGTGGCTGCATACCGTCAGATGCTAGGGTGTGTGTATGTAAATCATATCGTTTTACGCTAATCTGCTCCTTCATTATGCATCCTCCTTCTCTTTCAGCTTTGCAAGCTCGTCCTGCGAGTCCCTCTGCACGTCCGTTCCCTGATCATGACGACGCAAGTAAGACAGGAAGGTTACTACCGGAATCGGCAACAACGCCGACTTCAAATGAATTGCATAAAATTCTCGTTTGAACGTGATATCTGAAATGTTTACAATTTTCAACAATCCGAGCGCAACTTCATGCTTCACCGAAGAAGGTGATAGCATGGTAATACCCAGTCCAGCCTCTACCGCCGATTTGACCGCTCCAGTGCTCCCCATCTCCATTACAATACCAAGTCGGGAGGCATCCACACCACGACTTTTCAGCTCATCTTCTATCACTTGACGTGTACCAGATCCCTTTTCTCTGGCTACAAAAGGATGCTTAAACACATCTTCCAGAACCACTTTTTTTGCCTTGGCCAGCGCATGGCCTGAAGGCACAATCAGTTTCAGTTCGTCCTGCATCACAGGTTCCACCACGATATCTGGATGCTGGACTGGGGCCTCAATCAGTCCTAAATTCAACTGATGTTTTAGTATATCATCCATAATTTGAGTCGTATTCATCACATTCATCGCCATACGTATATGAGGGTATTCCTGGCCAAACGGCCCCAACATTCTTGGTACAATATACTCACCAATCGTTAGGCTAGCGCCAATATGCAATCTTCCCTCCAGCATGTGAGTAAAAGCAGACATCGCCTCGTCAGCTTCCCTGATCAGTTGCATGCTTTTTTTCGCAAAAGGCAATAGTGTCGCTCCCGCCTCTGAAAGCTCGATTTTTTTAGTCGAACGTTGCAGCAGCTTCGTGCCGAAATAATCTTCCAAAGACTGAATTTGCATCGTCACCGCAGGTTGTGTCATATGCAGCGCTTGTGCCGCCGCCGAGAAGCTTCCGCGCTCCGCTACGGTATAAAAAATGTGCAACTGATGAAAGTTCATACTGACAGCCCTCTCCCCTCTGATCTCCCTATTTTAACATAAGAAAAACATCTGTCGAAGTATTTCCAAGTAAACTTACCGAATTGGAGAGTTATATTGACGGAAATAAAAAAAGCATGCAGCTAATAACTGCATACTTTCTACTCAAAGTTGACGGTAATCATAAGTTCGGAGATTTTTTCGCCTAGGGCCGACCGCCCAATCACCGTCTATTTTTGCTTACGAGTGCTTTTCATCAGTGTCATGCGCCGCGAATGGCGTAGCCATGAATAGTATGACTTCAAATCCCTTAATTCAATGGTCTCCGACATCCGGCCCAAAAAGGTAATGACAATCATCTTGTGCAGCGGATTCCCCGCAATATCCATCTCGCCGGGCAACTCTCCAAATTCGGCCACGACGACCAGATCACCATCAATTAAATATACATCCTCTTCGTTATGATAGTAGGACTCCATCCTGTTTTGCTTCAGGCATTCCCAAAGCCAGGCGGCGATATGATTCGTCTCGGACTGTTTCTGCTCTATCCGATCTAAGTAGCGAGTTTTCGCATGATTTGTAATCACGATATCGGCGACTTTTTTATCGCCCATCTCCACGTAGAACGGTTCGTATGTACTCCATCGCTGCATTGCTTTGTCACGCACGGGATCACTCTCCCCACCAGATAGGTCTTTATATCTACCAATATATTCATATGTTACCTCAACAGACCCGGGACTACAAGTTACAAAATTGAAGTTTATGGGTGATTTTTAAAGATTTTTTAGGTCTAACAGCATTAAGACCATTATGCAAAAGTCCTGGCTTTACAAAAAAAAGCCAGCCCGTAGGCTGACCTTTTAAGAATATTTTACAATTTATAGACATTAGAAGCTTATATTTCATATTCTTTCATCTTTTCCTTATCGTCGTTGTACTCCGTCCTAATCTCATTTCGAAAAGAGCGCTCGACCTTACGCACATAGGAAAGTCTGCGAATATTTTTAACGGTATCTTCTGCCCGATCCGCATTCATATATATAACTACATAATGCATACGCTTTGAAATAAAGTGGACATTTCCGTATTTCTCCAGATTGCGGGCAGCCTTGATATCGCTTACCCAAATGATGTACCCTGTCCGCTCGGCAAACATTCGCTTCATCTCCCCTCCACTCGGTATCATTCCTATGACCTATCCACAGGAGCATTTCCCTCCGCTGCCACATCCGCCCTTTTTCACATTCGGATCATTGCTCGGCACCTTAATGGTCTCGGACACGGAATATGCAATCGTTTCAGACATGGCATGAAGCATATCATCCAGCGCCTTTTCGGCTCGTTTGAACTCCTTAACATCCACGAATTGTTCCAGTTCCAGCTCAACGACCTGCACTGCATCCTTCGCTTCATGATAGTTCGGATGAAAATGCCCAAAACGCTCCGTTTCCGCGAATAGCTCCTTTTTGGCATCCAGCTTGCGTACACACGCCTGAATAGACGGGTTCAATTCCACACGCTGTTTCCAATATAAATAATCCGATACTTCAAAGGATCGGTTGACCATATCGCCCAATTCATAGGCGTTAATAAGCACTTCTGCCATATTGACCGTGTTCAATTCGGCTACGCTCATGAATGTTCATCTCACTTTATATAAAGTTCTACCCTGTAAAAGTAGACTCATTTATCATACCACATCCTTCTTTTGAGAAGAAGGAGTTTCATGCACTTCCTGGCTCTACTATGTAAAAGGAACCAGCAGCCGCATGTCTGACCATTCACTTGGCTGTAAAGTCGCAGGAGAAGGTGCTTCGTCATCCATTCCTGAGGCGTACCAGCCTGTGACACTCCATGGTGCACCGGGAACCACCGCCTCCGGTATCCATTTAACCTCTTTCCCACCGATTCGCAGTCCCACAGCAGCCTGCCAACGAATCGCTTGCTCGATCAACTGCCGGGCAGTGGAAGTATGGTAACTCCTCCATTCTTTTGTCCATGAGGAGGGGACTGTAGATCTTTCTGGAAAATAGTCAGACGGATCAGGCAGCGTGTGCTCTTGTTCGTAAAAATGCAGCGTGCGCCCAGTATAAACAAAACCTGCTCTTCCCTCTTGGGAAAATATAGAACGGGCTTGAGTAGGGTCGGACTCCATTTCACTGTTGGGGCTGCCTGAACTTATGTTCTCTGGTTCCAAAATCAATGGATAATGATGAGTCGGATCGTCCACACCTTCCAGTTCACGACGTGGACCTAATCCAATTGCAGCAAGCGTTTTTCGTATTTTGACAGCAGAGCTCGCCGGAATAATAAAGTCCCTGTCACCGAGCCGTTCCAGCAATCCTTCCAGCGCGGGATGGCGTGCAACCATGTCTGCATCCTCCTGTGTGCCACATCGCAAAAGTGTTACCGTTGCAAAAGCCGTCCGTCCGACATCGCCTGCCCACTGTTCCACCGCCATGCGTACATGATCAGGCACACCTGTCCGGCTGAACTTGTGCAGAAGAGCAGGAATTGCTTTGGCCTCCATTCCTAACTCGATTGCCTCTGTAACACTTTCTCTGGTGATCCGGTATACTACCATCCGATCTCCTGTCACACGTTCACAGCAGCATTCCAGTCGCCAGCGCACATCATATGCCACATCTGGTGGAACCAATATTTCAAAATCAGGTTGTACATAAAAAGTACCTTGTTCTTGATGTGTATCCTCGTAATTATTGGGACGAAGCATATCTATCACAGATACATCCCAGCGAAAACACAGTTCGCCCGATGCAGTCTGGCCCCAATCGCCCATTCCAAAAGCAGTCAGTGCCTTCAGCCAACCCTTCAATTCCTCCATGAAAGGTCCATTGAAATTAAAATCAGATACCGTTTCTCCCGCAAACCCTTCCGTATTTGAGATTGTAGGAACAAGGTCTAAAAGGGCACCGTTCTTGGGATCAGCTCCGTTCGTACTCTCCTGCTGGATCAGACCTACCTGAAGCATCCATTGCAGCAAACACTTGATAGATATCCACCCTTCTGATCCTACATACTGGGAGACGGCACACAGCATATAGCGAAAATGCTGCATAGACGCTTCGGCCTTGCCGTATCTTTCCATGAGTGTAGCAAAAATATGCTTGCGCATTTGCCAAGCAGACAAACGAATCCAAGTCTCCAGTTCCGTTTCCTGAACGCGAAAAGACACAGTTTCTTTCACTAACAGACCCAAACTGAGTAGCAAATCCATCATTACCACCGTTTGCACTGGATACAGCTCTGCATGCGCATAATGCAACCCAAGACCTATCAGGTCCTCTGGGCGAAAGGGGGTCAGTTCATTCAATTTTTGCAATGACCGCTTATGTATGGTTCCTTTGGCCGTCAAAGGAACGCCCTGTACCGCAATACGTGACAACGCATGCAGCAAATCCGACTCCAGGCCTGTCATTGATTCATGTACCATTATCGGATGATCCGAATGCATCATGTTCATTGGATTTTGCTCTAACAACATATCGTACAGATCCGGTAGCCGATGAACCGGAATATATAAAATTCGTTCGCCCCACGATTTGGTAACAGCCTCCAGCCAGCCCCGGGCACGTAATCCACGCAGTGCCAGTTTCGTTTCGACTCCGCTTAACGCTCCCCGGGTAAGCTGTATAGGTTCTTCTTCCTTCATGGGCTGTCCCGCGTACCGGATAAAGCATTGTCTAAGCACCAGCAGCTCATCTGATGAAAGCTCATTCCAGCTGTCTTGCGTGTTCGTTACGCCCATTCTTGATTAGGCCTCCTTTTTCTTTCCACGATCTCCAGGCTTATCATCCCGGCCTACGATAGCCTCTGTCACACTAAATCTGCGAACCGCATATTCATAGCCTTGCTCAATCAGAAACAGCTGACGACGAGCTGCAAAATCCGTCTCCTTGCTATTCTCCGTCACTAGCGCATAAAAATAAGCTTTATTCTCGCCCGACTTTGGTCGCAAAATGCGGCCCAGTCGCTGCGCTTCTTCCTGGCGAGAGCCAAAGCTACCCGATACCTCTATGGCTACTGCCGCATCCGGCAGATCCACCGCAAAGTTTGCAACCTTGGATACCAATAGGGTCCGAATTGTACCCTTGCGGAACGCATCAAACCAACGCACCCGCTCCGTCTGGCTCATTGAACCCGTAATCAGTGGGACACCGAGCTCCTGAGCCAATATACGTAATTGGTCCAAATATTGACCAATAATAAGCGTGGGCAAGCCGCTGTGCTGCTGCATCAGGCTACGTACCGCCTCCAGTTTGACCGGATTTTCGGCTGCAATTCGGTACTGCTGTCTACCCTCGGCACGCATACTGCGCTCCAAAAGTTCAGCTGTCATTGGAAGCCGTAGCTCCACACAATCGACCTGAGCGATCCAGCCCTGTCGCTCCAGTTCCTTCCACGGCATATCATACCGTTTGGGTCCAATTAAAGAGAACACATCGCGTTCACAACCATCCTCTCGAACCAGCGTGGCTGTTAACCCCAAACGACGGGTAGCCTGAATGTCAGCCGTCGCCCGGAATACTGGCGCGGGCAGCAAATGAACCTCATCATATATAATGAGTCCCCACTTCCGCTCACTCAGCAGTTTCATATGCTCAAAATCCCCATCTTTGGTGCGACGGTGTGTCAAGATTTGGTAGGTCGCCACCGTAATCGGACGCACCTCTTTTTTCTGACCACTATATTCCCCAATGGAATCGGCAGGAATATCCGTCTTTCGTTTTAACTCTTCTACCCATTGCCGTACAGAAGTAGTATTAGATGTTAGAATAAGCACCTCGCACTGAAACCGATTCATTACCGCCATACCTATCACTGTTTTTCCGGCTCCGCATGGAAGCACCAGTACACCACTACCCCCTAAGCCGTCCGCTCCTTCAAACGCATCAGCGGCCTTTACTTGATAATCACGAAGCTGCAACTTCGTTTGTCCCTTTCCCAAGGTGAAACTAAGCTGATTCCCCTCAAGATAGCCTGCCGTATCCACAACGGGATATCCCAAGCGCGTTAATTCCTGCTTGAGCAAGCCCCGATTTTCGGGCGGGACCGATGCGCTTACCTCATCAACGCGAAGTAAACCAAGCTGTTTGAGCTCTTGCTTGGTCAGTAGCTCACCCAGTAAAGCGGGGGTCTCTGCTGCCAAGATCAAGCGATCACCCATTGTATAGCTGTTGGCTTTCCCTGTCTTTATACCTCCGTCTGGCTCATGCTCAGCACGGTATGCGCCAATCGTATCTGTGCTATAAGTTCGCTTTTCTTCCGTACCCTCCCGTGAAAGCGTCAACGTCCCATAACGAGAAACGAGCTGTTCAATATCCTTCAACAAATCACGTGGAATATCCCAACGGGACATGGAGTGCAAACTATTTTGAATGTCCTCAGCACTCCATCCGAGGGCAGCTGCGTTCCACAAAGACAATGGAGTGATGTGGTATGTATGAAAAGCGGACGGGCTTTTAACCAGCTCCGCATAAATCTGCAACTGTGAACGAGCCCATTCTGAACCGGGCAAGCCCATTTCCAGCAGAACGGTAAAATCACGTTGTACAATACAAGGATGATCTGGATTCATAACTACCTCCTGATAATCTAACAATACATCATTTTAAACTTATATAATAAATAGCTTATCCGTTTATTGGCATATCAACCAGAATAGCAAGGAGCCCAACCCATATTCGGGTTGAACTCCTGATTAGAAGCTCGGGGTAAAGATCTCCCCAAACTAATACTACCTTAATTATTCTTCTAGTGGACCTGCTCGGAAATATGACTAAGCGCCTCTCCAGCGTTGTCTGCAAAAATATTACGAACAGCCAAATCCCCGATCGAGACAATCCCGATCAGACGGTCTCCTTCCGTTACGGGCAAACGACGGATTTGCTGTTCTGCCATCAGTTCAGCTGCTTGGTCCACCGACATGTCCGCACTGGCTGTACGAATACCTGTCGTCATGACGGTATCGACCGAACCCGAACCCGAATTTTTAGCCGCATAACCGCGAACGACAAGATCACGGTCCGTTACTACACCGATCAACTTATCACTGCCTTCGCTTTCCACAACCGGAATAAAACCAGTATCATTGTCCTTCATTTTGACCGCAATTTCATAAATATTGTCCTGCGGGGTAACCGTTACGCATTTTTTAGTCATAACTTCCTGAACCTTTTTCATGGGTACTCCCTCCTTTTCAACAGTAGGGTACCCCATTTCATTAACCTCATACTCCAGATTGAACCGTTCCCAATTCAACTCATTTTAGCCCTTAATTGCCCCTGCGTTTCGTTCCGCAGCGTATCCCATAGACATCGCAATAAACAAACGAACCGCGTTAATCATAGCATCCTCATCAAAATCAAATTTTGGATGATGGTGTGGATAAACTGCTCCTTTAACTGGGTTACCCGCTCCTACGAACATGAAGCAACCTGGCACACGTTCCAAATAATACGCAAAATCTTCAGCAGGCATCAACTTCGACGCTTCCTGCACATTCTCCTCGCCGAAAACAGATTTTGCTTCATTAAAGAAACGAGATGCTTCATGTGTGTCATTGACAACTGGTGGGTATCCCATAATATAGCGAACCTGTGCTGTTGTACCGTATGTTGCGGCTGTAAGCTCCGTCACCTCATGCAGTCGCTCCTTCATTACCGTTCGTGTCTCCTCATCAAACGTACGAATCGTTCCACTCAAGCGACACGTTTCTGCGATCACATTTTGCGCAGAGCCCCCTTGGATGGTTCCCACCGTCAGCACGGCAGGTCGTAATGGGTCGACTGAACGGCTTACAACACTTTGCAGTTGCATAACAAGAGCTGAACCCGCCACGACACTATCATTAGTGGACTGGGGCATCCCACCATGCCCACCCTTACCTGTGATTTCAATATAAAAATCGTCTGCCGCCGCCATCAACGGCCCTGCGCAACTCGCGGCCGTCCCGACCGGAAAAGGTGTCCATAAATGGATGCCATAAATGACATCCACACCTTCCAATATACCATCCTTTATTACACTGACCGCTCCGCCAGGCAGCAATTCCTCCGCAGGTTGGAACAACAACCGAATTTCTCCTTGCAGCTCGTCCCGATTCAGACTGAAATAGTAAGCCGTTCCAAGCAACGCGGATGTATGTCCGTCATGGCCGCAAGCATGCATGGCTCCGTCCACGCTGGAGCGATATTCACATTCCTTTTCATCCTGAATAGGAAGAGCATCCATATCGGCGCGCAGCAAGACGACAGGCCCAGGTTTAGCACCACGAATGGTGCCTACAACACCGTGTCCCCCTACCTGACGGCGAATCTCGATTCCCCAACTCTCCAACTTATCCGCCACAAAAGCTGCGGTTTTGCTTTCTTGAAAGGAAATTTCGGGATTCTTATGTAAATGTCTACGCCACTCCACCATGTTTTCTTGCAAACGATCAAACCAGATCTTATCTATCGCATGTTGTGTCAATTCTGCTCCACCTCTCCTTTTAAAGCACCGGGCAAGTTCCCGAATTAATCATGCAGCGTCACCACGTATGCACCGCTGCTCTCAAGTCTTCATTTTCATCCTATTGTAGCAGATATGGAATTGTTGCGATATCTGTTGCTTCAGGGAGGTTGCAGAAGCCCAACAAACATAATATGATAAAATGGATAAACGATAAAATGATAACCGTCTGCGAGGAATATACCTTGTGGCGAATACCGGGGGAAGCTGATATGAGAAATACGAAGCCGGAGACTCGAAGAAGAGGCACACCGGATTTTCAATTGCTGATCCTCACTTTGTTATTGGTTGGATTCGGTGTAATTATGGTATTTAGCTCCAGCTCCAGCGTAGCTCTGCTGAATAAAGAATACAATTTTGACTCTTTATATTTTGTGAAGCGCCAATCTGCATTTGCTGTACTTGGACTTTTTATTATGTTGGTAGCTATGAATATTAAGATGGAAAAATATAAAAAGCTTTTTGTACCTTTATTTTTCATAACTATATTACTGCTAATCATCGTTCTTTTTACAGGCTCACTTAACGGCGCAAAAAGCTGGCTCAGGTTTGGTAGTGTTGGCTTCCAGCCAACGGAGCTTGCGAAAATTTCCATCATTCTTTACTTATCCGCACTAATCGTCAAAAAAGGAGATCGCTTTAGAGATCTGCGGACTGGCTACATACCTGTAACAGTCATTGTAGGCTGTGTTGCAGGACTCATCATGCTTCAACCTGATTTAGGCTCCTGCTTCATTTTGGTTGCTACCAGTGGTCTGATTATTTATGCCGGTGGAGCCAGTGTCAAGCATATTACAGCATCAATTGTTCTGCTCGTGCTAGGCGCTTCCATCGTATTTGGCATTGGGTCATTGTTTGGAGGAGATTCTGGAACCACAGATGGACAAGCTGCTGCCAAGCAAGATTATAAAATCGGACGCTTTCAAGCCTTTCTTAATCCCGAGAAATATAGACAAGGAACAGGATACAATCTGGTACAGTCCTTGCAAGCTATAGGTGAAGGCGGTTTAAACGGGGCAGGATTTGGTAAAGGTATTATCAAGCTTCACTATCTTCCTAATTCATTTAATGATTTTATCTTTTCTGTAATTGGTGAAGAATTCGGATTTGTCGGAACAGCCATATTCCTGATGCTATATTTGTATTTCATTTGGCGAGGCATGATCATTGCTCTGCGTTGCCATGATCCGTTCGGAACGTTGGTAGGCACTGGCATCATGGGTTTGATCGCTATTCAGGCCTTCATTAATATCGGCGGTGTAACCCAAACGATTCCAATCACTGGCGTAACGCTTCCATTTATCAGCTTTGGTGGCTCCTCCCTACTTGTCATGATGTTTTCCATGGGCATTATGCTCAGTATTTCTCGTGAGAACACCAAACAAGCGGTGCAGGAACGCACCACAGGGGTAGCTGTCCGTAATGAAGTACCCAATCGCTTTCAAACGCGTAGAACCAACCGTTTTCGTTAAAAAAAGAACTTCCATGGACCACTTACAACGGTGGCTTTGGAAGTTCTTTTGGTTATGTATAAAAATACGGGAATCCTCTGTAAAAATGGCTATACTGTTGATTCACAAAACGAAAACTGGCGATTCTATAACCACCAGTTTTCGTGTTTTTATTCGGGTTATCCCACGGAATTCCCGGCATTTATACAATTGGTGAAAAACGTCAATTTATCGGTTCCTGATTCTTTTACACTGCGTCGTCCTTGAACGCGACACCTTCCACTTTTACGTTCACTTCCACGACCCGCAAACCCGTCATACTTTCGACGGCTTCTCGCACATTTTGCTGAAGAATTCGGGACACCTCATGAATAGGTGTTTCGTAGAGCACGATAATACGTAGATCAATGGCAGCTTCCAGCTGTCCAACCTCCACTGATACGCCTTTTTGCACATTTTTACCGCTCAGCCTTTTGGCCCAGCCTTCCGATAAACCGCCTGACATTGCAGCAATGCCCGGTGTCTCTAATGCGGCCATCCCGGCAATTTTACCTACGACATCGTTGGAAATCTTGATGTTTCCTGCTTCCAGTTGTTGAATTTGCTCTGCCATGACCTATGTCCCCCTTCATCCATCCTTTATTTGTATTGTAAAGCCTCAGCCACTCCAAATGCAAACCCTACGTATGAAAAACAACTTTCGTTTACAACCTATATCATTTTGGGTATATTAATTTAGAAAATCCATACAAGTGACAGCTTTCACCAAACTTGTACACATCTATTGATATCGAGGTGCTCTTCATTGAAAAAATGGTTATCTCCCGCTTTGCTTATAGTGACATTTGCTCTTAGCGCAGTCGCTCATTACACGCATTGGAACGCTATAGCCCAATTTGTCATTTGCGCAATTTCTGTTGTATTCGTAGCCGGTTTTCTCGGCAGGGCGACCGAAAGTGTCGCGCATTATGCTGGCCAACGTTTAGGCGGATTCTTAAATGCCACCTTTGGTAACGCAGCCGAACTGATCATCGCCATCTTTCTTGTTAAAGAAGGTCTTTACGATATGGTAAAGGCCAGTCTTACCGGTTCCATCATCGGTAATCTGCTGCTGGTGCTCGGAGCAAGTCTGTTCGCTGGCGGTTTAAAGTACAAAGTGCAAAATTTCAATATATCGCTGGCTGGATTAAGTGGTTCTCTGATGATTGTGGCTGTTATTGCCTTGTTCGTTCCAGCTGTCTTTCTGAACACACACGTTATCACGGACAACGAATCAGATACGCTCAGCCTCATTGTCGCAGGCACGCTCATTGTCGCGTATATTGCGTGGCTTATTTTTTCTATGATTACGCATAAGGACTATTTAGCTGATGTGACCGAACAAAAAGATGAAGAATTGCCACATGAGCATGCCCCTGTATGGTCCAGAAACAAATCCATTGCCTATTTGGTACTCGCTACCGTCATGGTCGCTTTTGTCAGCGAATGGCTGGTAGGTACACTGGAGGTATTTACGACCCAATTTGGGCTCAGCGAATTGTTTGTAGGTGCCTTCCTCGTCGCTATTATTGGTAATGCAGCCGAACACAGCGCTGCTATTTTACTGGCGATGAAGAACAAAATCGGTGCATCTGTCGAAATAGCTATCGGCAGCAGTTTGCAAATTGCACTATTTGTTGCCCCTGTGCTGATTTTTATCAGTTACTTTATGGGAAACACGATGAATATTGTTTTCACCACAATTGAGCTGGTCGCCATTGCTGTCGCTGTATTTATCGCCAAATCCATCACCCAGGATGGCTCAACCAACTGGTATGAGGGACTCATGCTACTGGTAGTGTATGTATTGTTAGGTGTATCCTTCTTCCTTGTGTAGCTTTTAAGGTTTTAAAATGTGCATTAGGATGGTGGAAGGGCGATGCGCTTTTACCATCCTAAAAGAACATTTTTTAAAAAAAGGCATCAAAAAAAGCATGCTCTCAAACTACGCATGCTCTCATCAATTCAACCGTCTTCCTAATTGGCCTTATTATTCATGGCCTCATATAGAATAGCCAGATTGCGTTCCAGCTCACTGACCAGCTGTTTACCTACCATTTCCGGAAGAAGTCCAGCGCGAACCGCAAAATCCACTTCCTTGGAAAATCCGTACATCTGAGTATCCAGCACTTCCTCATAGAGAGGGCAATAACGGGTTGCCAGATTCTCCATCTGTACTTCAATAAGCTTCTTTATTTTATCTGCATCTTCCTGAAGCAGATTAATAGCCTTGATATTCAATTGTTCCTGCAAATCAGATGAAGTCATGGATTCTTCCCCCCTATGTCTCAATGTCGCACAAGACGTCCTATCCTTAATATTAGACCAAATTGCAGGCTAATACAAGAACCTGACAAAAAAAGCATCCCTACAGTTACAGGTAGGGATGCTTTTGCTTCAAGAATAAAGTTAGCTGGCTACTGAAATATGAAGTCCGTGCTTCTCGAACACCTCGATGATCGCTTTCTTAGCTTCCTCCGCATCTGGTCCATGAACGTGTAGTTCATAGCTATGGCTGCTGACTAGGGTCGTAAACAAGCCCAGTATACTTTTCACATCAATATACTTATTTTCGGAATGAAGGACGATGGAAGAGGTGAACTTGCTCGCCGTCTGTGCAATTTCAACAACAGCCGCGTTATTATTGGACATAGAGATCCCTCGCTTTACTGAATTGTCATGTATCGTTACTCATCCATAATAATACATTGAAATCGCTTTCTCAGCAAGAACGGATATCGTTATTTTAAATTTTCAGGGTTTAATGGCTCCAGCTCAGGCAGTACAAAGATGCCGTCTTTACGAATCAAAACATCGTCAAAATAAATTTCACCACCGCCATATTCTGGACGCTGAATCAACACCAAATCCCAGTGGATGGATGAACGATTACCGTTATCCGCTGTTTCATAAGCTTGACCTGGTGTAAAATGCAAGCTGCCAGCGATTTTCTCGTCAAACAAAATATCCTTCATTGGATGTAAAATGTGCGGATTAAACCCGATGGCAAACTCGCCAATATAACGTGCTCCCTCGTCAGAATCAAGAATATCATTCAGCCGCTTCGTATCGTTACTCGTCGCTTCCACGATCTTACCATTTTCAAAACGGAATTTAACATTTTCAAAAGTAATACCATTATACAGGGTTTGTGCATTGTAGCTGATAGTTCCGTTAACGGAATCACGTACAGGTGCGCTGTATACTTCGCCATCCGGGATATTGCATTGACCTGAACACTTGATAGCTCCGATTTGCTTAATAGAGAAATTCAAATCCGTACCCGGTCCGCTGATCCGTACCTTGTCCGTCCGATTCATCAGGTCTGCCAATGCATCTTGAGCTTTGTCCATTTTTGCATAATCCAGATTACACACATCGAAATAAAAATCTTCGAATGCTTCTGTGCTGATATTCGCCAATTGAGCCATGCTGTCATTCGGATAACGCAGCACTACCCATTTGGTGTGTTTCACCCGTTGTTCGCTATGTACCGCATGCTGATAAATGGAATTATACATTTTCATTTTATCTTCCGGCACATCTGACAGATCATTTACATTTTCCCCTGCACGAATTCCGATGTAGCAGTGCATTTGCTTCATCCGGTTAAGGTCAATCTCAGCCCAGGTCTCCAGCATTTCCTTTGTCGCGTGACGAAGCATGGCGCTCTGTACCTTACGGTCTGTAAGTTGTACAAAAACATTTCCACCTTTTTTACCAACTTCATGAATGATGGCGTTAAGCAAGTCACGCTCTGTACCAATCATTTCGATCAATACATTTTCTCCAGGCTGCACCTCAACAGAGTAACCTACCAAATTTTCCGCCAGCTTAAGTGTTCTAGGATCTTTCATGTAGTGTCTCTCCTTCTCTATTTCATTCTTTTTGAACAATGGTTAATTCAAAATTCATTGTATCACGCCCGCTCCGTTACTTGTAGTCCTCAAAAGTAACTCTGGTTATCAAAGCCTCTTGATGCAGCTCTTCATTCACTCCCTGTCGGGAAATCCTGCATTCCGATGAAAGCTTTAAGGGTAAACCTGTTTGGCGATCTATGGTCAGATGATACACAGTACGCACAATGGATTGCTCCAACTGGTTGCTCATATCCTCACAACTTTGTGACCATACTTGAGTCAGCTTCTTTTGCAGTTCTCGATTCGTTCCTGTATGCTGCGTTTTTAATATCCCGATTTGAGGGTTTAACGTATTCATTTCTTTTATTAAACGATCTTTCAACCAGCGCTTTGCCGAAGCAGATTCCGGTTCAATCCTCAACATCCAAGTTCCCCGGGCAGCTCCCGTTTCCATACGAATGCTCTTATTCAGTGTATTTAATTCCTCAAGCTCCTGAATCGGATTGAAGCGATTTAACATACCATTTCCACCCAGAGGGGGATAACCGGATGTCAGCGCAACCCATTTTCCACTCTGACGAAGAAAATGTTCTTGTGTAACATCATGCTCGGACTTACCTTGTTGCAGGGCTACGTAGCCACCTTGCTTACGAAAAGCTTCTGTAGAGCCCCAATGCATGATCAATTCATCGTGATTTCTTAGCCTACCGCGATATTCAAACTGCTTATTCGTTGGCAGACCACTGTCAGCTCTAATTGCAGTCCGTCCAGTAAACGTTACCATCTCTTTGCCAGCCATTCCTGCAACAGATCTCTTAAAAATCTGCTCAGGAGTATATTGTCGATCCAGTGCACAACCACTTAACACACCTATCACAAGGAACACACCACAAACCTGCATCACCCATTGCTTTCTCCAATGCATCCCATCATCCATCCTATCCTGAACATAACTGTACTCATGAGCAATAATCCTGCTTCAAGGCAGTTATGCTACCTGGTTCACTTTATCGTGTTTTCCCTATAGTTCAAACATACACACGATAAAGCTACGTTTAGGATTACCTGTCTGCAATGGGTTATGCAAGACAAAAAGAGAACATTCCCTAAGGAATATTCTCTACACATTGGCTACATGATCAACAACTATTCGATTGCGTCCTTCATTTTTCGCTTCGTACAAGGCCATATCAGCGCTATAAAATAAAGATTCAATACTGATCTGCTCGTCCAGCCAGTTCCATTCAGCAATCCCGCAAGAAACAGTCACCTGAGGCTCGGTTTCATGCTGTACACGGTAACGTATTTTTTCTGCATATCCGAGCGCCTGCTGTACCCCCAGCTGCGGTAAATAAATGGCAAGCTCCTCGCCGCCCCATCTGGCACATACATCCTCATCGCGAGTCGCCGAACGAACGATATTGCTGACGCTTTTCAGAATTTCGTCACCCGTCTGATGCCCATACGTATCGTTCACCTGTTTGAATTGATCAATATCTACCAAAATAAGAGATCCACAGAAATCCTTTTCCTGATGTTGCTGAATGATTTGGTCCACATAATGACGTACATACAGACCTGTTAACATATCCATATTAGCCAAACGTCGCACCTCAGCGTGCAGCATAGCATTGGTTACCGCCAACCCGATGTGAGGGGCTAGCATTTGCAGCATTTTGTAATTATCATAAGAGAAAAAGTGTGGAAGCTTGCTGGACAATAGTATAACCCCTCTAGGAGTACCGCTGGTCTTCATAGGTACAGCCATCAAAGACTGGGAGTCCGTCGCATCCATAAAATGAGAGGTTATCTTCCCATCCTTTCTATAGTCCGACACAATCACTGGTTCTCCTGTTTTGCGTATCAGTCCAGCAAATCCCTCTTCATGAGGGTAACTTTCTAATTTTAAGCTTTCCACATTACTCGACATGACCTTAAAACAGCTTCCATCCTGATCAAGCTGTACAATACAACAAAAGTCAGCCATGAACATTTTTAATAACTCCTGCACGGCAAATTCAAATATTTCATTTAACTTCAGGCTCTGATTCAAGCGCTGAACCAGTTCATTAATGAGACGCAATTCATGAATAAGTACATTAGATTGCTCAAGCAGCTTCGCATTTTCAAATGCAGTGCCAGCCGTATCCGCCATCATGGCAATCAGCTCTACATCCACTTTTTTCATACTATCCGCACCCGATGGAAGGATCATATGGAAAACACCGTATACACCCTGCTTGCCACGTAATGGGATGCCGATTTCAGTCATTTCATCTTGTGTACCGACAGGCTCATTCACAGCCATTTGCCCTTTCATAAATGCACGGACGCATACATCTTCGTCCCGTTCATGCAGCAGCAAAGGTTTGACCTGCGGATTGCGACTGTGTCGATCCTGACTCATATACAAGGTGATATCTACATGGGGAAACAAATAGGCGATGCTCCCGAATACCTCATCCAGCACGCCTTCCACGTCAATTTTGTCATGCATCCGTTTTACAATCTGAAATAAAATAGAACGGCGTCTACCTTCACGATCGCTTCGATTCTGCATCCCAAGGATATCTTCCATAAATATATACTCAAACTTCGAGTAAAAGCAGGATTTAAAATGTAAAGCAGCTGCTAACAATGTGTCCTGATTTGAGACAGAATGTTGAGCAGGCCGTGTAAAACGAAGAGCGGCAAAGGGCTCCCTCTTGTAATTACGGCATAGTATGGGAACCATATACACAAACGCAAGGCTTCCATCACGAAGTTTGCGCTGACTCACTTCCATCTCTCTAGATATGCAACAACGTTCGACCAAATCCAAATCCTCGTCATCATCTTCTTCCCTACCAGCAACACGAACACCTATAAAATTAAAAACAGCAGTATATTCTTCGTTAATCCAGGATATACCATTGCTCTGCTGTAACCAACTCCGATATCCTTGGACAAGCAGCTGGTTAATATAGGGGAAATCATAGGGTGTCATATCCATGTTCTGGAGCCAGGCAAAAGACGTATATCCTTTATCATCAAACAGCGGAGCACCGCCAGCCTGGACTGTTTTACTGTCAAGCATTTGCTGATCCGTTGTTGAAAATTCCGACATATTAAGGCGCTCCTTCACAGCAAAATTAGCTGTACCAAGACAGCGGCTATACACCACTATAGCTCATAATATGATCTATTTTACTCTCAACTCTAGAAATTTGCATCCATTTTTCAGAAATTCGTCCCACTTTTTTAGTTCTTAAGCCCTATCGACAAATTCTGACGTTTTCATTCTTTTTCTTTTCTTGACATTGACCCACTCTTACATATAGTATATATTAATGAAAAAGACTGTACGGCAGAACTATCTACTGTGCGGATCTTAAATTTTGGGCGTAACAGTTTGTGTCACCCTCATCTTTTTTGTTGCTGACAGGACAGCGGCTGAACTTTTCTGTCAGTAGTGCGTCTTACCTTAATTGGTAGCGCCGAACAAATTGGAGCGCAAAGAGAGCCCCAACTCAAATTTTAATTATGAAGGAGTTAACTCTATAATGGCACGTTACACTGGTCCTAAATTTAAATTGAGCCGTCGTCTCGGTATTTCCCTGAGCGGCACAGGTAAAGAATTGAAACGCCCTTTCCCTCCGGGACAACATGGTGCAAACCAACGGAGAAAAATCAGCAACTACGGTATGCAGCTTCAAGAGAAACAAAAGCTGCGTCACATGTACGGCTTGGGTGAAAAACAATTCCGTACCCTGTTCAACAAAGCTCAACACATGCACGGTATCGCTGGTGAAAACTTTATGTTCTTGCTGGAAAGCCGCCTGGACAACCTTGTGTTCCGTCTTGGCTTTGCTAATTCCCGTGCAGGCGCACGTCAATTGGTAGCTCACGGTCACGTTACTGTGAACGGTAAAAAAGTTGACATCGCTTCTTACCAAGTAAGTCTTGGCGACGTGATCGGTCTTCGTGAAAGAAGTCGTTCCCTGTCTTCCATTAAAGAAGCTTTGGAAAACCGCAACCACTTGGCAGCTTACCTGGAGTACAATGACGCAGCTCTGGAAGGTAAATTCATTCGTTTGCCTGAGCGTGGCGAATTGTCCCAAGATATCGATGAAAAACAAATCGTCGAATTCTACAACCGCTAATCCTTGTATTAGCACCAAAAAGCACCCGAATTTATTCGGGTGCTTTTTTTATATTTCCTATGCATCGAGCCTGAGGGTTTTATTCAATGGGGATGTATACCTTCATACTCAAGTGATCTGGATAGGAGGAATTCATCACGTCCGTAATTTCAAAATCAGGCCCCTCCCTCCGTTCAAAATTAGAATTAGGAAGCCATGTGCCATAGATAAAGTCTCGTATATTCTGAACCCGTCCATCTGAACCCGAAGCGTCAAACTCAGCATACTTCCCTGCTGGAATCTCCATATATACGAAACCCTCTGCCAGTTCTTTTGACTCTTCTTCAACTGCCTCGCCCACCACAAATGAAAATGCACCGTTGTCTTCAAATCGACAGGCAACCCCATATGACATTCCCGGTGCAATTTTGTTCGGGATAAACATAAAATATTCATTTGCTCCAAAGTGCCCATAAAACCCTGGGATTTCTTTATAGTGCTGCTCATTATTCAGATTTGTTTTATATTCATATCCTACAATTTCAACTGTTTCGAGCTGCAATATCACCGGCTTATTCACATCCAAATCCCCTATCGTATTTTTTTGGTAATCCAGAAAATTGATTTTACTTTGCGCAGGAAACTCGATATCACCGTTACGATACTTCCCAGGGGTGATCCCAAAATTCTTTTCAAAAGCGCGGGTAAAAGCTTCTTGTGAGTTGTACTGATACTCAATAGCAATGTCCAACACTTTTTGATTGGATTGTTTTAGCTGTTCAGCCGCCTCGGACAATCTTCTCCTTCTTATATATTGTTGAACCGTAAAACCCGAAATGGCCTGAAAAACCCGTTGGAAATGAAAAGCTGAAAAACAGGCCTGTGAAGCAATCTCGGCAATTTTTAAATCCTCCCGGAGATTCAATTCAATAAACTCAATCGCACACTGAATTCGTTTAAAATAGTCCATATAATCCTTCCCCGCACTTGTAATTGTTTTGGTTATCTATCCTACACCCAAATTGTGCAACCCACGTTTTCATTATGTATAACTCTTTACCTACATGTTTGATTATTTGTGCTAAGTTTACCATGACTTTTCACTTGTCAGAAAAAAAAGCAACGCTGAGATCGATACAATCTCAGTGCTGCTTTTGAATATATTTTCATTATCCAAGCTTGATTTTAGCAAATTTCCGTTTACCTACCTGCACAATGTCGCCTTCCTTCGGCGTGTATGCTTCGTTCACATCGGTCCATTTCTCTTCGTTAATTTTGACCGAACCCTGCTGAATACTGCGCTTGGCTTCACCATTTGATGCTGCAAAGCCCAGATGAGTCAGCAACTGGATCACACGAATGCCACCTTCTTCTAACTGATCAGCCGTCAAGGTGAACTCTTCAATATCGTCAGGCAGCGCACGTTGCTGGAATACGGTCACAAAATGCTGCTTCGCTGCTTCCTCTGCTTCTTCGCCGTGGTACATGCGCACTAACGTTCCAGCCAGCTTCATTTTGGCATCACGTGGATGTACTGAGCCGTCCTTAACACCTTTCGCCAGCTCTGCCAGCTCCTCGTTGTTGATATCCGTTGCAAGCTCAAAATATTTCAGCATCAGCTCGTCAGGAACGGACATGGATTTCCCGTATATTTCGTTTGGCTCCTCATCAACACCAATGTAGTTCCCCAAACTTTTGCTCATCTTCTGGACGCCATCCAGCCCTTCAAGCAATGGTAATGTAATAGTAGCCTGCGGCTCAACTCCGTATTCTTTTTGCAGGGTTCTGCCCATCAGCAGATTAAACTTCTGATCCGTCCCCCCCAATTCAATATCGCTTTGGAGAGCCACGGAATCCATGCCCTGCATCAGCGGGTAAAAGAACTCATGGATGCTGATCGGCAATCCGTTTTGGTACCTTTTTGTAAAATCATCTCGTTCCAACATACGGGCAACCGTTACTTTGGCCGACAGGGTTACTACATCAGCAAAAGACATTGGCCCTAACCATTCGGAATTGTAGAATACCTTTGTTTTTTCAGGATCGAGAATTTTAAAAATTTGTTCCTTGTACGTTTGTGCATTACGCTGTACATCTTCCTCAGTCAGTTGCTTACGAGTCTCCGATTTACCTGTCGGATCACCAATTCTGCCTGTAAAATCTCCGATAATCAGTTGCACTTGATGGCCTAATTCCTGGAACTGGCGCAGTTTGTGCATAACAACCGTATGTCCGATGTGAATGTCGGGCGCAGATGGATCAAGACCCAGCTTAATTTTGAGCGGCTCGCCGCTAACGACCGATTTAATTACCTTACGCTTCAGCTCATCCTCCGGTACAATTTCCGCCACACCCCGCTGTATCACCTCTAGCTGTCGCTCGACCTCTACCTGTTGCTCCGGCTTCAATTCTTCCCACTTCATCCTGTATACCTCCTATTTTTCATCCAAAATATTACATATTAGACAAACCAAAAAGCCCCTTTCATCCCAAGGGACGAGAAGGAGCTACTCGCGTTACCACCCTAATTAAAGAAACGCATGTCAAAGACAGACATTTCTTTCACTTCATTCCTATAACGGGCCTACACCCGGTACTGGATTACTATGGTAGCTTCGCAAACCTGCAAATGCTTTCCATTCATCCAGACAGCTCCAGACGGTAATTCAAAGGAGGGACGCTACCGATTCACACCACCCATCGGCTCTCTGCACAACGTGATTCCGCCTTCTACTGAAGTCTTTCTCTGCTTTTCACGATATTTACTTTGACCTATTTATAACACACTGCTTTTATGTAGTCAACGACACCAAAAGACAGGCTTTTTAGCATATGGGTTCATTTTGTAATTTTATGCTATAATAATGGCTGTTATAAAGGAGGAAGACTTAATGGTTGAAGAAAAAAACAATGTATCAGCGCCAAAGCCTTCCCGCTTGAGGACAACCATGCGAAGGCTCGGCCGTGTCATAAAGTGGGTCATCATCATCGGTTTTATGGGGGCACTATTTGCAGGGGGGGCCGCCGCTGGCTATGTTGCTTCTATTGTAAAAAGCGAACCCGTGCGTTCCAGATCCATGATCCTACAGGAAGTAGATAAGAATGCAATTACAGGCTTCGCTTATTTCAATGATGGCTCTCCCATCGGACAACTTCGGACAGAAGAAGATCGAAGACCTGTCACGTTTAAGGAGATTCCACAACTCGTCATTGACGCAGTCATTGCCATTGAAGATAATCATTTTTATGAGCATAAAGGTGTCGATTTGTCGGGAACGCTGCGTGCTGTGAAGCAAAAGGCGCTGCATGAATCCGTACAAACCGGGGGTAGTACCCTCACCCAGCAGCTTGCGCGTCGTGTCTTTCTAAATCTCGATCGCACGGATGACCGCAAGGTCAAAGAAATTTTGCTGTCTCTGCGCCTTGAGCGCTTCCTGAGCAAGCAGCAAATTATTACGGCCTATCTCAATAAAGTACCTTTTGGTAACGGTTCAAGCGGTTACAACGTCTTTGGCATTAAAGCAGCGGCCAAAGGTATTTTTAATGAGAATGATCTGAACGAGATTAATGTAGCCCAGGCCGCCTATCTGGCAGGTTTGCCACAGCTTCCTTCTTCTTATTCTGCTTACAACGGTAAGGGCGAGTTTAATGAAGCTGGCTTTAAAAGAGCCATCAACCGCCAGCACCTGGTGCTCAGTCGAATGCTGGAGGAGAACAAAATCAATAAAGCACAGTATGATGAAGCGATGGCTTTTGATATCAAAAAATCTCTCGCACCACGCACTGTTAAAGCTTATAACACCTATCCATACCTTATGATGGAAACAGAACGACAGGCTGCGCAGGCACTCATGTCTGTCACCAATCCGGGTCAAGCAGCTAATGCCAGTGCAGATGCCAAGACCAAGGACGATAACGATTTACTCAAAGAAGCTGAACAGCAGCTTCGCACAGGCGGTTATATGGTGTACACCACCATTGATAAGAGCGTCTACAAATCTATGCGTCAAATTGCAGAAAATAAAAACAACTTCTCTGCCACTAGTAAAACCAAGGGTAACGAACAAGCAGCGGCTATTCTGATTCAGCATAAAACAGGCGCCATTCTTGGAATGATGGAAGGTCGGGACTTCCAAAAGGAGCAGATGAATTATGCCACGCAGATGGTACGTCAGCCAGGTTCGGCAATGAAACCGATTGCTGCCTATCTCCCTGCATTGGACAGCGGTCTTGTGCAGCCTGGTAGTATCGTGGATGATGCCCCTATTATTTTGAAAGATGGCAGTAATGGATATCACATTCCGAAAAATGCTAACAACCGCTATCAAGGATTGGTTACGGCGCGTTATGCACTGAATCAATCGCTAAATACGATAGCACTCAAGCTGTTTAACGAAAAAGTAGGGATTAGCAATGCTTGGGCTTTTGCTAAAAAACTGGGTATCACCACCTTGGAATCCAGTGATAACAACGCTCAAACGGGTGTACTTGGCGGCTTGGCCCATGGGGTGACTGTCGAGGAACTCACGAATGCATATGGAGCCATTCCAAATGGCGGTGTGTTTAATGACGCCTATATGATCGAAAAGATTGTGGATTCGCAAGGCAATATTGTATATAAGCATCAGGCTAATCCTGTGCAGGCCTTCTCACCGCAAACCGCCTACCTGATGACGGATATGTTGCGTACAGCCGTGTCGGAAGGCACAGGCAGACTGGTGAAGCGGAACTTTGATCAATCCGGCAAGATTCCGATTGCCGGCAAGACAGGCACTACGCAATCCTACACTGATGTTTGGTTCGAGGGCTTTACGCCTGACGTCACGCTGGGTGTATGGGTTGGTTACAAGCAACCTGTCAATAAGCTTGAAACGAAAGTCCAAAAAGAGCGGGCTCGTCGCTTATGGGCTCTAATCATGAATGAAGTAACAGCTAAAGATGCCCAGCTGTTCCAAACGGACAGCTTCAAGAGACCTGACGGCATTGTAAGCCGTACAGCATCCGCGTATGGTTCGGACATTTATAACAGTAAGTATCCACCTAAAAATAGTGAAAATGGTGTGAGCCGTGCGAAATATATTACCTACCAAGGTGTGAATTATATTCCACGCGATGGTACACCGGATGATATGTTATATGAACGGACCGTTAGAAAACGGGAAAAGCCCATCTCAGAATTGATTAAAGAGCTTCAGCAAGCCTTCAAGGTGATGAGACGACATAATTCGTTGTCCTACTATCTGCCTCAGGATGCAGATAAGGAAGCTCCTACTCAGATTGATCCACGCAAGGACGATGGAGCAGCCCCTAACGCTCCATCTAGCATCAACGTAAGCTATAGTGACGGCAAAGCCATAATCAGCTTTAGCCCAAGCGGAAACAGCGACGTCGTAGGATACCGTCTGTATCGTTCTACAGATGGGGGCAGCTTCCAACGGCTTGGCAAGGTTGTTATGGCTGATGGCTCCAAGGTGTTCTCTGACAGCCCTGGGGGCAGCAACTCCAGCTACTACGTGACCGCCGTTGATGTAGGCGGCCATGAGTCTGGGCCAAGCACGAAAGCAAGCGCAGCACCTGTGGTGCCACCTGCAGATTCTGAGTCTCCAGACGTTCCGGGCGAGGGAGATGGAACAGGTGCACAGCCTACAGAGGTTCCTACTGCCCCTGGACAGCCTCAAGCTAAAGCCGCTGGCTCATCCGTAGCGCTCCAATGGAGCGCAGGTAAGTCTGCGGACGCTATTACAGGCTATAACGTGTATTACAGCGAAAGCGGTGCGGAGCCTTTTACAAACATAGGCTCTACCGCATCTCCCAGCTTTGAATATAAGTCGGGGAAAAAGCCAAAAGGCTGGTTTCGTGTCACTTCCATGAATGCCATGGGGGAATCGGCTCCTTCCGGAGCCGTCCGTCCATAACAGAAGACAAAGCAGAAAGTGATAGGGTGAATATGAGATTCACCCTATCAAAAAGGGAGTCCCCTTAGCCATTAAGGCTTTGGAGACTCCCTTTTTTAATTCTAATATGCACAGCACTTCAATCCTCTATGGTAGATAAGTCACCTGTAGGAAGGTTAAGCTCCCAGGCTTTCAACACGCGTCTCATAATTTTACCGGAACGGGTTTTGGGTAGCTTTTCCTTAAACTCAATTTCGCGTGGAGCAGCATGAGCAGACAGCCCTTCCTTAACGAAGCGATAGATGTCCTGCTGTAAAGCTTCAGACGGTGCATAGCCTTCACGCAGTGCAACAAAAGCCTTGATAATCTCTCCCCGCACGGTATCTGGTTTTCCAATGACTCCGGCTTCCGCTACTGCAGGATGCTCCAGAAGCTTGCTCTCCACCTCAAAAGGGCCAATTCGCTCCCCGGAGGAGTTAATGACATCATCAATCCTACCCTGAAACCAGAAATATCCGTCCTCATCCATGTAAGCTGAATCACCCGATACATACCAACCGGGAAAGCGGAAATATTCCTGAAACTTGTTCGGATTGTTCCATATACGATTCATCATGGATGGCCATGGTGTACGGATCGCCAAGTGGCCCATCCGGTCAGGAGGCAACACCTGCCCTCTGTCATCCAAAATAGCAGCCTGAATACCTGGGAGTGGCTTTCCCATCGAACCCGGCTTAATTGGCAGCTCAGGGTAATTACAGATCAACTGTGCTCCTGTTTCCGTCATCCACCAAGTATCATGAATGCGCTGTGTATACACTTGCCATCCCCATCGCACCACTTCTGGATTCAGCGGTTCCCCAACGGATAATACATGCCGCAGACTGCTGAGATCATATTTGGAAACAACCTGCTCCCCTGCGCTCATCAGCATTCGAAACGCTGTAGGAGCACTATACCATATGGTCACTTCGTGACGCTCAATCGTGCGGTACCAGTCTTCCGGGCTGAAACGCCCCCCACGAATGACATTCGTCGCTCCATTTAGCCATGGAGCAAAAATACCGTATGATGTTCCCGTGACCCAGCCAGGATCAGCAGTACACCAATACACATCATCTTCCCGCAAATCCAGCACCATTTTGCCAGTATAGTAATGCTGAATCATCGCATTTTGCACATGATACACGCCTTTGGGCTTGCCTGTTGAGCCTGATGTATAGTGAATAATTAATCCATCTTCACGATTCAACCATTCTGGCTCAAGTTCCTCTGAGGACATAAGCATTTCTGTCTCGAAATCGATAATTCCCTGCTCACGTGCATCCATATCACCAACCACAAAAATATGTCGCAGCTCAGGAAGCTCCTCACGTTTTACCCGTGACAGAAGCGCAGGTGTGGTCACTAATGCCACCGCCCCACTATCCTCCAATCGATCCTTAACCGCAGTTTCCATAAACGCCTCAAATAATGGACCGACAACAGCTCCAACCTTTAGAACACCAAGTAAACTAATAACCAGCTCGGGTGAACGTGGCATGAAAATAAACACCCGCTCCCCTTTACCAATACCGTATTTCCGCAGCACATTTCCGAACCTGTTAGAACTAGCACGAAGCTGAGAGAAGGTGTAGGTTTCGTGACGGTTTGCGTCACAATACAATAGTGCCGCTTTCTCACCTCGTCCTTCCTGTACATGTCGATCAATGGCTTCATGTGCCATATTGACCTTGCCTGTTTCATACCACGTAAAATGACGCTCTGCATCCTCCCACTGAAAGTTGTTGTAAGCTTGTTCATACGGGCCCATGTTGGATGTGGGAACTACAGTCTGGAGTTCTTCAATCTTCATGCGTTAAGCCTCCTCACAATGGATTAATGAGAATCACACAGAACAAGATAACGCTTACAAAATCAATAAAGCAGATGAAGTCCTTTGGTGTACTGGTTGATTTAAGCACTTAATTGTGAACATTTTATGTCTAAAACAGTATATCATAGGTCAGGATGTGACGACCATCCTTTTCATTTAATTGTTTTTTTGCTATAAGTAGGGGATATGAGGAACGAGCTCATGGCGAACAAGGAGGGCGTACACATGCAGCATTTAAAACTGTACCACTTGGACACGCTGGATCATAACGGACAAACAATCTATGTAGAAGGCCCCGTATCCGCGGATCAACTGCGTTCATTTCAAATGCACAAGCAATTAGATGCCTTTCGCAAACCAAAGGAACAGTTCGACGCGTTGGTGGATATTTCAGAACTGCCAGAAGGCAGAATTATCATTGCCCACAACGGGGAAACCCTTCTGGGATATGTTACTTTTCATTACCCAGATGAGATGGAGCGCTGGTCGGAAGCTGGCATGAAGGATTTACTGGAACTTGGAGCTGTTGAGGTAGCCGATGACTATCGTGGTCTGGGCCTGGGTAGCCGAATGATTCGGATTGCCTTTGAGGACAGACAACTTGAATCCTATATTATTTTTACCACCGAATACTATTGGCATTGGGATTTAAAAGGCAGCGGTCTCTCCGTATGGGAATACCGCCGCATGATGGAACATCTGATGAAAACTGTAGATATGGTCTGGTACGCCACGGATGATCCTGAAATATGCTCACATCCTGCTAACTGTCTGATGGTACGAATGGGAAAGGATGTGCCCCTCGCATCACAGGAGCAGTTTGACCATATCCGGTTTGTCCGAAGATTCATGTATTAAAAAATTATACCCTTATCCCAAATGCTTGAGCATGAACTCCACAATACGATGCGAACGATGTGAAGCTTCTACCGTAAATTCAGCATAATTAACGTGAGCCGATCCATCAGCCTTATCTGACATAGATCGTAGGACAACATAAGGCACAGCGTTCATATGAGCTGTCTGAGCCACAGCTGCACCCTCCATTTCGGTACAAGCACCGTCCATTTCCTGATGCAATGCAGTCACTAACTCACGATTTGCAACAAATTGATCGCCAGAAAGTACCTTGCCGACAATATACCGATCGCCAAACGATTTGCAGGCTTGCTCAGCTAGACTTACAAGCTCGGGATCAGCTACAAACTCTGAGGTGTCCTGATAAGGAATGACCCCTCTGGCATAGCCCAAAGGCGTTACATCCATATCATGCTGCATACATGTTGATGAGATGACAATATCCCCAATGTTTAAATCGGGATGAACTGCCCCTGCCACTCCCGTAAATATAATCTGTTCTACACCAAAATGATCAATCAGGATTTGTGTTGTTACCGCAGCATTAACCTTGCCTACACCGGATTTGCAGACAACGACTCTTTGCCCGTGAATGATTCCTGTAGTGTACGTGATTCCAGTCTTGACCGTCTTGCTCGCTTCCGTCATCGCTGCCAGCAGCAATTCAATTTCTTCATCCATAGCACCCATTAATCCATAAAGTCGGCTCATTACGCATCCCTCTATTCTTGGTTTGATGATGATGTCAATAAGAAGCTTTATATCCGCGAAAAAAGCTCCATCAAAGGAGCTTTCATCGAAGGTATATCCTATTCAGCACTGCGTCTAGTCTAAATAATTAACTGACAACCGCAAAATAGTTTCATGCGGCAAAATAACGCGAGGGTTCTCCACGTTTTCCTTTTTCATCAGCTTGGTCAGCAAACGCATCGCTACCGCACCCAAATCGTACATCGGTTGCGCGACGGTTGTCAGCTGAGGACGAACCATAGAGGCCATACGAATATTGTCAACACTGATTACCGAAAAATCATCAGGAACTTTCAATCCCTCATCCTGAATACTGTGGATCGCACCAATTGCCATTTCATCCGTAGCAGCAAAAATCGCACTTGGCTTCTTCTTCAGGCCGAGAAAATATTTCATTGCTTCGACACCAGATTCATAACGGTAGTTCCCGATTCGCACGAGATCCTCCTGATAATCAATTCCGGCTGTTTCCAGTGCTCTCTTGTAACCTTGGAAACGCGCATAGCCGTTTGCAGGGTCTTGAAGCGTACCACTGATCATTGCGATTTGACGGTGTCCATGGCGGATCAACGTGTTTACTGCATCAAAAGCAGCGGCTTCATGGTCGATATCGACCGAAGGATAGCTTCCTTTTTCATCACTCGTTGCACATAGAACAATAGGGACCGCAGCTGTATGGAACGCCTGAATATGCTCGTCCGTTACTGTACCACCCATGAACAGAAGACCATCCACTTGCTTTTCAAGCAATGTGTTGATGACACGAATCTCTTTTTCTTTTCGCTTGTCGGCATTACACAAAATAATATTATAGTGATACATATTCGCTATATCCTCAATACCGCGCGCAATTTCTGCAAAAATTGAGTTCGATATATCCGGTATAACCACGCCGACGGTCGTTGTCTTCTTGCTGGCCAGACCTCTAGCGACCGCATTTGGGCGATATCCCAATTGTTCAATCGCTTCGTACACTTTCTTGCGGGTCTGAGGTTTCACATTAGGATTATTGTTAACTACGCGGGACACTGTGGCCATTGAGACACCAGCTTCGCGAGCTACATCATAGATCGTTACCGTCACATTCCTTCTCTCCATTGCCAATAAATTTTCAACCGAATCCTAGATCAACTAATTAGAACCATGATACGACAAAATACTACTTTATGCAACGACAGCACACATTCTATCTATGTGAGATGATCGTGGAGTGCACGGGCTGTAATATTCGAATGGGATGTATGCCAAACAGCCTCTCCGCCCTTGATTAAAATGGCCTGCGGGGATTCATGCTTCACCTGAAGCCTGTCCGCGGTTTCATTGGACACCGGCCGATCTTCTACTACATAAATGATACCGTATTCAATATTTTCGTTGGGAGCGCCATGCAAATAGGACTCCACTTCCTGATATGCGCCTGCACTTATCGGACAACGTGTGCTATGTTTAAAGAGAAGCAACGGCTTGTCTGATGACGCTTCCAGAGCCGTATTTAATTGTTGAACAGTAGTCATTTTTGTCATCGTCGCCATTGGATATACATTCCTTTCTGTGTCTTGTCGTATGGCCTATTCACATCGTAACAAAAAGAACATGTAAAATCCAATGGTGACCATGAAAATTTTCATATTTTTTAGTTTTTTGTATTCGTAAATACCGATTCACTGGTAAAACCGGATAATTGAACCAATTTTTTCTCTACATCATTCATCCAATCTTCGTCTCCCAGACTTCTCGCATAGCGATAAAGATCCAGTAAGAGATTAATTCGAAGCTCCATGCGCTCCTCCAAAGCAGATTGCCAATCCACATTGGGATTGTCCGCTTCCTCCAATACAAGCTTGCGAATTATTTCTGCCAGTTCATTGTTGCGAGCAAAAGATATTCTCCGTGCCGTAGGTTTGCTCCCTAGACTTTGTAATAGTGCCTTAATGTCCTTCGTCACATGCTGCAAAACCTCACTGGAAAAGCATGACGAGCATGAGAATACAGGGACGTGCAAAATTTCAACCTTGCCCGCATAGATTACCTTTCGCAGTTCCAGTCCCATCGGTTTGCCACATTGACATTGCTTCTGCATTTAACCACCTCATTACGTAGGATCAAACTATACGAGGATCTCATCAGAATCCAAATATATCTATCTACTAGTCTAATAAATATTTGTTAACTCCATTAAATCTATCATACCTTGTTTTATTTCGACTTTGGGACCTCAAATCCTTCCACAGATTGCAGCTATGAACAAATTACCAAAGCTTTGGCGGGTCAGAAAATGACGACAATTGCTGTCAAAGAGCAGACTACTAACATAAGAATCTGCGAAGGAATGGACTTCGAGCGTTCTTTTTCTTAAGATGTAAAAGTACAGATTACAAAACAGAGGTGTCATCATGTGACGCACGAAAGGATGGTTGGATGTCAAGACTTGCCGGAAAAAAGGTTATCGCCCTGGTGGATGAGGAATTCGAGGATCTGGAGCTGTGGTATCCGATTTACCGTGTTCGTGAAGAAGGCGCAGAAGTGCATTTAGCCGGTGCGGAAAAAAGTAAAAAATATATTGGAAAATATGGCGTACCTGCTGAAGCGGAATATGCCTTTGAGGAACTGAATAGCAGTGATTATGACGGGATTCTCGTCCCTGGCGGTTGGGCACCTGATAAACTGCGCCGCTATCCCAAGGTAATTCAACTCGTACAGGAGTTTCATGCTGCTCATAAGCCGATTGGACAAATCTGCCATGCAGGCTGGGTACTGATTTCTGCTAAAATTTTGGATGGTGTTACGGTAACCTCCACACCAGGTATTCGTGATGATATGGAGAATGCAGGAGCTATTTGGAAGGATGAGGCAGTTGTGACGGACGGACATATTGTATCTGCTCGTCGGCCGCCTGATCTTCCACCTTACGGAAAAGCGTTCTGCGATTTGTTAGCAGATAACACCCAGAAATAAGAGATTAAGTTAATTTTCCGTAATCTCAAGAGGCTGTCAACAAGATGAAAAAAAGAACCTTCAAAACCATGAATAAGTGGTTTTGAAGGTTCTTTTTCGTCCAAGCCGTGCTACGCCTTAAGGTTTGCTACGACAAGCTCAACAGTACGGGGTGTTGGCTGTGCAAAGCTTTGCGGACATTATATATTACTGCCGTCCAGGCCCGGCCGGAGTGCAGCTGACATTAGCTGCAGTCAGCTTGTCTTCGATCGCTGCACCAGTGGACATGCCAAAGCAAACCTGAGCGACTGTCGTTGCCTCAGATGCAGTCGTATTCAGCACACGATGCTTGACCCGCAACAAAGATTGGGGAGACATGCTGAGTTGATGTATCCCCAGTTCCAGCCAAAGAGGAACGGAACGTTCATCTCCAGCCATCTCACCACATACACTCACATCAATTCCTGCTTGATGTGCCGCTTGTGCAGTCATGCGCAGCATTCGAAGTACAGCTGGATGGTATGGATGGTACATATGTGCAATCTGCTCATTCATACGGTCTACAGCCAGCACATACTGAACCAGATCATTCGTTCCGATACTAAAAAAATCTGTTTCAGCTGCCAATAGATCAGCGATCATCGCTGCAGCCGGTACCTCAATCATAATTCCTCGCTGAATGTTTGGATTATAGGCAAGCCCTCTTGCATCCAAATCCGCCATAGCCTCCTTCAAAAGAGCATCTGCCTGGCGGACCTCCTCCACGGATGAGATCATCGGATACATTACCTTGATATTTCCCGTTGCACTGGCTCTTAAAATTGCAGTCAACTGGGTTTTAAACAATTCCTTCCAATCCAGACTGATCCGTATAGCACGGTAACCTAGAAAAGGATTTTCTTCCTCTGGTAGTTGAAGATAGTCCAACGGCTTATCTCCACCGATATCCAATGTACGGATGACTACAGAGTGGTTTCCTGCCTTTTCCGCTATCAGCCGATATACTTCATACTGCTCCTCTTCATCTGGAGCAGATTTGCGATCCATGTATAAAAACTCCGTGCGGAACAGTCCCACACCTTGAGCGCCATGCTTCAAAGCTGCCTCCAGCTCTTTAATCGAACTAATATTGGCCGCCAGCCTCAGGGTGGTTCCATCCTTGGTCACGGCATCTACAGAAGCAAGTACCTGAAGCTGCTCTTTTCTGCGTCGCTGCTCGTCACGCAAAATTTTATAATGATCAGTTACCGTTTTTTCCGGATTCACATAAACTTTGCCCAGGTCTCCGTCCACAACCATCATATCTCCCGTTTGAACGGGCAAATTCAGATTGCTCTCCAGTCCTGAAACGAGTGGAATACCAAGTGCGCGGGCCATGATCGCAGAATGTGATGTTTTCCCACCATTCATAGTTACAATCCCTAAAACATAGCTAGGATTCAAGTGTGCCGATTGGGAGGGTGAGAGCTCCTTGGCTACCAGAATATAGGGCTGTGTATCCTTGGGAAGAGTCACTTCCGGTGCACCCAGCAAATGCTTGAGCAGCCGGTTTCCCACATCTTTGATATCGATTGCCCGCTCCTTCATATATTCATCATCCAGTAAATCAAACATTGTTACAAAATGATCAATGGCTTCCTTCACGGCCACCTCGGCCGCCTTATACTGACGCTCAATAATTCCGCGAATTTCATTCATGAATTCTGGATCTTCCAATATCGCAAGATGAGCATCAAAAATGCTGGATTCCTCCGGCCCCACCATCTCGCGAAACTCATCCTTAATAAACTGGATCTCACTTTTGGATGTGCGTATCCCTTCATACAACCGTTCAAATTCCTTTGCAAGATCTACCGCATCCATTTTTTGATCAGGTAAATCCCACTCCCAGCTCGGCAGGACAAATGCCTTCCCGATTGCCACACCTGCTGCGGCGCCGATGCCTTCTATCATGTTTCTACCCCTCCAACATTCCTGTCATGCAGCACAACGGACATTACCGAGGCCTGACCTTTTTTCACTGTTTTAAACGGAGCAAAGCTCCACGACTTGACGCGATCCGGATTCGTGATGACCATAGGAGTCACCAGTGATGGAGCTTGCTCTCGCAGCGCCTGCAAATCAAATTTGATCAGCAATTGCCCCGGTTCCACCGTATCGCCTGCTTCTACCATAGCAGTAAAATTTCCTTTTAGCTGTGAAGTATCAATCCCTATGTGGAGCAGAACCTCAAGTCCCTCTCGTGTGGAGATGCCTAAAGCGTGCATAGTCGGATACAAGTGCATCACAGTACCATACACTGGAGACACAAGTTCACCACGTTCAGGAACAAAAGCAACACCGTCCCCGACCAGCTTCGTCGCAAAAATTTTGTCAGGCACTTCATGAATCGGGAGCATTTTTCCATGTACAGGAGCGTTGAACAAAATTTGAGGGAGATCACGCTCCATCAGCTTCGCGATTTCCTCACGAATCAGTTCTGAATACGTTCCGAATACAACCTGCAAGTTACCTCCACCCAGATTGATAAGCCCGGCCGATCCCAAAGCCTTCATCGCTCCGGTATCGATCAGTCTGTCATTGTGGACGGTCAGCCGCAAACGTGTGATGCAGGCCTCCACCTGCACAATATTTTCCTTCCCGCCAAGTGCTTCCAAAATAAGCGGAGCACTATAAGGAATATTGCCGGCCCAATCCTCCAGAACCGAACCTTCCTCGCGCCCAGGAGTTGGAATACGGAACCGCCGGATAGCCCATCGAAACAATACATAATACACAAGCCCGTATGCCACTCCCACTGGAATTAACAACCAGGCGTTATGTGAGAGATGAAAATTAAGGACATAATCTATAAAACCCGCCGAATAGGAAAATCCGTGATGAATATCCAGCTCAAAGGTAAGCCACATGGCCAGCCCAGACATAACCGCATGAACGAGGAACAAATAAGGTGCTGCAAACAAAAAGGCGAACTCGATCTGTTCCGACACTCCGGTAAAAAAGCAGACAAGCGCAGCCGTCAAAAATGTTTTTTGCACCTTTGGCTTCAAATCTTCACGCGCTTCCTGAATGATCGCCAGCGCAATGGCAGGGATCGCAAACATCATAATGGGGAACAACCCGGACATGAAATAGCCCGCTGTCGGATCGCCAGCAAAAAACCGGGGTAAATCTCCCTGCACAACGTTGCCAGACGGCGTTTTATATGTACCCAGTTGAAACCAAAAAATATTATTAAGCAGATGGTGCAGACCAAAGGCCGCCAGCAACCGATATAGAATACCGTAGATAAACAGTCCAAAGCCGCCCAAGCTCGATTCCAGACCTACTATAAATTGCAGCCCTCTCTGTATGAGTGGGGCAATAATTAGCATGAGTCCTGCAAACACAGCCGAGAAGAGGCCAATAAGCAGCAGAACAAATCGGGTACCCCCAAAAAACTGAAGCACCTCGGGCAATTTGATGCTTTTGAAGCGATTATAAGCCACCCCTGAAATGACCCCCAAAATGATACCAATGAGCGTCGCCGGTTGAATGAGTCCGTTTCCAAATCTCAATGTGACCTGATCATATATAGCCATACCAGCTAATGCTGCCAGTCCCGCCTGACCTGCCTGATTCGACATCCCCAGTGCAACACCAACCGCAAATAAATATGGCAAAAAATAAAAAATCCCATGTCCCGCCGCATTTGCCATATCAGACACCATAGGGAATCCCCATGTGGACCAAGGAAGGCTGCCGAGACTTAGCAATATTGCAGCGGCTGGTAGCACCATCGTCGGGAGCATGACAGCACGACCGAGCTGTTGTAAGGATCCGAGCCAATTCATGGCATTCCTCTCCTTTCTATCCCTGATGGTAAGCCGAATAAATACTTTTGTCAAAGCAATGATTCCATCTGCCAAAATATTTATTTACGCTTCTACAGGTCAAAAAACTTTATCACCACAACAGATAACACTATGAATCCGTCTAGACCATTTTCATCATCAGGCATACATACATTATATGGATTGCTAAAAGTATAATATACTTTACCATATTCCTCATTTCGCACCAAAAACCTTCAACCCTGTGAAGCAAGGGAAGAAGGTTTTCATGTGCTTATAGCACGGGTCACTGATCCTTGTTTATCCTTTACGTACAGCCTGGGTCACTGAGTCCTCCACCTTAATGCAACGATCCATAATAACCGTCATTCCATGCTCCTGCGCAATGTCAGCGGCTTCCTGGCTTATAATCCCCTGTTGAAGCCACAAAATCTTAGCTCCAATAGCTGCTGCTTCACGCGCAACCTCTGCACAGTATTCACTGCGGCGGAATACATTGACCAGCTCCACAGGCTCAGGTACTTCAGCAAGACTGGCATAACAAGTCTCCCCAAGAATCGTTTGCCCTGCCGCCGCAGGGTTAACCGGAATAATCCGGTATCCCCGCTTCTGCATGGCATAAGAAACCATATAAGAGGTTCGATCTGATTTATCAGACAAACCAACAACCGCAATATTGCCTACTTGTTCCAAAATGGTTTTAATCTCTTCTCTCGACGGATTTTCAAAAGCCATCCTGTTCCCTCCTATTCGCATCTTCGTTTGCTTCTATTTTACCCATTCTACAGAAGCACCAAGCGTCGTTAGATGATCAAAATACTGCGGATACGATTTGGCGACATGATGTGCATCCTTGATCACTAACGGCTTCTGTGAACGCAAACCTACAATCGTCAAGGCCATAATAACACGGTGATCAAAATGCGCGTTAATTTCCACGCCACCTTCGACACCTTCCGGTCTGCCATGTACGATAATTTCCGCTTGGCGTTCTTCTACCCGAGCTCCAGCCTTGGTCAGCTCATTCAAATAATCGGTAATGCGGTCGCATTCCTTATACCGTAAATTCTCCACGTTATAAAAGCGGGACGTGCCTTCAGCAAATACAGCCGCAGCCACCATAGCAAGCACAGCGTCTGTTGCAGCATCACCGTCAAACTCGACAGCTTTCAATCGACCATTGCCCTTCACGACAACGGTATCGTTCTCATGTGTCAGTGGCACTTCCATCATACGCAACACATCTACGATAGCGCGTTCTCCCTGTTTGCTCTGCTCTTTAAGACGATGAATGGTAACATCAGAATTCGTTACTGCAGCAGCCGCTAGCACCGCTGCACTCCCTGGATAGTCTCCCTGTACAGTATACGTACGTGGCTGATAGGATTGCCGCCCCGGGACACGGAAAGACATGTAATCATCGCTTGCATGAATGATAATACCAGCCTCTTGCAATACCTCCAGGGTCTGCCCAATGACCACCTTGGATTTCAAATCATGCAGCACTTCGATTTCACTGTCTTCCTCTAGTAAAGGCGTAAGGAATAGCAAGGCGCTCAAATATTGTGAGCTAACCGAGCCGGACACCTGAATTTTACCGCCTTTCGCCTGACCACCCTGAATACGAATTGGCAACTTACCTTCACGATGATCTACTTTCACACCCAGTTGCCCCAGTGCATCGATTAGATCATCATGTGGTCTCTTACCCAATGAGTCGGGATATGTATTAACAAATGTAACATCCGGACATAGAGATGCAATACCCATCAAAAAACGGAGCACCGCTCCTGCGTTTCCCACATTCAATTCCTTCACAGCTTGAGGATGGCTACCAAAACCTGTAATAATTATTTTTTCATCATCCTCTTCCAGTACTGCACCCAGATCGGCGATACAACGACGCATAGCATCACTGTCTTCACTATGGGCTGGATAATAAATGGTACTTTGTCCCTCAGCAAGTGCCGCAGTGAGCAGATAACGAGTAGTGTAGTTTTTGGAGGACAGGGCCCCAATCTCTCCTTGCAAGGAAGGGGTAGGTCTAACGATAACATCCATAATGTACATGCTCCTTTTCGGTTCAAACCATCCTATTTTACGTTAATTATACAAGTTGTAGCATTCATTTCTCCACCCAAAAAATAAGAAATATTAATCTAGGTCGCCCGAGTGAATCCCGTCGGCTAATTAATCTATACCTGCCTTTAGGATTAAGCCGATTGACAGCCTAGAGATAGCTTAGCTATCATACATAGAGTGTGTGTGACATTTTGCACACGTCAAAAATATACGTAGCACCCATTATTTATCAGAAAAGAGGTCCGGCCATGACGCAAATCGCCCTGATTGAACCTTCTGAGTTGCGCGCACGTCTGCAAGCAGGAGAGCAATTGCAATTAATCGACGTCCGCGAAGCGGAAGAAGTAGCGGAAGGCATGATTGAAGGTGCCAAGCACATTCCGCTCGGACAGCTTCCGGGTCGTCTTGAAGAAATTGAACGCACCGGTGAAATTATCTTTATTTGCCGGAGCGGTTATCGCAGTGAACGAGCCTGCGAATATCTACAGCAGCTAGGTTATGAAGGCTGTACTAACATGACCGGCGGCATGCTGCAATGGTCACAGGAGCAATAGAAAACCTACTTAACAAAAGAGACGAGAACTTCCCGTCTCTTTTGTTTTAACTCAAAGCTTAGACGCGGTAATGCATTAAAATATTCTGTCCCTATCATACCATAGCCTCAAAAGATTACACAATCCTCTACTACCCTAGAATGATATCCATAATTAAAAATTAAAAAACGGAAGCTTCTTCTACCCATAGGGCAAAAAAGCTTCCGTTGTATTACATAATGCTATTCATGCATATCCGTCCGTTCATTAGAACCATTGATGATGGAATACGCCTTCTTTGTCCACACGTTTGAACGTATGGGCACCAAAGTAGTCACGTTGTGCTTGCAGCAGATTTGCTGGCAAACGCTCAGTGCGGTAGCTGTCATAGTATGCAAGCGCGCTGGAGAAGCCAGGCACTGGAATACCTTGAGATACAGCTACGGAAATCACTTGACGCCATGCATCTTGATACGTTTCAACTACATTTTTGAAGTAAGAATCCAGTAACAGGTTTTTCAAGGCAGGGTCGCGGTCATATGCATCCTTGATGTTTTGCAGGAATTGCGAGCGGATAATGCAACCGCCGCGGAAGATCATAGCGATTTTTCCGTATTTCAAATCCCAATCATATTCATCGGAAGCTGCACGCATTTGAGCGAAACCTTGAGCATAGGACACAATTTTACTTGCAAACAGTGCTTTACGTACGCTCTCGATAAATTCTTTTTTGTCGCCGCTGAAGGACTCAGCATTAGGACCGCTCAGCACTTTGCTTGCCGCAATGCGCTCGTCTTTCATAGCAGACAAGAAGCGGGAGAATACGGATTCGGTAATCATGGACAATGGCACACCCAGATCCAGCGCGCTTTGGCTTGTCCATTTACCTGTACCTTTTTGACCAGCAGCATCCAAGATAACGTCTACCATTGGCTTGCCTGTTTCAGTATCGTATTGGGAGAAGATGTCAGCTGTAATTTCGATCAGGTAGCTGTCCAGTTCCCCTTTATTCCATTCCGTGAAGATTTCATGAAGCTCTTCCGCATTCACGTTCAGGACTGATTTTAACAGGTGATAAGCTTCACCGATCAATTGCATGTCGCCGTACTCGATACCGTTATGCACCATTTTTACATAGTGACCAGCACCGTCGGGACCGATATATGTACAGCATGGGTCGCCTTCCACTTTAGCAGAGATTGCCGTCAGAATTGGCTCTACCAGTTTATAGGCACTTTCTTGTCCACCCGGCATAATAGCAGGACCATTCAAGGCACCTTCTTCACCACCGGATACGCCTGTACCAATAAAGCGAAGTCCTTTTTCCTCCAGCTCCTTGCTGCGGCGCTGTGTATCAGGGAAGTAGGCATTGCCTCCGTCTATAATAATGTCGCCCTTGTCCAGATGAGGCACAAGCTGTTCAATCGTGGCATCTGTAGCTTTACCAGCTTGAACCATGATCAGGATTTTACGGGGTGACTCCAATGAGTTCACAAATTCTTCAATAGAGAAAGTACCCGTCAGTTTTTTACCTTCTGCTTCTTTGATAAGATCGTGCGTTTTTTCTGGAGAGCGATTAAAAACCGAGACGGTGAAGCCTCTGCTCTCAATATTAAGGGCTAAATTCTTACCCATTACCGCCAGGCCGATCACACCAATTTGCTGTTTTGCCATCTGGTTCCTCATCCTTTGCAACATATTTTGTCTTCTACATCGCCGCTTTACCGCATTACACTTTATGTGAATCGGAACACGTGCACTTCTATTTTAACGTTTTTGGTGTAAGAAGTGAACCCCTGTCTATTCACAGATCAAAACACCCCATTTTCATGAGGTGTTCAGATGTATTACACTTCCATCATCAACAGTTGGTGGGATAGCGTTTGCAGGCGTTCATGGCAATTCCCGATTTTAGCCTTATCTCCGTCTGTCATCGCTGTGAACAGTTTCTCCAATTCATCGTCTACTTCCATTTTGAGCAGCAGCAGCCGGGTTTCCCCTTCATTGGAAGCGTACATATCCTCCATTTCCTGTGCGGACAGCACCGGTCCTTTCTGATAAATGACACGCTGCTTAAAGCCAGTAACCTCGACCAGACGAATAACCTCACCGAACAAAATATTTTCTACTAAAATATGATGATCCTTAACTCTTTTGACAATGGCATGACCTCGGGTGCTTCCAATCAGCTTCTCCAACCACTCAGCCAGCTTGGCATCGCGGATTACATAATCTCCAGCCAACTTGTAGTGTCCTGTACGCAGCTGTTGAAAACGGAGCTTCACCAGCTTGCGGCCGGTTCTCACCGACAAAACCAGGTACGACTCATCCTCGCTCCAGTACAGCGAATACCCTTCCGATATCAAATCCTTGATCAGATTATGGATATGCCGACGGCTAAACCGGAGCTCTAGATTGCAATATTCTACCTCACAGCCCTTGTTCACGGCATTCCCTCCTTTTTCAAGTCCGATTCAAGAAGTCCGGCTACAGCAAGCCTGCGGCTTTCCCGCTTGATCTTCCCTTGCTCTATTTTATACTTCATTTTATGTAAGGGTACTTGGTTATTTGACCTATTTTTATGAGTAACAGCGCACAATCCTACTTTTGCCTTATATGCTTGTTTCAAACCTGGTCTAAAGTCGGCCAAGCCCGGCGGCATTATGCTATAATCGGACATATTACGCCACACGACATGGCTTAACCCAGTTACAGGAGGAAAAGGAATGACATTTAGTGGATTTACTGCAAAGGACTTCGATGTTTTTGAAATACCGGGGTTGGAGCCTCGTATGGAAGTGCTGATTCAGCAGGTTCGGCCCAAGCTGGAGGCAATTGGCGAGGAATTGGCCCCGTTCCTGACAGACTTATGTGGGGAGCCTATGCACGTTCACGTTGCCAAGCATGCACGACGCAAAGTCAATCCCCCCAAAGATACTTGGGTTGCCTGGGCGGCAAACAAGCGCGGATACAAGGCGCTGCCGCATTTTGAGGTAGGCATGTTCGCTTCCCATCTTTTCGTCATCTTCGCAATTATTTATGAAAGCCCGAGCAAAGCTACATTTGCCCAGGCGCTCGAAGCCAACCTGAGTGATGTACGTTTTAACCTACCGGATCATTTTTACTGGTCCATGGATCATATGGCTCCAGAAGGCACAGAACAACAACACATGGATAATGAAGATTTTCAAACGATCATCCACAAGCTGCAACAGGTAAAAAAAGCGGAGGTCATGTGTGGAATCCGTATTGACCGAGAAGATCCACTCGCCAGCGACGGGGCTGCATTATTACAGGCTGTGCGTTCTACCTTTGAGCATTTGCTGCCGCTGTACCGAATGTCTTTCTCGAAAGAGTAGCTCTCGCCGCTTTTCAAGGTGCTGTTCAGGCCTCCACAGTCTTCCTGCGTGGATTACGCGCCAGAGCCAGGTGGCAGCCAAACATGAGCAGCATCACGACCCCACTGATGATAAATGGTGCTGTGTGTCCGGCACGGTCCCATAGCACTCCTGAAACGAGCGGGCCTATAACCATGCCGGAGCCTTGAAGTGTTAAAAAAAAGCCCCATACCGTTGCTCGCTCGCTTTCCGGAATCAGTCGGGCAAGAAATGTGTTCCATGCAGGCAAAATGAGCGCATATCCCAAACCAATAAGCGCTACGGATACAAACACCAGCGGAATAGATCGAACGATTGAAAAGAGAAACAGTGTAATTCCGGCTAGCAAAAAACCAACATGTAGAAAATACTCCGTTCCAAGTCGGTCGACCAACTTGCCGCAAGGGATCAGTGCCAGCACAGTCACCCCACCGCCTGCAATCAGGAGGACGCTGTACAGGTTTGGTGAAATCCCGAGGTCCGTCCGAGCGTATAGCGTCAGTACCGGGCTGATTAAACCGATAACAAAAGACTGCAAAAACAGCGCCGGGTAAATTAACGGATTGACGTTAAGCTTTGTTTTGAGCACGCCAATCGTCTCCTGGATTCCTTTCAGAACTCCCCGCTTCTGCTTTATGTGCCCATCAGACGACACTAGAGCGCTCTGTTCGAGGTCACCTTTGTTAGCAGACCTTTTCGGTCCTGGCAGCATGAGAGCAACCAACAACAATACAACACTGCATCCTATCAAAATCATGAACACCATGCCGTAAGAATGCCCATAGTGGGATATGGCGAAGTTCATAATGAGCGGACCCAATCCCGTTCCGCCCATAGACGCAATTTCCAGTGTGCCCATCGCCGCGCCATTGCTGTTATTAGGCCCGGACATTTCGGTCGTTCCGGTCATAACACAAGGCCAGAGCGGAGAAGTACCCAGACCGAGCAGCAGACACGCGACGACGAGCCACACGGGCTCTGACAGTACGCTCAGCATAATAATAGCTACAAGCGTAAACAACAGTGCGGTCGACATCGTTCCACGGTAACCAAGCCGTTCAGCCATCCAGCCCGCCGGTGCCCGGAACGCATTGTCTCCAAAATATTGAAGTGAAAAGGCTAAACCAATAATCCCGGCTGACAAACCAAGCGTTTCTCCCATATATACCGGAAGGATGGATACCAGAAGAGATCCTTTCATAAATTCGACTAGAAATACCAAAACCCACAATTTGCTAAAAAAAGGAGTCCACAGCCGCTGCGGAGCTTCTTTTCGTCCTTTTTGCCACATCTAATCCACATCCTCCACCTTCGTTTTTTGGCTATAAAGACCGGGTTCTCCGCCTACTCCACTCTTTCGCAAATAAATGCGCCCTCAATCGCTTGCATTCCTACTTCAAACTGCTATACTCAATTTTGTTCTATTATCACTTGCACAGGATTGTCGAAATCCTGCACGAAAGGTTGTGACAACACTAATGAATCAAAGCAACACCCCGCTTTTTACTGCTTTGAAGAAGCACGCTCAGAGCAACCCGGTTCAATTTCACATCCCAGGTCATAAAAAGGGAGTCGGAGCAGATCCGGAATTTCGCGAATTTATGGGGGATAATGCCTTTTCCATAGATATGATCAACATCGCTCCATTGGACGATCTGCATCAACCAACAGGTGTCATCGAAGAAGCCCAAAAGCTTGCAGCAGATGCCTTCGGAGCAGATTATACTTACTACAGTGTACAGGGGACAAGCGGAGCCATCATCACCATGATTATGTCCATTTGCTTGCCAGGTGATAAAATTATTGTACCCAGAAACGTACACAAATCTATAATGTCTGCCATTATCTTTGCTGGTGCAAAACCAGTATTCATTTCTCCAGTCAGTGATGAAAATCTCGGTATTCACCACGGGGTTACAACCAAGTCCGTACGCCGGGCATTGGAACGCCACCCTGACGCCAAGGGCGTCCTTGTTATCAACCCGACATATTACGGTGTGTGCGCCGACTTAAAAGAAATTGTAGATCTCGCTCACAGCTATAATGTGCCGGTCCTGGTCGATGAGGCTCACGGGGTACTGATTCATTTTCATCCTGATCTACCGATGTCCGCCATGGAGGCGGGAGCAGACATGTCAGCTACAAGTGTCCACAAGCTGGGCGGTTCCTTGACACAAAGCTCGATCTTGAATGTAAATACGAAAAACGGATACGTTAACCCACAACGTGTACAAACGATTTTCAGTATGCTGACAACGACATCCACTTCGTATCTCCTGTTGGCTTCCTTGGACACATCCCGACGCAACCTGGCACTTAACGGTCATGAAATAGCACAACGCGCCCTTGATTTGGCTGAATATTGCCGCTCAGAGGTTAACAAGATTGAAGGACTATATTGCTTTGGTAGTGAAATTCTCGGCACGGAAGCTACCTACGATTATGATCCAACCAAAATTACGGTTCATATCCGCCATTTAGGTCTTACCGGATACGATGTGGAAAATTGGCTGAGAGATCACTACAATATCGAGGTTGAGCTTAGCGATATGTACAATATTCTCTGTTTGGTGACCCCTGGTGATACCAAAGAGGAAATTGAAATTTTGTTGAAAGCTCTGCGTGAGCTGGCTTCTCTGCACTATTCCACAGGTCAGGAGCATGAGCTGGTTGTAAAGATACCGGATATCCCTCAGCTCTCCCTCATTCCAAGAGACGCTTTTTATGGAGATACGGAAATCGTGCCTTTCAAGGAATCTGCTGGCCGCATTATTGCAGAATTCATTTATGTGTATCCACCTGGTATTCCGATCTTACTGCCAGGAGAAGTTATTTCGCAGGACAATATTGATTATATTGTTGATCATGTAGAAGTAGGCCTGCCTGTTAAAGGACCTGAGGACCGAACAGTACATCAGGTGAAGGTTATCGTCGAGACTGACGCTATTTCATAATATTGAACTGTCAACACATGCTTACAAAATATGTTGATAGCCAACAAAAAAAGCCCCCATTTGGGGGCTTTTTTCTTGAAGAGCTATGCAGCTGCTACATCCAATTCTATTCGTATTGGGCAACAAGCTCGCTATATGCGGCTTCTACACGTTTCCACTCATCTTCGTCCTCAATATTGTAAAGCACCATTTCTTCGTTTTCTTCTTCCATACGAAGAATAATGCCATCCGCTTCGGGATTGCCTCGCTCAAGCAGAAGAGCATAAACGTGATCTTCTACGTCAAAGGTCTCTACAAGCACCATTTCTACATCTTTACCATTTTCATCAGTTAGCGTAAGAACCATTTCTTCATGTTCGTGGTCATGATCGTGGTTGCAGGCTTCACCGTGTTCATGTTTGTGATCACTCATGGAAATACCTACCTTCAAATTGTTTTATTTTCCCCCGTATCGTAACATGATCAAGGGTGCAGGTCAATTTGTGGTATGCCTAATTTATCGCTGTAATGACTTTTTCGGACACCAGGGTATAGCTGCCGTCTTTGCTCTCTTTAATGTAGAAACCAACCCGGTAATTCCCTGCTGTTTTGAAATCATACGTAAAGTCGTTCGTACGGAACCAGAAGTTATCCTTTTGCGCTCCTTTGATATCTTGAGACTGAATATCCTTCACGTTGCCTGAAGGGTCGGTGATCGCTACCTTCACTCCGGAGATATCTGTTTTCAAGGTATCAATTTGACTGAATACATTAAATTTCACTTTATTGCCTTTATTCACGTTACCAAACACCGTATCTCCCTTGAACAGGAACATATGCACGTTAGGCTGGTCGAAAACAACTTTTCCACCGGATGGATCAAAATTTACAAGTCCGTTAAAATCACGGATGGGCACATAGGTTTTCCCATCAATGACAACTGCGCCATCTTTTGACACTTCTCCATTAATAATCAACTGCACTTGGTCCTTGGCGGATTCCGCCGAAATGGCGGTCCCTCCCATTATTGAAAAGGCCATCACTAGGGCCATCACTTTTCTCCATTTCATCACTACTAATCCCTCCATCGTTATCTGTTTAAAACCTTCTGTCGTACATTTATACCTAGCTCAGCCGCACAAGTTGCGCTGTGTTTCACAAATTGTCCAAAGTTTTTACATAAGGAGCCAAATCTTTAGTTCCAGCAGCATAGGTGATAAAATACGACTGTAGAATGTCCTAGTACACAAAGTCCGGAGGGATAATCCATAATGAGCCTAACGATACAAATGCTTGGCACAGGCAGTGCCTTTGCCAAGCATTATTACAACAACAACGCGCTGCTGGACAGCGGAGAAGGCAAACTGCTGATCGATTGCGGTACAACCGCTTCTTTAGCATTACACCAAATGGGCGTCCCTTTGCCTGATATTGGCGCAATTTTAATCACACATATTCACGCAGATCATGTCGGAGGTTTGGAGGAATTCGGTTTTCAAATGAACATTCTCCATCGTCGCAAGCCTCTACTTTATATCGCCGAACCACTAATCCACCCTTTGTGGGAACATACGCTCAAGGGCGGAATGTCACAGCAAGGTATGATTGACAAGCTTGAAGATGTATTCGAGGTAAACGTAATAACGCCTGGTGTACCCACTACATTAGTATCGGGTATCCAGGTGGAGCTAATCCCTACAAGGCATATTCCGGGTAAAAACAGTTATTCCATATTCATTAATGACCGCCTTTTTTATAGTGCAGATATGGTTTTTGACCCTGATTTGCTTCATCATCTGGTGCATGAACGAGGATGTCGGGGTATTCTGCATGAGGTTCAATTACAAGGCGCTGGAGAAGTCCATACGACGTTGGACGAGCTGCTAAGCTTGGCGCCATCTCTTCAAGAGCGGATTCATCTGATGCACTATAGTGATGATATGGAACAATTCAGGGAGAAGGCAGGAGTCATGTCCTTTCTAGAGCAGCAACGAGTATATCAACTTACAGAGTTGGAACGTGCAGAGTAGCATGCTAAATACAGTTTGAACAATTAACAAAAAGCCGCCTGGCTTTCCTACAAAGGATAGCCAGGCGGCTTGCTGTTCTTGAATATAATGATGAACTTGCATTCTAATGTTGCGAGTTAAGGTCAGAACAATGGCAGTTGATCCAGGTTATTAGATGGATCTCCATCGGCATCTCCCCGAATTCGTTTGCTTCCATCCTTGGCCTTGAAAACGTTAACGCCTGCAATTGAGCCTGCCTCAATCTCGTTCAATGCTTGGTTATAATCTAAAACCCGACCAGTAGATGTCTGAAAAGACGTAAGGTCGCCATCCCCGTCTTTACGTACTGCTGTAATTTGCTCTCGTTCTGTATCAGCCATACTGTATCGCTCCTTATCCATAGTATTATAGTGGAGGAACTTTTACTAGCATGCACATTGTACAGATTTGTATGCACCTTACGCTGTCGACTACAACTTTTTGCGCATACGTACATGCGTTATTCCCGCATCGTCAAAAGGTTCATCGGAGATCGTCTCATAACCGAGCTTTTCGTAAAACTTCTCGGCTTGACATTGGGCATCTAGCAGCGAGTATCTTAACCCCAATTCACGTGCACGTTCCTCCAGTGCTAGCAGTAATACACGTCCATAGCCTGCCGCACGATGCTCCTTGAGAACGGCAATACGTTGCATTTTAGCTGTATCTTCCTCATAGTATGTCAATCGACCAGTGGCCACCATTTCACCATGTTCACAAATTAGCAAATGATGGGCCGTATCTCCCAGCTTGTCATAATGGTCAATTTCTAAATCAAGAGGAACCTTTTGCTCTTCGACAAACACTTTGGTACGGATCGATATTGCCTCCTGTAGCTGTTCCTCTGTTGTTACACTTATAATTTCTGCGGCCATCATCTGTTCCCCCTATCATTAATTCCAAATTGCAAACTCGCTAAATTCGAATTATATATATAAATGGTCATGAAGTACAGGCTGACTTCTATTTTTTCACTTTACATATATGGTTAATACATGATATTATCTAGTAACCGCAGGACGGTAGCTCAGCGGGAGAGCATTATCTTGACAGGGTAAGGGTCATGGGTTCGATCCCCATCCGTCCTATTCGTCAAAAGCCTTGATTCTCAAGGCTTTTTTTATTTGTCTAGAGATAAAGCGAGTTATCCTGAGAAAAGAAGATAGGTCATTGACTAAGATTTAGCAATAACCTATTTTTTAATTTAAATCATACATATAAGATAAAAAAGCCGCCCGAAAAAATAGGGTCGACTTTTCTGTATACTCAGATCATTGCACTTTAACAACACCACTTCTTCAACAAAGCCTTTCACCTTGATCCTTCTATTATATAGAAGAAAAAAAGCAGAACCATCAGCACAATACGTATAGAACTCTTAGATTACGATATAAACCGCCCCGCTCTCACTATCAATCTCCGTGGGGTAAGCAGTCACACATCCAGTATCCGGCTCTTGCACCCGGCCAGTGGAAAGGTCAACTTTCCAGTCATGGAGCGGACAATGGACCGCTGAGCCACATATCATTCCTTCGGATAACCGCCCCCCTTTGTGCGGACAACGATTCTCAAGCGCATGCACGCTGCCATCGCTCAGACGGAATACAGCTATCTCTGTATTATGAATGCGAACTGTCCTTGCTCCACGTCGGTCAATTTCGTTCAGATCAGCTATTCTGACTCTGTTGGTTGTCGTATTGGTCTCCATTTTGTCAGCCCCCTATTCCGTTACTGCCTTAAGTTCCGGCAACTGTACAAAATTTTTGCGCAGCTCTTCGTTGTGAATAATTTCGTGCCACGGATCAGTCGTCGTGCTTAACGTCTCTTCAATTCTGGTCACCAGTTGTTTCCTCGTCTCTGCATTCGCGAGTGCCTGTTTGACGGATTCAACTCCGACCCGTTCCACCCAATGGGCTGTGCGTTCGTTCCAATTGGCCTGCTCGCGATAATACTGCAGATAGGCACCGGTCCATTCCATTACTTCATCCTCGGTTTTAACGGTACAAAGCAGTTCAGCTGCCCGAACCTTAATACCGCCGTTACCTCCAACGTAGATCCCCCAGCCACCGTCAATAGCAACGACGCCTAAATCCTTTATCGTCGCTTCAGCGCAGTTACGCGGGCAACCAGATACAGCCAGTTTGACTTTGGATGGCGCATTCAGCCGTTCAAATGCCTTTTCCAACCGAATGCCCATACCCATAGCATCCTGAGTGCCAAAGCGGCAAAAGGTGTTACCTACGCACGTCTTAACCGTTCGCAGCGTCTTTCCATAGGCATATCCAGACGGCATATCCAACTCGGCCCAGATCCCCGGCAAATCCTCCTTTTTCACACCAAGCAGGTCAAGACGTTGGCCACCCGTAAATTTAACCAGAGGCACATTGTATTTTTCTGCGACAGCAGCAATTTTCTTCAGATCGGCAGGTGAAGTAACTCCTCCATAAATGCGGGGCACGACAGAATAGGTGCCATCTTTCTGTATATTGGCATGGTACCGTTCATTCGTGAATCTGGATTCCTTCTCATCCTCATAATCCATCGGCCATACCATACCTAGATAATAATTGAGGGCCGGCCGACATTTCGTGCAACCTTCCGGTTCGTTCCATCCCAGCACATTCATCACTTCTTTGACGCTCTTCAATCCCATCTCCCGAATGCCATCAATGATCGCTTCCCGGTCAAGCGTCGTACAACTACAAATCCCCTCTTTCAGCGTTTCTCCGGCTTCTGCGCCTGCGTATAGCTGTAAGAGTCCCTCCACTAATGGCTTGCAGCCGCCACATGATGCCGATGCCTTCGTACATGCCTTAATCTCCCCGACACTCCGGCAGCCAGCCGCAACCGCCTCTCCAATGTCACCCTTGGATACACCATTACATCCGCATACAATTTCGTCATCAGGCATCTGCTCCAGCATCATGGCGCCACTAGCTTCAGGTTGACCGGGATTGAAGCCAAGTAATAACTCTTTCTCTCGGCCAACCACCGACCCGCCACTTTTGATCAAAGAAAACAGCATGGCTCCGTCAGACGTATCCCCAAACAGAACGGCTCCGATCAGTTTTTCGTCCTTGATCACGATTTTTTTGTAGACGCCGCCAATATCATCCTGATACCGCAGGGAACGTGTTCCCGGTTCATCCTTGTAATGCCCTGCTGAAAACACGTCGACACCCGATACCTTCAACCTTGTAGAAGTGACGGAACCACTGTAGCCGGGAGTCTCCATTCCCGCGAGCCGCTGAGCCAGCACACCACCCTGCTCATATAATGGAGCTACCAGTCCGTAAGTGATTCCCTGGTGTTCTGCACATTCGCCAACGGCGTATATGCCAGGGACATTCGTTTCCATGTAATCATTTACGATGATGCCACGGTTTACAGGAATTCCCGCCGACACCGCCAGTTCAATGTCTGGTCTGATGCCTACCGCCATAACGATCAAGTCTGCTTCCAGCTCACTGCCATCGGCAAATTTCAATCCTTCCACGCGACGACGGCCCGTAATAGCCGCCGTTCGCTTATTGACCAGAAAAGTCATTCCCTGCTCCTCCAGCTCGCGCCGGAGCATAAGGGAAGCAGCCTCATCCAGCTGCCGATCCATAATATATCCGTTAATATGAATAACTGTGACGTCCATCCCCAAGTTAAGCAGCCCCCTAGCTGCCTCTAGCCCAAGCAATCCGCCGCCGATAACAGCTGCTTTTTTGTGCGTCTTTGCCGTCTCCATCATCGTTTCACAGTCACGAATATCCCTAAAACCGATAACACCCTCCTTGTCGGCCCCTGGAAGCGGCAGAATAAAGGCTTTAGAACCTGTTGCCAACAACAACAAATCATAAGAGATGCATACGCCGGAGCGCGACGTCACCTGCTGCTTTTCCGTATTGATGGCTGTGACAGGATCATCGGTATACAATCGAATATTGTTGTCTTCATACCAACTCCAGTCGTTAATGACAATATCCTGCAAACCAGCCCCTCCCGCCAGAACGGAGGACAGCATGATCCGGTTATAGTTTGGATGGGGCTCGGCCCCGAATACCGTAATCTCATAGCTACCTGGTGCAAGCTTCAGCAAATGTTCGAGAGTGCGTATCCCCGCCATTCCGTTGCCGATCAACACTAACTTTTGGATATCGTTCATCAGGTCACTTCCCTTCCATTTGTATCCTCAAAACATAAAAAGCCTGCTTCACATATGGGGATTCAAAATATCCCTCCACATGAGAAAACAGGCTCCATTGCCGTTTCATCGAATACGCCGTTGTATCCATCAGAGTATGGAATTAAAAAGTATTGTAGCTAATATATAATGCTTCAAATGATATGTCAACATTCCTTACGCATAAACTTATAAAAATTATATTTTATCACCATGTAACATATCTATGACGTATAAAATATCACTCCCCTACAAAATTAGGATTGATTTTCAGTCCAAAACACGCCAAAATGGTTTAAAAGTCCGTTTTAGCTTGATGATGATGAAAAAAATAAGCAGGCAGACAAAATCTTATGTCATATTTGTTATCAATGATTACTATCCCCATCGCTAACTACCCTTCATGTTACAGAGAGGAGGAGCCCGCTTGCGTTCCTTGTTGGTAATTCACTTACATTCTGACTATGTATCTGAGCAGACACACGCCGTTTCCTCATGGCAGGCAGGACCTGAGCACCTTTTAGAGTCCAACGGATACCTAACCCTGCCCTGCCGCAATGAATCTGAAATCAAACAGCTAATTCTTAATGCAGACGCGGCGGTACTAAACATACCTGTCGGCACTATCAGCATATGGAGTGGCAGGCTGGAGCAAGCCAAAGCGATCCCATTGCTCTGGTGGTGCAGCGCAGAATCAGCGCTATCATCGACAGAGGCCTGTGAAGCTGATGTCACTGTCGATGGCATTCTAACCCCTTCTATGGCAGCCCATGAGCTGAATTGGGCTCTTCATTTTAGCGCCAAACGCTTTTTTGAACGCCAGCACTGGCAAAGTGAACGCAAGCAACTGACCGCTCGGCTGGAAGAACGCAAATGGATTGATATGGCGAAAGGAATACTTGGGGAAGTAAACGGTATCCCGGAAGCGGAAGCATATGATGTGCTACGCAAAAAAGCAATGAACGAACGCAAACGTATCGTTGATGTGGCCATCTCCATCGTCAAAGCACAGCAAATGCTAAAAGCATAAATCTGAAAGGGGCCCGAACATGAATATCATTGAAATATTAAAAGAAGTTGGTCGCGGCAAAAGGGGCGCCCGGGATCTGAATTACGCCGAAGCCGAAGCTGCTGCCGAACTTATTATGACCCAGTCAGCAACCCCTGCTCAAATCGGAGCTTTCTTTGCCGCGGAGCGCATTAAAATGGAGAGTGTTGCCGAGTTGGAAGCATTTGTAAACATCTGCCGTAAATATACCCATCGCTTTCCGATGCAGGAAGGGATTGATTTCGCCGGTCCGTACGATGGCAGAAAGTCTTCATTTATCGCCACCTTCGCAACGGCCTTTCTACTCGCCTCATGCGGAATTCCTGTAACGATGCATGGCAGTGCACCTCTCCCTCCCAAATGGGGTGTTACGCTCCCGCTTTTGCTGCAGGAAATGGGGGTAACGTCCCGGAACATGACACGTGAAACCGCCATTCATGCCGCGAAGCTGACTGGTGTACTGTTCGTTGCCTCCGAACAGTGGTGCGCGCCCCTGCGAGATATGCGGCCCATTCGCGAAGAGCTGGGGCTTCGCACAGTGCTGAATACTGCCGAGAAACTGGTTGATTACGGTTCTTCCCCGTATATTGTATTCGGCGTTTTCCACAATACTGTGCTCGAGAAGACGGCGAAACTCATGCAAAATCTGAATTACCGCAGGGCTCTGATCGTCCAGGGGAGCGAAGGATCGGAGGATCTGTTCATCGATCGGCCGACCCGGACTTACCTGCTTGCTAACGGCGAGGTATCACTACAGGTTATTGATCCGGAAATGTACGGGCTGGATTCGGTGGTACCCGAGCATAACTGGACCCCCGCTGAACAGCTGCGCATTACGGAGGAAGTGCTGCAAGGCACAGCTTCTATAGCCTTTTCGAATCAAGTGTTACTCAACAGTGCGGTCCGACTGTTCGTTGCAGGGCGAGTCGACTCCATAGAGGAAGGTTTGTATACCTGCAAACCGCTGCTAGAAAACGGGGACGCCTGGGGTTTGTATTGTCACTGGCGGGAAGCTATGCTCAGAAAAGAAATAAAAACAGGAGCAAGCAGATCCGAAACCCGAATGCATTTTTAATTATTGGCGTCACGCAGTCTAGGGATTGCGGGCCCTAAACTATCCAAGTCAAATAGGCCAGCCCCTCACTCATACAAAGGGGGCTGGCCTTTTATGCAAAGAAAAAGTCACTTACTCAGTCCTGCTCTAGAACTCAGACCATTCCCCATTATCTGCACTTGTTGCAACTGCAGCCAGATGAAGGGGACGGATACGCACAGCAGCCGTTTTGAAGCCAGGCATCCGGCAGAACGGATCAAGATCGGGTCGAGTCGCCCGATTTACATTTTGTATCCCACCCCAATGCATGGGCACGAAGAGCGTATCTTCGCGGATATGTGGTTTGATCCGGCTGCGGACAGTGAAGCTACCGCGCTGTGATGCTATTTCTACCCACTCCCCGTCCCTGATATGCCAGCGTCGCGCTGTCCGCGGATGAATTTCTACATAATTTTCAATCTCTCGTGCGGCCAGCGACGGACTTCTGCGCGTTTGTGCACCAGTCAAATAGTGAGCCAGCACGCGGCCGTTCGTCAAAATAAGCGGGTACTCCTCTGATATCTCCTCTCCTGCTCCACAGCTTTCAACCACCGTAAAAATAGCCTTTTGATCGGAATGGGCAAAGGTTTCCCGAAACATCGTATCCATACCGGCTCTGTCCGTAGACGGGCATGGCCAATATACCCCTTCTTCACGACGCAGCCTGTCATATGTGATCCCATAATAATCGGCAGGACCGCCCCGGCTGGCAAGCCGCAGTTCTTCAAAGATATGCTCAGCATCCCTGTAAGAGAAATAGCTGCCCTTGTTTAGCTTTGCAGCTACCTGACACAAAATGTTCCAGTCATCTCTAGCCTCGCCTGGTGCGGACCTCGCCGCTTCCCGTAGCAGAACGCGGCCCTCCAGATTGGTCATCGTCCCCGTATTCTCCAAATAAGACGTCACAGGCAAAACAACGTCGGCCATCCGCGCGGTTTCAGTGAGAAACATATCCGCCACAACCAGCAGATTCAGCTTTTTGAGGGCTTCCTCCACCAGCCGGACATTCGGGTTAGATACAACAGGATTAGAGCCCATCACGAACAAAGCTTGGATTTCTCTCTGATGGACAAGCTCCATCATTTCATAGGCGGACACTCCCTTACCCGGTAAACTGCTTGGTTTTACTCCCCACACGGACGCCACATAGGCTCGATCTTCTTCATCCTCAATTGATCTGTAACCAGGAAGCTGGTCAGCCTTTTGGCCGTGCTCTCGCCCCCCTTGCCCGTTTCCCTGACCTGTAATAGCTCCATAACCGCACCCTTCCCTTCCAATCTTGCCAGTGGCCAGCACCAGATTAAGAAATGCACGCACCGCCATATGTCCATCTGTCTGCTGTTCAACACCCCTGGCCGTAAAAACGATGCCGGTCTCCACACTGCCAAAGGCACGTGCTGCCTGCTGGATCATTTCTACCTCAATTCCGCACAACGCAGCTGATTCGTTCAGATCCACACCCTTCAAATGAGTCAACAGCTGATCATAGCCGTTGGTCCGCTTGCGGATAAACTCTTCATTCGCAAATCCTTCGTCCACGATGACCTTTAGCATGGCATTAGCCAGCACAGCATCCATACCTGGCTTGATTTGCAGGTGCAAATCGGCAGCAGCCGCCGTTGGTGTCGCGCGCGGGTCAATCACGATGACAAACGCACCGTTTTCCTTCGCCTCGTGAAAATAAGGCATTAACGTCGGCTGGCATTCAGCGATATTCGTGCCTGCAAGCACAATACAACGAGCCAACGGAATATCAGCCAGTCTGCAGGTCAGTCCGCGATCAACGCCAAACACTTTACTGCCAGCGGATGCCGCTGCCGACATGCAGAAGCGCCCGTTATAATCGATATATCGCGTACCTACAGCCACCCTGGCAAATTTACCGAGTAAATAAGCCGTTTCATTGGAGAGTGAACCTCCACCGTAAATTCCGATTGCATCGGGACCCTGTGTGGACAGTAGCGTAGAGAAACTGCTAGCTATAGTATCCAACGCCTCCTCCCACTTGACGGGAACAAGTTTGCCCTCTTTGCGTATGAGGGGCTGTACCAGCCTTTCCGCATGAGTCGCATGCTGATGCGCATTCATTCCCTTAATGCACAGCCTACCCTGCGAGGCTGCATTAGGTTTCCCTTCCGCCTTATACACTGTACGGATGATACCCGCAAGTGTCTCCGTACCCGCACTAACGGTCATCTTACATTGCACGCTGCAAAACGGGCACTGCGTATCCATTACTGCCGATACATGTAGCCCAGCTTCCGGTTTGCCTTCTCCTGACTGACACATCAAAGTCACCTCCCCTTCGCCATTTTTCGGAATTTTATTGTCTGCACACGATAGAATATCGCCACAACTGAACTCAACCCATCACATCATCCTGTCAGCATTGTGGTCCGCAGGCTACCCGCCAGTCCACTTCGAAGAGCAGCGTCAAGCACACTTTCCCGTAATGCCAGAACGCCAGTCCTTTCAATCCACTCCCACATTTTCTCCCCATACCGGGCACTATGTCGGTATATTTGCAAGCAGGCTACAGCCATCAGGACCGCTTCTGCCGGGTCTTCCTCCAATCCAAGCAGCTGCCCCTGGCGAACTGGATGCTCTGCATGGCCACCGGCATAAACCTCCCAGCCTACTGGAGATCGGGATATTCCAATATCGTGGACAAGTACACCTGCCGGATACGCCGATCCAGGACAAATAGCAACTGTAACCAACGCGGGCAATGCGAGACTTCCCCATAAAGTTACCAACCGCTCTCTGAGCCAGGCTACTTCTACAAATGCCTGATCCATCAGGTCCGACTCAACAAAAGCCCGATTCTCGGCATTTAGGTTCGTAAAGCGCAGACCCGCAGAGGGCGCTTCTCCTCCGTACTGCGGTGTGACCTGAACCACAACACCAGCACCTAATGGATTTGTCGCAGATCTGTCGCGCAACCCAAGGGATTCCAAATAATAAAGTACAGCCGGCCGACACAATTCACACCCCTGCTGTCTAGTCCAACCGAGACGGGACACTACTTCATCTGGAGTCTGACAGGCTGCGTCCACCATAGCTGTTTTAAGCGAATCATGATCGTAATGCGTACATCCACACACAGGGACTACTTCTTGGGCGGTCGGAGTAACTACAGGTCCGGAAACTGTCGATTGGGACAAACTATTTTTGACCAGTGCAGCCACCAGCGGCCGACAGCCCCCACAGGAACCGGATGCTTTGGTCCGGCTCTTCACCTCTTCCACCGTCTTCAGCTTATCCGTAGTGATCGCTCGCAAAATAGCCCCCTTACTCACGCCGTTGCACGCACATACCGTTTCCTCTTCCGGCAGTGCGGCTGCCGCATCCTCCGCTTTGCTTCCGCCGTTATCCCGGGATGTTAGCTCTGTAGCGGGTGCGCCGCGCTGTACCATTCCGAGCAGCGAGGTGCTTTCCGCCGTATCTCCGAACAAAATGGCGCCAGTGACAGCACCGCCGTGCATCATCACTTTTTTATAAACCTTCAGCATCCCGTTATATTCCATGACTGCTGTCTCGTTTCCCTCATCACGAATGTCTCCTGCGGAAAACACATGGATTCCCGCTACCTTGAGCTGCGCATACGGAACCGTCCCTTCATAGGGAGCCGTTTCACGACCACAAATAACTTTTGCCAGCACTTTGCCCTGCTCATATAGCGGCGCCACTAGCCCGTATGAAATCCCGCGGTGCTCAGCACATTCGCCGACGGCATAAATACCAGGAATACTCGTGCGCATATAATCATCTACGACAATGGCACGGTTTACGGTCAGACCGCTGTCCTGAGCTAATTCGATATTCGGTCGGATACCAACCGCCAGCACAACCAAATCCGTTTCCAACCTGTCTCCGTCCGCAAACATCAATCCATGCGCCCTATTTCGGCCTATGATGTTGACCGTTTCCTTCACCAAATGAAACCTCATGCCCTGTTGCTCCAGCTTTCGCTGCAGAAGCACAGCCGCCGTCCGGTCAAGCTGACGGTTCATAAGATACTGCGCATTATGAACAACCTCAGTTTCCATCCCTAGATTCAGTAGGCCTTGAGCGGCTTCAAGTCCTAACAGCCCCCCTCCGATAACCGTGGCCTTGCGGTATGTTTTGGCATATCTCGCCATGGTTTCACAATCATTCACATCACGAAAAGCGATTACTCCCTGTTTTCGAGCTCCGGGAATGGGCGGCATGAAAGGCAATGAGCCCGTTGCCAATATGAGCATGTCATAAGGTTCTTTCATACCGGATTCCGTTTCCACCATCCCGGCTGCAACATCAATACGACAGACGCGTTCACCCGCGTACAACTTTACCCCGTTCTCTTCATACCAGTCCCAGTCATGGGTAACGATATGTTTAAATGAGCTCTCCTCCTGAAGCATTTTGGACAGGAGCACTCGGTTGTACCCGGGACGGGGCTCTGCACCAAATATCGTGATTTGGAACCGCTCTGGCTCCAAAACGAGTATTTCCTCCACACATTTGATGCCTGCCATACCGTTGCCGACGACGACCAGTTTTTTCATCATATTAAACCAGCCCCATTCTCCGAATAAAATAAGACAGAAAAAGCCCTTCTCCATTCAATGGAAAAGGGCACCGTTGCCGTAAATGTCGGCACATCGTTGTGCCGATATGTATCTAAGATTACTGAATTGTGAATGTCATGTCAATATTTAATACATGAATGCTATATTTTTCGCCTTATATTTAATTTTTTTGCGATTTTGTGTTACGTATATTGACATAAAACAGATCCTTTTTTATAATTTGATTAAAATCACTCCAACGTGATCATACCAAGTCGACTCACAATGAGGTGTGTCAACCACGGCAATGAAGCCGCAAACCGTTTCCTAGATACCATGTAGGGGCGATTTGCGGCTTTTTCATGTTCAAATTACATTTTGCAGACAAAGAACAACAATTAGAACAGGAGAGATGGAGAATGAACAAAAAAAATTTCTGGAAAAGCGGACACAAGCCCACCCTATTTGGCTCCTTTCTGTATTTTGATATCAGTTTTATGATATGGGGAATGATCGGACCGTTGGCCGTTGTAATTGCTAATGATTATCCAATGGACCCTGTACAAAAAGCCAATCTTGTTGCCCTACCCATACTCGGTGGTTCCCTGCTGCGGCTCGTGCTCGGATTCATGTCGGATTATATCGGTCCGAAGCTCACAGGGCAGATTGGTATGCTTGTTACGATAATCCCTCTCTTGCTCGGCTGGCTGTGGGTTGATTCGCTGGAGCACTTGTACGTTGTTGCCCTGCTCCTGGGTGTAGCCGGAGCATCATTTGCAGCTGCGCTGCCGTTGGCAAGTCAATGGTACCCCAAAGAGCATCAAGGCTTGGCTATGGGAATTGCCGGTGCTGGTAATAGCGGTACCGTCCTTGCGACTTTGTTCGCCAACCGCATTGCTCAACATTTTGGCAGTTGGGAAGCCGTTTTCGGATTGGCTATCCTCCCCATCTTAACCGTCTTCATTCTGTTCAGTATTTTTGCCCGCAACAGCCCTCACCGCCCGGCACCAAAAAGTCTGTCGCAATATGCTTCGGTGCTCAAACAGAGGGATGCCTGGGTATTCTGTGCCTTTTACTGCGTGACGTTTGGCGGATTCGTTGGTCTTTCTAATTATTTGACTATTTTCTTCAATACCCAATATGGCCTCTCCGCGGTACATGCCGCCGATTTTGCGACCGTTTGTGTGATTGCCGGAAGCTTCTTTCGTCCTGTAGGCGGCTTTTTGTCCGATCGGATTGGTGGTTCACGCATGTTAATGTACTTGTATGCGGGAGCCGGGATTATGCTCGCCGGCATTGCGTTTTTACCATCACTTACCGTGGTAGTTGTGCTGCTGTTCGTAGGCATGATGTGCCTTGGCGCTGGCAACGGCTCCGTATTCCAGCTCGTTCCGCAGCGGTTCGGCAACGAAATCGGGCTCATGACCGGCATTGTCGGCGCTGCTGGTGGCATAGGCGGGTACTTCCTCCCCCTTATACTGGGTCATCTGTACAAATCAACGGGTTCATATATGCCAGGCTTCATCTCTCTGAGCCTAATCACGTTCTGTGCCTTTACCCTCGTCATCATAATGCAATTGAAATGGCGTAACAGCTGGATGCAACGCTCTGCTACAGTTACTGATGAAGCCGTCAATCGCATCGGAGAATTAAATGCCTGATGTTCATTAAACATTGAGCTGCGAAGCATTAAATTTTGTCCCTCAACCATCCCTATAGCCAAAAAATAGCTTAACTTCGTTTATATAAAATGAAGTTAAGCTATTTTTCATGCACGCTTAATCGAACTACATCTAAAAAACTATGATAATTATCACATTCAATCAAGATTTTCCGAAAATATCATGAAAATTAAATGAAATTTTCATTCAAAAAAACATTGAAAATCGCTTTCATTTTCATAATTTTTCTTATGTAAACACTTATATAACCATTTTTCACACAACATACTTGTTCACTTGGTTTAAAATAAGGCGTATACTTGTTCACGAATTGTTCAAGGATTAATTAAATGTAATTTTTTAGAAAGAAGGAATTGGAAATGCGTGCTTTTCATTTTACGGAAGACGGATCTATCGAAACTAAATTAACCGGAAAAGATCTACTTGCCAACCCACTGCTGAATAAAGGAGTAGCTTTTACCCTGGAAGAACGGAAACAGCTTGGACTTGACGGTCTCCTTCCTCCTACGATATTAACTATTGAGGAGCAGGTTCAACGGGTTTACGAGCAATTTCAGAGCCAACCGGATAATTTGCGTAAAAATGTTGCGTTAAATGATCTTTTTAACCGGAATACGGTCCTTTATTATCGTTTGCTCTCTGAGCACCTAAGCGAAATGCTCCCGATTGTTTATACACCAACAGTAGGCCAGGCTATACAGGAATACAGTCATGAATATCACAAACCTGGTGGTATGTATTTATCTATTGATAATCTGGCGGGTATTGGAGAGGCTTTTAAGAATTTGAACTTAGACCCTGATGATATCGACCTGATCGTAGCCACAGATTCCGAGAGTATTTTGGGAATCGGGGACTGGGGAGTCGGAGGTATTAATATCTCTATTGGTAAGCTTGCTGTGTATACTGCTGCTGCTGGTATAGATCCTAGCCGAGTACTGGCAGTTGTTCTTGATGCAGGTACAAACAACGAGAAGCTATTGGAAGATCCTTTATATATGGGGAATCGTCATAAACGTGTACGTGGAGAACAATATGACCAATTTATTGACACTTATGTTCAAGCTGCACTTTCCTTTTTCCCGAATGCCCTGCTGCACTGGGAAGATCTCGGCAATGTCAACGCACGGAACATTATCAATAAATACGGAAATAGTATTTTGACTTTTAATGACGATATTCAAGGTACTGGAGCGGTTACGCTCGCAGGTGTAATGTCCGGTGTTCAATTGTCCGGAATCCCACTGAGCAAGCATCGGGTTCTAGTCTTTGGCCCAGGAGCTGCTGGAATCGGCAATGCAGACCAAATTAGCGCAGCCATGATGCTGGAAGGACTGTCAGAAGCAGAAGCAAGACGTAACTTCTGGGCTTATGATTACCGTGGCCTGCTTACCAACGAAACAGAAGGACTTTTTCCATTCCAAGTCCCTTATGTGCGTGATGTTGCAGAATGCCGCGACTGGGAACATGCTGAGGATGGCAAAATTCCACTGCTTGAAGTCATTCGCCGCGTAAAACCGACGATTATGATCGGTACTTCTGGTGTTACTGGGGCATTTAGTGAGGAAATCGTTAAAGAAATGGCCAAACATACAGAACGTCCTATTATTATGCCTATGTCCAACCCGACTCCACTGGCAGAAGCAACTCCGCAAGATTTGATCCACTGGACCGAAGGAAAAGCCCTCATTGCAACAGGAAGTCCTTTTGAGCCGGTGATCTATAACAATATTAAGTTTGAAATTGGGCAATCCAACAATGCTTTTGTGTTCCCGGGTCTTGGTCTTGGCGCAATCGTGGTAAAATCCAAAATTATAACAGATAGCATGTTTGCAGCAGCTGCCCATGCAGTAGCTCAAATGGTTGATTTGTCGCAGCCTGGTGCTTCCCTGCTGCCAAAAATCAATGAATTACGCGAAGTATCTGAAGCGGTAGCCGTGGCTGTGGCTAAGGCAGCAGTTCAGGATGGAGTAGCGCGTCATCAACCGGACGATATCGCACAAGCGGTTCGAGATGCGATGTGGGACTGCAAATATAAACCAATCAAACAATATGGTCAGGAAGCGGTCCTGGTTTAAAAAATAGCGACAACATCAAATTTGTACTTGCATACGCAAAGTGATTATTTAACTGATGTCCGCCTTTTTTGGCGGACATCTTCATTGGAGGCGACATCATGGCTACAGGTCATATTTTTATTATCTTAATTCCTATTTTCTTTGTCATTTTAATTGGTTATTTCGCAGGATTGTTTAAGGCTTTTAACACTGCTTCTTCTAAGGGATTAAATACACTCGTGACGAAGTTTGCTCTACCTGCACACTTGTTTATTGGTATTACGACGACACCAAGAGAGACATTGATTCAAAAGTGGCCCTTTCTTGTGGCTTTGCTACTTGGTGTAATCGGCTTTTATATTGTATTGCTCATTGTTTATCGCTTAATTGCCAAAAAAGGCCTGACTGAATCCTCCATGTTCGCATTGAATTCAACACAGCCTTCTTTCGCATTCATGGGAATTCCGGTTCTGGGAAGCTTGTTCGGAAGTGCGGCAGTCGCCATCCCGATTGCGATTACTGGGATCGTCGTTAATGCCATTCTTGATCCGCTTGCAAGTATTTTGGGAACGGTCGGTCAGCGCAAAACAACAGAATCCGACGGCACTAAAGGCAACTTATTTAAAGTCACTATGAAATCAGTCCTTCATGGACTCAGCGAGCCGCTTGCCTGCGTACCCTTGTTTGGTGTCGTATTGACTCTATGTGGATTCCACGCTCCGAAACTTTTGCAATCCATGTTTGATCAAATCGGCAATATTACTGCTGGTACAGCCCTATTTGCCATCGGGGTAACCATTGGTATCAAAAAGATTACGTTCAGTCCAAAAGCACTTAGCATCGCTGTGCTGAAAGCCATCGTAATGCCTATAGTTATGCTCGGTATTGCTGTTCTGATAGGACTATCCCATGAGGATGTAACCAAAGCCGTACTGCTTGTCGCTTTTCCCGGCTCGGCTGTCGCCGCTATGATTGCTACCCGTTATGAAACACTGGAAACGGAAGCTGCATCTGCATTTGTTATTAGCTCAGTCTTATCGCTCATTTCACTACCCTTGCTCATTTCACTTCTTTTATAAGGGACAGAAACTTAAGAACCCTCAATGCAATCCAGGTATTTATAGGTATAAAGCATACCCGTTTGCTCACATTTATCTTATTTTTTAAATATTGTTAGAACAATAAAGTGATTTAGTAAGAATTGAGTTGGAAAAACAACATAAAATCCAGTTTTGCCGACAAGCGGCGGTCCCATCGTTTCATTTACTAGAGGCCGCCGTTCTTTTTGAATAACCTTCTACTCTCCCTTTTAATAAATACCTAACATTTAGAAAGCAAATTGTCGAAATATATATGGGGTAGGTTGTATATGAAACTAAATTGCTAATTCAAAGGAGAAGAAAACGTGAAAAACTTGAAGTGGAGAACTATGTCCTTTTTTGGTAAAAATCTATTAATCTCTTTTCTTAACATCGTATTAATAGGTGCTATTCTCATCACATCCAGCTATATACTTCAAAAGAACATTCTCACCACGCAGCTGCAAGACCAAGTTAAAGTATTGACTAAAAAATGGGCAGAAGATGTTGACAAAACAAAAGTACAACAAGCATTAAGCGAAAAAGATTATAACGGTTCTGCTCAACAGGATTTACGCAAATTCCTAGATTCTATCCACACATTTTATCCTAATGTTGCCCAAGCTTACATATTTGGCACAGAACTAACAGAAGGAAATCAAACCTCCATTATTGGCGTTCCCACAAATTTAGTCCAAGCTTTCCAAGACTTGAAGTTGGATATTGGGGATATGTATACTCTTCCTGACGAAAATGCACAAGCTGTAAATAAAATGCTTCAATCCAATAAATCATCATTGAGCAGCTTTTACTCGGACGAATATGGTACATGGACTACTATTGTTTACCCAATTACAGATGAAAGCGGTAAAATCACAAGTGCGATATACTTTGACGTAGACGCGAGCTCTGTACCTACCGGACTTCATAAATTGCTTGTATATGGTGTGTCATTGCTCATTCTGTTCCTTGCGATCTTCTTAACGATCCAATATTTATTGGTAAAACGGACCCTATCCCCGATTCGTAGCTTGATGAAGGGAATTGAGGAAGTCAGCGAGGGTAATCTGAATGTAAAAATCAAGACAGGCGAGGACGACCTTGGCATTATCAATCAAAAATTCAATTCTATGATCAAACGCCTTAACGATACAATGGTGAAAGTACAGGATACGACACAAGAAGTTACGGGATCTGCCCAGGAATTGTTAAGCATTAGCGAGAAAAACAGTACGAATACGAACGTCATTAACAGCAATATTCAGGAAATAACCCAGGGACTTGAAGCTCAGGATCACGCAGCACTTGAAAGTTCCAGATCTATGAATGAAATGTCGACAGTTATCCAAACGATTGCCGAAAGCTCCTCTTCCGTAGCGGATCAAGCTTATTCTATGGAAAAACGCTCCGTTGAAGGCAATCAGGTAGCCCAAAAGCTTTCCGCTCAAATGGACTCCATCTCCACTACAATGGAAAGTACAGCTGATTCCGTTAATGCGCTGCAGAACCGTTCTAACGAAATCAGTAATATCGTCAGCATCATTACAGGCATTGCCAGTCAAACGAATCTGCTTGCATTGAACGCTTCTATCGAAGCTGCCAGAGTCGGTGAAGAGGGCAAAGGTTTTGCAGTCGTAGCGGGAGAAGTGCGTAATTTGGCTGAACAGTCTCAAGAGTCTGCCAAACAAATTGCAGAGCTCATTGAAGAAATCCAAAGAGAAATTGAGCAGACTGTAAAAGGCATCAGCCTTGGTACAAAAGAAGTTCACATTGGGCTGGAAGTTACGAAGCAGACAGGCGAAATGTTCTCTGAAATTTTAGATGCGTCTAATAAAGTGTCGTCACAAATTCAGGAGGTATCCAGCGCAACGGAGCAGATCTCGGCCAGCACGCAGGAAATGTCAGCTACCTCTGACGAGCTGTCTTCGACAGTTAGCAAAACAGTCGGCAGCAGCAAACAAATCGAGCATACCATTGGAGAACAGGCTGAGTCTATGGCTTCTATTGTCCAAGCTTCTGACAAGCTTACATTGATGTCCGGGGAGCTGGAAGAGCTCATTTCGTTCTTCAAGGTGAACCGGGAAGCCTAATTTTATAACTTCCAAGTAACTCAAGATAACAATAAAGAACCTCTAGTCTGCATAGAAAGCGAACTAGAGGTTCTTTGATATACTCTTACATACTTCTTAATTTACAAATCCTTCCAAAGCTGAGGTTGGCTTACCGTCAGCCTGCCAAGCACCTTTGTTATAACCCTGATTGTAACCTGGAGTTGCAGCCGGCTCCCAATAAAATACCCCTGTACCTTTGCCGCCTCCGATGTTCCGAACCTTCGTTTTGATTGCAGAAATAAATGCCTTGGAAGCTGCAGGTTCGTTATATTCCATCCCGATTTCACTGATGACAATGCCTTTACCGTATTTGGCAATGAGGCTATTGGCATTGGTAATCGTCTGGTCCACCTTGCCCTGCCAGTCAGAAGGAGACGGATACAGAGACAGCCCGATAAGATCAAACTGAGCTCCATTATCAATCAGTCCGCCGATATTCCAGTTCAACACGGAACCGTTATCCCCGTTGGCTAAATGTACTATCGTTTTGGTACTGCTGCTTACCGATTTTACAGCATTATTACCTGTATTGACGAGCCAGGCATAGTTTTTCATGTTCACCGAAGCTTTGCCGTCTTCCCAGAGCATTCCATTGTTCGTCTCATTACCGATCTGCACCCAGTCCGGTGTTACCCCCTTGCTTTTCATCGTGTTCATAACATAGACCGTATGAGACCAGACTGCATCCATGAGTTGTGTAAATGTGAAATTGCGCCACGCATAAGGTTTGTTCTGTTGCCCTGGATCTGCCCAGGAATCACTATAATGTAGAGTCAGCATAACGCTCATACCCAATTTTTTAGCTCGCTGCGCTAGTTCTGCTGCCTTTTCGGCATTCATGTATCCGCTTGCATAATCTTTCATGTCAGGATTTACCCACACACGGATACGTACCGAGTTAATCTGATAGTCATCTCGCAAAATTTGCAGTATATCTCGACGAACACCCTTTTTATCCTTCCAAGTCATACCTTGCGCTTCCATTCCTGCTACCCAGCTTATATCTGCTCCTTTGGCGAAAGCAGGGGCGGCCGAAGCCGCACCCAACCCTACAGAGCCGAACGGATACAATAAGCTGGAAAGCAAGATCAACATCGCAAATACCATCGTGCGGTTACCTGTTTTCATAAGTCATCTCCCATCCGAATTGTATACTTCTCATTGCCTCTGACCAATCTACCAATTCCCTCACTCGGGAAAATGACAGAGATCACACTTTAATATCATGTTCTATTTATTACGCTCTGTCTTTAAAACCTTAACAGTGTAGGCATCCAATTGAACGCTACCGTCTTCTATCGCATAATTTTCAAGCATATCCGCATAAGTTCGTCCATCCAACGTAATCTTTTGCGGCTCATGCGTGAAATTTAGTATAAAAATATAATCATGAACCCCATCGGTACGAATCGCCGTATTCACTCCATGAGGCAACTTCACATTGAGCGCTTTACTAATTCCTGCATCATCAATTAAACTTCTGTAAAAATGACTGTGGAACAGTCCGGTGTTGCGTGATGCGATGTAATAAGCCTTTCCCTCTCCCAAACGGTTCACCGTCAAAGCCGGGCGTCCTGCATAAAAGTCTGAGCCGTACACAGCCAGTACCTCTGCACCCTCCGTATGAATGAGATCACACAATTCTACAGCTTCATACTCCCCTTGCAGATCCAGCTCATTGCCTTCAACCGGCAAAATGTGATTACGGTCATGATCATGCAATCCGTCAATCTCTTCCGACCAGATCCCCAGCGTCTTACGAAGCGGGCCCGGAAAGCCTCCAAGGAAGCACAAATCATGTTCATCTACAATACCAGACCAATAGGTTGCTACGAAAACGCCACCGTTTTCAACAAACTTCTGTATACGCTCCCCCACACCGCTGCGGACCATATACAACATCGGAGCTACCAAAAGTTTGTATTTGGAGAAATCTGCATCCATATGAATGACATCTACGGGCACTCCCTGCTCCCAAAGTGCCAAATAATGCGCTTCAGCTGTCTCCTCATATTTCACACCCTTGTTGCGTGGTCCCTGTGAATCGTTGATTCCCCAACGGTTCTCCCAGTCAAAAATGACTGCGGCCTCCGCCGGTACCGATGTACCGATAACCTCCTCCAGTTTTTCCAGCGCATTACCGACCTCTGTCACATCTCCAAATACACGAGTGTGCTCATGTCCGACATGATCGACAACCGCACCATGCAGCTTTTCACTCGAACCGCGGCTTTTCCGCCACTGAAAATATTGAACGGTGTCTGACCCGTGTGCCACAGCCTGTAAAGACGATAGCAGATGCATTCCTGGTCGCTTCAGCTTGCTTACGTCTTGCCAGTTCGTCAAACTCGGCGTACTCTCCATGAGCATCCAAGGCTTGCCTCCCTTGATTGAACGAATAATATCGTGCATCATGGCCACTTTAGCAGCCTGACGGCTATCATCTCCCTCACGGTCATGCCACGTTGGGTAACTATCCCAGGATATAACATCGAGCAGATCAGCAAACTTCCAGTAATTCAACCCTTCAAAAAACTCCATTAAATTGGTTGTGACCGGAATTGCTGGATTTGCAGCCTTGAGCGGCACAATCTCATGTTTGATAAAATCTGCGGTCTGATCGGTCACAAACCGTCTCCAGTCCAAATTCAGGGCATGGACCTGTGTTTCACCGTGAGGTGCCGGGGACTCAACTTGGCTCCAATCCGTAATCGTATGACTCCAAAAGGTCGTCCACCATGCGTGATTAAGCTTGTCCAGCGTACCGTATTTATCCTCGACCCAAGCGCGAAATGCCTCCTGACAATAATCACAGTGGCAATCTCCACCAAATTCATTGGAAATATGCCAGCCAATCACAGCAGGATGGTTAGCATAACGCTCGGCCAGCTTCGTATTCATGATACGTACTTTTTCCCGGTAAACAGGCGATGTAGAACAGTGATTATGGCGAAACCCGTGCAGGTTACGGACACGGTTAGCCTCCACACGCAGCACCTCAGGATATTTTTGTGACATCCAGGCTGGTCTTGCTCCACTAGGAGTGGCCAAAAAAGCATAGATTCCGTTCTCAGCAAACGAATCCAGAATACGATCCAGCCACTCAAACGTAAATACACCTTCCTCAGGCTCCAATGAAACCCATGAGAAAATACCGACAGACATCACGTTGCATTTGGCTAGTTTCATTAGACGGATATCCTCCGCTAACACGTCAGGGTAATGCTGCCATTGCTCCGGGTTATAGTCCGCGCCATGCAGCATACGTGGAACTCGCTCACTAATGGGAGGGTACTTGATTATGTTTTGATTCGTCACTACAAATCATCTCCTTCTATGAATTCTGTTACTCTTTGACGGAACCTAGCGTCATACCTTTAACAAAATACTTTTGTAAAAATGGATATACAATGAGAATAGGCGCTGCACCAATGAAAATTTGCGCAGCATTAACCGTCGTTTGAGAAAGTAATTCCATCTCTTTGGGACTCATACTCATGGAACTCATGTCCTTCTGAATAATTACAGTTTGCAGGAACGTCGCCAGCGGATAGTCCTTTGCATTGCTCAAATAGAGCAGACCGTCAAACCAGGAGTTCCAATGAAATACCATACTAAACAGCGCAATCGTGGCAATGGAAGGCAGGGATATCGGTAAAAAGATACTAAACAATGTCCGAAAATGTCCTGCTCCGTCGATCAATGCGGCCTCTTCCATCTCTTTAGGAATTCCTCTAAAAAAGTTCAACATAAGGATGACCAGAAATGTGTTGACCGCTCCTGGCAAAACAAGTACCCAGAAGCTGTCCATAAGATGGATCTTTTGAATAACCATATAGAATGGAACCAGACCACCGTTAAAAATCATGCTGAATACGAACAACCATGAATATACGTTTCTGCTACGGAACACAGATGTTTCCTTTGAAAGTGGATAAGCAGCTAAAAAGGTAATAAGCAATGTTAAGCCGGTTCCCAATACAGTCCGACAGACAGAAATCCAGATAGAGTGCAGAAAAATCGGGTTATTCATCGTCTTCTTATAGGCTTCTAATGAAAATTGCACCGGCCACAGCCCAACCAGATTGGCATCTGCTGCTGATTTAGCACTAAATGATACCGCCAACACATGAATCAGCGGAACGATACACATGATGGACAAAATCACAAGCAAGCAAATGTTAAACACATTGAAGATGCGGTATGGCGTTGTTTTATGATACATGACTCTCCCTCTTTCAGCCTCGTGGAATCAAAATATGCGGTAACCTGCCCATTTGTAAGCAAGTCGATAAGATATCAGAATGAGAATCATACTGATAACGGATTTGAACAAGCCGATTGCGGTGGCAAAGCCCATTTCCCCATTGATTAACGCTGTCCGGTAGACGAATGTATCAATAATATCGCCTTTTTGGTAAACCAGCGGATTATAAAGGTTGAAAATCTGGTCAAAACCGGCATTCAGTACATTGCCAAGTGCAAGCGTTCCAACAACGACTACCATCGGAATTAACGAAGGTACAGTGATGTGCAGCGTCTGTCTCCAGCGGCTCGCTCCATCCATTTCAGAAGCCTCATACAACGAAGGATTAATACCCGCCAGTGCAGCAAGAAATACGATGGTGTTGTATCCGAACTCCTTCCATATATCCGATACAATGACAGTAAACCGAAACCAGTTATTTTCTCCCAGAAAAAAGATAGGCTGGATCCCGAAACTACCGAGAATACGATTCATAAATCCATCTGTAGCCAACAGGTCAATCAGAATTCCGCCCAAGATTACCCACGAAAGAAAGTGCGGCAGATAAACCAGTGTCTGAATGGATCGCTGAAGGCCGACCTTGCGAATTTCATTCAGCAGTATAGCAAAAACAAACGGAACCACCAGATTGAAAAACATCTTTAACACAGCAATAATTAGTGTATTCCAGACGACTTGAAGACTGTCCTCCCGTTGAAACAAAAAGCGGAAGTTATCCAGTCCAACCCACTCGGAACCAGTTATGCCTAGCCAAGGTTTGTAATTTTGAAAGGCCATCACGATGCCGCCCATCGGAATGTAGCTGAATACAATTAAGAAAATGATGGCTGGCAGCAGCATGATATGAAATGGCCACGTACGTTGCAGACTTCTCATTGCAGTTCCTCCTGTAACTCTCATGGTATACTTCAATTATAAAAGCGTTTTCGCTGTCCCAACAGTTCAAAAAACCAACATACATGGCACAAAAGCAATCATTTTTTAAGTTCGCCAAACGAATGAAAATTTTTTTTCACACACATCATAATAGCGCATTCATTTCTACTCAATCCTGATAAAGCTGTAGTAAAAAGGCTGTCCACCTTGGGACAGCCCTCCTAACTATTACAACATCATGATTTTACTTTTCGACGCTTTTATACCATTCGTTTACTTCATTTGTAATTTGTTCGCCACCAGCTGTTTTCCACGTCTGTACAAAGGTATCAAAAGCAGAGATCGGCTGCTTGCCATAAATAATTTCATTGAAGGTCTGACTTTCAATCTTATCCAGATAGTCCTTTTTAGCCTTCATGGTTGGCGTAGTAGGGCCCGTGAACTGATCTTTCATGGAGATATCCTTCTGTTCCATAAGCACTTTGGCAGCTGCAGGAGTATCTTTCCCGTAATTCACCATTACATCTTTCTCCAGACGGGTCTTCGGTTCTGCGCCGTTAGCCAAACTTAACAAAGCCTTCATTTGGGCATCAGGTATACGCGCGCCATCACGAACCAGCAAATAACGAAAAGAGTTTACATAACCGCCTGGTATTTTATCGATAGACATTAGCTTTCCGCCCGCATCCAAATCATAATCGTAGCCCTTAAACAGCCCATTCGACAAATCACCGTCCGGTTTAGCATTAGCATAATGGTCAAACAAATAATTTTGATAAGTGAAAAAAGCTTCAGGATGCTGCATTTGTTTGTTGATTAGTACAACACCATTGGTATATTGCGTTCCGTGGCGCATGGCTTTGTTGTCAGGACCCGCTGGAATCTTGATCGGCTTCCACACGGCACCCGGCGCATTTTTGACTGTATCCTGAAGCGGCCAGCCGCTCATCCAATATGGTCCAGGAATCATACCGGCTGTTCCTGCGACTGTAGGTTCTGACGTTTTATTTTCATCCCACAATGCTGCTTCCTGAGGAATATATCCCTTTTTGAGCCACTCGCTCAGCTTTTGCAAACCCGGCTTCATACCAGGCTGCACGGAGCCATATTCCAAACTGCCATTCGTGCCTTTGTTCCACTGCTGAGGTAGTGTGCCATATGCCCCGAAAATCCAGGACGGGTCACCCATCCAAGTGTTCATGGATGTTTTGAAACCGATGCTGAGCGGAATCACTTTGTTCGGAGCCAGTCCGTCCGGATTTTTATTTTTAAAGGCGTCCATCACTTTTTCCAGGTCATCCATCGTCTCAGGAGCCTTCATACCCAGCTTATCCAACCAATCTTGTCGTACCCACAATACATAATCATGGTTATAAGCGAAATCAAGCACAGGAATACCCATTTTTTTGCCATCTCGGCTATACTGATTCCATACGTTTGTATCCTGATTCATCGCCTGCTTCCAGGAATCCGAAGCGTACTTGTCAAACAACGGACCAGCCTCTGCAAACATACCGGAATCGATCATGTCCTGTGCCAGTTGCTCATTCTCCGTCCCCAATACAACCACGTCCGGCATCTCCTGACCGGAGGACATAGCCAATCGCAGCTTCGTAGCAAATGCGCCATTCGTATCTGTGACGGACCAGAGTGATTTGATATTAATACCGAATTTCTCTTTAGCCCATTTTGTCGCAATGTTATTTTCGATAGATTCACCATTTTTAAATTTTAAGGCGGGATCTACACCCCATACCGTGGAAATTGTGACTTCTGGATTGTATTTTTCTTTGTATACGTTTTCAGTTTTAGCTGTGCTGTCCGCATTCCCACCATTTCCTGCTCCTGAGCAGCCCACAAGGCCAACTCCTAATACCATAGTTGCGGCGAGCAACGACAACAACTTTTTTTTCGAATGAACTCGCATATTGTTCCCCCTCTAAAAATCATTTTCTACTCTTTTATTATAAGAGGGCTTTTCTTCGCAGCCTATGTCACAAAATAAATATTTCTGCACCTTTCCCAACTGATCTTTGCTGGTTTCGTCCTTACTGGTCCCATCTTTACTGGTCCCGAAATTCATGCGGAGTCATTCCGTAATGCTTTTTGAACATCTTACTGAAATATTGGGGATTCTGATAGCCCAGTTCCGTCGTAATTTCGTATATTTTTTTGTTGGAATATTTAAGTAAATAAAGAGCCCGCTCCATTCTCATTCGGATAATATAGTCACCCAAACCTTCTCCGGTTTCAGCTTTATAAATTTTAGACAGATAGACTGGATGAAGATAAACCTGATCGGCAATCGTCTTAACAGACAGCTCCTGACCTTTATCCTGGGAGATGAGCTCTTGAACCTGCTTGACCACATAGCTTTTAGCGCTTTGCTCGCTTGCGGACCATTCAGATTTAAGTTTGTTCATCATGGAAAGTATCCACTCTTTGAGGTGAGGGAACGAATGAACCATTTTCTGCGCATGTAACGGATCGAAGCCTACTTGATCCATCTGTGTAATGAAACGTCCTTGTTTGTGCGCTGTATACATAAAGGCGCTCGTCACCGAAATAAACAGCTCATATAAATGCTCGCGTGTGTATCCCACCTCTTCCATTTTTCCAAATACACGGCTCACTTTCGCTTCGGCCTCTTCCCATTGCCTGGACTCTAGCAGATGAGTAAGCGTAGGGTGCATATAAAGCCCCTCCAGTGACTTAACTGAGCTGTGTGGCTGTTCTGTCTGTTCTTCTATGAATAGCAGTGTATCCGTCTCCTCCTGATGGTTCCAGTATAAGGATCTAATTGCTGTCTGATATAGCTTAGGCAGTTCCTCTGGAAACTTAAACCATCCGGTTAATGCAACGTAAATTTCCCCTTTCAAGTAATTGCTCACATTTTTTCGAAAGGTCTCAATCGCCGCACTCAAAAAACGATTCTGCTCATCCGAACTCCGTTCAGGAAATGAATTCCAATTCCCTTCTATTAATACAATTAAGCAATCATGCGGCGCTTTGCAATGCCAAACGTGAAAATCAGGTGCGAACACTTCTTCGGCAATATTTCCAATCGCATACTCAATTAAGGACACTGAATGATAGTCCATATCAGAAAAATGCTTCCCTAGCTGAATAAGCAGCATACTGGCAGGATGTCCCGTGCGTAGCTTGATTTCGTACTCGGACATTTTGCTCTCTATTTTTGGTACTGGCAAATCACGCCCGAGTAGCAAATCATGCATCAAATGGGTCCGCAGTACACCAAAATCGTTTCTGCGGCTATATTGTAATTGATGGACCTTGTCAAATGCTTCCCATTCTTCCTTTAGCGAATCCATGGCAGCTGACACACATTTGATAAACTCTTCATCATCCACCGGCTTTAAAATGTAATCAAAAGCCTTAAGCTGGAGCGCTTTTTTAGCATATTCAAAATCGGCATAGCCTGTCAGTAACAAACTTCGGATATGTGGCCATCGTTCGTTTACCTCAACAATCAACTCCAGTCCCGTCATGCCAGGCATACGAATATCCGTAACCAGAATATCAATATCGTACGCTTCCAGCACATCCACCGCTGCTAATGCGGAAGCCGCTTGATGAACCCTCTCGATGCCTAGCGTCTCCCACGGAATGGTAGCTGCCAGACTTTCTGTTACATAACTTTCATCATCTACTAGTAATATCTGAACCATCTGGTCCCTCCGTTTTAACTATATTCGAATTCGGCGAAGGCTCAATTAAACCATTCGCATGCTCTGCTTCTGTTGAGATCGACCATTTTAGAACTGCACGCAATCCTCCCAATGGAGACAAAGAGAATTCCAGTCCTGCATCTTCCCCAAAATGTAATCGCATGCGTTGATGCACATTCCACAAACCGTATCCATAATCCTCTTCCACAGGCTTGTCAAGCGTTGATGTCAGGGCAGTTATAGCCTCTCTACTCAAACCGAGTCCGTTATCATCCACAATCAGGTACATATACGAGCCAACACGCTCGGTTAAAATATGAATTATACCATCCTCCGCTTGAGGCTCTATCCCGTGCAGCACCGCATTTTCCACCAGTGGCTGCACTACAAGCGGCGGAATCCGTAGATTGCTGGCTTGTGAAGAAACATGAATTAAAAACGTTAGCCTTGGCATACGCATCTGCTGTATGTTCAAATAATATTGAACAAACTCGACTTCCTCTGACAATGGAACCAAATCCCGCTCCTGTCTTGTCGTATACCGATAATACCTGGATAAATTATGAGCCATGGCTACAACCGCCTCATGATTGCGCAGCTTTGCCATACTTGTAATAAACGAAAAACAATTATAAAAAAAATGCGGATTGATTTGTGACTGGAGCTGCTTTAGTCGCGCTTCCTTGACATGTAGCTGCTCAACATACACCTTCTCAAACAGCTCCTGAATCTGTTCGACCATCAGATTAAATTGACTAGACAGGAAAGCAAACTCGTGACTCCCCCTTAGACTTAATCGAACAGCATAGTCCCCATCCTTTAGTCTCCGAAATGCCCGCACAAGCTGAAGAATCGGCACTTGTACCTGTGAATGAAGCAAGTAAGCGCCAATCAAGCCTACCAGCAGCGAGCCAACAACAGTTATATAAAACAGTCGATTCGATGAGTAAATTGGAGACATCATATCGGACAAAGGCATGTAATCAATCAAATACCAACCAGTCGTTTGCGAAAGAACGGCATGTACCAGGTAGCTTTCTTCTCCAATTTTCACGGTCAGATTATCAACCTCATGGAGTCCCATTTTTTCCAATTTAGAAATCAGCTTTCCAGACAGCTCTTCATTTGCAGTACGATTAAAGATCACTCCTACGCCTTTCTTATAATAAAAAGGCTCCTTTCGACCATCACCTTTGAAACGGTCAAGCATGTCCTGAATATTACTGCTGTCAAATTCAACCTTAATAATCGTGTTAGCGGTTTCTGGATTACCAAGTGAAGAAAACGGGGATAATGTATACAATGAAAATATAAATTGGTCCTTCCCGTATGATCTTTTTTTGGATACCTGCCAGCCGTCTTTTATCAGCTGATTTAGTTTTTTCTGGTCATATAAACCTGCTCCATTCTCCGATACAACCCGTCCAAGCGAAGGAGAATAGATACTCAGCCCGGTTCTCCAATTAGAAGAGCTTTCCTGAAGCCCAAGCTTGGTTTGGATCCGTTTGACAAGGTTAATTCCATCCAGATTGAGAACCTTGTCCTTCAAAAAAATCGCTTGAAAACTGGCTACATCGGGATCATGAATCAGCAGATGCGGCCAAGAGGAGATCATTTCAATATTCGTATTCACCTGGTTTTGAAAAAAAGTCAGCTGATTATAATTAGATTGATTCAGCTCCTCACGTAATACACCTGTCGTTGTCTGATTAGAATAGACATACAGGATCAGCATAGGTATAAGCAATACGATAACGATGGAGACGATTTTAGTATAAAAATTAAATTTAAACATGAGTTCTACACATCCTCTGCACAAAAAACAAGCATACTTAAATGGTATGCCAGAGCCCTGACCTTCGTTGCCGTCAGTACATACTATACATTATCAATGGTTGGCGGTGATAATATGTTTGATGCTAAGCAAATGGAATGGTTTAACCAACTATCCGCTGAAGACTTGGCCATTTTAGGTGCCGGCTTCAATACACTAGGTGATTTTTTTGATTTTCTGGCGTTGATTAAGGCCAGACAGGAAACAGCCCAAGGTAATAAAAAGTAATAGCACTATTTCACAACAAATTTCACACGAGTTCCATCCTCATACTCATCCAATTGGTGACTGACCCATGATCCTGCCCCACGATTATCCTTAGGGGCTATGTATTTGATATTTGCACCTTTGCCACCTTCTGAGCACATAGCCATCGGCCATTCGTCACGATCGTATCCTTTACGAGTGGGAACACCTGCAAGCGAATGCTTGCGATTTTGCTCGGCTCCTTCACGGTCAATTGTGCATACCGGTGATTTTCCCGCCTGAATGGCTTCCTTAATATGCTGCGCCGTTTCAGGGTAGCGACCTGACGGGAATTGCAGCGTAACCTGAGCCGATGAAGGCGGGTTCTCTCCTGTCATTTTTGTAAGAAGATTGCCTCCTTCAAACCAGTACGCGCCCAAAGCTAGCAGCACTAAAGCTATAAAACTTAGCAACTTTTTCTTCAATTTCCCTCTTCCCTTCAAGCTATTCCAGTAGATGCCTTCAACTAAGGTAATCCCTGGATTTTATTTTTTGTAACCCCTTACTGACTATAAAAAAAGGTTGAATATTCGACGACAAATAGTATAGAGAGGAGGTTGTACGAATGAACGATGAGATCAAACTGGCCGTGAGCCAAATGCAAGCCGTTGTAATCCGATTACTGAATGGAAGTACCGTAATTGGCTGGCCTAAGCTCCTATCTGACCAAGAAACTCAGCAATTCAAGCTCTATGATGACGAACACGTATATACGATTTCCGTTAATGACGTGGATACAGTCGCAAGAGTTATTGTATAAGATACAGGAAGCGACTTAATGAGACATCCAGCGGACAAGCCCAAACAAGGCACACCACAGGAGAAGACTGATCAGAATCCCCCAAAATAAACCTTTAAAAAGCTTCATACCATACTGACAACCTTTCCTACTGGGCTTTTCCCCCATTATAACATGTCAGAAAGACAGCTGTCGCAGCTTGCTCTTATATCATCTTCGTGTCATATATATTAAATTTTAAAATCACGACACAAAGGAAAGAATGAAATAATTCCGAAAATTAGGCCTGATCACCAGTGAAAATGCAATCATGACATAATAAAAGTCACATTTTAATCAAAATTTAATGAAAGTTTTCCGAAAATGATGTATAATTATTGACATAACAAAACGCACGAGGTGATCATCATGGCATTATTAAACAGAGTTCATGAATTAAAATTGCAACTGCCTAACGAGCATCATAGCATTTCCCAATACGTGGAGCATGCATTGCATTCGATTGACAGTTTTGTGGAGCAACATCGTCAATTTATAGCCGCTCAGGCTCTATATGGTGAAAAAATCAATGGTACGGAAGAAAGACTGTTCCGAGACACAATTTCTGAGATTAAAGCCCAACTGGTAGCTACTTTGGAAAAGACAGTTGAAGACTTCGCACACAAAGGCGATAAGCACTGGAAAAATCATTATCAGGACGGCGTAGAATAAGCTGAAAATAACCCCCGGTCTTTGGACCGGGGGTTATTTTGTATAAGTGGATGTGGCAATATACGTAGACTATTTTAACACTCTGGCCGATGTCGCTACAGTCTTACCACCATAGACTACTTTGATACTGGAACTTCCGGTATCAATCGCCTTCACCTGACCGCCAGTAACTTGTACGATCGACGGTTTGGAAGATGTCCATACCGCTGAGCTTGTCACATTGGTAGTAGCGCCTGAATCATAAACTGCATTCACACTAAGCACTTGAGAGGAGCCTTTAGGCAGCTTCAGGTTTTTATTGCTCAATACCAGTTTGAGCAGCTTAGGTGTGACCTTGATCTCAACGTTAAACGACTTATCCTGATATGTGCCCGTAATTGTTGCTGTTCCAATTCCAACGGCTTTAATGGAAGAGCCTTTTACGATCGCTACGGAAGCATTCGATGATGTCCATTTCACTTTACTGCTCAGCGTAGCTTTTTTACCATCCGTATATATGCCGATGACTTTGATGGACTTACTTCCTTTCAAATTCATATCAGCACTCGAAAAGCTTGGTGTCAATGTAGAAATGGCTCCTTCCACAATGACAGGTACTTTCACATATTTGTTCATATACATAGCCTTGATTCCAGAGTTACCGCCATTTACCGCTTTTACTTTACCATTTGCTACTGTAACTGCGGCTGTTGTACCTACCCAGCTTACCTGATTGGTAACATCCAGGATTCCGCCACCAGCCATGTGTGCTTTTACTGTCGGAATACTTGCTTCTTGGCCTGCAACCAATACATATTTTTTCTCAGAAGCGGTCAGCTTGAGCACTTTGTATTGCACAGTCACTGGAATATCCAGTTTGAGTGCACCTACCGTTGCTGTCAATGTTGCACTGCCTGGGTTCACTGCAATCAGCTTACCATTTGCTATTTTAACTGCACTTTCACTGCTTAAGCTCCATTTTACATCGGATTGAACTGCTTTTTTAGCCCCATTGACCAAATAAGCAGATATACTCGGAAGAGAAGTTTTGCCTCCTGTTTCGAGAGTCAGACTGGCTTTGCTTGAAACCAGTTTTTCAACCGTCGGAAGTACATTAATCTTCAGAGTCTTGCTCAAACCGTGATAGGACGCTGTAATCGTCGAATTGCCTGCATCCATCGGTGTGATTTTACCTTGCTCGACTGTGGCAACCAACGGATTGGAGGAAGTCCATTCTGCCGTGTTGGTCACATCTGTCTTGCCGCCAGTCAGGTTGACATCGGTTGCACTAACCTGAATTGGGGAGCTACCCAGAAAGACCGATTTGGACCCAGTTGCATTCAATACTAATGCCTGAGAAGAAGAACGCACATACACAATCGTTTGTGCTTTGAGTTCATCTTTGCTTGCTTTAATGTAAGTCACGCCTTTGGCAAGTGGACGAACCAGACCATCTTCAACGGTAGCAACAGCCGCATTCGAAGAAGTCCATTCGACACCGGATACATTTTCCGTCCCACCTCCAGTAAGTACACCTTGAGCAGTCAATTGCTTTGATTCTCCACCAATCGTCAAATTAATGGGACTAGACGGATTTAATTGCAGCTTGCTGTAAGGCGATTTTACTGTAATCGTTGTACTTACCGTTTGCTGCTCATATGTGGCAACAATCTTAATCTGCCCTTTTGACACAGGAGTAATGAGTCCCTTATCTACCTTTAAAATGCTTGAATCCCCAGAGATCCATTCTGCTTTTTGTGTAACATCTTCTTTGCCCTTTTCTGTCAATGACCACACTTTTAATTGAGCGGGGCTTCCACCCAGATTCAATGTAGTCGGATTTTGACTGTCCCACTGTACCGTGGAAGTCGTGCTCTCCTCAGCCCGGATCAAACCCGCTGGCCATGCTGCAAATACAAACATCAGCAAAGCAAGTAAGAAGGTACTCCGTTTGCTCATACGTTTCATACGCTCCATTCGTTTCTCTCCCTTAGTTTCATCTCTATAAAATAGGATATAATTAACAATCCCATTACTTTTATCGGTTAGCAGCTAACTAAATTGAACCCTTCATCAAAAAAAGGTGAATAATTACAGTTAAAGTTCTCCACGTAGTGACCTTACTACAAACAAATGCTCTTCTTTAGATAAGGTTTGTCCATCTTCAAGAATTACATCGTGTGCCGAGTGGCTAACCAGCTTTACATTATAAGCAATCAGCTGATCCTCTCTCCAAATCGTCACCGCCGACTGAAAATGAATGGCATTATCAAACTGTAACGGAACGCTCATTACATAACCGATAGCGTTCAGCTTCGCCGGATGGCGGCTTCTACGTTCACGCCCCGGAGGAAGCATGGTAATATGCGTAATATTTTCAAAAGGAATAGCCAGCATTTTCGGGCCTAAAATAACACACTTTCGTATATCATCCCATTTTTCAAGCGTGCCGCGCACCTTCTGGGTATGACCGTTGTTGCCGTGATATAAAATGACCTGACGTCCCTTCCACTGACGCATGTCCTCACCTCCAGTGCTAGCGGTTAGGAATCTCCCACCGAATAGGCTCCATTCCATGCTCCTGCAAAAATGCATTGGTACGCGAAAAAGGCTTGCTGCCAAAAAAGCCTCTGTGAGCCGCCAATGGACTTGGATGAACGGATTTCAGCACCAAATGCTTGCTGGTATTCACGAAGCTTGCTTTTTTCTGAGCATGGCTCCCCCACAAAATAAACACTGCTGGCTGCTCGCGTTCATTAATCGCTTCAATGACAGCATCCGTGAAACGTTCCCAACCTATTCCCTGGTGAGATTGCGGTTGTCCTTCACGCACGGTTAACACGTTGTTTAGCAGCAGCACACCTTGCTCAGCCCAAGGCACGAGGTATCCCTGATTCGGAATGGGAGTGCCGATATCATCGCGAAGCTCCTTGTATATATTTAGTAGAGATGGCGGTGTTCGCACACCAGGTCTAACAGAAAAGCTCAAACCGTGAGCTTGTCCCTCTCCATGATATGGATCCTGTCCCAATATAACCGCTTTGGTCAGATGAAATGGCGTTAATTTAAGTGCGGAAAACAAGTCTTCTTTTGGAGGATATACCTTATGTAACTTGTACTCTCTGGCTAACGTATACCTTAATTCATTAAAGTATGGCTTCTCGACCTCTTCTCGTAGTACATCATCCCAGTCATTCCCAAACATACCCCTGTCTCCTCTCAATATGTAGATCTGTGAAAACGGTAAGCTTTTTGATCCAAAAAAATAAGCTGAACTCCTCATCCGGAGCCAGCTTATTTATTCGTTACCTGTGTTATATGCCGAAGGACCAGGAAAATATCCTTACGGTAATCAGCTACCGCAGGTCTAAATTCGATTTCCTTATTATAACATTAACGATAATGATGTCAAGTAACTGAAAGCTTAATTCCCTCAGAAGAAAAGCTCTTAATTGCTGTATTTATGACGATTTTGTATGAGCATTCAGGTATTCCAATGCATTATATAACATAACAGCAGCTTCGGCACGTGTAATCTCGCTTTTTGGATGAAACTTTTCATTTGCATCCAAGGTATTGACCTTGTAGACTAGCGAGCGTTGAATGCTACCTTGGTAAGAAGGCTCCAGTTCGCTGTCATCCGCAATATTCGCAGGTGCGATTTTAATCATCGGAAGAGCGCCTGCTTTTTCCATGCCCTGAATCAGCATGTGGGTGAACTCTTCCTTAGTCAGGGTTTTTGAAGGAACGATATCTTTTGGAATCTCTACGCCATTATAATGCGCGTTGATAAAGGCTTCGGCATACCATGCAGTATCCTTAACATGGGTAAACAGTCCGCTGGCCTGTGGCGCCTTATTAAAATCAATAGCGGCCAAACTGAGCTGGAGTCCGCCGGAGATCAACTGAATGCCCTGGGCAGCGGTCACTTTAGATGACGGGAGAAACTGCGTGTCAGAGGCACCTTTGAGCAGACCCTGATCTTTAAGGGATATAATTTTTTCTTTGCCGCTTACGTTGTCCAAATCCTTGAATTGACGGTCTGCCGCAGACATTTGACCTCCAACGGAGAAGGACAAAATGGCTACAGTTGTAATGGCTGCAAATGCACTTTTTCTCATGTTCATGTCAAGTTCCACCTTGTAGTTGAATTAGGCCGCCTGGCCATTAACAACCTCTTTGACGTAGTTCAGGATGGAAAGGTTGCAAGCGATATCTAACAGAGATTTGGATGAAGATTGCCCGAACGCTCAATTCTTATCTTTCACGCCAATCACGATGACATCCCCCTCAAAATTATGCATATCAATAACCGTTACATTGCCCTGAAACGCTACCGAAGCTGCTGCAAATCGGCGGTATTCCAGGTCGATAATCGTAAAGTGATATTCTCTGAGATCGGCGTCTAGCTTCAGGACCGTGTTCACCGGCACATAAATAGCAATTTTTTCGAAGCCTCTGGTTGAGGCAACTCGAATCTCTTCCGTGTTTTTAAGTACTATGTTCCAAGGCTGCAAATCTACCAGTCCGTACATCTGGAACAGCCACTTCGCGAATCCATAATCCCACGCTCCCTCAAATTTAAGGGCAGCCTGCCATTCATAGGGGCTATCAAAACCTTCCCCGGTAACTCCAAAGCGTTTCCCTTTTTTGTGCCAGCTCCATATTCCATGTGCTCCGTAGGTTACGCCGGCTTCCGCACCGGACAAAAGACTTTGCCATGCAGCTTTACGCACGTCGGCACGGCCGAAACGACCGTATTCTCTCCGGCTGTATCCCATCATCTCGTAGCAAGGTTCCGAGTTTAGCACAGGCCGTGTTACCCGCTTGTTGTAGAAGTCCAACGCCAAGGTGTAGGCCTTGGACTGAAACTGCGAATTGTGACCTGATTGGTACATGTAAAAGTCCAAATTAGGATCGTTAATGAACTCATCCGGCAGATCCGCCAGTCTCCCCTGAATGTGGAGAGTAGTCAAACACTCCGGACTATGTGTCTTCACAACGTGAAGTGTGGTGCGGTAATACTCGTTCGCTCGCTCTGACGGGAAGTCGGTATCCCCGCTCACAATATAGATAGGGTGATACTTTGAGAATCGGTCTGCCGCGTAACGCACATACGGTTCTACCGCCTCCAGAGGCATCTTTTTCTCATCACGAAGCTTGGCCGCCCATGTATCCGGGATATAATTGCACCAAAGCAAAACAAGCGCGGGTACAAATCCCTTGCTCACCGCCATCTCGACCATTGTCTCCGCCCTGTCAAAATAGTCTGGATTCAGCGAATAAAAATCGTAGCTCCCGTCCTCAATCCGTTCGAACGGTTCGTAATCCAAATCACTGCCGCTGGCATCCCACTGCCGCAGCAAATTGATTTGCAGAACATTAAACCCCTGGCTACTTCTGTAGTCAAGATAATCAGCCCATTCCTCCAGTGAGATGTTGGTAAATGCGCTCCAGACGGTATCCGCCAGATAGAAAAATGGAACTCCTTCATTGACAAAGTAACGTTTATTCTCCGCTATGCCAAGCTTTATCATATGGCATCCCCCTTATTGCTGTAATGACAGAAAACGGCGAACAGTTCGCCGCTTTCCCTTTTATTGCTCATTTATGAAGTAACGATACTAGCTTGGGCTCCAGCCGTTCCCTCCTGCTCTGACTTCTCCTGTGCTTCGCGTTCCCTGTTCAACGCTTGTTTATCAAGCGTTCTAAAGAACGGATAGTAAATCAGCATACAAACGGGAATGAGCAAAAGCTGTGCAACTGCAAGTCTCCAGCTCCCCTCAATAAAGCCCAGAGCAAAAATCGGAGTGCCAAATGCCGGGTAAATTCCGATGGGCGCAGGCAGCAAGCCCGCAGTTGTTGCAAAATAACCGAGGACGGCGCAGACGATAGGAGAACTGATAAACGGAATAGCCAGGAGCGGATTCAAAACAACTGGAATTCCGAAATTGAGTGGCTCGTGAATCGAGAAGAAAGTCCCCGGAAGGCCGAGCTTGCCAATCGTGCGTAATTGCTTGCTCTTGGCCAAGAAGACCAGCAGGAGAGCGAAGCCCAGCATCGGCGCATAGTTTGAGAAGATATACCAGAAAGCCAGCCCGATAATGTTCGGTAGCGGAGCTCCCGCCTGGAAAGCGTCGAGATTGGCAAGATCCAGGCTCATCCAGATCGGTTTGACGATGGCAAGCGTTACGATTGCACCGTGGATTCCGAACATCCAGAGCACCTGCATAATGATGAGGGCGACAATCATAGCCCCCAGTGATCCACCCAGTCCTTCCAGTGGCACTTGCAGATAGGTATAAATAAACTCATGGACCGTACCGAATGACGTATGCATGAATAGACCGGAAACGATAACGAATATCATAGCTACGAGTATCGCCGGAATTAATCCTGAGAATGTTTTGACAACGGTAGGCGGTACTCCTTCGGGCATTTTAATGGTCCAGTTGCGATCGACAATCCAGATATACAATCGGGAAGCGAGCAAGCCAACCAACATGGCGACAAACAAACCCTGCGCACCGAGCCACTGAAGTGGAAGCGCCCGGACTTTATCGAATGTTTGGATCGGCGTCAAAATAAGAAACGAGAGCAGTGCCGTTGCTGCGGGAACCAGTGGGTCCTTGTCAAAAGATTGCGCCAGTCTGTAGGCAATGAAGAAGACTGCATAGAGGGCGACGATGCCAGTTGTCATCGTCGATCCTAATCCGATAATACCCTTGATGGGTGCGATGAGGTTCTGGTAAGGCTCCCAGGCAAGTGCGGAGAAAAGCGTCGAAAATGCTCCAATAATCAAAAAAGGAAGGGTGGACATCAGTCCATTTGATATAGCGCTCATATAGCGATTTTGCTGAATTTTCCCAGCGTATCTTTGCAATTTATGCGATAGTTTTTTTTCGTTAGCCATATTCCTTCAACTCCTGTTTTAGAGTTTCATCTGTTGAACAATAATCTAGAGAGCGCTTCCATTTGAGGAAATCATATTTTTGTACCAATGGAAGCTGTTCTTGCGAATCCGCCGCAATTGTCTCAGGTTGAACTCATCCCGGTCAACATAGACGAATCCGTAACGTTTGCTTACTCCCTGGTGGGTGCTGACCAGATCAATTGCGGACCAAGGACAATAACCAAACAGCTCCACCCCGTCCGTAATAGCCAGCTGGCATTGCTCGATATGCTTGCGCAAGTAATCGATGCGGTAATCATCTCTTACAACATCGCCCTCTTCCAAGGAATCAAAAGCCCCCAGTCCATTCTCGGTAATGATCAGCGGTAGCTGGTAGCGGTCATAGATCTTCCTAAGAGTAACACGCAGGCCTGCCGGATCAATTCCCCAGCCGAACTCCGTTCGCTCCAGGTACTCATTTCCACTCCCAGCAAAAACACCCACTTCTCCAACTGAGATTTGCTGATCTCCCATCCCGCCTTTTTCTACCGAATTCTGGGTACTGGCTTTGACCGTTGCAGAGCTGTAATAATTAAAAGCGATAAAGTCTGGCTTCGCGGCGGCCAGAATGCTCATATCCCCTTCTTGAATCTCAGGCGTATAGCCTTTTTCCTCGAAGTAACTCCAGACCAGCGTATTGTAACGGCCAAACACCGCCATATCAAGGTATAACCAATTGCGGATTGCGTTGAAGTTATCAGCCGCCAGCACATCTTCCGGACGCGAAGACGCTGGATATACGCACGAGATGTTAGGGGCCGGTGCCACTTTAGCTTCAGGTAACATTTCTTTGCACAGAATCATCGCCCTGGCTTGAGCCAGAAGCATATGATGATTTTGCTGATACAATTCCTTTTTTGGATTCTTCAGGTTCGGGTCCAACGTTCCCAAAGCGGAACCGTGCAAAATCATCATGTTTTGTTCGTTAATAGTTAACCAATATTTCACCCGGTCCCCAAAGTGTTCGAACAATGTCTTCGCATACGTTTCAAATGCGTTGATTGTACTACGGTTCGACCATCCGCCTTCTTTTTCCAAAGCTGCCGGAAGATCAAAATGATACATGGTCACGATCGGTTCGATCCCGTATTTTAATAACTCATCAATTAAATGGTTGTAAAACTGTATGCCTTTCGGATTCAATTCCCCTGTTCCCTGCGGATAAATGCGGGTCCAGGCCACCGAGAAGCGATAAGCCTTAAAGCCCATTTCCGCCAGTAAGGCAATGTCTTCCTTATAGTGATGGTAATGATCGCTTGCCACCTTATAATCAGTGATCTCTTCCCGGGGTGGACGGGTGTCAATAACAGACGGCCCTTTTCCGTCCTCGTTCCATGCTCCTTCAAACTGATAGGACGAGGTCGATCCACCCCATAGAAAATTGGAATCAAACGCTTTCAATTTATGATATTTCATTTAACACCTCCAATGAAAAAGTGTTGATCTATATGTACAGACGATTATAGATTTAAGGCTTCGGCAAGTACTTTTTCACCATTCATCATGCCATAATCCATTCTGTCGATTACGCTTACCTTGATGCCTTTAGGCTCGTATTTGGTTTTAAAATCGTCTTCCAAGTAGCCAACCTGCGGTCCTATCAGCAATACGTCCGTTTTGTCCGCATACTCTTTAAAAGAGCTTTCGGAAGTAGCTCTGATTTCAACCTCAACATTTTGAGCCTGTGCAGCCTTCTGCATCTTTTGTACCAACATACTTGTAGACATTCCTGCTGCGCATACAAGCGTAATTTGTTTCATTGGTTATTCCTCCCCGATAATGGTGTGATGGATACTGTTGCTTCGTAACGGTTCAATCTGCTGTAAAGTTCCACGATATGTCTCGCCAGATCCTTGGTCGTAATGGCAGACATGAGATGGTCTTGTGCATGCACCATTAGCAGTGTCACTTCATGAGCTGTCCCACCCGCTTCCTGCTGGATCAGTCGCGTCTGCGATTTATGCGCTTGGACCAGCTCGTTCTTGCATTCTTCAAGACATTCTGCTGCCTGCTCCGCATTACCCTTCTCGGCAAAGCTGATAGCTTCCATAGCTTTACTCTTCGCAATACCCGAATTTGTTATAAGTCCCATTATGATTTCCTGATACTCATCCATTGAATTCACCTCATGCATTTCATCTCTTTAGCTTACAGATTCAGTGTATACGATTCTTGCCGACTTCTAAACGCAACCCTTTTCCACTAGAAGCGGAAATGCTTACAATGGAAAAAAATAGAGAAGCTCTGCACGATGCTTGTTCAAAATCCAAGCAGATGTCGTGCAGAGCTTTATTTTAATACAGTTTATGTTTGACAATAATTTGAGCAAAATCCCCGTAGGTTTTGCATTCCAGCATTTGCTGGATAATATCCGAGTCGTCGAGTAGTCCCATCAGATGCTTATACATTTTCGCCGGAGGCTCGTCGCCGTTTTTGTTAATACTGAGCAGGCAGACGAACTGCACGGGCTTGCCGGACCAATCTATGGGAGATTTCAGTGTACAGACCGCCCATACCGTCCGGTTGCTTTGCGGAATAATAGGATGAGGAATGGCTATCAGATTTCCGTAAGCCGTAGGAGCAGCATTTTCCCTTTCCATCACCAATCCGATGAATCCCTCGGAAGAGCGGATCAATCCGGAAGCATGCATTCTTTCTCCCAAAAAAGTAATAACCTCTTCTTTTGTAGTAAAGTTATGTCTCAGAAATACAAGCTCTTCCATAATGTAGCGGAAAGTAAATTCGTTTTCATCCGTCAGCAGCTCTTCAATCTTATCGATGTCACCGCCGCCAAGCAGAGTCTGAACTACCACGACCGGAACGGATAATGTCTGCGGGATTGGAACTGTGCTTACCACAAAATCAATGCCATGCAAAGGAACCTGCTGCAACTTGTAATACTCGGTCGTGCCAGCAACCTCAAGCCTTTCACCGAACTTGCTACGTAGCTTGTAATACAGCAAGCGGGCACTTCCAACACCCGAAGTGCATACGACAAGGCAGCGTTTAGGTCTGTTGTTCATCTGCTGCCTTTCCATGGCGGCCCCGATATGAATCGCCAAATAACCCATTTCTGTCTCTGGTATGGTCAAATTCAGTTTGCTCTCGATTAACTTGGCACCTATGACCCCCGCCTGAAAAGCCAAAGGATAATTATTCTTCACATGATCCAGCATCGGATTACGGATATTCATCCTATATTTTACGCGGTTTAGCGCCGATTTCAGATGAAGACATATGCCCATTAACAGTTCTTGATCCCGGCTGATATTCAGGTTAAAGCCCCTGTCAATTTCAGCCAGCATTTCTCTGCCAAGCTCATAAATTCCCCGATCCAAGAGCTTCTGAGGCCCTGTCTCTTCTGTCTGTTGCTCCGTAACTCCCTCAAACCACTTGTTCCCGGCCAGATGCATGGCGATATAAGCAACCTCATCCTCCGGAAAGGTCAAATCCATTTGCTTTTCAATGTGGCTAACAATATGTTCAGCGGCTCGAAATTCCTCGGTAGCCCGAAAATCTTCCCTTTCATCGGAAAGCATCGCGACCCGGTTCCCATCGCGAATACGCTTGCAAGCTATAGCGATATGAATGGACAGGTTGTTGAAGGCAACATCCGACAAAGTGACCCCGTGGTTCTGGATTTGCTCCAGAATAATACCTCGAATGAGTGTCATTTCCCAAGGGGTAACCATTCTCGATGCGGCCTCCACGCCCCCAGCCCTTTCTTCTTCAGAACGGTTGACGATGAATTCAGACATGCAGAAACGTAAGCGAACCTCGTCGCCCCTCAGCTTGACACCGTAATTCGGGCGCTTATCAATGCCGATTCCGTAAGCCTGTAGCATATGCTTAACCTCTTTGAAATCATTTTGTACGGTGGATTTGCTAATGTATAACTCATCCGCCAACTCTTCGAGCTTCAAATAATTTTCTGTAAGCAGGAGGCGCGAGATTAAATAACGCTGTCGGTATTCAGGAGAATTGGGATCATCCGGTTCGTTATACAGGAACAACTGCTGTAGGAGCGTACGAAAGCTGCGGTCGTCCGTGATTTTCAGTTCATACCCCCTTGAACGAACAGGCTGAATCGATGCTCCATGCTTGGCCAGAAATTCATCCAGTTCTCTGATATCGCTACGTACGGTACGTGAAGTAACCTGGATCAACTTTGCCAGATGCTCGCTGTTGACAGGAGTGTCCGCAGCCAGCAAATGCTGTAGAATCGAAACCATTCGCGTATTCATTCAAGGTGACCCCCCGTTCTTTTGTCAAAATCTATCCTCTACTCAGGCCTGCTCGGTTAGCTCGCCTTTAGGTACGAAAGTGGCAGGAGCAGCACAGGAATTGCGCTCTACAAATTTCGTATCCACTGTGATTTTTGCTGTAACCTGCGTTCCCTGCTCAATAGTATCGGTCAGGAGATCGACAGCCAGAACGGCCATTCTTTCTTTTTCTACATGAATGGTCGTTAGCTCCGGCGTAACAATGACCGATTCCGTAATGTTGTCAAAGCCGATAATTGAAGTATCCTGCGGCACCCGGATGCCAAGCTCGCTCATGGTCTTCATAGCGCTGATAGCAATATAGTCGCATTCGCAGAACCAGGCCGTCGGCAAAGTTTTCCCGCTCTCCAGATAAACGGTTAACTGCCGATTCAGATCCTCCTGCGAAGTAAGAATGGTTGGCGCTACAGCCAGCATTTGTGCCTCCGGAATCTTCAGCCCCCGTTCCATGAGTGCCGCCAAAAATCCGCGTTTACGTTCCTCAAAATTATGAATTCGTACATTTGAAGCAATATAACCGATTGAGGTATGACCCATGTCGCATAAATAAGCTCCTGCCTGATAAGCACCCATAACATTATTAATCTGGATAAATTGTACGGGAAGCGTATCAAAGCAGGTATCCAGCACAATCAGATTCGGCAGCTTGCCATGAATATCACTGATCTGCTCACGGGTCAGATTGGTTCCCAGAACAATGGTGCCTGCACTGCGTTTCTCCTCTGCAACCATCTGGATATCCCTCTGGAAAAATTCTACGTCGACCGTCGAGAAGATCAACGAATACCCTTTTTGTCGGCAACGTTCCTCAATAAACTGGATTAATTCTTTAAAAAATGGCTGTTGATAGTATTCCTCAAGGACAATGCCCGAATTTGTACACACGAGAAAAAGCAAGGACTTATCACTTCTTGAAGCCGTTATCGTCTTGCTTTTGGGACTGTATCCTGCCTCGTGGGCTACCTGGAGAATACGTTCACGCGTATCCGGGCCAATACCCGGCTTGCCGCTGAAGGCCAGTGAAACAGCTGATTTGGATACGTTGGCCAGCTTGGCAATGTCTTCCATTTTCATGCCCTAATTCTCCATTCTAAATAAGATGAACACAGCAGTGAAGTGAATAAATGAAGTTTACACCGATTTGAGATGCGATGCAATAATTAGCTGAATTTATTTATATTTGTTTAGTTATTTTTTTAGTTTTTATAACTAAATATCACTAAATAATTAATTGACACCGTTTTAATTCGATGTTACTATGGCCTCGATATAGAAATAGTCATTGAATTTAGTTTTTACAACTAAACTAATTTGGTTTTGTTTAGTTTATTTATTCTATTTTGTTCAGCAAATGTTGTTTATTCAAGTACAGAGGAGACATGATCATGAAGAAATTAAAGTTGGGTTATGCTCCGACGCGCCGATTTACGTTCAGCGCCGACGATGCCTTTAAGTACAAAGTGGAAATTCGCAAGAAAATTGAGAGTTTTGGCATGGATATCGACATTGTAGACCTGGAGGGCCTTAATGAGGAAGGCTTGCTGTATGACGACCATATAAACGCGGATTTAATTGCAAAGCGATTCAAAGAAGAAGAAGTCGACGCTGTTTTTTTCCCACATTGCAACTTTGGTACAGAAGATACTGTAGCTCGTGTAGGCAAGGCGCTCGGCAAGCCTGTCCTGCTGTGGGGACCGCGGGATGAAGCGCCGCTTGCGGACGGCATGCGCCTTCGCGACACCCAATGCGGTATTTTCGCCACAGGTAAAGTGCTGCGAAGATTCAACGTTCCCTTCACCTATGTAACGAACAGTTGGGTGAATGATCCGGTTTTCGAAAGAGGCTTTACCAACTTTGTGGCGGCTGCCAACGTCGTGCGCCAATTCAAGAGCTTACGCATTCTCCAGATTGGCCCCCGCCCCGCTTCATTCTGGACGATGATGTGCAATGAAGGCGAACTGCTGGAACGCTTCGGCATTGAGATTCATCCCATTACCATTGTCGACATTCAGCTTAGAACCAAAAAAATCGCCTCCAGCAATAGCTCAGAGCTTCTGGAAACGATGGATTACATTAAAGAAAAACTCGATTACAGTGAAGTGACCGAAGATGATGTAAGACGGATAGCCGCTTTAAAGGTCGCCATGAAATCCTTCGCCCGTGAGACGGGAAGCAGCGCTATCGCAATTCAGTGCTGGTCCTCTTTGCAGGATGCCATATCTATTATGCCGTGTCTGGCCAATGCAATCCTGACTGACGAACAAATTCCGGTTACTTGTGAAACAGATATCCATGGAGCCATTACTTCCATTATGGTGCAGGCTGCCTCCATGAACACATTGCCAACCTTCTTCGCAGATATTACTGTTCGACATCCTGAGAATGATAACGGCGAACTTCTCTTCCACTGTGGCAATTTCCCGGTCTCGCTCTCCGTAGAGAACAAACCGAAGTTACGCAAACATTTTCTCTTCGACGACCATTCTCCCGGAACTCATGAAGGCGAAATCCGCGGTGGCGGTATGACCATTGCCCGATTTGACGGCGACCACGGTGAGTACTCCATGTTCCTCGGGCGTGCCCGGGGTATTGAAGGTCCTTATACCCGCGGCTCCTACGTATGGGTGGAAGTAAACGATTGGCCGCTGTGGGAGGAAAAACTCGTAAAAGGGCCTTACGTCCATCATTCCGTAGGTATCCACGCCAATGTGATCCCGGCCATTTATGAGGCCTGCAATTATATACCCGGCCTGACGCCTGATCCGGTCGATCCCACGGAACAGGAAATTCAAAGCTGGCTTAGAGGATCCGATCTCGCCCGTAATAAGCGCCCGAACCTTCACGTTTGAGACGTCTAAAGCGACAAAGCCCATCCCTATAATACCTATCTTGAGGAGGACATTATGGAAATCCAGGAACTGAAAGTAAAAGCCGCACAAATCCGCATGGACCTGCTAACCATCATTCACCGCGCCAAAACGGGACATACGGGGGGATCGCTGAGCAATACAGACATTTTAACGGCTTTATATTATGAAATCATGAACGTTGACCCTGCTAATCCAAAATGGGATGACCGTGATCGCTTTATCGCCAGCAAAGGGCATTCCGTAGAATCTCTATGGTGTATTCTGGCCGACCGGGGCTTTTTCCCAAAAGAAGAGCTGGAGACCTATAGCCAGTTCGGCACCCGACTCATTGGCCACCCGAACAACAAGGTTCCAGGGATTGAAATGAACACCGGGGCCCTCGGCCACGGCCTGCCCATTTCCGTAGGCATGGCACTAGCTGCCAAGCGGGATGACCGTCCTTACCGTGTATTTTGTTTAATGGGAGACGGCGAACAGGCCGAAGGCTCCAACTGGGAAGCCGCTATGGCAGGCTCTCATTATAAGCTGGATAACCTGATCGGCATTATCGACCGCAACCGACTCCAGATCAGCGGTGCTACCGAAGAAGTCATGGGACTGGAGCCGCTGGAAGAGAAGTGGACTGCCTTCGGCTGGAACGTCGTCTCTATCAACGGCAACAATATGGAAGAATTGCTTAAGGCATTCAGGTCCGCCCCTGAAGTAGCCGGAAAGCCAACGTTAATTATGGCCAATACCACCAAGGGCAAAGGCGTATCGTTCGCCGAAAATGTCCCGGCATGGCATCACCATGTGCCTAATGATAAAGAGTTGGAGCTGGCTCTCACAGAGCTAAAGGCAACGATCGAAGAATTGACGCAGAAAGGGCAGGTGCATTAAGCATGAATAAAATTCCTAATCGCCAAGTAATCTGTGACACACTGCTGGAGTTGGCCAAAGACGACCGTGATATCATGGTACTGGCCAGCGATTCGCGCGGTTCTGCTGCAATGGCTCCCTTTGCCAATACGTTCCCGCAGCAGTTCGTCGAGGTCGGCATTGCCGAACAGAATATCGTAGGCATGTCTGCAGGCCTGGCCCACAGCGGCAAAAAACCGTTTGTGACTTCACCAGCCTGCTTCCTCAGTATGCGCAGTATTGAACAAGTCAAAGTTGACGTTGCTTATTCGCGGACAAATGTGAAGCTCATCGGCATTAGCGGAGGCGTTAGCTACGGGGCGCTTGGCATGTCACACCACTCCGTGCAAGATATCGCAGTAGCTCGGGCAATTCCGGGACTGGCGATTGTCCTGCCTGCTGATCGTCACGAAACGAAGAAACTGACCGAAGCACTTGTAAAATATGACGGCGGCGTATACGTGCGAATCGGGCGTAATCCCGTTGAGGACGTTTACGAAACCGATGATTACCCATTCGAAATAGGCAAAGCTATAACTGTGAGAGAAGGCAACGACGTTACAATTATTGGTGTCGGTGAAACCGTGCGAATCGCACTCGATGCCGCCAAGGCACTCAACGACGAAGGCATATCCGCCCGGGTAATCAACATGCATACAATCAAGCCGCTGGATGAAGAGGCGATCATTACCGCTGCACGTGAAACTGGACGCATCATTACCGTTGAGGAACATAGCATTTACGGCGGTCTCGGCGCAGCCGTGGCAGAAGTTGTTGTGCAGAATCACCCGGTTCCTATGAGAGTGCTCGGCATCCCGGATGAGCCGGCGATTGCCGGTAAATCGGCGGAAGTTTTCCACCACTACGGCATTACGGGTGACAATATCAAACAAATTGCATTCGAATTGATTAATAAGTAGAGGGCGAAGCATATGGAGCACAATCAACAATATATATTGGCCATCGACCAGAGTACTTCAGGCACCAAAGCACTCCTTGTAGACCATCAGGGTACAGTAATCGCCCGCAGCGGGATGGAGCATAAGCAATATTACCCCCATCCCGGCTGGGTAGAGCATGATCCGCTCGAAATTTATGAAAATGTCAAAATAACGGCCCGCAGCGTATTGGAGCAAGCCTGCATCCACCCGTCCGCACTAGCTGCGCTGACAATCACCAATCAACGCGAAACGGCATTGGTGTGGGATAAGACGACTGGTCAGCCAATATATAATGCTGTTGTCTGGCAATGCCAACGTACGGCGGACCTGTGCGCCGAGCTGAAGCAAGCTGGCCACGAAAGAACCATCCACGCCAAAACAGGGCTTATGCTTGACCCTTATTTCTCCGCTGCCAAGTTCAAATGGATCATTGAACATACGGAAGGAGCTGCCAACCTGCTGGCTGAAGGGAGGCTACTTGCAGGGAACATGGACAGTTGGCTGGTCTGGAAGCTTACCGGCGGTAAAAACCATGCAACCGACTTTACAAATGCCAGCCGTACATCGCTGTTCAATATCCACACGCTGGAGTGGGATGAAGAGCTTGCCCAGCTGTTCTCCGTTCCTTCTTCCCTGCTGCCTGAGGTTAAACCATCCGACGCAATTTTCGGATATACGGCAGATTGCGACCTTTTCAATGAGAAAATACCGATTTCGGGCGTCATTGGGGATTCACAAGGGGCATTGTATGGGCATCTGTGTTTCAAGCCCGGAACAGCCAAAGCAACCTTTGGCACGGGTACCTCTGTATTAATGAACGTAGGGAATCATCCGGTGGATGGCGGTGACGGACTTGTAACCGCTATCGCCTGGGGGGCCGGCGGAACTGTTACGTATGCGCTTGAAGCCATCATCCGGACAACAGGCGACAGCATCAAATGGACGCAGGACAACTTAGGACTGTTCTCTACCTTTGAGGAAATGCAGCGCTTAGTCGAAAGCGTTCCTGCAAACGATGGCGTCTATCTTGTGCCTGCCTTTGTCGGAATGGGCGCTCCCTATTGGAATCCCTACGCCCGGGCGGCAATTATCGGTATGAACCGTGGAACTGGCAAAGGACACATCGTCCGGGCTGCGCTGGAGAGCATCGCTTACCAAGTACGGGACGCTATAGAGTTTATTCAGGAACAGTCCGGGATTGAGTTGGTCGGCCTGCGCACGGACGGCGGGGCTTCCTCCAACACTTGGCTGATGCAATTTCAGGCCGATATTCTGGGCAACCTTGTGACCCGATCCACATGTGCCGAGCTGTCGGCCATGGGTTCGGTCTATCTCGGTGGGCTCGGCACAGGCTTTTGGTCCGATCCAGAGCAAATCGCTTCCAATCTTAAAATGTATGAAGCATACGAACCAAAGATGGATGAGGCTACCAGAGAGAAATATTATACTGGCTGGCAGCGGGCTGTTCAGTCTGTATTGCAACAACAGCATGAATCTCCCGTTTTATAAATAATCTCTGTACTCCATTCCTCATATCTCCCCAATACAAACCAAACAAAAAGGGCCCTTGCTTTTACAAAGGCCCTTTTATTAAGTTACTCACTCGAACGATATAACTGACCCAACGCTTTTACAAACTCACGGGCTGCCGGGGTCGCTTCATCAAAAGAATGCGCGATAATTCCGATATCCCGCGAAATTTGGGGAATGATCTCTTTAACGATTAGTGTATGGGACACCGAGGAAAGCGTAAACTTCGATATAATGCCAATGCCCAACTTTTTTTGGACCATATGGACTAAGGTTTCAGCCGTTTGGACCGTGAGACTCTCCTGGAAAGGAATTTGATGCTCGTGCAAGGTGTTTAATACAGCAGATTCATGTCGGGACTGACCCCCGTTTGTGAGACAGGGATCAAAACACCTTTCAAGTTTAAGCAGCCAGTCGTCGGAAATTTACCGGCGACTGGTTATTTAGTTTCGCTTGAATCCGAATTGAGTTATAGTAGGTGATGTAGTCTCAAACGGTCTGTACAACGATTGCAGTCGTTGTACAGATGAGATCTTCGAGGTAGAACGTTTCAGACTTTAGTGTGGAATAAAACGATTCGATGGGGGCATTATCAGCGGGCGTTCCTTTACTGGACATGCTCATGGTCATGCCTTTTCCCTTTACTGCAGCTTGATAAGCCTGTGACGTATATACGCTTCCCTGGTCGCTATGGAGCAGCATGCTTGTCCGTTTTGGAAGTTGATTCAGTGTATCCAAAACCAAGGACGTATCTTGCTTGTCCGCTATACTGTAAGCCACAATCTCCCCGTTGTACAGGTCTAGAATGCTGGAGAAGTACAACATCTTTCCGCCAAACGGTAAATAGGTGATGTCCGTGACGAGCTTTTGCAGGGGCGCCTCTGCATGGAATTGCCGCTTCAGCAGATTTTCTGCTGGATGAGCGATCTGCCCAGTGGCCTTTCGTTTCTTCATCCTCACGCGGCACTGTAACCCCTCATGTTGCATCATCCGCTGAACTCGTTTGTGATTGATTCTTTGCTCTGCCCGAAGGAGTGCGGTGATTTTCCGGTAACCATACCGAAATTTATGACAGATGCAAAGCCCCGGGATTTTCTCCACCGTCGCATCTGTATGCTCTGTCCCCACAGCTGCTTTCCAACGGTAGTAGGTCGCTCTTGCGATTCCGAGCCATGTACAAGCCTCAGACACCGTCACTTCGTCTCGAATGGATTCGATCCAGGCAACGGCGACCTCTGGTTCCACCTCCTTTCCAGTTCCTTGTACTTTTTTAGCAGGTCCAATTGCTGCTTCAGGAACCGGTTCTCCGCTTTTACTTTTTCGAGCTCCGAAGAGTGTTCCGGACCTTTTCCGTAGCTGTATTGTTTACCCACAGGCTGTTCCAGACGATGCACTTCACCTTTTCGATACCACCTCATCCATGTTTTTAGCTGTGTTTTATTCCGTATTCTCAACTGCTCCATAACCTCTCTTACCGGGACTCTTGCCAATCTCATTTCAATAGCTTTCATCTTTATTTCTAAGGGGTAACTCACTCTCGTTGCCAACGTAAAAACACCTACAAGGTTATCTCCATATCTTACGACATGGTTCGATTCTCTTGAAGGTGTTTTGATTTGTCTCCCGTTATGGGGTCAGTCCCCTTCATGGATTGGAAGGTTCTTTTATCAGAAGTCATACAAGTTCTAAGATCCTTTTAATATAATACCTTCTCCAGACAGCGTGCCAATTCATCATCGGGAAGGGGCTTGCGATGCGTATTCTCCAGGTAGATATATTTCTCTGTTTCTGGCATTAAATATTGTTTGGACCACAGGAACATATCCGGACTGTCTCCCTGAAGACGAAGAAATCTCCGCACAGTGTCCGCATGAGAAATAGTGTTATCTAGATTGGTTAACCAATCTGCCCGGTAGAAATGCTCCCATCTTCCAGTTCCTGCGAGCGATAACGCTTCTTTACCCATCCGGTAGCTCCAAACGGCATGAGAAGCTTGTATAAATGCTCTTGGGTAATCTTTTTCAAGGAACAGCCCATAAGCGCTACATAAGCTTGCCAGTCCACGTGAACCACTCAGATGCAGTTCAATCTGCACAAGCAGTTGATTATACAGCCTGCGACATTCATCTTCAGGCAACTGCTTCATTATTCGTAGACACCGCTCTCGTAGTTCAACCCAATCCGGGATTGCCGACTCGGCTTTTTCCTTGAACCAGCGTACCTGTTCAGGAAAAGGCCTTTCTCCAGTAGCCCAGTACAGCCGTTCATCACTGCTTTCTTTGCCTTGTAGCCAATACCCCATAATTTGCCGAGCCGGATGGTGATAGAATTCCTCCCCTGCTCGATCATCCTTATGCGGGCCATAAACGATAGTGCAACGGGAATAATCCCGGTATAATTGGGAAATCTCTTGAAGCTGACTACTGTACAGCCGCCCGATAAAATCAGTAAGCTGCTCTTCGGTATCCACGTTACCATTCGTCCATAAATTTGCTACTAAATCCAGCGTATATACATGCGGCAAAATATTACCTGAATTGACCAGCAGATACTCGTCCGCCCCTGTAGTAAACGCTGCTGTTAATTCCTCTACAATCAAGCTGGCTGAGGAGGGAAATTGGGTTAGATGGTTCGACGCTTGCAAGTCGTGGAAGGTCACATGGTAATATACTCCATTCTTACCCCCATCCTGCGCCTCGGGCAATGCTGGTACACGATAATTGAGATTCCCATGGCGCCGAGATACCATTTTACCGTAACCATTGTCTGCCCATATTTTGATCACCCCTTCGGGTACTTCAATATGCCCCTGCTTGTATAACTCGGCAATCTCACCATACATCGCCATACAGCACACGGGCTGCTCCACAAATTCACAGATCATATTGTACTGCTTGCGAACCACATACGATATTAATTGTCCGCGTTTGTCCGGCGTATTAAAGGAAGGATCATCTTCCCAAAAAGGCTTGTCACCCTGCCCGCGAAAAGACAATACCCATACAATTTTCTCTTCCTTCTGCCGTTCAATCGCTTCCTGCCACAGCTGTTCAAACAACTCGGGATGCTCTCTGTAGCTAGCTTGTTTACCCGGAAAGGCGCGCAAAAACATTTCCGCCCCCAACGGCTCGGCATGATGATGTGTGATCCATAAGCCCATGTCTGCTGCAAGCTTATGATGGATACCTGTGCGTGGTAAATCGGTTCCGGGAATCACCATATTTCCACCGCACCGCAGTAACGCTTCAAAAACGGGCTGCCACACCTGCTCCGTTGGTGGATAATCTTCCTTCCAGCCAATCAAGCATACCTCATCATTGACAAACCATCCCCGATATCGGACCTTGGACGGTATACTGTCAACATTCTGACTTGGCAAAACGATGGTATCCCGCTTAGGCGGGAGAAGCTCCGCCCAGAACCAGAACGGCTCCACACCCAGAGCGAAACGGCTGTAATGAAGCAGTCCATAAATAATTCCTAATTCATCACGGCCAATAATATGGAGTACCGTTCCCTTGCTACCAGCAACAAAACGCAGACAATAGCCCTCTGGCCAATGCGGGCAGCTATCTCCTTCCTGCGCATAACGGATAATGATCGAGGGCTCTACTTCTGTTTGCAATGGCTTGCGGCCAAACACTTGCTTATGATCTCGCGCAATCATGTTCCAAGCGTGGGCAATTGGCACACTTTCATCGGTTTGAAGATTGTATCCGCTTTCAGATGAAATAGTTAGAGGTTCACAAGCTTTCATTTATTGTCATCTCCTATTTTTTTCAACTATGAGGATTCTTCTTCTCTTTATTTTATAGGTTGGCAACATACATATAAAGCTGTTCCAACGTAAATATAGCTTTTTTTCGGTAAATCACTTGAGAGTTGAAGCTTAATTCGAGAAAGAAAAAAGTAAGGAACAGGAGAGAAATAAGAAAGACTTGATTGCTACACTAAAAATGTTCCAAAAAACAGACTGCCCTTAAAGATTCAAGTGCAGCAAAAAGGAGACTTGATATGAAATTGAAAAAACGATTTGCCTCTTTGTTCCTGTTGGCATTGATGGCATTTATCCCGGTCCAGGCATATGCTTCTGGGTCCGTTCCAACCACGCCCTCTGGAATTCCGATTTCCGAAATCGAAAACAGAACAGATCAAATTATGAAAAAATATATAGGAACAGCGATTCCTGGTGCTGCGGTTTCCATAGTAAAGGACGGGAAAATTGTTTTTTCAAAAGGTTACGGATACTCAAACATCGAGAAACAAACACCCATGAGTACGGAAACAACCTATATGGAGGCCGGTTCAGTATCGAAATTGTTCACCTGGACGGCAGTAATGCAACTGGTTGAGCAGGAAAAGCTGGATTTGAATACGGACATCCGCACATACTTGCCTGACGGCTTTCTCAAGCTTTCTTTTGATAAGCCTATTACCCTGAAATCACTGATGAGCCACACGGCAGGTTTTGAGGAGCACCTGGAAAAACTTTTGGTTCATGATCCTGCTGATCTTAGGTCTCTCAAGGAGCATATCGCACCCAGAAATCAGCCTGAACAGATTTATGAGCCTGGAACAGTGATTGCTTATTCCAACTATGGGACCAACCTGGCCGGTTATATTATAGAACGTGTATCCGGAATGCCTTTTGAAACCTATATTCAGAAACATATATTTGAGCCTCTAGACATGAAACATTCTTACTTTACACAACGATATGATCTTATCCCGGAGGTTATCGAACATAAAGCAACAGGCTACTCCAAGAAGGATGGAAACTGGGTGGCAAAGCCCAATGTTTTCTTTAATGATGTGCCGGCGGGTGCGTTAAACATTACTTCGGAGGACATGGCTCATTTTATGCTTGCTCATCTGAACATGGAGCATTCCTTAAAATATTCGCTATTCAACAAGAATGAAACCCTGCGAGAAATGCATGAGGCTTCATATACCCACTATCCCGAGCTTCCGGGGAATGCCCATGGCTTTTGGGAACGGTTCGCGGGAGATTATCGTGTTATCGAGCACGGTGGAAATACAGATTCATTCTCCTCTCTGGTCTCTATCGTGCCGGATCAAAACTTTGGGATCAGCATCCTGACCAATGTGGAAAATGAAATGTCCGGTGCAAGAAGCGAACTCATTGACCTGTTTGCTGGGGATTCCCACGCTACTCCGCAAGCGGATAGCACGTTGAAGCATAGCGCGGATGTGGCGGGAAAATACCGTTCTGCTCGTGCAGTATCATCTGGTATATTGAAGCTTATACCCGTATTATCCAATGCGGAAGAAGTGGTCACAGCCAACGGCAATGGCGGAATCACTCTGAGTATTCCATCCATGAATATTCATGTTGATTATGTAGAAACCAAACCCTATTTTTTTGAACGTGTGACTCCTGGGAGCACTTCTTATGATTACGCGGGCTTAAACATCAGTCGTCTTTTTTTCTTAACCAATGCCGATGGTAAAGTGACGCAGTTGTCATATGGAGTGATCGATGACCAATTGCCGATCTCCTTCCTGCAAACATCCATTTTCAGTTATATTCTAGTGGGGGCATGCGGCATTTGGTTTGCGCTTGGGTTTGTTTTTGGTATTACAGGGTGGCTGCGGAAGCTCAAGGACGCAAGAAAGCAGAAGAATACTTCGCGGCTTCCCTTCCCTGACAGTGTAACCGTAATACCATTGCTGGGTCTGCTTGTGATCGTCAATCTCATTGCTTCCAGCATCCAATTGATAGGCGACCCCTTTCAGCCTATGTCCAATTTCAATTTGAATATTATCTTTTTCTGGGTACTTGGGCTTGCCTTTGTACCGGCTGCCTATCTTGCTGTAAGAAAATGCAATGTTTCCAAAACAACATTGTTAAGAAAGGTATACACCGCGACGCTGATTCTTTCGTTTCTAGCTATTTCGATTTTCCTGTATTCCTATAATTTCTACTTTTTGGCATAGCTCCACTTGATAAGCCTGCCATACCTTCTAGTATACCGATGAAGATTGTCATCGTGAACAACCCCAATCTGAGCTAAATAAAAAAACTCTCCTCTGCATCTAGCAGGGAGAGTTTTTAACACACTCAATGAGATTCAAATACGTGCCGATTTCAGCCTTTGCTTTCAGTATGTTGTTGAATCTGTTTATTCTGTTTCTGGCTGAGTATTTACCAATTTTATATGAACATCTCTCAATTGTTTCTCAGTAACCTCCGAAGGTGCTCCCATTAATAGATCCTGCGCTTTGCTATTCATTGGAAAAGCAATAACCTCTCGGATATTCGATTCATTTGCAATGATCATAACAATCCTATCAATTCCAGGTGCTATACCTGCATGAGGCGGCGGCCCAAATTGAAAAGCATTAAAGAGTGCAGGAAATTTACTCTTGATATCTCCATATGTATAACCTGCAATCTCAAAGGCTTTTACCATAATCTCCGTATCATGGTTACGGACAGCACCCGAGGACAGTTCAATCCCATTACATACAATATCATATTGGTACGCTAGGATATCAAGAGGATTCATATTCAGCAGCGCATCCATACCACCTTGTGGCATCGAAAAAGGATTATGGCTAAACCCAATTTTATGAGTATCAGGATCCAATTCAAACATAGGAAAATCAACTATCCAGCAAAATTTATATATATCCTTTTCCAGCAAATCTAGTCTTTTTCCTAATTGATTTCTGACAGCACCGGCTATTTTTTCGACATTTTCAAGTTGATCAGCAGCAAAAAACAGTGCATATCCTGAACTAGCTTGCGTAACATGTATTAATTCGTTTTTCACCTCTTCAGAGATGAATTTTGCAATAGAGCCACTAAGAGACATATCATCGTTGAACTTAATCCATGAGAGGCCTTTCGCTCCAGACTCAATAGCAAAGTTTACTATATCGTCATAAAAGCTTCTTGGCTGTGCTCCACAACCAGGAACAGCAATAACTCTTATCGTTTTATTTTTAAATACTTTAAAATCAGTCTCTGTAAACAGCTCTGTAACATCATGGATAATTAATGGATTTCTTAAATCAGGTTTATCGCTCCCGTATTTGAGCATGGCTTCTTGATATGGAATCCTGGTAAAAGGCTTTGAGATTTTAAAATTTGTAAATTCAGAGAAAACTTCATATAGCATATTTTCAACTACATTAAAGACATCTTCCTGTGTTGCAAAAGCCATTTCCAAATCCAGCTGATAAAACTCGCCGGGTGATCTGTCTGCCCTTGCATCCTCATCTCTAAAGCACGGAGCAATTTGAAAATATTTATCAAAGCCCGAAACCATTAATAATTGTTTAAATTGTTGTGGTGCTTGAGGCAAGGCATAAAATTGGCCTGGATGCACTCTACTAGGAACTAAATAGTCTCTGGCGCCCTCTGGAGATGAACTTGTCAGGATAGGTGTCTGGATCTCTAAAAAATTCAAATCGATCATCTTTCTTCTGATACTTTGAATTACTTTAGAACGAAGTATAATATTATTGTGTATTTTTTCATTCCGTAGATCCAAGAAACGGTACTTTAATCTTAAATCTTCCCGAGCTTCATTTGCTAAAGATACTTCAAAAGGTAATGGATTCACTACCTTCCCTAAAACTTTTATCTCATTAGCAGCTAACTCAATATGTCCGGTTTTCATAGTGGGACTAATCGTATTTTCAGATCTGTTACATACAGTGCCTGTAACAGAAATAGTTGACTCTCTGGTGATCTTTGATACAAAATCTTTCAATTCGTTATTATCAGAAACAACAATCTGCGTTACTCCATAATGATCCCTAAGGTCAATAAAAATAACCCCGCCATGGTCACGCATATTTTTTATCCATCCTGCAATTCTCACTACTTCGCCGACATGTTTTTGATCCAATTCTCCACAGTTATGAGTCCTGTAACTATGCATGAAAAACCCCACTTTCTTTTATTCCCTATCATCTTAATGATTTCTATTTTTCTCCACACATATACTCACATTATCGTTAAAGCTTTATACCTCTCATTCAGGTATTCCGCAGTTTCAACCATTATTTTTTGTCCTATTTCGTCAACATGCCTGTTCTTCCAATTCTCAAAGACTGTTCCCTTAACCCATTGGTTAAAAGCGCCGAGGGCTGGTCCGCAGTGTACTTGATAATCAACCTTACTGTGTTTGTCTCCATTCATTGCAAGTCGTGTAGAATAAGTAAAGTACCATCTAAATATCAACGCCATCTTACGTTTAGGAATTCTTTCAGCTTTTTCAATGATCTCAGCCGGGTAATAAGCTTTAATATCTTCATATACTTGTTCAATACTCTTCTTAAAATACTTTTCTTCAATATATTTTTTGGTTCCGCTATCAATTTCATCTATGGAGTTATAATTACGGTAAAGATCATATAATTTATTCGCCCTGGCCGGGAAAAAAACTCCTTTTTTCATAACCTGAATCTTCGCTCCCATTTCAAACATATCTCCTGCGGGAGCGTAGTCTGTATCCTGTATATTTAACTGCTGGAGCAAATCCTTTACATCATCACTTGTCCCTGCTTCAACCGTGCATTGGTTGATTGAGCCTGTCATGATAAAATCCGCACCCAGTATAAACGCTGCCGCAGCAGCTTGTGGAGTCCCTATCCCCCCGGCTGCCCCTACCCTTATACTTTTATTGTATTTATACTTAAGTAACGCTTCATCCCTCATTTTAAGCATTAACGGAACCAGTACATATGCAACAGCATGATCAGTATGCCCGCCTGAATCAGCCTCGACACACAGATCGTCTACCATAGGAATTTCCATCGCCATCCGGGCCTCATCCCGGCTTATCCTATTTTCCTCGAGCAGTTTATTTACGATATTCTGAGGCGCAGGACTCAAGAATGCCTCCACAACCTCGGGTCTTGATACTTTCGCTATAATCCTGTTCTGCGGTGTTACGATCCCCTTTTCATTTCGTTTCAAACCCTTCAATCTGTACCTTACCAAAGAAGGCGTTATACTCATAAAAGCAGAGGCTTCAATAGTTCTAACACCGTATTTTATGTACAAATCAACGATGTTATTTTCTATTTCCAGGTGATCGGGAACATGAATAAGATTCATTCCATAGGCTTCGCCTTGGTTCAATTCTTGCTGAATATACTTTATAGCTTCCTCAAGGGCCCCAATCTTGACTCCCCCTGCCCCAAAGAATCCCATCATTCCTGCCTTACCTGCTTTTACGACCATCTCTTTTGAAGATATTCCCTTATACATCGAACCCATAAGATACGCGTATTTAAGTCCATAATATTTTTTGAATTCGCTATGACCAAGAGACTCCGCCGTAAATCGTTGGCCGGATATACTATTCTTCGACTTTACTTCCTGTACCTGCTCGCTACGTTCCTCATCCTCCCTCACAATCAGCGGTTCTGCGTCTCGTTGTATTGCGTTAACCAACCCTGTTATGACTTTTCCAGGCCCAACCTGTATGAACTGGGTTACATTTTTACCCATTAGATATCTTATACTTTCCGACCATTTGACTGGACTTACGATCTGGTTGATCAGCGTACTCCTTACATCTTGCTGCCTGTAGGGTCTGGCATAGATATTTGAAATGACTGGTATTTTCAATTTTGAGAATTCGAACTGTGACGCATAGGCCTCAAATCTCTGTCTGGCATCTTCCAAATACCTGGAGTGAAATGCTCCACTTACATTTAAAATCACATAGTTTGTGGCTCCTGCATCCTCAAAAATTGGCTGCGCCTGCTCAATCATGTCCTTCGGTCCTGAGATGACAATCTGGCTTGGCGAATTAAAATTAGCAACATCAATCTCCCTTAAATTATTTTTCTCGATAACTTCTCTAAATACTTCCTCGTTCAAGCCTATGACCGCTGCCATACCACCACCGGTAGCCTTGACCATCAGTTCTCCTCTTTTTTTAACCAGCTTCAAGCCCGTTTCAAAGTCAAATGCCTCTGCGGCAAATAAGGCATTGTATTCACCTAGGCTATGTCCTGCAACATAATCGGGTTTTCTTCCAGTCTCTTTTAATTTATTAAGATAACTCAAAGCGTTTACGACAAATAGCGCCGGTTGGGTAAAATCCGTTTGTCCTAGTTGATTGGCAGGATCTTCAAGACACAGTTTCTTAATAGAATAACCAAGAATAGCATCCGCTTTTGCAACCAATTCCTGAAATTCGTCAAATAGTCCTACTCCCATGCCTTTGGCTTGAGCCCCTTGTCCAGGGAACAGATATGCGATCATTTGTGTCCTCCTTTTTGCTAGTGAATGCATATTAGTCGAATATTTCAAATAGACGATCCAAATTTTTCATATCGTTTTGAAAAGGTGAAAGAATAGAACAAATACTTGCCATTTTCTTGCTACCAAAATTGTACTTCACAAAATTAGCAAGAGTGCCCGAGGGGCCAAGGTCAATATAGATGACCCCGTCCCCGTCTCCCAGACATTTTAAAGCGTTCCGAAAACGGATAGGTTTTCTAGTGACATCCCAAAGAAAACGGTTGTCAAGGGATGTCGCCTTTCCTCCGAACATAGATGAAACCATATTTATAGTCGGATTCCTTAGGGTCTTAAGCTTTAAATACGCTGTATATTCCAAGGCTATAGGGTCCATTAAGGAAGAGTGAAAAGCAAACTGAACCGGTAACCTTTGACATATAATCTCATTTGCTATCAAGTAGCGTTCAATTTCTTCCAGTTCCTCACAGCTTCCAGAAATGACAAAATGCGAGTCATAGTTGATTGATGCTAACTCTGAGTTGGCATTCAATACGGATATTTGGTCATACAGACTGAGGTCGCCAATTACGGCCAGCATGCCACCCTTTGGACAGTAGGTTTCTACCACTTCTGCTTGCTTGACAAGGCATTGAAGAGTATCTTCATAACTCATACAACCAGCCGCAGCAACAGATGCAAACTCACCGAGGCTGGAACCTAAAACATAATCAGGATAAATCCCCTTTTCCAGTAATACCTGTGTGAGGGCATACTCCACCATGAAAATTGCAGGGTGAGTATATAACAGGCTATCAAACACGTCTCCCCTCCCACGGTTGTCGTCGTACAGCATTTTTAATACGGACCTGCCTGTAATATCCGTATGAATCTCATCCAGCTTGGTCATCCATTTTCGGAAAACTGGATTTAACTTATATAATTCTCTTCCCATGCCGTAGTATTGTGAGCCTTGGCCTGAAAACATAAAAATCACAGATCTGTCCATTCTAACCTCCCACAACATACTCATTGATAAAATCCCAATAACACCATTTAAAATACATATTTCACAGTAAATTACGAACTAATTGCATTTGGGAAGCTGTGGGATTGCTTTCGTTAAGAACATTCTCCATATGTTGTCTTATTGCAGGTTTGAATTTCGGCTCTGTTATGATATATAGCTGCCCTTTTTTGATTCCCTCAAACATCTGATTTGCTACATCCTCTGGAAGTATTCCATTCTGGACAGCCTTGCGGGCCAATTGATTAATGACTTGTCTTTCCGGGGGAAGATTTCCTAGTCCGGTCTGCTTACTCAGCTCCGTCGGTCGGTTCCGTTCCGCATCCATAATTTGGGTGCGTACGAACCCGGGGCAGACAACTGAAACTCCTACATTGGAACCTATCAATCTGAGTTCTTGGTGTAGCGTTTCAGACAAGCTTAAAACGGCATGTTTTGATGCGCTATATATGCCATTACCAGGGCCGGACAATAGCCCGGCGATGGATGCTGTATTCACAATATGACATGCGGTTTTCTGTTTCAGCATAATAGGAACAAAAATTTCAGTTGCAAAGAGAATCCCCCATATGTTTACGTTTATTACCCACTGCCAATCCGCCACCGTATTTTCCCATAATAAGCAGCCCGTTCCGGCGTCCACTCCTGCATTGTTGAACAAAAGATGCACAGCTCCAAATGTCTGAACCGTTTTTTGCGCTAATGCACGTATATCAGCTTCTTTGGAAATATCCGTCACCACAGATAACGTTTCTGCGCCCATGTCTTTCAATTGTTTTTCGGCCCTTAGAAGGGCCTCCTCCTCAATATCCGCGAGGACGACCTTCATGCCCTCATTTACACATCGGTCCGCAATAGCACGGCCAATCCCACTGGCGGCTCCCGTAACTACGGCTATCTTATCTTTAAATTCCCTCATGATTTACCTCCAGAATATTTTGTATTTTCCATCTGATAGTGATCGGTTCCCTGTTTATGTTTAAAACAGGGTTATCGGTAGGGGGATTCTGCGGACATCTTTATCCTCATGAAGTGCCTCCCATGAAATCCTGCCCCCCTGGGTCCAATACATCGCTATATTTTCCATATTTTTCTCCTCTAGCAGCAATTGAGAAACGGTCTCTCCTATTTTCCCTGAGAGAAGCGCACTCGTATTTGAGTCTTCTGCACTTTCTCCTATAAATAACGGAATAGATGCCCCTTCGGGCCCGTTGCCGCTATCGGCTATTTCGAGAAGTTCCCTAAGACCCGTGAGTAGATCCTGCCGCGTATTCGCTACGATTGCCGCCCGGCATGTCATCGCTTCGCGGCCTGTCTGAAGTGTAAAGGCAATATCTTGTAAGGCATCATCGCTCTGCTGCTCCAAATATCCCAGTAATTGATTGGCAAGCGCCATCAGTCTCTCCCGGTTTATGTCCGAGAGAATCACCACTTGGGGCTGATCTGCCACTCGCAAATGAATGTTGTCTTTTTCTGAAGGGATATATTCTTCCAGAATGAAATGCACATTAGAGCCTCCCGCACCAAAGGAGCTTACGGTTGCCCGCAACGGGAATTCCCGTTCTTCTCCCTGAATCTCAATTACAGGCCGCTCCCATTCCTGAACCTCCCGTTGCAAATAAAATGGAGTATTACTGAAATTAATATTAGGGTTAAGCTTCTCGGCTTTAATGGTAGGAACCAGTTTTCGATGCCACAATTGCAATATGACCTTGGTTAGCTGTGATATTCCCGAAGCCGCTTCTGCATGCCCTATATTGGATTTGACTGAGCCAATGGCACAAAATTGCTGCTCGGTCGTGAATTTCTGGAATGCTTTATTCAAAGCAGCAAGTTCAATAGGGTCTCCCAATGTAGAACCATTTGCGGCTGCCTCTACATAACTGATCGTCCGGGGGTCTATACCGGCTTTCAAAAAGTTTTCTTCGACTAGTTGCGCCTGCGCATTGGGGTTAGGGATTGTATATCCATTGCTATGTCCCCCATGATTGGTTGCCGTGGATTTAATAACCGCTAAAATGCAATCTCCATCCTGTACAGCCTTATGAAGCGGTTTTAAGAGTACCGCTCCAACTCCTTCCGCTGGAAGGTACCCATCCCCATCTGCAAAGCTTCTGCTATCTTCATGACTTCCAATCAACTGATTTTGACTGGATTCAATATACTTTTTGGGGCTGGTCAATAGATTTCCCCCGCCAGCTACCGCTATTTGACACTCTCCCCTGATCAGGCTTTCACATGCCATATGGACAGCTACAGCTGAGGAAGAGCTCATCGTATCAATGGATATGCTCGGTCCCTGGAAATTGAAATAATGCGACATGGGATTTGCGACTGCAACAGACCCAAATGATGTTACCCGTTGGGCAGAGTCCGGTTCGATATCACAGGAGCAGTATTTGTGATACGTAGCGCCCACATAGACGCCAACCTTGTTCTGGTGCTTCTTCTGTAATGCCTCTCGCGTATATCCTGCACTTTCAAGCAAATTCCATATTATTCCCAGGAAAAGTTGCTCCATCGGGTCCATTAAACTGATCTCATAGGGGGTGAGATGAAAGAATGCTGGCTCTGACAGGCTTATTCGTTCCATGAAACCGCCCCACTTGCAGTAGGTTTTTCCCGGCTTGTTTCTCTCCTTGTCAAAATAAAGATCGTGCTCCCAACGGTCTTTTGGAACTTCGGTAATGCAGTCCTTGCTATCTTGGAGATTGCTCCAGAACTCCTGAAGATTTTCCGCCCCTGGATATTTCCCGGACACCCCGATGACAGCAATGTCCATCGCTCCTGTTTCTTGTTTCTTCTCCTCCTGAGCCTCTACCTCGGTTGCCGAAAATTGGGGACGACGGAATATCGGAGAAGGGGCTTTTACCTGCTCCATACCAAACCATTCAATCAATTCGCCTCGATGCGATTCCAGGAAATATTCTATTAAACTCTGGATATTCGGATATTCAAAAAGTAAGGTCCTCGATAGCGGGCCGAAGTTTTTTTCCAGCTCATCGGTTAATTCCATTGACTTTATGGAGTCAACACCATAGTTTTCTAGATTTTTGTCCTCTTCAATGCGATGTTCCGGCAGTCCAGTGGACGAAGAGAGCAGGCTCTTTAGGTAACTTGCCATTTTTTCACGCAGTAGCTCTTCTTCCTGGCTGGACACTGCCTTATTTGTTATAGAAGTTGGTTCGGCATTTTCACCCGCAGCTGTTGCCTGATCTATGCCAAACAAAGCGATCAATTGGTCTCGATAGGCTTCCACAAAATATTCCGTCAAACTTCGAATATTTGGATATTCAAAAAATAGAGTCCTCGACACCTGATCGAATGTTTTCTCCAGCTGGTCGGTCAACTCCATAGACTTTATAGAGTCAACCCCATAATTCTCAAAAGGTGTATTCTCTTCGATTCGATATACGGGCAGTTCGATGGACGTTGAAAGCAGGGTCTTCAAGTAATGGACCGTCTTTTCACGCAGCAGGTCCGCTTCTCTGCCGGACACTTCCTTGTTTGCTGCAACAGTTGTGTCAGCTTTCGCGCCTGCCACCGCTACCTGATCTATACCAAACAAAGCAATCAATTGGTCTCGATAGGCTTCCACAAAATAATCCGTTAAACTCCGGATATCCGGATATTCAAAAAATAGAGTCCTCGACACCTGATCGAACGTTTTCTCCAGCTGATCGGTCAACTCCATAGACTTTATAGAATCAACCCCATAATTTTCAAAAGGTGTATCCTCTTCGATTCGATATACGGGCAGGCCGATGGACGATGAAAGCAGAGTCTTCAAGTAATGGACCGTCTTTTCACGCAACAGGTCTTCTTCCTGGCCGGACTCTGTCTTCTTTGCTGTGGAGGAAACGATGTATGCTTCAGCTTCTGATCCGAGCGCCTGATCCCGGGATGCTTTGCCGCTTTCTTCAAGCTGTCCCTCCATGATCATCATGTTGCTGATTAGCTCTACGTCTCCTTCGATCACCATGACCTGATCCGATATACAGGCTATGCTTTGGTACAGGGCGCTCATTCCTGTCTCTGTCCTCATCGCATACATACCCACCTTCTGCATGGCCTTCTCCGTCTCCTGGTCAGGCCGCATTCCGCCATCTTTCCATAACGGCCAATTGATGGACAGCGTTTTGCCTGTACGCTCCATGGAGGTTACCAAGGTATTGCGGTACCAGGCATATGCGTCCATAAAAGCATTCGCGGCAGCATAGTCAGACTGACCTGCATTACCACCCACTCCCGAACCTGACGAAAAAAGGATAAAGAAGTCAAGAGCAATGTCCTTACTGGCTTGGTCCAGATTTACCAGTCCCGCAACCTTGGGCGCCAGCACTGCCCTGAATTCCAGGCTAGTCTTTTTAATAATATAGTTATCCTGGATTATTCCAGCACTGTGCAGGATGCCGTTGATTCCGCCGTATGTCTGTTTGATATCTTCAATTAAGCCAACCACAGCTTCCTTCCGCGTGACATCCGCCTGCTTGTATTCTACCCGGGCGCCCAATGCCTTCAATTCCTCCAATGAAGTCTGCTTGTCCTGATCCAGTAGGGAACGTCCAGTAAGAATCAAAGTCACTTCCTTGGCCTGACGCGCAATCTCTTTAGCAAAAATAAGACCTAAACCCTTTGCTCCTCCAGTAATCAAATAAACCCCGCGGTCTTTCCATGGAATATCCGGTGTTTCTGACGGCATTTCTGCTTTACTCCAGACAGGAATCCAACGTTTGCCTTCTGCAAACCGGATGCGGCTATCCGCAGGATGTCGGCTGCTCGTTTTTAGTATTTCAATGAGCCCTTCCATTTTTTCTGTATCCTCAACTTCAATTAACTGACCATGGATCTTTGGATTTTCCTTTTGCGCAGTTTTGAGTATGCCGCACAGCCCAGCGAAGAGCAGCTTTTCATGCTGAGGCATCGTTACAATCTGCACCAGCACCTTGCCTTTGGGTTTGTCATCCAGGATACTTTTTATTTTTTCAAAAACCTGGACGGCATACTTTTCGAAGCGGCGATCAACCTCTTCCATACCGGATTGCAGAGTGATACATTCCACTCCTGCCAAGGAGGACTCGATATCTCCTGCAGCAATGGTATCTGTTTCGCAAAGCATTACCACATGTCGTTCGTAAATGGGAACCATCGTGTCCTCCGCAACCGCCTGTTCTTTCCAGAAGGGTTGGAGCATCATTACACCAAGTGTTTTCTCACATGCGTCCACTTCCTTGTAGGAGCATCCTTTTATGCGCACGCAGACCTGGCCTGCCTCATCACACAAATCAATGTCATACTTCTGCGTATTATGACCAGCCCCGCTTCCTCTGCTATACCGGATCAACGCCCACATTTCACAGGGACATTCCCGAAATATTTCGAGTCCCTCAATGGCAGTCGGCCGTATTTTCTGTAGAGGATCAATGCCTGAAGGCCACATGATATTTTCATCATTCGAAAACAAGTATGCCGGCGGCATTTGCAAAGCAGCGTTTATTATAAAGGGATGCAAAACAAATAAGCCCTCAGTATTCCTAATACCGGAAGGCAACGATAGCTTGGCCAGCACTAACCCCTGTCCTATATGCACTTGTTCATTGGCCTGATGCCCCAGACTGTCGTCGGCTCCCATGTCCCACACTGCTTCGTCGTCTATCCCAGGCGAAACATGCTGAAAGCATTCCATCTGCAAAGCCTGTATATCCCACGTTTCCGCTGCATTCAACATCTCCAATTCGGCATTACCCTGGCTGTGTAAGACAGGGTCCCCGACTTCTGTTAATCTGCTGTAGATTTTGAAGCCAATCGCTCCTTGATCTCCCGGAAAGAGCCCTATATGTATTTCTAACGGCTGATCTCCTATAGCGGGAGCATGTGTCCATACAATATCTTTAATAATGATGTTTGCCTGCCCCTTCTCCTGTACTGTTAACGACTGCTCAACCGCTGCCCGCACCATTTCAAGGCATGCCGCTTCTGACAGGACAAGCTTTCTGTCAATTACGGAGTTTTTCAGATAAAACTCCTGGCCGCTAAAGGTTGAACTAAATCTTTGCTCAGAAAGTACGGAGGTGTTTTGATGCAGTAATGGATGTAGATGTGCAGCCGTATTGGCGAACGGCTTTTCTTCATCTACATGTATCCAATATCGTTCTCTGGCAAAAGGATATGTGGGTAAAGGGATACGGCGGGGCTGGACATTACCGTAAAGTCTGCTCCAGTCCATATGGACACCCTTGACCCACAAGTCTGAGATTCTGCCGTACTTTTCCGCTAGAATCTGTAAATCAACCGTTTCATCGAGCGTTTTCTCCTCTGAGGCCATGTTCAAGCTCTCCTTGTCTCGCTTGGCCTGTCCCCGGTAAAGCTGTGCAATACTCTGTCTTCCTCCAATAAAGCCCCGCAACTTGCTTCTAAGTTCCTCCACTGATTCAACGACCACAGCGAGGCGCTCTTCCATCGCTTCGCGTCCTGTCTGCAAGGTATAAGCCACATTCACCAGATCGTGATCGGAAAACTCATTCCGATCCATTACAGTAGCCAATTGGCTTACCTGCTCCTTCAATGCTCCGTCACTTTTTGCCGACAGAACTATGACGACCGGTCTTGGAGGAGTAAAGGGATTTTGAAAGTCATCCTGTTCCGCAGGGAGGTATTCCTCAAGGACAATATGGGCATTAGCCCCACCGGCTCCAAAGGAAGATATCCCGGCGATCCTCGGGTATTCCCGTTGCTCGCCATCCTCCTCCACTATCGGACGCTCCCATTCAGAAAGCCCCTGTTGGACTACAAATGGCGTTTTGGAAAAGTTTATATTAGGGTTCAGTTTTTGGGAATGCAGGCTAGGGGCAATTTTCCGGTTTTTCATTTGCAAGATGATTTTAGCGATGCCTGCAATCCCTGCGGCCGCCTCTAAATGGCCTATGTTTGATTTTACCGAGCCGATAGCGCAAAACCCCGTGTCCTGCGTATCTTTCTTAAATGCCTGGGTAAGCCCGGTGATTTCAATAGGATCACCGAGTTCCGTTCCAGTACCGTGGGCCTCAATATAACTGACTGCCCGGGCATTTACGCCTGCTTTATCAAAAGCCTCTCTAATCAGTTCACCCTGTGCTACCGGGTTAGGCACGGTATACCCGTTTGTTTTTCCTCCATGGTTGATACGGGTTCCCCGAATAACGGCATAGATATGGTCCTTGTCTGCAATGGCTCGTGACAAAGGTTTGAGCAGCACAACCCCTGCACCTTCGCCAGGGACAAATCCATTCCCGCCTTCCCCAAAGCTTTTACACCGCCCCTCAGGCGATAGCATTCTCATCGTACTGAGAAAGATATAGCTTGAAGGATGAAGATATAAGTTGACTCCTCCAGCAACAGCCATTTCGCATTCACCGTTAAAGATATGCTCACAGGCCTCGTGGATTGCAGTTAATGAGGAAGAGCACATGGTATCAACCGGGATACTGGGCCCCTTTAAGTTCAAGAAATAGGATATTCTGTTGGCTACCGAGCTGAAGGAGGTTCGCGGAAATACGGGTTGTCCTTGTTCCCACAGCTTTGGTCCATATAGATTGAACCCCGTTCCGGTAATTCCTGCAAAGACGCCAATCCGGCCATTATACTGTTCGGCGAGCTGTTCCCTGCTATATCCTGCATCCTCGAAAACCTTCCAGCATTCTTCCAGGAATATTCGCTCCTGAGGATCCATACTCATTGCTTCCCGGGGAGATATATTAAAGAAGAGAGGATCAAAATCTGCAAAACCCTCCACGAATCCTCCATATTTACTATAGCTTTTGCCCTTCTCAACCGCTTCTTTGATGTCGGAACAGTAGAAACCTTCCCTCTTCCAGCGTTCCGCAGGAATTTCTGTTATACAGTCTTTGCCCTGTTCCAGATTACTCCAGTACTCTTCCATATTTTTGGCCTGCGGATATCGTCCGCTTATACCAATAATCGCTATTTGCTCGTGTTTCACACGGTCTCTGTTAGTAGCCGTGTTGCGGATACGATTGTTTTCTTCCTTTGGCAGGGGTGACAAAGAAAACTCGCTGGCAGCATGCAAGGTTGCGGAAATGGAGACGGATTTCTCTTCCATCTTTATCTGGCTTCCGAGTCCTGTCCACCGTACGCATTCCTTGTGATAATCAGCAATAAAATATTCGGCCACTGCCTCCAACGTCTGATATTCATAAAACAAGGTCATTGATATTTCTCCAAAAATGCCCTGCAGCTTTTGATTAAGCCTTGTAATCATGATGGAGTCAATGCCATAGCTCTCTAAAGGCTCGCTGACATCAATCTTGTCAATGCTCAGCTTGGTAACTTCTCCAAACAATAGTTTTAGCTGATATAAGGTTTTTTCTAGAAGCAGTTCAAGATTCACCTCTGAAGAAGCTGACTCTTCAACATATTCTTTCTCCTGTGGTTGGGACGCCAGGAAATACTTTTGCAATTTTGATTGCTCACCTTCTATTACTAATAACTGATTCAGGCCAGCGGCCAGACCGTTATATAAAGCCTGGATACCGTTTGAAGCTTGCATGGCTACCATGCCAATACTTTGCCAAGCCCTCTCCGTGTCATCGCCCACATGCATCCCTCCATCCTTCCAAAGAGGCCAATTGACAGATAGCGTCTGCCCTTTGCGCCCCTTTGAGGATACAAGGCTGTTTCGATACGCGGCATAGGCATCCATAAAGGCATTAGCGGCAGAATAGTCGGCTTGACCGGGGTTGCCCATAATCCCAGCTATTGAGGAGAAGAGAATAAAGAAATCCAGATGTAGCTCCTTGGTCCCCTGATCTAAGTTCACCAGTCCGGCAACCTTTGGTGCCATTACTTCCGCGAACTCTTCCTGTGATTTATTCATAATAAAACGATCCTGTATTACTCCAGCACTATGAAGGATACCATCAAGGCCTCCATACTCTTCCCTGATCTCAAGGATCAATTTGGAGACCTCTTCCTTCCGTGCTACATCTACCTGTCTGTACTCAACGCGGGTCCCCAGCGCCTTCAACTTCTCCAATATGGCCTGTTTGCCTTCGTCTAGATTTGAACGGCCTACAAGAACTAGCGTGGCTTCCCTGACTCGCTGGGCGATATCCTCCGCAAAAATAAGTCCTAAACCTCCTGCACCACCCGTAATCAAATAAGTCCCCCGATCCTTCCAGGGCACTCTTCCCGTTGTCTCAGTGGGTTTCATCTCGTTCCAACCGAGAACCAAACGTTTACCATCCTCATACCGTATTCTTTTATCCTTTGGATATTGACTGTTCTCTTTTAATTTCTCAATCACCTCTTCCAGACCTACAGATTCCAATTCTACGAGTTGCCCTACGATTTTCGGGTTTTCTTTCTCAGCTGTCTGCAGTAATCCCAACAGTCCTGCGAAAGGTTGCTGAGCGCTTTGTGCGGAAACTGCAATCTGTATCAGTACGCTACCCTTGGAGTCCTCTTTGAGAACCATTTGCACTTCCGTGAGCAGCTGGAGGGCATACGCCTGAAAGCGTTCATCCATGCTGCTTTGGCTGGCATGCAGCTTGATGTAACGGGTTCCTTTCATGAGCGATTCAATGCTGCGCTCCGCGAAATGATCCAGTTCGCAAAGCACCACCAGATGCTGGCTAAATTCAGGGCGTGCCACTTTCTGGAGAGCAACTTGCTCTTTCCAGAAAGGCTCAAGCATAAGGACTCCCGTATCCGCCAAGGACCCCGCAGTCCTTGTTCCGCTTTGCGGGGCCTCATGTGAAACCATTTGAGCTTGAAATTGGCGTATTTTTACAATGGCATCCTCTTTTTGTATCCGTCCGCTTTTTACCTCGCCTAGAATATATTGAAAAAAATCCTTCATCTTCTATTGCCTCCCAGCACGTAGAAACTTCTCATTTACGTATACATATATTGAGGATTTCACTGGCAGCCTCATCAACAGACAGGGTATCGTTCATCATTTCATCCAAGAGTCTGCCGCACAATATATCATCAAAGTCTACATCGCTCTCACCTTGCGAAAATAATGCATAGGCTTTTACTTGATCCTTGCTTTCAGAAGCCCAGTAATGCTCTTTAGCAAAAGGGTAGGTAGGCAGGCTGATACGGTGAGGCATCTTCCCTGTGTAAAGTTTTTCCCAATCCAAATTTATCCCTTTGGCCCACAGCTCCAAAAGCTTGGTATATTTCTTTTTGGAAATCCAAAGATCGATCATTTGTTGCAAGTCTTCGTCCCCCGAAAAAATAGACAACGATTCTCTGTTACGTTTAGCCTGTCCCCTATATAGGTTGAGCATGTTATGGCGTCCATCCACAAAACTCTTTAATTTTTCCTCAAGCTCTGCGGTAGATTCCACAAGTATGGCTAAACGCTCCTCCATCGCTTCGCGCCCCACCTGAAGCGTGTAAGCAATATCCGATAGGCTTGCGGAGAATAGCTGACCCTGAAGAGCATTCAGCAGCTGCCTTCCCTTTTCCTTAAGCTGCTCCTCGCTCTTGGCTGACAACACGATCATGACAGGTCCCTGAGAAGCGGATTCTGTTCCAGACTGTTCCTGATACTCGGGAATATACTCTTCAATCACGATATGAGCGTTTGCCCCGCCTGCACCAAAAGAAGATATTCCAGCCCGTCTTGGATATTCTTTTGTGATTCCATCGGTTGTAATTACCGGTCTCTTCCATTCCTCCAGGCTTTGCTGAACGATAAATGGAGTATTGTTGAAATTAATTTCAGGGTTCAACTTCCTTGAATGTAAGGATGGTACTAGCTGGCTGTGCTTTAGCTGCAACAATATTTTAGTCACTCCTGCAATGCCTGCTGCACTCTCACAATGGCCTATATTGGATTTGACCGCCCCTATGGCGCAGAACTGCTTATCCTTTGTGAATTTTTCGAAAGCCCTTGTCAGTCCTGCAATTTCAATAGGATCTCCCAGAGCTGTACCGGTTCCGTGGGCTTCAATATAACTAACTGTCCTTGCATCGACATCCGCACGCTGGAGCGCTTCTTCAATCAACCAGGATTGAGCTTGAGGGCTAGGTACTGTATAACCGCTGGTTTTACCTGAAGCATTAAGCATGCTCCCTTTGATTACTCCATAAATATGGTCGCCATCTGCAATGGCCTTCTCCAACGGCTTCAACACGATCGCGCCGACACCCTCTCCGTCGACGAATCCATCTGCCTGATCTCCGAATGACTTACATTCACCCGTTTTAGAAAGCATCGTCATAGCCGACAGCTTGATATAGTGGATAGGGTCTACAATCAAGTTGACTCCCCCGGCAATGGCACACTCGCTTGTACCGCTATACAGGCTTTCCAAAGCCAAATGGATCGCCGTCAATGAGGAAGAGCAAGCGGTATCTAAGGACATACTCGGACCTTGGAAATCCAAATGATAGGAAACCCGATTCGAGATGGAATTATATTGAGGTCCCAAACCGTAATTTCCGTTCATAACGCCTGCAAATACACCGACTCTTCTACTCTCACAAAGATTGGCAGGGGTATACCCAGCATCCTCTATGCTTGCATATGCTGCTTCCAGGAACAGTCTTTCCTGCGGATCCATTGTTTCGGCTTCTGCGGGAGAAATCTTAAAGAATAGCGGATCGAATAAATCAATGCCTTCGATAAAACCGCCCGATTTCGTATAGATTGTGCCCCTTTTCCCTTTTTCTTGGTCAAAGTAGGTCTTCCAATCCCAACGGTCTTTCGGAATTTCAGTTATGCAATTTTTACCTTCTCTTAGATTGTTCCAATATTCCTCTATATTACTAGCTCCCGGATAGCGTCCTGACATCCCAACAATCGCAACATCCCTGATATTGGAGGATCGTGTCGTTGGCTTTTCCTTTGTGCTGTCAGAAGGCTTAAGGAAACGCCCTCCCCGGTCAAACTTCATTGGGACAGTAGCGAGTAATTGCAAAGCAGGGACCTCTTCAACTCTGGAAGTCTCTTCGGTCAACTCCTGTTCCTTTATCCCTACCAGCTTCTTCAACGAGTCCTTTTGCGTTTGAAGAAGGTATGCTACTAGATCATCTATGGTGTTGTACTCAAAAAACAGCGTGCTGGCAAAATCCTCAATGACTTCACGCAAAACATTTGTGATTTGCACAACCAATATCGAGTCGATTCCATACTCTTCCAGGGCAACCGTTGAGTCGATACTTCCCGGTTCCATTTTTAGCGTCTCACCAAGCAAATGTTTAAAATACGCCGTACTTTTTTCACGCAGCACATGTTCTACCTCTGCTTGTGCTACCTCTATTTTGGGTTGAGTTCGTTGTTTCATTGATACCGTTTCTACGGTTCTTTTCTCTATCAATATTGATCTTCGTTTGTGCTGTCGCTTTTGCCGAACCAAGCCATCGCTTTGGGCTGCAACAATCTGCTGGCCCCAATCATGCGCCTCTTGCGCCGGGAAGAACGCTGCATGGAAGCCTTCTTTGTCCAATACGGTTTTCCATATTTGAGGACGAAGTCCTGGGCATCCAGGTATACGCCATTCCGGATCCTCATACGCCCACCAGCCATCTAGCAATCCGAAGGTAAGGTGGGTAAATACGCTACTACCTGTGATTTCATTAAGCAGGAGCAAGCCATTGCTTTTCAAAACCGCTTTTGCATTACGTAACGCCTGGCGGATGTCTTTTGCGGTATGAAGCACATTAGCGGCAATGACAATATCATATTTCCCCGTCTCAATACCTTGCCCGGCAATAGGTTCTTCAACATTCAAAATCTGGTAGCTGAGATACGGATTATGCGGCCCATACTCTTTTTCCGCGTGCATCAAAAAGGCTTTGGAAATATCGGTATAGCAATATTCCTGAATGTGTTTGCGGTATGGGCGCAATTTCAGGAATAGCGTGGCACTGGTTCCTCCGGTGCCCGCTCCGATTTCCAGAATTCTGATTTTCGCAGTGGAGTCGGCCATAATCCTCTCCTGAATATAAGCGGCAGTCGTATCGGCAAGTACTTCATTAAAGTAGTCCACCACCAGATTGTTCTTGTAAATTCCTTCCACTAGTTCCATTGAGGAATTGGGAAAGATGACTTCAGTCGCAGGCGATTTTCCGGTAAGCACTTCCGGTAAAGCCCGTAGCGTTGTCTCAACCAAATTAACCCTTGCTCTCATCTGCGGATATTGTAGCCATGTACGCTTGCGCTCTTCCCATTCCTGCCAGACATCATCTCGATCCGTCAAGCTGGAGTTTCTACCTGATAGGTCGTTATCCATCTGTGTCAAAATCTCCATGCTCTCTTTCAGCCATTTGCCATATAGCTCAGGTAGTCCGAGTTTATTTTTGAACTCGTCGACGGACTGACGATCTGTCCCTGATAACCCCATGGACAAGAGCTGCTCCCGCAACAACCTGCTTAGGAGATGTTCCATCTCCCTTTCCTGGAGGTCGCCCATATCATCTGCAGCATAGTTTTCGATAAAATGGCTTCTTGATTGTATTGCTGTAGCAATATTTTCCTGAATATCCCTGAGATTCGGATCCGAATTAGGCGGGTAGAGATCAATCTCTTCCGTCGGATTAGTCCCTTCCATCTCCAGATGTCTTGTTGTTTTCATAAGCCCCATTTGGTCTATCGGTGAGGCAAGAAGCGTCTCAAGCGCCTCCATCCCCTCCTGCGGGTCAATGAGCCCAACACCTATTTGCGCCAGTCTGGAGTAATTTTCTACCTCCTGCCCTCCATTTTGAGAGGCATTGTTTTCGCCGCTCCCCCAGTATCCCCAGTTCATGACCTTCACTGGACAACGCCATTCCTGCGAAAGACGATGCGCAAACGCGTCTTTAAAGGTACTTCCGGCAGCATAGCTACTTTGTCCCGGATTCTTTACATAGGTAATCATGGAAGAGAAGAACAATACGAAATCCAACGGCTCATTTTGGAAGACCTGAGCCATGCGTACACTTACATCAACCTTTGCTGAAAGCCCTGACCGGAGCTCTTCTTCCGTCAAATCTTCCAAGCCCTTTTCCAAAAATGAAATAGCTGAGTGCACCACTCCGTTTATGTTGGAGTACCGCTGTTTTATTTCCTCATATGCCCGCTGCAGCTCCCTTTCGTCTGCTACATCCGCCGTGATATAGCATGGAACAGGTCCCAGGCCTTCAAATCCGTCCAGTTTGGCCTGGATAGAGGCATCCTTTTGCCTTCTGCCTAGCCACACCATCTGGGCCTGGTAGGTACAGGCCATATACTTGCTCCAAGCCTCTCCGATAGTGCCGGCACCCCCGATGACCACATAGACGCCTCCGGTTTTGTATAGCGTCTGTCCTTTTAAACCTGAAGTCTGTTTGAATGGGACCAAGTGCTGCCGGTACCACTGCCCATTTCTGTAAACCCACATCCGTCCTTGTCGGTCCGAAGGCAGCGTAAACATATCGGATAGCGGCCAGTCATCATCGGATTGCAGGTCAAGGATACGGATTTTCCAGTTCGGATATTCTTTGGCCATGGTGCCTACCAGCCCATGAAGACTTGCGTGAGTCGGGTTGACTGTATCGTTCTGATCCATCGGCTGAGCTTGATTGGTTATCGTTGTCCAGCCTAGCTTTTTCGTCCCGTATCCCAATAAAAGCATCGCTTTGACCATTCTAAAGAAGAGAAGGACTCCCTGCTCCTGTTCCTTGATCAAGGACTCGGCAGTCACCGATTCGACGAAAGCACAGGGTGCAATCCACAGAATATGGTCAACGGCTCCATATTCTTCTACCTTTGAGGCAACTGTTTCAATGGAATCGTGCGCTTGAAGCTCCAAGAAATGCGCCCTAGGATAATACTCCCGGATGGCCTGTCTGTCTTTGTCAGTACCACCTGCAATGACCAATCGGTCTGTCGGTGACGGGGAAACGACATCTTTTTTTACAGCAGCAGGGTCCCATTTCGGGATGAGCATTACGGATCCTACAAGCGAGTCGGCGGCACTTTCTCCTGCCGCTGCGCCTTGTGCATTTTCAATGCCGACTTCTCCTTCCAGCGCCCGGGTGGATAATCCTGTTATTCTGACGCAAATAGTTCCTTCCTCATCACACAAGTCAATATTAAGCTTCTGTACCTTGTCTTCTTTCTTGCTGCCCTCGCTGTATTGAATCAACGACCACATGGTCGGGGTGCATGCCCCATAAATCTCAAACTCTTGGAGGGCAAACGGCATGTGAGGCGTAGCTGGTACAGCGCTACCCGGTAGCCCTCCGTTCTCTTGGCCCATGATTAGCCCGATCGATGCATGCAAGGCCGAATCCAGCAAGCTGGGGTGAAGAACCAAGCTGTCCGCCATATTAGAAATGAAGGAAGGCAATGCCAGCTTGGCTAGTACCCTGCCCGGATGTGTATATACCTTCTCCACACATCTGTATGCCGGGCCATAGTCCATTCCCATTTCCTCGAAGATTTCATAACATTGCGATCCGTTAAACCTGTGTTGACCAAAATCTGCCTGTAACGCCTTAAGGTTTAGTGTCGGTTTTTGCTCTACGCAAACCTGCACCGCATCACCTTGGCTATGCACGGTATGCCCTCTTTCGCTTCCTACTTGCCCGCTATACACTTCAAAGCTGATTTTTCCAGTGTCTTCCAGGTAGAGCCTGGTGTGTACAGAAACTGGCTGGTTATCCACCACAATGGGCCGAATCCAGTTTACATTTTTCAAACGGATTCCTGTTGTGCTGTTGTCCATATCTCCTGTGGAACGTTCTACAGCCGCCCGTACCATCTCAAGATAGGCTACGCCAGGCAGAACCTTTTGACCTTTCACAACATGATCCTTGAGGAAAAATTCCTCGCCTGTAAACGTTGAACTGAACCGCTGTTCCAGAAAGTCTGAAGTGTTCTGATGCAGTAAAGGTGTCAAAAAGGATGATTGGGACGAAGCGGCTTCTGTTATTGCGGCGCTCTTTTCCTCATGTACGGGTATCCAATAGCTTTCTCTGGCAAAAGGATAGGTTGGCAGACTCATCCTGCGAGGCTTCACATCCTCATAAAGCTTGTTCCAATCCAAAATCAGTCCCGTAACCCAAAGTTCAGCGAGCTTTCCATACTTCCCTTTGTCCACCCATGCATCAATCATTTTAGCCATATCTTCATCGACTTCCTGAGTGACAAGCCCTCCTCTATTACGCTTTACCTGTCCTCTATACAGTTCTTCTACGCCTTCCTTTTTTTGTAGGAAGCCTTCCAATTTCCAGTCAAGCTCTTGGATGGATTTTGCAATGATCGCCAGACGTTCGTCCATCGCTTCTCGCCCGATTTGCAGCGTGTAGGCGATATCTGAGAGACTTGTATGCGGGTCATTCAGCTCTCTGAGTGCAGACAGCAATCTTTGCACCTGCTCGTCCAGTCTTTCCTTATTTTTGGCCGACAACACGACTATGACAGGATTCAGGGATACAGGCGCAGCTTGCTGCTGACTAGCTTCTTCTGGAATATATTCTTCGATAACCACATGAGCGTTAGAGCCCCCAGCACCAAAGGCCGATACTCCTGCTGCCCTTGGGTATTCTCTGGTTTCACCGTTGATAGCAACTACTGGTCTTTTCCACTCTTCTAACCCTTGCTGAACTTTAAAGGGACTATCGCTGAAGTCGATATTGGGATTTAAGGTACTTGCATGTAGCGAAGGCACGATTTGTTTATATTTCAACTGCATAAGCACCTTTGTCACCGCGGCGATACCAGCAGCACTCTCACAATGCCCGATATTAGACTTCGCCGACCCGATTGAACAGAACTGCTTATCGCCGGTATATTTCCGGAAGGCCTTCTGTAAGCCTGCAATTTCAATCGGGTCTCCCAGTGGAGTTCCTGTTCCATGGGCTTCTATATAGCTGATGGTTCTGGGGTTGATTCCTGCCTCCTTAATTGCCTGACCAATCACACGGGCCTGTGCGTTGGGGTTAGGTACGGTATAGCCGTTGGTTTTTCCCCCGTGGTTCACTGCAGTTCCTTTGATAACTCCATATATCCGGTCTCCGTCTGCTATGGCTTTGGCTAATGGCTTGAGCAGCAAAGCCCCGACTCCTTCTCCCGGTACATATCCGTCTCCCTGTCCGAAGCTTTCACATCTCCCATTGCTTGATGCAAAACTTCCCTGTCCCAACAATAGGTATTTGTTAGGATGGATGGAGACGTTGACCCCTCCTGCTACTGCCAGTTCGCATTCTCCATGCTGTAGTCCATGACAGGCCATATGAATTGATGTCAGTGACGAGGAGCACATGGTATCTACAGCGATACTTGGCCCTTGAAAATTACAAAAATACGATACCCGGTTGGCAACCGCCGAGGCATTCCCGAGAAGTCCAATCATCCTTCCCTTGGCTTGTTCCTGGGCTCCATAGAGTTGATACTCATGGTACATCACTCCGACGTAAACCCCGACATTGCCTTCTATGCCGCCAAGCTCCCGCTCTGCACAAAGGGTTTCTCTCGTATAACCTGCATCCTCTATCGTTTCATAAACGCATTCCAGGAATAAGCGCTCCTGCGGGTCCATCGTTTCCGCTTCCCTTGGCGAAATATTGAAAAACAACGGGTCAAACCAGTCCACTCCATCGATGAACCCTCCCCACTTGCTGTAGGTTTTTCCGGGCTTGCCTCTGTTTTCATTAAAGTACAGACTGTGATCCCAGCGTTCTTTAGGAATCTCTGTAATGCAATCCTTTCCATCCCTTAGGTTGTCCCAGAACTCTCGGATACCCAATGCTCCCGGATATCTCCCCGACACGCCGATAATTGCAATGTCTAATGCCTTCTTCTCCTGATGTGGTTGTATACCTGTCGGGAAAAGCCATGGACGCCTACGATTAGCCGATATCGAGGCTAAAGGCTCTATGGTTGCTTTTATAGGTACTTTCGGGCCTGCATCAGGAGCCGTATTCTTCTCTGTCGCTTCTACAGCATCAATCAGCCGACCGCGATACGATTCAAGGAAATAACCCGTCAATGACCGGAGATTCTGGTGTTCAAAAAATAATGTTTTCGGTAGTGAGCCGAAAGTCTTTTCCAATTCATTGGTAAGCTGCATAACCAGTATCGAGTCAATCCCATACCTGTCCATTGGTGCATTGACATCTATACTTTCAGCGGGCAGCTTGATCACGGTTGAAAGTACCGTTTTCAAATAACCCTCCGCTTTTTCCCTTAGCCATTCTTCTCCGATAAGCGATGCTCCCCCGCTTTCCATTACAGATCGGCCTGAGACATCAGTTTCCGAGAGCTGGCCTAGAATTGCCGCTTTAATCCTTTGGGGATACCCTTCGATCACCATAACCTGACTTCTGCCGGAAGACAGGCTTTGATACAAAGCTTTGATTCCATTCTCCGTTTGCATGGCAATCATGCCCAGGCCTTGCATCGCCCTTTCCGTTTCCAGGTCGACATGCATGCCTCCATCCTTCCACAGAGGCCAGTTTATCGACAGCGTTTGCCCCTGGCGCTGCTTTACTGTCACCAAAGCATTTCGATAGGAGGCATACGCATCCATAAAGCCATTAGCAGCGGAGTAGTCAACCTGCCCTACATTGCCAAGGCTTCCTGCGCCAGAAGAAAATAAGATAAAGAAGTCCAGAGGCAGGTCTCTGCTGGCCTGGTCCAGATTCATCACCCCTGAGACCTTCGGAATCAGCACTTCTCTAACCTCTTCTTTAGTCTTCTTGATGATGAAGTTGTCCCGAATCACTCCGGCTGTGTGCAAAATACCGTTAAGGCCGCCAAATTGCTCGACGATGCCATGAATTAGCCCGGTAACCGATTCGTTGTGGCCCACATCTGCCTGTTGATACTCTATATGACCGCCCAGCGCTCTCAGTTCGCTTAACAGAGCCTTTTGGTCCGCAGAAAGTGATGACCGACCCACCAATACGACGGTGGAGTTTTTCACATTGCGCACAATGTCTCTGGCAAAAATAAGCCCCAGGCCACCTAAGCCACCAGTAATGAGATAGATCCCACCATCTCTCCACGGCAGGTCTGCATCTTCACGTAAGGCTTCAATTTCTTGCCACATTAAAGCCTGTCGTTTGTCCCCTTGGTACCGTATCCGTTCGTTATGCAGGCCACTCCGGTTCCCTTGTAGTTTCTCAATGATTCCTTCGACATTATCCTCTACATCAAGCTCAAGCAGCTGACCCATGACATTCGGATTTTCTTTTTGAGCGGTTTTCAGCATTGCAAAGAGCCCGGAATAAACCTGTTGGTCCTTCCGAGCGCGGGTTGCAAGCTGTATCAAAACTTTCTGTTTGGGGATGTCTAGCAGGATGCTTTGCAATTCTTCAAATATCTGAATGGTATAATCTTCAAACCGACTGTCCATATCCATGCTGGAGGACTGTAAAACAAGGCAGCGAGTACCATCCATGTGGGCTTCAATATCCTCCCCGGAGATACCATCCACTTCACACAGGATCACAACATGCTGGATATCTTCGTTAGCGTTCACCCCTGTGGTGACAGGTGTCTCCTGCCAGACAGGCTCAAGCATCAGTGTACCCATATCCTCAGTGATGCTGGCTTGCCCCACATCTCCTTCCAAAGCTCTGGATAAAAGTCCTTTGAGCTGCACGCAAATCTTTCCGGTCTCATCGCACAGATCAATATCCACCTTGCTTAATCCATTCGACGTCTCTTCACTCCCATCGTGAGAGATCCGGGCCCACATCACTGGAGTGCATTTTTCGGAAATCTTCAGTTCCTCCAAAGCAAAGGGTAACGCTGGCTTGCCTACAGGCAAATTTTCTTCCGAACCCATTACCAAGCCGATTGTGGCCTGCAAAGTTGAATCCATCAAAGCTGGATGCAGTACAAATTCAGTTTGAGTATGGAGTACAGAGGATGGTAGGGACAGCTTGGCCAGCACGTAATCCTTTCCTCGAAAGATTGCCTCAATGCCACGGTGTGCGGGTCCATAGTCTATCCCCATGGCTTTGAAAGCTTCATAGCATTGGCTCGAAGAAAGTGGTGTGCGGGTACAGTCTGCCCGTAAGACATTCAGGTCCAGATACTGTAGCTCGCCAGCCCTCTCCAGCACAGCCATTCCCTGACTGTGTATAATACCTTCAGCGTCGGCCCCTTCCATCCCGCTGCATATTTCAAACGCAATCTCTCCATTGTCCTGGGGATATAGACTGATGAGTACCCTGACCGGTCCGTCTGCTACAACCACAGGCCGAGCCCATACGATATTTTTCAGCTGAATATGGGTCTCGCTTTCTACTACGGCCCCCACTGCCTCTTCTACAGCTGCTCGCACCATTTCGAGGTAAGCCACCCCGGGTAATGTTTGTTGACCCTTGATTCTGTGGTCTGACAGGAAAAATTCCCGGCCTGTAAAAGTAGAGCTATAACGTTGTCCGGAGAGATCGGAAATATTCTGATGCAATAAAGGATGAATTTGGGCAGTCATAGCCAGATTTACACTGCCTTGTCCAGTGTCTGTTTCGGATAACCAATAGCGTGCCCTTTCGAAAGGATAGGTCGGCAGACTGATTCGTCTGGGCTTGATATCTCCATAAAGTGCGTCCCATTCAATGCTTGCGCCATTGGCCCACAATTTGGCTACCTTATCAAGTCTTTTCTTCTCAGTCCAGGCCCGAACCAGGGTTCCGGTGTCTTCGTCCGAATCCAAGAGTTCGATTCCGCCACCTGGATAGTTCACACGGCCGATCAGCACTTTTTCCGACGAGTTTCCGTTAATAAAATGTTCAAGTTCATCTATCAGATTTTCTCTTGAATCCGTCAAAAACGCGAGACGCCAGTCCATGGCCTCTCTTCCCACTTGCAAGGTATAGGCCAGGTCCGTGAGATTAACGCTTTCGTGCAACTTAACAAAATTCATCATATCTGCTGCATAGGTTTTCAAGGATTGTTCACTTTTAGCGGACAGCACAAATAGTCCCGGGTTGTCTTTACCCACTGGGGGTAGATTCACCGCAGAGACTACAGGAACATATTCTTCAATAACCATATGAGCGTTAGTGCCGCTAAATCCGAAAGAACTTACGCCCGCACGCCGGGGTACTCCCGGTTCGGGCTCCCAGCTTTGCAGACTGGTGTTAATATAGAACGGGCTATCCTCCAGAGAAATATGCTCATTTAAGGATTCGAAATGAATGGTAGGCGGCAATTGGTGGTGCTTCATGGCCAGCAGCACTTTCATCACACTGGCCACTCCGGCCGCAGTCATCATATGACCCATATTGCTTTTCAGTGACCCCAATGCGCAATAGCCCTTCTTGCTTGTATAGGATCGGAATGATTCCGTAAGTCCCTCCACCTCGATAGGATCACCCAGCTTTGTTCCTGTTCCGTGGGCCTCTATCATGGAGATGGTTTCGGGATGAATGTTAAACCGTCGATATACGTCTTTTTCCAGCGAGATTTGTGAATTTACACTTGGGGCAGTTATTCCGTTGGTTTTTCCATCCTGGTTCATTCCCCATCCCCGAATAACTCCATATATGGAGTCCTTGTCTCTGACTGCATCAGAGAGCCGTTTTAATAAAATGACCCCAACTCCTTCTCCGGGGACAAACCCGTTTGCACGGGCATCAAAGGTAAAGCACCGTCCATCCTTGGACAGCATTCCTGCCTTGCTAGTCATAACATGCATCCCCGGACCAGCCATAATCATGACTCCGCCTGCCAGAGCAAGGTCACTTGTTTCTAAAAGGAGACTGTTGCAGGCTTCAGCAATAGCCACCAGAGAGGAAGAGCATGCGGTATCAATAGCCAAAGAAGGACCTTTCAAATTTAGCAGATACGAAATCCGAGCGGATAGAATTGAAGGAGACCCTCCCATAAGAACCTGCGCATTTAACCCCTGCCCACTCATGGACCTCCCATAATCACTGGCTGCACAACCTACAAAAACACCGCAGCGGCTCTCCGACAGTGAGGCTGGATTTAATCCGGCATCTTCAATGCATTTCCAGCTGCTTTCAAGAAACAGGCGCTGTTGAGGATCCATCATCTCTGCTTCTGCAGGGGATATATTAAAGAACAACGGGTCAAATTTATCTACATCCTCTAAAACACCCATCCATTTGCTATAGGTTTTTCCCTGAGCCTTGGGATCGGTATCGTAATATTCATCGATTGACCATCGCGTTGAAGGGATTTCCGATATACAATCCCTGCCCTGAGCCAGATTGTCCCAAAATTCAGCCAAAGTCCTGGATTCCGGGAATTGCCCTGCCATACCAATAATTGCGATAGACTCCTTATGTTCCTGACCGCGCGGCATATCTAGCATAGCTTTTTTAGAATCAGCATGCTTGACCGTTTTGTGGGAATCATTGCTATTCGGCAGCTGTCCATAGGCGAATTGAATCCGTTCTTTAACTTCTTGCTGATTCACAAACGTTTTATCCTGCATTTTTATTTCTTTTTCAATAGTAGCCGCCAGCTTTTCTCTTATCGATTGGGCCATATGGTTTTTCAGCTCAATTAATGACTCCCTGGGAGACTCAGACAGTTTTCTTGCCAGCTGCATGGCGTGCGGCACCACTTCATTCCTCGGTACAACCGGAAAAGGAACCCCTTTGGTTTCCAGTTCCGAACCACTATATCTAGTACCTGTAAATAGAATTTCCTGTGCCATACTAACCCCGAATTTCTCAGGGAAAATCAGGGTCGAACCCGCTCCGGGAGTAAAGCCGTACTTCATAAAGTTAGTAGTATAGATGCTTTCCCGACTCATCACGATAAAATCGCAAAACATCCCCATGCACCAGCCAGCACCAATCCCATGTCCCTGCATAGCAGCGATGACGGGCAGCTTGCAATCCAAAGCAATCTTGTAAACATTGGTATCGCTATATTTCGCCTTTCCCTCATGGATAGCCAGCAACCCCTCTTGGGTGCCTCCTGTGGCAAAGTAGGTGTCATATCCCGTCAGAATCACAACTTTATAATTCTCGTTAGCCTGCACTGTCTCAAACGCCTGATTCAGGCCGATAATTAGTTCATCGGAAAATGTATTTTTGTGCGCCGTGTCCTTCATTTTCAACAAGACAATCCCGTGCTCAAATTCCTGCAATTCAACCACAGACTGTACCTTCATTTGGGAGGCGCTTATCTCCTGCCCATCCTCCGACGTGTGGAAGCTGTCCAATGGTTGCAACGTGAAAGCCCGTCCTTCTGATAATTCCTGTGGACTGGCTTCCAATGATTCATCCGGGAGCTCGCCAATAAATTGAAGCAATTGTTTTTCAGCATCTTCATAATTGATTTCCCCTGCTTGCACCGCACGAAAAATATCTTTTGAATCCATAAACATGTCCTCCTAGCTGTATGAAATAGGACAAATATCGTGTTGGCTGTCTACGAGTGTAATTGGTTGAATAACTGGTCGGCCTGTTCAAAATCTAACTCACCCTGCAGTACTTTCTGTAACAAGACTTGCATGGGCTGCTTAGGCTTCGGCTCTGTAGGAGCCTGATTTGTATCTCCCGCCGACTTGTTCAATTCCTTTGCCAAAAATTTGGAGAATTCTTTAATGTTAGGATAGTCGTACACTCTGGTTGCCGGAATAGCTGTTCCAAAGCGTTTATTCACAGCCTGCACCCACTCTACACCTATAATGGAGTCCAGTCCCATATCAATAAATTGATCATCCCGGCCAATATCCATTTCATTCATACTCAAGGATTTCGCAAGACTTTCTACCAGTTCCTTCTCCAATGTTTCTATCCGTACAGCCGTTGGCGCATATGTCGACCGCTTTGCCTCATCCCTGGCAACAATGGGCGGCGGCGAAGAAGGCTTGGCCTCAGGTTGCGGCGGGGCAGGCTTGGATTCTGCCAGCACAGCTGACTTTTCTGGCTTATCTGCTACCATCTGGATGTTGGAAACGGAGCTTAGCAAAATGCCCTGCGGTTTTTCAGGTACTTTCGCCAAAGTCTGTCTCTGCACATTATCGTTGCTATGGTTAACTGCAGGAGGGCTGGAAACGAACTCTTGTACCGACACATCGACTACAGGAGTTTCCGCCTCGACGTCCCGGGATTCGCCCCCACGCGCGAAGATCCAATAGCTCTCCTTGGCAAATGGATAAGTTGGCAGACTAATCCGACGAGGGCTGGTATTCTCATAAAGTCTAGTCCAATCGAAGAGTAGCCCCTTCACCCAAAGCTCCGCCAGCTTTGTATACTTCCCCTTGCTTATCCAACTATCCACCATTTTTGCCATGTCTTCGTCTGCCTCAAGAACAGCTAGGATGTCTTTATTCTTCTTTGCCTGACCCAAATACAGCCCGTCAATATCCTCATTCCCCGCTAAAAAACTCTCCAGCTTTTCTGTAAGCTCACGGGTAGACTTAACTATGACTGCTAGCCGTTCTTCCATGGCTTCCCGTCCCACCTGCAGAGTAAATGCTATATCCTCCAGGCTGGTTTGCGAGTATTCCGGCGCTTTGAGTTCAGCAAGCAGTCTTTGCACCTGTTCATCCAGTCGATCTTTATTCCTCGCCGACAGCACGATCATTGCCGGATTTTGCAGTGGAATGGTAACTTGTCTAGTCTCCTGCTCCTCAGGGATATATTCCTCAATGAGCACATGTGCGTTGGAGCCTCCGGCGCCAAATGAGGAAATACCTGCGATTCTTGGGTATTCAACTGTCTTCCCATTCATTGTGACGACGGGTCTTTTCCACTCTCCCAGCTCCTGCTGAACTATAAAAGGACTATCGCTAAAATCGATATTCGGGTTTAGTGTTTTTGAATGCAATGAAGGCACGATTTGTCCGTATTTGAGCTGAAGGAGCACCTTTGTAACTCCGGCGATCCCTGCCGCGCTCTCACAATGCCCAATATTTGATTTTGCCGATCCGATTGCGCAAAATTGCTTATCCTCCGTATATTCCTGGAAAACTTTTTGCAATCCGGCGATTTCAATGGGGTCACCTAAGGATGTCCCGGTGCCATGCGCTTCGATGTAACTAATGGTTCTGGGGTTAATTCCTGCTTTCTTAAAGGCCCTTCCAATTACACTGGCCTGCGCATTGGGATTAGGAACTGAGAATCCGTTTGTCTTCCCTCCATGATTCACCGAGGTCCCCTTTACGACCCCATATATATGGTCGCCATCTGCAATAGCTTTGGACAGTGGTTTGAGCAGTACGGCTCCTACGCCTTCTCCCGGCACATATCCATCTCCGCCTTGTCCAAAGCTTTCGCACCGTCCTTTACTCGATACAAACCTGCCTTGCCCAAGCATCAGGTATTTGTTCGGATGAATGGATACATTGACGCCGCCAGCAATGGCAAGCTCACACTCGCCTTGTTGCAAGCTTTGGCAGGCCAGATGAATGGTCGTCAATGAAGAAGAACACATGGTGTCCACAGCCATGCTCGGACCGTGGAAGTTACAGAAATAAGATACCCGATTTGCGATGGAAGCCGGATTGCCAGGAACGGCAATCATTCTGCCCCTAGCTTGTTCCTGTGCCCCATAAAGCTGGTATTCTTCATACATGACCCCGACAAAAACACCCACATTCCTATCCTGCCCAAGGCCCCGCTCTAGTCCAAGCGCTTCCCGGGTATAGCCTGCATCCTCTATCGTTTCATAGACGCATTTCAGGAATAGACGCTCCTGAGGATCGATTATCTGTGCTTCTCTAGGAGAGATATTGAAAAACATGGGGTCAAACTGATCCACACCTTTGATAAAGCCTCCCCACTTGCTGTAAGCTTTTCCGGACTGGTTCCTGTCCTCGTCAAAGTGCATGCTGTGATCCCAGCGATCTTTGGGAATTTCCGTAATGCAATCCTTCCCATCGCGCAGATTGTTCCAGAATTCCCGTATGTTTTCTGCATCGGGATACATGCCCGACAAACCAATAATGGCAATTTCCTCTGATTCGCCTGCTCTTTTCGGTTGCGGTTGGAAACTTGCCTGAACTGGCATGAAACGCGATTGCTTCCGACTATCAGAAAGTGACCTTCCCGGGTCGTTTTCCATCGTAGAAGGCTTGAATTCTTTCGCAGGGTTGACCTCTGTCTCGATTCCAAGCAATTTAATCAGCTGCTTCTGGTGGACTTTAAGGAAATATTGGGTCAATTCCCGGATATTCTGGTATTCAAAAAATAAAGTTTTGGGCAGTGTTCCAAACGTTTTCTCCAACTCACGGGTTAGCTGTTTAATCATAATGGAATCAATGCCGTACTTCTCCATAGGGGCATCGGTTTCAATCTGCCTTGCCGGCAGCCTGATGGATGTAGCGAGCAATTGCTTTAAATAATTTGCCGCTTTTTCGGCAAGCAGGTCTTGTCCGATGACCGAACCCATCTCGCTTTCCCTTATCATAGAGGAGGCATCTCCAGCCTGATTCAGGGACGGTTGCTGCAGGAGCGTTTCTCTTAGCTGACTGGCATGCCCTTCCAACACCATGACTTGATTCTTTTCGGAAGCCAGGCTCTGATACAAAGCCCGAATTCCTGCACCAGTCTCCATTGCAAACATCCCCATCCCTTCCATGATCTTTTCTGTTTCCCCATCAATACGCATTCCGCCTTCTTTCCAGAGTGGCCAATTGACTGAAATCGTCCGCCCCTGGCGTTGTTCTCGCTCTACCAGCGTACTACGGTACTTGGCATAGGCGTCCATAAAGGCATTGGCAGCAGCATAGTCAGCCTGCCCTATATTCCCGAGGCTCCCTGCAACGGATGAAAAAAGGATGAAGAAGTCCAGCGGGATTTCCTTGCAAGCCTGATCCAGATTCACCAATCCCGTAACCTTTGGTGCCAAAACGTTTTGCAATTCCTCCCGTGTTTTTTTTATAATGAAATTATCGCTAACCATTCCTGCGCTGTGCACAATTCCGTCCAGCTTCCCAAACTCTTCCTGAATATCCCGAATCAAAACTTCAACGGCCCTTTTATCGGCTACATCGGCTTGTCGGAATACTACTCTTGCACCTAAAGCCTCTATCTCCTCAATCCTTGCTTTGGTGTCACCACGAAGCGGGGAGCGTCCAACAAGAATTAGAGTAGTATCTCTGGCCTGTCGTGTAATTTCTTCGGCAAAAATTAAACCAAGACTTCCGGTTCCGCCGGTAATTAAATATACTCCCCTGTCCTTCCACGGAATGCTGATCGCTTCCAGAGAATCTTTAATTTCCGTCCATACAGCAACATGTCGTCTACCCGATTGATAGCGGATATGTGGTTCTATATAGCTGCGACTGTTTTCTTGCAGGATATTTATCAGACCTGCTGGATCCTGCTCCACATCCATTTCTATCAATTGGCCAACCAGTACTGGATTCTCCAGCCATGCTGTTTTTAAGAGTCCGGAAAGTCCCGAGAATACCTGTTGGTGATCCTGCACCGGAACGACAAGCTGAACCAATGTTTTGCCTTTGGATTCCGTTTTAAGAATATGTTGAATTGCCTCAAACACCTGTGTCGCATAAGTCCTAAACCGTGCATCAATGCTCTTCTCTTCGGATTGGAGAATGAGGCACTGCACCCCGTTCATTTGCGATTCAATAATTTCCCCGGAAATATATCCCGGTTCGCATAAAATTACCAGATGCTGTTGATAGTCAGGTGCTGTTCCTTCCAGAGCAATCGCTTGTTCTTCCCACACAGGCTCAAGCATCAAAGTCTCAGGTGCAGTCCATTCATCTGGGCCACCTGTTCCTCCTTCAGCAACTCGTGATAAAAATCCCTTCATCCTCACACAAACATTCCCCTGCTCGTCACACAAATCGATATCTAACTTTTGCAGCGGGCCATCCTGCCTGCTGTCTTCACTATTACGGATCCAGGCCCACATCTCTGATGTGCATCTGTTAAATACCTCTAACTCTTCCAATGCAAATGGTAAAGCTGGCTTAATGGAAGCTTTGCGATCACCTGCACTCATAATCAAGCCTATCGTCGCCTGAAGAGCGGAGTCCATCAAACTGGGGTGCATCACATAATGCTCCATCGTATGGTAAACGGAAGAAGGCAAGGACAACTTGGCAAGCGCTTGACCCACTCCGATATATATTTTCTCAATTCCCTGATGTCCCGGCCCATAGGAAATCTGCATCGCCGCAAACGCCTCATAGCACTGACGGGATGAAACGGAGCCCAGACTGCACTGCTCCAGCAAGGTTTTAATATCTATAGCAGGGACCTCTGCCACCGGAACAATTACTGCCCTGCCTTCACTATGCACCACCAGCTCGGTGTCCGTTGCTCCAGACTTGCTGTAAATTTCATAGGCGATCTCCCCGCCATCTTGCGGATAGAGCCCAATACTGACATCAACCGACTCCTCCCCAACCACAACTGGACGGATCCAATCCACATCTTTTAACCGGATGGACGTCCACTTATCTTCTGGAGATCCTGCAACCTGCTCTACTGCCGCCCGCGCCATTTCAAGGTAGACCACTCCAGGCAAGAGCTTCTGCCCCCTTATCACATGGTCAGACAGGAAAAATTCCTTCCCCGTAAAAATGGAGCTGAACTGCAGTCCATAAATATCGGACGTATTACGCTGAAGTAAGGGATGAATGCCGACTGCTGTCTCCCGTTCCAACACAACACCGCTTGCTCCCGTCCGTTTATTGATATCGGTTATACAATATCGTTCTTTGGCAAAGGGATAGGTTGGCAGACTGATACGGTTTGGTTTAGCCTCTCCGTACAACAGGGCCCAGTCAATTGCGACTCCTTTTACCCAAAGGTCTGCGATTTTTCCATAGCTGCCTTCGCTAACCAAAACATCAATCGTCGTGCCTGCACCCTCTCCGTCTTCACGAGCTCTATTTTCTTCTTTATGGCGTTTGGCGTGTCCCACGTGTAAGCCGTGGATACCATCCCGGCCTTCCACAAATCCTTTCAATTTCTCTTCAAGCTCCCGGAGAGAGCCTACAACGAAAGCCAAACGTTCTTCCATTGCTTCGCGCCCCACCTGAAGGGTATACGCTATATCTACCAGACTGCTGTCTGTGAACGGATGCTCCCCGATTGCAGCTAGTAATAGCTGCGCCTGCTCTAGCAGTTGTCCTTCACTCTTGGCTGACAGCACCACAATAGCCGATTTTGGGGTGGTAAGGGGAATAGAATTCTGCGCCTGCTTTCCAGGAATGTATTCTTCGATTATCAAATGGGCATTGGCACCCCCGAATCCAAAGGAGCTAACACCCGCTCTTCGAGGAATATTTTTCCCTTGAGTATCCCGCTGTGGCTTCCACTCCCGCGCCTCCTGAACGATATAGAACGGACTACCTTCAAGTTTTATATAGGGATTAATTGCCTCGCAATGAAGGCTTTTGACCAGCTTTTTATGCTTTAACTGAAGCAGTACTTTTATGACACCCGCGATTCCAGAAGCCAGTTCCAGATGTCCGATATTGGTCTTCACCGAGCCCAATCCGCAATGGGATTCTGTGATCCCGGGTCCCTCTGTATTCTCATAAAGCTCTTTGAAAGCTGCTTTCAGTCCGTTAATTTCAATCGGATCGCCCAGCTCGGTGCCTGTCCCGTGGGCCTCAATGTAAGAGACAGTCCTTGGATCGATTCCGGCCTTTGTATATGCATTTACCAACACATCCGCCTGAGCCCTCGGATTAGGAGCTGTCAGGGAATTGGCCCGGCCTCCGTGATTGACGGCAGTACCCCGAATTACACCATAAATATGGTCTCCGTCCTTCTCTGCATCCTTCAGCTTTTTCAGGAAAAGCATGCCGGCCCCTTCACCACGCACGTAGCCATTGGCCTTATCGGAGAAGGTTTTGCACCGACCGTCCTCACACAGCATTCCTGCTTTGTTGAAGCTGATATGGAGTTCAGGCGTGATAATCACATTGACACCGCCTGCAATCGCCATCTCGCAGCTTCCATCCTCTATGGCTCTAACGGCTCGGTGAATGGCCACCAGCGAACTGGAGCAAGCCGTTTCGATAGGCTCACTCGGACCATGAATATTAAGGAAATAGCTCATTCGATTGGGCCCAACAGACGGTGCCATACCGCTGGAGGAATACGCCTCGACACCCACATTTCCCTGATAGATCATACCGCTGTAGCCGCTGTTCGCGGTACCTACAAAGATTCCTGTGCGGGTTCCCGACAGACTCCCTGCCTGAATGCCTGCATCTTCAATCGCCTTCCAGATATAGGTCATCAACAGACGCTGCTGCGGGTCCATGAGTGCGGCTTCCCGTGGTGAAATTCCAAAGAATAACGGGTCAAACTCATAGATCCCCTCAATAAACCCGCCCCACTTGATGTTTGTTTTATTGGCCTCCTGCTCAGGGTCACCGTAATACGTCTTCCAATCCCAGCGATCTTCAGGGATTTCAGTGATACAGTCCCTGCCTTCCTCAAGATTTTTCCAAAACTCATCCACATCCCGAGCCATGGGAAATACACCGCTCATTCCCACGATGGCAATAGGTTCAGGAACAGCCTGAGTCTGTTGCCGCATGGACAACACATTCCCGCCTGCAAACCGGAAACGCTGCCGTCTAACGTGGGTACTGTCTTCCCTATCATCCTCCACGGCCTGGACAGCAGGCTCAATCCGGGCATGCACGGCAAACTGCTCGCCAAGCACGGCATCATATTCGTCCACCAAATACCTGGTGAAGTCATGAATCGTTGTGTATTCAAAAAATATGTCCGGCGTCAGCTCAAGTCGGTATAAGTGATTGATGTTGTTGGTAAATTGTGTGAGCAGGATGGAATCGAAGCCATACTCACTCAGTTCTACATGTTCATCAATATCTTCAAGTTTGACTTTCAGCAATTTTGACACGGCCTGTATCATAGCGGCCTGTACCTTGTCCAGCAGATCCGGTACGGCATTGCTTTTAGGGGAAGCTTCTGAAATTCCTGTCACCTTTTCAGGCTGCCTAATCTCTGGAGTCGTGATTAAACCCATGCTTTTCTTCATTTTTGCGAGATTGCCTTCCATCACCATAACCTGATCAACGCCCGTGATCATGCCACGATACAAGGCCTGAACGCCGGAAGAGGTTGACATGCCGCTCATGCCTGTACGCTGCCTTACCAGCTTCTCCGTTTCCTCATCAATACGCATCCCACCCTCTTTCCATAGCGGCCAATTGATGGATAGCGTTTGACCCTGGCGCTGCTTAGATGCTATCAGAGTGTTCCGGTATCCGGCATAAGCATCCATAAACGCATTAGCTGCAGAATAGTCTGCCTGTCCCTGATTACCTAATCCTCCGGCTACAGACGAAAATAGAACAAAGAAGTCAAGCGGCAGATTCTTGCTTGCCTGATCCAGATTCACTGTCCCTATTACTTTGGGTGCGAGAACCTCCAGCATTTCCTCGCTATTTTTTTGGAGTATGCGGTTGTCGCGAATCACTCCTGCACTATGAATGATGCCATTGATGTTTCCGAATTCCTCCTGAATTTCCTGGATTAAATCGGTCACCGCCTGCTCCTGAGTCACATCGACCTGTCTGTATATGATTCGTGCCCCTAATGCCTCCATTTTCTTTATCTCAGCCCGTTTGACCTCATCCAGCGTGGAACGCCCCGTTAAAATCAAGACAGCTTTATGGACTTTATCCGTAATCTCTTTGGCAAAAATGAGCCCCAATCCACCGGCACCGCCAGTAATCAGGTACACTCCCCCATCCTTCCAAGGGTTACCCGCCGCTTCCTGAGAGATGTGAACTTCGTTCCAGCAGGAAACCCACCGTGTCCCTTTCTCGTACCGAATCTGGATATCCTCGAGGCTACGGCTGTTTTCTTTTAAAATGTCTATGATTGCTCCCCAGTCCTCATCCTGTCCCAATTCTATTAACTGACCTACCAGTTTTGCATGCTCAAGCCGGGCCGTTTTTAAAAGACCGGAAAGTCCCGAGAAAAGCTGCTGCTCCTCCTGTCCGCTTATGGCAATCTGGATCAGCACCTTGCCATTGGGTTTTTCCCTGAAAATGCTTTGAATCTCTTCAACCACCTGGACGGCGTAATGCTGGAACTGTTCCGCGATTCCGTTTCGGTCGGGTTGCAGTACAATGCATTGCACGTCGTCCATCCGAGCTTCAACTTGTTCACGGGAAATCTCGGACGGCTGGCAGAGTAACACAACATGGCGATCATATACAGGCATTTCAGCCCCTAGAGCAATCCCTTGCTCTTTCCATACGGGTTCAAGCATCAAGTTACTGGAATTAGACTGAACATCCGAGGAAATCGAGTCCCTATTCAAAATTCTTGATGAATATCCTTTTATCCTGACACAGATGGCTCCGGTTTCGTCGCTCAGGTCAATATCCAGCTTCTGTGCCTTTTCCTCAGCTAGACCGTCTGCATTGTAGCGAATCAACGCCCACATGATGGAGCAGCAATTTTTTATAATTTCAACTTCTTGAATGGCGTAAGGCAGAGAAGGTTTGATCACGCCAGACCCCAGCGTCAAGCCTACGGTTGCCTGCAATGCCGAATCTATCATACTTGGATGCAGGACAAATTGGCTTTGGTTGTCAGAAACGGAAGCCGGCAAGCATAACTTAGCCAGTACTTGGCCCTCTCCCGCATACACCATCTCAATCCCTTGATGTCCAGGGCCATAATCCATTCCCATATCCCTGAAAACTCCATACATTTGTGTGGGGTCGAAGTTCCGACTGCATACATTCTGCAAGTCTTTAATATTCAGTGTTGGGACCTCCACAGCCGATCTTCGTGTGGCACTGCCGTAGCTATATATCACAATCCCTGCATCAGCTTCTTCGCTCTCCCCATATATTTCATAGGAAATCTCTTGATGATCATCCAGGAAAAGTCCGATGTGTAGCTGTAGTGGCCCATCCTCTACGATAATAGGCCGTGCCCAAACCACGTTTTTAAGGCAAATTCCGGTTGGCCCGCCCTCATCAGAACCTGTTGCCCGATCCACGGCCGCCCGGACCATTTCAAGGCAAGCAGCCCCGGATAGAACCTTGCGTCCATTCACCACATGATCCTTCAAGAAAAACTCCTGGCCTGTAAAAGTCGAACTGAACCGCTGCTCCGAGAAATCGGAGGTGTTTAGATGCAGTAAAGGATGGAGCGAAGCAGCAGTGACAGAAGTCATGCCTTTGCCTGCCTTGCTGTCAAGCTCAGGCGCCCAGCAGCGTTCTCTCGCAAAAGGATAGGTCGGTAGACTGATCCGGTAAGGTTTGATGTCCCCATACAGCTTGTTCCAGTCAATAGTTAGCCCCTTTACCCACAACTCCGCTATTTTTTTCAGTTTTCTCTTCTTGATCCAGGTTTCAAGCAACGATTTGGCATCTTCATCCGCCTCAAACATCACAATCCCGTCTTTGCTCTTTTTCACCTGCGCCGTTAGGACGCCAGAAACCAGATCATGATTCGCAAATCCTTCGAGCGCTTTTAGCAATGCCTCTTTTGAATCTGCCACAAAAGCCAGCCGGTAATCCATCGGCTCGCGGCTCACTTGCAGCGTATACCCCATATCCGAGAGGTTAAGATTTTCCCGGGATGCAATAAAGCTCCTCATTCTTTCGGCATACGTTTTTAGTTGCTTTTCACCTTTAGCAGACAAAACGAAGAGAACGGGATTATGGATATCGGCGGCTGCTGGTGATGTCGCAGATGTTCCAGTCCCGGGACGATATTCTTCAATAATAAGATGGGCGTTCGTACCGCTAAATCCGAAAGAGCTCACAGCGGCGCGCCTTTTGTTCCCGCGGGAAGGTTCCCAGGCGTTCAATTCTGTATTGACATAAAAAGGAGAATTATCAAAATCAAAATGCTCATTCGGGTTCTTGAAATTCAGTGTCGGTACTAGTTTTCTATGCTTCATGCATAGCAACACCTTTTGCACGCTTGCTATGCCCGCTGCTGCAGAAGTATGCCCGATATTGCTTTTTACCGAACCTATGGCACAGTAGTTCTTCTGATCGGTTTTCTCTTTAAAGGCGGTTGATAAAGCTTCCAATTCAATAGGGTCGCCCAGCTTGGTTCCTGTCCCATGCATTTCAACATAGCTAATGCTTTCAGGCTCAATCTGATATTTGTTGTATATTTCCCGCTCCAGCTCAATTTGGCTGTTTGTGCTTGGAGCGGTAATCCCGTTGGTTTTTCCATCTTGATTGATTCCGGACCCAATAATAACTCCGTATATATGATCCCGATCAGCCTCAGCATCCTTCAGCCGCTTCAGAACCAGCGCCCCTACTCCTTCCCCCGGAACAAAGCCGTTGGCGCTATTGTCAAACGTTTTACACCGGCCATCTGGCGACAACATTCCGGATGCAGACATGCCTACATACGATTCAGGAGTCAGATATAGCGACACCCCGCCAACCAACGCCATTTCTATCTCTCCGTTAGATAACGCCTGGCATGCCAGATGGGTTGCCACCAGCGATGAGGAGCATGCCGTATCTACGGATATGGCCGGACCTTTCAGATTGAGGAAATAAGAGATGCGAGCCGCTGCAATAGCGTTGCTGTTCCCAGTAGTATTGGTGAACTGCGCTTGATGCTTGTACCGCAGCATACTATATTCATTATTTAAAATCCCAAGGTAAACCCCGCATTTTTTATTTCCCAACTGTGAGCCACTATAGCCTGCATCCTCAATTGCCTTATATGCTTCCTGCATAAAAATGCGCTGCTGGGGATCCATCCCTTCCGCCTCGGTAGGAGAAATATTGAAAAATAACGGATCAAAATATTCCATATCCTCTAAAACACCCAGCCACTTGCAATTGATTTTCCCCTCTTGCGCTGGACGAGGATCGTAATATTGGCTTACATCCCAACGGTCCTTCGGGATTTCAATAATGGAATTTTTGCCTAGAGCGAGATTATCCCAATATTGCTGCACATCTTCCGCACCAGGATATCTTCCCGAAATCCCGACAATTGCAATTACTTCTTTATTTTCCGAAGGCATAGGCGATGAATCTTCTGCTACCTTTACCAGGTGGAATGGCTCGGAATCCTCCTTTGACGATAGCCTTGGGGAACATTGCAGCGTGTCAGGTCCCTTCGAATGGACTTTCGCAATAGGCTTATCCGTGTCCGGGACTGTGCTCAAGGACTGTTGATTGGAGCTTCCTCCACGCTTATTGATTTCTTGTGCCAAATATGCAGCGAATTGGCGAATGGTCGGATAGTCGTAGACCTTGGTCGCTGCTATAGATGTACCATATCGTTTATTAATGTTTCGAACCCACTCTACGCCTATAATGGAATCTAGTCCGGTATCTATAAAGTTTTTATCCGCCTCAATCTCGCTCCGTTCCATATACAAAGCCTCAGCCAGGCTCACCGTCAGTTCTTCCTGTAACAGCTCTGCAGAGGCGCTGCACTCAGCCATGCTGGCCTGCGCCTGCTTTTCAAACGAAATCGGCATCAAATTCACCTGAATGGAAGCCTCTGCCGATTTCTCCGGCTCTAATGCAACGGATGACGGTGAATACTCTGCTGGAGAATGATCCGAAATAGACTGGGCAGAAAATGGCGCAATTGATTTGCTCAACAATTCCATCTCTACAAATTTGCTAAAATCCCGGATGGTTGGATAATCATAGACTTTTGTCGCTGTTATGGCTGTATTGTAATGCTTATTAATGCTACGAACCCACTCTACGCCAATAATGGAATCCAATCCAAGATCAACAAAGTTTCTATCCGAATCGATATCGCTCCGATCTATATATAAAGCCTGCGCCAGGCTTGTTGTCAGCTCCTCCTGCAATATTTCCGCCGATATTGCAGGAGGAATAGACGACAGCGCTTCCGTCTTCTTCTCATCCTCAAATGTGTGCGATGTCTCCTCCAGTGAAGTTAACATGATCGTTGTCCCCTCCTGGTTGGCAGACTTGCTTAGGTGCGGCTGACGGTCCAACAAATTCGGTAAGGATATGGCGCTTGGTTTTTCAGAACTATTCAAAAAACCGGGTTGTATTAGGGCTGTTGGCTGCATCGCATGAGTCTGGACGGGAATTGCCTTTTCCTGAGCTTCCGTAACAGCTCTTTCTACAGAAGAGACTCTTTCTACAAATGGGCTCATAATATCCGTGATCCAGTACCGCTCTCTCGCAAAAGGATAGGCCGGCAGGCTGATTCGCCGCGGCTTGGCATCCCCATAAAGCATGTTCCAATCC
>NZ_FOYG01000002.1:500226-505930 GCF_900116035.1 Paenibacillus sp. cl130
TCGGTGACACAGTCCTTCCCTGCTTTTAGATTTTCCCAATATTCGTTCATGTCCCTGGACCAGGGATACTTTCCAGCCATCCCAATGATCGCTATCGGTTCACGCATTTCCGCAGGGGCAGACCCGGCCAAGCTTCGGATGGGCTTCGCTGCCGTTTTTGCCGCAGATGGCACGGCTTCTTCTTCGACATACAGCGGTGCCGCAAGTGTTTCCTCCACAGGCTGTATGTCATGGCTCATCCCGGTCCACTGCATGCACTCCTGCGGGTATTCCGCTACAAAATATTCCGTCAAGGCGCGCAAGGTCTGGTACTCATAAAACAGCGTCTGGGACAGCTCTCCAAAGAAGCCCGCCAGCTTGGCATTGAGCTGGGTAATCATGATCGAGTCGATTCCATACCTCTCCAGCGGCTCATGGGCTTCGATGCTGCTGACGCTCAGCCGAGTCACCTCTCCCAATAGCACCTTGAGTCGATATAAGGTTTTATCGTAGAGCAAGTTCGAATCCAGCTTAGGCGCAGTTGCCTGGATAGGGACAGCTGCCTGGATAGCATGGACATCGGGCTGTGAAACGGCTTTTGCCAGGTAGGCCTCAATTTTCTCAGGTTCTCCTTCCATGACCATCACCTGCTTCTTGCCAGAGGCCAAGCTTTGGTACAACGCCCTCATTCCCGACCAGGTCTGCATGGCTGTAATACCCATGTTTTGCGTCATGATCTGTTCCGTGTCCGCATCGATCCGCATTCCGCCCTCTTTCCATAGCGGCCAGCGGATGGATAACGTCTGTCCCCGCCGTTGCGTGGCCCCTACCAGGGCATTCCGGTATTCGGCGTATGCGTCCATAAAGGCATTGGCGGTCGAATAGTCAGCCTGTCCCGGATTGCCTATGCTGCCCGATATGGAAGAAAAGAGCACAAAGAAGTCCAGGTTCTGGCCACTGCTTGCCTCATCCAGATGGACCAGTCCGCTTACCTTCGGTCCCAGCACCTCCATAAATTCTTCACTAGTTTTTTTAATGATAAAATTATCGTGAGTCACCCCTGCGCAGTGGATGATCCCATGGACACGTCCAAATTCCTGCTGAATGCTGTCCAATAAATCGATAACGGTGTTTCTATGGGTGATATCCGCTTGCCTGTACACCACGCTGGCGCCTGAAGACTCCAGCTCCTGTAGCCTCGTCTGCTTGTCTCGGTCCAGCGGCGACCGCCCCGTCAAAATGAAGGTCGCTGCTTGCGTCTGCCGGGCAATCTCTTCTGCAACCAGCAGTCCCAGACTGCCGGAGCCTCCAGTGATCAGATAGACCCCACCATCTCTCCATGGAAGCCCCTCTTCTTGCCCAGATGTTTCGAGCCTGCTCCAGCAAGCGATTGTCCGTTGTCCGTTCTCATAGCGAATCCAGCTATTCATCGGGCTACGGCTGTTGTCCTCCAGCTTCGCCATGATGCCTTCCGCCTGTTCTCCCTGATCCACTTCGATCAGCTGCCCGATGAATTTCGGGTTTTCCAGCCGGGCTGTCTTCAACAGTCCCGAAAGTCCCGAAAAGAGCCGTCCTTCCCCGGCGTTCCGCACCACAATTTGGACCAGCACCCTCCCCTCAGGCTTGTCTTTGAGTATGGTTTGAATGCTCTCAAAGGCCTGAATAGCATAGGCCTGGAACCGTTCATCAACCCGGCTCTTCCCGGATTGAAAGGCAAGCACCTGCACAGCTCCGTTCAAACTCGCTTCGAGGCGCTCGTGCAAAGCTTCGTCTGGCTCACAAAGCAAGACCATTCGCCGATCATAGGCAGGGACTTCGGCTTCCAGCGGTATCTCCTGCTTTTTCCATGTAGGCTCAAATAGCAGTGTACGGCTACTCGTAACGGCAGGCGCTTCCGCAGCTCTGGCGACCGTAAATTTTGGTTCACGCTCTGCCGCTCTGCCGCCTGTAATTTTGTCCTCACTCCTAGGCGCCCAATACTGCTCTTTTGCAAAAGGATAAGTTGGCAACGGAATCCTAGAGTACTGTTCATTTGAAAATAAACACTCAAAGTCTAACGAATATCCCTGAACATACAAATCTGCAATCGTAGTCAAAAGCTCCAAATACTCGCGGGTATCGCTTGCGTTTTGACAATTGTAAATACATTCATCCCCGTATCTTTTCAAAGATGTTTGTATGCGTTGATCTTTTTCATGCAGTTCAGAATGATAAACTTGAGAAGCACTGCCTTTTTCCAGCCACTTTTTAAGGGACATGGCAAGCTCGCCTTGATTACGGGCAACACAGGCAAGCCGATGATTACAGTGCTTTCTCCCAAGCAATAATGTATAACTCATATTACCGCAATCCGCCTTAGGCTCCTGTTCGCAATAGGCAAGCAGTTGCTCTACCTGCTGGCGCAATTGTTTTGAAGTCCGTGCCGACAGCGGAATGAAATAACCAGGCTTTTCGGAATGTGTCCGTTCCGTCTCTGGAGCCTCCTCTATGACCATATGAGCATTCGTACCGCTGGCACCAAAGGAGCTGACCGCAGCACAGCGTCTGGCTCCGGGCTCAACCTCCCAGTCCTGCAGATGCGTATTGACATAAAAAGGACTATCCGCAAACTGAATATTTGAATTGCCCGACCGGAAATGAAGTGTAGGAGGAATTTGCTTATTCTTTAATGACAATAAAAGTTTGATCATTCCCGTAATTCCTGCCGCAATTTGCGTATGGCCAATATTCGTCTTAATGGACCCTATGGCGCAATATTCCTTCTTGTCGGTATACTTTCTAAAGGTTCGAGTCAGTGCCTGATATTCAATGGGATCTCCCAATTTGGTGCCAGTTCCATGTGCTTCCACCATCTGGATTTGCTCTGGGTGGATATGAAATGTATCATATACATTTTGCTCGAGTCGCTCCTGAGATTTCTGGCTTGGCGCAGTAAGTCCATTCGTGGTGCCGTCCTGGTTGATCGCTGAGCCTGAAATCACTCCATAGATGTGGTCTCCATCAGCAACAGCTTCATGAAGACGCTTGAGCACAATCGCGCCAAGCGCCTCTCCCGGAACCATTCCATCTGCCCTGTCATCAAAGGTATAGCAGCGTCCCGAGCGAGACAGCATCCCTGCCCTGTCACCATACAAATAGCAGCGGGGGGTCGTATGAATATAGACACCACCCGCTAAAGCCATATCCGTTTCTCCGGTCCATAAGCTTTGGCAAGCCAGATGAACTGCAACTAACGAACTGGAACAAGCTGTATCTACAGCTATTGCTGGTCCGTGAAGATTCAAGTAGTAGGAAATTCTAGCGGGAATCACGGAACCCATATGACCCCAAAGCGCTTGTGGAGGCAGGTCTTCACCCAGCAATTGTTGGTAATCTCCCTCGGCACAACCCACATACACTCCACAGCGGCGACCCTCCATCCCTGTACCTGCATAGCCAGCATCCTCCAGAGCATGCCACGCTTCCTCCAGAAACAATCGCTGCTGCGGATCCATATAGGTCGCTTCCAGTCCCGAGATATTGAAAAAAAGCGGATCAAACTTATCAATATCCCCCAAAAAACTGCCGTGATTGCAATAGCTTGCATGTTTTTCCTGGTATTTCGAAAGATCCCACCGGGTTACCTCTTCCACTAAATCGTCACCGTTCTTAAGGTGATTCCAAAGCTCATGTACATTATCTGATCCAGCAAACCGCCCGCTCATTCCAATAATCGCAATGGGCTCCCTTGGTGTTAAAGCTCTCTCTTTATCCTTCTTATTGGGTCTCTCCTGCTCAAAGGATATACTTGCCGTTTCAACAGGATGAATCGTATAATCCGTGTCTTTAAGTTTTTGGATGTCGCGACTTGCATCTTCCATGTTGTCTATTGGATTAGCGCTCTGGTCCAAGACTTGTGAAACTTTATCTCCATATTGGCTTAAAATGTATAGCGTCAGTTGTTTTACCGAACTGTAATCGAAGATGTCGGTGGTTTGCAAATGAATCCCCAGCCCCTGATTGACAGCCTGCACAAAGTTGACGCCAAGAATGGAGTCCAGGCCATAATCTGCGAAAGACTCATGAATATCAATCATAGTAAAGTCCACATTCAAAGCCTCTACCAGCTTCCCTACGATAAGCTCCTGGACATACTCTTCAGCCATCTCGCTTGTTACATCAATATCTGATCGAATTCCTTCGTCACGCTGTTTCATTTGAGATTTGTCGTGTTCAGGCTCCTGTTTGTTCCGAATCAGACCATCGCTTTCCGCCACAATAATTTGTTGACCTATATCATGCGCTTCCTGAGCAGGGAAGAAAACGGACCGGAAACCTTCCATTTCCAATACCTTTCGCCAACTTTCGGGATATAGCCCGGGAGAGCCTGGAATGCGCAGCTCCGGATCATTATAAAGCCACCATCCCTCTAAAAGGCCAAAGGATAGATGGTTTAACAGAGAGTTACCGCTGATTTCATTTATAAGAATCAGACCGTTTTCTCGCAGCACCGCTTTGACATTGCGTAACGTTTGGCGAATGTTCCGGGTGGCGTGCAATACATTGGTGGCAATCACAATATCATATCCACCTGTATCAATATCTTGTCCCTGAGCCGACTCTTCCACATTAAAAATCTGATAAGTCAGGTAAGGATTTTTCGGACCGTACTCTTTTTGTGCATGTAATAAAAATGCTCTGGATTTGTCGGTATAGCAATATTCTTGAATATGCTCCCGATAAGGTTCGAGCTTCTGGAAGACCAAAGCGCTAGTACCTCCAGTGCCTGCGCCAATTTCAATGATTCGAATCGGTACCGACGGGTTATGCTTAATCCGCTCATTCAGATAGGAAACTACGATATCTCCCAGCACTTCATTAAAGTAATCCGCTGCAGGACTGTTCTTATATATACCTTCTACCAGTTTCATAGAGGAATTAGGAAAAATGATATCGGTGGCTGGTATTTTCCCGGTTAAAATTTCCGGCAGCTTGCGCAAGGTTGATTCTACCAAAAATACCCAGGCTGAGAGATCCGGATTTTTCAGCCATGCCCCTTTCTTCCATTCCCACTCCTTCCATACAGCCTGCAGATCGACCGAAGCGGTACCCGCTACGCTATATGACTCTCCATTGCAATACAAATACTGATTCCGTACCAAAATCTCTATGCTTTCTTCAAGCCAACGATCGTATAAATTCAGTAAGGCGGTTTTTGTTTTAAAATCTGCGATCATAGCTTTCTTTTCCATTTGCGCATATGGACATAATCCCATCAAGCGCAAATGGCTCCATAACAGCCTGCATAAGATATCATTCATTTCCTTCATCTGTAAGCCTCCATTCCCGTTCAGCCCCTCGTGTCGCTCCGTCCTGTTCCGAGTAAGCTTTGCTGTCGACTGTAGTCGAGGACATTGTCTCGTATGCAGCCGCTAGGTAAGAAAGATCTGGCATCTTCTTTATTTTTACACTGGCAGAAATATGACTCTGGATGTTTTGGATATACGAAGGAATAGCTTTGGCATTTGAAGCATCGATGTCTTCCTTATTCATTTCCGAAACATTTGCCATTTTGGCAAGTGTCTTTTGGGCAATGAACGAATCTGTTGGCTTTACAGCATCTGCAGATTCAATGGAAGCCAATTTAGTTTTAATATCCGTGATCCAGTACCGCTCTCTCGCAAAAGGATAGGCCGGCAGGCTGATTCGCCGCGGCTTGGCATCCCCATAAAGCATGTTCCAATCC
>NZ_FOYG01000002.1:507485-749950 GCF_900116035.1 Paenibacillus sp. cl130
TCGGTGACACAGTCCTTCCCTGCTTTTAGATTTTCCCAATATTCGTTCATGTCCCTGGACCAGGGATACTTTCCAGCCATCCCAATGATCGCTATTGGTTCACGCATTTCCGCAGGAGCAGACCCGGCCAAGCTTCGGACAGGCTTCGCTGCCGCCTTTGTCTCAGCCGGCACGGCCTCTTCCTCGGCGTACAGCGGTGCCGCAAGTATTTCCTCTACAGGCTGCATGTCATGGCTCATCCCGGCCCACTGCATACACTCCTGTGGGTATTCCGCCACAAAATATTCCGTCAAAGCACGCAAGGTTTGGTACTCATAAAACAGCGTCTGGGACAGTTCTCCAAAGAAGCCCGCCAGCTTGGCATTGAGCTGGGTAATCATGATCGAGTCGATTCCATAGGTTTCCAGCGGTTCATTGGTTTCAATGCTGCTGACGCTCAGCCGAGTCACCTCTCCAAACAGCACCTTGAGACAATGCAAGATTTTGTCGTAGAGCAAGCCTGCATCCAGCATAGGTACGCTTGCCTGGTTAGGTACAGCTGCCTGGATGGCACGGACACCGGCCTGTGAGAAGGCTTTCGTCAGGTAGGTCTCGATCTTCTCGGGTTCCCCTTCCATGACCATCACCTGCTCCTTGCCGGAGGCCAAGCTTTGGTACAACGCCCTCATTCCCGACCAGGTCTGCATGGCTGTAATACCCATGTTTTGCGTCATGATCTGTTCCGAATCCGCATCGATCCGCATTCCGCCCTCTTTCCACAGCGGCCAGCGGATAGATAACGTCTGTCCCCGCCGTTGCTTGGCCCCTACCAGTGCGTTCCGGTATTCGGCGTATGCATCCATAAAGGCATTAGCGGTCGCATAATCAGCCTGTCCCGGATTGCCCAGGCTACCCGATATGGAAGAAAAGAGCACAAAGAAGTCCAGGTTCTGGCCACTGCTTGCCTCATCCAGATGGACCAGTCCGCTCACCTTCGGTCCCAGCACTTCTATAAATTCTTCCCTTGTTTTCTTGATGATGAAGTTATCTTGAATCACCCCTGCACAGTGGATGATCCCATGGACACGCCCATATTCCTGCTCGATGCTGTTCAGTAAATCGATAACCGTCTTCCTATCGGTGATATCGCCTTGCCTGTACACCACGCTGGCCCCTGAAGCCTCCAGCTCCTGCAGCCTCGTCTGCTTGTCTTGGTCCAGCGACGACCGCCCCGTCAAAATGAAGGTCGCTGCTCGCGTCTGCCGGGAAATCTCTTCTGCAATCAGTAGCCCCAGACTGCCGGAGCCGCCAGTGATCAGATAGACCCCACCATCTCTCCATAGAAGCTCCTCTTTTTGCCCAGATGTTTCGAGCCTGCTCCAAAAAGCGGTTTTCCGTTGACCTTCCTCATAGCGAATCCAGCCATCCATCGGGCTTCGACTGTTGTCCTCCAGCTTCGCCAGGATACCTTCCGCCTGTTCTCCCTGATCCACTTCGATCAGCTGCCCGATGAATTTCGGGTTTTCCAGACGGGCTGTCTTCAACAGTCCCGAAAGTCCCGAAAAGAGCCGTCCTTCCCCGGCGTTCCGCACCACAATTTGGACCAATACTCTTCCCTTCGGCTTGTCTTTGAGCATACTTTGGATGCTCTCAAAGGCCTGAACAGCATAGGCCTGGAACCGCTCATCGACCCGACCTTTTCCGGATTGAAAGGCAAGCACCTGCGCAGCTCCATTCAAGCTCGCTTCGAGTCGCTCGTGCAAAGCTTCTTCCGGCTCACAAAGCAAGACCATTCGCCAATCATAGTCAGGGGCTTCGGCTTCCAGTGGTACGTCCTGCTCCTTCCAGGCAGGCTCAAATAGCAGTGTACGGCTAATCGCAGGCGCATCCACTGTTTCGGTTCTTACTGCTCCGGCCTCAACCTCAGGAGCCCAACAGCGCTCCTGAGCAAAAGGATACGTAGGTAGACTTATTCTTTTCGGTATGACATTGGAATATAGCAATCGCCAATCTAAATAGAAGCCTTTGGTCCACAACTCTGCCAGCTTGTTCATTTCACGATTTGCAATCCATTTGCTCATTAATTCCTTGAAAACTTCTTCCTGTTCAAATAATTGCACTGAATCTTTTGACTGATTGTTTTCTCCCCTCCAGCAATTCTCGATAGATTCTTGTTCATTCGTGAACGATTGGAGCTTTTGTACCAGCTCGCTCGTATTCTTTACGATAAAAGCTACCCGGTTTTTCATTGCCATTCGTCCTGTCTGAAGCGTAAAGGATACATCCGACAAATTAATGTCTTCAGAAGCTATCAAAAAATCTGAAAGCTCTTGTGCATACACTTTAAGACGATGATGATTCCTTGCAGATAATGGAATCAGATATACAGCTTCTTTGTTCACAGAACTATCTTTAAATCGTTCTGATTCAGCATTGACTACAAATTGTTCGAAAATCGCATGAGCGTTAGTTCCGCCTATTCCAAAGGAGCTTAACGCCGCCCGATGAGGAGCCGACGCCTTCTCCCATTTTTGGAGACTATCAACAACATAAAAGGGTGAATCAGGAAAATTGATATCAGAATTCGGTTTTTCGTAATTAAGTGAAGGAGGAATCTCATTATGGTATAAGCTTAAAGCAACTTTAATGCACCCCGCCAAACCTGCTGCAGTATCCAGATGCCCGATATTGGTTTTGACCGATCCAATACCGCAAAATTGTTTTTTGGTTGTATACTGCCTGTACGTTTCATTTAAGGCGGCAAATTCAACAGGATCGCCCAATTTGGTTCCAGTTCCATGCGTCTCGATATAACTGATGGATTCGGGATGAATTCGGGTTGATTCTATCGTCTTCTGAATAACCTCAGCCTGACCTTTGACACTTGGGGCATAAAACCCTAATTTGTCGGTTCCATCGTTGTTCACACCTACTCCCCGTAAAAGCGCATAAATATGGTCACCGTCTCTAATGGCATCTGGGGCTTTCTTCAGTAGAACAACCCCAACCCCTTCTCCGCCAATCATTCCATCTGCCGACTCGTCAAAGGCTTTAATATGTCCGTCACTGGAAAAATTCAAGCCGGGTTGATGCACATAGCCTAAACTGGTGAAAGGAAAGATCGTGGATGCTCCGACTAAAGCGTATTTGGCTTCACCGGATAACAGGCTTTGCGAAGCCAGACGCAATCCGACTAATGAGGAAGAGCAGTTCGAGTGCACAAACAGACTCGGACCTTTAAATCCCAATTTATGAGAGATCATGGTAGGAATTGTCCCACCCTGTGCTAAAATCCAGGTTACATATTCATCCGCGTTCTTCAGGACATTAGGTGATTGCGACGCCAAATTTGGAATAAATGCTTGATAGAAACTGCTGCTTGCCGACATATACACACTGGTTTCAGGAATTTCTTTGCTAATATAGCCAGCATCCTCAACGGCTTTCCATGAATGCTGCAACAGCAATTTCATTTGAGGATCCATAAACTCTGCATTTTTCTGTGATAAGCTGAAAAACTCAGGGTCGAAATACTCTTTTCCTTCAATCGTGCATCGTCCGGGAACATAGCCTCGATTCCCGACGATTTCTTTTTCCAGCCCTAATCCAACCAATTCTTCCTCGGAAAAGAAGCGGACACTCTCCACCCCTGCCCTCAAATTGCTCCAAAACTCGGCATGGTTTTTGGCCCCTGGAAAATGACATGAAATCCCTATAATTGCGAGACTATCCTCAAAGTAATCTGGGTAGGGTGGCTTGAGGTCATCTTCGCCTGAAACCATTTTCGGTAAGGCTGTATTTTCAGCTGTATCTGTTTGTTCCGGTGTATGTGATTGTTCCGTTTGAGAATCAACATTCTCGCTTCTTGTTTCTGTAATGTAGGCACTGAGTTCCTTAACTGTCGGATACTTGAACAATGCTGTCACCGAAATATCGCATTCCAACAATTCCTTGACCCTTCCGATCATCTCTGCTGCTGAAAAAGAATTCCCGCCTACGTCAAAGAAAGCATCATCTGTACTTAGATCATCAACATTCAGAAGTTTTTTCCACACCGCTAGAACCTGATGTTCAACATCTGATTGTGGTAAATGGATCTTTCTTGTTGTTGCTAACTCGATCCTGCGATTCATTAATTCTTTTCGATCTATTTTCCCATTAGGGGTCAAAGGCAGCTTATCTAGCTCTATAAAAAATGCTGGTATCATATAAAAAGGCAAGAAAGTTTTTAAATAGTTTCGCACTTCCTTCGGATCAAGAGGAGGCTTACCGGACTCGGAATTGTTCAGCAAACAGTAGGCAATAAGCTGCTTATTTCCCTCCTGTTCCTTGGCAATCACGACACAATCATCGATTCCTGGATATGTTCTGACCTGACCTTCAACTTCACTCAGCTCGATCCGAAACCCGCGAATTTTCACTTGATAATCCATCCGTCCCACATACTCAATAGAGCCGTCCGAAAGCCACCTGCATAAATCTCCAGTTCTGTAGAGCTTGGTTTCCGGATTGAATGGGTTGTCTATGAACTTTTCAGCCGTAAGCTCTGGCTGGTTCCAATAGCCTCTGGCCAATCCGCTGCCCGAAATAAAAAGCTCTCCCGGAAGACCGACAGGCACAGGTCTAAGATGTTTGTCCAAAATGTAAATCTGGGTGTTTGCGATAGGCTTACCGATCGAAATAGGCTTATCTGCGTCGATCTTTTGAATTGTAGACCAAATTGTGGTTTCAGTCGGACCGAACATATTCCATGCGTCACAGCTGTTATGAACAAAATAAGATTTCAACGTTTCCGAAAGGGCTTCCCCTCCGCAGAGAACTTTCATGTTCTCTTCGTTCTTCCAGCCGGCTTGAAAGAGCAGAGTCCAAGTCACAGGAGTAGCTTGCATGATTGTCGGTTTTATTCTTTGAATTTCCCGCTTAAGTCTTTCGGCATCCTTTATGTTTTTGGAGCTGCAAATATAGCATTGAGCCCCCTTAATCAAAGGCAGATATAATTCCAGTCCCGCTATATCAAAGCAATACGTTGTCACCGCAAGTAGTTTGTCCTGCTCTGTTAAACCGGGCTGCTCTCCCATGGAAATAAGAAAGTTGGTCAACGCTTTATGTGAAATCATGACCCCCTTGGGTTTCCCTGTACTTCCAGAGGTATATATCACATATGCCAAATGGTGAGGTTGCACTTCCCGTTTGATTGTCTTTCTACCCTTCACATCACTTTTCAGATGATCCCAGTCTTTATCAAGGACAATACAGCTAACGTTGTTCCCTTCCAAGCGTGATACTTTCTCCAACAACCCCGATTGCGTAATAACCAGTGAAACATTGGAATCCTGAAGCATATACTCCAATCGGTCCTCCGGATATTCCGGATCGAGCGGTACGTAGGCTCCACCGGCCATCAGGATTCCTAACAGCCCAATCACCATATCTAAAGAACGTTCCATGCAAATCCCCACAAGAGTATCAGGAGTTACCCCATGTTTCTGCAAATATAAGGCCAGTAAAGTGCTCTTTTCTTTTAGTTCCCCATAGGTAAGCGATTCCTTTTCATATACAACTGCAATAGCTTCAGGTGTTTTTCTTGCCTGTTTTGCGAATAATTCAGGGAAGCACTTATCAGGATAACTTGTTCCGGTAGCATTCCAGTCATTAAGGATGATGTCCTTTTCCTCTGGTAAGAGTAAGGAATGCTCCTCCAAGGGCCAAGCGGGATTCTCCATAAGTGCTTCCGCTAATTCTATATAACGCTCTGCCATCTGTATGATGGTTGAATGATCGAACAAATTGGAGCGATATTTAATATTTAATATCATTTCCTCTTCCTGCTCTTGCAGTTCCAATACCAACTCGTATTCGCCTTCCTGGTGAATTTCTTCAACCAATTCGACGAAAAAGATATCTTTATATGGCTTGCAAAGCTGCTGAAAGCTTGAAGTTGGAAGGAAGTTTTGATAAGAAAAGGCTGCTTGGAAAACAGGTGAGCTCGTCTGCTTCCGCGGCACATTCAATTCTCGGACCAGAGCCGGAAAAGGATACGAGGCATGATCCATTCCATCGACTACTGTCAGCTGCAATTTTTTCATGAAATCCAGGAATGTCTCTGTTTCCGATATCTGACTCCGGATTGGAAGCATATTGACAAAATAGCCGATTAAATTATCAAAACGCTGCTCCGGGCGCACCATAACTGGCATTCCAACAATGATATCTTCCTGTCCCGAATACTGGTTAAGCAATACCGTATACATACCTAACAAGACTGTAGACAAGCTCGTATATTGCGCTTGGGCAAAAGACTTTACCCGTTTGACCCATTTAAGCGGAAGCGGCTTGGAATATGTTTGTGCTTCCATGCTTTGAGCCGGAAAAACAGAGCGGTCATATGGCAGCTCCAGGGTCGGTAAAGCACCTGACAGCTGTTGTGTCCAGTAGGAACGATACTTCTCCCCTTCTGCACTCGCTAACATCGTTTGCTCCCATTTAACAAAATCGCCGTAGCTCGCTGCGGGTGGAAACACTGTCGATGTCTTTCCCTGTACCACGTTTTTATAGGCATCTAAAAAGCTTTGTGTAAACATGCCGAAAGAACTTCCATCAAAAATAATATGGTGGATGAGAACCAGTATGAAATGTTCCTGTTCAGATCTGGACATAACATAAATACGCATCAAAGGATCCTGTTCCAGCACGAATGGTTGCTTCGCTTTATCCCTAATAAATGGAATAATCTCATCTGCTTCCAAGGCTGAAATATCCTCCACTTGCACATGAAGCGACTGCGTGGGCTGCAGCTTTTGATAAGGTATCCCATTTTCCTCTTCAATCACACTTTTTAAAATAGGATACTGTTCTAAAACGATGTGAAAAGCCCGTTTAATGCTCTCAATCTCAATCTTCGTATTAAACCGGAGGCATATTGGTATATTGTAAGCATTCATCTCAGGGGACATTTTATGTAATAGCCACAACCCTTTCTGAACTTCAGAAAGCGGATTCCTTCGGAAACTGAGCGAATTTTTCTCAGTATTGACCTGTACAGTGGATTTATCTTCTTCCACCTTTTGGGCTAAATATGCCGATAATAGTTGAATCGTCGGGTTCTCTAAAATTTCTCTTGCTTTGACCTTGATCGGATAGGACTTCTCAAGGCCGCGTATAAGCTTCATGACAAGAATAGAATCGATGCCATAACCATGAAGATTTGTATTCAAATTCATTTCCTCGTGCTTGAGATTCAGTTCCCAACACAAAAATTGCACTATATACTCCTGAATCTTCGATTGAACCAATGAAACGGCATTTATGGTACTGTCATGGTTTTCTGCGGCGGTTTCTTCCATATTCGAATGTGATAGTGAGAACGCACTCCGATATTGATAAAGTGCTTGAAGCTCTTGTTTGATATAAGCATTGCGGCAGATCTTTCTTTGGATTTTCCCACTTCCCGTTTTGGGTATACTTCCCTTAAGCAGCAAATAGATATCGTAAATTTCAAGTTGATGCGTATTGGATACGGCATTCAGTATGTTTTCGACCAGACGTTTATATTCCTGCTCATGAAGGGGCGCTTCAATTTCCTGTACGACGATTACTTTTTCCTGACCATTGATTTCAGAGGAAAATACAGCGATGGGCAAGGTCAACTCTGGCATATTTTTTTGGATGGTCCATTCAATATCGACGGGATGATGGTTTTTGCCGCGAATAATGATGACTTCCTTCTCTCTACCGATGACATAGATATGATTATCCGCAATAAAGCCAAGGTCCCCGGAACGAAAAAAGCCGCCTTCTTTTGTATCTGAAAGGGCTACCTCAAAAGTGCTATTCGTTTCTTCCTTCCTGTTTAAATATCCCTCTGCCATCCGTGCGGATTTAATCCAAATCTCGCCGACTTCCTCCGGTAAGCATTGTGTATGCCTTTCAGGATGAACAATTCGTATTTGCGTCGGATCTTCAATCTCCCCACAGCTCACTACGGACTTCGATTTATTCTTTTCATCCGTGTATTGGACTCTTCGTTGCTCCAAGCTAGGGATATCCAAGTTAAGGAATCTCATCGACTGACCTGGTTTTATACTGGCGACAGGGCACAGCTCCGATAAGCCAAGGAGGGGACAAAATATATCCTCTTGTAGCCCTAATTCCCGGAATTTATGGATGAAGTTCTCGTAAGTTTCCTTCCGGATGGGCTCACCTGCACATATAATCGCTTGGAGATGGCGAAGTGAATATTGCTTAATTGAAGCTATGTCCAGTGTGGAGCAGCAATAATCGAACGCAAAATTTGGCGCTGCCGTATGGGTAGCCTGATACTTGTCAATCATATGAATCCAATTTTCCGGATTTTTAGCGAAGCTTTCTGGCGGGAGAATAATGCTCGACGCCCCGTTTAAAAGTGGGACTAAAATATTGTTATGCAGTCCAAAAGCATGAAATTGCGGCGTCCAGGAAACGACACGACTATTCCGGTCAATTCTCCATTGCTCGGCCTTGGCCTGATTCATCACACAGCTGTGACTGAGGATTACGCCTTTTGGCAAGGATGTCGAGCCCGATGTATACATCAAAAGAGCAGTATCCTGCGGCGCTGGCATTCTCATCTCTATCTCAACGTCAACGGTGTCTTCTTGAAAGATTTCATCAATATTCAGGATACGGATTGAATTAAACTCCCTCCGTGTTTGGAGAAATGCTTTGAAGTCCGTATTGGTTATGATACATACGGCTTGGGAATCCCTATAGATAGGCATCATCTTCTCAAAGATTTTTTCATCCGGCTCCGAATCTGTAATAGGTGTAGGTATGGCCACGATATTTGCATAAAAACATGCCAGCATGCTGCTGATATATTCCAGACCCTGAGGAAATACAAGAAGTGCCCGTTCCTGCTCAGCCAGTTCTTTCAATAGGATATTGCCCAAAGCCTGTATTTGATGTAGAAGCGTATTTCCGGAAAGAATTTGAGGACTCTGGCCTTCTTTCTCAAACGTAAATAACTCTTTTTCAGGAAATTTCCGGCAAGTTTCAATAAAAGAAGCGATCGGAATATCAAGGTTCCATGTTTGGTCATGTTTTCGCATCATTCTCCACCAACTCCTCAAAACACAAAGTTTATATAACATGAGCTAAAGGCTTATCACCCTGTCCATTTTGAGCTATTATTCACGTTTGAAGCATTGCCAGGAGTTGCCTGCTAAAATATATCAAAGAAAAAACGAGTGATGAGGAAGGCTATATGCCTCTTTCACACTCGTTGCTGGTTCGCATGAACAACCGCAAAGGCGTTCAACGAATCTCTATTTAGTTATTTTCCAAACAAGTTGATAATTCGTTCTTTAACCTCCGCTTGATGAAAGGTCTTCTCATGCATGATAAGCTCTTGTTCTACGATTTTGGGAAGCTGTTCCCGGAGTGGAGCAACCAAATGATCCTTTAGCGTGATTAAAGAAAATCTGGGTTTCTCGGCTAGCTGCCGGGCAAGATCCATTGCATAGCCCATCACTTCTTTGCGGGGCAGGGTCGGAAATGGAACTCCCCGTTTTTCCAGTTCAACACCTCGATAATTGCCCCCATTTAACAATAACTCTTCTCCCAAGCTGAACCCTAGTTTTTTAGGAATAATATACGTGGCACCCATTCCCGGTGTGAATCCGTATCTCATAAAATTAGTCGTGTACACACTTTCCCTGCTTAGGACTACAAAGTCAGAAAATAGCCCCATTACAAAGCCTCCGCCCACCGCATGTCCCTGCATAGCAGCTATCACTGGAACTTTACAGCCCAATGCAAGTGAGTATATATTTTCATCGGTAAACTTCGAGATTCCTTCATGTAAAGCCAACAGTCCCTCTTGCGTCCCACCCGTGGCAAAGTAATTATCGTATCCTGTTAGAATTACGACTTTGCAGGTTGAATCTTCTTGGATCGTCTTGAACGCTTGTCTTAGTCCATGGGTCATTTCAAGCGTAAATGTATTTTTATGAACTCTATCTTGCATTTTCACTTGAATAATACCTCGTTCGATTTCAAGTAATTCAACCACGGATTGTGACATTATGATCTTCTTCCCTCCTACATCCCCATCTTGTGGCGTAGACCATCAGTCCATCCACGGAAATTGCCCCGTTTCAACGTATCGGAAAATGCCCTTAAGATTTTGAGCGTCTGAAAACACCTCTTGATTGGACGCCAACGCTAGTGGTTTACACTGACGCAAATCGTTGAGTTCATCCATAAAGCGCTTGTAGCGTAAAATCCCATGCTTGCTCAATCGTCTGAGGCGTAATAAATGCTTGCGTAGCACCATCTCACTCTGAGCATCGTACGCATCAACCAACCCCCATACATGGGCCTGTTGAACCGAAACGAGCTGCGTCATTAGTGTTAAATAATGCGCTTTTTGGAATCCAATCCTGCGGACTAAAAATGGTAGAACGCAAGCAGGGAAAAGTCCGAATAGCAATTCTGACAAGCTGAACTGTGCCGTCTCGTCGGCTATCACAATATCGCTGGCAGCAATAAATCCGACGCCACCAGCGTTTGCTTTTCCTCGCACATGAGAAATCGTGATATAGGGCCCAGTTGCTAATTTTAACCACAGATCATACATAGGCTCTGGACTCATTGCATGTTCTTGTCCACTTTCCACTTTTTCACGCATTCCCTCAAAATCCGCGCCAAAACAGAACACCTCCGGCAAACCTTCCAAAACTACGATCGTAACTGACTCCTCACACAGTGCAAGTACATGCAAGCACTCCTCGATGAGGGTATTATTAATCGTATTATTTGCCTCCGGTCGGTAAAAGCGAATATAACAAATCGATTCTTGAAACCGAACCTGAATCGTTTGATAACTCATGATTCCCACCTGTATTTACGGTGGAATTCATAGATTTCTTCCAAATACAACCGCTGTCTCCCTTTCCCGGAAGCTATCACCCCCGGAATCAATTGAAAATCCAGCTTGGCGTTGCGGGTTCCAAACCGTACAGCGCCACTGCCTTTTAGCAGGGATTCATATTCATCCATAGTTAACTGATAGCGATCATTCAAATTACGCTCAATTTCAAAACGCCGCAGATGTTCCTGGCTTTGCGGCATAACAACCCCGCTATAAAATTCAGAGCAGCAGCCTGACCCGTAGGAAAAACAGCCGATTCGCTTTGGAGCATCGAATGTACCCTGATCAATCGTACCTGCCAAGGAGAGGTACAAAGTCGCCCCCATAATATTACCGACTCGTTGGCAATACGCCAATCCGGGCTTAACACGTTGTAAATAATCTGCCTCAATCTCATTTGGTTTGGATTTAGTCAACCTTCGCATCATCGTGCGATGCGCTCCTTTTACCATTCCGCCAAAAGGAGTATGAAAGGCAAGATACTGAAAGGTATCTTTATAATCCACTCCTTGCACCCGTTTTTGGTATTCCAAAAACGCTTGCTCGCAACAGTCCAGATAGGACATTAAAGACAAATCTGCATCCCCAGCCTCGCTATCTGGAATCGGCCGGCAAGTATCCATCACCTCATAGCCGTAATATCCATTAGCGCCTGCATCGATTTGAAAAACATGAGGATTTTCACTAATGAGCATTGCCACGGCCCCTGCGCCTCCACTTGGCTCAGCATAAGACCAATCCTCACTCAAGACATCCCCGCCTTCAGCAGCAATAAATCGTGAAATATCACTGGCAATTACAAGCGCTTTTGCTCCTGGCGAGACCTGAGAAAGAATAAAATTCACCGCCATTTGGAGTCCAGCAGTACCGGAATAGCAGGCTTGCTTGAGCTCGAATAATCTGCAATTCCGATTCAACCCCAAATAGTGGTGAATATATGTACTGATTGATTTCCCAAAATCAATACCTGATTCCGTACAGGTGATAAGCATTTCGATTCGGTTTTTTTCCGCTTCTGAAAGAGCGTCCACCAGCGGTTTTGCCGCATTTACTCCAAAGGTAACTGGATCTTCGTAAGGTAGGGCAACCGCCTTTTCTTTCATTAATAAATTTTCGAACCTTGCAGGATCCAATTGCCTGTGTTGGGCTAATTGCATAACATCCAGATAGGCAGAGCCACCAAAAACGTTCATTGCCTCAATTCCCACGACAACCATAATCGTCCCCCTCTCTCAAATACGCGACTCACATTTTTGCATACAAATGGCAGTATTGATTCCACCAAACCCCATGCTCAGATTCATAGTATTGTGAATAATTGCTGGTACGGACTCATTCTTCACCCAATTGCAGTCCAATTGGATAGGCTCCTCCAAATTACGGGTAGGGTGAAGTCTCGACTCCGACATTTGTAAAAGAGTAGCAATAATTTCAACAGTTCCTGCCGCGCTCAAGCCGTGACCGATAATGGATTTAGTTGCATTGATATAGGCATGTGACAATTTACAATCCTGTAATGCCTTTATTTCTATCTCGTCTCCAACGACCGAGCCTGTCCCATGGGGATTAATATAATCAATCTCTTCCGGTAGCAGCTTTGCTTTCTCCAAAGCTCTTCTAATCACTCGGGCTTCGCCTTCGTAGGAGGGATTGGGATTCCGGTTTCGATCCATTCCCATATCCCATCCTGCAAGTTTGGCATAAGGTTTCTCCCGAAGCCTCACGGCAGAATCGGCCCGTTCTATGACTACAACCCCGCAAGATTCCCCATAGATGAACCCGTCCCGCGACTGATCAAATGGTCGACACGCCATTGCAGGTTCATCGGCATATCGGTCGCTTCCCATCGCTCCCAAGGATCGCAATGCCTGGCATTCCATATACGAAATATCCATCAATGCCCCCATTGCAATGCAAACATCAACACGATCTGCTTGAATGGCCTCAATTGCTTGAATGATTGCGACTTGTCCACTCGCGGATGCACCACCGACGGTATAAGCTAACCCCTGAATACCGAACTGTTCGGTACATAGTCCGCACAAATCAGTATCCATAAAGGAAACCCCATAGGTCGGCGGTACAAAGCACATTTTGTCCCGATAGGCCTCATAAGTCTGAAATAGCTCCCGTTGCTGAAAATTGGAGCCTCCAACCACCAGTCCAATACGGCTAGGATCAACGTTATCCAATTGAGCATCATCCCAGGCTTCTTGAAGGGTTACCATGGCCACCTGCCCCGAAAATGATGCTGTACGTAACATTCGTTTGGATAATGCATTCGGATAAGACAAGGGTGGCAGCTCCGCACCTATAATTGAAGCTTCGCCTCTTCTGCCAGGGCGTTGCATGACGCCAAATGCATGCTGCCCTTTGAACAACGCTGAGGCAAAAGCAGCCTTCCCCTGCCCAATCGCCGAAGTCACGCCAATCCCCGTAACGACTAACTCAGGTTTTTCATAATTTTTCATAATTTCGCATAAAGTGCATCTGTCAATTCCCCTATATTTTTCACGCCAGACAATTCGACGCGCGGAATATTAAGAGATAATGTTTCCATCGTCTTGTTTACAATTTCAGCCCGATCTACTGAATCTGCACCCAAATCCACCAATCGATCTCCATACTCGAACGTGTGATCTTGTAATTCGGGAAGCACTTCACGAATACAACGTTTAACGATATCGAATACTTCTTCCTTATGCATGGGTATCCTCCTAAAAAATAAATGATTTAAAACTCAACAAACCTGGTGTTCAGTAAACATGATCTACAAACGGATTTCGATGAAAACTTGCATTGAATTTTTCATAAAGCCGAGAAGTATTCATACTCCATTCCGTCTTCCTCGGTGCTACAATCGTGCAGATATAGTCACCTAACTGGTAAGACTGGGCAGCATATTGTGGAAAATGTGAAAATGTACTTTGGAAGCATCCATCCACAAACCTGGTCTCATTCATTTCAAGTACATGCAGCGATGTTGTAAAACCTGTTCGCAATATTTTCGACAGGGCCTCCTTCACTGTCCAAAAAACCGTCAATAAAGCTGAGTACTCCCCTACTCCCCGCACGACAGAGATTCTTCCTTTTTCTTCCGCCGTCAGTTGGCTTTCAATTGTCTTATTTCGCTTAGAATCAATCCTCTCAATATCAATGCCCATGGGATGTGCTTCGGGAAAAACAACAGCCGCTCCGATATAGTCGCAGTGGGCAATGCTCACCTGATAGCTGTGGACACCATTGATTCGAAGCATGGGCTGGCCGAAGACACCTGACTCCACACTTACGTTGCGCAGGTCTGGCTCGCTTAACAGCACCGAAACTGCTTGTTTGGCACTTAGCCTGCCAAGCACAAAGTTGGATTTCCGCCGATGGAATACCAAACTCTCGAAGTAACTACACTCATCCGAATGAAAGACTTCTCGATCAAGGGGAGCGTCTGCGTTATAATCTGCATGGACAAAACTGACGGCCGCCTTCATCACGGCATCTTCCCGCTTCAACATTAGTTGTTCTGCATACGAGGCTACGCATATCCCCCCTAGTAAACTACTAACTTAGCAGTCCAAATCAAAAAAGGCCTTCAAATCCCTTAAGGGTTCTGAAAGCTTCCTCATGGAGTATGAACTCGTCACGAGTTCTCCACTTTAAACCTTACTTATAATTTCCAAAGCTACTCTCACTAACCTGATATCACCCATAAATTCTAACTGAATGACCGCTTGTCGTTTATGTCTATCTATTTTCTTAACTATACTCCCCCTTCCTTTAAGTGGGCCATCTAGGATACATATATTGTCTCCTTCAATAATTCCAGTTGATGATTCTATACAATAGCTATCATTGCATAGACTTTCTAACATTTGTTTCTCCGAATCTCTCATTGAAGCTTCAAACTTCGAGTATCTCAATAAACGAATGATATCACTAGAAGTGCAAATCATTGAATTTGTACTGGTTACGAACTGCAAGTCAGGTAAATTCGACTCAATAAATACATAGCTTGGGAACAAAGGAGCCCATTCTTTCTTTACTATTCCTGCTACTTTAAAGAGTCTTTCTTGGAGTGGTATAAAGGGTTTGTAGACTTCAGAATCCAACCACTCATTAATAAGCTGCTTGACCTGTTCTTCCCTACCCGTTCGCACAAAAAACACGTACCAGCTCACTTAACTCATCTCCTATAAAAACGTACTGCCAAATCATCTCCTATAATGTCTACTACTACCCATATACATAGCTTCGCCCTTTCACTTATCCTACTTGATAAGCTACAATCTCTCACGATATATCCCTCTTTGATGGTTAACGTGACCCGCCAGCGATTAACCACAGAAAAGTTCCTTTATTTTTCATATAATCATATAATTGGAATAATGTTTTTCCATTATAATCCTCTACTCAAACCCTGTCAATTCACAGTTGATTGGAAACGGCCAAGTTCATGATTGGATTCGCAAACCTTTCTGAAAATGCTAAATTTGAAGTCATTATTATCTTTCGAATACAGCTTCAACGTTTCTGGCGGCTTATAAAAGAACTGATCCGAGTGTTTTACTCTAGTTAACTTGAGCATCTGGGGCACAGACAAATGATAGATCGTTATGTATTATTTTTTATATTCAAGATTTTCTCTCACCATTAGAACTGGGCCACAATACAGACTCATTTGAAATCGAACAGGCCCTTTTGGTTCGGACGCATTCTAAATTTAATAAAAGATTCCTTACTCGTAAATTGAAAATAAATATTTTCATCCATGAGGTGATTGAGTGTAAAACCAGGCGCTTTACCAAATGAATGAGCAGGATAAATTTGAATAAAGTCATCAATTTCTCGCTTTATTTTTTGAACACTATTATATAATTCTATTGGATTTCCTCCATTTGGGTCACAAAAGCCACAACCTTCAATGAATATTGTATCCCCAGTAAATAAGCGATCTGATAAAAGATAGCATACACTTCCCGCGGTATGTCCGGGAGTCAAAAGGCTTTTGATTTCTGTTTCACCGACCTGGATTGAATCCTTGTCTTTAATTGAATGTAAATTTCTACATCTAAAATGATAAAAATCGATTTCGTTTGTTGACATGAATACCTGCGGGTTATATTTTTCCAGGAGTGGATTTACCAAATTAATATGATCCCAATGTGAGTGAGTTAATAGTATCGCTTTGAGATCGCCATTCAAATGTTGAAGATAGGACTCTACCTTTAATAAATCCCATGATGGGTCAACAATAGCTATGTCTCTTGTTTTCTCATCCATTACAAAATATACATAATTGATGAAATTCATAAAACAGACTCTTAACTGTTCCATATGAAAAGTCAGATTCATATCAGCTTCACCGAACCACCTTCCCAATGGTTAATTAAAAACAATAACATTCTGATTTAAGGTTTTGGGCCCCTTCATTTTTTAGAAATACTTACTATTTAATTATAAAGGCCTAATTTCATTGTCCTATGATTATAACAATTGATGCAATAGAAAGGCTCCAACTCTCTGTTACAAGATCGCTTAATTTTTCCAAAACAAAAAACGCCTCTCCGTATGTTAACGGTGAGACGTTTTTTTGTTGATCCTACATACCTGTTACGGAGTATTCCGCAGGTACACAGAACCTCGCGTTATTTACGTTCATTTAACTTTGATGTGTCCGTTATAAATCAAAAATGCCGAGGACCGGGATCGAACCGGTACGGTAGTCACCTACCGCAGGATTTTAAGTCCTGTGCGTCTGCCAATTCCGCCACCCCGGCATAAATTTAGGAACGCTAATCTTCACACTTACTTGTCTTACAAGTATCTGAGAAACACGCATCTGATTAAGAAGTGTTCTCATTATGTAAATGTCGTTCAATTGGGCACCAACATATAATACGATAATTTTATCGAATTGTAAAGTGTTTTTTAAAAAAATAATAAAATTCTCTTTTTGTATAACTTGTGCACATTTGAATTACACTAATAAACGTCTTTCCAAACTACCAGAAGGGGTGTTACGAATGCGTGAAGGTATGATTCCAGCTGTTCTTGGAACGGTAGTATCGGCTTCAGGCGCTGTGTTGCTGAGCAGTAAGTACAAACTTGCAGCTACAGGCATTCTCGGTTTCGGACTGGCTCATGTTGTTCTGGGAGCGATTGATCTGATTGAGCATCGCTAGTTGTTTGGGAAGTACCGGGCGGGATTTACTCCCTCCCGGTTTTATTTTTATCAACGTTTAGTCTGGAGCACAAGCGTTTATGTAAAGTATAGAAGCTGAATATGCCTAATAAAAGGAGCTGTGATGTGCTATGAGAGATAATAACTCTGAAAAGAATCGTACTGACGATCAAATCGAACATAAACAATCCCTGGACAAGCGCGAGCCAGGATTTAATCGCATTCCTGACACCGATGCAGATACACCTGCTGCTACTGATATGATTGATGAAGCCATAGGTCGCGGGATAGACAAGTTACGTAACGATTTCACAAAATAAAGCATGGGTAATAAGACACAGGTTTGTGAGCAGTCCTTAATTCATTTGTTTTGATATGTACAGTGATTTCGTAAAATCACTTAAAGATCAGCATGATCCAGCCAATGATTGATATCCACAGCACGATGCTGATTAAGAGTCCACACATGATACCAAAAGAGAAATTACCTTCACTCTTCGGTACAGCACTACCAAATTTCAATCTAAGCTTCATTTGATTCCAGTTCATAGAACCCCCTCCTTAAGTTCTATTTCGGAATATGAAGCTTATTTTTGTAGACCTATAGTCATGTTTTCAAAAATAAAATAGGGTTTTTCGTCCTATCATCCTGATCGCGGAAATAGGATTACAGCTATACCGACCAAACAAATCAATCCACCAATGAAATCGTACAAGTCGGGTGTCTTTTTATCAATCCACCAGCCCCATGCAATGGAAAGAACAATAAAGACACCTCCGTATGCTGCATATACACGCCCAAAGGAGGAAAAAACCTGAAAGGTAGCAATGATTCCATACACAGCCAAGATTACTCCGCCGCAAAGTCCGACATACCATGTCTTTCCTTCACGCAGCCACTGCCAAATCAAATATCCTCCTCCAATTTCAGCGATGCCAGCCAATATAAAAAGTAAAGCTGCCTTTAACACCATTTCACATCCCTAATTCTTCAAATTCTTTTCGATTTTTTTGGATATCTCATTAGAGCACTCGACCTAAAAGGATAATCAATGCAATCACGCCAACCAGAATCAGCAGGTTGCTGACCTGACGCCATAAGCTAGGCACTCCCTCGGAGAGAAGCTTCCGCTGATTGGCATCAAAGTTCGCTTTGGCTCCTTCAGCATCTGCTGACCTAGAGAATGGTCTGTTTTCTTCATTCATAAGAGCACCTCCTTTTCAATCCACTTTAATCATACCAAACTTTTCCGTCGATTTCGCGTTGCTCTTATGCATATACTTCACATATATTTCTGATTGCATCTTCATATATGTGAAGTGTACATCCATATGTCAATATTTCGCTGAATATAAAGTATGATGTCGAATCAAGGTAGAGTGGGTATTTAGACGTCTTTCATTGCAGGACGGTAGTTATGGTATAATTTAGTCAACTTGTTCAAGATCGTAACCAGCGCTCATTTGTTTACTCAACTTATAATTAAATTGACATCTAAGAATCCACATCCCGGTTACAACCTGCATATTCTGTTTGTAAACCCAGGAGGAGGATACCGATGTCCCCAATCTTTATAGCAAGTTTAATGATGATGGGCATATTTTTATTTCAGGCAGCCATCGTTCTCGGCATCATACATTGGATTTCAAAACGAACCCAACGTCCAGCACAAACCAAAATGTATCTTGCAATGGGTTTGCTCGTTGTAATTTTAGGTTTCCTTGTGTGGGATAACTGGATACACTTACAGGAATTCAATGGATGGGCCACGATTAGTCTGCTGGTGATTATTATTAGCGCCTATATACAGCTTAGAAAGCAAAAAGAAAAATACTAATCCCATTACCATGCATCAAAGGAGGAGCGCCATGAAATCTCACTCAACACGCTTTTGGTTACAGAGGGTGCTACTGCTAATGCTTGTTTTACTCTTCAGCGGCTCTCAGCAATCATTCATTGTTGCCGATGCCGCCCCGCCAATTAATGTTCAGGCCTCTGCCAAAGCCAAGCAATTACTTGCCTACCTATCTAATGTACCGGATGATATGCTAATTTCCGGGCAGCATGATTACTTAGAGGCACCGGATGAACAAAATAACAAGCTACAACAAATCAGCGGACAATACGCAGGACTTCACGGCTATGAGTTTGGAGGATTGGCTAACCAGTCCCGTACAGCCCTACGAGAGCAACGTCAGCATGTTGTGAATAGTGCTATCCAATGGAGTCAGGACGGCGGAATCGTAGCTGTTACCTTCCATCAGGCGCTTCCTGGCAAACCTAAAACGTGGAAAAACGTACAAGCAAAAATTACTCAAGCTGAATTTAATCGTTACATCACGCCGGGTACCCCGCAATATAAACAACTGATCGCTGATCTGGATGAGGTGGCTTTGTCCCTTAAGACCTTACGAGACGCGGATGTACCTGTTTTATGGAGGCCCTATCATGAAATGAACGGCAACTGGTTTTGGTGGGGAAACAAGCAAAATTATGCTAAGTTGTGGAATCTAATGTATGATCGGTTCACTCATGTCCATCATCTGGATAACCTGTTGTGGGTGTGGAGTCCCAATGCTCCAAACGCATATAGCACTCCCTATAATTTGTCCTTCCCAGGTATTAACCGAGTAGATATTCTTGCAGCTGATATCTATAACAATGATTACAAACCCTCCTACTACACCGAATTGCTAAAGCTTGCGCAGGGCAAGCCTATGGGAATCGGAGAAAGTGATATTCTGCCAAGTGCGAAGGTGCTGCAAAATCAGCCAGCCTGGGCCTATGCCATGACATGGGGAAAGGAGCTGTCTGCAACCAATTCACAAGCAGCAATCAGACATTTTATGAACCAAAATAATATCATCACACGAGACCTTCTTCATGAGTCCCTACGCTGAAAGAAAAAAGCTTCCACTTCGCTCTAGGAGCAAAGTGGAAGCTTTTTTATACCAAATCCAAATAAAGCACTCTAACTATTTCTAATAACCTCTTCTAGATCAATATCGGCATACGCCTCTTCACCAAGATGTACGGATACAATGGTGTAGATCCGCTTGGACAGTCTAGACATCAGCCGATCACCCGGTGCTACAGAATATTCTTCCCGATAATCTCCAATTTTGTGAAAACCGCTGGACATATGGATGTACAAGTTGCCCCTACGTGTTTTACCATGCACCAACATCAAATCTCCTCCTGCTGTGTAACCAACCTAATTTCCCTGTTACATGTATATCGGTCAGAACAAGATAGGATATAAGTCCCTGGTACCCTCTTTCGTTTCACATGTTAGTGCACGTAAACGAAACGGGTCTGCCAGTGATGTGACAGACCCGTTTTTGTAAACCCATTTTCGTGATTTAGGAAGAACTATTCTTGATAGGATTCTGCTATTGCATTCGCTGCAATGATTGCATTGTACACGTCAGCAGGACTAACCGGGAACGGCATGTTGACCATTGTATCATTCGATGCACAAGCAGCTTCAGCCACTTGGCGCCATTCAGCCTCAACAAATTCCTCTACACCCAAGTCACGAAGCGTCAATGGAAGGCCTACATCCTTAACCAGTTTAATCACGGTTTCCAGTTCTTCTTTCGGTGCATTTTCCAGCACTAGCTGGGTTAACAAACCGAATGTAACTTTCTCACCATGCTGTGCTTTATGAAGCGAAGGAACAGCCGTCATGCCGTTATGAATGGCGTGTGCTGCTGCCAACCCACCTGATTCTGCACCAACACCGCTCAAATAAATGGTAGCTTCAATCGTATCCTCCACCGCACGAGTATATACTTTCCGATCCACAGCACGTTTGGCCTTCACAGCATTTTCCAGCAACGTATCATAACAAAGACGAGCAAGTCCCAATCCTGTAGTGGAAGGCTTGTTCAGAACCAGGTTATCCCCGTTAGCCTGATAGCAAGCACGAGCTTCAAAATAAGTGGCCAGTGCATCACCGATTCCAGCTGCAAAGAAACGTGCAGGCGCTGCTGCCAGAATGCCTGTATCCGCCAGTACAACGTCTGGATTAGTAGGCAGGAACAGATATTCATCAAAAGAGCCATCTTTTTTGTATATAACCGCAAGCGCGGTACAAGGAGCATCTGTAGAAGCAATCGTTGGGAAAATAACAACAGGCAGCTTTTCATAATAAGCGGTTGCCTTGGCGGTATCCAACGTTTTTCCCCCGCCAATCCCTATGATAATGTTCGAACCATGTTTACGCACCAATTCACGGTTACGATCAATCTCTTCTTTTGTACATTCATATTGGAATTTCTCGAAGACCACCTGGTTACCAGCTGCTTCAATTGAAGCACCTGCCTCCTTTTGAGCCCTTTCAAGTATGAACTCATCACAAATGACAAAGGCTTTATCGCCATAATCCTTAATATAGTCATTTAACGACGAGAGTAGATTTTGTCCAGAAATAAATTTCTTGGGTGAAGTAACGGACCTTACAACGTTTGCCATGTAAATTCCTCCTCAGCTTTGACTCATACTCAAATTAATAATGATTTGGGCATGTGACCCTTTAACTATAAACCTCTTTTCACGTTATTAAAAGGCTTATTATGGAATATTTTATGAACAAATTGTGTATCTATTATACTTGAACAGTCGAGCGCCATTCAGAATACAGGATACCCATCATGATACGATCATAACTGTTACCATCACGAAGAACAGCAGAACGAACTCTACCCTCAAGCTGGAACCCCGCCTTCTCATAAGTTCGGATCGCTTGTGTATTGTACTCAATCACATCCAAGCCGACCCGATTTAAATTGAGCTCATAAAACGCATAACGAAGAATGAGACCTACAGCTTCTGCCCCAAAGCCCTTGCCACGGTAGTCCGTATTACCTATACCTATTGCCAGCTGCCCGCTGCGATTATTCCACTCAATTCCGTGGATAGCAACAAATCCGATCAAGACATCATCTGCCAATGTTCTTAATCGAAAATAGACCTCGTTAGAGCTGGGAGATCCTTCTGACTCCATCTGTTTCAACGTGTAAGGGAGCGCCAAATCCGTATCTACATTTCGCAGATACTTCGCATCCTCACCCCATTTGAACATCACTTCGGCATCTTCTTCCCTGACTGCGGCCAATTTTATTCGTTCTCCATAAAATAAATTTTCGATCTTAATGCCCCTTCAGCTCCTATTATGAATTGTGTGCCATGTTTTCTGTCATAATTGTCATGCTATCCGATGTCCGCAATATAAGCTCTCCCTTATGTACTCAATGTTTAAATTTTACAAAATAATCAAACATAACACAACCAAATCATTACAGTTGTCATTGTGTGATACACAAAAAGACCTTGCAGCTGCAAGGTCTTCATATTCCTAGTATTTAAATAACATAGCAACCAGTTGATATCCAGCTCCAATCGTCCAGAACAGTACATAATCACCGCGCCGGATACGACCCGATTCAATACCTTCATATAGAGCAATGAACGGGCTACTGGTACCTGTGTAACCATATCGATCACCCACATAAATCATTTGGGCATCCTCTAGCTCCAAGTGATCCTGAATCTTCAATACATTTGCTAACGAGAACTGAGACAGACAATAAGCCCGTACATCCCGAGGCGTCAGCCCATTCTTTTTTAAAATGCGTTCAAGCAGATCAAATGTAGGAGGCAAGGCCATATTGGCGTCGAACGGAAGCCACTGAATATATTTTCCGGGGGCGTTCCTTTGGAGTGTCGCCGCTAACCCCTGAGCCGGGTACAAAATTTTATCTATATTGACTGGGTCCGTAAAATACATAGAATCTATAAATCCGGTGTCTTCTTCTGTACGCTCCAAAATAGCCGCACATGCAGCATCTCCATAGTTCGCATAAGTAATCTCATCCTCCGGACCGGAAATGAGTGAATTATAATCCGAACCGATAATAAGCGCTGTCCGCACGTCAGGATTAGATAACATCGACCGACTGACTTGATCGACAGCGACTGTCATCCCTGCACAATTCGCGTTGGAATCCATCACGGCCACATCATGTCTGGCCCCAATCGCCTGGTGAACAAACAATGCATTCATCGGAAACAGTGACTCAGGAACTTGAGTGGAGAACACGATCATATCCACGTCACGGCCTGTCATACCAGCCTGTTCCAGAGCTTTTTGCGCAGCCGCAATTCCCATTGTTAGACCGTTTTCGTTCGGATCATCAATGATATAACGCTGTTTTCTACCCATATGCTCCATGAAGCGTCGAATATCTTTGCCCTGCTCGTCAAAATGGCGAACATAGTATTCGTTATCCAACGAATGGGACGGATGATACACACCCAGTGCTTTTATTTTGATATGGCTCATCAGGCTTCCCCCTTACACATACATCAGCGCATTATTGTACAACAATATCTACGTTGTTTAATCCTGCTTCGCGTGCTACTCGACCAAGCTGCATTTTAATAATGGTTTGTTGAAGGCTGATGCCAAAGATTACTTTGGTAAATCCAGTTTCTTTATAACGTACAAATGAGCCCTTCAATTTTTCCACTTCTCCCGGACCCAAAAGTGCCATCTGGGTACAATCTACCTTGAGTGTAAAGCTGGACGCCTGAATGGATGAGGTTTTGGCTACATAATCTTTTACAAAGCTATCATACTCCTCCTGGCTAAAAACTCCATTCACCGCCATATGTACCGTTTTCATGGCTTGATCTACTTCGATAGTGTAAGGATGTTGACTCATTTTAGAAGGACTCCTTTAATTTCATTTTTTTGTCTATTAAGAGTATCGGAATAATAGGTAGAATTTTTAATATTAAATCAGATAATTCACCACTAAAATATTACAAATTTGTGAATATAAAAAACCGTCACTGCTCCTAGAAGAAGCAACTGACGGCTAGAAATTTGCGTATTCTCATATGAAATTAATTCGTAAACGTATGGCGACCGAGTGAGATGACAGCCGGGCGACTTTTACTCCATTTGGCTGTAGCAATGGCCGGGTTGTAATAAAACAAGGACCCATTGGTCGGATCAGCACCATTAAGTGCCTGTCTGGCTGCACGGTACGCAGTCTTGTTGGGTTTCAGGCGGTATTGACCATCCTGTACAGCGGTGAATTGACCAGGCTGCAAAATAACGTCCGGGATCGAGCTTGGAAACTCACCGGACTGAACACGGTTTAATACGACAGCGCCGACAGCCACTTGACCTTCAAACGATTCCCCGCGAGCCTCAGAATAAATGATACGAGCCAGTTGATCCAGCGCGGTTACGCGCACCTCTCCGAAGGATTCCAGCTTGGCTTGTGTAGCCGCTCCGGCTACTCCATCAGGTGTCAGACCGTTATCCCGTTGAAAACGAGCCACCGCTTTACTGGTCAGAGAACCATAGTACCCAGTAAACCCAGCCTTGAAATAACCGAGCGAATGAAGCTGCTGTTGAAGCTCCAGCACCCGTTCGCTTTGAACCCCTTTCTTCAAAGCTGACGTTTGTGCTTGTGCTTGTCCTGGTGCGACTGACAATACAGTACCTAACATACATGCGCAGGACAGGATTAAAATAGATAACTTTTTCATATTCCAGACAACCTCCTCTTTCATGTTCTGTCCGGTGCAACCATTCCGGCCTGTACAACTCAGGGACGTTTATCCGATGATGTTTCTTATGACATAACTTATGCCTAGCTGCAGAAATGACGCGTGGCTACATACGGAATGGGACAATCATGCTTTCACACGTCCGTTGCAGTATACCATAAGCCGCATTTACGTATCATCCGGCTCTGGTCCTAAGACTACCCAAGCAAATAAAACGCCATCCCTAAAGGGATGACGTGTATTAAGAACAATGGATCATGTTCTGACCACACTTGAATACGTGACTTTTTTCGCTATTTTTCGCTTCAACTTGCCCGGGACCGGAGCCTGATTTCTACTAATTCAAATCACATATCCGCGCACACATACATGGGCGTATGCATAGGGTAGCGTACGATCATCAAATTTCGAATAATAGAAAGGCAGGAAACGACGCGTGGATTCATATATGGATTACACCTCCCCTACTGTACAATTTACCTATGATTTAAGAGACAATGTTTTGTTTCAGAAGGATGCTCAAAACTCGATCAACGAGCTGTCGATCCAGCAGCTGAATACATTGGCGAATGTATCGCTGCTGGATATTCGCCTTAGCACAGCTAATGTTGTGGAGCCTCACTATCACCAAAATGCCACAGAACTGGTATACTGCATCTCTGGAGCAGTAACCGTGTCACTGATTAACCCCTTCACCCTCGAGTTACGACATTTTCCGATCACACCTGGCCAAGTGGCTAACGTTCCTCAGGGATGGTGGCATTATCTGGTCGCCACGATGGACAACACTCATTTGTTGACCATTTTTAATGCTCCGACCCCTGAATTCATACTGGGCTCCGACATTTTGCGGCTAACGCCAAGTAACATTCTGGCTCATACTTACTGCCTGAATGAGAATAAGATTCAGGAAGCACTCGCCCCAATTAAAAAGCCTGTCATCATCGGTCCTCCCAATGACTGCAAGCAGCAGCCCCCCCGAAAACCTGGGATACATGTAAGGCTTGCCGATACTTCACCCCACCCTCAGGTCGCCCCCCAAAGAGGTTACGCCCATACCAATGGATATCCTGGCTTCTCTTTTAATCCCTATCAAGAATAGGCTAACTCTAGTCAGGCCTTAAGTTCGAGGGAATACCTTTTCCCTGTATGTTCGCCGTTACCATAAGACCGTCCCTCTCATAAAATGCCAATGTATAAGAGGGGGTGATGGAATGGACGCTTATTACAACTGTTTGAACTGCATGAATAAAAAAGTGCGTATTCTCACCGTTGACGGAAAACAGTACGAAGGAACCATTATGGATGTGGATCGTAATAATGTGTACTTAAAAACAGAACGGAACGGACGTGTACAAACGTCTGCCTTTTATCCTGGCTACGGGTATGGGAATCAAATCTTAACTTTGAGCTTGTTCACCCTGCTGGCGATTGCGTTAATTTAATCTCTGTTCCATTGTCCGTTCCTGTCTATAGATGCCAATGTACCTCAAATGACAGCTGCCCAGCCCGGCACAGTTTGTGTAGGGCCTGTACGCTGTTATTTGAGGTGTTTTATCATACGTTCCATCCTCTAAAACACTTAACCCCCCATCGGTTATATACCGATGGGGGGTTAAGCTACTCATTTCAATTTAAACCCATAAAGACTTAGTAATGATAACGAGCAAAATGAACAGTACCAGGATAGCTCCTGTCGATGTCCATACTCCTGGGTAGCCCCCTACTGAACCGCCACCACAACCTCTTTCACATTCACTCATGGTCATTGCCTCCTTCAATTCAAGGTACAACATAGCTTATGTATTGAGCTTTCCTATGGACCGGGCTTTTCGGCAATGTTATGAATGTTTTCGCTGATGGGCATTAGCCTACACCTTTCCTAGGCAGGAGCATAGGATAACACAACTAATCTTGAAGGAGTGAAGCAATTGAATTCAAATCAAATGCTCAATTACAACGTTAATCAACCTTTTCCTCACCATCCTACCTCTCACCACGTCGTGGTGCACCCTGTAGATCCATACGTCGTAGAAACATTAAAATCGGTGATCGGCAAGTACGTTGTACTTGAGACAACACGTGGCAGAATTGATGGATGCGTAGTCGATTGTAAGCCCGACCACGTCATTTTAGATGTATACGGAAAAAAATTCTTTGTTAGAATCAGCGAAATCGTATGGATCATGCCCAACTAAACAAATCAGACATTAAAAATCCTCGCAGATCCCGTTCCGGATTCGCGAGGATTGATCATGATATGATTTTGCTAATCGAGCTCTCCTGCCAGTGAAGCCCGGAGTTCATCTATCGTTCCGTTGTATTCATCCAAATCGACTTGGCCTTGAATACCCGGAACACTGCCTGTGCTACTGTACTGCCAAGCCCACCAGTTATTCCAAGCTGGAACCGCGGTCGGCTTTTGCGTAGTGCTGTATCGGGCTACCCACAGTTTATACATAGAAAATGTAGGATCAAACTTGGAAGCAAAAACATTGCCCGTGTATACGATTGGCTGACGCCCGGTAAGCCTCTCCATTTCATCCAAAAAGGCATGAGCCACTTCACTAATTTGTGCAGGAGTAAGACCTTTGGGGTTATTTTCATAGTCCATCACAGGGGGCAGATCTAGCCTGCCTCCTGCTGAATCTATAGCCCTTGCAAAATTAGCTGCTTCCTGACGAGCTCCATCCGCGGTAGTAGCATTCAAAAAGTGGTAAGCGCCAACCAAGATGTTAGCATCTCTGGCACCCTGTACATTTATCAAAAATTGATTATCTTGATATTTTGTGCCCTCTGTAGCTTTAATAAAAGCAAATGTCTTACCTGCCGCTGCCACTTGCTGCCAATCAATATTGCCATTATAGTGTGAGACGTCAATTCCTTGCGCGTGTCCATCAGAAGAAATCGCAGGTACAACAGGTATGGTAGGTATAACGTCCTCGGTAGTTGATGGCTCCTCCGTTTCCTGATCCAACGCTATAACAACCTTACCATCATCCGCATTGAGTACATGAAAGGGTGTGCTGTGATTAAGGTCAACCACAATACGTACCGATGCGGGGGTTGTACTAAACATGGAGTATCTTACTTGGGAAACATCTGGATCTTCAGTGACTGGAAAACTTCCTTGTCCACTACTGTCAAATGATTGCGATGCTAGAAATTCCTCAGAAAACGTTGAACTAGGTATGTCTACAACAATACGGTCTGCATGAGTCAACGTAGTTACTTTGGGGGTTGCTTTTCCATTAACAGCTATAGTCAATTGGTGATTAGCGAAGCTAATTTGGTTTATAGCTGTACGCGCACTCTCTTTAGGATTACTTACAGCTGGAGTAGCAGAATGATCATGAGTGGACTCGCTATTGTCGCTTGAAGTAGGCGGAGTCGTCAGGAACACAGTTTTAAGCTCGTTGTTCCAGGCCACATCAATCCCTGTCTGTTCAGACACAAAGCGAAGCGGAACATAAGTCGTCCCCTCTCTAAGCAAAGGCGCTACAGCCAATCCAATTTGATGATCATTGACAGAGGCTATGGGATTGTTGACCTGAAGACTGAGGTTAAGATTTTGCTTATGTATAGTTATGGTCCCTGTCTTGGACTCCCAATTCACGCTATAACCCAATTCCTCTACAATGAGACGGAGTGGAACCAGTACATTCCCCTTTACTTCTTGAATCTGAACACCTTTGCCAACACTTATATCTTTACCATCCAACTGAAGATGTGAACTCGAAGATGCAGCATGACTTTCTCTTGGAAATGCTAGTAGAAACAGAAACAAAAAAGCAAATAAACAAATTTTCTTCATTATGTACCCTACCATTCTCTAAATTTTCGCTTATGAAATTCTTGCACTCTATGATTCTCAGGACCTCCATTTTGATAGACGCGAATCATATGTAAAAAGTTACGATTGATTCAGTATATATTTCAGTCTTATCATACAAAAGTACTAAAAAACTCTGCCAGCTATACAGCAAGCAGAGCTTTTTCCAGTTTTATTAATCTAGTTTACTAGCAATCTTATCACAAACGAATACTTCATGTTCACACTGTTAAAAATGTTAACCCTATAAGAATGATCGAAGTAACAGACAGTACCAGTAAGGGAAGCATTGCTTTCTCCCGCAAAGCCTTAAAGCTCACATTCAGCCCCATGCCTACCATAGCCATCGTTAACATAAAGGTGGTAACTTGAGAAATTCCGTTCGTCAGACTAGATGGAACTACAATATATTTTCCAAAAACATAGCTGCCCACAATACTTGTAGCCATAAAGCCGATGAGGAACCAGGGGAACTCCACTTTAGCGTCTGTACGAATTTTTCCAGTTCGTTTCATCCAAACCATTAAAACAAAGCTGAGCGGTATGAGTAAGAAAACACGCCCCAGTTTGGCTAATAAGCCCATTGCAAGTGCATCCTGTCCGGCAGGCGCTGCAGCTAAGGCCACATGTGCAATTTCATGTAAACTGATACCCGACCAGATTCCATATTGCATATCCGTCAAAGGAAGCCAGGGCCGAAGCACAGTAAACAAAATGGCAAATACCGTTCCAACCAAGGCAATGAGTCCTACCCCTATGGCTGTATCCTCATCTTTGGATTTTAACAAGGGAGAAACCGCTGCAATCGCTGCTGCACCGCAAACTCCTGTTCCAATACCAAGAAGAAGCGAAAGCGAAGCATCTGCCTTGAAACGTTTTGCCAACCAAACCGTAAAAAAGATGGAAAATACAACAGTGCCCACATCACGCAAAAGTAAACCAAGTCCATGATGAATGACAACATCCATGTTCAACTTCAGCCCAAATAACACAATAGCTCCACGTAGTATTTTCTTTGCTGAAAACTCAACTCCCAAGCGCACAGCTTCAGGGTATCCCCACAACTGTCGGTACAGAATAGCGAGAAACATGGCACAAGCCAATGGACCTACATAATGAAAGTCTGGCAATTCGTTCAGGCCATAGCCTGCCAAAGCAAATAACATCGTGAGGACAATGCCAAATATACGCTGGAATAATCGACCTCTGTTCGAAAATAATTTGGTGTGTTGTGTATGACTGTTCATGGTGAACCCCTCCAATTCTACATGCATCCAGCTTAATATGTTTTTTGTCATAAGAAAAATAAATCATTATAATAATGATAATAAGTAAATAGATATGATGAATTTGGAGGAATGGGCCTTGGACCAATCTTTAATCGTATTTGTTATGGTCGCGGAGAAACAAAATTTCACACGAGCTGCCGAGGTGTTACACATGACCCAACCTGCGGTAAGTCAATATATTCAAACGCTGGAACGTAGCGTAGGAACCCGCCTCCTGGAGCGTAGCAATAAGTATGTACGCTTAACCAAAGCAGGTGAAATTGTGTATCATCATGCTCAGGAGATTATCCGTCTCCATACACGGATGCAGTATTTGGTGGACGAGCTGATGCATACAGCAAAAGGAAACCTGTCGATCGGCGCAAGCTACACGTATGGCGAATATGTGCTGCCGCATGTGATCGCGCAAATGAGGGTCCGGTATCCACTCATTCAGCCCTCCATTACCATCGGCAACACCCAGGAAATTGAAAAACTCATGATCCATAATCAACTGGATGTAGGCATTATCGAAGGAGAATTTCAGCATGACCATTTACACATCGAATCATTTGCTGATGATAGAATGTATATCGTCGTTCCGCAAAATCACCGTTTGGCTGGTAAATCTCAAGTGGATGTAAGTGAGCTGCAAGAGGACATCTGGATTCTGCGGGAAGAAGGTTCTGGAACCCGGGAAGCGGCTGAAAAAATGTTTGCACGGTTTCAGTTCTCCCCTTCTCATATGATGAATTTTGGCAGTACACAGATCATCAAAGAGTCTGTAGAAGCAGGCTTGGGGATTTCTTTGCTGTCCCAATGGGTCATTCAGAAGGAACTTGCTCTGGGAACATTAAAAGTACTGGATATTCGTAATCTTCCGGTTATTCGAAAATTCTCCTTCCTAACTCCTTCTTCGACATTTGAAACGAAAGCAAGCACCGCTTTTTTGGAGATTTTGCGAAGTTATAATGTGAAAAGGTAAAGTGCAGAAACAACGAAAAAAGCACCCATTAAGGTGCTTTCAACATAATCATTATCATGTTTTTTTATGAGGAAAGATGATCCTTACCATGATAGAAGAAATGAGAAAAATCAGCGTAGCTTCCTTGGAATTGTTGCATATCATGAGCAGCAATACCTACAAAATTTCCTGTAAAACCCCCGGATAAAAAGCTGATATCCTGCATTTCAAAAAGCCGCTTCCAAGCAGGTTTGTCTCCGACTCCATAATAAAATTGCCCGTGGGATGCATGGACTTCCACAGCTAAATGTATAGGAAGATCGTCCTGAAGCGTAATTGCTTGAGGAACTAAGGTAAATGTATTGGCTTCACATCGCATCATGCGCAGTACCTTCCCTTGCCCCTCCTCATAGCTAATATAGGCATACAAATAATCTTCTTCATTAAGGTACAGTAGTAGCCCCGCCATTTGTAAATAGCTTGTCGGCTTATACTCCAATGCTGTTTCTACCCGGAAATGATGATCCGTTTGCCGAATGGCAAGCACGTGATGCTGGAACAGACTTTGAATGGATTCTCCAGCCAGAATGCGAAGGTAGCCTGGGCGCTGGCTTAATGAACACCAGCTATCGTCCGCCAGGATACGCAATGTGTTCCACGTTTTATCTAATGTGGGTCCCTCGAAAAAATCCTCAAAAACATAACTCTGCTGCTCTTGCTTAACCGAGAACATCCCTTGAGGTGCGGGTACCTCCAATTGAGGTGTATGGCCCCCAGCAGTTAATCGGAGCCAGCCTTCATCATTCCAGTACACTTGCTGCAAGGCTGTTTCCCGTCCTAAAATGGCATATTTCCCCTCTACTGGACGTGTGCATAAATGAGCCATGTACCATTCGCCGTCTGGTGTTTGTACAAGACTGCCATGTCCTGCGCATTGTAACGGGAAATCAAGTTGATCACGTGACGTAAGCATTGGGTTGTGCGGGTCTACTTCATATGGCCCGGATATCTGCTTCGAGCGTGCTACGGTAACGGCATGCCCCGTACCCGTTCCGCCTTCCGCTGTAACAAGATAATAATATCCGTTTTGCTTGTAGATGTGAGGCGCTTCTGTTTTCTTTAAAGGAGTACAATCAAAGATTTTAACAGGCTCGCCAATGAGCTGTTGTTGCTTGCTGTCATACTCCTGCATGACTATACCGGAAGATTTATTGCTTTCCAACATGCGGTAATCCCACAATGCGTTCAACAGCCATTTACGTCCGTCCTCATCATGAAATAAAGACGGATCAAATCCGCTACTGTTAAGATAAACGGGGTCCGACCACGGTCCTTGGATCGTAGGCGCCGTCATCACAAAATTATGAACATCCTTGAACGGACGTTTGGTGCTTTTCACATCCGTATAGAGCAGATAAAAAAGGTCATCTGCATAGCTAAGCTGCGGTGCCCAAATGCTACAATTTTTAGGATTACCTCTTAAGTCAACCTGATCGGTCAAAATATCTGTGCAATGCTCCCAATTTGCCAAATCTTTGGACTGGTACACCCGCACTCCAGGCAGCCACTCAAACGATGACACCACAATATAGTAAGTATCTTCGACACGTGTAATACACGGATCGGGATTAAAGCCTTTTAATATGGGATTTTGGATCATCATGAGACCTCACTTCTCCTTACTTCCAAAATGTAACTTCAGCAAAAACCTGTTCCTTGCTCCATGCTTCTGTTCCCGCTTCAAAACAATCCGCCCACGGAACACGCTGCTTACGTAACGTAGCAACTTCATCGTGTCCGTTATATTCTTGATAACAGACGGTTTTCTCGTTCGCAACATTGTCCCAATTGTCCCAGCCACGTGGGTCAATATGATCGCCCATTTTACAATCGACAAATACGGTCTTGGCATATTCCCGCCACGGACGCCCCAAAAAAACCGGAGTAATATCAGGCTCTGCAGTTAGGTAGCAATGGTTGAATACATAACCATACGCTTGTCCTTGCGGCGTAGAGGCAGCTGTAACGTAGCTCGTTTGGTTCTTATGATGGCGTAAACTGCGAATTTCGCAATCTTCAAAATACGCGGTAGCCCCACCAAAAATAAAGTCCACCGTACCCTCTATATAACAATGCTGATAGAGCTGCCGATAGTGCCTATGATGCTCCTTCAAATGGATTCCACCAAACTGGAGTCGTTCTTTCGGTGCAGGAGGTAGAGGGCCTGTAAATAAAGTATCCTGGTGCCCTTTAAAGGTACAGTTTCTAAAGACCGTTTCATCACAATGAGCGTATACCGCAACAGCCTGCCCAATGGCTTCTCCCTGTCCTGCCGTGTTGGAAATCGTGAGATTTTCCAAGATCAGATGGCTACCGCCTAAAAATAAAGTAGGTGTCGCAAAGGTCCCTATTTCCTCACCCGCTTCATCCCGCTCCTTGGCATACCGATCCATTCGAATCTCTACCTGCCCGATGCCTATAATATGAAGATATGAACGGTAAATTCGTACTTCTTCCTCATAAGTACCTGATAAAATAGTTAGCGTTTCCATTTCGTTGGAAGCCGACTGCTCCAATACAGCAATCGCCTCCTGAATCGTATGGAAATCACAAAAGGATTCTTTTCCAACTAGCATGGTTACCCCGATCCCTTCATTTGATTTACAGGTGTTCGGCTAAAAATAACTGCCACGCCGTTCGCATTTCCAACGTCTCCATATGTCCACCGCCCGCAATCACAGGCTGCCAATGCTCAGGGTGACCTGCCTCCTGGTAAGCTTCCAGCAGCCCTTTTGCCAAATGCTCGACTCCTTCAATAGGACACATCCGGTCATTTTGACCTGTTATACTCATCCGTGGACGAGGTACGATCCGCTTTTGAATATCCAAGGTGGTAAAATGCTTCAGCAAGCCGGGGACATAGGAGTAGAAGCCATGATGGTCCAATCCCCTTTTGGCGATCAGCGTATGGGCATCTACCTGTCCACAAATATCAACCGTGACCTGTATCCGTTCATCTAACGCAGCCATCCACCATGCCATGAGTCCACCCATCGACATACCGATTGTTCCGATACGAGAAGCATCAATGTCCTCACGCTGGCACATATAATCCACCAAACGACGGTTATCATACAGCATCATGCCCCACAGCACTTGGCCCTGCCAGAGCATTTCCTTTACCAGCTCGCTCTCGGTTTTGCCTCCACGTTCATTAAAGCCCCACATGTCAATGCAGCATACGCAGTACCCCATGTCTGTCAGGGTTGTAGCAAACGAGGGCTGCTGCAAGTAAGAACTGCTATGGATCAGTTCCTTGCGCCCGTTCGTATAATTGCCTCCATGCGAATGGTTAAAAACGACCAATGGGAACGGACCGTTCCCTTGTAAGGGTGTAGCTACATAAGCGGGTACAGACTCGATCCCGTTCAAGTCCAGCAGGAGACACTCCAGTCGATATCCCTCACGCTCTTCTTGATTCAGCAGAGTTGCCGTTACAGAGCGATCTGCCGGAAGGTCTCCCAACAATGCTTTCAACTTATCCACGTTGTACCTCCTTTCATGCCCTCCTAATTCATCATATTTTGTTCAGAAGGTTGTATCGTTACTTGTTCTATCAGCTTTTCGGGCTGAGCTGTATTCTTCGAATGGCAACGATTGATTTCAACGTCTTCCCCATTTTCAATATAAAAGGCAGGACCTTCATGATTCTCAATCGTCACATGTTGAAAACGAATATCCTTCACGTTACCTAGATAAAAACCACGGTTGTTCATATCTTCTATCCCTGTCATCATGGCCGGACGACCGGGAATTGCATTTTTAGCCATAGAAATATCAATATTGGAAAATGTAATTTCAGCAATATATTGTTCTGCAAGTCCGTATAAGAATCCAGCAGCCGCATGAACCTGTCGTGCCGTAATATCGGAAAAATGGATTCGTCTAAAGCACGGGGTTTCATCGGTAATCGGATAGGGATTTTTGTCCCACACATATTTGTCTTTGCCCCGAGGGCCGCAGAAATAATAAAGATTCAGAATAAATGGACAAATTACATCTTCCATCACAATGTTGCTGACGCGAATATCCTCGATGGTTCCGCCACGTCCTCGTCTGGATTTCAGACGTATGCCCCGATCCGTTTGCTTGAACACGCAATTGCTGATCGTAACATTACGAATGTCACCACTCATTTCGCTTCCCAGTACGACTGCGCCATGTCCATGCACCATCGTACAGTTGGTAATCGTAATATTTTCACATGGAATTCGCTCTTGTGTATCTTCAGTTCCTGCTTTGATCGCAATACAATCATCGCCCACATCTATATTGCAGTTGCTAATACGAACATTGGAACAGGATTCAGGATTAATGCCATCCGTATTGGGGGAGTCCGCCGGGTTAAGAATGGACAAATTATCAATCGTAACGTTATAGCAAGCGATGGGGTTTACAGTCCAACTGGGGGAATTTTTTAACATAACATCTTTAATGGTAACCCGCTGACAACGGTCAAAGCTGATTAATTTGGGTCTCGGATACTGTAACTCCTCTGGATGATTGCGGTGCTTTTCCCACCACGGCTGACCATTTCCATCCAGCGTTCCGCTACCTGTAACTGAAATATTCTCAAGGTTCTGCCCATAAATGCATGACGCATGCACTTCCCGCTGAACGCCTTCCCATCTGGATTCTACTACAGGGTAATCAGCCAGTTCAGTACTAAAGGACAGAGTTGCGCCAGGGCTTACATGCAGCTCAATGTTACTTTTCAGAAAGATAGCACCTGTCAGATACGTCCCAGACGGAACAAAAACGGTTCCTCCTCCAGCATTGCTGGCCGCTTCAATCGCAGCCGCAATCGCTCCCGTAGCCAGCGTCGTGCCATCCTGAACTGCTCCATAATCTACAATGTTATACAATTGCATTTCGTTCTCTCCTGTCTTTATATTTTGTGAATGTTAGATCCATTTTGTATTGGAAAAGCATAAGCTGCCCCCGGATTTCAACATCCAAGAAATCATTCAAGGAGTCAGGGGGCAACAGCCATGCTCAACTATTATTTTTTCGTTTTCTTATACGCTTCCTCGTACTCAGCAGTAATCCGTGATCCACCGGAGTTTTTCCAGTTTTCTACGGCTGCTTTAAACCCGGCTTCGTCAAGCTCACCCATAATAAATTTGAAGGAGGCGTCGGTAATGATTTTCTCCAGCTCTGTTCCTTGCTCATTAGCGGTGACTGAATCCAGTGGAACGGTCGGGTCCAGAACAGCAAATTCATTATTTTCTCGGACTAATTCATTAGCCAGTTCCTTCTCTGGATTGGCATCTTTTAAGTTGTAGGTCACTTCACTTGGTCTGGAGCTTGAAAACGGCTGAACATCTGCTTGCCACAAATCTGTATTCGTAATTTTGAAGGCTCCATCTTTTTCGATCTTATAATGAGTGCCTTCTATACCGCCGGTCATATACATATATACATCTTTGTCAATTAAATCATCTACAAATTGCAGCAGTCTCTTCAACTCAGCTTCTGTTTTTACTTCGGATTTCGGAAATGCCAGCAAACCTCCTACCCCGCTTCCCTCAGACCATACGTGGTATTTGCCATCTCCATTCGAAATCTTGTTAACCGGTACCAGCTTCAGCCCCTTTTGTAAGCCTTGGGACAAGGTTCTGAGGTTAGAGATATCGATCATGCCTGTATAAATACCTGCTTTACCTTGTGCAAATTGTTGCTGCTGGTCCGTTTTAGCGGTTACAGCAAAGTCTTTAGAAAGATATCCATTTTTGTATAATTTATTGGAATACTTTAAGGTCTCCAAATATTGAGGAGTATCAAATTCCGGCGTAAATTTTCCGCTTTCATCTACTTTCCAGCCATTAGGTGTGCCAAAGTAGGAACTTAAAGTTTTGAAGCTGCTGTAGCGTAGATCCGATCTGTCAACAAACCCAGTCGTATCATTTTTTCCATTTCCATCCGGATCATCTTCTGTAAACGCTCTCGCAACTTCATACAACTCATCCAGTGTCGTCGGCACCTTCAGTCCCAAGCGATCCAGCCAATCCTGGCGAATGACCAGACCCGCCCGAGCCAGATTCTTCTGGAACGGAACGCCATACAGTACCCCTTCAATGGATGCGGCTTCCCGAACTTCAGGCGGGATTTTCTTCAAATTTTCATAATCATCCAAATACTTTCCTACATCCCAGAATAGCCCTGATTTCAAAGAGCTTCGTACTGAAGAATTTGTCATCATCGTCAGAGTCACCATATCGGCCAATTCGCCGGATGCAAGCGCGGTAGTGATTCTCTCCTCTTTGGAAGCGTCAGGCACCCAATTGAACGTGATTTTAGAATTGGTGTATTCTTCAATTTTGCTTTTGATCGTTTCTGTAGGCGGAGAAGCTGTATGCAATACGTTTAACCAGGTAAATTCCAGTTTGGACTTCGGATCATAGGTTTGGCCGCTTTGATCCTCAGCTCCCTTGTCACCGCAAGCAGCTAAAAAAACACTCATGACCATTAGTACAGCAAGAAGGCCCGATACTCCCTTTTTCGTCGTGATTCCCTTTTTCATCGTGTTTGCTCCTTTTCTGTTTAAATATTTATGCCATATCTTCCTCTTTCACCAGAACCTCTCGCTCTATTTTGCTGAACACCTGATGCGTCATCCACATCACGAGATAACCCATAATACTTGCTCCGGCAAAAGTTAGAATTCCTGGGTACAAGCCTAGAATCAATGCAAAAAGCACGACAATGGCTACAAAAAGAACAAGCGTATATTGTAAATACGAAAATCCAATCACTATCGACATTTTGACCTTCAGTCCGATACCTTTCCAATCATAGTGAGCCAGCAGCGGGAAAATGTAGGCCAAAGAGATGAGATACAAAAAGGCTCCAATAAGCGTCACCACACGAACATACCAGGACGAGACGTTGACTATATCCACGTAGAGCACGTAACCCACAAGGCTGTAAAGCCCGCCAATGATTGCTGCTTCTTTAAAGCTTTCTCTAAAGTAACGTACAAACGTCGAGAAAATGGCGACTTCCTCATTGCCCCGAATCCACTGCCTTAAAATACTAAGCATAGCAACGGTTGCAGGCCCAACGCCTATAAAACCCAAGCCCAGAATCGTCGCAACCGTCCAAAGCAAGTTAAGGTAGACCAGGCGCAGCAGGCGCATGCACCATTTGTTCATGTTTTCTACAAACCGTACCATTTTGCATCCTTCCCGTCGTCATTAGTAAACGCCGTCTTCACCAAATTTCTTGGCCAGTCGATTGGAGCCCATAATCAGGATTAACCCTACTACACCTTTAAAAAGTCCTACCGTCGTACTGAAACTTAATTGTCCATTCTTTAAGCCCGCAGTATAAATGTAGGTGTCAAAGATTTCGGCAACCTCGCGGTTTAATGAGTTCAATAGCAGATACATATGCTCAAAGCCCAAATCCAACGTGCTACCGATCTTCAAAATTAATAATGTAATAATGACTGGGCGGATCGCAGGCAAGGTAACGTGCCATGTCTTTCTCAGGCGTCCAGCTCCGTCCATCTCTGCTGCCTCATACAATTGCGTATCTACCACTGTAATCGCAGATAGATAAATGATGGTAGACCAGCCAAGTTCCTTCCAAATCACTTGCCCGATGTAGACGGTTCGCAGCCATTGAGGAGAAGTTAAGAAGCTGATCTTCTCACCGCCCAGCGCGGCAATCATTTCATTCAGCACCCCACCGTCTACGGTTAGGAATACATAAGAAATCGAAACAATGATAACCCATGACATAAAGTGCGGGATGTAGATAATGGTTTGAATAATGTTTTTAAAAAACATCTTCCTAACCTCGTTCAGCATGAGTGCCAAAATGATGGGCAATGGAAAAAAGATTACAATGTTCAGCGCAAACAAAACCAGTGTATTACGAAGCAGCATAAAAAACGTAGGCTCGGTAAACAAACGAATAAAATGCTTCATTCCTACCCATGGACTGCCCGTGATTCCCTGAAAAGCTTGATAATCCTGAAATGCAATCACCAATCCCCCCATAGGAAAGTACTTAAAAATAATGAAGTACACCAGTCCGGGTAAAACCATTAAATAGAGCAACTTGTGTTTCTGCATTCGTAAAAGGCTTTCTGTCGTTCTTTTGTTCTTTTTCATTTTCATGTTTGGTGCGGGGACACTTGAAACTTTCATTAGTTCGACCTCCTTCAAACGTTCCTGTATACGTTTTCAAGAGTACGCGATTTTCAGCATTCCGCATATAATCATCAAATGATAGCGTTTACAAAATTGAGTATACAGCCTACTTTTCAACCTTTTCACCTTAGCTAATGATTACAACACAACCTAATGATCATCCGCTTTTCTCCATGATTAGAGAACACCTCAAGATTTGATTATATACGGAATTCTTTCCTCTTGATAAGGTTGACATGTAAACGATTACGAGGAGGTCAACCACATTGACGCAACCATTACGAAAACAAAAATTACGAAAAAAAGAATCGCTGGGCAGCCGTATTTTCAACATTGTAAACAGTACACTATTGATTCTCATTGCCCTCACTTGTCTCTTACCTTTTTTGAATATCATCGCCAGCTCTTTTGCCTCAACTGAAGAAGTGATAGCCAAGAAGTTCATTTTATTCCCAGTTACTTTTTCCTTGGATGCCTATCGCTATATTCTGTCGACTCCCACCATTTTTAGAGGTCTCGGGGTTTCGGTTGGAGTAACGGTCGTCGGTACAGTTGTAAGTATGATATTTACTGCTTTTATGGCTTATGGATTATCCCGAAGATATCTACTTGGCCGCAATACGATTAACTTCATTGTAGTGTTCTCTATGTTGTTTAGTGGGGGGATGATTCCGACATTTCTGGTTGTAAAAAGCATGGGGCTTATCAATTCGTATTGGTCCTTGATTCTTCCCGTGGCCATTAATGCGTTTAACCTGATTATCATGCGTAACTTTTTTCAGGCGCTGCCAGATGATTTGGAGGAATCAGCCAAGATGGACGGGTGCAACGATTTTGGTATCTTCTTTAAAATTATGTTGCCGTTAGCCCTGCCTTCTATTGCAACCATCTCTCTATTCTACGCTGTTGCCTACTGGAATACGTATATGCACGCCATTCTCTATATTAATGATTCTGCAAAATGGCCGATTCAAGTCTTGCTACGTCAAATTGTAATCGTTTCCAGTGGTATGCAGGCAGAAGGTACTGCTGTAGATGTCATCCCGCCTGCGCAGACGATTAAGATGGCAGTCATTGTCATTGCGACCGTTCCGATGTTAATCGTGTATCCATTTGTGCAAAAGCACTTTGTCAAAGGAGCTTTATTAGGAGCGGTTAAAGGCTAATTGGCTTGCTTCATCTTTCGGTAAGCTCCCGGTGTAACCTGTTCCTTTTTCCGAAAAGAGCGGATAAAGTTTTGCGAATTATGATATTGCAGTCGCTCAGCGATTTCTTTAATCGTCATATCGGTCTCAACGAGCCATTTCTTGCCCATTTGTAACCGGTAGCCCATTAGATATTCACTAAACGTCGTTCCGTATTCTTTTTTGAAAATGCTGCTTAAATAATTCGGATTGTAATGAAGTCGGTCTCCAATGAGTTCTAATGATAATTCCTGGTCATATTCAGCACGGATAATAGCAGCAATTTTTTCCGAGAGACAGCGGAATTGCTGATTGGTCTTCTCCTTCATGCTTTTTACCATGGGGAAAATAACTTGCTCTATCAGCATACGTTCTATCTCTTCCGGGTTACGGATGTCCAGCAAACGATGATACAAGGCATGATTGTCTTGCGTCAGCAGCACTTCAATCCCTAATAGCTGCTCCAATTGGATGAGGTTATTCACAAACCGTACCAACAGCACTTCAAAGTTCATGGAATGATTGTTTTTTATCATCATTTCCTCCAATAAAGAGTGCACGGTATGGTATACCTGCTCTTCGTCCCCTATTCGGATGGCATCAAACAGTTTTGATTCCAATTCCGTAGGATAATGAAGCAGCACCGGACCTGAAATGACCATGGAAATATCTTCATAAAAAATAATTGATTCTTTGCCTAAATTTAAACGGTGATGCAAAGCTTGCTTGCTCATCTCACAGGCTTCTTTACTTTCTAATAAGTTATCATACGCAGTACTAATGCCGATGCTGATGGATACATTCAAATACTCTTTTACGTTTCGAACCAAAAGGGTCGCATCATCTAGGACTTGCTTTCTCATTTCCTGTTCGCTCTTACCTGTCAGAATTAATATGGTGGCCTGAGTGTTATCGTTCAAAATGATGGGAAGCATTCGCTGCTGCTCTGGAATCGTCTCTTCTACGATTTTATTAATAGCCAGCAGCAAAACATCTTTATCCGAGGGCTCTCGATCTCCCAGATTATCCAGTTGGACTAACAAGGTAATATACATTTGATTCTCGATCGGCGGATAACCCAAGCGTGGCATTTTTCGTGCCAATTCCTCTGCAGAAATACGTTTGCGGAACAGGTTGAGAATCAATTGGGTTTCCAACTGTGGCATTTCGGACTGAATGAGACTTTCCAAGCTTTCCTTCTCGGTTACAATGTTATCGATTGAATTAATAATCCATTCAATTTCATTTTTAGAAGGTTCATTTTTGAAAGCGAAATTAGGATTTTTAGGCAAACTGCGTTTTATTTGCTGAAATGGCTTTGTAAAGTAAATGGCAATGAAGTACGCCACTACCACCATTAAGAGCGTTAATACAAGTCCCATCATGATGATCCCAAATTTGGTCGTTTGAAAGGCATCCGCAATTTCTTTCTTATCTAATACCGTTAAGTAAGTCCAATTGTTGTAAGCAGATTTGGCATAAATGACTTGTCGTGCAGGCTGCTGATCCGTTTTCTCCAAAGTTAACATACCTGTGTTGTTCGGCTTCACTGCAGCTTCTGAAATGTGCTGAAGCTGTTGGGTGGACAATAATTGTTCAGCAGGCTGGGTTTCATACATTAAATCGCCTTGTTTATTCAAAATAAAAACAGCCATATGATCCTCGGTTTGAATCGTATGATTTAACGTTTGCAGCGAAATATCCGACAAAGCAATGGCTTGCTTCTTCTTAGAGAATACAGGCAAGGTATTAACAAAACGAATTCCTTTATCTGTTTTAACCCAGAATAGTCCCTTCTCTTGGTGGTCGATATAGGTACTAATCAGCTTTTCTCGTTCCGTTTTCGTCAAATAGGACAGGCTTCCATTGGAGATTCTCCAATTCTGATTTAGACTGATTAGCGAATATTCCGTTCCCTCTAATCCCATCGTAGCAATATAATTGAGCTGAGTATTCACATTCCGATACGCTATAAAATCTTTTTCTGTAATGGGATTTTTCACAACATCACTAAAGGAACTGGTCGTGCTATACGTATTAAAAGCATATTCAATCGTTTGAATTTTCTGCTCCAGACTATTTCTGATCTGTGCCATGTAGCTTTGCTTGGTATTGGAAACTCTCTCCACAACGGAGCTAATTGTTGTAAAATAGATATAGCTGCCAAAACTGGCCACCAATCCTATTCCCAAAACCAGAATCGTAATAAAAATAGTATAGAACATTCTTCCTTTTTTCATTGCGCTCCCCCTCTGGCTCTTTGCATCACAACAAAATTATAGCGCTTTCATAACAAGGTTTAAATCATTTTTTTCACGTGTGCATTATTTTTTACATCCGTATCATTCCAATTTAAGTCGATTTTGTTTGGTTTGCGGCAGTTAAAAAGAAATTTGGAGGAGTTATTTATGTTACATGTTATTAGTCCTAAAGAACCGATTATAAAAGAAGAATTTCCGTCAGACACTTCCTTTCTCTCCCTCTATCCCGTAGCAGCTCATGAAGCTCGTCCTTTTATATTGGTATTACCTGGCGGTGGATACGAGCATTTGGCCTCACATGAAGGAGAGCCTATAGCTCGGTGGTTGAATGATCTAGGTATTCATGCGGGTGTGCTGGAGTATCAAGTCGGCGATTTCGAGATTATTTCCTTGTTGAAGGATGTAGAACATGCTCTGCAATGGATTCGCCAAACACCGCATGACTGGCTAGTCATCCCTGATCAAGTGGGGCTCATCGGTTTTTCAGCAGGCGGTCACTTGGCCTCCATTGTCTCCACTATAGGGACGGTAAAGCCCGATCTTCTGTTGTTGGGATACCCTGTAATTTCATTTCATGAGCCTTATACACATATCGGAAGCCGTACACATTTTTTAGGGGAACAGCCGACGCTGGAGCAGCTTCAAGCCTTTTCATCCGATCGGCAAGTAACTTCACAGACACCTCCAACTTTGATGTGGACTACAGCCAATGATGGCGCTGTACCGGTAGAAAATAGTCTGTTGTTCGCTTTTTCATTATCCAGAGAACGTATTCCGTTTGAACTGCATGTATTTGAGGAAGGGCGACACGGCTTGGGACTGTCAGAGGACAACCATGAATGCCATCAATGGCTTAATCTGGCGGAAACTTGGCTTCAAAAACATGGATATGCTCAGGCAAGGCAACAGATGACAACTCGACTGTTTATCGCTGGGGACTCCACTGCAGCTCAAAAAGGGGCTACCGAAAAACCGATGACAGGCTGGGCCGAACACTTGCAAAGCTACTTGGCACCGTCTGTTCATGTGGACAATCGTGCCGTCAATGGACGAAGCACCAAATCTTTTTTAGCAGAAGGCCGGTTAGCTGATATTGAAAAAGATATTCAAGCTGGAGATTATCTGTTTATTCAATTTGGACACAACGATGAGAAAAAAGAAGACCCCACTCGCTATACCGATCCTGATGGAGAGTATCGTCAAAACTTAATTCAATACATTCAGTCCGCTCGGGAGCGTGGTGGAATTCCAGTGCTATTGACCTCTGTAAGCCGCCGCCGATTCACCGCAGACGGTGAACCTGATCCGCTGGCTGTAGGAGCCTATCCTGCTGCCATGAGACAAGTAGCCGCGGAAACCAAAACACCCCTGCTCGATATTTTTAAAGCTTCTCAGCAGCTATATCGTTCAATGGGTGAAAAAGAGTCACAGCAGCTATTTATGCATTTGCCTGAAAAAGCGCATCCTAATTACCCCGCTGGTGTAACGGATAATACCCATTTTTCTGACGAAGGAGCAAAGCAGGTCGCCCAGCTTGTAGCGGAAGCAATTCGACAGTGTGCGGAACTGTCTGCATTAAAACAACGTATGGTAGAAAGGAATCTAGACAGCGATGAGAGGCTTGCACACCAACTTGTCAACTGATATCAAGAACTAAATAGATGCAAACACAAAACGGACTTGGAGCTAATCACTCTGACGTCCGTTTTTTATTTCGTGTGATCAAAGACTATACAGCTATGAAGAATAGTTCAAAAGTATGGTAAATAAAAAACTTAAATTGTTATATTTTAATTCTTTTGTATTTTATAGGACTTTAGAATCGTTTTGTTGTATTATTTTGACAACATTTGTCGAATTAAGTGAAATCCATAACTTTACATGGTATATTTTAGGAGCTCAGATCATACATAAGGAGGATTTTTTTATGAAAACTAAGAAAATATTATTATCAACAGCTATGTCTCTGGGACTTATTGGGAGTATTATCGTCCCTAGCGCGTCCGCATCTGTAGGCCCTTCTCCGGTAATTACGCCTGTCGTAGAAGTTAACGGAGTATACTACAGAACGGCTACGTTGCCACGTAATTATTCCTATGCGTTGTCAAATTACCCAGGGGATACTTATAAAGTGGCGAGCGGAAATGTCACCGTCTCCGCTTCCGGGGTGGTAACAACTAGTACTGCAACGACTGCAAGAGTTGAGATTTACGGCGGTAACGGTAAATTGAGAATGGTATACACTGTTAAGGTATCCTAAGATAAAAACGGTAAAAATAGCACTGTCCGTTTATTGGGCGGTGCTATTTTTATGGACGGGCTGATGTCACCCCCTATTCTCATAGCTATTCAATGTCCTGTTCTTTGAACTCTAAAGATCATGTTTAAACCGAATCCAATTAAAACGAGGCCCGTAGCTTTATCAATAACATTTTGTACTCTCGGAGACATTAACCATTTCCTTACATAACTCAACAATAATACGATTGTTGCAAACCAAACAATGGAAACAGCTGCACAAAGTAAAAAATGAAGGCTTGATTGTAGCCAGGCATAATAAATTTCGGTAAAAACGTGAGAAAAAATAGTGAAATTAGTTATTTGTAAATATTTATAGAAAAATAGATCTAGTTCTGATAGACTATTGCTACTATATTTTTATGCTGGAGGATATTGGGTTCATGAAAAATAAAGCTTTTTTCTCTCTTTTGTGTGCTTTTATTATTTTTATAATGGGATTAACAGCATGTGGAGTATCATCAAGTAAAGATCATTCATTATTATCTAAAGAAGAATTTGAACAAATGTACGTCAATGCTGATCAGTTTGAAGACCGCTCTATTGATTTTTATGGACAAATCACTAATGGTCCTAAGGAGGATAGAAATGGGATTTATGTTCAAGTGAATGCTGATCCGAAAAATAATAAAAAAAACACTTTTGTCTACGGCAATAGTTTTTCCAGCTTCTCTAATGCAAAAGAGAATGATTTTATCCACGTAACCGGTACTGTCATTGATAAATATCGCTATAGAACGACCTACGGCACCTACACCTCAGCTCCTGCCATCTCGGCAAATAAAATAGAAAAATCTATGTTTATTGATCCTACATTGAGCACTATAGAAGTAAATAAGTCAATAAAACAAAAGGGCTATATCATAACTCTTCAAAAAGTCGAGTTTGCTGAAGAGGAAACACGGATTTATATGGCAATCGAAAATAAATCTAAAAACACGATAAATTATTATGACTTTTATACTAAATTGGTTCAAGGAAACAAACAATACGAACCAACAACTGATAGTGTAAGTTATACTTATCCTGCGTTACAGTCTGAAATACTACCTGGTATGAAGACAGAAGGAATTCTGACATTCTCAAAAGTTGACTCTTCTACGGACTTAACCTTAATTGCAAAGGGGTCTGCGGAGGATTTTTCCATTGAATATAATCCGTTCAAGTTTAAAATCTCAAAAAAATAGTCTTTTGGGAGCTTCTCCTAGCCTATAGATTGCATCCCCTAGAATAGATATTGATCCCCACTGGGTAGTTTAATATATTCTAAGGGGGCATTCTTCATGGCAATGAAAGATTAAAAAAATTAAATCACATTTAGAAAAAGTGAAGAAAGAGAAGGTTCGCTGCAAATTATAATCGCTCCCTAATAAAGGGGCTATTTCCCTCCATTTTCTCACCCTCTATAAACAACAAAAAAACCCTTGCTACGCAAGGGTTTTTGAGGAAATGGGCCCTGAGGGACTCGAACCCCCGACCAATCGGTTATGAGCCGACCGCTCTAACCAACTGAGCTAAGGGCCCTCAAAAAAATTTGTATATTCACGTTACACATTCATAACAGCAACGTTAATTAATATACAACATTTTCTTGTGTTTCGTCAATAGTCTTTCGAAAATTTTCTTTTATAAAATTATTTTTGTGGACTTACGGAATAAATCGGACACCATAACGACCTTTGCGCGAGCGGTACACCTCCACTGCGCGGGGATCATTGTAGCCATACATCCAGCCGTCGTGCTCCAACCTTTTTGCCAGACATCCTGCCTGAAATTTAGTCGTGTACAGTCTGCCATAGTAAATCCAATACATCCGAGCTCCCTCTTTTCACATGATGGTAGGAGTTAGTGTAACCGGATCGAATTCGATTTACACGGCCCGAGCCATAACAATCTACAATAGTTAGCAACGAGTACGAATCGTTCTAATCATTAGCTCTGTTGTCCCCTATAGCCCATCTTATTTGCCAAAGGAAGCCGGGTCCTGACGCCAAGAACGCAGCAGTTCCATCTCTTCTTCCTGAATAGTTCCTTCACGCAAGGCAACGTTCATCAGGGCTGTATAATTGGACAAGCTTTGCAGCTCCACACCTGCTTCTTCAAAGGCTTGAGTCGCTTTGTCTAGCTGGTAGCTGAAAATAGCTAGTACCGCTAACGGCTGAGCGCCTGCTTGTGCTACGGCCTGTGCTGCTTTAATGGAGCTGCCTCCTGTAGAAATGAGATCCTCGATGACCATAACCTTTTGTCCTGCGCCGATGCGGCCTTCAATTTGGTTCTCTTTCCCATGTCCTTTGGCTTTGTCCCTCACATAGGCCATTGGCAGATTTAGCTTTTGCGCCACCCAGGCCGCATGAGGAATCCCTGCTGTAGCTGTCCCTGCAATGACTTCGGTTTCGGGATATTGCTCACGAATGAGGGCAGCAAATGAGTCTGCGATCAGCTCGCGTACCTCCGGGTAGGACATGGTCAGACGATTGTCACAGTAGATTGGCGATTTAATGCCGGATGTCCATGTAAAAGGCTGTTGCGGGCGCAATGCCACCGCCTGAATACGTAACAGATGGGATGCGATTTGCTCGGGGATACTATTGAATGTGGTCATACTTGTATCATCTCCTCAATAATGTGTTCCGCTGCGGCACGTGGGTCTGCTGCTGCGGTGATAGGACGTCCAACAACAATGTAGCTGCTGCCTTGGGCAATGGCTTGCCCAGGTGTAAGCACACGCGACTGATCGCCTGCAGCACTACCTGCCGGGCGTATGCCAGGAGTTATCGTCTTAAAGTCTGATCCACATACAGCACGAATGGCAGGCACTTCCAAAGGTGAAGCTACCACACCATCCAGTCCCGCCTCACGGGTCAGTTGTGCGTAACGAACTACTGCATCCTGTACCGTACCAGGAATACCTAACTCCTTATTCATGGTCGTCTGATCCGTGCTGGTCAGCTGTGTGACTGCAATAATGAGCGGCATGGAAAGCGAACTGTCTGCGGAAATAGCTGCTTCTGCACCAGCTTTAGCGGCTGACATCATATTAACGCCTCCAGCAGCATGTACGTTGAACATATCCACACCTAGGCGGGTAATGCTCTCTGCCCCTCCCCGCACCGTGTTAGGGATATCATGCATTTTCAAATCCAGAAATACGGAGTATCCTCTGGACTTTAGCTGTTCTACAAAAGCTGGCCCTGCATTATAAAACAGTTGCATACCTACTTTTATATAACAGGGAATCCCCTCTAGCTGCCGAATTAACTGCTCAGCCTGTTGTGCATTGGGATAATCTAATGCAACCATCAGCCGTCCTGCCATCTGCTGAAATGCTCCATTCACCGTTCTACATCCCCTTTTCACGTCAATTCGGGTACATTTGCCCGTGATAAAGGACATCCGTCAGCCGAAGCTGATGAATGTCCTTCCCTGTGCTACTTATTTCCTCACATCTATTCGTAACGCATTAGTTGCTCAGGACCGGCATGGATTCGGATGTGAAATTGATCGTTTCCAGCATTCTTAGCAAAGCGCGTACTGTATCCAGTGAGGTCATGCAGACGATGCCATTCTCAACCGCTTCGCGGCGGATACGGAATCCATCACGCTCTGGCGTTTTGCCTTTGGTCAGCGTATTGAAGACAAAGTTGGCTTCACCCGTACGGATCATATCCAGGATGTTCGGGTTACCTTCGCTCAGCTTGTTGATCGTGTTCACCGGAATATTGGCCTGCTTCATAGCAGCCGCCGTTCCACCTGTTGCAATAATTTTATAGCCCAGTCTGTAAAAGCCCTGCATCAACTCGACAGCTTCTTCTTTGTCCTTATCTGCCACTGTAATGATGATTGCTCCAGTGGATGGAATTTTCATGCCAGCCCCCACAAGTCCTTTGTACAGTGCTTTGGCATACTGAATATCGCGTCCCATGACTTCACCTGTCGATTTCATTTCTGGGCCCAGCGTCGGCTCTACACGGCGCAGTTTGGCAAAGGAGAATACCGGAACCTTAACCGAGACATAATTACTTTCAGGCCAAAGGCCTTCTGAATAACCTGCATCTTTAAGCTTACCGCCCAAAATAGCCTGTGTAGCCAGATTCGCCATCGGGATATTCGTTACTTTACTCAAGAAAGGAACCGTCCGCGAGGAGCGAGGATTAACCTCGATCACGTACACCTGGTCTTGATGAATGACAAACTGGATATTTACCAGACCGATCGTTTTTAATTCTTTGGCGATACTGATTGTAATTTCCACAATTTTTTGTTTCAGCTCGGCAGACAAGTGCTGTGGTGGATACACCGCGATCGAGTCACCTGAGTGAACCCCGGCCCGTTCTACATGCTCCATAATGCCTGGTACCAATACTGTCTCGCCGTCGCAGATGGCGTCGACCTCAACTTCTTTACCCAGCATATAACGGTCGATGAGCACCGGATGCTCTGGATTGATTTTAACCGCTTCTTCCATGTACCGCAGCAATTCCGTATCTGAGTACACGATTTCCATAGCGCGCCCGCCCAGAACGTAGGATGGACGTACCAGGACCGGATAGCCTAGCGCCTGTGCGGTTCCTACTGCTTCATCTACCGATGTGACCGTGTTGCCTTTAGGCTGTGCGATAGCCAGACGAGACAATAGTTGCTCGAACTTTTTCCGGTCTTCCGCTTCATCGATACTTTCCAGACTCGTACCCAAAATATTCACGCCTGCCGCACTCAGCGGAGCTGCGAGATTAATGGCCGTTTGACCACCGAACTGGACGATAACCCCAATCGGTTTTTCCTGCTCGATGACATTCATTACATCTTCGAAGAAGAGCGGTTCAAAGTAGAGGCGATCGGATGTATTAAAGTCCGTAGATACCGTCTCCGGGTTGTTATTGATAATCACTGCTTCGTAGCCTGCTTTTTGAATAGCCCATACCGCATGTACGGTGGAGTAATCAAATTCAATCCCTTGCCCGATCCGAATAGGTCCGGAGCCGAGTACGATAACTTTCTCTTTGTTAGATGGAATAACTTCATTTTCCACCTCGTAAGAGGAGTAGTAGTACGGAGTTGTGGCTTCAAACTCGGCTGCGCACGTATCTACCATTTTGTAGACCGGACGCAGGTTTTGAGCTAGACGGAATTCACGTACCTCACGCTCGGTTGTCATACTGTCGTTTTGGCCCATACTGCGAATCTCGGCGATAGAGCGGTCGGTAAAACCTTTACGTTTGGCCTGATAGAGTGTTTCGTAGGTCAGCTCAGACTCTCCAGCGATGATGGCTTCGAACTTGACGATTCCCTCTACCTTATCGAGGAACCACCAGTCAATTTTCGTCAAATCTTGAATCTCCTGCTGCTGCCAGCCGCGACGGAACGCCTCGGCTACCAAGAACAAACGCTCATCATCTGCTTTAATCAGGCGATCCTTGAGCACGTCATCAGACAGCTGTTCGGCTCCCTTAAGATGCAGACGGTTTACACCGATTTCCAACGACCGTACCGCTTTATGGATGGACTCTTCGAATGTGCGTCCGATGGCCATGACTTCACCCGTTGCTTTCATTTGCGTGCCCAGCTTGCGGTTGGCAGAAATGAATTTGTCAAATGGCCAGCGTGGTATTTTGCTCACGATGTAATCCAGTGTTGGCTCAAAGCAAGCATACGTTTGTCCCGTTACCGGATTCACAATTTCATCCAACGTGTAGCCCAGTGCAATTTTGGCAGCCATTTTAGCAATCGGATATCCAGTTGCCTTGGAAGCCAGTGCCGAGGAGCGGCTTACGCGCGGATTTACTTCAATTACATAGTATTGATAGCTGTGCGGATCAAGCGCAAACTGTACATTGCAGCCGCCTTCGATATTGAGGGCGCGGATAATTTTCAGAGAAGCGGAGCGCAGCATCTGGTATTCGCGATCTGACAGCGTCTGACTCGGAGCTACGACGATACTGTCACCAGTATGCACGCCGACTGGATCAAAGTTCTCCATATTACAAACAACGATGCAGTTATCATTGCCGTCACGCATGACCTCATACTCGACTTCCTTCATACCTGCGATACTTTTTTCCACCAAACATTGTCCGATTGGACTGTATCTCAAGCCAGAGCTGACGGTTTCACGCAGTTCTTCTTCTGTAGAGCAGATACCACCGCCTGTTCCCCCTAGTGTATAAGCCGGGCGAACGATAATTGGATAACCGATTTCGTTAGCAAATTCTAACGATTCCTCTAAGGTTGTTACAATTACACTCTCCGGTACAGGCTGTTCCAACTCGCGCATCAAATCACGGAACAGATCACGATCTTCGGCTTGTTCTATCGAATTCAGTTGAGTTCCCAGCAGCTTGACGTTTTCACGCTCCAGCACTCCGGCGCGAGCCAGTTCCACTGCCATATTCAGACCTGTCTGTCCTCCCAGCGTAGGAAGCAGACCATCTGGACGCTCTTGACGGATAATCTGTGTTACAAAATCAAGTGTGATCGGCTCGATGTATACTTTGTCTGCCATGTTGGTGTCTGTCATGATGGTTGCCGGATTACTGTTGATCAGCACTACCTCGACGCCTTCTTCTTTGAGCGCTTGACAAGCTTGTGTACCAGCGTAATCAAATTCTGCTGCCTGACCAATAACGATCGGACCGGAACCGATCACAAGTATTTTTTTAAGTTCTGTATTTTTCGGCATATTAGCGCTCTCCTCTCACTGCGGCGGCGATAGCAGCCTGACGCGGTTGCTTTGGATGATTTCTTTTGTGCTCACGGATCATGTCCAGAAAACGGTCAAACAGGTACCCATTGTCGTAAGGTCCTGGTGCAGCCTCTGGATGATATTGCACCGAAAACGCGGGATGCTTGGTATGTTTAAGACCTTCAATCGTTTTATCGTTGTTATTAATATGCGTCACTTCAAGCTCAGTTCCTTGGATCGAATCCTCATTTACCGTGTAGCCGTGATTTTGCGATGTGATAAAGCAGCGTCCGCTCTCCAGTTCTTTCACCGGATGGTTACCACCGCGATGTCCGAATTTCAGCTTTTCCGTATCCGCTCCCGAAGCTAAAGCGAACAACTGGTGTCCCAAGCAAATTCCGAAAATCGGATATTCCCCTAACAGTTCAGCTACCGTACGAACGGCATGGGGTACGTCTTTTGGATCTCCAGGGCCGTTAGACAGCTGGATACCGTCCGGGTCCAAGCGGCGAATTTCCTCAGCCGTCGTATCATGTGGAACGACAACCACATCGCAGTCCCGTTTATTCAGTTCGCGCAAAATGCCGCTTTTTGCACCGTAGTCAATCAATACGATCCGCTCTCCGTTGCCAGGACTGCTGTACGGATGAGGTGTGGAAGTCATAGGAACCTGATTACGCAATTCTTCAATGGTGAGGTCAGACATCATTTCTTTCAGTTCTTCCAGCGGCTGGGAACCAGTCGTCAAAATGCCCTTCATCGTGCCGTGATGGCGAATAATCCGGGTAAGCATGCGGGTGTCGATGTCGCTAATGCCAATGATGCCATATTCCTTCAGCAAATCGCCCACGCTGTATTGAGCACGCCAGTTGCTTGGCGCCGGCTCGTAATGTCGAACAGCAAAGCCGTGGACATAAGGCCGTACCGATTCAAAGTCATCCCGAGTAATTCCGTAATTGCCAATCAGCGGGTAAGTCATCGTTACGATTTGTCCGCAGTAAGAGGGATCAGTAAGCACCTCTTGATAGCCTGTAATCCCTGTGTTGAAAACGACCTCGCCTGTTTTATCACCTTCCGCACCAAATGATGTGCCTGTAAACAGCGTGCCATCCTGAAGTAACAATCTTGCCTGCATCCCGTCTCACTCCTCTATATTGTTTCCTGCTATAAGGTTCTATTTTTTTAGTGGTTTCTATTTATTTTGCTTCGTCAGCAGACCATACCAGTTTGCCATCTACCCAAGTTTTCACAGGCCAGCCTTTGAGCTTCCAGCCTGTAAAAGGAGTGTTGCGTCCTTTGCTGGCAAACGTTTGCGGATCAACTGCCTGCTCCTGCTCCAGATCAATCATGGTCAGGTCAGCTGGAGCCCCTTCTTCCAGGCGTCCCGTATCAAGGCGGAAGACACGCGCTGGATCAGCAGTCATACGACGCACTAGAAAGTCCAGCGTCCACTGTCCGGTAGCTACGAATTTTGTGTACAACAGCGGGAAGGCCGTCTCGAATCCAACGATTCCGAATGGCGCCAGCTCCATACCTCTTGCCTTCTCTTCCTCACTGTGCGCTGCATGGTCGGTTACGACGATGTCAATCGTACCGTCTTCCAGTCCCTCGATGCATGCCTGCACATCACGTGGGGAGCGGAGCGGAGGATTCATTTTCCAGTTCGCATCCAGCCCAGGGATGTCCTCATCTGACAATACCAAGTGGTGTGGGCATACCTCAGCCGTTACCTTGATGCCAAAAGATTTCGCGTGGCGGATTAACCGCACTGACTGCTCCGTGCTGACATGGCATACATGATAGTGTGCCCCGGTTGCCTCGGATAGTAAAATGTCTCGTCCGACGTGAATGGCTTCGGATTCGTTCGGAATGCCTTTAAGTCCGTGGCGCTTGGCAAATTCGCCGTCCGTCACTGCCGCTCCTTCAACAAGCGTGTTATCTTCACAGTGTGCAATAACCGGCATATCCAGTGCCTTGGCCCGCGCCATGGCGTCCTTCATCATTTGCGCGCTTTGCACCCCGACACCATCGTCAGTAAAGCCGATTGCACCCGCTGCTTTGAGCGCTTCAAAATCTGTCAGCTCACGCCCCAGTTCGTTTTTCGTAATGGCTGCGTAAGGAAGAACCTTGGCAAGCCCGGCTTCCTGTCCCTTTTTCAATACCAGCTGGACTGTGTCCACATTGTCAGTCACTGGACGTGTGTTTGGCATGCAGGCAATCGTCGTAAATCCGCCTTTCACCGCCGCACGGCTGCCCGTTTCAATCGTTTCTTTATATTCAAAGCCAGGTTCTCTCAGATGCACATGCATGTCGATTAAACCGGGAATGACCAGTTTTCCCTGGGCGTCGATTTTTTCAACTTCGCGCTCCTGCTCAGATGCCCCTTCTTCTATAAGTAGGCTGACTCCAGCATCTGCATTTGCGATAGCCAAAATTTTTCCGTCGGCGATTAGGATGGATTTCAATTCAGCCTCGCCCTGCTCGTTCAATACGCTTGCATTCATTATTAATTGTTTCATCTGAAATATTCCTCCGCTCAGTTTTCTGCAACTTTTTCCTACGATCCAATTGACAGCTTCTACAGCTTCATTGCCCGTTCCATAACCGCCATGCGGATCGGAACTCCGTTTGCCATTTGCGGAAAAATTCGCGATTGTTCGCTTTCCACAACTGCACTATCAATTTCCACATTCCGATTCACTGGAGCTGGATGCATGATAATCGTTCCGGGCTTCAGGTTCGCTGCTCTTTTTTCTGTCAAACCGTACTGCTCTCGATACTCATCCGCTGAGCGCAACATCCCTTCAGCATGCCGTTCCAGCTGTACCCGAAGCATCATGACCACGTCCGCCTGTAGTGCCTCTTGCATCGGAACATAAGGCGCGTACGCCGCAAGATCAGGTGCTTGCATATTATCAGGAGCGCAGAAGCTAACCTTGGCTCCGAATTTTTGCAAGGCCCACAGATTCGAGCGAGCGACACGGCTGTGCAGAATGTCTCCTATGATGGATACTCTCAAGCCTTTAAGCTCACCGAAAGTTTTGCGCATGGTGTACAGGTCCAGCAGAGCCTGCGTTGGATGCTCATTGTTGCCGTCCCCCGCATTAACCAGTGGGACACTGACCTTTTCAGCGAGCTCTTGCAGCACCCCGGCTGGCTTTAACCGGATGACTCCTGCGTCAATGCCCATGGATTCGAGCGTACGTACTGTATCGTAAATGGACTCCCCTTTTTCCACACTGGAAGCCGCAGCGGAAAAGTTCAAAACCTGAGCGCCCAGCCGCTTCTCTGCCATTTCAAAAGAAAAGCGGGTGCGAGTGCTGTTTTCAAAAAACATGTTGGCCGCAAAGCGTGATTGCAGTACTGGAACCAGTTTTTCTGGTTGAGACTCCCAATAATGAGCGCGATCCAGAATGGACTCGATTTCATTTCGGCTAAGTTCCTTTAACCCGAGCAGGCTACGTTCTTTAAGTTGACTGGCTGTTGTGATCATAGCTGTTCCCCCCGGTTCTGAATGATTGTCACTTCGTCCTTACCGTCCGTCTCTTGAAGGGCTACTACGATTTCCTCAGATTTGGAGGTCGGGATGTTCTTGCCGATGTAATCCGGACGAATCGGAAGCTCACGGTGTCCGCGATCCGCTAGCACTGCCAGCTGAATCATTTGCGGTCGTCCGCAGTGCATCAATGCATCCATCGCCGCGCGGATGGTGCGGCCTGTATACAGCACATCGTCAAAGAGAATGACTTTCTTATCATGAACCGATACGTCAGCAGGATTCATCAAAAGCTCTTTTCCATTTCCTTTAGCTTCGGCTACGCTGCTCCGGTCATCCCGGTAGGCTGTAACATCCAGCTCTCCCCATGGAATTGGTGCGCCTTCAATCTCAGCAATTTTTTCAGCCAGACGTTGCGCCAAATGAACTCCGCGTGTTCGAATACCTACTAGCACACAATCGTCAATACCTTTGTTTTTCTCCAAAATTTCATGTGCAATCCGTGTCAATGCCCGACGAATCGCAATTTCATCCATCAGTACATGTGTTTCATGACTCATGCTTCCAGCCTCCTCAGGTGATGTTCCCTTCAGACCTGGTCCCGTGTTCGGATACAAAAAAGACTCCTTGCCCAAGTTTGGCAAGGAGTCTCGTGTGAACAGTCTTCTACTGTTCTCCGATCTCTCGGACACACTGAAGACATACCGCCGCAGCGGATGCACTGATCAGTGATCCATTCACGTTACCTTGCCAGCCTCACGGGACTGATTTAAAGGTGCTATTCAGGATTTCCTTTGTCCTGCTTCTCATAGTGTGAGATGGTTAGCCATCTCTTGGACAAAGTTCATCGCAACTACAAGAAGTATGACAGATTGAAAATCGTGTGTCAACACCCGTTCAACCGGAACCACCGGAAGCACTCTAATAATTATACAACTTCATTGTATAATTATCCATAGTTGTTTTTACCCATACCTTATCCCACAATAAAAAAACCGCCATTTAGGCGGTTTAACTTAATAATTTATTCAGGTTTGTGAATAGGAATGCAAATTGTCATTGTTTTAGCGACTACGCAAGGATGCTAACACATCCTCCATATCAGGAGGGATCGGTCTGTTGAATTCCATGTACTCTCCAGTGGATGGATGCTTAAAACCCAGTACCGCCGCATGCAGCGCCTGACCATCCATACGAACCCCTTTACTACGTCCATACATAGGGTCGCCAACCAATGGGTGTCCAATAAATTTCATGTGAACACGAATTTGGTGTGTGCGTCCTGTTTCCAATTGAAGTTCAAGCAGGGTATAATCCCCCAAACGTTCAATGACGAGAAAATGGGTGACTGCATGCTTGCTGTTACGTTCCGTCACTGTGAACAATTTGCGATCACCCGAATCGCGGCCAATCGGAGCATCTACCGTTCCCTGATCGTGGCTCAAATGACCGTGAACTAAGGCTATATATTTTCGAGTCACACTATGATCCTTAAGCTGTGCTGCAAGTGATGCGTGAGCCTGATCATTTTTAGCCGCCATTAGCAGTCCTGATGTATCCTTATCAATACGGTGAACAATACCAGGACGTAATTCCCCGTTGATGCCGGAAAGATCGTGGCAGTGGTACATCAGTGCGTTAACCAATGTTCCCGAAGAGTGTCCCGGTGCAGGATGCACGACCAGACCACGTTGCTTGTTAATAACAATAACGTCCGAATCCTCGTAAACGACATCCAACGGAATATTTTCCGGTACAATATCTACACTTTCTGGCTCCGGTACCGATAATACAATACGATCTCCTTCAGCCAGCTTGTAGTTCGCCTTGATCGCCGTACCGTTCACCAACACCCGACCATTTCCGATCCACAGCTGTATCTGAGAACGAGACACTTCCTTCATTTCTTCGGCGATATATTTGTCTATACGTGTTTTGGCATCCACGGAATCCGCTGTCCATTCCAGAGATTCACTCTCCAGTTCGTCTTCATAAGACAGACCTGCGGCTTCGCCGTTTTCATTCACTTCGCTCATGCTATGACTTCCCTTCAATGCTATCATTGCCATTTCCTTTTTCCCGACGCGATTCCAGCAATGTATCCAAAATAATCAGTGCTACACCGATGACAATCGCCGAATCTGCCACATTAAAAATCGGGAACGTATAGCTTCCAAAATTGAATTGCGCAAAATCAACCACTTCACCTGAAATAGCCCGATCCAAAAAGTTACCGACTGCTCCCCCCAGCACCAAACTTAGCGCAACAGGAAGTAGCTTTTGTCCAGCCTTGACTGTTTTTCGCAGGTACCAGACGATACCGATCACCACTACAATTGTAATCACGATAAAAAGCCAACGTTGGCCTTCCAAAATCCCAAAAGCGGCTCCACGATTACGATGGGAGGTGATTAAAAAGAAATTGCCGATGACTGGTATTTGCTCGTACAATTCCATCCGCGTAGCCACCAAATATTTGACTCCCTGATCAATCAAAAAAATAATTAGCGCAATACCAAAATAAATCACAGTCCTTCGTCACTCCGATCCGCTTATATCCGTTGTTGAACCCATTTATTGTAGCATAAGCGTTCTCAGATCGTCCACGAAACCCGCAAGCTATCAAGTACAGATCATCTATAAAATGAACTCCACTGCATTTGATTAGAATTTCCTATGTAAAAGAGGCCTTCCCGGTGCAAACTACAAGGAGCATACTCGACACAACGCATGCGCATGTAAACCTAGAACAAGGAGAGGATTCCATGTCCCCATTGACGGAGCAACAATTGCAGGGCTTGCGTAACGAACTGCTGGAACGCAAAAAAGAAATTGAGCATCGTTTGCAGGACAACGGCCATTACGGACTCGGCGATTCCCAACGCGATCAAACCGGCGAGCTTTCTCCTATTGATAACCACCCAGGAGATCTGGCTACCGAAACCTACGAGCGAGCCAAGGATATTTCCTTACTGGAGCACGACGAATTCCAATTAGAACGCATCGAATCAGCTCTGATGGCCATGGAAAAGGGGACGTATGGCATTTGTGCCGCCAGCGGTAAACCCATTCCCTATGAGCGCCTACTGGCTGTTCCCTATACCATTTACTGTAAAGAGTACAGTCCCGAAACAGAAGTGTCTAACCGCCGCCCAGTGGAGGAAGAATTTCTCGCTCCCTCGTTCGGCAGAACAAGTCTGGATGAGCGTGATGATCAAAACGGCTTCGACGGTGAAGATGCATGGCAGATCGTCGAAAATTGGGGTACCTCTAACACACCAGCCATGGCCGAAAGTAGAGAAATCCACAGTTATGATGATATGGAAATTGAAGCAGGCGACGATAATATGGGCTTCGTAGAACCATACGAAAGCTTTGTTGCTACTGACATTTATGGACAAAATGTTTCCGTTATTCGTAGTTCCATTTATCAGCGTTATATCGAAGATGGCGAGGGCGAAGGTCTACTGGAGCCGGATACGCACGAAGACGAATCGTGAACTTCAAAGTGGAGATCGCTGCCTAATAGGTAGTAAGCTCCAATTGTCGTTGTACAATTCGTACAATATCAGCGATATAATCACCGATAATCGGCAAATTCAACGCTCCGAGCACTTGCAGCACATAAATAATGGTAGCGGCAAAAAAAGTAAAACCTAGCGCGATGCCGATTCCCCTGGAAACGCCTGATATTAGATTTAGCCAAAGTAATCGCCAAGGCTTGTTCAGCAGCAAAGCATAATCTGCAATACGTGTCCGTTCCATCTGCTCTGACACAGCACGTATCAGCTTTTCAACACGACTTAATTGCTCTGCCTGATTACCTGTTTTGCTTTTATCTGCGGCTACGGCTGCTCCTTCTCCGTTCATCTCTCGGAGACTTCTCCCCTGTCTACGCCTTGATCGTGCCGTCATATGCACAATCCCCCTTTTCCCATGGCTGCCCTGAACGCAGCAAACGAGCCGAAGCACGTAACGGAGAAAAACCGTTTCCGATGCTTAGGCTCGTTTTTATATGCTGCCTGTTATTGTATTATGGGACAGGGGGCTTGTAATTATTCTCCAATATGAACGCCGATGGTTTTACCGTTCACATCCACATGTTCTGCCGGTTCGGCTTGACCAAATGTCACAGTAGTAACCAATACGTTCTCACGCAACACAGAATCGAAGCTTTCGATGGCCTGACGCAGCTCGTTATCTACATCCAACGTCAACGCCACATACTTTTCAATCGGCAGATCCAGTTTTTTACGATAATCCTGTACCGCACGAACCACTTCACGTACCCAACCCTCTTGCTCCAGCTCTGGCGTAATGTCTGTGTTCAACGCTACCGTTAAGCCATAGCCGGAAGCAGAAGCGAAGCCTTCTTTCGCTTTTTTCTCCACCAGCAGTTCTTCGGCCGTAACTTGCAGCTCTTCACCTTCTGGAGAAGCGACGTTTAACACTCCTTTTTCTACAACAGAACGGGTATCCTCAGCAGACATTCCTTTGAAAAAGTTTTGTAGGAAACCGACATTTTTGCCGTATTTCTTGCCTGCTACTTTCAAATTCAGTTTCAGTGTAAAATCTACAAAGCCGCTATCGTCCGTCTCCACATGAATATGCTTCACGTTAATCTCATCTTTGATGATTTCCTCATAGCCACTCAGTTCAAAGTCCTGATCCATGGACAGAATCAACTCGGACAACGGTTGACGCGTTTTCAAACCCGTTTCGTTGCGGACGTTACGCGCCAATTCAACGACACGGCGTGCCGTTTCCATATCTCGTTCCAGTTCCAAATCGATCAAGGACTCATTGGCAGTCGGATAATCATCCAGATGAACACTTTCCCCGTTGCTTAGGTTGAGGTAAATATCCTCTGCAAGCAGTGGTGTAAACGGCGCAAGCAGTTTGGCAGTCGTTAACAACACTTCGGTCAGTGTACGGTATGCATCCAGCTTATCTTCTGTAAGACCATTGCCCCAGAATCGGTCGCGTGAACGACGGATATACCAGTTGCTCAGCTCATCAACAAACGATTCAATTGCTTTAGATGAGTTCAGGAAGTCATTTACAGCCAGCGCTTTGTCCACTACCAAAATGAGGCTGTTCAGACGGGACAAAATCCAACGATCCAACTTATGAGCCGATGGTTTGAACGGATGCTGTGCCGGATCAAATCCGTCGATATCCGCATACAAGGTCAGAAAAGCGTGTGTATTTACAAGCGTATCCACCAGCTTCGATTTAGCCTCACCTACAATGCCTTTGGAAAAACGTTTGCTATTCCATGGTGCACTATCAGACAGCAATGCCCAGCGGAAAGCATCTGTACCGTACTCGTCAATCACTTCCCACGGATCAATAACATTACCCTTGGATTTGGACATTTTCTGCCCCTGCTCATCCAGTACATGGCCTGTCGCCATGACAGCTTTATAAGGAGCTTTGCCAGTCAGCATAGTCGAAACCGCAAGCAAGCTATAGAACCAGCCACGAGTCTGGTCAATCCCTTCACAGATCATATCTGCCGGAAATTGCTGCTCGAACGTTTCATTATTTTCAAAAGGATAATGATGCTGCGCAAACGGCATGGAGCCACTATCGAACCATACGTCGATTACTTCCGGTGTACGAGTCATTTCGTATTTACCGCATTGACTACGAACCTTAATATCATCTACATATGGTTTGTGCAGCTCGATGTCCGCTGGTACATCGCCAATCGCACGTTCCCTCAATTCAGCAATACTATGTGGAGCGAACTGTTCTCCAGTTTCTTCACAAACCCAGATGTTTAGCGGTGTACCCCAATAGCGATCACGACTGATGTTCCAATCCACCAGTTCCTCCAAAAACTTGCCAAAACGTCCTTCACGTATATGCCCCGGGTACCATTCGACTTCGCTGTTGTTGGCAATCAATTGATCCTTGATCGCAGTTGTTTTGATAAACCAGCTGTCCATAGCATAGTACAATAATGGAGTATCGCAGCGCCAGCAGAACGGATAGCTATGCTCGTATTTTTCCTTGCTGTACAGCAAACCTTTTTCGGACAGCATTTTAACAATATCCACATCACAGTCTTTCACAAAACGGCCTGCAAAATCAGTGATTTCCTCTACATAGTTACCTTGAAGATCCACTACGTTGATGAATTCAACACCATTTTCACGGCATACCCGGTAATCATCCTCACCATGCGCCGGAGCCATATGAACGATACCTGTACCGCTGGAGTCTGTTACGAACTTCGCACCCAGAATCTGATTACCCTTCTCAACCTGAAAATACGTAAATGGCGGGATATACGTTTGGCCAACCAGTTCTGAACCGGATAGCGTGCCAATCACTTCATGATCGCCTTTAATTACGTCCTCAACCAGATTTTTAGCAACGATGTATACACCGTCTTCCTGCTTCACACGTGCATATTCCAGTTCAGGGTTGACGGCGAGCGCCACGTGACTCGGCAAGGTCCAAGGCGTTGTCGTCCAAGCCAGTACATATTCACCACTGCTATGCAGCTTGAATTTGGCCGTAGCACTCAGATCCTTCACATCTTTGTAGCCCTGCGCTACTTCATGAGAACTTAGCGTCGTCTGACAATCAGGGCAATACGGACTCACACGATGACCACGATACAGCAGATCTTTTTCATGAATCGTCGCCAAAATGTTCCATACGCTCTCGATATAGTTATTATCCAATGTAATGTACGGGTTATCGAGGTCTGTCCAATATCCGATCGCTTCGGTTAAATCACGCCATTGTTGCTCATACTCAAACACGCTCGCCTTACATTTTTTAATAAACTTTTCAACGCCGTATTCTTCAATTTCAGGTTTGTGGGAAATTCCCAGCTGCTTTTGTACACCCAATTCTACCGGCAAGCCATGCGTGTCCCAGCCTGCCTTACGTACGACGCGGTATCCCTTCATTGTCTGATAGCGACCGACGAAATCCTTAATTACACGGCCCAGCACGTGACCGATATGCGGTTTACCGTTAGCTGTTGGCGGGCCCTCATAAAACACAAAATTGGGCTTTCCTTCACGATTTGTGATGGATTTACGGAATGTGTCCTCTTGTTTCCATTTGCTCAGGATGCGCAGGTCACGAGACCGTGCTTTTTCTCTAACATCCACTCTGTTCATACCGTCATACTCCCTCTCTGCTCATCATGATTTCTCTAGCATTTCCTAAAAAAAGCAACAAAAAAAGCCCCATCCCTGTAAAGGGACGAGACTGTGCTCGCGTTACCACCCTGATTCCGTAAAAACAGACCATTAAAAATACAGTCTCATCACGGCTCTCTGAGCCCCACTCAACTACAGCAGGGCGCCATTATAACGCATGGCAAACGGTGATTGCTTACACACGCCATAAATCTTAAGCGCTTCAGCTCACTTCTCCGGGAGGATCTTCGGTCATGTTCTGAACGTTGGCTTGCACCGGAAGGCCAACTCTCTGAGGGACAAATCATGACGTACTCGTTCCCATCAACGAATTAAACATGTTAAATTCATCGAATATTAAATCAGCAACATCGTTGCCTTGAATAACAACCATCAGCCGACGGACGGATAATCATTGAATTCAGTATAGTATTTACAGTTATAGCCTGTTTAAAGACAAAAGTCAACCCTAACAAAGCCTAATAAAAGCTTGTCAGAAATGAAATTAGTAAATTTCTTTCATCTCACGCTCGCGCTCCAGTACTTCGCGTTCCCGGTTTTCAAGGGCTTCCCAGCCGTCTTGGCTTAACAAGTCAAGCTGTGCTTCCACCAGTGTACGAAACCGTGCTCGGTAAATCGATGCCTGCTTCTTCAGTTCTTCAACCTCCAACGCGATCTTGCGGGATTTGGACAATGCTTCGTTCACAATACGGTCCGCATTTTTTTCCGCTTCCTTCACGATCAGTTGGGATTCTTTCTTGGCGTTGTTACGAACTTCATCAGCCGCTTCCTGCGCCACGATAATTGTCTTACTCAGGGTATCCTCAATCGTCGCGAAATGATCAAGCTTCTCCTGTACGTTCAACAACTCGGTGCTCAGTTCTTTATTTTCACGAATAACGCCCTCGTAATCTTTGATCACCTGATCCAAAAATTCATTAACCTGATCCTCATCATAACCGCGAAGCCGGCGGGCAAATTCCTTGTTATGTATATCCAATGGCGTTAATGGCATGCCGTCCACCTCCTATAAGATTGACAAAAAAAACATTTTCCGCGTCACGACGCTCACTATCATCTATCGGTCATCATACCCCGTTTTGTGAATACTGTACAGAGCAAAATCGTTCCAGTTCTTCGCTATAGCTTAATTCTTTCGACAGAAAGCTCGTGATTCCTGCCTACAGCTATACAAACTTACCAATTTTGACACGGAATCTTCCCTTTTTTGTCATCCCGTCTGTTTCAAGCACTTTGAAACGCCCAAAACCCTGCATGGAAATAACGTCCCCAGCTTTAAGTGGAGTGGATGGATTCTCCTCCACCTTCCAATTTACCCGGCACCGTCCCGCCCGAATCGGTGTTAATATTTTACTGCGGCTTAGCTTGTATACATCGCTGGCAATACCGTCCAGTCGTAAAGAAGCGACAGTCAGATCTAGCGCCTCTAATGCAACTTCCTTCGTTCGCAGACTCGCTACAGGCAACAGTTCTGTCCATACATGGACACGATGTACCTGCTGCAAATGCATCGTCATAAAATCGACAATCTCTGAAGCTACCAATACATGGCACCCATCATCAAGTACATGAATGTCCCCGATTTTCCCACGTTTGATTCCAAGTCCCAGTAGGGCACCTAGATAATCACCGTGCTCAAGGGTACCTATTTTATGATCGTCAGATGTGATGGAAAGGACCTGAATCCCCATCTCCTCACCGTCCAAATACGAATAATCGGGCGCAATAAGCGCCCGCTTTCGTTCCGAAGCCATATATCCGCCATCTACCCTAATCGTGACCTTGTCTTCCTTCGAAGCAAGTGTCTCCAATATGTACTGTTGGCGCGGGTCCAAAAAATCAGTCAGCTTCTGCTCATGATAAGCTCCCGCATGACTGATCCATTCGGAAGCGCGATCCACATAATCCCGTTCATCCGGGTGAAAATGCTCATAAATCTCAGTTCGCATAACTCCTCCTAGACGAAATTACCAATTAAAGAAATCAAACCGTATGACGCAAAACGCAGAGCAATCAGCGCAACGATGGGTGAAATATCAATCATCCCGAAGATTGGCGGTATAAACCTGCGAAAAGGAGACAAATACGGTTCCACAAACTTGGCAAGTAAATCGCCAATTACACTCTCTCTGGCATTAGGAAGCCATGACAGCAGAACATATGCAATGATCATGTACGAATAAATCTGAAATAGCCAGTAAATTACCTCGATCAAGAAAAGTTCACCTCATTCTGTTAAGTTCTTGTTCAGTGTCAGCCAGTATTTCCGTAATAGAGCCTTGAATCTCAACCGTATCTGGTGTACACAGAAAAATATTGTTCCCGACCTTGGAGATACCACCACCCAGTGCATACACAGTACCACTCAAAAAATCAATAATTCGCAACGCCTGATCCTTGCGAATTCGTTGCAAATTAACTACGACGGTGCGATGGGAACGGATATGGTCGGCAATTTCCTGTGCTTCATCATAAGAACGCGGCTCATACAGGACAACTTTCACATTTTTCTGTGAATGGATGCTGACAACATTAGTGCTCTTCTGGTTCTTACGTTTATCAAAGCTTGGGGTTTCAATTTCTTGATCTTCCGGCGTATTCATAACCTCTCGCTCTATAACTTCCTCTTCTTCCTGAAGCCCCAGAAAGTTCATGAACTTATTCATTACGCCCAATGGAAATCCTCCTCTCGTCCGACCAGTACGGAACCAAGCCGCAGCCAGGTCGCTCCCTCTTCAACCGCCACTTCAAAATCATTGGACATCCCCATAGACAAGTGAACGATGGGTTCTCTGGTCAAGGCTTGTCCATTTAACCTATCCCGTAATTCACGTAATCCCCGAAACACAGGCCGAGTTTTTTCCGGGTCTTGCTCATGAGGAGCCATCGTCATCAAGCCAATTACGTCCACATGCTCCAACTCGCGAATTTGTTCCAAAAAGGGGACAACCGCCTCAGAGGACAAGCCATATTTGGATATTTCCCCAGAAATATTGACTTGCACAAAAGCTTTAACTCGCAGTCCCAGAGCGGCTGCCTTCTTGTCCAATTCCTGAGCGAGCGATAAGCGGTCAAGCGAATGTATAAATTTAAATTTTCCAATCACATCTTTAACCTTATTCGTTTGGAGATGACCAATAAAATGCCACGTTCCCCGGTCACCCAACTTGCTCCATTTATCCGCAGCATCCTGCCAGCGATTTTCGCCCACATGCTCTAAGTCGCTATCCAGTACCGATGTCATTGTCGCCGCCGAAACATATTTGGTGACAGCGATCACATTAACTTCATCACGCGAACGTCCGCTTCGGGCACATGCCGCTTCTACACGGGCATTCACTTCTTTAATTCGTTCCTCCAAAGACACGGGAGGACTCACCTCTCTTCCAGACCAATCCAACTCGCCATTCTTCCTGTGACGCCGCCTTCTTTGCGATATGAAAAAAACAAATCGCTACGGCTACTCGTGCATAAGGTAGTACATTCGATATGGCTCGGCAATATTCCTGCTTTCATCATAATGTGTCGATTGCATTGTTTCAAGTCAAGTAGTGTTTTTCCGGTGGTTAAGGGAAAGTAAACAGAACCTTCCCATTTATCATTACCCGGGCAATCATACTCCAAAACCCGAATTTGGCTCATCACGTGCTCATCCACCTCATAGGATTCAGAACCAATGGAAGGACCAATAGCTGCTAGTATATCAGACGGCTGAGATCCATATTCGTTTTGCATGGTCTGTACCATTTTCAATGCGATTTCCGCAACGGTTCCCTTCCAGCCTGCATGCGCCAACCCAATCACACGGCGGACTGGATCACAAAAATATAATGGTACACAGTCTGCATAAAAGGACGTCAGCAAAATGCCAGGTACATTCGTCAAAAGTCCATCTGTGTCCTGAAAAGCGGATGCACGATCCATAAAGCCCCGCCCGCGATCAGCAGCCTTGACCACGGCAACATGATGACCATGAACCTGTTCACCGCACGTCCACGCTTCAGCAGCAAAGCCAAGCTGCTCAGCAATGAGCCGACGGTTACGAATAACTTGCTCGGGGTCATCCCCTACATGGAACGCACAGTTCAGACTAGCGTAGGGCACCTCACTGACACCGCCATGACGACCTGTAAAACCCGCTGTTAATCCCTGAACCTGCCGCTCCCAAGATTGAATATATAACAACTCCGGTACGGGACGTCCGCCATCTTTCATAAGCGCAGCCCCCGTAGCCTCGGTGTTCACTACAAATGGTTCCATTCATTCTCACCTCTACTGCCCAGTGTACCAAAAAGCCGCCGCCGTGTCTTCACAACACACTAAAATACGTAGATCTGCAAGTTCAGAAGCCCCGTCGGTCACTCCGCTCTTGACGTTCGATATACAACTTTTCCTCCCCTTCACCCGACGGCTCATGCAATCCTTCCAGTCGTACAAGCACAACATCCGAACCAATTTTCACAATGTTGCGCCACGGAATGACCAACTCGCTTCCGCCTCCAAACCAGCCCATAAAACGACTGCTGCCTGGAACCACAATGGCTTCGATTTTCCCCTGCCGCACGTCAATCTCCAAATCACTGATTTGTCCCAGACGTCGTCCATCTACAATGTTAATGACATCCTTGGTTTGAAACTCGGAAATTTTCATTGCTCTTACTGACGTTTCTGGTGCACTCACACGCATCACATCCTTTATTTCACTATATGAGCGGAAGAGCCCAAAAAATGTCCTGTAAACGCAAAAACGATCCGGTAGGATCGTTTTTATCGCTGAATCATTCAAGCATTCATTTCATTAGGACTTTACATGTTTTTGCATTTGCTGTATAGCCGACTTCTCTAATCTTGAAACCTGGGCTTGAGAGATACCGATTTCGTCGGCAACCTCCATTTGCGTCTTTCCTTCATAAAAACGCATAGACAATATCATCTTTTCACGCTGGCCCAGGCGATGCATCGCTTCCCGCAGAGCGATTTCCTCAATCCATGAGACGTCTTTATTTCTGTCATCACTGATCTGATCCATCACATAGATTGGGTCGCCCCCGTCGTGATATATCGGCTCGAACAGCGAAACCGGATCCTGAATCGCATCCAACGCGAACACAACGTCTTCTTTGGGCACATTCAGTGCCTCTGAAATTTCAAAAATCGTTGGTTCTCGCGAGTTCAGATTCGTCAGACTGTCCCGCACCTGAAGCGCCTTATATGCAATATCCCGTAACGAACGAGATACACGGATCGGATTGTTATCCCGCAAATAACGGCGGATCTCTCCGATAATCATCGGCACCGCATAAGTGGAGAACTTTACGTTTTGCGAAAGGTCAAAATTATCAATCGCCTTCATTAGGCCGATACATCCTACCTGGAACAAATCGTCCACAAACTCTCCCCGATTGTTAAATCGTTGAATCACACTCAGGACGAGTCGGAGATTGCCGTTGACCAATTTTTCTCTGGCTGATCGTTCATTATTTTGCTGAAGTGATGTGAACAACTCGCGCATTTCTGCATTGGTTAATACCGGCAGTTTGGCGGTATCCACACCGCAAATTTCCACTTTATTTCGGGTCATCGTGTCTTACCTCCCAAGGAGCAACATTAATGTACATTATCTCCTGAGGGCATTTTTTTATTCGCCGTTTCCATCGCTTCCGGATATACCCATGCATTATACCATTTTATTAAATTCTTTTCGTAAGCGCTTTATAATTCGCTTTTCCAGACGCGAAATATACGATTGCGAGATACCCAACAGGTCAGCAACATCCTTCTGTGTCTTCTCTTCTCCGTCTTGTAAGCCGAAGCGCAGCTCCATAATCAAACGCTCTCGATCCGTCAACTTATCCAGTGCCTTATGCAATAATTTTCGGTCCACCTGCTCCTCAATATTACGGTAAATGGTATCATTTTCCGTCCCCATCACATCGGAAAGCAATAATTCATTACCGTCCCAATCAATATTCAGAGGCTCATCAAAAGAAACTTCCGTTCTCGTTTTACTATTGCGACGCAAATACATCAAAATCTCATTCTCAATGCATCGAGACGCATATGTCGCAAGTTTGATTTTCTTCTCTGGATCAAAAGTGTTAACCGCTTTGATTAGTCCAATAGCACCAATGGATACGAGATCCTCAATGTTGATTCCCGTATTCTCAAATTTACGGGCAATATATACGACTAACCGCAAATTTCTTTCGATTAGCATCGACCGTACTGCTGCATCTCCAGAAGAAAGTTTCCCCAGCAAATATTCTTCTTCGTCTCTCGTCAGCGGTGGGGGGAGCGCCTCGCTGCCGCCAATATAATAAATTTCTTCACTTTTCAGCCCAAATAAAAATAAAATACGATAATATTGCAATTGCAACGCTAGCCTAATTTTCATCTTCAATTTCATCTGTTCCCACATATCATTCTCCCCCTTTTGAAAATAGTGCAATTCCAGCTGTGCTCCGCCCATTTCACCATTGGATATTTCTCGTCGCCTTCAAACATCATTTTGTGTTTATGCTCGTCATCCTGATTCCGTAAAATGCTCACTAAAATGTGCATCTCGTTTCTGGTTGGTATCAGCACTGCCCTCTTCTTGTGCCGTTACATCCGGGTGGATGATGGCACGATACTTACCCTCTGCTGACAATGTTCCCCCATCCAAGCCAATCAACACTCGATGATGTACAAAATGAGCCCCATTCATCACCACCTCTACCCGGTCTGGTTTGAGGGCGAGCATAAAGGAATGACTGCGGTTAATTCCACGATAGGGGACGAGACGAACACGATCCTGCCAGCTAAACGATTCGTCCCCCAGTTCCATCACCAGTTGGTCAGCATTACCCTCAGAACATTTTCGAAGCCAGGAGGCGGGCAAATACGATTCCCACAAGGCCGCCTCCATGACCATCACCGGGGTTCGGGTCAAAGGATCATAGAGCTGGTTACCTGTATCCAACAAGCCTGTACACTCAATATGATCCTGCCCAATCCACACCTGCACTTGTCCCAGAAACCCACTCATCCTTTCTGTGCGCTGCTTTGAGGACTGCACAATACGAAAGAAAAGCATCACTCCGCCAAATGCGCATAAAATAAACCAGAATGCGATTTTCAGTTCAAAAGACATTCCTCCCGAAGCGGTGTACCAGATACCATTAAACAATTCCCCCGTATTTTGGAGAAAATAATGCATCCCCAAAATGCCACCTGCAGCTACAAAATTGATCATGTAAAAAGCACCCATTGTACGAAGATACTTTTGCATGCTGCCAAATCCAAAAGCCACCAGCAGCATTATGACCGATAATGCCAGTTTGATCAGGAACGTAAATAAAAAGGACAGTTCCGGCACAAACATCATGACCACGTACATTGCGCCGATTCCAGCTGAAGCCATCAACCTCCACCACACCGGACGAATTTTTCTCATCCAGGCGGTGACCATCAGCAGCACAGCATCAATGAACAAATTGGCCAAAAAAATCAAGTCGATATAAACAACCAAGACTTCACCCGCCCAGCGTTTGCAGGATAGGCTTAAGTATAGTAGTCATGCTGTTCAAAGTCTGTCTAACGGTGGGGACGGTGACCGACTAATTTTGTCGGAAAGAGGAGAAGTGCCTGAACTGCAGGATGCGGAAAACAGAAAGAAGCCCGCATCTCCAGGGAGAATGCGGGCAGTCTGAATTGAAACTAGTTATCGTTATTATTATTGCGCGAACGGTTACGTAAGAATGTAGGAATGTCTAATTGGTCACTGCTTTGAGTGTTACCAAATGGACGCAAGTTAGGAGAGCCTTTTTCCGCCGATTCGGAAGTAGCCGGGTTGGCTGCCGGTTTACGTCCCGGTGCCGGTTGACTTGGCTTGCCTTCAAAGCCAGTGGCAATGACGGTAACCTTGATCTCTTCTTTCAACTCTTCGTCAATGATAGCACCGAAAATCATGTTTACTTCCGGATCGGAAGCCGATGTTACAATTTCAGCCGCCTCATTAACCTCATATAGAGACAGGTTGTTGCCACCAGTGATGTTCATAATCACACCACGAGCACCTTCAATGGATGTCTCCAACAACGGGCTCATGATAGCCTTGCGTGCTGCTTCAGCCGCACGATTTTCACCAGTTGCTTCGCCAATCCCCATCAAAGCGGAGCCACGCTCCGTCATGATCGTCTTAACGTCAGCAAAGTCGAGGTTGATTAGACCCGGTACAGCGATCAAATCTGAAATACCTTGTACCGCCTGACGCAGAACATTGTCTGCTTCACGGAATGCTTCCAACATTGGGGTTTTCTTATCCACAATTTCAAGCAAACGGTCATTCGGGATTACTATCAAAGTGTCTACTTTTTCTTTTAATCCCTCAATACCAAGTTCAGCTTGATTGGAACGCTTACGCCCTTCAAACGTGAATGGTCGGGTTACCACGCCCACAGTCAGCGCGCCGCATTCCTTGGCAATTTCAGCAATGACAGGAGCCGCTCCGGTTCCAGTACCGCCACCCATTCCCGCCGTTACGAATACCATATCCGCACCTTTGAGCGTATTCATAATGAGCTCACGCGACTCTTCAGCCGCTTTTTTACCCACATCCGGGTTAGCGCCGGCACCCAGACCGCGGGTCAGCTTATCCCCAATTTGAAGCTTATGCTCAGACTTCGCTAAATGAAGTGCCTGGGCATCTGTATTGACTGTGATGAACTCCACACCCTGAACACCATTTTCGATCATTCGGTTAACCGCATTGCTGCCGCCGCCTCCGACGCCGATCACTTTAATTTGAGCCAAGCTCTCCATTTCAAAATCAAATTCCAACATACTATTCCATCTCCCCCTCAATGTGCATGGATGGCCCGTCCATGATTGGCATAATTAGCAATGAACGTTATATAAATTCACTGAACATATTTTTTAAGCGTTCAATCAACCCCTGCTTTTGCTCGCCTTCCGCAGCGGGACTACTGCTTTTGGTTCGGTTAGTCGGCTTCTTGGTACTTCCGCCACTGTTGCTAACGCTAGTCGATCTTCCGCGATAGTAACGAATAGCATTATGCAAGATTCCAACTCCGCTCGTGTAACCCGGATCCCTTACACCGATAAAATCAGGTACGGCGATCCTTACGGAAGCGGCCAGTTCGCTTTGTGCCACCTGAAGTACACCAGGCATGGAGACGGTGCCTCCGGTAAGTATATAACCTCCCGGAAGCTCTGTGTAACCCAAGCGCTTAACTTCCGCCTGAATGAGTTGAAAAATTTCCTGCACCCTCGGCTCAATAATAGCAGCCAAATCCTGCTGGTTGAACTCCTTATCCACGTTACTGCCGATACGCGTCACTTTAAAGACGACATCGGCTGCCGCATCATCATACCATGCGCAGCCGTACTTAAGCTTTACTTTTTCGGCTTGATCGGTAAGGGTTCTCAGTCCGTAGGCAATATCATTGGTTACAAATTCTCCACCAATCGGAAGTGTAGATGTGGCAACAATCGTTCCTTCCTGGAAAATGGCAACATTCGTAGAACCTGCACCAATATCCACCAGCACCGAACCCATCACCTTTTCATCCTTCGAAAGAGACAATTGTCCGGCTCCAAGAGGCAGCAAGACCAGATCTTTAATCCTCAAGCCGGCTTTCTCAACGCAGCGCAACAGATTATGTATCGGGGTCTTGCCTCCAGTAACAATCGTAGCCTCTACTTCGAGACGAACTCCAATCATACCGCGAGGGTCCTGAATGCCTTCAAGGCCATCCACGACATACTGCTTGGCTACCACGTCAATAATTTCTCTCTCCGGTGGTACAGCAATAACCTCAGCTGCCTTCAGTACACGCTCAATGTCCTCCTCACCGATTTCACGGTCCTCGTTGGACACGGCTACTACGCCATGACTATTTTGCAGGCCAATATGATTGCCTGAAATCCCCACATACACTTCTGTTATTTGAATACCAACCATGCGTTCTGCGTGATCCACGGCGTTACGGATTGATTGCACGGTTTGATCAATGTCTACAATTGCACCTTTGCGAATCCCTTCCGAGTCGGCAGATCCAACTCCAATAATATTAAAGGTTCCATTATTCATTTCCCCAATAATAGCCCGAACTTTGGATGTACCGATGTCCAAACTAACAATGATGTCATTGTTGCTCAAGTCTGTGGCACCTCCTGACTCCAAAATGAATTTCGTTCTTTAAACACACTCTGTACATATTCAACAAACTCCATGCTTTCCCTCTTTTTTCTACAAATTTTTTAGAAGCCAATTTATGGTTGCAGTCACATAAAAATTTGAAGAAAAAAGAAGGAGGCAAGTCTATTACCCATAAAATCAATTCTAGCATTTTTTCACATCACTGAGTAGTATCTTTTTCTTGGCCCTCTTCACTCGTATCCGGTTTGAACGGAACGTAGGAATCCGCCTCCAACATGGTGATCAAACCTGGATCTTCTGTTTCTAGCACCTGGTTCAAATAGCTGATTTTAGAATTCAGTAGAGAAACGGTTGTAATAACCTCAAACTGGGAACGTGTGTACATTTTGATGCGGTCCGGAAAGGAAGGAATCGGCGCGGGAATAATTTCTGAAATATCGGCTGTCCATTCCCCCGGAATGCGTGATAAAGCATCACACAGCTTCGCTTTGTACGGATCATCAGATTTCCATTTGGTCAAAATAGGCTTCTCAACGGCTATTCCGCTACTCCCCACGCCCACGCTTGTCCCGTTCGCTAGAATAGCACGAAGGCTCCCGTCACTCTGCAACTCGTAAGCGACCGTAGCAAACTCTTTAATGTGAATAGCAATAATCCCCGGAAACTGCTTGTCCACTGTGACTTGCTGTATCGATTGAATTTCCCGCAGTTTCTCAGAGATGTCGGATGAACTGACTCCGAAATACTGATCTCCAACAGCCAGACCGCTTCGATTAAGAAGCTGATCTCGGGTCGAAAATACATTACCATCAAAACGAATTTCAGAAACCCGACTCAACGAAGAACGGAAAAAGAGAACAGCAAGCAGTACGATAAACAACAAAATGAGAAGAATAGCAATCTTCCGGCTTGTATTTTTTTTCGTTCTGTTCTTTTTAAGAACAGGTATTTGAGCATTTGGCATAGCTTCTCTCCACAAAAGCCTTTTGTCCCCCCGTTAACGGAGGGACATTACAGGCATTAATTTACGAAATCCAGCTGCTCCGGCACCGGAGACTGACGGCTCATTCGGGCACCCAGTCCCTGGAAAAGACGTTCGATTCGGTCATACCCTCTGTCAATATGATGAACCTGCTCGACAATGGTACGTCCTTGAGCCGCTAGACCCGCTATGACCAGCGCAGCCCCTGCCCGCAGATCGGTAGCCTCTACCGTAGCCCCGTACAGACGAGAAACTCCTCTTATAAAAGCAGCATTTGCATCAACCGTAATATCAGCACCCATTACATTTAGTTCATCTACATGTTTGAATCGGCTTTCGAAGACGGTCTCTTTCATGACACTGAATCCGTCCGCCAAGGAAAGCAGAACCATGACCTGAGATTGCAAATCCGTCGGAAAAGACGGGTAAGGGGAGGTAACGATCCTTTCCACTGCTTTGGGACGACTCATACAACTTACGGTCATTATATCATTCAAGATGCCGATTTGAACACCAGCCCGCCTGAGGACATGAATCAGAGCAGACAAGTGGGATGGATTGCAGTGGGTCAGCGACACACTTCCTCGTGTAGCTGCAGCTGCGATCATAACCGTTCCAGCTACTATGCGGTCAGGAATGACCTCATACGTACACGGATTGAGGCGACTGACCCCCGTAATTGTAATCGTGTCGGTTCCAGCACCGATAATGCGGGCTCCCATGGCATTCAAGAAGTTTTGTAGATCCTGAATTTCCGGTTCCCTCGCTGCATTGGTGATCGTTGTTCGTCCTTCAGCCAACGCAGCGGCCATCATAATATTTTCCGTTGCACCTACACTCGGGAAATCCATGTGGATGTCCGAGCCGATTAGCTTGTGGGCTCGAAATGTAATTTGCTCGTCTTTTTCCTCTATCTCTGCGCCAAGAGCTTTTAAGCCCTCTAGGTGAAGATCAATTTTGCGCTCGCCTATGGCGCAGCCTCCGGGCTGGTAAATGGAAACTTCTCCATATCTGGCGAGCAGCGGTCCCATCAGAAAGATAGATGAGCGCATTTGCTTCATCAAATCTTCTGGAATTTGGAACGTTCGGACGGACGACGTATCCACGTATACCGTTTCCTCTTCATGTCGGCATGTACAGCCGAGTCTTTCAAGGATGTGCAGCATGACCTTAATGTCTAAAAGATGGGGCACATTCCGAATTTCTACCTTACCTTGTGCTAGTAAGCTCGCTGCAAGAATAGGTAGTGCCGCATTTTTTGCCCCATGGATACGTATGGTGCCTGACAGGGGACGGCCTCCCTCAATCACCAATTTGTCCAATGTATCACCTCCGAGTTTACCGCTCACCCACTACGAAAACCTCCGGAACTAGCTTGATGCCGGTTTGAGATGATATTGTACTTTGAATATGCTTCATTAGGGTAAGCACGTCCTCTGCTGTCGCTTGACCGGTATTTACAATGAAATTGGCATGCTGTACAGATACCTCTGCGCCTCCCGCCTTCAAGCCCTTGAGACCTGCGCTCTCAATAAGACGAGCAGCATAGTCTCCTGGTGGATTACGGAATACGCTTCCTGCACAAGCTAACTGTAACGGCTGGGTCAGCCGGCGGCGGTCTTTAAAAGCCGCAAGTGCTGCTGAAATTTCCTCGCGGTCGCCCCGCTTCATCCGAAACACTGCCTCTGTCACCATTCCACGTTGCTCATGCAACACGGAGTGACGATAGCTGAAATGCATATTCTCGGCATCGTACACAACCAATTCCCCTGTATCCAGCACAATCTCAGCGGACTGGAATATTTGTGACACATCAGACCCATGGGCACCGGCGTTCATGTAGACAGCCCCACCGACTGATCCTGGGATACCACCAGCAAATTCAAGGCCGGACAGGCCCTGCTTGCTGGCCATAACGCACAGTTTGACCAGTGAAACGCCTCCTCCAGCAACGATCTGTTCATCTTCAAAATGAACATAATCAAATCCTGGCCCCAGCTTGATCACAAGTCCCCGTATCCCTTTGTCAGAGACGAGCATGTTGGAGCCCCGACCCAACTGCATCCAGGGAATTCCGTGCTCGCTAGCCAGCTTCAATACTCTTGCCAGCTGCTCTTTGGTATCCGGGATGACAATTGCATCCGCAGGGCCTCCAATCCTCCATGTCGTATATTTGGACAGCGGCTCATGCTCCAGCACTTTTCCGATATCATGCTCCGCTAATAATGGCATCCATTGCTGCATTGTACTGAAACCTCCTTGTTGCTTGCCCCGCATGGTTATAAGGCTCTCACCTGACAACCGGCAGCCTGAGTGATGGTCACAATCTATAGGGTATCCTATGTAAATACCATCCGGTGTGTGACAACCGCCCAATTCTGCGCTGCAGACTACCTTTTATGGGCAAGACGTTCCATTTCTTTTACTAAAATATCTGCTGAGTCAGGCTTGCCAAGCGCAGACGCCGACTCTGCCATACGACTCCGCCATGCCTCATCCTTCATAATTCCCGCTATAGATTGAAACAGGGCCGGGCCACTCAGTTCCTTTTCTACAATCATGACGGATGCGCCTGCCTTTTCAAGTGTACGAGCATTAGCCTCCTGATGGTTATTCGTCACATTAGGTGATGGGATCAGAATGGACGGAATGCCCAACGATGTGATCTCTGCCAAGAAGGACGCACCTGCGCGATTAACAATTAATGAGGTACAAGCCAGCACCTCTGGCATATTGTGAATATAGGGAAGCACGTGTAGATGATTGGGCAATGAGCCGATCTGATTCCGTATGCTATCCAGCGTTTGCTCATAATAAGATTCACCGGTTACATATACAAAATGGACGTCTTTCAGTTGCGAAAGTTGCGGAGCCATTGCAATCATGGCGTCATTAATGGCCTTCGCTCCCCTGCTGCCACCGACCACAAGGACGACCGAGCTGTTCATCGGTACCCCAATAGTAGCAAATCCCCGATCCCGGTTAGCCAAACGAACTGTTGTAGCACGCGGGTTCCCGGTGTACAGTACATTTTTAGCTTTGGGGAAAGCTCCTTCTGAGCCTTCAAAGCTAACAGCCACTGTATCCACATAGCGACTCAGAAATGTATTAGTCAGCCCTGGAATTGCATTTTGCTCATGAATAATGCTGGGAATTCCCAACTTGGAAGCTGCATAAACGACGGGGCCGCATACATATCCCCCGGTGCCAATAACGACATCTGGCTTAAATTTCTTTAATAATGCTTTGGATCTGCGAACCCCTTTGAAAAAGCGCATGATCGTTTTTATATTTTCCACAGACAAGCTGCGACGAAATCCTGTGATATCAATAGCCTCAAATGGAATTTTTTCCTGAGGAACCAACTTGCTTTCGAGTCCTCGTTGACCGCCAATGTATAAAAATTCAGCGTCCGAATCAATCTCTTCGCACTGTCTGGCTACGGCCAGCGCCGGATAAATATGCCCTCCGGTGCCGCCGCCGCTCAACACGACGCGCATAAACGTTCACCTCGCATAACGTGATAAATTTAGTAAAATGCCCAGAGCAGTTAGCATTAAGGTCAGAGAAGAACCTCCATAGCTGATTAAGGGCAGTGTTATTCCTGTCACCGGCATTAAACCGATAACGACCCCAATATTAATGACGACCTGTACGGCGACCATTGCGACAATACCCACCGCAAGCAAACTACCATAGGTATCCGGAATGGTTATAGCGACACGCATTCCTCTCCACACGAGAACCAAAAAGAGCCCCAACACCGCCATTCCACCGATAAAGCCAAGCTCCTCCGCCAAAATGGAAAAAATAAAATCAGTCTGCGGCTCAGGAACGTAGCTATATTTTTGTCGACTCATGCCAAGCCCCAAGCCCGCTAGGCCGCCAGGACCAATCGCATATAGCGATTGAATAATTTGATAACCTGCGCCAAGCGGATCGGACCAAGGGTCCAGAAAAGCGGTGATGCGCTGGAGCCGATAAGGTGCAGCTGCAATCAGTGCAGCAAACCCTGCTGCTCCCGACAAAGCCAGCAGACCGAGATGCTTCATACGCGCGCCTGCCGTAAATACGATGAGCATGGACGCTCCCATCATTACCGTGCCAGTGCCCAAATCGGGCTGGAGCATAATAAGCCCAAAAGCCAGTCCCATGAGTCCAAGCGGGGGCAACAGGCCGCGCGTAAAAGAGCTAATATCATAGTCAGGACGACTGAGCCAACGAGCGAGAAAAAGAATCATACCCAGCTTCATAAACTCGGAAGGCTGAATGCCGAAAGAGCTAATACCGAGCCAGCTTCGTGCCCCGCCTCTTACTACACCAATGCCGGGAATTAATACGGCAACCAGCAACGCTAGACAGATCAACAACACAACCTTGGCATATTTCTGCCAGATCCGGTAGTCCATTCTGGCAGTAAAGTACATCGCTACAAGACCGAGCCCTGCAAACAGCAATTGCCGCTTTACAAAATAGTAGGAGTCCCCGTACTCGTGAAAAGCGAGGACGGCGCCCGCACTGTATACCATAACCATGCCGATGGCTAATAAGCTTACAATACAAACGAAAAGCCATAGATCCGGCGCTGGACGAGATTGCTTCATCAGGAGGCCACCCCTTGCATAAAAGTAGGGGCTTATCCAACCCCCCTACTTACAATTTATGCGCCGCCTCTTTAAAAATACGTCCACGCTCTTCATAGGATCGGAACATATCCCAGCTTGCACAGGCGGGTGAGAGTAATACTACATCTCCCGTCTCAGCAAATTCAGCAGCCTTGTTCACAGCCTCCACGAGCGTAGCGGCGGCATCCTCCCCATTATCGACGACCTTGACATGCTCTATTCCGGCCTGCTGGGCCCGCTCAGCCAACTTATGCCGTGTCTCACCCAAGAGCACAACGGCTTTCACACCTTCCTGCAAGGAAGGTACGAGCTCTGTATAATCAGAACCGCGATCCAATCCTCCGGCAATGAGTACAATGGGTTGCTTAAAGGAAGATAAGGCCATCATTGTTGCTTTCGAATTGGTTGCTTTGGAATTATTGTAATAAGCTACACCAGCGTGTTCTAAAACATATTCAAGCCGATGTTCGACGCCGCGAAAAGTACTTAATGGTTCCGCCAAATTCGCTGGTTCTGCGCCTGCAGCAATGGCGATTGCGCAAGCAGCAAGAGCATTTTCTACGTTAAAACGACCCGGAAGTCCAATCTCAGCTACGCCTATAATGGGATGCAGCACACCATTTCCATCGCGGTATACGATGCTACGTTCAATATCGTCCGTCACATCCGGTATGTATGGCGGGTCAGCAAACAACCCTTCCTGCAAACGTTCTGTCATAGAGAACGGAAGCAGCTTCGCTTTTATATAGGGTACGAGCTCCCGGCAGACGGGGTCATCCCAGTTCACCACCGCAGTATCCGCCGCCGTTTGATTGGCAAATAGACGCGCCTTGGATGCAACGTAGTCCTCCATGCCTCCGTGGTAGTCCAAATGGGTCTCAGCTACATTGAGCAGGCAGGCCACAGCGGGCTTGAAATCCTTTGTTCCTTTTAACTGAAAGCTGCTCAGCTCCACAACCATCCACTCGTCCGACTTGGCGTCCACAGCCGCCTCACATAAGGGCGTACCGATATTACCAGCCACGATTGGATTCATGCCGGATGCCTCCAACAGCTTGCCTACCCAAGTGGTCGTGGTCGTCTTTCCGTTGGAGCCAGTAATTCCGATGATCGGAGCTTTACATAGATGGTAGGCGACCTCAACCTCGGTCACGACCTCAATGCCGAGCTCGACAGCTTTCTGTACGGGAGGAGCCGTATAAGGAATCCCTGGATTTTTGACAACCAGCTTCACTCCAGGATGAATTAGCCCCTCTGGGTGACCCCCGCATAAAACGGAAATTCCCAAAGCCTCTAATTCAGAAGCTTCGGGACATTGTTCCCTATCTTTTTTATCATTGACTGTCAGCTTGGCTCCGGCCTGGTGCAGCACCTTGGCAACTTGCACGCCGCTTTTGGCCAGCCCGATAATGACGACTTCCTGATCTCTGTATGCGTCTGGATGGTTCATTTGTCTACAACCCCTTGTTGAGATAAAGTCCGAGTCCTGCCAACAACAGTCCTACAGCCCAGAATGTAATAACTACGCGCCATTCGGACCAGCCGGACAGCTCGAAATGATGATGAATCGGGCTCATTTTGAAAATACGCTTGCCACGTGTTTTAAAAGAAGCTACTTGCAAGACCACGGACAGCATTTCAATTACGAATACACCACCGATAATGAGGAACAAAATTTCGCTTTTCGTAACGATGGCAATGGCACCTATGGCGCCGCCGATTCCCAGCGAGCCTGTGTCACCCATAAACACCTTGGCAGGATGAGCATTATACACGAGAAATCCGAGTACAGCGCCAATCATAGCCGCTGAGCATACTGCTGCCGGAAGCGAGGTCGCCTGAATCGCGACAATGGCATAAGCAGCAAAGGCAATGGCACTTGTACCGGACAGCAGCCCGTCCAGCCCATCCGTGAAATTGACAGCATTGCTAATCGCCAGCATCATGATAATGATGAACGGATAATAAAACCAGCCGCCCCAATCAAAAGACCATGACGTTCCAGGGATGCCGATCGCAGTACTATGATCATTACTAAGCAGAAGCCAGCACATGATCGCGCCAAACAATAATTGCCCAAACAGCTTTTGACGCGCCGTCAGACCTAACGAGCGTTTGAATACAATCTTGATATAGTCGTCCAAAAAGCCGATCAGCCCAAAACCGAGCGTAGCAACCAGCAGAACGTAAAAGTCCGTATTTTTGATAGCTGAAAACTTAAGAAAGGTCAGCGTAAAAGCCACCAGAATCACGATACCGCCCATTGTAGGCGTACCTATTTTTTTAAGATGGCTTTGTGGCCCGTCATCCCGGACCTGCTGGCCGAATTTCATTCGCCGCAGCAGCGGAATGAGCAGTGGAGCGGCAATGACCGCCAATATAAACGATACGACGATCGTCAGCAGTAATAATTGAATATCCATGGGAGTCTCCCTCTCGTCAACATCAGTTCTGTAGCGGACCGTTTTTCAGCGCATCCACAATTTCTTCTAGTCGCATCCCTCTGGATGCCTTAACCAGCACAATATCATTGGCGTGTAGATGATCCAGCAAATACTGGATCAGCTCTTGCTTATCTGTATAAGCGTGAACGTTAGCAGTTGGCATCAACTCTTGCGCACCCTGCGCAATCGAAGTGCCTAACGCACCGTAGGTAAACAGTACTTCTACGTCGTGCTTTGCCGCGAAAATTCCAATTTCCTCATGGAATTGCTTTTCCTCAGGTCCCAACTCCAGCATGTCACCAAGCACGGCGATTTTACGTCCGTCCGTTTTATACGCAGACAGCGTCTGAATTGCAGCCTTCATTGAAGCCGGACTGGCATTATAAGCGTCGTTTAGCACGGTAAGTCCATTAGGACAGTTCACGACCTCAATGCGCATGCCCGTCAGCTTTAAAGACGACAACCCTTTACGTATATGGTCTACATCGACATTGAAATGACGCGCTACCGCCAGTGCTGCCAAACCATTTACAACATTGTGCTGTCCAAGCAAGGGAAGCCGGAAAGCCTCTTTGCCAGATTGGGCTGTTATAAATAAGCTGCCTTCTCCATCGGAAGTGATTTCAGTTGGATAGTCATCGTTGCCTGCAACTAGCCCGAACGTAAACAATTTTAAACCTTCAGGCTTGACCGTTTCAGACTCCGCCAACACTTGTGAAAGCAGTGGTTCATCCCCGTTGTAGATCAGCAAACCACCAGCCTTAAGGCCACTTGTGATCTCCAACTTTGCACGAGTGATTTCCGCACGAGAACCAAGCTGCAGCAAGTGCGATTCGCCTATGTTCGTTATGATAGCTACATCTGGTTGGGCAATATTAGCCAGCAGACGAATCTCTCCACGTCCACTCATGCCCATCTCCAGAATGAGAATATCTGTATCCTGCGGCATGGACAGTACCGTTAAAGGCAAACCGATATGATTGTTATAATTCCCTTCGGTTTTGTGTACTTTAAAAGTCGTGCCCAGCAGAGCGTTTACGATGTCTTTCGTTGTCGTCTTGCCGTTGCTTCCCGTGATCCCAACGACAGAAACGCCGGTTTCGCGTAAGTATGCAGCTGCTAGATGCTGAAGGGCTTCTAGCGTATCCTCTACCTCAATAGCGTTCTCAGCCGGAGGTGCTCCATGATCCTTTTGCCATAAAAATGCAGCTGCACCTGCCTCGCTTACGATCTGCTGCACATAATTATGCCCATCAAACCGTTCGCCCACGAGTGGAACAAACAACCCTTGGCTCTGCGGCCTGCGAGAATCTGTAAAAACGCCTTCGACCATCTGTTCGGTGTCCGCTTCTCCGTGAAGTATTCCTCCACACATAGATGCAATCTGACCGATTGTTCTTTTCATCACTTGGATAAACCCCTTATCGCTTCTTTGGCTACGATGCGGTCATCGAATTCATGCACCGTTTTTCCGATCAACTGGTAAGTCTCATGACCTTTTCCCGCAATCAATACTACATCGTCAGGGCTTGCCATTTCAACAGCTTTATGAATTGCAGTTCTGCGATCCACGATCAATTCGTATCGTTCTGCGGGTACACCTTCGTCGATCAACCCTTGTTCGATGTCTTTCAAAATCACTTTCGGGTCCTCTGTTCGCGGATTGTCGGAAGTAATAAACGAGTGATCGCTGTAACGCGCAGCAATTTTCCCCATCAATGGGCGTTTCGTACGATCTCGGTCGCCGCCGCATCCAAATACACACCATACTTTACCGACCGCAAATTCCTTTACGGTGCGAAGGACATTTTCCAATCCGTCCGGTGTATGGGCATAATCTACAATAACAGCAAAGGGCTGACCCGCATCTACAGGCTCTACCCGCCCATCTACGCCTGCGATAGACTCTAGACTGCGCTTGATATCCACCAGCGAGATTCCTTCCAGCAAAGCAGCGGTAATGGCCGCCAGTGCGTTGTACACATTGAACTTGCCTACCATTCGAAGCTCAATATCGGTATCTCCTTTAAAAGTAGACACATGAAAGGAGGTTCCCTTGGAACCTATAGTGATACGAGATGCCTGCACATCAGACTCCTTTTCCACGCCGTATGTAATCACTTGGGCCGCAGTTTGAGCCTGCAAATAGGAAGAAGCCGGATCGTCTGCATTCAGAACAGCATATTTGCTATCGGATGCATCCCGCGAGAAAGCATTTCCCAACCTAGAGAATAAAAGTCCTTTTGCAGCACGGTACTCCTCCATTGTGTTGTGGTAGTCCAGGTGGTCCTGCGTCAGGTTTGTAAATATAGCGGTGCGAAAATCAGTTCCTTTGACGCGGCCCTGCTCCAACGCATGTGAGGATACTTCCATGACACAGCATTGAACCCCCTGCTCTGCCATATTTCCGAGATAACGTTGCAGTTCCACCGCTTCGGGCGTAGTGCCAGACATTGGGTAAGACTGACCACCGTAACGCATTTGAATCGTACCAATCAGTCCGGTGTTCACCCCCGCATCCTTCATGATCTTTTCAATCAGATAAGTTATCGTTGTTTTACCGTTGGTTCCGGTTATGCCGATCATGCGCATGCGTCGGCTCGGTGAATCAAACATATAATCTGCCAAAACCGCCATGGCATGTCGTGCATCCTTAACTACAAGCTGCGGAACAGGTACATCCAGTTCACGTTCAACGACCAAAGCTGCCGCCCCGGACGCAATTGCCTGCTCAGCATAGTCATGTCCGTCCACTGTAAAACCTGGCAAACACAGAAATAAATCCCCCGGTTGCACTCGACGTGAATCCGCCCCGATTCCTCGGCAATCCACTGTACCGTCACCCACCACACGGGAGACGGCCAGCAGTGAAGCCAATTGTTGAAGCTGCATCTTTCATTCCTCCATTGCTCTCTCGTTATTCATAGTATGGTATAAAATGAACCTATCAATCCCCCATGTAAATACGGATCGTTGATCCCCGCTCCAATCTGGAGCCCGGCTTCGGCGCCTGACTCACGACCGTCTTGCCTGACCCAGATTTCACGAGCATAAAGTTCATATTCATATCTTCGTACAAATCAGCTGCAGTAGCACCTACCAGATCAGGTACCGTTTCGATCGGATTTTCTCCATACTTGTACTCTTTGGCAATTTGATTGGTGCGAGGCGGTATTTTCAAGGCAATCAGCGCGTCCTTTAAAATATTTTGCACGATTGGCGCAGCAACCACCCCGCCGAATTGAATTCCCTTCGGGTTATCGACAGCGGTATAGACGACGATTTGCGGATCATCCGCCGGCGCAAAACCAATAAAGGATACAATATGCTCCGAGGAAGAATAACGTCCGTTAATGACCTTTTGTGCTGTCCCCGTTTTACCTCCCACCCGATAGCCTTCAATGAAAGCAGGACGACCTGTACCTTTAGCAACGACGCTCTCCAGCGCTTCTCTTACCTGTCGGGAGGTCTCCTCTGAAATGACCCTACGTACTAGTTCTGGTTCTACTTTTTCCAGCACTTTTCCGGTTCCCGGCTGAACCCAACCTTTTGTAATGTGAGGCTTATAAAGATTACCGCCATTGATTGCCGCCGATACAGCGGTAACCTGCTGGATCGGAGTGACAGACACCCCTTGACCAAAAGCGGTTGTCGCCAGTTCTACAGGACCGACCTGAGGTAGCTTGAACAAAATGCCGTTGCCCTCACCAATCATGTCGATTCCCGTTTTGCTGCCGAAGCCGAAATTCCGAATGTACTTGAAAAGTGCTTCTTTACCTAACCGCTGCCCCAATGTTACAAAACCGGGGTTGCAAGAATTCTCCACCACTTGAAGGAACGTTTGGCTTCCATGTCCGCCTTTCTTCCAGCAACGCAGGCGTGCTCCACCGACTTCAATATATCCCGGATCAAAAAAACGGTCATTTTTGAGATTGACCTTCTTTTCTTCCAAGGCAGCCGCCAGTGTAATAATTTTGAAAGTAGACCCAGGTTCATATGTCATCCAGATAGGCAGATTTCGATTATAGATTTCAGGCGCATATTGCTTGTATAGTGCTGGCTCATAGCTTGGTCGTCCAGCCATGCCTAATATTTCACCCGTCTTGGGGTTCATAGCAATAGACAACGCGGACTTCGCCTGAAATTTGACCATGGCTTGGTCAAGCTCCCGTTCCATAATGGACTGCACAGACTTATCAATGGTTAATTGTAAATTCAGTCCATCCTTCGGTTCAATGTATTTTTCAGAAGAACCAGGCATCAGACGACCACCTGCATCTGATAAATACGCAATGCTTCCGTCGATTCCCCGAAGCTTACTGTTTTGCTGCTTCTCTACGCCTGTCAGCCCTTGATTATCAATTCCTGTAAACCCAAGAATATGAGCCGCTAGATCACCATAAGGATAATAACGTTTGTTGTCTTCAGCAACAACGATACCCGGCAGCTTCAAATCACGAATTTGCTGCGCTTTCTCCATCGTAATTTTCCGTCCGCCGGGCTGAAGTTTTTGGCTTGCTGTTCGTTTGGTAATCAGCTTGAGCACTTTATCCTCACTCATATCCAGCAAGGGCGCCAGCCTGCGTGCCGTTTCTTCCGGCTTCTTAATTTGCACTGGTATCGCCATGACTGTCGGCGAACTGACATTGTAGGTCAGCGCCGTACCCTGCCGATCCAAAATTTCGCCGCGCTTGGCGGCAAATGGAATATTGCGGCGCCACGAATCCTCAGCCTTGGCCGAGAGCTCGCCTCCTTTACCCAATTGAACATAGGCGAGCCGGATCGACAAGGCCGCAAACAGTACAAATAATCCCATTAGCCCCCATACCAGCCTCCGCCGCATGGTCACGTTAGATTTTTTCAAACGCGCTCCCTCCGTTCCTCAAATACTCATGACATGTCTTACCTCATGAATATTCAAAAGAACGGACATTAGAACAAGCTATCAGTTATCCTCGCCTTTAATCGCAGCAGCACTTTTCTCATCTGCAACAGCAGATATTCCTCCCTTAGGAGCTCCCGCGTCTGTTCCAGCATCAGCGGTAGTACTGGATTCGGTTTTAGTATCGACCTCCGTTTTTGTTGCGCTGCCGGTCTGGTTAGCTGCAACTCCATTGGTCGAGTCCTGTGTTTCCTCCGGTTTCACTCCGGTCACCGTTTCTTTGGCCGGCTGAAGCGTCACGCTGACGATCCGCTTTCCATTTACCATCTGCGCCTTTTGAGAGACAACATAACCTTCGCCGCTTACCTGCACACCAACCTTCATAAGGGTCAGAACTTGAAGTGTGTCACGCAACGAAACACCTGTAAAATCAGGAATAGTCATGTTGGCACTATCCTCAGTCAGCAAGTAAATGCGTTGTCCGGGTTTCATTTTGACGCCTGCTTCAGGATATTGGCGAACAATTTTGGAGCCTTTGCCTACCGTTTCATAGGCAATTCCCTGTTTGAGCAATGCATTTTGCGCATCTTTCTTCACCTGACTAGTTAATGTTGGTACCGTTGGCAAATTCACTGTTTTTACAACAGCGCCACCTGATTTATTCGTTTTAGTTCCTGTTTTTGGAACCCCCATATATTGCAACGATTGAGATACGATTTTTTTAAATACAGGCGCTGCTGCTGTACCGCCGCCTACTGATTTGTTAGGTTCATCCATAACAACCAAAACAGCTATTTTCGGATCATTTACTGGTGCAAAACCTATAAAGGACACGACATCCTTCGAATGGTCATATACTTTTCCGACGACCTTCGTCGCTGTACCTGTTTTACCAGCTACACGATATCCGTCAATATAAGCAAGGCGTCCCGTACCAATTTCTTGGTCAGATACGACCTGCTCCAGATAGCTGCTTGTCTGGACTGCCGATTCCCGAGTAATCACTTGGCGGACTTCCTTCGGTTGAATCGTCTGAACTTCGCCTGTATCTGGGTTCATGATTTCTTTCACCAGATGAGGTTGCATCAGCTTCCCCCCGTTAGCAATTGCCGAAATTGCAGCTACCTGCTGGATTGGCGTTACCTGAACACGTCCGTGTCCATACGAAGCCGTTGCCACCTCGGATTTGTACTGGGTATGGAAAGTAATAGCTCCGGTAGACTCACTCGGAAGATCAATGCCTGTTTTCACGCCGAATCCAAAGTTATTAATATATTTCTTCAGCCTTTCGCCACCCAACTTATCCAATCCCAGATGGACGAAACCGACGTTACTTGAACGCTTGACCCCCTGAAGATAGGTTAACGTTCCCCAGTTACGGCTTACGTCACGAATATCCCAGCCTCCGACCCGAATCATACCAGATTGGTAGGATTCATTTGGATTGAACACCTTTTCTTGAACCGCAGCTGCCAAGGTGACAATCTTAAACGTGGAGCCAGGCTCGTAGATAGATTGAGTAGCATTATTACGGAAATATTCCAAGGGTGTACTCCCATATGTATTGGGATTAAAATTCGGGTAAGTCGCCATACCGAGAACATCCATCGTTTGGGGATCAGCAGCTACTACAGTCATCGTTTTCGGGTTGTATTTTGCAATAGCTTCCTGCATGGCATCCTCTATATAATACTGAATCGTATCGTCAATCGTCAGCTTTAAATTTTTACCATTTTGTGCCGGCTCATAGACACTTTCCGATCCTTGAAGAGGAACTCCCTTCCGATCCCGCTGATACAGAAGCTTTCCAGCCGTCCCCGAGAGCTCTTTATTATAATAAGCTTCCAACCCCATACCTGCTGTGCCATCTTTTCTTTGATAGCCAAGAACATGGGAAGCCAGCTTATTTTCCGGATAATAGCGTTTGGATTCTTGAACGGTGTCCACAGCTCCAATTACTTCATACTTATCCTTCAAATACTCTTTGAACGTATCCACTTGTGCCTTGACCTCAGGATCTACCTTCCAGCCCCCATTACGAATCTCGCGATTTTTTAAGTAGTTCCCCTTTTTATCCTTTGCAGAAAGATGTCCTCTCAGCTCATCCTCAGGCGTTTTGAGTAACTGGTGCAGCTTAGCTACAACCTCATTCTCCAAATCATACTCCTGAATGATACTAGGATTGACAACTACCGTATAAGCCGGTGCATCCGTAGCCAATACGTTTCCTTTACGGTCCGTAATGGTTCCACGCTTGGGCTGAATCACCTGATCTCTTTCTACTTGATTAACTACCAGGTTATGCCAGTACTCCCCACTCACAACTTGAATCCAAAATACCTTAAGTAGCAGAACAAGAAAAAAGAGGGTAATACATCCCCCTATTAGCAGTGTGCGAAGCTTTATTCTTTTGACCATAGCTCAAACCTCTCTGCAAAAAAATGTACGTCAGAGCATAGCTTGATGCTATGCCCTTAACTATTTGGCAGCCTGCTTTTCCACACGAATGGGCTCTCTTGTTGGTTCGATATATCCCTGTTCCTTTGCAGTCGGCACGATCTGATTTTCCAGACGCTCCTTTTGAATCTTCAGTTGGGCGATATTGGTCTGTAATTTGGAAATGTCCTTGCTTGCCGTATTAATCGAATAATTGATTTGATAAATGTGAGCGTACCTGCTAATCAACATACCAGCAATGACAATGCACGCTACAAGTGTCAATAGATACAGCAGCTTTTCTCGAATCGGCAGCTCTCTGCGGCGTGTAACGACTTTGGTGGTCTCACGATACCGTTGTTGCTGAACCTGTTCCTGACGGGCTCTTTCTTTTACAGCCAAATTACCGCGTGTATAAGCCATGTCGCCTCTCCTTCTCCATTAAATTTACAATTTCTCGGCAACTCTCAGCTTAGCTGACCGGGACCGTGGATTAAGCTCCAGTTCCTGCTCTGACGCCATAATCGGCTTACGATTCACCAGCTTCAGATCGCCTTCCATTTTGTCCTCCAAAATAGGCAAATCAGACGGATAGATGCTTTTCGCCAAATACTCCTTGAAAATATGCTTGCATATCCGATCCTCCAGAGAATGGAATGTAATGACCGAAATTCTGCCTCCTGGAGCCAGACATCTTATTGCCTGATGCAAAGTATCTTCCAGTGCACCCAACTCATCATTCACAGCAATCCGCAAAGCCTGGAAACTGCGTTTAGCCGGATGTCCCCCGGTTCTGCGTGCCGCAGCCGGAATTCCTTCTTTGATAATATCGACAAGTTCCCCTGTTGTGTGAATAGGCTTGTTCAATCGACGTTCAATCATGATCTTTGCGATCCGCCGTGAGAACTTCTCTTCTCCGTAATGAAACAAAATACGCGCAATCTCTGCTTCTGACCATTCATTGACAATTTCGTAAGCCGTAAGCGAGCTACTCTGATCCATCCGCATATCAAGCGGCGCATCATGATTGTAGCTAAATCCCCGTTCCCCCTCATCGAACTGGGGCGAGGATACACCCAGATCGAACAAAATACCCTGGACTTGCGGGACGCCGTCTTTTTCGGGCAATCCCAGCTCGGTCAGCTTGTCCTGCAAGTGGCGGAAGTTGGATTTCACTAATGAAATCTTTCCTTCATAGGCTGACAGCTTCTCTCGCGCATTGTTCAATGCCCAGTCGTCCTGATCAAAGGCAATGAGCCTTCCCTCAGGGCCAAGCTGTGATGCAATGACGGAACTGTGTCCTGCCCCTCCCAACGTGCAGTCCACATAAATCCCGTCCTGCCTGATGTTTAGTGCCTGTGTTGCTTCTTCTTTGAGTACGGTAATGTGGTGAAACAAACGGCTGACCTCCTAAATTACAATTCAAAGTTGAAATCAACCAATTTCTCAGCAATGTCGTTAAATGCTTCTTCTGATTGGTTGAAATATTGCTCCCAAGTATGCTTGCTCCAAATCTCTACACGGGTGGACACTCCCAATACGACGCACTCTTTAGTAAGCTTGGCGTATTCGCACAAATTCCCCGGTAAATTTACCCTGCCCTGTTTGTCCAATTCGCATTCAGTCGCCCCCGAGAAAAAAAAACGGGTAAACGCCCGCGCATCGGCCTTCATCAGAGGCAGTGCTTTAAGTTTTTTCTCCATGACAGCCCACTCATCCATGGGATACACGAAGAGGCATTGGTCCAGCCCGCGGGTAACCACGAACGAGGCACCGAGAAGTTCACGAAACTTGGCCGGTACAGTAAGCCGACCCTTCTCATCAATGCTATGTTGGAACTCCCCCATAAACATTGGTTTCGTCACCCCTTACCCCATTCTCCCACTTTGGCCCACTTTCCACCACCTAAGCATAATAGATTCGCTTTAAAAAATCAAAGACCTCTTTTTCATTACCAAAAAGTGATAGAAGCCGGATCCATACCCTTATGTCTGTTATTGTAGCCCTGCGTCACAAGATGCAAAAAAGCCCCTTACCCCATGAAGCCGGCCCCCGACAATATGCATCAGGTTTCGAAACAACACGGAATAAAGGGCTTACTCTCTGTCCATTATGCCAACCTAAACAAACACTTGCATTAAAAACGCAACACTTTTGCAGCGAAAATCGTGATTAAATAATCCGATTACGCGTTCCAGCTGTCCAAATAGATCTTTTGGTCTTCAGTTAACGTGTCAATTTGGATTCCCAGACTATCAAGTTTGAATCGAGCTACCTGTTCATCAATTTCATAAGGTACATTAATAACAGCTTTGCCTAGCTCATTGTAACGATCATTCACATATTTCAAGCCAAGCGCCTGAAGCGCAAATGTCGTATCCATAATTTCCGCAGGATGACCATCAGCAGCAGCCAGATTCACGAGGCGTCCTTCTGCCAGCAAATACATTTTACGTCCATCTTTAAAGCGATATTCCTCGATATTGCGACGCACCGTACGAATGGATTCGGAACGTTTAGCAAGCTCAGGCTTACTAACCTCCACATCAAAATGCCCTGCGTTACACAGCACAGCTCCATCCTTCATCACATCAAAGTGTTCTCCTGTAATTACAGCCTTGTTTCCAGTTACTGTAATAAAGAAGTCGCCCAGTTTGGCAGCTTCTACCATCGGCAACACATGGAACCCATCCATATGGGCTTCTACTGCCTTGATTGGATCAACTTCGGTTACAACAACGTTGGCTCCCAGCCCTTTCGCACGCATTGCAACCCCTTTGCCACACCAGCCATAACCTACCACAACCACTGTACTTCCGGCTACAACCAGATTAGTCGTACGAATAATGCCGTCGAAAGCTGACTGTCCTGTACCATAGCGGTTATCAAACAAATATTTGCAGTAAGCATCATTAACAGCCACCATCGGAAAGTGAAGTTGCCCTTCTTTTTCCAAAGCCTTCAAACGAATAATGCCAGTAGTTGTCTCCTCTGCTCCCCCACGGATCGTAGAAATCAGATCAGGCCGTTCGGATTGCAACAGAGTAACCAAGTCACCACCATCATCTATAATGAGATCCGGCTTTGTTTCCAGTGCCTTGATTTGCAAATTTTTGAATTCTTCCGGGTCCGGATTGTATTTAGCTAATACTGTAACGCCATCTTCAACTAATGCGGCGCAAACATCATCTTGTGTGGACAACGGATTACTACCCGTAATAGTTACCTGCGCTCCACCTGCTTGTACCACTTTAGCCAGATAAGCCGTTTTGGCCTCCAGATGTAGACAGATGGTTACCTTCAGACCAGCAAAAGGCTGCTCTTGCTCGAATTGTTGACGTATACGGTTCAATACTGGCATATGGGCTTCTACCCAATCAATTTTCAAATGACCTTCAGGGGCCAATTTAAGATCGTGAACTATGCTATTTTGCAGAGAATGGGAAGTCATACTTTGTTTCCTCCTTCATATTGGTTAAATTTGAACCATGATAAATCCTATATAAAATAATAAATCATACATAAATAGCGCGATGCGTACCCGTCAGATCCAATGGTACACTCATAATCATATCAATCAGGCTGAGACCATGACGGTTCAGAAAATGATAGATCGTATACGCCCGCTCCTGCGGCTGTCCAAATGGAAAAAGCGACCACTCAATACGATCCCACTGGCGAAGTGCTGTTTCATTTTGCCGAAGCAACGCTTCCTGAACTTTTGCCTCCAGATAGGCGATCTGTGCCAGAATCTTATCGCGGTTGGTTTCTCCGAGCGGTAGCAAACCTTTTTCAATCAAACCTGTCTGCTGCACAAGCGGTTCGTACATGCGGACAAAAGCTTCCTTAGCCCCGGAAAACTGATCCTGCATTCCAAGCTGATCTTGAGTGGCGATCCATTGCTTTTTCCGTTCCTCAAGTCCGTCTCTAACTTGACCAAAACTCAATTCATACTTAAGCATATGCTTCTCCACGCCTGGCTCTACCAACGTAAAAGACATTCGTGGCAGCAGTATCGGCATTTGCATCTCCAACACCCCGAAAGCATCCCGTGTAATCGCCCAGTAAGCAATCTCTCCTAGACCCAGCACAGATGCCAGCACCGGAAACAGTGAATCCTGCATTAGAGGACGAGTTAGCACATTGTTACTAAAACGTTCGGGATGTCTATCTATCTCTTCAAGCAGTTCATCCACAGTAAACACCACCAGACCGTGTCGATCCGTGAATAGTCCAGCTTTTTTGAAAAGCAGCAAGCGTTCATCTTCATGGATATAAAAGAGATTCGCGCCACCTTCATGCACATCCGCTTGTAAATGATATCCATAATCTACGATCCGCGCAGCAGTCGTCCGGTAAGCCTGCTCCAACTCATCATTGTGCTGAACCAGTTGCTTAAAAACGGATGCTTCCAGCTTGCGTAGCGAAGGATCTGCTGAATCCAAGAGTACTAATCCATAGGTGCCGAACAAAAGGCCCAGCAACTTGGCAAAGGCTTCACTCAGTCCATATGAATCCGTTAGCCCGTTCTCAATCATGCGCATTATTTCAGCCTTATGTTCTGAATCTGGCAAGCTTTGCTCTATATCCGCTATCGCTTGCTTCCACTCAACAGCCTCAACTTTAATGGCACTAACCGAAGAACGGCGTTCAGGTTGCTTATTCAGCTTGATTTTGACGGCTTGTGGGTCATTTGCCATTACGTATGTATGATTGACCTCGTCCCAGTCATGATCTTCGCCAGCAATCCAGAAGACGGGAATAACCGGACGTCCAAGCCGTTCCTCAGCTTCTCTCGCCGCCTTAATTAGGCTAGCAGCTTTGTAAATGACCAGCATCGGACCTGTGAACAATCCGCTTTGCTGCCCGCCAGCTACTACTAAGGCATCTGGACTTTCCAGACGGTCCAATGAAGCACGAACCGCCTCATACGAATTGTATTTCTCATTGTATATACGAAGACATGCTACGATATCCTTACGGTTTAATCGCAGATGCCCCGTCTTATCCAGCCACTTCGCCCGTTGGGCATAAGCATCGGCGTGCAGCACATTATATTCATACAAGTCGCTTGCGCGTCCTGTACCCTGTATATAATCTTCTGCCAAAGCCGACCCTCCGCGAAGCGTTTCCGGAATTATCATCATGGGTCTGCCTCCTGTCTCCACCAAAACCTTACTGCTTGATTGTACCGAAAGCCCATGTCCACGTCAAAGCTTCCTACAAAAAAAACCGCCGAATAACTCGGCGGTTGGTGCATAAAACAAGATCAGGCGTAAGGCTCAGCTACAAAATGTCCTTTAGACACTTCGATGAGCGTGGCATTTTCCAGGTTATAAGCCCCTGTCTTGCTGCCAGATGCATCATGAATCGGGCCTGCTTGGTCGCCTGGCATAATAATCCGTTTTTTGTTGGCTTCTACTTCTGGATCAGGAAGTGGGATCGCCGACAAAAGCATTTTCGTATAAGGATGGATCGGATTTGCATACAATTCAGCACTTTCTGCAAGCTCGACCATTCTACCCATATACATTACAGCTACCCGATCACTGATGTGCTTGACCATCGACAGATCATGCGCAATGAACAGGTATGTCAGACCCAAACGTTCTTGAAGCTCTTTTAACAGGTTGACAACCTGAGCCTGAATAGATACGTCAAGAGCTGAAATCGGCTCATCACAAATGATGAATTTAGGATTAACCGCTAGTGCGCGTGCAATGCCGATCCGTTGACGTTGACCACCAGAAAACTCATGCGGATAGCGTGTTGCATGGTCAGGGTTCAAACCAACCAGATCAAGTAACTCTTCAATCCGTTTCTTACGTTCTGCACGGCTACCCGCCATATTGTGAATATCCAGTGCCTCACCAATAATATCAGAAACGGTAAAACGCGGGTTCAATGATGCATACGGATCTTGAAAGATCATCTGCATATCACGGCGCATTGCTTTCATTTTACTTGGTGATAATTTGTAAATATCCGTACCGTTAAAACGCACGCTACCTGCTGTAGGTTCATACAAGCGCAAAATCGTACGACCCGCTGTAGACTTACCACAGCCGGATTCGCCAACCATACCCAGCGTTTCACCCTCGCGAATATAGAAATTCAGGTTGTCCACCGCTTTGAGCACACGGTTTTTGCCAACATTAAAATACTTTTTAAGACCTTCAACCTCAATTAAATTGTTGCTACTCACCATGATCTCACCTCCTATTTCTTCAACTTCGGATCAAGCGCATCACGCAAGCCGTCGCCAAAAAGGTTGAACGCAAGCATAATCAAACTGATCAAACCTGCTGGGAAAAGCATCCGCCACGGGTAATACATCCACCCGGTCAGAGCCGATTCAATCATTGAACCCAGCGACGCCTGAGGAGCCTGTACCCCTAATCCAAGGAAGCTCAGGAATGCCTCAGAGAAAATAGCACTTGGAACTGTCAAAGTCAGTGTGACAATGATTGGTCCTACCGCATTAGGCAACAAGTGACGGAACAGCAAACGACCTGCACCAGCACCCATTGAACGGGAAGCAAGTACGAATTCTCGGTTTTTAAGTTGTAACATCTCACCACGTACAATCCACGACATGTTAATCCACCCCGTTACACAGAGCGCAATAATAATTGTAGTGATACTTGGCTCCAGTACAACCAGCAACAGGATCGTAACAAGCAAGTAAGGAATGGAGTACAAGATTTCAGAAAATTTATTCATGATTTCATCAACGCGGCCACCAAAGTAACCCATAATTCCACCATAAATAACTCCAATCATCAAATCAATCATTGCAGCAGCCAAACCAATAATCAAGGAAATCCGAGCGCCCATCCAAGTACGTACAAACATATCACGTCCCAGATCATCTGTTCCGAACCAATGTTCCGCCGAAGGAGGAAGATTGGTGCTCAACAAATCATTGGTGCGGTCATCGTATGGGGACAGCATCGGCCCAACAATTGAAGCAAGCACAATGAGAACCAACACACTCAAGCTCGTCATTGCCAGTTTATTTTTACGAAGTCGTTCCCAAGCATCTCGCCAAGCGGACAAGCTTTCGCGCTGAATAACTTCAGACTGCTTTTCATCCGCCCCGACCTTCTGGAAATCTTCCGGTTTTACCTGAAGCTTATCCAAGTTCACAGCATTATCTTTAACAGACATAAAGTTATCCCTCCTTCCCGCCAGTAAGCTTAATCCGCGGATCAATAAATCCATATGCAATATCTGTAATAAAACGCGCCACCATCAGCAAAATACCGTAAAAAATAGTAACTCCCATAATCATGGTATAATCGCGGGTTGTAATACTATCTACGAATACCTTACCAATACCGCCAATCCCGAAGATACGTTCAATAACAACTGAACCCGTAATAATATTGGCCGTCATGGGTCCCACATAGGTAACAACCGGCAAAATAGCATTACGTACAACGTGTTTGAACATAATTGTAATGGATTTCAAGCCTTTAGCTTTGGCAGTCTTAATGTAATCCGCATGAAGCACTTCCAGCATGCTGGAACGCGTTAGTCGAGCGATAAACGCAATTGGGGAAGCAGATAAAGCTGCAACAGGCAGAACGTAGTCCATCGGACCGTCAAAGCCCATAACATTAAACCAACCTAACTGTTGAGCGAAGAAAAATTGAATCAACGATGCTAGAACGAAGCTGGGAACCGCAATCCCCATTATAGCTAATACCATTGCAACGTTATCTATTAGCCTACGATGATACAAAGCTGCCAGCATACCTAGCAAGAGACCGACAATTATCGACACGATTATGGCAACAAAACCTAGTTTGAGGGAAACCGTAAAAGTTTGTCCGATAATGTCAGTTACACTTTGATTCAGCTTTTTCATAGAAATACCAAAATCACCTGAAGCAATATCACCTAAGTATTTAAAATATTGGACATATACAGGCTTATCCAGCCCATATTGTTCCATTAACCGGGCTTGAATCTCAGGAGAAGTCGCTTTTTCACTCATGAAGGGGTTACCCGGAATTGCTTTCATGAGAAAAAACGTCGCAGAGATCAGAATGAACAAAGATAGCAGCATATAGAAAAATTTACTGATCAAATAACGCGTCATTGCCCGTTTACACCCCCCATAAATTTTTTTCGACACCATTCGATTTTATCGAAATAGAATTGGACTGTCCAATCTACTTATTTGCATGGTTACATGATGATGGAAAAGACCATGACACACAAAAAAAACGGGATATATATGGTTCTATCCACATATATATCCCGAAGTAACTATCAAACTTCAGAATCGAGCTTCAGTTACTGTGTAATATACGCTCTTGTGAAATCAACTGCTCCACTAAAGTCAAGCCCAATGTCTTTTACATTCGGTTTCGTTAAAGAAACATTTGAGTAGTAGTAGATCGGAAGCATTACCATATCGTCTTGAACCAGAATTTTCTCCGCTTTCGCAAAATCTTCCATGCGTTTTGCTGGATCAGTTTCTTTCTTAGCTGCTTCAATCAAAGCATCATATGCTGGGTTAGCATAACCTGCATTGTTGTTGCCATTGCCTGTTGTCCACATATCCAGGAATGTCATTGGATCATTATAGTCAGCAGACCATCCACCACGAGCGATTTGGAAATTCAGCTTGTTACGTGTTTGGATAAATACGCCCCACTCTTGGTTTTGAGTTTTGATGTCAACACCAAGGTTTTTCTTCCACATATCAGCAACTGCCAAAGCAATCTTTTGGTGACTCTCGCTGGAGTTATACAGCAATGTTACCGGAGGAAGTGTAGTTACGCCTTCTTCCTTCATACCTTCTTGAAGCAATTTTTTCGCTTCAGTGAAGTCTTCTTTGAAGTAATCATCTTTATTCTCAGTACGGAATTCTTGAGATACTCCTTTGATACCTGGAGGTACAAAGCCGTATGCAGGAATTTGACCGCCCAATGTTACTCTTTCAACGATTGGTTGGCGTTCAATAGCCATCGCAAACGCTTTACGGATTTTAACATTGTTAAATGGTTTTTCAGTTACATTAAACAGATAGTAGTACGTACTTGCAATCCCTTTTGCCTTAAATTCGTTAGGCAGTTCTTTTTTCACAGCCGGAATTTGGTCGGTAGGAATTTCACCGTTTGGCATACCTGCGTAATCGAGTTGTCCACTTCTATAAGAAGCCAGCTCTGTTGCACCGCTATTTACAAGGGACATCGTAATTTTATTCAGCTTGATATCATCTTTACCCCAATAGTTTTCACTTTTGGTTACTTCGATCTTTTGACCGCTGTCCCAAGTCGTTAATGTGTAAGGTCCGTTAGTGATCATGCTATCTTTCTTAACAGCCCACTTATCATTACCTTTAACGGAAGGATTTACAGGGTAAAAAGTGTAGAAAGAAGTCAATCCCAAGAAGTAAGGAGTTGGGTGCTCCAGCTCTACTTGCAATGTATGGTCGTCAACAGCTTTAACACCTACATCTTTAAAGTCTGTAACTTTAGTGCCTTTAAAAGATTTCGAAGTGCTCAGGTTGTAACCCTCAGCATTTTTGATATAGTACAATTGGTAAGCATATGGAGGTGCAGGAGCCGTGGAAGGATCCAATACACGTTGCCAAGCAAATACGAAATCGCTTGCTTTGACTGGGTCGCCATTACTCCATTTTGCAGTATCACGAAGCTTGAACGTATAGGTTTTGCCGTCATCGGAAATTTTCCAAGATTCAGCTACGCCAGGGATTTCTTTGCCGTCAGGACCCATACGTACGAGACCTTCATACAAAGTTTTCAGAACCGTGTTAGTTTGACTATCCTGAGCTTGTGCCGGATCGAAGGTTGGCGGCTCGGAAGCAAGGTTAATGCGCAAAATTTGCTTGTCGGCCGGAGCCGGCGTAGTCGAGGTGTTTTCTTGTGCGCCCTTACCATTATCGTTCTTGCTGGAGCCACAACCTGCGAGCAGTGCACCAACTGCAAGAATGAGTGTCAAAAGGACTAAAAAGCTTTTCCTTTTCATCTAGCGTTTTCCCCCTAGTTCTAAAGTGGTATATGTTTATAGATTATACAACCAGCGGTCAAAAAAATCTACATTACATTTCTTCAAATTGAGCTTTTTTTTCAAAAAAACATGATTAATTCATATTTTTTCACCTTTTCATGTCACCTTATATCACATGATGTTGAATATATTCTTAAATATACCAACAACAGTCAACAAAATATACGCCAATGTCATCGCTATAAAAGTTAATCTCCAGACCGCTCTACATAATCTTTTACCATCAACCTTCCCTTTTATTCGATTTTGAGCCCCTCCAATTAAACCCAAGGCCAGTAATAGGAGCAGTAGAATCAAATAAAAACCGAATCGAGATGTAAAAATGACGTTAAAGAGTGCTGCGACGGAAAATATCAGAAAAAACGTGGTAATATCCATAGAAGTAAGTAACGATTTCTTTTTTTCCATTTTAAGAATGTAGCGACAAACCGCAAACACGATCAAAAACGGAAAAAAGGGAAGAATACTGAAAGTGATAATAGTACCTTGTATAAGACTCAACTGATCACCCCTCTTTTAGCCGCATGCCTTCAATTAATTGCCACAATACCTCATGAGTTGGTGCAGTAACTCCAGCCCGATCTGCCATCTGCACCAGTTGTCCGTTAATTGAAGCAACTTCCGTCATGGACTGTGCAAGTACATCAGCTAGCATGGACGAGTGATTTTCTGCCGTTGCCCGGCATACATTCATAATTTGCTCCCACCATGCGTTTTCCCAGTGGATACCATGAGCTTCATACACTTGAATGCCTTCATCGTACAGCCTGCGCATCATATGTATTCGAATAGGGTCCGAAAGCAGCTCGCCATTACGAACTCGCCATACCGCTGTCAGCGGATTGATCACAGCATTGATCAACAACTTGCGATACATACCGTTCTCGATTTCTTTCGACAAGCAAACGTCAAATCCTGCTGCAAGCAGCCGATTTAGCACACATTGATTAAAATTATTGTTCTTCGCCTCCTCCCCTTCCTCCGAACTACCAATTTCAGTAACACCCGATCCTGCATGTACAATAGATGCTACTCCCTGCCTCTTGGCTCCTTCAGTCGTCACAGCAGGGTATACCACAGCTTCAGGCCAAGCCTGTCTAATGCGTTCTATATGGCCGATTCCATTCTGCAAGCAAACAATTCCTGTATCTCTATCCATTTGAGCTGCAGGCTGGATCTGTTCTAATACTTCCTCAATCGCCCCCTGTTTGGTCATAAGCATTATCCATCGTGCTGGAGCCTGTGAATTTAACCGTTGCCAATCTGCCAATGGCGCTACCTTCAATTTATCCCCGGAAACATGTACTGCCGTCTGTCCCTCCTTATCAAACACAGTAATCCCTTCACGAGCAATGACGCGTGCCTGCTCAAGTGTACGCGTCCACAGCCTTACTTTTGTACCCGAAGCAGACAACCTCCCGGCAAACAACAATCCCAGCGAACCCGCTCCAATAATATCAATCACCTTTGTATCGTCTCGCTTCCATCTTTTTTTCTACTATATCATATGCACTCTAAAGAAATACAAAAAACGCCAACTACGGCAAAGCGCTAGTTGACGTTTTATTTCAATATTGCAGAAGTAATCTTGTTACTCAATGCGCTCCAGATTCCCATTGGCGTCCATTTTGAATCTGGATTTAAGCTCTTCCTCATCTTCAGTGATTAAAGCCAAGCGCCGAGCTCGGTCCATAATCTGAATCAGAGCTTTATAATCATCATTCACAACACGATAGTCGGTTTGTACATCATTCACTTCTTTGGACAGCCGGTCATTAATGGAGCGAAGCTGATTCAATTCTTCTTCCTTTTCCCGTAAATCTTTCTCCAGCATCTTAATCTGCCGATTCGTTTCCTGGACGGATCCCTTCCATTGGCGCAAGAAGCGAATTACTGCATCAATAGATAATGTATCCTCACTCGCACCATCCGTTCTGTATCCACCTTCGACTGTATCAAGCGAGGCAAAAGCCGCAACCTGTGATACACCCACCGGGTTCTGCTTACGGATATAACTGCGCTTCTGGCGCTGTGCTTTGGCAATACTAATCGCTTCATCGTAACGTTTGCGCACGCAGCTATTCCAACGAAAGCCACATGCTGCAGAGGTTCTTCCTATTTTTTGTCCAACCTCCTCAAACGCAGCGAGCTGCGTTCCACCTTCACGGATATGCCGCAATGTCACCTCCGCCAATATCAAGTCATCTTCCACACTCCATGCATCTTGTCTTATTGCAGTCATGCCTCTAGCCCTCCTAACAACATCCTGAAATAACCGTCTTCATGAACCGATCTTGCCGGTATTTGAATAGGGTATAAAAGCTGTTTATTCATTCCTATGCCTCTCGTAGAGTTCATAGAATCTATTTGATACTAAATTGTATTTCCATTTCTGCAAGAACTCATACGTGAACGTAAACAGTTTCGGGTTTCAAGCATGCTCAGACTGCTGTACAATAAAATGAATGGTTAAAGAAACAGAAAGGATCATATACATTACCATTAGTTTTTTTCGGGAATACATAAAAGGGGAAACCAAATGAACAAACGAATAAAAATCACAATCAGCACCCTGCTGACCACCATTATGATGCTAACTTTCATATATGTACGTCCTACCCTGGCCGCTCCCTCCCATGAAGAAAGTCAGATTTTACAAGATAGCCTGTCGATTGTAGAGATAGACCATGAAATTGAGCGAATCAGTCAGGAGCAGCATACCCTTTTGCAGCGTCAGCAGGAACTGCGAAGTAATCTCACCGTTCAGCAAGAGCAAATGACCATACAACGGAAGCGTGCAGGTTCTGTGCTGCGATCTTATTATATGGGGGAAAGGGACAAACTGTTGAGTGTGGTGCTAGGGGCGAAAAGTATAAGGCAACTTCTCTCTCTGTACGATTACTACTTATTATTGATTAGTCACGATCAGGATGTGCTTCAAGAATACGAATCCAATTATCAATCTATGCGAAAAACAGAACAACAAGTCACCCAAGCCTCAATGGAACTGGAGACTGTCAAAACAAACTTACTGGCACAACGTAAACGCATTGCCCTGCTTCAGTCGCGTGTAAATGACGGCGTTAACGCCAGTAATGACCCGGATACCCTACGTAAGCTAATTGGCGAAATGACAGCTTATTGGGAGAATGTAGGTGTCTACGAGGTAAATAAGCACTTTAAAGCATTAGCTCAAGCTATGCAGAATTTACCACAATTCATTCAACAACAACAAGGTGCCATGGTTACAAATGGAAAAGTCATTACGATAAGCATTCGTGAAGAGGACTTTAACCGTTTTTTAAAGTCAGAAAATGAATTGTTTAATCACTTCAACTTTACATTTGCGCAGGATCGAATTGTGGTAGAAGGTCAGCAGGGAACGATGAAATTAAGGGTAGAAGGTCACTACACGCTAGAGAATGAGCCGAAAAATGCAATTTTATTTCATGTGGATCGATTGGTATTTAATGGTCTGGAGCTACCTGATACGACCCGCAACAAGCTGGAAAAGGATTTTGATCTGGGTTTCTACCCACAGCAGCTTATTTCATATGTCAAAGCCACAGAAGTACGCACTTTAGCAGGAATGCTTGAAGTTAAGCTCGAATTAAACTTTAAGTAAAATTTTGCTCACCTTTCATTGTTCTGAATTTTTACGTGTATAAAACAAGAGACCCCGGGAGATTCCCGAGGTCTCTATTATTGTAATAACGGTAGGGATTTTATAGTAGATCGGCTGCCAACTGCGCGAGCTTGGAGCGTTCTCCTTTTTCCAACATAATATGCCCGCTAATCCCTTCTTGCTTAAACCGCTCCACCACATAGGTTAGACCGTTACTGGCTGCATCCAGATAAGGGTGATCAATCTGCTCCGGATCTCCCATCAAAATGATCTTGCTCCCCTCACCCACCCGGGACACAATCGTTTTGATCTCATGTCGGGATAAGTTTTGAGCCTCATCGACTATAATAAATTGCCCAGGTATCGAACGCCCGCGAATATAAGTAAGTGCCTCCACCTGAATACTGCCCAAGCCCATCAAAATTTTGTCGATATCACCTGATTTTTTGGCATCAAACAGATACTCTAGATTATCGTAGATGGGTTGCATCCACGGGCGAAGCTTTTCATCCTTTTCTCCCGGTAAATAACCAATATCCTTACCCATAGGAACAACAGGCCGAGCAATCAGCAGTTTTTTGAAGCGATGTTCATCCTCTACCTTAAGCAAACCTGCCGCCAGCGCCAGCAGCGTTTTGCCCGTACCCGCTTTTCCTGTAATGGTCACGAGGGGGATATCGTCATTAAGCAAAAGCTCCAATGCCATCCGCTGTTGAGCATTACGCGCGCTGATTCCCCACACCGATTCGTTACTTAAGTACAGCGGCTCTAATCGCTCTGCCTCCTGATTCACTTTCAGCAAAGCTGATTTTCCAGTTCCCATTTCATCTTTCAGAATAACAAATTCATGCGGATACAGCGTATAAGGTAGTTCCAGTGGCTTGATTGGTAAAAAACGGTTAGAGTAAAATTCATCTATGATGGACGGGTGCACCTGTATTGCCGAGTATCCGGGATATAGCTCACTTAGATCGCCTGTTCTATCGGATAGGTAGTCTTCGGTCAGCAGTCCCAGTACATCTGCCTTGATCCTGACCAGCACATCTTTACTGACCAAAACGACCGAACGTGGTTCAGGCTGCTCCTGCTCTTCCAGATGATAATTCAAGGCGACCGCCAAAATCCGGTTATCGTTCGAAACCTCCCCGAACATCTCCTGAACTTTCAAAAAACTTCGGTGGTTTAACTCAACCTTAAGCCTCCCACCTTGGGGAAGTGGAACGCCACTGTGCAGATGACCTACTTCTCTTAACCCGTCCAACAATCGCGATACATTGCGGGCATTCCGTCCAATCTCATCCGCGTTGCGTTTTTTGGAGTCGATTTCTTCCAGAACAACAGCTGGAATGACAACTTCATGTTCTTTGAAGGTAAAAATGGCTTTCGGATCATGCAGCAGCACATTCGTATCCAGCACAAAAATTTTCTTCATTAAATCCCCTCCAAAGCGGCGTGGACAATCTCGTGTTTCATACCTATACCTATTCACCGGGTACCCAATACTTGCTGATTCCCTGAAAAAAGAACCCCAAAGCAGATAAAGCAACGAAAAGTTGTAGTGAAGATAGCTCTGAGCCTGTACATTTTTAAAATTAGACACAAAAGGCCCAGTGATTGCTCACTGGACCTAGACTTGGTTCACTATAACTTTAGACATACCTCAACCCCCTTATGTTATATAAGAGCTTTACTCGCTGCGAGTATAACATAAGAGAGGAGAAAGATACATACTCAGGAATTGGAAGAAGCTGCAGTAGTGTCGCTTGCTTTTTTAGCTAATTCCTCTTGTAGCGCTTGTTTGGCCAAATCGAGCTGTTGCTCATCAATGTACACATACGGGCTACGCCACGTTCCTGCCACCGGATTGTATTTCACATTTTGCTTGGAAATATTCCAATAGGTTTGTACGATATTTTTCATTTGCTGTGACTCGATATCTGTCATCATATTCTTATCAACCGATTTAATAATTGCGCTAAACTTGGTCAAAGCGTTAAAGGATTGCATTTGGTCAATTAGGGAATGAAGCACCTGATTTTGTCGACGATTGCGATCAAAATCGTCAGATTCAGCTGTTCTTGGACGACAATTCGATTTGCGGTAGCGAACAAAATCAAGAGCCTGATCACCGTTCAAATGCTTGGCTCCAGCTGTCAGGTTAATATCGGTACCATCTGCACGGTCACGATAACACATGTTTTTATCAACCGTCACATCTACGCCACCCAAATTATCTACTACATCTCTAAAGCCCTGGAAGTTAATAACCGTCACATAATCGATATCAATGTTTAAATATTTGCCGATCATCTTCTTCATTTGTTCTTCAGCAACTTCACCAGATTCTTTCTCTCTAGCCTTAAACACTGGATAATACTCATTCAACTTGCGTGGTTTATATCCATCCATTTCTAGACGCGTATCGCGCGGTAAAGACACGATGGTAGACGATTTGGTATTGGGGTTTAATGTAGCTACCATAATAACGTCTGACAAATAAGTCGGATGATCAGGGCGGTAATCGGTTCCCAGCAATAAGATAGTCAAAGGCTTAGCTTCAGCCAATTGTGTTTTGGGTACTTCCTTGTTGATCCCCGTATCCAAAACTTCCTCTACCTGATTGTAAATATAGTAGGTATAACCACCTACTGCCAAAATACCTATAATGAGCAAAAACAAGACAAACTTCATAAACGATCTGAAAAAGCTTTTTTTCTTTTTCGTTTTTTTCGGTTTGGCGGATTTTTTCCCGCTTTGTGTCCGGGGAGGCAATCCGTTCGAAAGATTACTCATGCTTCAACACCTTTTCCTGCGTTTTGAGAAATATCGCTTTCTCCAAGTTTACAATCCTAAAACACATACAGCGGCGCATCCCGTTCCCGGGCGTCGCCGCTGTGGCCAAAGACCAATCCAATCAATTACGTATTTGCTTGTGCTGTTTTACGTTGTTTCTCCGCACGCTCGCGTTCACCTTTGTTCAAGATCTTTTTACGCAAACGGATGGCATTAGGCGTAATTTCGCAATACTCATCATCATTCAGATATTCGAGCGCCTGCTCCAGAGAGAAGATAACAGGTGTTTTCAGTTTAACTGTATCGTCTTTTGTTGCTGAACGGACGTTTGTCAATTGTTTTTCTTTACAAATGTTAACGACGATGTCGTTATCACGTGTGTGCTCCCCAACGATCATGCCCTCATAGATTTCAGTACCTGGCTCCAGGAACAAAATACCGCGATCTTCTACGCCCAGCATACCATAAAATGTAGAGCTGCCGTTTTCCGTTGACACGAGAACACCCTGATGACGTCCACCTACTTGACCGCCAACAAATGGTCCATAGCTGTCAAACGCATGGTTCATTACGCCGTAACCACGAGTCAAAGTCAGGAAGTTTGTAGTGTAACCGATCAGACCACGTGCAGGGATCAGGAATTCCAAGCGAACCTGTCCGGTGCCGTTATTAATCATGTTAACCATTTCGGCTTTACGGGAGCCCAAACTTTCCATAACCGCGCCCATGCTTTCTTCCGGAATATCAATGAGGAGACGTTCGATTGGCTCCATTTTCTTACCGTCAATTTCCTTGACGATAACTTCCGGTTTGGACACTTGCAGTTCGTAACCTTCACGACGCATGTTTTCAATCAGGATACCCAGATGCAACTCACCACGTCCGGATACAATAAAGGCGTCCGGGCTATCTGTTTCATCAACACGTAAGCTGACATCCGTTTCGAGTTCTTTCAGAAGACGCTCACGCAATTTACGGGATGTTACCCACTTACCATCGCGACCTGCGAATGGGCTGTTGTTAACCAGGAAGGTCATTTGCAGCGTTGGCTCATCAATCTTCAGTACAGGCAATGCTTCAGGATGATTTGGATCGGCAATGGTTTCACCGATGTTGATATCTTTAATTCCCGCAATCGCCACAATGTCACCAGCGCCCGCTTGGTCAGTTTCAATACGTTTCAGACCTTGGAAGCCGAACAGCTTCTCAATACGCGCTGATTTACTGCTACCATCACGCTGCATAACTGTGACTGCTTGCCCCTGCTTGATGATACCGCGGTTTACACGACCTACTGCAATTCGGCCAAGGTATTCGTTATAGTCCATCAGTGTTACGAGGAATTGAAGAGGCTCATCTACTTTCTCAGTTGGAGCCGGAATGTGCTCTACAACTGTTTCGTACAATGCTTGCATGTTATCGTCTTGCTTTTCAGCATCCATGCTGGATGTTCCGTTCAGCGCCGAAGCGTACACAACAGGGAATTCCAATTGCTCATCATTCGCACCCAGCTCAATGAACAAATCCAATACTTCGTCAATGACTTCTGCCGGACGAGCTGCCGGACGGTCAATTTTGTTCACTACAACGATAGGCGTCAGATTTTGTTCCAGCGCTTTACGCAGTACGAATTTCGTTTGCGGCATGCAACCTTCGTAAGCATCAACGACGAGCAAAACACCGTCAACCATTTTCATAATCCGTTCCACTTCGCCACCAAAGTCGGCGTGTCCCGGTGTATCTACAATGTTAATCAGGTAATCTTTGTAAGTGATTGCTGTATTTTTAGCCAAAATCGTAATACCGCGTTCACGCTCCAGATCGTTGGAGTCCATGGCGCGCTCCTGAACAGCCTCGTGTTCTCTAAATGTTCCGGACTGTTGAAGCAGCTTGTCGACAAGCGTCGTTTTTCCGTGGTCGACGTGGGCAATAATCGCAATATTGCGAATGTTTTCTCTTGCATGCATGGTTTGTATCCATATCCTTTCCGTATATCAAAATAGTGTCTCTATCCTGAAGCAGTGCTGATTCAAGGCTAACAATCGTTCTTTAGGCCCACTCCCTGCCAGCCTTCTATATGTTTCAGGCTTTGTACAGACAGCTTCTCTCTCCGATTCGCGTGAAAACCTTAAAATAAGCGTCAGAAATCTCCGACGCTCTTATCATATCCATTATATTATAGTTGAAATATGTCATAAAGCAAGACATTATTGCCTGTTCCGTAATTTACCGCCATAAAATCTCACAGCTTGTCGTTTTACCTTTTGCGTTTGCCACGGTTGTTTAGGACCAACCAGATTCCAGCTCCGATCAGTAAAACTGCAATAACATATATGATGCCCGTTCTTAGCAGGGTAATGACCAATAAAAACACCGATATCAACCCCAATATCACGCCCCCTGTATAAACATTACGAGAAAGCGAAATATCATTAATGGCGTACTGCCATAATCCAATCGCCACACCTAGAAGTAGCAAAGGCCATAAATAGGCCATTAAATTCCAGCCCCAAATATTGCAGAGCAAAAATAAGAAGCCATAAACCGACAAAATCCCTGCCGGCAGCAACATAAAGGGTGAAACTTTACGCTTCATGTACATTGCATGCAGTACGATTCCAGGTATTAAAAACAGCAAAGGCCAAAAGTTTCGTCCCAAGAAGGAGAACGTCCCCAGTTTCCCCAACAAAATAATCAGTCCTACGGCAACAATGCCCACTCCGATCATACGCTCTTTTCCGGAATTCATCGTGGTCTCCTTTGTTTGCTGAATTTGTTTTTAGGTCTTTTAATGTGATTGTTTTTAAGTATATTTTAGCCGATGTTTTCCAAAAAAACTACGTTCAAATATGGCGAGCTCGTAACTGACGATATATTCCTACAATGACAACTGCTGCGGCCAAAAGTCCCGGTAACCATGCATGTATTAGCTCCCCCGCACCTGCTAACCACACACCCAATCGGGGATCACGGAGTAGCATTTCTCCTGCCGTAAAAGCCAGGATTGCAGATCCAAGCAAAACAAGTACAGGGAACCGATGAAGCCAGATCGCAATCACGTTGCTGCCCCAGACGACAATCGGAATGCTAATTGCAATACCAATGACGATAATGGCGATATCCCCATCTGCTAGGGCTGCAATAGCTAATACGTTATCTAGACTCATCACAAAGTCCGCTACCAGAATCACCTGTATAGCCTTCCATATGGTTGTTTCTGCTCTGACTCCCACATGATCCTCATTCTCATAAAGCAGCTTAAACGCAATCCATAACAGAAGTAGACCGCCTGCCGCCTGAATAAAGGGTATGCCCAGCAAAATGACAGCTACAAAAGTCAAAACACAGCGCAGGAGGACTGCACCGACTGCCCCCCACCATATTGCTTGACTCCGCTGCTTTGCAGGCAAGTTTTTGCTCGCCATGGCTATAACAACTGCATTATCACCGCTTAATACCAAATTAATCATTAATATTTTCAACAGCAAAATGATATGCTCCATGTGTACAAACACCCCCATCCTACTTGTATGCGAAATAGGACGAGGCTATGCTTATAAGCCTTGTCAAATAAGTCATCATTTATTAAAAATTGATGTCAAATTTGTTGAGTAAAGACCTTGAAATCAATAACAAACAGCAATATAATGAATCGTATTTCCGAAAAACGGGTATTAAAATAAACAACATACAATGATTTTAGGATGTTTAATCAGGGAGATGAGAACGATTGATATGTCCGGACTTCAGTTCTTTTGGCTACTGCTTAATGTGATATTTATTGATCTTCTGCTCGCAGGAGATAATGCGATTGTAATTGGACTTGCCGCCAGAAAGCTGCCTCCTGCCACGCAAAAAAAAGCGATACTGTACGGTACCGGTGGTGCCCTGCTCATTCGCATAGCAGCCACCATTGTGGTACTCTGGTTGCTTCAAGTACCGTGGTTGTTACTCATCGGGGGTGTCATGTTAGTCTGGATCGCGTATAAGTTACTCGTAGACCAGGAGGACCATACCGAAGTCAAAGCGGGAACAACGTTATGGGGTGCTATCCGCACGATTGTTGTAGCCGATGCGGCTATGGGTCTGGACAACGTGATTGCGGTTGCTGGCGCGGCCCAGCAGCATTTGCTACTTGTAGTGCTTGGCCTGTTAATTAGCGTACCGATCGTTGTATGGGGTAGCACTCTTTTTATCAAACTGATCAATAAATTTCCCTGGATTATCTATTTGGGATCGGCTGTTCTTGGTTATACAGCCTCTAATATGATTACTGAAGAACGTAAGCTGGAACCCTATTTTACCGAGCACCCTGCGCTGCGTATCTTGTTTATTGCCGCAGTTATGGCTGGTATTTTGCTCACAGGATATCTTCAAAATCGCAGAGCAGTATCCAGTCGAGAAAAAGCCGTCTAAAATGATTCAAAAACTGTTTTAACTAAAATAAAAAGGCAGACCCAAATTAGCTGGTGGGTCTGCTTTTTTATTTTAAAACCAATCTTCCTGTATAACTTCCTCTTTACGCCCCTCTATAGCTCCACCTGTCTCCAGGACAAGTGTCTCCGTTTCAGCCACAGCCTGTTCAATCAAGGCATTTAAATCCCGAATAGAGGCTTCAATCTTTTGAACAACCCACAAATTCGGATTGGTGGTTGGGGATTTGGGAACAAACAATGTGCAGCAATCCTCATATGGAAGGATGGATAGATCGTAGGTGCCAATTTGCTTTGCGATTTCCGTGATCTCCTGCTTATCCATCATTACGAGAGGTCGCAGCAATGGTAATTCTGTCGAACGGCCAATCACATTCATGCTGGATAACGTTTGACTAGCGACTTGCCCCAGACTGTCGCCCGTCACGAGTGCCAGTGCTCCTTCACGCTCAGCCAGCATCGTTGCAATTCGTAACATAGACCGTCTCATTAGCGTAATAATCAGATTATCCTGTCCAGTGTGCGTAAAGGCCGTCTGCACCTCTGTAAACGGCACAAGGTGGATTTTAATCCGACCCGCATAGCCTGCTAAGACCCTTGCCAATTCAATGACCTTTTCTTTCGCACGTTCACTTGTAAACGGATAGCTATAAAAATGCACACATTCAATTTCCAATCCTCTACGCATGGAAGACCACCCTGCTACCGGGCTATCAATTCCACCAGACAGCAGCAGCATAGCTTTACCATTCGTTCCTAACGGAAAGCCCCCTACAGCCATAATAACATCGCTGAATATATAGGCCGCCTGCTCTCTAACCTCCACACGTAACTCAATATCTGGTCGATGTACATCGACCCTCAACGCTTGAAACTCTCGCAAAATAGGAGAACCAATTAAATGGTTCATCTCTTGTGAAGAATGAGCAAATTCCTTCCACACTCTGCGGGCATTTACCTTGAAAGTCGTTCCCTCGGCCACATTCAGCTCACGCATCAAAGCTACAGCGGTCTCAATTATAGCACCAAGCTCGACAGGAGCCATTTTGACAGGACTTATTGTCGTGATGCCAAACACTTTTTGTAACACTTGAATGATCTGTTCATAAGGCTCTCCTCCGAGAACCACATAAATCCGTCCAAATTCCTTCCGCAAAGAAGCACCGGGAAACGGTTTGAGTAGCAGCTTCACGTGATTCAGTACTGCCTTTTCAAAACGAGTCCGATTCTTCCCTTTTAATGTAAATTCACCGAAGCGAAGTAACAACATATCATAGTGCATTTTAACGTTTCCACCTTTCAAGGGATTCCAGCTTGGCTACAGCCTGTCGCAGTGCAAGTATAAGCTCATCGATATCCTGTTCCGAATGCTCATCACCGAAGCTGATACGAATGCCGCCAGACGCTTCCGCCTCATTGCATCCCATCGCCAGCAGCACCCGACTGGGTTCAGCCAATTTCGAAGAGCAAGCCGATTTGGTGGATACTACCACACCCAATTGCTCCAACGTATGCAGCATTACCTCGGCCTTCATGCCCGGATACGAAAAGTGGACAATATGCGGCGCTTCTTCCCCGCTGTTCAGCCGCAGTTGACGGATTGTCTTCACTTCTGCGACCACCCGTTCTCTCCACTCGGTCATACGGCGTGCTGTCTCTGCTTGCCGTTCGCCCGCCAACCTTACCGCCTTAGACATACCGACTAGCAGCGGTACATTTTCCGTACCTGCACGAAAACCCTGCTCCTGAGAGCCGCCACTATGCAGTGGGAAAAGCTCCACACCTTCCCGAACGAATAGTAGTCCAGCACCTTTGGGTCCACGCAGCTTATGCGCAGAGAGGCTGTACAGATCAGCCTGCCAGCCCCGGATATCAACCGGTAGCTTTCCAAACCCCTGTACACCGTCAATATGAAATAGCACACGGGGGAACTGTTTCTTGAGCGCAGCTCCGATATCATGCAACGGTTGCACCCTTCCCGTCTCATTATTGACATGCATGATACTGACTAAAATCGTATCTTTACGGACAGCGGCACAAACCTGTTCGGCGCTCACATGCCCCTCCGCATCGACAGGTAAAAATGTAACCTCGAAGCCCAGATTTGTCAGTTGTCTGCAAGCTTCGTACACAGACGGGTGCTCTGTCGATACAGTAACAATATGCTTGCCTCTGGTCTGATACTGCAAAGCTGCTCCCTTAATAGCAAGATTGTTGCTTTCCGTTGCTCCGGATGTGAAGACAATCTCTGATGGATACACTCCCAAAGCCGCAGCACATACTTCGCGCGAACGCTTAAGCAACTTATCCGCATCCTCTCCATACCGATGCATCGAAGATGGATTCCCATAGTGGCGTCTCATGACCTCGGCAACTGTTGTAATCACCTCTTCAAAAGGTGGAGTTGTCGCCGCATAATCAAAATATTTCATTGCACTCCCCTTTCTTTCCTATAACTACTGCAACAAAAAAAGACCAAAACAGGGAAAGGCTGCTACATTATAGCGACACGCTTTCCCCATATTGATCCTGTCTGCGGACCTAATCTAATTGAAATTACGCATTTTTTTTCGTTATAAGCTATAGGGCTTAGATCGTATATTTTTCACGTGCATTTTGAATTTTGGTAATATATCTTTGCGTTTCCAGCGGAAGCTTGTCCAGTACAGCCATTAACTGTTCATCACTATTTACACCAAGCCGCTGCACCCGTCCGGGACCTGCATTATATGCAGCCAGCGCCATATTTTCTTGTCCGTTAAACCGTTTAATCTGGTAAGACAAATAACGAACACCTGCATCAATATTTTGAACAGGATCATATGGGTCACTGACTCCCAGACCTTGAGCCGTAGCATCCATAAGCTGCATAAGCCCTTTGGCTCCGGCCGAAGAAGTGACCGACGGATTGAATGAAGATTCCGTATCAATAACTGCTTTAATCAAAGCTACTGGAATGCCGTATTTCTGACTAGCCTCGTTAATCAAATCATCATATGCTGTAGGTGTTGTGGGTCCGTCTGTTGCTGTACTGGAAGGAGCGGGATACAGTGACGAAGCCGTTCCCCTGGAAGGTCCCAATTGAAGCCATAGTAAACCGTTTTCGTCTCTGGTAACATCACTTGAATTTTCTCGAGTCACAGCACCATCTGTTTCCAACTGACCTACTTGTTCCAGTAATCCGGAAAAAGCGTCCGTTGTACCCGTCTGGGTTGTAGCACTCATATTATTTAACAGCTGCATGTCTAACATGGACTTGGACACGCGCGGATCAATTTGCATGTGGTGTTCCCAACTTTCTATAGTTGTTGTATCCCAAATAGCTTGTCATTACTGCTATGATACAACTTTTTACTATGTACTTCCATACCTTTTAATGAAAAAAAGCTCCGTTTCTGTCGAAAAGACAGCGGAGCTTTTTAGATCAGCTTTAATGAATTATATCGCTAAGATGATTTTTCTCGGATATACAAAAGAAAACTGAGCTTTTTCCTCCAGTAGGGTCAACGAACGAACGGGATAAAAGCAAAATAACTCAATGTCGCCAGCGCCCCAAGACCAATCGACCAAATGCCGGTCGTTTTGCTGCCATTCACATAAGCAAAAAAACCTAAAACTGCAGCAATAGGCCCCAGCACAATTGACCACATAAACAATGAGGCAATTCCTGCAGCCAGACCAATATAGCCAGAAATACGACCACTATTGTTTATAATCTGCTCTTCACCCTTGACCCCATGTCGAGTCACAACTGAGCCGGGAGCAACCTCTGCTGCATATTCTTCACGATCATTACGGCGCTTGGCAGATCGTTCATGAATATGACGGGGGTAATCTACACGTTTGCGGCTAACATGCTCTTCATTCTGATGCTTGTCGTTTTCATGATCTTCCATAATAAACTGCACCTCCAAATGCGAAATGAATCGCGTAATAAAATTCACACGGACTTCGGCTTAAAAGTGTGGCAACAGGTTGCGGCTGACGTGGCAGCCTTATCACGTTCTTCTGAACTGAAGCTTTCTCCCGCATATTCTTCTTTAAATTTCTTTCCAGCATGACCATCAACTTCAATCATGATCAAATCTGCCTTGCACAAGTTGTTTTCTCCCCAATAATGGCAATTGGCTACGCTACACTTAACGATTGGCTTGGCCTCTTGGCTCATGATCATCACCTCGGATTCATTGTCCCCCCGCTACCCTGCACCTATGCGTTCATGGTATATGGCAGTTGGTGACATACGAAAAAAGCCGCTTCCTTCACCTCCTCCAAAATGGCAGGAAGCAAGTAGAAAACGGCTTGCTTGTCTTGTTTTAGTTTTTGATTAGAAATGATCTTCCCCGTTGAATGCTTTAGGCATGAGTACGTCGAGTCTGCATCCGGCGCTGAGTCAAATAGTCACTTTCATAATAAGTCAGATCATCACGCAATTCTTCAAAATTTTTCGTAATGTCCATGATCACTTCGCGAGCGGCTGGCACTGGCGTTTTACGGAAGCGGATAGCATCTTGTCCCGTATACGCATAGCGTCCATCCTCTGCGTAAGATTCATTTTTGGGATAAAAAAAGCTGTTCACGCAGTCATGGTAAACGTTATACAATGCCTTTTCCGCAAAATCGACGTCAAAATTGGCACGGCGTAAAGCCACACCCAGCTTTTCATAAGATACTTCGGAAAAAACAAGGACATGACGGAGATCCGACAAAAAGCCTTTGTAAAAAAGTACGGACTCCTCTTTGCCATCTGCAACCAGTTGCGGCAGAGCATGCTCATTGAGGAATGTTTCCACCCGTTTCACGGCAGTTTTCAGTCTCTCCTGCGCCGACTCACATAATTTTTGTACGTTGACTGCTGACATCAAGGCAGCTCCCCCTTATTTGTTGCTTGTTCATCAATTTGGTTACCCGAAAATAGTCCCTTCTAACCGAAAGAGCTGTAATTTTCAGTATTTATCCTACCACAAATGAGCATTGAAAGGTATAAAAACATGCCAACCTCCTCACGCTAAACCATAAATTTATGAATACTCAAGGAGGACGGTCCCATGTCTCGGCGAAAATGGTTAAAACCCCTGCTAGGAGCAGCTGCCGGGGTGCTTCTCATCACACTGATGCTGCCTTCCCGTGATCATCGCCCTACACCGCAACCCGAATATACGGCCAAGATGGTGCCACAGCAAGAGAAGCAGCTCAAAAAAGGAATGTTGGCTTTGGACCTGTCCGCTACGGATACCCTCACACGCATGGATGCAAGGCAGGATATTCAATACGTGATGCGGGAGCTTGATGGTAAAACTGCTGATCAGAAAAGACAGTTTACTCGCACACTGCAGCAATCGCACAGTCATCTTCATACGTTACTGTGGATTCACACACGCGACGGGAACACGAGCACCTATACGGGCAGCAAAGCACAAACTCGTCTGCTCAGTCATCCTCAAATCAAAAGCAGCTTGGCTGCGGCTCGCCGTTCCGTCATGCAAAATAAATCCTACGAATCTGCTGCATTTCAGGCTGAAGGCGGTAAATATTTTGTCATGGCAGAACCATCGGCTGACGGAACATGCGGCGTTGCTGCCCTGATCAGTCAGCAAGTATTGCGTGACGTGGAGAAGCATCAGCGGAAGAATTTGCGTTTGATTCCCTATCCAAAAGAAGGCAGCTACAAAATCGAATCCGTACATCCCGACACATTGCACGATATTACTGTCAAGACGGGCCATGACAACGAAAATGCAAGCCATTATTTCGAAAACGAAATTGTCGTTCGCTTCCGTCACAATCCTGATTCACGACAACTGCAGGAAATTGCAGCAGATTTACACTGTGAGCCAGGTCGCAAGCTTGGTTATACCTATGTATTTCATTCGGATAAGATGAACTTCAAGGAACTAAAGCAATATTTTTCAAGAAAGTGGAACCCGCTTTATACTGAGCCTCACTATATGTATCTAACCAATGAGAAAACACCCATCAAAGCGGACAGCTCTATCCCCAATGATTTGCTCTTTTCCCGCTATCAATGGAATCTGCCGGCTACTGAAACCAACCGGGGTTGGAAATTAAGCAAAGGCAGCAAGGACGTAATTGTCGCTGTCGTAGATACGGGAGTAGATTTGGATCACCCCGACCTAAAAGGTCAAATCCTTTCAGGTCATAACGTGGTAAATCCGTCTGAAAAGCCTTATGATGACGTCGGTCACGGAACGCACGTCGCTGGCATCATTTCTGCCCTCGTGAATAATGGTGAGGGGGTCGCTGGCATGACATGGTACAACAAAGTCATGCCGATTAAGGTACTTGACCAATCCGGATCCGGTACGACTTACTCGGTTGCAGAAGGTATTATATGGGCAGCTGATCATGGGGCTAAGGTCATCAATTTGAGTCTGGGCAATTACGCACAAGCTGAATTTTTGCATGATGCGATCAAATACGCCTATGATAAAGATGTCGTATTAGTTGCAGCTACAGGTAATGACAATACGGAACGACCTGGCTATCCAGCAGCGTATCCTGAAGTATTTGCCGTTTCCGCTACAGATTCTTCTATGCACCGTGCATCCTTTTCTAACTATGGAGATTATGTAGACGTCATGGCTCCAGGTGCAAGTATTGCCAGTACGTACCCAGGGAACCAATATGCTGCACTGTCGGGTACTTCAATGGCCAGTCCCCATGTATCAGCGCTTGCTGCACTGATTCGATCCATTAACCCCGATCTGACCAACAAAGAGGTTATGGATTTAATGAGAAGCAGCGTAATTGACTTGGGCACACCCGGGCATGACAAATATTTCGGATATGGTCAAATTGACGTGTATAAAGCGTTGAAAGCAGCACAACGTCCATATGTTCCTTTGCAATTCTATCCACAGCATTTAAGTGACAAGTTAAAATCAATATTAAAGAAACTGGAAACGTAAGATTCCTTATTGGAAAAAAGCAGCCATGTTGCTCCATGGCTGCTTTTTTGGGCTTTATTAACGCTTGGAACTGCTGCGAACAGGACGCTTGCCATGGCTGCGAGTATGACAGCAAGGTTCTCCAGGGTCCTTTATACTCACCGGAAATACGTGATGAGGTACAGGTACAATGTGCGTCTGATTAACAATTTCAATCGGATGAACCACAGGCACGACTTGTGGGAAAAATTGATGATTTACAAATTGGATCGGCGGGCACACGATCGGGTCGTAGGGGCAATGACTCATAATGTGCAACTCCTTTCGGTGAATTAGTACAGCATATTAAGAAGGCGTGTGCTGTGCTTGGATGTTTACCCCCTAATACAAATATCCCTTATAAAATAGGCTTCCGTTCAACAATGACCGAATGATCAGGCAGTTCGCCCAACAAACGGCACAGTTTGTGAAGACCTGTTTTAAGTGTTTCCTTGTCCGCATACGAAAAAGAAATACGGATATGATTACTGTCCATACCACCTGCATAGCATACTGCACCAGGTAAAAAGGAAACTCCTTCTCGGTCAGCCAGCCGCTCCAATTCTGGAATATCAACATTAGGTGGAAGCTTAATCCACACATTTAAGCCGCCTTCGGGAGCATACCAGCTGACCTCTGGCGGAGCATAGCGCTGGAGCGTATGCAACGCGACTGTCAACCGATCCCGCATTTGTTCCCGCAACCAAACAAGATGCTGATCAAGTCGATTCTTGATAAAGGGCAGTAGCGCTTTTTGCGTTAATAGAGGGCTCCCCAAATCCGTAGTAGACTTGGCAGCCACCAAACGATCCATTACACTGCCAGTGGCCGCTACACAAGCTATACGGCAGCCGGGAGCAACGGTTTTGCTAAAGCTTTTGATATATATCACATGTCCGGACTGATCATGCGCCTTGATAGAGAGTGGCGGCTTTGTTTTATAGTATAGGTCGGAAAATGGATCATCCTCAACAATGAGGCAATGATAACTTTGAGCTAGATCCAGTAATTGTGTGCGTCTGGCCATCGTTAAAGTTACTCCGGTAGGATTATGAAAAGTGGGTATCGTGTAGATCAGTTTTGGGGGATGAGTGTCACAGAGACGCGTGAGGATATCGATCCTCATGCCCTGCTCATCCATCGGAATCATAATTACTTTGGCACCACGACTGGTAAACACATCAATGGCCCCCGTATATGTAGGAGCCTCCATGTAGACAACATCACCAGAACCAACAAAGGTCCGTGCCACCAAGTCAATGCCCTGTTGGGCACCACTAGTCACGAGCAGCTGTTCTGCCACTGTGCATATACCGCGTTCGTTCAGGTGATCTGCAAACACTTCCCTCAGCGCTAAATCACCTTCAAAAGTCCCGTATGCTGCCATTGCATCGGGATTTCCAGAGGATAGACGTTGAGTATCAGCGATGATTTCGCGTGTAGGAAGAAGCTCCGGTTGAATTGCTGCTATATGAAAAGAATAAGGAAACTGTCTGCTATGGTTAAAGTTTCTCCATAACTGTGCGCGCGGCAAATAATCGATCAGCGACATTTGCCATGACAAATCCTGCGCTCCCTCACGTTGAACAGCTACCGAAGGCTCCGCTACATAGCAACCTTTTCCCTGTGTACAGGTAACCAAATGAATAGACTCCAGCTCAGCATACGCCTTGCTTACAGTTACGGGACTTACCGCAAGCAGACTGGACAGATGACGGACAGAGGGAAGCTTTGTACCCTGAGGCAGCAATCCAGACTGGATGCGATCTGCTAATGTTTTGGCAATCTGTAAATATAATTTGACACTGCTATTGCGGCTGAGATCAATATGCATCGGAACCGTCCCCTCCAAAAATCAACTGTTACATTTAGACGTTTACTGTTATACTTCATTATCGATATAATACAACAAATTTCATAGTACAGTATAGAACACAGGAGATGATTGGATTGGAACACAAATTTTCGGGTATGGCTCGTACTCAGGGCTCGTCCATGGTAAGGGACATTTTAAAGCTGACACAGGGAACAGATGTATTATCTCTGGCAGGCGGCCTTCCGGCCGATGCCTTTTTCCCCATCGAAGCTGTTGCTAAAGCCTATGAGCGGGTATTTCGTCTCGGCGGTACTACCGCTCTTCAATACGGCCTAACCGAGGGCTACATTCCTCTACGGGAACGTCTTGCAGCAATCATGTCATCCCAAGGCATCTCCGTCACCAGAGATAATATCATCATGACGACGGGCTCACAGCAGACCATTGATCTGGTTTCGCGTGTGTTGCTCGATCCGCAGGATACTGTATTGGTGGAGTCCCCTACTTATTTGGCAGCTCTTCAGGTATTTAATTCCTATGGTGCCAACATTGTAAGTGTAGATACAGACTCTAACGGTATGCGATTAGAAGATCTTGAAGCCAAGATCAAAAAACATCAGCCTAAATTCGTGTATGTCATCCCCACCTTCTCCAACCCGGCAGGAAGTGTTTGGAGTATGGAACGCAGAACAGGCGTTGTTGAACTATGCCGTAAATACGGCACTTTGATTTTTGAAGATGATCCTTACGGACGTCTTAAATTTGACGAAAACCTTAACTTTCCATCCCTTTTCTCAATTGATCAACAGCTAGGTGGAGACGGTCATGTGATGTACACTTCTACATTCTCTAAAACCGTTGCTCCTGGTGTTCGCTCTGGATGGTTGGTAGCCGATCAAGCTATCGTCGTTAAAGTCGCGAATGCCAAACAATCTGCCGATCTGCACTCCAGCAGTATTGATCAACGTGCTTTGAATGAGTTATTGGACTTTTTTGACTTGGACGGACATATTCGTACCGTGTCCGCCGAGTACTACACTCGTATGCTACGTCTCACATCGCTGATGAAAGAACGTCAATGGGAAGGAATCACCTGGAATGATGCACTCGGCGGTATGTTTATGTGGGTTACTCTACCCGAGGGCTTCCGTTCTGATCGGTTGCTGCAACTCGCAATTCAGGAAGGAGTCGCATTTGTCCCCGGACAAGTCTTCTATGCTGACCTAAGTGGCAGCAACCACATGCGGATCAACTTCACGCATACGGATCCTTCCCTGCTGCCTAAAGCGGTTGACCGATTGGATCGAGCACTGAAGATGTACACAGAGGAAAGTGTGGTAAAAAGCGTGCGATGATGGAGTTGGCAGGATATGTACGTGAGGCCGCTTCACCAATCATTTGATTTACGATCGCTGTTACCCCTGATTCGTTTGGAATTTGAATAGTATGGTGGAATCTGGGACAAAGGTGCAGGCCTCGCTTCTACAGATTCAAATGCGTTGCTAAGCTACGTGCCTCATCCTCGAACGGTTTTACGGTAGAGGAAGTAAAAATTAAAATGAAAGCCCCCAGTAATTATGCTGGGGGCTTCATTCTAAGAAGGCACTATGTCTGCGTAATACGGTATGTTAAAAAGGGTGTGCCATGATTCCCGTTGGAATATGACACACCCTTTTTAATTCAATAAATACATTTGGATTAAAAGCTTTCATGCAAACAGGTCATTTACAAAAGTTAAATTTATGCATTTTAAGGTGTTGCAGTGGGGAAAGTTTTCCGTAAGCCGGGTTCTGTGCTATTCGTGGTACAGACGGGAACTACCCTCCCACTACAAGCGACAATCATCTATCTAGGCCGAACATTGCTATCCAGCTCCAGCGACCAACCTAGACACGCCTCGGGCTAAGGCTGCTTCGCGAAGAAGCTGTGTCCCATTAGGTCTTGCTCCAGATGGGGTTTACCAGGAACGAAGTCACCAGCGTTCCTCGGGGTCTCTTACACCTCGGTTCCATCCTTGCCTGTGCCGCAAGCGGCCATCGGCGGTCCATTTCTGTGGCACTATCCTTCAACTCGCGCTGACTGGACGTTATCCAGCATCCTGCCCTATGGAGCCCGGACTTTCCTCTCGCGGCTCACGCCGCCAGCGATTGTCTGTCAAACTTTCCGAACAACATTACATAGTATACAGGGAACGCGCGCATGATACAACCCTGAAAATATTGTAAAACGTATAGATCTCTGTTTACTTGCTCAAATAAAACGGATGCACCTTTCTCTGCAATGAATCATCCGCCACATAATAAGCAGACCTTCCCACGTATAGCGGGATAGAAAGCTTACTAAAATCAGGAACGTCCTCATCTAGGAACAGTTCATCATCTCGGTAGGTCTGCTGTATTTCACCGACGATCCAATCATGATCTCCATAGGTATGAATATCCACGACTTTACACTCATAAGCAAGATAAGCCTCCAGCAATATAGGCACATTGACTGAAATTCCATCCTCATATGCAATGCCAAACTGCTGAAACTTATCTACATCTTTACCACTAAAGGTACCTACAGCCTGAATCCATTCCGATCTGTGTGCAGGCAGAAACTGAATACCAAAGCCTCTGCTTTTCTCGATCAGACCGTGAGAATATGTTTCCTTCCTCAGTGAAATGCCATACATGCCCGGTGATGATCCGATATAGGTATGCCAGCCTGAGGCCATTACATTATTTTCCCCCTCATAGCGGGAAGTAACAACAGCGACCATGCCTGGATAGGCATGAATTGCAGAATCAGCTATCAGCGTCCGCATAGAACCTCTCCCTACGAAAAAAAATAATAGAGCATCTTCATTTTCTCATAGATGTTGAGATTTTACAAAAATTGAAAAGGCTCGGTTTCCACCTGAGATACATGTACTTCCGTTGAGTATCGACCTTCTACCAAGCGTTTACGCATCCACTCTGCAGTTTTAGGCTTCATAATCTTTTCAGCGTTATGTCCAGGGTCAATAATAGCAATCCCCGCCATAAGGGCATCCTGAGCCGTGTGATAGTCAATATCCCCCGTGACTAATACGTCAGCTCCCTTAAAGAGCGACTTGTTCACATAACGGCTACCAGAGCCCCCAAGCACGGCTGCCTTTTTGATCGTACGATCTAAGTCGCCCACCACACGTACATGCTCGACGTTGAGACCGTTTTTTACAACATCGACAAACTCCCGTAACGTGCAGGTTTCCTTGAGCTTGCCGACCCGCCCCAAACCAAAGCTACGGCCTTGCAAATCCATATGGTACAGGTCATAAGCCACCTCTTCATAAGGATGAGCCTTCAGCATCGCTTGAACAACTTTACTGCGTACACCCTGCGGTACAATGGTCTCGATACGAACCTCTTCACTACGTTCCATTTTACCCAGCTCACCCAAAAACGGCTGTGTGCCTTCACCCGGCACAAAAGTTCCGTAGCCGTCAATGTTAAAGCTGCAATGGCTGTAGTTGCCGATATGTCCAGCTCCCGCCCCTAATACGGCATCAAGTACCCGTTGATGATGTGTTTTGGGTACGAAAACAACAAGCTTGAATAATTGCTCGGTGTGAACATCCTCCAGCGTACCTTCACTTTGAATACCCAGAGCTTCCGCCATCCAGTCATTCATGCCGTCCTCAGCCGTATCCAGATTCGTATGACTGATGTAGACAGCAATATCATTCTTGATCAGCTTTTCATACAATCTGCCCGCAGGCTGATCCGTGTTCAATGCTTTAAGTGGGCGGAATATAATCGCATGATGTGCAATAATGAGATCAGCTTTTATGCGGATTGCCTCTTCGACAACCTCATCATTAACATCCAGGGCTACTAATATGTTTTTGATTTCCTTTTGCAGACTACCCAGCTGAAGCCCGATTCTATCGTCCGGAACTGCCAAGTATTTCGGAGCCAGCTGCTCCATGTAGCTAATCACTGTCTGTCCTTTGGCAAACATGCAAGTACCTCCTCTAGCTGTTCAATTTGCTTGCGCAATTGCTCCCGCTTATGCTGTGCGGATTCCTGATCTGATCGTGCCACTTGTGCCAGCACATCCTCAAGCTTGCGAATCTCCAATTTCCATTTATAAAAAAAGATTTCATTCGGTGCTTTGACCAATAGCGGTCCAAGTTGCATTAACAAATCCTGTGTCAGTACCAGCGAACTATCGGGAAGTTTCCATGGTTGATACAGCTCATCCTGTTTCAGTGGGCTTACCGAATCAGGTACGGCCGTCAGAATTTCATATATTTTTCCGTCTTCTTCCATAATATGTTCACTTGTTAGTACCCATTGATGTTCGATGAGCCAACGGCGTAAGATATCCTCGCCTACGTTAGGCTGTAGAACAAGCTGTTTCACTGAAACAAGCTTGTCTTTCCCTTGCTCTAAAATGGAAGCGATCAAGGCACCACCCATGCCGGCTATCGTAATAACATCAACCTCATTGGCCTTAATTACAGCCAAGCCATCTCCCTTTCTAACCGCAATGCGATCAGTAAGACCTGCTTCGGCCACCTGCTTTTGAGCCGCACGTAACGGACCATCGTTGACCTCACCCGCCACGGCTTGCGGTACTCTGCCACTACGCACTGCAGCCACAGGGAGTAGTCCATGATCCGAGCCAATATCCGCAAGTCTGCTCCCGGCAGGAATTTGTTCCATAATATATTGTAATCGTTGAGAAAGTTTCATGACGTCACCCACGTAATCCATTTTTTTCGAGTCCAAAATAAAATTCCTACAACAAATGCCAACTTCAGTATGCTGTAAAATACCACATCACCCGCCGCTTGATGGCGCAGGATAATCATGTCTGCTTCAGCCATGAATGCTAGTGTCATGCCTATAGCGAAATAAATCAAAGCGAGACCCGGAAAGCGGCGATGTACCCACCAGCTTAGCCAGATCAACAATACTGCGTGCAAAATCCAAAATGCCTCAAGCATCACTAAAGTTGCTGTAGGCCAGTGGCGGCCTATAAGGACCGCGTACACTAAAAGCAGCCCAGCAAGACCACAGTAATGAAGTAAGCTGATCCGCAAAGTTAATCCCACAAGACACCATACCACACCGCATAGGCCTACGAGCAAAAGAAACCAAACCCTAGCTTCACCTTGATGGAGCTGAATGATCCACACACCCGAACCCAGCATAATCGCACTGCCTAAAGTGCTCAACATCGCACTCATACTCTTTTCGGAAGACCGCCAAAATGCGGCCACTCCATAGCAAATCGTAGTAACTGCACTTGCCGAGAATATTTGCATTGCCAACGGAAAAGCGGTAAAATAAAAACCGATCAAACAAATGCAGGAAATAATGACAAAACCAAGAAGCCAGGCGATCCCATGCCCGTGTCTAAGATATGTAAGTAGCCCGGTGTTGTTACGGTTCTGGCTCTGCGACGGATCTTCGTCCTCCCGATACAGGTTAGACAAAAAATCGCAATATTGCTCAGGGAGCAGCCGACTTCGCCGCCAATGCTCAATTTCATGCAACAGTATTGCCCGTTTTTTCTCCTGGTCCAAGCTTCTTCCCCTCCACCAAGGCTGCCATGAGATAAAAAAAGACCTCCTGCGCGCTTCAAGCCGCAGAAGGTCCGCAATGTTACGCTTCTATTCGAGGAAATCCTTCAGTCGCTTACTGCGGCTTGGATGGCGCAACTTACGCAGCGCTTTGGCCTCAATCTGACGAATACGTTCACGTGTAACACCGAACACTTTACCCACTTCTTCAAGGGTTCTGGTTCTTCCGTCGTCCAAACCAAAGCGGAGACGCAAAACATTCTCTTCCCGTTCGGTTAACGTATCCAGTACATCCTCGAGCTGTTCCTTCAGAAGTTCATAGGCAGCCGCATCTGCAGGCGCCAATGCTTCTTGATCCTCAATGAAATCCCCCAGATGTGAGTCATCCTCTTCACCAATTGGTGTTTCCAATGAAACAGGTTCTTGGGCAATTTTCATAATTTCCCGTACTTTTTCCACGCTCAGCTCCATCTCGGCAGCCACTTCCTCCGGCGTAGGTTCGCGCCCCAACTCTTGCAACAGTTGACGCGATACGCGAATCAGCTTGTTGATCGTTTCCACCATATGCACCGGAATACGGATTGTTCTCGCCTGATCGGCTATTGCGCGCGTAATGGCCTGACGAATCCACCAGGTTGCATACGTACTGAATTTAAAGCCTTTTTCGTAATCAAATTTTTCTACTGCCTTAATCAAACCCATATTACCTTCCTGAATCAGATCCAGGAAAAGCATTCCGCGACCAACATAACGTTTGGCAATACTTACAACCAGACGCAAGTTCGCTTCTGCCAACCGACGCTTAGCTTCTTCATCGCCGTTATTTATCCGTTTGGCAAGCTCTACCTCATCATCAGCAGAAAGCAACGGTACACGACCGATTTCCTTCAAGTACATCCGGACCGGGTCATTAATTTTAATACCGGGAGGCAGGCTCAGATCGTCATCGAAATTAAAATCATCCCCATCATTGTTTTCCGGGTCGTCATTTTGACGCAATCTGGTAACTTCTTCGTCGTTGTCATTCACAACTTCAATCCCCAAGTCACCCAGTTGCTCATAAAACTCATCCATTTGCTCGGGGTCCTGATCAAACGGCGACAGTTTTTCCATGATATCTTTGTAGTTCAGAGAAGAACTTTTTTTACCCAACTCAATCAGTTGATCTTTGACCTGATCCAGTGTTAGTTCCGTCTCCAGTTCAGTATGCTGATCATTCGCCATCTTTCGACTCCCTCCTCCCTAGAAACATCCGACCTCTGTGTGTTCATTGTCTCTCTAGGGCTATAATCTCACTTGCAATTTGTGCTGCGCGTAAAAAGTCACCCAAGCGCTCAGCGGCTCTCATTTCTTCCCTTTTCAAATCCAGTTGCTCCTGCAATGGAAATTTTCGCACCTGATGAATATAATCATCCAAAATGTGCGGTGCCCATACGCCTGGAGCATCCATCATCATGATCGAACTTACGTTCTTCTCCAGCCGGTCGTCTTGCAAAGATGAAATAAAACGGCTTGTATCTGGTAACTTCCCTTGCGCGTAATAGGCATATAGATAAGCAGCAATTGCTGCATGATCCTCAATATTAAAGGCGTCGCCCAGATGCTTTTCTACATACTCTGCAGCTTCTAAATCCTGCATCATCCAGTGAAGCAGCCTGCGCTCAGCCACATGGTAAGCCGGCAACAGATTAGGTGTGGAGACCTGCCCTTTTTTATGCCTACCATTATTCCACCCATTTTCGTTATTATCCCCAAAGTTCTGTTTTTTTTGCAGGGATTGACGCAGTAAATTGCATTCTTGCTTCAAGGTTTCAAAATCCACCTTGACTTCGGCTGATACTTCGCGCAGATACACTTCCCGCTCAGTCGGGGATGACAGAGGTGCAATGACATTTAATGCTTCGCGGGAATACGCGATTCTTCCTTCTTCCTCTTGCAGTATATGGTTTTTTTTCAGATATATAAGCTTAAATTTCACCGTTGAAACAGCACTTTCGATAATTTGACGCTGGAATCGTTCGCCGCCGTATTGCCGGATAAAATCATCCGGGTCCATACCGTCACTGACCAGCGCTACTTTCACGTGAAGTCCCGCATTTTCCAACAGCGGAAAATTTTTAAGCGCAGCAGCTTGTCCTGCCCGGTCACCATCATAACAAATAATGACCTCATCGCACAGTCCTTTTAACATCGTAGCATGGTGCTCCGTTAGAGCAGTGCCCATGGCGGCCACCCCATTTTGTACGCCAGCTTCCCATGCCGAGATGACATCACCGTAGCCTTCAAAAAGAACACTCTGGCGGAGCTTGCGAATTGAGGTTTTAGCATGATGAAGATTGTACAGCGTTCGGCTCTTGTTGAATAGCTTGGTCTCTGGTGAATTCAAATACTTTGGCTGTCCCTCACCAAGTATACGGCCTGCAAAAGCAATAACTTTTCCGTTGCGATTCCAAATGGGAAACATGATACGATCTCTGAACCGATCCACATATCCATCACCCTCATGCCGGGGAGAAATAAGCCCTCCCTTTTCCATCTCCACGGGATCAAAAGAACGCTTCTCCAGAAACTGAACGATCGTATCCCATCGGTTGGGTGCATAGCCAATTTGAAATTGATCAATGATCTTGTCACTGAATCCCCGTGAACGCAAGTATTCCATCGCTGGTTTGCCGTGCTCCGTATTTTTAAGCAAAAAATGGTACATCTTAGAAGTTAACTCATACGCTTGCAACAGCCTGTCCAACTCAGGATGCTGATGCGATGAATCACGTCCCTGCCATTCGCCGAGCGGGATATGACTTTCTTCTGCCATTGTCCTGACAGCTTCGGGAAAGGATAGTCCTTCGATTTCCATCATAAATTTGATGGCATTGCCTCCCGCGCCGCAGCCGTAGCAGTAAAAAATCTGACGATCCGGTGTCACGGTGAATGAAGGGGTTTTTTCGGAATGAAAAGGACAGAGGCCTTTCATATACTTCCCCTGCTTGGTCAAATGCACGTACTTGCTTACCGTATCTACAATATCATGATGTTGTAAAACCGACTCAATGATATCATCCGGTATGTTACCTTGTCCGGCACTCATATTAACCACCTTCATCTCTTTAGCACGTAAATATAATTCGATACCGTTACTCATTCTCCTGCAAGCGAAGTAAAAGTTTTGTCAGTTTATGTTGAAAAACTTCACGATCCTCTAATGTAAACGGTTTAGGACCTTTTCCATAACGTCCTTTTTTCCGTTCTTTGGCAGAAGTATGACGTCGGTCAAGCATGAAATCTATCGAATCGTTTCGATACATAGCTCCGCGAAAAGACATCACTTCACAACCTTTTGCCAAGGCAAGTGCAGCAAGACCATAATCATTGGTGGTTACAATATCGCCGCGGCGGATATGATTGGCAATATAGAGATCGGCACTTTGGTCGCTTCGGTCTACTTTAACGATGCTTACGCCTTTGCTGCCCTGAATGAGATGATCATATGAAGATACCATAATAACCTCAATATGAAAACGGGAAGCTATCTCCGCAATTTCACTTTTAACAGGACAAGCGTCCCCGTCAACAACGATCCGCACATCCAGTAAAGTTCCGGTTCCCTCCATGAGCATCCCCCATCTCCATCCGCATTCGAGTAAAATACGGAACGGCTGCAAGATTACTCTTACACCGTTCCGTATATTTATACCCATTTTTTCAAGTTGTTCATACTACCACAACTGACGTTTAAACTACAAGCTTGGAAAAATCGGCAAAACGCTTCAGTTCTGAGTCAATAGCAGCCAGCAATGCCAAACGATTATTACGAACAGCATCATCCTCAGCCATAACCATAACGGAATCAAAGAATGCCGTCACCGCAGGGGTAATGGATGAAGCAAGCGCTAACGCCCGTGTCGCATCACCTTCCTGTAAAGCTACGCTATAAGATTCATAAGCGCTATACCATGCTTCGTAAAGCGTTTTTTCGCCTTGCTCCGTAAACTCACCCGTATTAACTGACTTATGAACTGCTTTAGCAGCCAGATTACCTACACGATTAAAGGACTCAACTGTTGCTTTGAATACCTCACCTGTTTGAACGGCAGTCATTAACGCAGTTCCGCGGTTAACAACGGAAGCGACGTCGTCATATCCAGCTGCAAGCACTGCATCCACAACGTCATAACGAAGTGTCTCAGACAATAGTTTCTTCACGCGTAATCCGAAAAACTCATGTAATTCTTTACGTATTTCATCCGCGGAACGTTTCATATTTCCAAGGTTGCCGTGCACATCGAGCGCGATATTGAACACATCAGACAACGTAGCCGAAAGCTTGCGATCCAACAATATCTGCACAATACCTGCTGCCTGGCGACGAAGCGCGTAAGGGTCCTGTGAACCTGTTGGAATAATACCGATAGAGAAGCAGCCTGTAATGGTATCTATCTTGTCTGCGATACTTACAATCGCTCCAGCATTCGTTGAAGGAACCGTTTCTCCTGCATAACGAGGCTGGTAATGCTCAAACACCGCTCTTGCCACTTCTTCCTTCTCTCCAGCCTTACGAGCATAATCCTCACCCATTACACCTTGCAGTTCTGGAAACTCATATACCATTTGTGTTACCAGGTCAAATTTACAAATATCCGCTGCTCGACTAACCGACTCCTGTGTATCTGGAGAAACGCGAAGCTTCTCTGCCAGAGCATCAGCAATACGGCGAATCCGGCGCACTTTGTCTCCAACCGTTCCCAGCTCTTCGTGGAAAACGATACTTTCCAGTTTGGAGAGTGCATCCTTAATTTCCAGCTTCTGATCTTCTTCATAAAAGAATTTGGCATCAGACAGCCGCGCACGCAATACTTTTTCATTCCCTTTAGCAATGACTTCCAGCGATTGACTTCCTCCGTTACGTACCGTAACAAAGTATGGCAATAGCTCTCCTGTGTGATCCAGCACTGGGAAATAGCGTTGATGTTCGCGCATGGAAGTAATGAGTACATCCTTCGGAATGTTCAGGAACGCAGGATCAAAACCTCCGAACAGTACTGTTGGGGTTTCCACCAAATACAGCACTTCTTCCAGCAAATCATCCTTGACCGCAATCGTCCAATCTTTTTCGGCAGCCAGCGCTTCAATCTGCTTTACAATAAGCGATTGACGTTCCTCAATGTCCACAATGACATGCTGCTTGCGAAGCACTTCAACATAGTCAGCTGGACTTTCTACTACGGCATCCTGTCCCAGGAAACGATGCCCTCTTGTCACATTTCCTGACTGCACGCCGGCAATCTCCAAATTAACAATATCGCTACCAAACAAGGCAATCAACCAGCGGATCGGACGAACAAATTTAAAGTCATAACTTGCCCAGCGCATGAATTTAGGGAATGTCATGGCATGTAAAATGTGCAATAAACCTTCGGATAGCACATCCGCTGTTGGTACACCTATGCTGCTCTTAGTTGCGTAAATATATTCCACGCCTCCAAGCTCCTTGAACGTGAACTGTTCAGGATCAACACCTTGGCTGCGAGCAAAGCCTAGTGCAGCCTTGCTCCAGTTACCAGCCTCGTCGAGTGCGATTTTGCGGGAAGGACCTTTAACTTCTTCGTTAATATCTTCTTGCTTCTCCGCTACTTCCTTGACAAGTACCGCCAAACGGCGAGGTGTAGCATAAACCTCTACAGCACCATAAGCAATACGCGAACTGTCAAGCCACGCCGTCATACGCTGCTTCAACTGCTGAATTGCATTCGGGATAAAACGTGCAGGGACTTCTTCCAACCCGATCTCAAACAATAAATCCTTAGACATTTGCCGCACCTCCTTTCTTCAACAGCGGGAAGCCCAGCTTCTCGCGCTCCTCCAGATAGGTCGCAGCCACCTGACGCGCCAAATTACGCACTCGTATAATAAACCCAGTCCGTTCCGTCACACTGATCGCTCCGCGAGCGTCCAGCAAGTTGAACGCATGAGAACATTTCAGCACATAATCATAGGCTGGAAATACAAGATGCTGCGCCATCGCTTTATTTGCCTCTTCTTCGTACATATTAAAAAGAGTAAAGAGCATTTTGACGTCAGATACTTCGAACGTATACTTGGAATGCTCAAATTCAGGCTGGTGGAAGACATCACCGTACGTAATTCCATTGACCCACTCCAAATCGAACACATTCTCCTTGTCCTGGATGTAGGAAGCAAGACGCTCCATACCGTACGTGATTTCTACGGCAACCGGACTGGCATCAATACCGCCCACTTGCTGGAAATAGGTGAATTGGGTAATTTCCATACCGTCCAGCCATACTTCCCAACCTAAGCCCCACGCTCCCAGCGTTGGTGCTTCCCAGTTGTCTTCAACGAAACGAATATCATGTTCCAAAGGGTTAATGCCCAAACGGCTCAAACTCTCCAAATACAATTCCTGAATGTTATCTGGTGAAGGCTTCAAAACTACTTGAAACTGATGATGCTGATACAGGCGATTCGGGTTCTCACCATAACGTCCGTCTGACGGACGACGAGAAGGCTCAACATAAGCTACGTTCCACGGCTCAGGTCCGATCGAACGTAAATACGTCATCGGGTTCATCGTGCCTGCCCCTTTTTCCGTGTCATACGGCTGTACAATAATACAGTTGTGTTCAGCCCAAAATTGTTGCAGCGTTAAAATCATCTGCTGAAAATTCATTGGTCCACGCTCCCTTTCCAATTCCCTCAAATGTTGGTGATTTCTTCTCATTAAGCTCGTATGTACAGGGCTATTTTATCCCAAAAGCCTTGCTAGAGACAGCAAAAAGCCCCCGCCTCTACGCCTGTACAGACGTAGGGACGAGAGCTGACTCCCGCGGTTCCACCCTACTTGATTGCGATCCTACATCACCAATCAGATCGTAATCCTCTTTTCCGTGTCCATTCAGACGCTCCCGAGTGCCTTGTTCACGAAGAATTCCCACTGGGCTTACACCGTCCCCAACTCGCTAATTACAGAGAATACATCCCGCTACTTTCTCGTTCAATGCATCTGCTCCCGAAGGAGATATAGTAGGATATTACACGTTTTCAGCAATACAGTCAAGAGAATAGGGCGTTTCACATATCGTACTTGTCCAGCTGATCCAAGAAATTGCGGGATTTCAGCTTGACCTCCAACTGCATATCCATGAACTGACGCATGACATGTTTGATCTCCAGCTTTGTGGAGTCCTTTACGTCAATGTTGCCGAGCCGATTCAAATCCATTCTGGCGAACAAGCGCAGCAACTTCAATGTACGTGGAGTCACGCTCAATGCAGCTGGATCATAATGCTTGTAGCTCCGACACAAAACTCCGCCCAGCCTCGGACTGACAAACATATCTTCATCAGCACATTGTTGACCACTTGAAATACATGCATCAAGCTGAGGAGCATATCCGGCCGCCTGCAATATTTTAAATTCATAAATACTCATGACGATCAGCGGATCTTTGCCACTCTCCAGCGCCTCCAAACATGCTTTAAGCTGCTTAAACCAGAACGCGCCTGTTTCCTCATCCTGTAACACCCGATCGAGTAATTCACAAGCATAAGAAGCGTAAGCAGCTTTAGTAATATCCTCGCGTAATGTATGGTGGGATTGGATGATTTCACCGGCATTCAACGTGCCTAAGCCTGTGTTTCGAAAAAAAACGAATTCACCGTACGTAAACGGCTGCGTTAAAGCAGCGTGACGGCTTTTGGACTTTTTTGCACCTCTGACCAGCACGCCTGCTTTGCCTCCGCTTTCGGTGCAAAGCGTAATAATTTTGTTCCCCTCACCGTAATCCATGCTGCGGATGACGATTCCTTCCACCCTGTAAAGCATGCCTCTTCCCCCAAACATTCGCGAAGAAGCCAGTGGCTTGTACTATTCACGGGCTTCTTCATGCTCGTCCGACTCTCCCTCATCCGTGTCTTGCTCCCTTGTCACGGCGCTCTCCCGATATAACAGATACGCACCGACATCTCCAGTCATCGCAAAATACTTCCACGAAAAATCTCGCAATCGTATTCATCCTTTCTTCGGAAATGACGTTTGCATCTCAAAAATAGGATGATGCGAAGAGGGGAGAAGTATGCGATGAAATTAATGGATTACGTTGAAAAAGGCTACTGTATGTAGATTGGAATGCCGCTTCGCAAATGATTTGATCTTACGATCGCTTCTTCAGATTCAAATCCTTCGCTCCGCTACAATGTGCACACAGTTACAATAACTCTTTTAAAAGCACTCCTTATTTCATCACTGGAAGAAAGGGGTAAAAAGAGCAAGAGTTAAGCGCCGCATATGCGCGGCGCTTTGAATGACCAAAAAACTGTTACTTATCTCAGTCATAGAGATCGGGACGGCCTTTTTATGATGCTTACAACAACTATACATATTTATTTAATAAAAATTTTTTTAGCCTCAATAAACCCTTGAACTAAAGTGACGTAGAATCAAGTTCTGTTTTTAAGCGTCGCGATGGAAGCCAAGGTCACGAAGGACGCGTTCCTGGTTGCGCCAGTCTTTTTTGACCTTAACCCAAAGTTCCAGGAAAATCTTGGAGCCTAGCAGGTTTTGGATATCCTGGCGGGCCTGTTTGCCCACTTCTTTGAGCATGGCTCCCTGTTTGCCGATAATGATCCCCTTCTGGGAGTCACGCTCTACAAAAATAACAGCCATAATATGCACTACCCCATTATCCTGCACTTTCATGTCTTCAATCATAACCGCAATAGAATGGGGGACTTCCTCACGTGTCATATGCAGAATTTTTTCCCGAACCAGTTCGGAGATGACAAACTGTTCTGGATGGTCGGTAATTTGATCATCCGGATAATATTGCGGACCTTCTGGCAAGTATTTTTGCACCTGCTCCAGCAGGGTGTTTACATTGTTGCCCATTTTGGCCGAGATCGGTATGATTTCTGCAAAGTCGTACAACTTGCGATACTGCTCAATCAGGGGCAACAACGCTTCCGGCTCAATGCGATCAATTTTATTCAGCACCAAGATAACTGGCGTTTTTACTTGTTTAAGCTGTTCCGCAATAAAACGGTCGCCACCGCCTAGACCCTCAGCAGCGTCAATAAGAAAAAGTACCGCTTCTACTTCACCCAACGTATTAAAAGCAGTCTGATTCATGTAATCCCCTAATTTTGACTGGCGCTTATGAATCCCGGGTGTATCCAAAAATACAATTTGTGTGTCCTCTGTAGTAAATACGCCGTGAATTTTGTTGCGTGTAGTTTGTGGCTTGTCTGACATAATGGCGATCTTCTGCCCAATGACGTGGTTCATCAGTGTTGATTTTCCGACATTGGGTCTGCCAACAATTGCGACAAAGCCTGATTTAAAGTGTTTCTTAGCCATTTCATTTCCTCCAGCGCGATTAAGCACCTATTTTATTTTGGTTTTTCCATTAAAACAGCGAACTAATTAACGTTAACATAGGCCTATAAAACACAAATATACCAATAATTACAGCAAAAACCGCTGCCAGGAGCACGGCTCCGGCGGCGGTGTCTTTAGCCGCTTTGGCCAGCGGATGAATATCAGGTGAGATGAGATCCACCGCTGCTTCAACAGCGGTGTTGAACAGTTCGGCTACAATGACTATAGCGATAGCCACGCAGACGAATAACCAGTCGAGCCGGGAGATGTGCAGAGTTAAGCCTGCTACAATGACAAAGAGCGCCATGGCCACATGTATCCGCATATTTACTTGCGTACGCAGAGCGTACATCACGCCTTCTGCCGCATAGCGAAAGGTCATTCTCCAAGGCTGACGTCTCATTACCTTGTCAACCCCGCTTGAGCCAGTACAGCTTCCTGTTTGCCCATCATTTCAGCTTCACTCACATCATCCTGATGATCATAGCCTAACAGATGCAGAAAGCCGTGAACAAACAAAAAACCGATTTCACGCTCAATCGAATGTCCGTATTCTTCGCTCTGAGCTTGCGCTGTCTGTACAGAGATTATAATATCCCCCAGAACATCCGGTACATCATTCATTGAAGTTTCTTCATTCGGTTCGTAAATAATTTCAAGCTCTTCATCCAGTGTCTCCTTCATAGCAAAAGACAACACGTCGGTGGGACGATCAATTCCCCGATAGTCCCTGTTCAACTCATGAATTTGCTCATCATTAACGAAGGTAAGGGCTACCTCACCGTCTGTGACTCCTTCCACTTTGCCTGCCTCCTCCAATAAGGTGTTCAGCAACGTAATCAAGGATTCGTTAATTACCATATCGTTTTGTTCATTATTCCAAGCTAATTGAAGGCCCATGCCAACCGCTCCTTTTAATTCTAGTGCTCTAACCGTGCTTCGTGCACAAGTTATATTAAGCTTTTCCGTTTTCAGACTTGGGCCTTTCCTCTGGATACTCAATACGGGAATGGAAAATCCCCATTACTGTTTCCTTGAGGGTTTGAGCCACGATATCAAGCTCCCGCATGGTCAGCTCACAGTCGTTAAATTGGTGATCATCAAGACGGCTCTTAATAATTTTCTCAATCATGGATTCTACCTGTTCCACCGTCGGCTTCCGTAAGGAACGAACTGCTGCCTCCACACTATCAGCAATTCCCACCACAGCAGACTCTTTAGACTGAGCCTTCGGTCCCGGATAACGGAAATCATCCTCCGTGAAGTCAGGCTCTACCCCTCGCTCTTCAGCCTCACGCAACGCCTTGTGATAAAAATAGTGTAAGAATGTCGTTCCGTGGTGCTGCTCGGCAATATCGCGAATTGGCTTGGGTAGCTTGTAATCCAATTGCATTTCCACCCCGTCACGAGCATGGGCGATAATGATGGATTTGCTCAGCTTGGGCTCTATTGTATCATGTGGATTTTCCAACCCATTTTGATTTTCAATGAAGTACGAAGGCCTCTTGGTTTTACCAATATCATGATAATACGAACCAACCCGGCACAACAAGCCGTTTGCTCCTATAGCCTCCGCTGCGGCCTCTGACAGATTGCCCACCATTACACTATGATGATACGTTCCCGGTGTCTCCGTAAGCAGCTTGCGGAGCAAGGGATGGTTGGGATTCGACAGCTCAACAAGCTTCAGTGCCGACAAGATACCAAAGGTAGACTCAAAAAATGGCATTAGCCCAATAACAAGTATTGCTGTTATCAGACCGCCTGCAAAAGCAAAAGCTACCCCATAGAGCGTTGTCGTTTGAGTCCAATTCCCTTGGTCAATCAGTGCCAGAGAAAAAACAGACAGGGCCCCGAACAGGCATACCATGATCGCCCCTTTGAACAGTGTTGAACGCTGGCTGGCTCGATGGGTAGAGAAAATCGCCGCCAGACAGACCACAAGAGCAAAAAACCCAAAATTAAAGTCAAAAATTTGTCCCTGACGGACATTCAAAATAACACTAGCCAATATACTGAATATAACGGCACATACGAAAGCCAGCGACATATCAAGCAACAGCGTTACAAGCATAGCTCCAAGCGCGATAGGCGCCAGATAGCCGAGATAGGAACGTTCACTGTTCTGCAGTATGGAAATTAACATCATTGCCCCCACTGTAATCACAAAGATTAATACTAGCATGAGCAACTGCGCATTATTATACTTGAAGTTTCGTGTTCGTGATTGGAATTGACGAATATACATAAACAGGCCCAACGCAAGCATCATAGACAGCATCAGTAGGCCAAATTGTGGCCAATAATTGATTTTATCCTTGAGCAATTCATTTTCATCAAGCAGTGTGTAGATTTCCTGGGTAATAATCTCACCCTTCTTGACGAGTACTTCACCCTGTTTAATGTAAACTGTCGGTGTATCTTCACGAGCCTGTACCTTGGCGTCCTTCGTAGCTGTATCATCATAAAACTTGTTGGCGGTAATCACAAGCCTTGCAAGTTCCTGAACAACCTCCCGTGAAGTACGCTTAGTAAGCGAGCTTGTACTAACCCGCTCCGCTACCTTCGCTCGGGCTGTCTGGGCATCCGTAATTTGATCATTCATCAACCCTGTCACAATCTCACGGGCAACAGGCCGCATTTCAGCAATATCCTCAGATGTAAGGCGCGGAATTTTAATGAATGTCTCCTCTGGAATTCGGTACGTTTGCTCTTTCGTTTTTTCCAGCACTTCATCCAGCAACTTATCTGGGTAGGCATCCGCATTACGGCTGTTATTCACAAAATTTTGCACAAATTCCCGTGCACGTTGCGGAATCTCATCCTTATAAATCGAAATCTTATCTGCTCTGGAAACCTGATCATCCTGATTGAGCCGTTCAATTCGATCCAAAATACCAGTAATCAGGTTATCGTTGCGAACTGGCACAATGGTATACATGGGCTGCACACGTTCAGCTGATTCCTCTTGAGCCTTCAAAGTCGCCTTACTGTTAGGAAGCTGCATCGGGGCGACAATTTCCTTTTCACTCGGTTGATTTACCCGAATGTCATAACGCTCGGGAAGCAGTTTGGACGCAAAGCCTACATAAAAAAGAACCACCAAAAATAAAAACAGAAGATAGCGTGTCGCCACGCTATACTTCCATCCATTCATTCTATGCTGGAACGTTTTCCCTTTAGATAATTCCTTCGAGGTCATCTAAAACAATCCCTCTCCATCATCTTTTTCAAGGCAGCTACACTGCTCATTTTATACTTTTTCTGATCGTACACACCATACTCGTGATTGAATGGCTATCCATGATTTTCGGCAATACGGTCATAAGCAACAATGATTTTTTGAACTAGGGAATGACGGACAACATCCTCTTCTGCAAACTGGACAAAGCCTATTTCTTCAATCCCTTGTAAAATCGCATTCGCTTCAATCAGACCGGATTTTTTGCCACGAGGCAAATCAATTTGCGTAACATCGCCGGTAATGACCATTTTGGAGCCGAAACCAAGTCGAGTCAAAAACATTTTCATTTGCTCGGGTGTGGTGTTTTGCGCTTCGTCCAAAATAATAAATGAATCATCCAGCGTACGTCCCCGCATATAAGCCAAAGGAGCAATTTCTATTAACCCGCGCTCCAGTGCCTTTGCAGTCTGCTCTGGGCCCATCACATCGTATAGGGCATCATACAATGGGCGTAAATACGGATCAACCTTTTCCTGCAAATCCCCTGGTAAAAAACCTAAATTCTCCCCTGCTTCGACCGCAGGACGAGTCAGTACAATGCGCTTGACTGAACCTTCCTTCAGGGCAGCTACAGCCAGCACTACAGCCAGATAGGTTTTACCCGTACCCGCCGGGCCAATTCCAAATACAATATCGCGTTTCTTAATCGTGGTTACATAGTGCTTTTGTCCAATCGTTTTGACGCGAATCGGTTTCCCCCGGAACGTCGTCGTAATTTCACCCTTGAACAAATCGAGCAGCTGATCAGCACGCAAATCTTTTGCCAATTCAATCGCATAATGGACGTCCCTTTCGGTCAGTATATACCCATTGCGAATTAACTGGAGTAATACATCGAACAATTGTTCGAGCACTTCCACCTCGTGAGCATTACCAAAAACATTAACTTCTGCCTCACGAGATGCTATTTTTGCTGGAATAGCGGCTTCGATTAATTTTAAAAAGGAATCCTGCGGGCCAAATAACGCCTGTCCTTCTCCCGCATTGTTCAATGCAATTTGTATGCTGCGTTGTTGTTCTGCCAAATAGCCTCATTCTCCTTGGTTATGAACTAACGGAAGTTCTTCCGCAATATCCTGCTCCACTTCAAAAAGCACTTTCATATAAACTTTACCATTCTCTCTCTTCTCATGCAAAATTTTTTGGCTCATTATTTTCGTTCCTTTGCCGTATTTAGCTAAAATATCAGCTCGCGCGCCTTCTATTCCTGACATTTTCGCTTCTGCTTCCGTAAGCTTCTGCTCTTGTATCTTTGTCTCCCTCACACTTTCAGTCATCCAACCCATCGGAAGTTTGAAGGAACGCCAAGTTAGCGGATCATGTTCAACTGTTGTTTTATGTGTAGAATAAGGTATTTTCCCATATCCCCACAATTGTATCGCACGATTGCCTAACACCAGATACAAGCGGTCGTGACTGTTACCTGTATACGTGCTGCTGCGTTGCACCGTAGGACTGCTAATTTCGTATTCATGCCATACAAGACCCTTAACCTCTCCTTTGGCTACGACCTGCTGCTGATTCTCCTCATCTCCAAGCGTTCCCGAGATGAGGATGGCTCCTTTTTTGACACGTGTATTTTTATGCACGACAGGACGACCCTGCTCGGCAAAAATCTCAGTGACTACCGCGTCTGCCTTACTGATGATATGACGTGGGCTGTAGAGCGGCGCAGGGGTAGGCTGTGAAGCTTCAACAACCTGAATCGTTACCAAAGTACCCTGCTTTTCCACACCGATCCAGGATGCCTCTGGAAGCTTCTGCATGAGCGCACGGGAAAGCTTGTCTTGACTGGAAAGACGAAAGCTCCATTGAAACGGATACAGCCCCTCCTGTCGGGCGGCTTTGAGAACGGAGTCCGTCGAGAGCTTATCATTCCCCTTCACTTCAATGTCCCAGATAAGCGAAGACATCAGCAGGAGACCTATCCAGAACAAAGCCAATCCAGCCATAAAAAATTTACGTTTGGCAAGCCGTATAACAGTAAAGGGAAGCCCTTGCCGCTTCAGAACATGCATTTTACAGCCTGTCCTTCTCAAAAGCGGGCGTAGGAGGAAGACGTGCGGCAGCAGAAGGTTCATTTCTGCATGTCTAGTACCCATCGGCCGCACGTTCCAAACAGGTATATGGTGATCGGTGAGTAAATTAATGAAAGCTTCCACACTTTCGCCCTTGACAGCAAGGGTAACCGTGCCACGCAGCATTGCTAAAGCAGGATGTTTCACGAGCCTTCCTCCGTTCCTTCCATTTGGATATCTGTTATATGTCCCTCCACACTTACCTGCTCTGGCAGAATAGACGTAATGACTAAATCATGGCCGGACACCCTCAGCCTGCCTTTCTCAAGTGCAAGTACGAGCTGATTCGGTGTGAAATCCACCACGCCCCGGTGATTCTCCACATAAAGCTGGCGGCTGCCGATGAGGGTTAACCGCGGCAGGTCAAATAGAATGTCCTGCGGAAGCTCCAGCGTCTCGCTGGCCCACTTTCGCAGTTTGCGGCTCATCCGGCTCATACGGCGAAATCTCCTTTCCTGTCATCAAAACATCTGTTATCCAACGGCTAATGTTGTTTTGATGACAGCACGCTGCTATTTTTTCATCTTCTGTTATTGCCATTCGGTACCCATAGATGTTTCATGGCAGCTACGCTGCTGGCTTTTCATCTTATATTCTTATTATCAGTGAACGCCATTACACCAGCGCCACAGATATCTGTACTGTACATTTTATGATCCAGTCCCCGCATTTATGAGGCTAAACTTACAATTCGCAGCAGCTGCTATATTGCAGAGGAAAAAGATGTGTCCTTTCAAAATTTACAACAAAAAAGACAGCCTCATTTTCATATCGAAAACAAGGTTGTCTTTTTTTTATTTTCATCAGATGACACAGTTATTTTTCGGTATTTCGATTCAAAAGAGAGTTTTTTCTAGAGTATAAGAAGTAAACAGCCATACCAATGACAAGCCAAATAATAAAGCGAATAAATGTCTGGCCATTCAGATTAAGAATGAGCACCCCACATGAAACGATAGCCAGGATCGGAATATACGGAACTCCAGGACATCGGAAGGCCCTGGGCAAATCAGGTTGTGTTTTTCTCATAACGATGACGGCGACCGAAATCAGAATAAATGCTGACAAGGTTCCAATGTTCACCAAACTAGCTAACTCATCCAGCGGGATCAGCCCACCCATTAATGCAGATAAAGTACCAAAAAACAACGTGTTAATGTAGGGAGTTTTATATTTGGAATGAACCTTGGATAATATTTTAGGGACTAAACCGTCACGTGACATGGCAAACATAATACGAGTTTGACCATAGAGCATAACCAGCATGACCGTTGTCATCCCTAAGATGGCTCCTATATCTACAATACCTGCAACCCAGTTCTGGCCCGCAACCTGCAATACCAATGACACTGGGTGAGAGATACCTTCAAATTGCATAAACGGCACAATACCTGTCATAATCGCGCTAACAATAACATACAAAAACGTACAAATAACGAGTGAGAAAATAATGCCTCGCGGTAGATCACGAGCGGGATTTTTGGTTTCTTCAGCCGCTGATGAAACAGCATCAAAACCAATAAAAGCAAAAAACACAAGTGCTGCGGCTCCAAACACCCCACTGAACCCAAACGGCATAAATGGTGTCCAATTATCTGGCTTCACATATTTAAAAGCAACGATGATAAATAATAAAATAACAATAATCTTTACAATTACCATGAAGTTGTTTATCCGTTTTGATTCTTTTATCCCAAAATAAAGCAAGAACGTGATACCCATCAAAATTAAAAAAGCTGGGAGATTAAAATAAGTAGTTTGGTCTTTTAAAGTCCCCGGTGCGGCAGTGAATTCAAGCGGAATGTGAAGGCCAATTCCATTCAAAAATGATACAAAGTAACCCGACCAACCTGCGGAAACGGCGCTGGCTGCCAGCATGTATTCCAAAATTAAATCCCATCCAATAATAAAGGCCAATAGCTCCCCCATCGTAGCATATGTAAAAGTGTAAACAGAACCGGATACTGGAACGGTGGATGCAAACTCCGCATAAGCCAATGCCGCGAATAAACAGGCGAGTCCCGCAATCACAAAAGAAAGTACCAAGCCTGGACCAGCCGTAACTGCTCCCGTACCTGTCAACACAAATATCCCCGTTCCGATAATGGCTCCAATCCCAAGCATCGTTAAATCAAACGCACCCAGTTCCCTTTTGAGTGCTTTTTCCCCCCGCGTAGCGGCAATCAACTGATCAATGCTCTTCTTTCTGAACAAGCTATTTCCCATCTATCCCATCCTCCTAGAAATTAATTTTCCATTTTTATAATCTTGTTTTATCACCTCGATATAAATCAAATTTTAGCTAAATTTGGAGTAAATTTCATAAGTATCTATCATTGAGAACATTATATATAAAAAAGAAAAAATGAAAACTGCTTTTGGAAAGCTCCATTCATATTGTTACATTTGATCATTTTTCACGAATATATTTTCATAAACGAGACCCTAAATTAGACAAAATGCCACCATTTTAGATGACAACAAATGTGAGAAACCTAGGGCGCACAAGGGATTATCACATTCGTTGTCAGGTAATTAGAGCATTTGTCGTTAATTCATTTTTTATTCTGAGCATGCTTATGTATTCCTAAAGCTCACAAAAAAAGATCCGCCACAGCCAAAGCCGTGACGGATCCACTATCATTTTAACGTCTTCCTCCACCCATATAGCGCTTGGAACGCGGAGGACCTAATATTTCTGCCCAAATCACACCTCTACGCAGATCAGCCGTATCCACCGTATTACGGTCTTGCGAAGCTATCTCTGGCGCATCTGTAATTTCCCCTGACTCCCTCGCGTTGGATATACGATCGAGACGGGCTAAAACCAATCTGCGTTCTTCTTCCATAGCACGGATCCGATCCTCTAGAGTCGAACCGTTATCTAATGAATCCCGGTCCATCCGTTCTTCCGTTTCTGACCGATCGCCCACTTCTTCTATACGACGAGCTTCCATAACCACCCGTCGTTCATTAGGAAATTGACGTTGCAACTCCCCAGTAACATCCTGTTGGCGCTGCTCTTGTCCATGTTCCGTTGTGAAGGGTCTGGATGACGTCGAGGGCCCACGAGAACCATGATCACCACCAAAGGTGGGCATACCTTTTCGTGGCGGAGATTTCCGCCCTGTGCCTTGGATGCTTTTCCCCAAAAAGGACACCAAAGCAAAGCCAATCACGATCAGGATATACAAATGCTCAAAGATCCAGCTGATAAAGTTCATTACTCACCACCTAGCTGCCGTAATTCATCGGCTATGTCCCGTTATTAATCCCGGTTCTTGTTATCATTCCCCGAGTTCTCATTCGGTTTGCCTAAGGAGCCACGCATTTGCGTATCCGCCTCAATATTTTTCAAATTCATATAGTCCATGACGCCAAGTTTCCCGCCACGCAGTGCTTCAGCCATTGCCAGCGGCACTTCGGATTCGGATTCCACCACGCGTGCTCTCATTTCTACGACACGTGCCTTCATTTCCTGTTCCTGCGCTACAGCCATCGCACGCCGCTCTTCTGCTTTTGCCTGCGCAATACGTTTGTCGGCTTCCGCCTGCTCTGTTTGCAGAAAAGCACCGATGTTTTTACCTACATCAACGTCCGCAATATCAATGGACAGGATTTCAAATGCTGTCCCAGCATCCAAACCTTTGGACAATACAGTTCTCGAAATTGAATCCGGATTCTCCAGCACGTCCTTATGCGAATTACTGGAACCTACGGTTGTAACGATACCTTCACCGACCCGTGCAATAATCGTTTCTTCTCCGGCACCCCCGACGAGTCGATCAATGTTGGCACGCACGGTAACACGAGCTTTAACCTTCACTTCGATACCATCCTTGGCGACCGCTGCAACAGTAGGTGTCTCAATAACACGCGGATTAACGCTCATTTGGACCGCTTGCAGAACATCCCGTCCTGCCAGGTCAATCGCAGCCGCACGTTCAAATTCAAGCGGAATGTTAGCACGCTGGGCAGCAATCAACGCATTGATCACTCGGTCTACATTCCCTCCTGCGAGAAAATGGCTTTCCAGCTGGTTGATGTTCAATCCCAGACCCGCCTTGGTTGCCTTAATGAGCGGATTGACAATTCGGCTTGGCGTGACGCGCCGTAACCGCATAGCTACCAGCGTAATGATGCCAATACGCACACCCGATGCCAATGCTGAAATCCACAGCATCACCGGGAAGAAACTGAAAAATACGCTCAATACAATAATCACTACAACGGCAATCAGCAAAACGCTGACAATACCCGATTCGAACACTCGCATCATCCTCCATTAATCTAATTCTTTGTTATTTACTTGTTTAGACGCTAGTGTCAGCCTTGACCACAATTCGCCCACCTTCTACTTTGGATACTATAATCGGCATATCTGTAGCAATAAACTCGCCGTTCGTTACAACATCGACTCGCTCATCAGCAATCAGCACCGTTCCGGCTGGACGAAGTGGTGTCAGACTGACACCCCGTTGACCTAATAGCATTTCCCGGTTCACAACTGAAGAAAAGCCTTGTTCAGCCGTTAAACTTTCTTTAAGTATAAAACGGTTCCATATCCCTCGGTCCTTGAATACAACTGCGATAATCGCCACAACAGCAACCGCAGCTGCAAAGGCAATGCCCAAAGATATAAACGCATGCTGCATGTTGTATGCTGCCCGAACAACTCCGGCGACAAGGCTGACTGAACCCAAAATGCCCAAAATACCAAAGCTTGGGATGAACATTTCAAGTATAAGCAGAGCCAGACCGATAATAAACAACAACCACGTCTCCGAACCTGCAAAACCAGCGATATAATTGCCGAAAAAATACAAACCAAATCCGAGTATGCCCAAAATTCCCGGTACACCAAAACCGGGTACGAGCAGCTCAATAACGACACCCGCGATACCGATAAATAAAAGTAACGTCTGCACAATTGGGTTGGTCAATATCTCGGCTGCTTTTTCAGCCCATGTTCGCTCCACATGAATTACATCATCCGTGCTGTAACCCATCCACTGGATAACTTCTTGTTCGGAAGACGCGATGTGATCCGCATAACCCAACTTCAGCGCTTCCTCACTGGTTAAAGAAATGATCTGACCATTTTCCTTATTAAAGTTCATCTCTGGAATAGATACGGTCGTTTTGGAGTCAACCATACCTCTGGCAATATCCGGATTACGTCCGCCAGCTTCTGCGGCAGATGCCATGCTACTCTTCCACCAAGCTACCGTTTTTGGATCTGTGATAGCCTGCCCCCTACCGTCTACTAACGCTGCTGCTCCGATAATACTCCCCGGTTTCATAACAATCTTGTTTGCGCTCAACGCAATATAGCTACCCGCTGAGGCCGCTTCGCCCCTTATATAGGCTACGGTCGGAATTGGACTGTCTTTAATCAGTTTACCCAGCTTCTCCGCTGTATCTACCCGTCCACCGGGAATGTTAATATCCAGTAAAATCAGACCTGCTTTGGAATCTGCTGCTTCTGCAAATCCACGTTCCATAAATTTGCCTAGACCTTGCTCAATTTCCTGATCAACTGGTATAACAAACACAGCTCCACCTTTAGTTTGGGCCGCCGCTGATTCAGAATGAACTAAGGGTAACAGCAAAACGGATACCATAATCCACAACGTTAAAAAGATCAATTTGCGACTGGAGTGGTGATGTTCTCTATGCATTTCTCTCCCCCCTTTCGACCTTTCTATGTTACAGCATACCAAACTTTGTTAGACAAACTATACAGTTTTCAGGATTTAATGTGAAATTATTGGGTATATTGCTAATCCTGACGGCTGTCAGATACTTTACGCACCCAACGGACATCACGTTTCATACAATTAACGATAGCGCTTACATATAAGAATCTTCTCACCATTACATTCTATGGTAGGCATCGCATATATAGAAATAACACCCTCTGTAAACAGAGGGTGTTGTGTTTTCCTGTTTGTCGCAGGTTTATTGCAGAAATTGCTGAACCGCTTGGTTCACGAGCTTACCGTCAGCGCGGCCTTTTACCTTAGGCATCAAGGCCGTCATTACTTTCCCCATCTCGGCTTTCGAAGAAGCACCGGTTTCCTGGATGGTCTGCTGTACAATAACTTTAATTTCTTCCTCAGAAAGTTGTTCGGGAAGGTACTGAGCGATGATCTCTATTTCTGCTTTAGTGCTTGTCGCAAGTTCATCACGACCGGCTTTTTCAAATTCATGGAGGGCATCTTTTCGCTGTTTGATCTCACGACTCAGAATATCAAGCACTTCGTTGTCGTCCAAATCCCGTTTCAAATCTATTTCAAGATTTTTAATCGTAGAACGAACCATTCGAATGGTGGAGAGTTTGAACTTGTCCTTACTCTTCATTGCTTGCTTCATATCTTCGTTCAATCGTTCGCTCAAATTCATGATTGCTTAGATCCTCCTAGAACTTTCTCTTACGAGCAGCCTCGGACTTTTTCTTGCGCTTTACGCTTGGCTTTTCATAATGCTTGCGTTTCTTCACCTCAGCCAATACGCCATCCTTAGCAATGGAGCGTTTAAAGCGACGAAGTGCAGCATCAATTGTCTCGTTTTTGCGAACTTTAGTTTCAGACACCAGTTTTCCCTCCCTCCGACCAGACCGTCCAAGAGCAATAACACGGTTCATCAAATTTTATTATAGGTGAAACGGAAACCAGGTGTCAACCTATAAGAAAAAATGAATACATAAAGGGCCATTTTTCTCCATTCACATCCGTATTACTGAAAAGACAAGCTCTGTCATTTTTTAAGAATGTGAGTCCGAAATACCTGTCAAGGCACCCAATTTGGCGCCGCCCAGTAAGTGATAATGCAGATGCCCCACCGCTTGTCCACTATCTGGGCCACAGTTGTTAATCAACCGATAGCCAGACTCGGCAATTCCTAACTTTTTCGCAACCTCAACCGCAACACGATGAATCTCCGCGATAAGAGGAAGATCCTCCTCTGTCACAGCGTTCATCGAAGGAATATATTTTTTTGGAATAATGAGCACGTGTACTGGCGCCGCAGGCTGGATGTCATGAAATGCGAGCACATTGTCGGTTTCCAACACCTTCTTACTGGGGATGGTTCCATCCACAATTTTCAAAAACAGATCGTCCATTCAAAACCCTCCTTTGGCAGTGAGCCGATCATAAGCAAATAGACAAAAACAGCCCTTGCTCTCGGCATTCAAAGTTATGTATTTCCCACACTGAATAGAAACATATACAGCCATGTTTGGTTATACTTATGTTTCTTTATGTATCATAACGGAAAAAGGGTCTTAATACCAGTTTCCCTTACTAACTTCCTCTATAATAGCTTTCACCCCTGCATCAATTTGATCCAACTGTGCGCGCGAAATACTTATGCGCAAAAATTTCTCTTGTTCCCTATAGCCTGATAAATAAAAGCCTTTGCCAGCTACAACCTGGATGTTCCTCGCGGAAAGACACTGTACCAAGCGTTCCAAATTCACCGTCCGAGGCAGTTTAAACTGCATATAAACTCCTGAAGTTACAGCTGAAGTCTGAACGTATCCGGCCTGATTGTATCGTTCCACAGCCTTGTTAAGAGCACGAACGCGCTCCGAATACAGTTTATATATCGTGTGCTTGTGGCGTTCATACATTCCATTTTTAATATAAATATCAAGCGCCGCCTGAGACAAAATAGATGTGTCGACATATCTTTTATAAGTGTTAAACGTCTTCAATAGGACTTCTGGCAATACCGCAACTCCTAATCGCAAGCCGGGGAAAATGATTTTCGAGAAGCTTTTCAAATAAATAACATGGTCCGTCTGGTCGTATGCATAAATGGGATCAAAAAGATGATCGGCCCCCAAATCTGCCATATAGTCATCTTCTACGATGTACACATCATATTTGGCGGCTAAGGCAGCTATCGCTTTTCGCTCCTCTGTGTTGTAAGAGACTCCTAATGGATTATGATATCTTGACATGGTATAAAAAAACTTGATGCTCTCGTTCTTAAATTGATTCTCCAATTCCTGAAAATCCATACCTTCCGCTGTCCGGACGATGGTACTGACGGGAATGTTCTCTTCCTCCAGAAAACGCAAATATATATCGTAACTTGGCTGCTCGACCAAAACCTTTTCTTTGCCATTGGGAAACGGCATTTTAGCGAGTATCTCCAATGCCTGCTGAACACCCGAAGTAACGATAATCCGATCCATTTTTGCAAACACCTGAGTATCAGCCAAATGGGAAACCAACGTATGACGCAGTGTTTCCAGCCCTTGCGAATCGCCATAAGTGAACAGATGATATTTGTAGGTGTCAATAGCCTGATTCAAACAATGTTGGAAATCCAGATAAGGGAATACATTCAAATCCGGGGAGGCCGAAGCAAAATCAACGGAGTCTTGAATATGGCTATGGTGTAAATCGCCCGAATTTTCCACTACATAGTATCCACTTTGCGGTATGGAATAGATGGCGTGTTTCTTTTCAAGTTCAGCATATGCCCGCAGAATCGTGCTTTTGCTGCACCTGTATAATTCAGAAGCCTCACGGACCGACGGCAACTTGTAACCTGATTTATATTGTCCCTCGCGAATTTTAAGTTCTATATCCAATAAAATTGAAACGTATTTTTTCACAATATCCTCCCACCTGCTCTTTACATACTCATTACATGCTCATTTCATTACATGCTTATTCCGTCTTATGTTTCTTTACACGCTAGATGTTACCATGGTTTATGAATAAACAGGATACCTCATTTCATTGAACTGTACTAATACAGTTTCAATCATTGGATCATATTCGGGATGTTTTACGTGAAAAAGAGGCTGTTTCTTCATAATGGAAGAAGCAGCCTTACATGGTGATAATGTATGGATGCGCCTTAAAGTCACTTGTACTGCACAAGAACTGTAGGCGGGAGAGAGCAGGAATTCACTATGTCTGACGACTAAGAAAATAGGATTAGTAATAAGGCAGCAAGCTAATTGCTGTCAACGCTGCAAGTGGCAGAATCAAACGATTAAAGCGACGGCGTCCGTATGGGAACCCATATGCATAAGCGGGTGCTGGATACGGGTACGGGTACGGGTACGGAGGATAAGACGCATAGCCACCATAAGCACGGGAGCCGCAGCCACAATTATTAGGCGGATATGGGAGATTAACATTGACATTCTCCATCTCGTCTCCACCCATAGGAACGGCTAAGTATATCTTTTCATCATCCACATGCTCTACAATGCCGTCATACATTGTCCCGTCCTTCACCCATACGCATACATAACGATGCATATGCTTTTGACATAGTGTTTTAGCATCCGTCTGTTCCGGTGCTGTAACTTTTTCGGTTGTCATGCTTTTTTCCATGGTTGTTTCCTCCTAGGCTCTTGCATGTATACCGTATGTTATTCAAAAACGGGCTATTTGCTACATCAAATTGGGCGAATTCCGGCTTGCAAAAAAAAAGAAGCACCCCGGGAGCTCTTGGCAGAGCCCCTCTGAACGGACGTATGATGGGAAGATTTCTTCCGCAGCATACGTCCGCCGGGGTGCTGTATGATTAACTTGTCGGCTTGGCTGTATTATAACAATAGTTTGAAACTGTATCTGTGACCTGTATCACATTGCTTCAAAAAGTTTCCATAACCACACGTGAGCCGCCTCCAGCCTGCTCTGCTGGCAGAACAACTAGCTTGCGCGGAAGACGGGCCCGTAGTTCAGGCACATGACTAATCACACCAACAGACAATTGATCGTGGTGCAGCTTTTCCAGTGAGGTGATCACTGTGTCAAGCAGCTCAGGGTCCAACGTTCCAAAGCCTTCATCCAGAAAGAAAAATTGCAGAGGGTATTGGCCCCGCAATTGAATTTGAGCCGACAGCGCAAGCGCAAGCGACAAGGAGGTCAGGAACGTTTCGCCACCGGACAAGGTCGATACCGGACGTTTGACCCCACCGTTGGCATCGTCACTAATGACAAATCCACCGCTGGAATCTACCTCTAGCGCGTAACGCTGCTTGGTCAGAAAACGCAGGCGGCGTGAAGCCGACTGACTGACCTGCATGAGCTGCTCCTCGGCAATATATTCAACAAAGGCATTGCCGCGAAAAACAGACTGGAGCTTGGACATTTTTTCCGCTTCGCTACGCAAATGTATACGATTGGACTCCAGCTCCATCCAGCGGACGTGCCGATGCTGCAAGTCCTCTAAATCACGCTCAGCCTTGGCGCGATTCTGAAGCGCCTCTTCATCGCGTGCACGGCAATCACGTAGCTGTGCAGTGGCCGTTTCCCACTGTTCCTCTGATACCGTTGCTCCATTCAGCTGCTCTTTGACATGTTTTAAGCGGGAAGACAGCTCTTTTTCCCGTTCTCGATGCAAACTCACTTCACGCTCATAGCGTGCGGCTTCTTCCGGTCCCAGGCAGCATTCCATGACCTCTGCTTCCGTAGCGAAGGAGGATGCTTCCAGACGGCTGCCCCAACGGGACTCTGCCATCTGACGTCTTTCTTCTGCCGAGTCGGAGGCCTGCCGGGCAATCAGTGAAGCATGAACGGCTTGCTGCTTGCGTTCTTCCGCTTCGGTACGGCGGCGTGCCGCGGCTTCGGCTCCGTTTTTAAGTCCCAACAGTCGCGAGGTCGCTTCTTCCAGCAATGAAGCCGCTTGGCCATCTCCAACCCACTTTCGGAGCTGTGCTAGCTTTTCACGAAGCGAATCATCTTTGCTTTGGAGCCCTGTACGGCGGGCAATAATGATTTTATCCTCCTCGATGATACTCTGCTGTATCTGTTGAACACGCGCCGCCTTTCCTTCGAGGAAGGTCACACTCGTCTCCAGCCGGGACCGCAGCTCTTCCGCACGCCCGTCGCGCTCCTGCATGGCGCGGTAACGCTCCGCGGCTTCGCCCGGAGCGACATCCGGCAGCTGCGCCGCCCATTCGGCGCGCAGCCCCTCGCTGCGCGTGGTGCATGCCTCGCGCTTGCTGCGTGCCTGCGTCAGCGCTGCAGCTGCTGCCTCCTGCTCGGCGGCAGCACGGATACGCCGCTGCTGTCCGGCGGCGTCTGCCTCGCGCAGCGCCTGTGCCTCGGCAGGCAGCATATGCGCACGTGCGGCTAGCTCTGCCGCAGCACGCTCCAGCGCCGTGCAGCTCTCCGCCCAAGCGGCGGCACCGCGCGGCTCTGCTGGCGCTGCCGCAGGCGTGAAAGGCTCGCCTGTGGCGGCAGCGCCGCTGTCTGCGGTGGCGGGCAGTGCCAGCAAGCTGCGCTGCTCGTGCAGCTGCTGGCGCAGTGTGAGGCGCAGCTCCTGCAAACCAAGCCGCAGGCGGTGCAGCTCATCTGGCGCAGCGGCATCCGCGCTATGCGCCGCGACGACGGCAGGCGCGGGGTGATGCAACGAGCCGCACACTGCGCACGGCTCGCCTTCGCGCAACTCGGCAGCGAGATGCTGAGCAAGACGGCCCAGCTCCTCGGCACGGAGCTCGTGGCGCAGTTGCTCTTCCTCGGAGGCCAGTGACGACATATCGACGGTGATCTCTGCCTCCAACGTCAGCAATGCCTCAATGCCATCAGCTGCCTGTGCAGCAAGGGCAGAACGCCGTGCCTCTGTCTCCTGTGTCTCCTGGTCCGTCAGCTGTAAACGTTCGTCAGCTTGCACAAGCCGATTCTCCTGAGCGGTGTACTCCAGTTCAGCTTCACGCAATTGCTCATTCGCGACTTCCAGCTGTTGCAGCCGTTGCACAGCCTCTTGCAGCATACGCCGCTCATCTGCCCGCACTTCATTTTGCTTTAGCTCCTGTTGAAGCTCTTGCTGTCGCTTCAAGCCTCGCGTCTGTAGCTCTTGTTCCTTTGCGAGTCCTTCTGCATGTTCAGCAAGGGTTTGTTCGCTTTGCACAAGCTCGGCCGCCAGACGTTCCCGTTCGGTCCGCAACGCTTCCGTATCACGCTCCAGTTGAAGCGCCTGCTCTAGTTGGTCGATCCGAAGCAATAGCTTCGGTTCTTCGGCACTGAGTGCTTGCCGGGCCTGCTCATCTGCTTGCGCAGACACAAGCGCAGCCTCCTGCGCGGTAGCGGCCAGGACTTCCATTTCTTCGGCAGTCTTTTGCCGTTTTTCCGCTTCAGCAATGGCTTCCTTCCAATCCGTCAGCGCAGGCAGCAATGCCTCGGCTGCAGTTGCTTGTCGAAGCTTGCGCTCCAGCAAAGCAATGCCCGGCTCCTGTGCTGCCAACTGCTCCAGCTCGTTCGATCTTTGGCTGAGCTCGATGACCAGCTCACGGGTTTTGTTTAGCGCCTCCGATTCACGTGAGACACGCTCTAGCTCGCGACGCGAAGCTTCTGCATTGGCAATCGCCTCTTTGAGACGCAACTCTACATGTTCAAGCGCTTCAGCACTCGCATCCCCCAGCCCTTGCTGCTCCGCCTCTAACGCTTTCAGTGCGCTATCGTTATCTTTCACACGACGGCTTAGCTTCTGTGCAAGTTGATCTCCGTACTTCTCCAGATGGAATAAACGCTGTAGCATCTGTCTACGTTCACTGCCTTTTAAGGACAAGAATTCCGCAAACTTTCCCTGCGGCAATACAACAGCTCGTGTAAAATCGTCCATTTTCAGGCCGATATACTCCTCTACACAGCGCGTCACATCCTGCACCTTATCAGCAAGCACTTCCTCGCCATCCTCTGTTAACGCAATAAAACGGCTAAGCGTATTATTAACCGATACGCCTCCAGCACGTTTGAAACGTCGTTCTACACGGTAACGACGAGGCCCTTGAGCTGACATTAATTCAAACGTAAATGCAACAGACAACGTATCCTCAGCATGATTCATAATGCCTTGTGTACCATTCACTGCCCGCTCCACTTTACCGTACATAGCCAACGTAATGGCATCCAGCAGCGTTGATTTTCCACTACCCGTTGGGCCAAAAATTCCAAACAGTCCAGTTTCGGTCAAATCGTCAAAGCGAATTTCCTGTGACTCCCGGTAGCTTTGCAACCCCGCCAGTTTTAGAAGGATTGGTTTCATGCGTCATCCTCCTCAGCGTGCTCTCTTGCATCATCCTGTTCCACCAGTTCCAGAAACAACTGCACTAATCCGTCATCCGGCTTTGCTCCACCTGTCTGCCGCTGATAGAATGCCCGGAACAACTCATGCACTGGCAGTTCTGATCGTTGGTGCTCCAGCTGTGCGGCAGCCATTTCTGGATACATTGGGCGAATATGAATGATGCCTTCACGGCTTTTGCGCAGCCGCTGAATATCTCCCATCGACATCGCTTCATCCAGCGTAATTTCCAGATCAATAAAGGCATCGGCATCCAGTCCTTCGTCCAGCCAGCGATATACTTCCTCCAGACCTCCCCGTGCACGCCACCTCACTAATGGGCGTCCACTGGTAATATACAGTTCCTCGACCTGAGCAGGCTTGCCAGCAACCACGTCAATTAACGTAACCGATTTGGCTTGTCCGGCTTCGGAAAAGCTATAAGCCAGCGGCGAGCCACTGTAACGCATCAGCCCGTCTCCCTTCACATATTGGGGACGATGCAAATGTCCTAGAGCCGTATACTGTGCCCCAATGCTCAAAGCAGACGGATCTACGGTATACGCCCCCCCGACCTGAATCGGACGTTCCGAGTCCGATTCCAGCCCGCCGAGCACATAAATATGGCTCATCGACAAATTAACGGTGTCAGGCCGAAATGCTGTACCCAGCTGTGACATCAGCAAGCCCACACGGCGGCTGTATGCCTCGCGCAATACTGTTTCATCTCCGTCTTCAGACAATAGCTCGTTCAGACGAGACTCGGAGGGATATGGCAAGGCTGCAATGCATGCCATTTCACCCGTTCGCGGTGTATGAACGCGTACCGCTTCCCCATGGGGCAGTCCCAGCAATGTAATTCCGCGCCCGCTCACCAGCGGTGTGACCGAGGATACCCTTTCCGGCTGATCATGATTGCCCGCAATGACGACTAGTGGTCTTCCTCCAGCCGTAAGACGGGCAGACGTTTCATAAAACAATTGCTCGGCTGCGGCCGATGGATTGACTGAGTCGTATACGTCTCCAGCCATCATAATCAAATCGGCCTGCTGATCGTCAGCCATTTTCGCCAATTCTTCCAAAAACGCCTCCTGCTCCTTTAAACGGCTGCGTCCTTCCAACGTGCGGCCCAAATGCCAATCACCTGTATGCAAAATCCGCATGCTATTCCTCCTCTCCCTATCTATATAACTACAGCCGTACACTCTCTCCAGCTTCTAAAAAATACAGCCACTTCTCAGCAACCTTTTTGCCTGTAATCTCTTCGATCACACGGGCATACAGCTCCAATTGAAATCGATATTGGTCTGTTAAATGGGACAGTGTACGATATTCAGATATCCGATCTGTTTTATAATCTACCAGTACGAGTCCTTCAGGAGTTTCAAATAGACAGTCAATAATCCCGTTCATCAGCACCTTATCGCCGTCCTGTCTACCTTCCGAATCTGTTTCTTGTCCTGGTGACATCGATGGTAAGCTGTGGTTCCAGTAATCGGTTGCCCGCATGGTATAAGTAAACGGAAGCTCTCTTTGAACATGGGATGCTCCCAGCATTCTGCTACCCAGCTCACTAGTGAAAAAGCGTAATATTTTATCCGTATCTAGCGCCTCTGCATGAACATCCAGTAACATACGCTGATTGAGCAAACGAGCCTTGGTTTCCTCAATAACTTCGGCGCTCATCCCCCCATCTAGTGGCAAATGCAGCATCAACGTATGATAGACTGTTCCTCGTTCCGTTGGAGTCAGACGCTGATTCCCCATAAACTTAGGTCTGCGCAAGTGTAATTGACTTCCCCCAGTGTGAGAATCCTCCCGATCCTCCGGTAACTCTGCTAGTAGGGAGGTAGATAGATTCAGCCAATCGTCCGAACCCATCTCCTGCATTTCCAGCCATCTTTTCATCTCAGTAACCGATGTATTGGCTGCCGTCTTGCCAGCCCGTTCATACGGATAAATCCAGGAAAGAGCAGCTTCAATATCCGTTTCACTCTCTTCGTTCAAGTCGATTAGCTCCGCATTTCTCAGTGCTTCTGTCTTCTTTTGGCGCTCTTCTCCCGACACCTCTTCCTCATGATCTGAGTTCACACGAGAGCCGGAAAGTGTTTCCGAGGCCACGATTTTAAATAACCAGTCTGTTCCCGGCATATGTTCCAGCCTGTGATAGTACCCATCCTGATCACCTGCGGCTTCCCTCAACAAAGTAGCAGAAGGATGCCGAATCAAAGCGGGACCTACCCAGTCCAGATAGCTGCGGCCTGCCGCCAGCATATAGTCTGGTAAGACAATTTCCGTATGTTCTTTGGCACGTGCCCAACCCGCTGCGCGCGAAGCGAGATCCTTCACGGTTCCGGTCATAATCAGCTTTTCGCGCGGACGTGTAAGCGCCACGTATAACACCCGCATTTCCTCAGCCAATAGCTCCAGCTGTGAGCGTCGGCGGATCGCTAAATTAGGCAGCGTAGGGTAGCTGACACGATTTTGTTCCTCCACATATTTAGGACCAAACCCCAACTCCTTGTGCATAAGAAACGGCGCATTGAGATCCTGTTGATTGAACATTTTTGCTGTCCCGGCAATAAACACGATAGGGAATTCAAGTCCTTTACTTTTATGAATGGTCATAATGCGGACAGCCTGATCGGGTTCAGTCCCTCCGCTAATTGATCCTAAATCACCGCCTCGCTCCCGTAGACGGGAAATGAAGGTCAGAAATCGGAACAATCCTCGGTTGGACGTAGAAGTCTCATACTGTCTCGCTCGGTCATATAGCGCCCGCAAATTGCTTTGGCGCTGTGAGCCGCCAGGCAGTCCACCGACCCAATCCAGATATCCTGTTTCCTCCAGCACATTCCAAATCAATGCACTTAAGCTGCCTTGTCTGGCTTCATGCCGCCAGGCTTCCAAATTACGCAAAAATGAACGTAGTCGGGCAGACAACGTATTCCCGTCATTTCTATTACCAAAGTCAGATGAAGATAAAGAGTCCTCTGGGAAAATATCCAACTCCATGATGTCAGCTGAAATCCCTTCTTCGCTTTCTTCCAGTAGGTCAGCCTCAGCCGCCGCCAGTAATGCGCCATAAAACAATCCATCCGGCTTCTCCAACCGAATTTGTGCCAGTTCATCTTCGGTCAAGCCGACAATCGGCGAACGAAGCACGGATGCAAGCGGGATGTCCTGCTGCGGATTATCAATAATATGCAGTAGAGACAACATTACCTCAACTTCCGTTGCTTTAAAAAAGCCTGTCGTCTGCTCCCCGGAGGCCGGAATGCCCTCAAGCCGCAGTTCCTCCACAATTAGGGGGGCCCACACGCTTGCGGAACGAAGCAAAATGACGATATCACCGTAGACTGCCGGACGCATCGCTTTTAATCCTCTGTCGTAAATCAACAGTGGTTGTCCAGTGTCTCCGGTCAGTTCTTTAATCCGTTGCGCGATCGCACGAGCCTCTAACTGTGCCGTTTCTAACTCCACAAGCTCAGCCAGCTCACTTTCCTGTAAAGCAGATTCGTCCCCCGTTTCGGACAGCTCCGAAGCCTCGGAAAGACCATGTCCACCCTTATCAACTAACAACAGCTCAGGTGCGTATACAGATGCGGCGTCTTGATCCGACTGGTCGGGATAGGATGCGCCGTGTACCAGCCACGCTCGTTCATCGTACTCAATTTCCGCCACATCCACACTCATAATCTGGCGGAACACCAAATTGACCGCATCGACAACTTCCTCCCGACTGCGGAAATTACGCGCCAGATCAATTAATAAGCCATCTTCCTGCTCCTGCATGCCGTACCGTTGATACTTATTCAAAAACAGACCCGGCTCCGCCAGCCGAAACCGATAAATACTCTGTTTCACGTCGCCCACCATAAAACGGTTACCCGGTTCCTCCCGTGATACCAGCCTGACGATATCTTCCTGTACGGTATTCGTATCCTGATACTCATCCAGCAGCACCTCGTCGAATTGCGCCTTGTATTCGAGCGCAGCGTCGGAAGGTAGTAGCTTGTACGGAGTAGAATCGGGATGTCGTAATATTTTCAGACAGTAATGTTCCAAATCCCCGAAGTCCACCAGCCCTTTTGACTGCTTGTGATGTTGAAATCGTTCCCCGAATACAATCACGGTTTCTATCAATTCGTCCATCAGCGGAGCCGCGGCGTGCAGCTCCTCCCAATAGGCTTCTGCTCTCCTGCCAAACAGGGAAGCCTTCATATCTGTAATCATTTTTTTGGCTGCTTCACGCAGCGTTTTAACCCGTTCCTGCAATGCAGGCTCGGTCTGATCTTTTTTGACGGGCTTGAGCTTACCGAAGGAAGCTGTCTGAAAATGATCATATAGAGATGCCCACGGCTGTGTCTCCAGCTCCTGTAACAATCCCTTCACCATCGCCGCATCCTCTTGCAGCGTCACGGCATAAGGTGCAGGACCGCCAGGCTGCATAGCTGTTTCATGCGCCTGTTCCAGCAAGCTCGCTGCTCCACGCAATGAAAGTGCAGCATCCGCCAAAATACTGCGAACCCAGGGAGTCTCTCCCAAAGCGGCTACATCCTGTACACGAAATGCTGCCGCTGTCTCCCGCAGCCAATGTTCTGGCCAAGGATGACTTTGAGAAAAATCATACAGCCGCTGAACAAGCACGTACATTGCATCATCGGTGCGTTCTCCACTGAACCAGTCGACCAGTCTGCGGAATGTACTGCCTTCATCATGAGCCTCATATTTCTCCTCAAACAGTTCTTCTAGAAGCTCCTGACGCAGCAATTCTGTCTCATGCTCATTCATAATCCGAAAACCGGGATCAAGGGGAATGGCCTGATAATGCCTGCGGATGACCTCCATACAAAATGAGTGAAGCGTCGTAATCGAGGCCCGATTCAGCAACGATAGCTGGCGGCGTACATGCTCACTTTCCGGTTCCTGCTCCAGTACACGTTCCAACGCTTCGCGTATCCGTTGACGCATTTCGGCGGCGGCAGCCTTCGTAAAGGTCGCTACCAGTAACCGATCCACACTGAAGCCGAGCTGGGGATCGACGATTTTACGAATAATACGCTCTACGAGCACCGCTGTTTTACCAGACCCTGCCGCTGCCGCGACCAGCATGTTATTACCAGATTCCGAAATTGCACGCCACTGGTCATCACTCCACATACTGCCTTCCGGCTTCGGCATGCCTTTAGTGTTTGACGTGCCTATCATTGGTCCATTCCTCCTTTCCCTTCCTGTGTATGACCCAGCAGATTCCAGATCTGATCCTTACCGGGTTTACCCCATTGATTGTAGCCACTACCGTCCAGACTGTCGTCAAATTGACAAACAGGCTTAAAAGAACAGAAGGTACAAGCCGTCTCTTGCTGGATACGATAAGGTTCAATGGCCACATCGCCCTCTGTCATCCGTGTGCCAATCGTCCGGATATTATGACGTACCGAAGCTAGCAGGCTGTCCCACTGTTCCGGCGAAGCAACCGAAGCACTGCTATAAAAACTGCCGTCTGCTTTCACCGCAACAGGTAAAATAGAGGAATATCCCTTGTCCAATGCTGTATCCATTTGCCCAACTACATCCCGATCCGCGAGCAATAATCCCTTCATCTTAAAACGTTTTAAAAGCTCCTGACGGGCCTGTTCTGCGCTAAGACCGTTAGGCGACTGCAACATCGGATTGTGGACGTGAAAATACAGTGTACCCGCTGGATAAGCTGTCTCGCCCAACCATTCCTCCGCCGCATTCAGCAGCACATCCAGGTAGGTGAGCATCTGCAAGGACAGGCCATAGTACACTTCATGCAGCTTGAGATCCTTTTGGCTAGATTTGTAATCGATGACACGCAAAAGTAACCCCTTTTCTCCCTCTGCCACATCTACACGGTCAATCCGTCCGACAATTTCCATTACAACGCCGTTATCTAACCGGAAGCTTAACGGAGGAAGCTGCTGACCCGGCCCAAAGTCTAACTCCAGCCCAATCGGCTCAAAGCTACCTCTTCGCGCATGTTCACCTAAAATCAACGAGGCACGGCTCACGATGTCTTTCAATTTACGCAAAATGTAGCCATACCGCTTGGAGCTCATTAAAATCTCGCCTTGCAGACGAGGAGCCAAACGCTCCACTGTACTTTCCGCCTCTTGGCGGCATTCCTCCGTGCTGAGACTGCCCCAGCTGACATTGCGTTTACGCAAATTGATCGCCATCTCTCCAAGCGCTGCATGAAATAATTGTCCGATATCCGGGGCCTTCAGGCGATACATTTGACGTTCCTTCAAACGAAGACCGTGAGAGGCAAAGTGCGAAAATGGACATGCCACAAAACGTTCCATACGAGATACGCTGGTACGCAGCTTGCTGCCGTACAGACGGCGGCTCGTTTCCTTCTGCATTTCGGCATGGTTCTCGTAAAAAAGTGAGGTCAACAGCTGACGCAGCTTGTCCTTCTCACGCCCTTGCTGGCTTGCGTACCAGTTATATACCTCCCACCAAGGGGATAAAATGTCACCGCCACGCCGCCAATGCCGTAATTGCGCAATGAGCTGCGGTAAAGCCTCGGACGGATGAGAAGCATACTCCCATTGCGTCGTCCAAGCATCCCCAGGCAAAGGGTATCCAGCCAGTGGACGCTCGTCCAGACTAGGAAACAGGTGCCGCACATGTCGTACTAACTCAGACGGCAGCAACGACTTCCCTTCTTCATCAGTCACTGCATAGCTCATCCACAGGCTTTTACCGGCTGAAGTAAGGGCCGTATAAGCGAGAAAACGTTCGTCCAACAGACGTCTTGTCATATCCGGCGCCAGCTCTACGCCTCGTTCGTTTAATTCCGTACGCTCCTGCTCATTCAGCACACCGTCCTCATGGAACACAGCCGGCATCACACCTTCGTTCATACCTAGTACAAAGGCATGTTGAATACCGGACACACGTGTACGGTCCGTGTTTCCGACTAGAACCTGATCCAGAGCTGGCGGAACAAGTCCCATACGGAACTCAGCCAATCCCGTTTCCAGCACACCCGCAAACAAAGAGGTATCCAGCCTCTCATCACCCATCATTTCGACAATTTGATCCAGTAGTTCAAGCACCGCATCCCATACTTGACGATGCTCCTTCGCCTGCTCAGGTTTTCCTGCTTCCTCTGCCTGATGAATGAAGGCGTCCAGCTTGTGGCCGATTTCTGCATCCTCCAGTAACAGATATACCGCTTCACACTTCTCAAGTGCAGTTCGTGCCTTGCCGACACGTTTCTCAAACGCACGTAAAGGCGTCACGATCACATCCCGGCACAGTTCCATCAAATCCAACGTTTCATCCCGTTGACGGCTCCGTTCCTGCTCCTCCAGCTCCAGTGACAAGCTGGGCACAGCCTGCCACGGGCGACCGTCTGTCCAACGGCTGCCTTGTATTCCGCAGGCTAGTACATAGTTTTCCAAACGGTCCATCTCCTCACGACTTACCCGACCATCCAGCGGCAGGAGAAGGTCTGTTTTGACCGCACGGAATACATCCTCATATCGCCAACGACGCTGCACGATATCCAGCGAAGCCCGAATCAATTCCACTAAGGGATGATGCAAAACACTTCTCCGCTGATCCAGAAATACTGGAACCTCATATTGTTTGAATATCGGTTCCACCCATGGCTCATAATCTTCAATATGACGTACAAACAGGGCCATCTCCCGATAACGAGCGCCCTCATCTCGGGCCAGACGACGCATTTCGCGTACAGCCCCTTCCAGCTCTGCACGGCGATTAGCCGCAGTGTACAGTTTTATGCCTTCCGGCTGTTCTTCTGTCCACTGCTCTCGTAGCTGCTGCAGCCGCATCCATTGTTCCTGATTCCGTAACCCTGTACGATGTTCAAAGTTAGCCTCCAAATACGCCAACGCCGGACGCTCCTTAAATCTCGGCAGCGGATCAGGGCGCAGTAATTGTGTCTGCGTCTCTATCATCAGCTCGTCTGCCATTCCTTTGAGCTTTACATACGTAGCCGCTGAGGGATGAAACAAATCCAGCTCATGCGGAAGCTGTCCGCTCTCGTAGCTGCGGTTGCAAGTCAGCGCCACCGTCAACGAAGAAGCGTGCAGCATAAGCTGCTCCACCACCTTGTATTCATGTGGTGTAAACCTGCGGTAGCCATCCATCCAAATATCTGCCCCACGCACAAGGGAAGACTCAGCAATCTGTTCTGCCAGCATGCGCAGCGTATCTTCACCGTCAATATATTTAAGCGTCAGCTCTCGTTCAAAATCCTCATAGATTAGACTGATATCTTTGAGCTTGCCGCGCAAAATCGGAGTTGACTCTCCAGCAGCGTTCATTCGCTCCAGTTGCTCCGGTACAGACCGAGTATCATTTCCATACTGCTTTAGCTCCGTAAACAATGTATTCAACCGATCCACAAAGCCGAGCTGGTCTCCCGAATCCTTAAACAAACTCAGTTCATCCTTGCGACGACGAATAATTTTATATAAAAGCATCTTCTTGCCTTCTTCCGTTACAGGCACCAGTGCTGAACCCCCGGTTTCCTGCATAACTAAATAGGCAAGACGATGAAATCCCATCACTTGGGCGCGCACCGACCCCTGAATACCGTTTCCGGATTCTGTAAGTAACGCATGCTCAGAAGCAAATGACGATTGCTCCGGTACAAGTAACAGCATAGGCTTACCTAGCGGCTCCTCGCGTAACATAGACGTCATTTCATTGCGGATTAACGTACTTTTACCACTCCCAGAGCGGCCAATCAACAAGCGAACCGACATGATGCGGCCTCCTTTCCAACGAACAACATTCTATTAAACAGTATAGCATATCAGGCAAGGGAGAAAAGAACGTACGTTTGCCATGTTGTAGCAATTCTTCCTCCCTCTAAAAAAACAAATCAGTCCCGCAGATTGGCTTGGTGCATGCCTTCTCTACAGGACTGATTTATACCTAAACGAGTCTATTTTACCTATTTAATCACCAAAAAGGCGATTGACTTTGACCTTGTATGAAACCTACAGCTGTGTCCGGCTGCGCACCTCAAAGATGGCGAATTTCAAGTAATGGCCTTCCTCCACACCCAAAATTTGAGGATGGTCTTTACCAGCCGCTCTCCAGTCTACCAGACGAAGGATTTTGCCGGCATCTGCCGCCGCTTCCTTAATGGTATCTAAAAACAACTCTGGCCGCATATGGAACGAGCAGCTCGCAGTCACCAGATAGCCGCCCTCATTAACCAGCTTCATCCCGTGCAGGTTGATATCTTTATATCCACGTGTAGCTCCTTTGACAGCGTTCTTCGTTTTGGCAAAGGCTGGCGGATCAAGAATGACCACGTCAAAGGTGCGTCCGCCACCTGCTGTCAGCGGCTTGGATGTATCTCCTTTGCCCCCGGCTCGTGCATTGCGTTCCTCTACACCTTTCACTTGATTGCGCAAATATTGAAAAGCATCGTCGACGACAAACTCAACGCGTTCCTCAAAACCGTTCAGCTTGACATTATCCCGCGCACTTTCAATCGCATGCTCTGAAATATCAAGACAAGTTACTTTTTTAGCACCATGTTTACATGCATTGAGCGTAAAGCTTCCCGTGTGCGAAAAACATTCCAATACGGTTGCGCCATCCCAGAATGGGAATTCAACAACCTTACCACTTTTATTCACTGGCTTCATGACCGTTGTGCCCGCATCCCCTGAGTCTGCAGCTACTTCTTGTAGCGTAATTCCACTACGTGCTCCCCAACCTGTCATCAACGGTGCTATGGCCGCACGATTTTCACGCTGGTCAAAGAAATAACCCGTCTTCTGGCCCTCTACGATATCAACCTTGATTTGCAGGCCATTTTCCGTCACTACCACATGACGCGGGCAATCACCGTACAAAGGACCCTTCGTTTGTTCCAATCCTTCCAGCTCACGGATGGATACATCACTTCGCTCATATATACCAACAGGACCCACTACTTCAACGAGCGCATCCCTGATTTCTTCCCTGCGCCGATCCATGCCAAGCGTTAACAACTGCACGACTAACACATCACCAAATCGATCTACAATCAGTCCAGGCAAAAAATCAGCCTCGCCGTACACCAACCGATAAGCGTTTCCCCCGGTCACAAAACGTTCGCGGTGCTCCAGACATTTGCGAAAGCGTTGGGCAAAAAAGTTTTGATCCATTGCTTCCAGCGGCTCGTAGGACATCACACGCACTGTAATTTGTGAAGCTGGATTATAGTAACCTGTCGCCAAATAACGCCCCTGATGGTTAACGATACTGACCAAATCGCCTGCCTCTGGGTCCCCTTCGATCTTGGCTATTTCGTTTTTAAACACCCAAGGGTGTGCGTGCTCCAGCCTTTTTTTACGGCTGCGTTCTAATATTACTGAAGGCAAAATCCTTCACTCCCATTCTTGGATTACTCAAAGTCCTTAATATCGTTCCGTAAAAAAGAGCTCAGCCATGCTTGTCATGGCTGTCCCCGACAGATCATAGGCTGTTACATAAGTATTTTTACCTAGAAAAGGGGGCTATGCCCGTGTTTATACATGTTATACTCCCACTGTGCGGCGGGCTGTTTATTTTTTTGGGCGGGATGAAGCTGATGGAAGCAGCCCTCCGGCATTTAGCCGGCCCCTTCCTCACCCGCTGGCTGAACCGCGCCACAGTTTCCCCTTGGCGGGGCATGCTGTTCAGCTCAGGCATTACGGCCCTGCTGCAAAGCAGCACCGCCGTAACGGTGTTGACGATCGGACTGGTTAACGCCGGGCTGTTGACCTACGGCCGCACGCTCGGCATCATTCTCGGCACCAATATCGGCACCTGCCTGACCACTGAGCTGATGGGGCTCCAGCTTGGCATGCTGGCTGTTCCGCTGCTCTGCGGCTCACTGCTATGCTGGAGCACTGCCGTCCTGTGGGGTGAAGCTGTCCCCAATCGCCAGTATGCGTCCGCCGGAGCTTCACCCGGCTCCAATGGGCTTAGCCGTCCGCAGGCTGTACAATATATCAGCCTCGTCTTTGCTGGATTTTCGCTGATTCTGGCAGGTATCCGCGTAATGCAAACAGTCGGCCCCTGGATTGAGCAGGCCGGACTATTCCGCTGGTTTCTTGATCACGCTGCGGCCAACATGTGGTGGGCCTTCGCTGCTGGAGCCTGTCTGACCGCGCTGGTTCACAGTAGCGCAGCCGTCATTGGCATGGCGATTAGCCTTGCCGCTGCGGGAGCCTTGCCAGCCGATGTGGGGATCGCCATCGTCATCGGCTCCAATGTAGGCACCTGCGTAACCGCCCTGATTGCCGCTGTTGGCGGCAGCGTGTCCGGCAAATTTGTGGCCTGGTCCCACGTGCTGCTGAACGTAGGCGGAGCCTTGCTCTTTATGCCGTTGATCCCTGGTCTGGAGATGGCCGCTGCCTGGATATCTACCGAGCCCGGAGCTAAAGTAGCCCATGCCCAAACTCTGTTTAACGTTATTAGCTCTCTGCTGGTTTTGCCTCTCTGCTATCTACCTGTGTGGACGCGTTTAGAGGATCGTATATCTCCCCACAGAATCAAACGTTAATTCCTAGCATGGACAGCGCCTTGCTTAAAATGACATCATTATTGTCATATCCACCCTGGCGCTGGAGACGCCATGCTTCCTCAGGCGTATGCCACGCAACTCCTTTAATTTCTTCGATCTGTGCCTGTAAATCCCCATCCAGTGCCTCTACGAGATAATAGTGTACTTCTTTATCTACTTCCCCAAATTCTGGATGATGATACGTATAAGCAATCATATCTACATGCTGGATAATCCGCCCGTTCAACCCTGTTTCCTCGCGAATTTCACGTAAAGCCGTCTGTTCGATTGTTTCTCCCAACTCCATTTTCCCTTTAGCCAAGGATACCTTGCCATATCGGTCAGTAATGAGCTGAATTTCAAGTTGCTCCCCCTGTTTGCGAAACACAACGCCGCCTGCGGAAATTTCCTTTTTTGCTGCCATCCTGTAATCTCCCTTCCTTGCGCAACAAGGATTCCGTCCTCTCTGTAAGGAAAGGCGAAATCCTTGTTTGCCATCTCTATTGCCTGTTCAGGCTTTTTTTGTTCTTACAGAGCTGTTTGCAGCCCATTCTCTAGTACGCGAACCAATTGGCCTTCACTTTCATTAATGCCCGCCTTCGTCAGCTTCACGCGGCATACCTTGCCAACCAGATCCTCAGTACCTTCAAACGCCAGTTGAATATAATTGTCACTATATCCATGGAGTATGCCGCTATCTTCGGTCCCTTTCGGTGCAACTTCCGGAATGACCTCCAGTACCTGACCTACAAACTTCTCAGCATACGCCAATTGCATTTGCTCTGACAGTTGTATCAGCTCATGCACTCGTGCATTTTTCACGTCTTCGTCCACCTGATCCTCCATACGCGCCGCAGGAGTTCCACTGCGCTTGGAGTACGGGAACACGTGCATTTCTGAAAAATCGATTTTTTTCATCAGCTCATAGCCATTGCGGAACATTTCATCCGTCTCCCCAGGGAAGCCGACAATCACATCCGTAGTAATCGCTACATCTGGCATTGCCTTGCGAATCATAAGCATTTTGTTATAAAACTCTTCTGTCGTGTACTTGCGACGCATCCGTTTCAACACGGTGTCGTCCCCCGCCTGAAGCGGTATGTGAAAATGACGAACCAGCTTGGTGGAACGGTTCAGTACATCAAGCATTTTTTCATCAATCTGGCTGGCTTCAATCGAACTGATACGGATACGCTCCAGCCCTTCCACCTTCTCCAGATCCCACAACAGATCAGATAGGTCATAATTATCCATGTCGTCACCATAACCGCCAGTGTGGATACCTGTGAGTACAATTTCCTTGTAGCCTGCGTGTACCAGTTGACGCGCCTGTGCAATAATACTCGCAGCATCACGACTACGGGATAGACCCCGCGACCACGGAATGATGCAGAAGGTACAGAAGTTATTGCACCCATCCTGAATTTTCAAAAAGGCCCGAGTATGATTAGCAAAATCAGGCACATCCATTTCCTCAAATACACGCGTTTTCATAATATTGCGCACGGCGTTCACCGGTTGACGCGTTTCTTGAATTTCCTGCACGAACGGAATGATTTTGTCCCGATCCTGAGTCCCGATAACGAGATCTACGCCAGGAATATCCATAATTTCGGCAGGAGAAGTTTGGGCGTAACAGCCCGTCACTGCCACAATGGCATCTGGATTCCGGCGAATCGCGCGGCGAATGATCTGACGACTCTTTTTATCACCGGTATTCGTAACGGTACATGTATTGATAAGATAGACATCAGCAGTCTGCTCATCAAAGTCCACCTGTTCATAACCTTCATTTTTAAACAGCTGCCAGATCGCTTCTGTATCATAAAAGTTTACCTTACAGCCCAATGTGTAAAATGCCACTGACGGCATATTAAACCCCTCCCATTTCTCCTGTCTCATATAAAATGCATGCCAATGCAGCCATTCCTGCGGTCTCCGCACGCAAAATACGTCTTCCCAGTCCTGTAGACTGTGCCCCGGCCTGCTCGGCCTCCAGGCTTTCCGCTTCAGTAAAGCCGCCTTCCGGGCCTACCACCAGCAGAACACGCGGCATGTCCGTCGACGCCCATTGTCCTGCCAAAGGCTGGATTACATCCCGTAGCTGTTTACCCTGCTCTTTTTCATAACAATAACATATCAAATCATACCCAGCAAAAGAAGCCAGAAGTTCTTTCCACGTCATGGGCGCGCTAATTTCTGGAATCCGGTTACGGTGGCTTTGTTCAGCCGCTTCCTTCACAATCTTGCGCCAACGCTCCAGTCGCTTGCCTTCTTTTTTGGCATCATACTGCACGACCGTACGCTCGGACAAAAACGGTACAAACCCGGTTGCTCCGATTTCTGTACATTTTTGCATCACCGTCTCCATCTTGTCTCCTTTAGGAAGACTCTGAGCGATAGTGACCTGCACATGCGGTTCAGAGGTCATCTTCAGCGGCTCAATAATCGTCGCCGTAACATGATCCTGCTCAATCGTATCCAATGCAGCCAGCGCTTCCCTAGATATCCCGTCACTAACTATAATTTTGTCACCACTACGGCCCCGCATGACTTTAGCGATATGCCGCGCGTCCTCACCCGCGACAATCACGTGATCTTCTAGAAATTGCTCTGCCGGAATAAAATAACGCTGCATTCTCTCTCACACCTATTCCTGGATTTTGCAAAATCCTCATTCTAAAAATAACTGTTATCCACTAACGTTCCGTACAAAATCCGAATAAATCACCAAGCAACATCATATCATCTTTTGCGCCTGTATGACCAGTCTGTTCCCTCTTCTATTCAGGTTATACCTACCTATTCTCGTAAAAAAAGGAGCCCTTAGGCTCCAAACAATCCAGTGATATAAAAAGAGAACTGCAAAAACTGTATATAAATCATCTGGGCCAGCGTGTAAAGAGGTTCAATTGTTACAGCTCGAACCTGCGGAATGACCAGGATAAGCAGAAAAATAAAGATCGACCACTGTTCAAATTGCTGAAGCTTACGGCGTACAGGAGTGGGGGCCACATCTTCCACAATCCGGTATCCATCCAGTGGAGGCAGTGGGATCAAATTAAAGATAAACAAAAATAGATTTAAATTGATCAGAGCATTGATAAACAAATAGATTGCTTGAGCTACCCGTTGGTTCTCCATCCCCGGCAATACTTGAAAATGAAGGAGCACGGCATAGATCAAAGTAGTAACAAATGCAAGCAGCAGATTGCTCAGCGGACCCGCAGCCGATACGATAATGCCCATGAGGCGCGGACGGCTAAAATTGTCACGATTAACCGGAACTGGCTTGGCCCAGCCAAAGCCTCCGATCAACAGCAGCAGCGTACCCAGCAGGTCAATATGCACTGCCGGATTTAAAGTCACGCGCCCAAGTAGCTTGGCCGTAGGGTCACCAAATTTATTGGCATAATACGCATGTGCAAACTCATGAACCGTGAACGATATGATCACAGCCAGTAAATAAAAGGGAAGAACATTTAAATTTACACGAAAAATATTTTGTAGAAAATCCATACTTACCTCTTTCTCGCCACAAACGCCAGCCAATCTTCATCCCGGCTTATTTCGGCAATCTCAAAGCCAGCTGCTTTCAAAGCAGTTTCGACAACCTCTTCTTTGTTCTTCCAAATCCCTGAAGCAATATAAATACCACCTGGTTCCAGGGCTTTATATACATCATCAATGAACAGCAGAATAATCTCTGCCAATATATTAGCTACCACTAGCTTGACCGGTAACTGGATACCCAGCGTTGGATCGCTTGCATTAAGCACAGATAGCAAATCACTTTCTTTAATGGTGATGCGTTCCTCCAGTCCGTTCAAACGCGTATTTTCCCGCGCACTGGATACTGCCACCGGGTCCAAATCCAAGGCAAGTACATGCTTCGCTCCCAGCTTTACAGCTCCAATGGCCAAAATACCGGAACCCGTGCCGACATCAATAACTTCTTCTCCACCCTTAATCACAGACTCCAGCGTTCTCAGACAAAGGGATGTCGTAGGATGCGTTCCGGTCCCAAAGGCCATACCAGGGTCCAGCTCAATGATTTTTTCCTCTTCACTCGCAGGCTCATAGTCTTCCCAAGTGGGTTTAATCGTCAGACGGTCCGACACACGCAAAGGCTTGAAATATTGCTTCCAAGCATTTGCCCAGTCATCCTCATCAACTGTTTTCAGCTCATACTGAACCTCACCAGGATCAATATCGAAAGTTCTCAATTCTTCGACGCGCGGCTCAATCTGCGAACGAATACGATCCATATCCACTTCTTCGGCAAAATAGCCTTTGATGATCGCTTGTCCTTCAGGTATGTCGTTCAAAGGCCGATCATACCACTGTCCATAGGACGTATCCCGCGGCTTGTTGAGCGAACCGGATTCTTCAATGGAAACCCCTCCTGCACCTGCTTCGTGCAGAAAATTCGAAATCATTTCGATGGCTTCTTCGGTTGTATGTATTGTAATTTCATTCCACAACATGGTTTTCATTTCCTCCTCATTTCACATGCATACATTACATTGTACTATATACATGCACAGGAGTTCAAAAAAGCTAATATTATCGAAGTTCAAAATATTTTTTGTAGAGCTTGTATATATTGTCCACTCTTTTAGTCCAAGCACCCTTAACTCTAGTACATACAATACAATATACTAGAAAAGGAGTGATTTAGTATGGCAAAGACGGTGTTAGATTATAATGCCAGTGTTATTACACCTATCACTAATGGTATAAATCTTCCTGTTCCGATTTCTCCAGCCGGACTTGGAATTGCTACGACGTCTGTATTTATTGATCCTGCTATTTCTGGAGCTGTCAACAACCGAGTAGAGTTAAAAGCCTCGATTGGACTACGCTTTGTCGGTGCCGGCAACATTAGAGTGCTTGTACGGATTTGGAGAGCCGGCAAGGAAATTTATTACGGACTGGAATCCAATGTCTTCGATAACAATATTATTCTTAATGTCGAAACGGTAGACGTTGCGCCTCTGGGCGTACAAAACTACCAACTGATTATTGAAAATCAAACGCCTGCGACTACTGCTTTCGTCGCCGGTCCTCTTGTTTTTAGTGCAACAGCATACAGCGGATAATGAATAGAAAAAGGAAAGAACACAAATAAGACGGGCTATCCCACAAATCATCCTTATTAATGGAGATAACCCGTCTTATTAAATTCTACTCATTGTCGATTATGATACGCTGCTGACGACGGTCAGCTACTTCGCTACGCCGGATCGCTTCTAGATCCTCAGCATCTGCCTGATCTGCCGAGAACTCTACATCTTCATTTTTAGCAGATTGCATGCGTTTGATTTTCTCCGTTTTGGTCAGCACTTTATCAAACCGTTTGTTTTTGGACATCGGTCACTACTCCTTCCAAACTTTTCACAGCATTCCACCCGCTTGTTCCACGATGGACATCGCCTGATGATGAATGGATTCATCCACCACAGCAGTCAACAAAATATCACGGCCCGTCGGTCCGCCCTGTCCTCCATCACTCATGCCACTGGCGGACGGATCAGCTGCAGCCAGTATTGCTGGAGTTGCATCTGTAAAGTCCACGCCCTGTGTCAGTGAGGACAAGCTGCTAATCTGTCCTGAAAATACAGGCAATCCGGCGTTGCCAGTAGACTGCCGCGGATACCGGCTAAATCGGTCTATCGACACATCGGCTACCCGGAGAGCTTCCAGTTTTCTAGCGGCTCCCTGTGCTTCCTCAGGACTTTTGAAATACGCCAAAATATTTTTTTCGCCCATCTCAAAATCTCCCTGTGTAGTATTGAGCGCAACTGCTCTTCAAGAGCATAGAGCGTTACGCTTTGTTATATCCTGCTCATTGGCACGATTTTATATTCCCTACGAAGGCTAGACGGATCAGGCGGTATCGAGAACAGCAGGCCAAGACTGTGAACCATAGTTTGTGAAGAATATAACTTTTACGGGTGTAAAGTAGCAGCCGGAGCTTCACCTGACTTGGCCACTCCTGTCTCCCATGCAGCACGAATGACAGCATCCCGTACCTTTTGAACCACCTTCGGATTAAAAACATTCGGTATGATATAAGTTTCACTTAGCTCCTCAGGACAGATCGCATCAGCGATGGCAAGTCCGGCAGCTAGTTTCATTTCCTCATTAATCGTCGTAGCATGGCAATCTAGAGCACCCCGGAAAATTCCCGGGAAGCATAGCACATTGTTAATTTGATTTGGAAAATCGGAGCGGCCAGTAGCAAGCACACGTACATGAGGTGCGGCTACAGCCGGATCAATTTCCGGCTTCGGATTCGCCATGGCGAACACGATAGGATCAGTTGCCATGCTCTGTATATCCTCCACAGTCAGTATATTCGGGCCTGACACACCGATGAATACATCAGCTCCCACAATCACATCGGATAAACTTCCACTTAAATTGTGCGGATTAGTCATGTTCGCATACTCTGTCCAATGCGGGTTACTGTACTCCACGTCACGATGAATAGCTCCCTGTCGATCAACGCCAATCAGATTGCGCACACCTGCCTTAAGCAGCATACGGGAGCAGGCCATACCCGCCGCACCGATCCCTGCAAATACAACTTTGACATCCTCCATTTTTTTGCCACATACCTTTAATGCATTGACCAGACCCGCTAATACAACGACTGCCGTACCATGCTGATCATCATGAAATACTGGAATGTCCAGTTCCTGCTTCAACCGTCTCTCGATTTCAAAACAGCGTGGCGAAGATATATCTTCCAAATTAATGCCGCCAAAGGCAGGAGCAATCATTTTGACAATTTGAACAATTTCATCAGCGTCCTTCGTGTTGAGACAGATTGGGAAGGCGTCAACACCTGCAAATTGTTTGAACAAGACTGCTTTACCCTCCATCACAGGCATAGCGGCCTCCGGTCCGATATCTCCTAATCCAAGTACCGCAGTTCCGTCTGATACGACTGCTACTGTATTCTTTTTGATCGTTAATTGATACGCTTTGGCTGGGTCATTGGCGATTTCCATACAGATTTCAGCTACACCCGGCGTATAAACTTTGGACAGCCCCTCCATCGTTTCAATTGGCTTCTTTGGTAAGGTCTCCATTTTGCCACCTGCGTGTAATTCTCTAATTTCATCTATTAAACTGCTCATATTTTTCTCCGTCCTTCCATGTCTCTATTTGGATATGAATCTCAGTCCTGTGTATAAAACTCATCAGCTCCATAATTGGAGTAACAAAGTTGCTAAAATGACCGTGCCTGCCCCTCCAATACGTGTTGCAATTTGCGCAAAAGGCATCAGTTCCATCCGATTGGACGCAGACAGAATGGCTACATCTCCCGTGCCCCCTAATCCACCGCGACAGCTAGTCACCAAAGCAGCTTCTACGGGATACATGTGAATCCATTTTCCTGTGAAGTATCCGGTAACAATCAATGCAACTACAACAGATGCGCAGGTGATGGCATAAGGAACCGTTAAAATCCCAACTACACTATCCAAAGGTACATACAAAATACCCAATCCCACCATCAAGGGCCACGTCAGACTTGCCGTTATACATTTGTACAAGTGAAAAGCTCCCTGCTCCAATGTGTTCGGCATGATCTGAATACACTTAATTAATGCCGCCGCCAGAATCATGAGGATCGGGCCTGGAATATGGAGATACGGCTCCAGCAACTTACCCACAATAAAGAAAGTGCAAGCTAACAGCAGGCCTCCTCCCATCAATGGAAAAGAAATCGATTGCTCCAAACTTGCCGGAGCTAACTTGTCTGCATCTTTCTCAAGTTTTAATAACCTCCCGTTACCTGAAGTTTTCGGATTTTTCTCTGCTAATCTCTTCAGAACACCCGCACCTATGATTGCAACAATGTTCCCGATAATTGCAGCCGGGATAAACTGGGATACGAATACTGCGGAATCCTTGCCCAGCACCAATCCATACGAAATGGACAACGGTAAAATGCCTTCCCCAATCCCACCGGAGATAATCGGAATGATGATGAAAAAAAATGTATGATAGGCGCTATAGCCAAAAGCCATCCCCACCACCATCCCCACGGCAACAGCTGCAATAGATCCTATAATAATGGGGGCAAAAATTTTGACAATTCCGTTCATCAGCATTTTCCGATCCATGCCAAGAATACTTCCCGTTACTAGACATGCGATGTAGAAGTAAAGAAAATTCGAGGTTTTCATAAGCGTGTGTACAGCACCCATCGCAGATGGACTGAACATATTCCAAAATACCATTAACGATGGAACCATAAGAGATAAAATGGCCGGCCCGCCAATATGCTTAAGCAACGGAAGTTTGGCCCCTAAATCACTGAGAAGTATACCTAAAATCATGATGACGGCAAACCCGCCCAACAGATCGTTCGGAAGTCTTTCAGTAATTGCAGCTGCATAAACAATTAGCGCGATCACGGCATAGAGTGGAAGAGGAATAACCCCCACCTTTACCCTACCCAGCATTCTGATGCCATCTACAAAATTTTTACTCCATCTTTGCCCCTTTTGAATGACAGGCTGATTCGTAGCATTTTCCATAAATCTCCCTCCATAAAGTGAAGAATGATGATCATGTTTCCATTCTACACCTTGGAAAACGCTTTATTTGGTTTTAAAACTAATCATTCACTTTTGTAATTAAAGTAATCAGAAAGAAGATTTAAATAAAACTATTCATGATGCCTTCTGCCTGTGGCAATATTCGGTATTGGTAAACAGGACGCCCTATGGTACCGTATATGGTTTCCATGGAAAGAGCCTCAATCTCTGTCATAAAAGCCAGGTACTTGCGCATAGACACCCTGGATATTCCTGCACTTTCCGCAATATCCTCGGTGGAAAATAGCACCTTATTATGCTGCTGGATACAATTCCATATCATAGCCAGCGTGGATTTAGTTATGCCTTTGGGCAAACGTGCCAATTCTTTAGTCAAGCTTTTATGATAAATCAGTCGGTCCAGTTCTTCCTGCGAAAGTAGGCTGCGCTCACGCACGATGCTAATGTGCTCTCGGTACCCCGTGAGGGCCTCCAAAAAACGGTTAAAGTGGAACGGCTTAATCAAGTAATCCACCGCGCCGAAGTTCATCGCTTTTTTGACACTGTTCATGTCACTTGCAGCCGAGATGACAATGACATCTATATTTACACCTGTCTCCCGTATGAATGACAGTAAATCGAGGCCATTGCTTTCCTGCATATACACATCTAGCAATATCAAATCAATGGCTTGTTCAGCTATATATTTCTTAGCCTCTTCCACAGAAGAAGCCCAACCCCCACATCGAAAACCTTCTACCTGCTCCATATATTTGCGGTTAAATTCCGCAACCATCGGATCATCTTCTACAATCAGGACATTAATCATGTTCATCATTCCCCGCTATAATGTATGGAATCGTAATCTGAAAACAGCACCCTTGCTCGGCTGGGATCAACTTTATACTTCCCTGTAATCTTTTCACGCTTTGCGTCACCAGATAAAGACCCATCCCTCGTGACTCTCCCTTGGTCGAAAAACCTTTTTCAAATATAGCCTTCACAAGCCCTTCCGGTATACCCGGACCATTATCGCACATGATACAGGTCAGATAGCCGTTCTTCTGGCTTTCCTCAAAATAAAGTGAAAGGGTAATCCGTTTGTGCTCCAAAGATTCCATCGCCTCCACCGCATTATCAAACAGATTGCCAAGAATAGTAATCAGTTCATGCGTCGTTTGAGTTTGACTGGATTCGGGCAAGTAACTACCTGGAGTCAGTTCAAAATTCACCCCTACTTCTCTGGCCCGGCTTAATTTCCCCAACACAAACCCTGCCATAACTGGGTCCCTGATCTGCCGGGTGATGGAGCCAATCTCCACTTGATGATGCTCGACGGCATCCATAATGTAATGCTCCAGTTTATCGTACATTCGCAAGTGTACCATCCCCATAATGACATGCAGCTTGTTCATAAATTCATGAGCCTGCGCACGTAGTGCTTCCGTGTACAGGGACACTCCTGTCAAACGTTCCGCAAGCTGGTTCATCTCCGTTTTATCCCGAAAGGTTACAATTGCTCCCACAATTTCCCCTTTGACCCGTATCGGAACACTGGTGGTCAGCAAGGTTATTCCACCCAGCTCCATTTCCTCATCCATCTGTGGAGTACTCGCTTCCAAGACCTCTTGCAATCGAAAAGCGGATAAATAAACGGTAATCTCCTGTCCGGAGAATGAGAAATCTTCAATCCCCGCTTGCCTAAGCAGACGTATCGCTTCTGCATTCATCAGCATGACGCGACCGAATTCATCTACCGCAATAACCCCTTCCTTGATGGATTGCAACATGGCGCTGCGTTCCTCCAGCAAGCGTGCGATTTCCGGCGGCTCCAGACCGACTAGCATATTTTTGATTTTACGAGCCAGCACAACCGCACCTCCAGTGCCAATCAACATTCCAGTGCCAATGGCGATAGCAATAAGACGGTTGTTGCCTTCCTGAGCCATCTGTACATCTTGCATGGATATACCCACAACAATCGCCCCTACCTGTTTCCCCGTTAAACTGAACACGGGGGAAAAGGCTCGCATGGACAAGCCCAATGTTCCCTTCGCAACGGACACGCTCTCATGGCCATGAAGTGCAGTATACTCGTCTCCGCCGACAAAAGCTTTGCCTATCATCCTAGCATCCGGGTGCGTTTTACGAATTCCCTTCATATCCATAGCCACGATAAACTGGATGTGATTTGCTGCTGAAACCCTCTTCACATACTCCTGCATAGAAGGAGACGAACCCGTCCCTTGCAATTGCTCGACAATAAGCGGCGTATGGGCGAGTGTACGCGCGATGGACATTGCCTTTTCTTCCAGTCCCTTCTCAGTTTCATGTTCCACTCTCTCAGCAAATAACAGGGTTACAGGCAGAAGCACAAGTGCCATAACTAGACATACTAGCAGTGTAATTAGGCCTCTGAGCTTTAATAGTGGTTTACCCCGACGTAGCTTGAGCTGTACATTTCCGATGGAACTCACCCCTTTCTACTTGATATTAAGTCTCAACAGTTCAACATGCCTATACAAAAATGGTTATGTATGTGTTTACGTGAAATAAAAAAAGGAACTATCCCGCAATTGCGGAATAGTTTCCTTTGATTCATGGTTGAAGCTCCGCGATTCCTAATTGGGCTTAGTCGCCTCGGAAGGCGCGCTTCACACGGTCAAAAAAAGACTGCTCATTCTCATGTGTCTGCTCTCCGCTAAGCGAAGAGAATTGACGCAGCAAATCCTTTTGTTCCTCACTCAGCTTACTAGGCGTTACCACAACGACCTTAATATGCTGGTCACCCTGACCTACGCCACGCAGTTTTGGCACACCTTTTCCTTTAAGACGGAAGTAAGTACCTGTTTGCGTACCTGCTGGAACTTTCAGCTTCACTTTCTCGGTCAACGTTGGGATCTCGACTTCATCTCCCAATGCTGCCTGTGAGAACGTCAGCGGAATTTCACAGTAGATATCGTCTCCCTCACGCTCAAAGAAGTCGTGCGATTTCACACGGAACACAACGTACAAGTCACCTGCTGGTCCTCCGTTGACACCGCCTTCGCCTTCACCGTTAATACGCATTTGCGCGCCGTCATCCACACCCGCTGGAATACGAATATGAATTTTACGTTGCTTGCGTACACGACCCGAACCGCTACAAGTCGTACATTTTTCTTTAATGATTTTACCGGAACCGCCGCAATTGGAGCAGGCGCGTCGATTAACCATACGACCAAACGGTGTATTCTGCACCACTTCTTCCTGTCCGCTGCCGTGGCAGACGGAGCAGGTTTGTGGTTGAGTACCCGCTTTGGCTCCCGTACCGTGACACGTATCACATGTTTCCGTACGTTCAATATGAATGTCGGTTTCTTTACCGAACACCGCTTCCTTGAATTCAATCGTCATCGTATATTGAAGATCGTTCCCACGCTGCGGTGCATTCGGATCACGTCGACCATTGCCGCCGCCACCAAAGAACATATCAAAAATATCGCCAAACCCGCCACCGAAGTCGGCGCCACCACCGAAGCCGCCTCCCATGCCCTGGTTCGGGTCTACATGACCATACTGATCGTATCTTGCCCGCTTCTGACCATCGCTGAGAACATCGTAAGCTTCTTTCACTTCTTTAAATTTAGTTTCCGCGTCCGCAGCCTTGTTCACGTCCGGATGATACTGACGCGCAAGCTTACGGTAAGCCTTTTTGACTTCTTCATCCGAAGCGCCCTTCGCGACGCCCAGCACCTCATAATAATCACGCTTATCAGCCAATGTTCCACCCCCATGCCTACAACGTGTCTGCACTACATATAAAAGGAAAGCCAAAGGCACGGGATGACCCGGCTTTGACCTTCCCATCATTTCAAGGCAGTACAACCCGTAATATGCTTATTTATCTTGGAAATAACTGTTACCCTTCGGCTAATTGTTATTTATCAAGGCAGCTACGCTGCAATTACTATTCAGTATATCATAACGCATCGGTGTACCGTAAAGCTACCACTACCCGATCCGTAGCTTAGTCTTTCTTCTGGTCTTCGTCAACAACTTCATAGTCCGCGTCAACCACATTGTCGCGGCCTTTGCTGTCTGCTGCGCCATCTTGAGCTTGTTGAGCCTGTGCTTCTTGAGCAGCTTGCTCATATAGCTTCACAGACAATTGCTGAACGATTTCAGTCAGTTCTTCAGTAGCTTTTTTGATGTCTTCCAGGTTGTCGGTTTCCAGCGTTTTTTGCAGATTTTCTTTAGCTGCATTTGCTTTTTCGACTTCGCCTGCATCCGCTTTTTCGCCCAGATCTTTAATCGTTTTGTCTACAGAGTAGATCAGTTGATCCGCAGCATTTTTCGCTTCTACCAAATCTTTGCGTTTTTTATCTTCTTCCGCATGCAACTCGGCATCCTTCATCATACGTTCTACTTCCTCGTCGCTCAAGCCGCTGGAAGATGTGATCGTAATTTTTTGGCTTTTGCCTGTGCCTTTATCTGTAGCGGATACGTTCACGATACCGTTCGCATCCAGATCAAAGGTAACTTCGATTTGTGGTACACCACGTGGTGCTGGAGGGATATCTCCCAATTGGAAACGACCCAGTGTTTTGTTGCCTGCTGCCATTTCACGTTCACCTTGCAACACGTGAATTTCTACGCTAGGCTGATTGTCGGCATATGTCGAGAATACCTGCGATTTGCTCGTAGGGATCGTCGTGTTACGATCAATCATTTTAGTAAACACGCCACCTGCGGTTTCAATACCGAGGGACAGTGGAGTTACGTCAAGGAGAACGACGTCTTTCACATCACCAGTCAGTACACCCGCTTGAACTGCCGCGCCCAAAGCTACCACTTCATCAGGGTTTACGCCTTTGTGTGGCTCTTTACCTGTCAGCTTTTTGATTGCTTCTTGTACAGCCGGAATACGTGTGGAACCGCCGACCAGAACGATTTTGTCGATGTCGCTGGCACTCATGCCTGCATCTTTCATTGCTTGACGAGTAGGTCCCAATGTACGTTCTACCAGACCTTCAGACAATTCTTCAAATTTCGCACGAGTCAGGTTCAACTCCAAATGCTGTGGAACGCCATCAGCTACTGTGATAAACGGCAAAGAAATCGTCGTTGTCAGTACGCCGGACAGTTCTTTTTTCGCTTTTTCCGCTGCATCTTTCAGACGTTGTACAGCAGCTTTATCTTTGCTCAGGTCGATGCCTTGATCTTTTTTGAACTCATTTACGAGGTAATCAATAATCACTTGGTCAAAGTCATCGCCACCCAGCTTGTTATCGCCGCTTGTTGCTTTAACTTCGAAGAAACCGTCGCCCAGTTCCAGAATGGATACGTCAAATGTACCGCCACCCAAGTCATACACGAGGATCGTTTGGTCTTCGGATTTTTCCATACCGTATGCCAATGCAGCTGCTGTTGGCTCGTTGACAATCCGCAGAACTTCCAGACCAGCAATTTTACCTGCATCCTTGGTTGCTTGACGTTGACCGTCATTGAAGTAAGCTGGAACAGTAATAACAGCTTGAGTAACCGTTTGTCCCAGGTAAGCTTCAGCATCGGATTTCAGCTTTTGCAAAATCATAGCGGAAATTTCCTGTGCGGAATATTCCTTGCCGTCAATGCTTTCTTTATGGTTTGTACCCATGTGACGTTTGATGGACATGATTGTACGATCCGGGTTCGTAATTGCTTGGCGTTTTGCCGTTTCCCCTACAGTACGTTCTCCATCTTTTTTGAAACCAACAACGGAAGGGGTTGTGCGTGCGCCTTCCGGATTTGGAATAACGACCGCTTCGCCGCCCTCCATAACAGCCACACAAGAGTTGGTTGTACCTAAGTCAATACCGATTACTTTGCTCATCGGACAATTCCTCCTTCTGTATATACGAGGCCCGCAGGCCAGAATGGTTGAATCAAAATGATGTATTTCTAATGTATATTGAAAAAGCTACATGCTCACTTTTACCATCGCTGGACGAAGCACCTTGTCCTTCAGCATGTATCCTTTTTGTACCTCTTCAACGACGATGCCTTCCTCATGCTCTTCGCTCTCCACCTGCATAATAGCCTGATGGAAATCCGGATTAAACGGTTGTCCCACCGAATTCATGGCCGTTACACCCTCTGCCTGAAGCACACTCTCAAACTGGCGGAAAATCATTTCCACGCCTTTGCTGAATGACTCAGACTCCGCTCCTTGCGGTGCTGTTGCCAGCGCACGCTCGAAGTTATCCAAAACAGGCACCAACTCGGTAACCAGCTTCATAGATGCATATTTGGCAAGGTCTTCTTTTTCTTTCAGCGTACGACGGCGAAAATTATCAAAATCCGCCTGAGCGCGTAAAAACCGCTGTTGATGCTCTTCCGCCTGTGCGCGAAGCTTAGTCAGCTCTGTTTCGCTTTCTTGGTCTTCCAGTGCTGCCGCTTCATTAACCGGCTCTTCCTGCTGGCTCGTTTCGGCGGCTTCCTCTGTGCTTACATTTTGTTGTTTTTCTTCTTGGAACGCTTGTTCTTCCTTCAAAATGTTTCACCTCCTTCAAGTCATAACTACCTTTACAAAAACACGCAACAATGCACCCGCGCAGGATACAAACCGTATCCCGGCGCGGAACATGTAGTACCGCAACCTATGCGGTCTTGTTCTATTTAAACCGTTGCGTTAGCATTGCGGTCAAATCCTTAGACAGGATACCCAAAATATTAATAACTCTCGCATATTCCATCCGTGTCGGACCCAGTATGCCTATAGTGCCCAACGCTTCTCCATCTACTGCATACGTAGCAGTAATCAGGCTGCAATTGGCAAACGCCTCATGATCATTTTCAGTGCCGATGCGGACTTGAATTTCAGGTGCCCCGGCAACAGGTGTCATTAGTTTAAGCAGCGTTGGTGTTTCCTCCAGCAGATCGAGAATATGTTTAACCTTTTCTACATCTTTAAATTCAGGTTGATTGAGCATGTTCGTCGCACCGCTCAAATACAAGCGCTGATCCGATTCATTATCCAGTGCTTTATCCAGCACCTTCATAGCGTCCTCAAAATGAGACACATGCTTCTCCATCTCCTGACCAAGTGCGGTGTAAAGGCGTGATTTAAGCTGATAAATCGGCACACCGACCAGCTTGCTGTTCAGTAAATTCACAACCTTCTCCATCTCGGAAATCGAAATTCCCGGTGGAATATCTACCGTTTTATTCTCCACCTGACCGGTATTGGTCACGATAATCGCTACAGCCGTCGTTTCGTTGAGCGGCAGCAGCTGAAAATGACGCAATGAAGTATGAAAAACCTCCGGCCCAAGCAGGATGGAAGTATAATTGGTCATATGGGACAAAATGCCTGACGCATGCTGGATCACTTGCTCCATTACATTCAGCTTTTCGGCGTAAAAGGCTTTCAGTTCCCGCATTTCCATAGGCTTCAGTGTATTCAGTGGCACCAAATGGTCCACATAATAACGATAGCCTTTATGAGACGGGATGCGTCCCGCAGAAGTATGGGGTTGCTCCAGATAGCCCTGTTCCTCCAAATCCGACATTTCATTACGGATCGTGGCCGGGCTGAATCCGACATCCTGCCTTTTGGATATGCTGCGGGAACCCACTGGCTCAGCCGAACGAATGTAGTCATCAATAATCGCATTCAGAATGAGCCTCTGACGTTCGGTTAACAAGCGAATCCCCCCTTGTTGTTTATCCATAATAGCATGATTGTTAAATGGAATCATTAGCACTCGTTCGCGATGAGTGCTAACCGATAATACAAAAATACCAAACCGACCTGATCATTGTCAAGTCAGATCAGTATTTTCAATAAACAAGATTTATTACAACAGTTTAGTTTACTGCAGCAAATGCAAACCGTTTACACTTTTTTGCGAAAAATCTCATTATTCATCGTATTAATACCGTATTTATGTATAGAGATTCATAAAACAGAAAATTCGTTCGAGACTATGTCTTCATACCGTTACATCTTCTTTGTCCTTGAGGAGGAATTATATTTGAGAACTAATCGCCGCAACCTTTTATACGCATCGACCGCACTTTTACCTACAATTTGTATGTTTCACATTTTAATCAAGTTGTTTCCGTATACAGGACTAGGAAGAATAGTGGCTTTGCCATTGGTTTTCACCCTGAATGCAGCCCTTATTAATTCAGCCATCCATTTAATTCGTAAATTAAGCCCCCTGTGTTGTGCCTTAATCTTGGTTCCTACAATACTTTTAAGCATATGGAATACCATTTTGTTTTACCCTCAAGAATTCAGTCCAAGTATTCCCAAGCAAATAAAATACAGTATATCGGCAATACAACATTACGATGATTTAACACTAGCCGATTGGGAAGGATATACATATAGTCCAAGCAGAAGCGGAGCGTCTGAAAGATATGTTGTCGCCTTGTATAAATATAAACACCGAGTTCCATTAGACGGCACTTCATACTTTTATAATGATACTGATTATCATAAGGACCATCCCATAAGAAGCCTGAATGGAATACCTTCCGAACTGGAGCCTCATCATCAATTCATTTGGTGGTTGCTCAAAGCATATGAGAAATGAACCAGGATTAAACAATGTAGGCTGTATAACAAACGCACGATTATGGCCTGATGAAAAAAGAACTGACCTCATTATTGACAGGTCAGTTCAGTACTTTCAACACTGCGATTTCATCACAATTGTTTTGTTTACTACAGTGAATGCAGTCGGTCCATACCTTTTCAGGGAAAATCTCTTTACTTACTACATCAAAACCGTTTTTTATAAAAAAGGAGACCTCGTAGGTCAATGCCATAATTTTAGGAATACGTTGCCGCCGTGCTTCTATAATAAGGCCCTCCACGAGCTTGGAGCCAATACCCATACCTTTATGTCCCTCAGAGATGCCAAGGGAGCGAATCTCTACCAGATCAGCGCCCAATTTGCATAAAGAACCACAACCAACAACTTCGCCGTCCACCTCTGCAACAATAAATAGCTCCAGTTGGCGCGTAAGCACTTCCCTCGAACGTGGCAGCATAATCCCCCGCTCTGCATAGCCGCTAATCATTTGATATAAAGGCTCCACATCCTCAGGAACCGCACTTCTGCACAATACATCTTTACACACTGAAGCCATCTTGCTCTCCTCCTGCCGCTTGCCGCATATAATGAATAAATATACAACATCACGCATAGAATCGCAATACTCCATTTACCCTGCTTTGACAGAATGTTGTTATAAAATGATTGTCCCAGCTTACGAAGTTGAAACGTACTGTATTGAAGCCTACGACTTACGACTTATGAATTTACCGTGATTGAACCGATGAACTCTGCAAATACATCATTTCCGAATAAAATGCCGCGTTCACTCAAACGATAACCGTCCTCAATTGATTCGATTAACCCCGCATTGAGCATTTTCCCGAGAGGAGCAGTAAACGTATCCTCCAATGCCTGACCGAATTGAGCTTCAAAGCGGGACTTGGATACGCCCTCTAGCATTCTCAAACCGACCATAAGAAAATCCTCCATGGCTTCCGCCGCCGGCACCTCAAAGCTATCCAGACGTGGTAAACCATTACGACTAGCCTCCACATAAGGGTTAATGCCTTTAATGTTCATATGACGCTCTCTGCCAACATATCCATGTGCCCCAGCGCCGAGACCGTAATAGTCCTCATTTCGCCAATAGGTCATGTTGTGCTTGCTCCCCAAGCCTGGTTTTGCGAAATTACTAATCTCATACTGCTCATACCCCGCTTCTTTCATGCGACGCATGAGGAGTAAATACATTTCCAGTTCGTCATCCTCATGTGGAAGTGGCAGCTGATTTTTCTGGTACAGCGTATGGAAGAGTGTGTTTTCTTCAACCTTCAAGCTGTAGATAGAGTAATGAGGAAGCTCCAGCTCTAGCGCTCTACTGACGCTTTCATGCAGCATCTCCACCGTTTGGTTCGGCAAACCGAACATCAGGTCAATCGACAGGTTGTCCAAGCCAACCTTACGGGCGTTTTCCAAACTGCGATATACGTCATCTGTACTGTGAATACGACCTATGCCTGTGAGTAGCTCATTCTGAAAAGCCTGTACACCAAAGCTGAGTCGATTGACGCCGCCTTCTTTCATCACAGAGAGTTTTTCAAAATCAGTGGTGCCTGGATTGGCTTCCATGGAAAACTCAATATCTTCCGCCCAATTTGGGAAATAGGTTCGGACGCTCTTCAGGAAATATTCCATTTCTTTCGGGTTTAGGGTAGTTGGTGTTCCGCCCCCGACAAAAATGGTTTTAATCTCTCCTGGCGGGTGAAGCTTGACTGTATGTTCCATCTCCCGTTCCAGTGCATACAGATATTCCATAACAGGTTGATCCTTGAGCACATAAGAGTTGAAATCACAGTAAAAGCATTTATTCGTGCAAAAAGGTATATGCAGGTAAACCGCTTGAGGCGCGGATGAATGTTCATGTTTTTGTATGGATGCGGTCATACCGATCCTCCTTGTCAATTCAGTGTGTGGTGATTGAAAAAAATGGCGAAGAGGGGGGAGAACGCTCCGTGGATGGATCATTCTTCCGATCGCTGTTACCCCCGGATTTTTTCTTTGTAAATAAACTTAATAGGGTAAAATCCGGGGATAAAGGCGAACGCTAACGCTTCTTCAGAACGATTCCATCCACTCTGCTGCTGCCCACCACCATCGGTCATTTTTTGTGATGTAGGTGTTGCAGTAAGAGTAAAGTATCTTTAGAAATACGCTAAAGATACTGTTGTTATACTATTTTTGCAACTGAGATAACAAATACTCCATCTCTGGATAGCTTGCTCAAATAAATAACGTCCATTCTCCATGCACGGCAAATGCCCCATGAAAGAATGGACGAATACTTCAAGCAGCTTTACTCATCTATTTTCAGTACCGCCATAAATGCTTCCTGTGGTACTTCTACGTTACCGACCTGCTTCATACGCTTCTTGCCCTCTTTTTGCTTTTCAAGCAGCTTCCGTTTACGGGAAATATCGCCGCCGTAGCATTTGGCCAAGACGTTTTTACGCATCGCCTTAACGGTTTCACGCGCCACGACCTTTGTTCCCACAGATGCCTGGATTGGCACCTCGAACATTTGACGCGGGATTAGCTCGCGCAGCTTCTCACAGATAATACGTCCGCGATGATAAGCCCGATCTCTATGCACGATGAACGACAGCGCATCGACCTGCTCGCCATTCAACAAGATATCCATTTTCACCAGGTTGGACTGGCGATAGCCTGAAATCTCATAATCAAAGGAAGCATAACCTTTGGTACTTGATTTAAGCTGATCGAAGAAATCATATACGATTTCAGACAGCGGAATTTGATACGTAATGGTTACCCGTGTCGTATCCAAGTATTCCATATTTACGTACTCACCACGTTTGGTTTGACAAAGCTCCATCACCGTACCTACGTAATCATTAGGGACGATAATACCTGCTCTTACATAGGGCTCTTCCACATGTTCAATCCGTCCGATTTCCGGATAATTCGATGGATTGTCGATCTGGATCGTTTCCCCATTCGTCAACTTTATGCGGTAAATAACGCTTGGTGCCGTTGTAATCAGTGGAATGTTAAATTCACGTTCAATCCGTTCCTGAATAACGTCCATATGAAGCAAACCAAGGAATCCACAACGGAAGCCAAAACCCAACGCGCTTGATGTTTCCGGCTCAAAACTAAGCGAAGCATCGTTCAGTTGTAGCTTTTCAAGCGCCTCACGCAGATCGTTATACTCCGATGTTTCGATTGGATACAGACCGCAATATACCATCGGATTAATTTTCCGATAGCCTGGCATCGGTTCTAATGTTGGATTTTTTGCATCTGTCACCGTATCCCCGACACGCGTATCACCCACATGCTTGATACCAGCAACGATAAAACCAACATCACCGATGTTCAGCTCGTCCACGATGCTCATACGTGGCATGAAGGCTCCTACCTCGATAACCTCAAACGTTTTATCGGTCGCCATCATTTTAATTTTGGAACCTGCCTTGATGCTACCATCTACGACGCGGACATACACAATAACGCCTTTATATGGATCATAATGCGAATCGAAAATAAGCGCCTTCAGCGGATTATTCGGATTCCCTTGCGGAGCAGGTACGCTTCTGACCACCTGTTCCAAAATTTCCTTGATACCGATTCCAGCTTTGGCCGATGCGTGGACAGTCTCGCTCGTATCCAAGCCGATAACATCCTCGATTTCCTGCTTCACCCGTTCAGGATCGGCACTTGGCAAATCAATTTTGTTAAGCACCGGCAGAATTTCCAGATTGTTGTCCAACGCCAAATATACGTTAGCCAATGTCTGTGCTTCAATACCCTGTGCCGCGTCTACAACTAGCAAGGCCCCTTCACAGGCCGCCAAGCTTCGGGAAACCTCATACGTAAAATCGACGTGTCCCGGTGTATCAATCAGATTCAAAATGTACTCTTCGCCGTCATCGGCCTTATAAGTGAGTCGCACTGCCTGGAGCTTGATTGTAATCCCGCGCTCCCGTTCCAGATCCATCTGATCAAGCACTTGCTCCTGCATTTCACGGGATGTGAGTGCACCGGTGTATTCCAAAATCCGGTCAGCCAGCGTGGATTTACCGTGGTCTATATGTGCAATGATACTAAAGTTCCGAATTTTACGTTGTCTTGCCAATATGTCAGTCATGCCTTACCCCCACACAATGCCTAGTGTCAATCAGCTTATTATAGCAGTTGTATAGGGGGTCAGCAATATTTCTATTCTGTCACTCCGTCAAAAACAGACACAACCCATCGAATCCCCTGTCTTGATAGGTTTTGCAGCAGCCCAGCCGTTTTGTCCGCCATGGTATCCACCGAAGCTTGTTGTCCCTTGACGGATAACAGTTCACGCGGTGTCTCCAGGTCCTGAGTATTGACATGCTGCGCAGTCGTCGAATACCACCTGGATGCCCCGAGTTCCGTCTGCTCCTCATTTTCTTCCCTTCCACTAGCTTCATTTATACCCGCTCCCGTTTTCGGCTCAACCTTAACATTTCCACTTGTGCTATACGTACCGCTATATGCACGAGCGTTAGCTGCGGGTGTATCCTCAATAACCGTCTGTTCATATCCGACTTTCTGTTGATTTGCCGATTGAATCGTATCCCCGTTCCATTCCGGTCCATACACTGAACGCAGGCCAGATCCTGCCAGTTGCATACCCAGTAGAATACCTGCCCCCATGAGCAATACAAATCCAAGTGCTTTCTTACGAAAATGTCCAGACATTACCTTTCCCCCTTACCGCTACCTCATTTAATTGCCGCTGTTGCTCTTTTTTGTATCCGATACGTTAGTGCCCGCTTTCTGAGCTTTCTGATCTTCCCAATACACTTCGCCGATCATGTCCGCCAAAACGTCTGAGGTGCGTTTCAACTCCTCCTCGGTGTTGTCAATACCCCCGATTTCAATTAAAATGCTATGCGAAGATAAGCTTTGATTGTATTCACCGTTGTTGCCTTTGCCACCATCTTTCCCCCATACACCACGTGATACGCCATGATACGATTTTTCCAGCTTTTCATGAATACGAGCAGCAAAAGCTTCATTTTCGCGCCAATTTTTGTTGTCATGTCCGATAATAAAATACACCTTGGCATAAGAGAGTCCATTAATGGTTGCTGTTGTTTTTCCGTGACGTTGTGAATCTCGATGAATATCAAGCAAATAAGTTAAACCTTTATTTCCAGCTAAAGCTTCCTTGACTGTTTCGCGTGAATATTTATAGGAATAGTTCCAATTGTAATTTTGAACTGTAGTGGCATAATCCTTGTTTACATGCAGTGTGGATATCCCTTGCTTTTCCAGCCTCTTCTTTACGAAGTCCCCTACCCTTGACACATTGGCTGATTTAGAACCTGAATTGGGGTTGGAACTGGTTTTGCTGAGTAGTGGGTTATATGCTTCTCTGGGATGAGAATGGTAGATTAATATACGCTTGTCCCCTTTGGCCGTATCACCTGGATGATCTTCACGTGCCGGATCTGTTTGCGGTGTTGTCGGAATATCCGGCGTAGTAGTCGGTGGGTTCTCAGATGCATCTGAGCCACCAGGGGCATCCGTCGTTCCCTGATCGGGCTGATAATCCGTAGGACCCTCTACCTTTGTGTTCCCCGAACCCTTGCGCAGCAAGACAGGCGCTCCCGCAGACATGCCAGGAATTTCACGAGAAATGAGACTTTTGGGATCCTGCGGATTAATACCTGTAAGCATCTGAAAAACAAAAGGCGACCATTGTTCACCCGACAACGAAGATTGCTGCTTCTTTTGTGCCAAATGAGGTACTTCCATACCTAGCATATCCGCAAAAAAACCGCTAGACACCGAACCTGCCAATCCTTTCATCGAAGAAACAGGAGATGTTTGTAGACGATTTTCTGCCAATCCCCCTAGCCCCAAAACGACAAATAAAAGCGCCGAGCCCATGATCAGCAGCACAAGCGTATGTCCCATCGCCAAAATTTCGATACCTTTTCTTCTCCATCTTCCGACGTTCCAGGTCTGAATTTTTTTCATGTGAGCCTTGTCCTCCTTCGTCCCGTCGAAACCCGCTTTATATTCTGAACATAGGGTTCCTATCTGCTGCGGAAATCTCTTATACTTCAACTCTATGAACGGAGAACAATTGCTAGAACACAAAAAATCTCTACCACAGGTATATCACCTCCCTTTTTGAAAGAGATTAGATTCCTGTTAAATAGAGACTTTTGGTATAAAATATGATTTTACCAACCCTTGATTAATGCGTATAGGCGGCGACATTGCCAGGATCAACAGCTTCATGCAGAGCAGCGTTCAATCCAGTAGCAATGATGTTCGCGATATCTTCAATAAATTCATCGATCTCTTTAGGAGTCACAATCAGATCATGCCCCAGCGGCTGCAGTACCTCTCTCACCAGCCCAAGTCTCTCAGGTTCTGAAATATCGTCCAACATCCCCAGGATTGCTTTTGTAGAAGCCTTTTCTTTGGTAAAATGTGTTTTCATCAGTTCGATTACGTTATTGACAATGGTAGAAGCGTAGCATACCGTCGGAACGCCGATAGCGATACACGGAACACCCATAATATCCTTGGTGATACCGCGCCGCTTGTTGCCAATACCTGAACCTGGATGTATCCCGATATCAGCCACCTGAATGGTCGTATTGACGCGCTCCAGTGAACGTGACGCCAGAGCGTCAATTGCAATAATCAGTTCTGGCTTTGTGCGATCCACGATGCCTTGAACGATTTCACTGGACTCGATCCCCGTAATACCCAGGACGCCCGGTGCAATTGCGCTCACATCTCGATAGCCCGGGTTGATTTGATCAGGTGTCAGTTCAAAAAATTGACGAGTCACCATCAAATTTTCAACGACAAGCGGCCCCAGCGAATCGGGAGTAACGTTCCAGTTGCCCAGACCTACCACCAGTACCTTTGCCGTATTAGAGATCCCTATTTTTTGTATAAAATGCTCCATTTCTTTTGCAAATGCAATAGCTACACGTTGCTGGAGCCCCGTGTCGCCTTCACGCAAGCCTGGTACTTCCAACGTGACGTAATGCCCTTGTACCCGCCCAATACGGTTGGCTCCTTCTTCATTCAGTACGTCCAGCCGTGTGATTTTGATTCCGTTATCTTCCTCCACGTTCTCACTTATGCCCGACAGAGGTACAGGCTGATCCCGTTCGGCCAGTTCTCTTGCCTCTAATGCCAAATCCGTGCGTACCGCATACTTCTGCAAATCCAGATCCATCTTTTAAGCCTCCTTGGATACCATCTTTGACTATAGTGTGCGAGACACCCAACAGGTTTATGCACATCCATTTTCATCCTGTAATTCGCATCGCCTCAGAATGTTTTCTTATTGCAATTTGAGGTGTGGCATGCTAAAATATTTTAAGTTGTGAAACGTTTGTGTTCATAAGTAATGCCTTTACAGGAGGTGAATGTAATGCCAAACATCAAATCCGCTATCAAACGCGTTAAAACTAGCGACAAACGCCGTGCGTTGAACGCTTCCCAAAAATCCGCGCTTCGTACAGCAGTAAAAGCTGCCGATACAGCGTTGGTAGGTAACGAAGCTGAAACTGCTGCTGCTGCTTTCAAAGTAGCTTCCCAAAAGCTGGACAAGGCTGTAACTAAAGGTCTGATCCACAAAAATGCAGCTGCTCGCAAGAAATCCCGCTTGGCGAAAAAACTTAACGCTCTTACAGCTCAAGCGTAAGCAAGAGCTACTTTCATACGTTAATGAAAAAAACCTGACCAGCCTTGGCTGATCAGGTTTTTTTAGTTTATAACTTTTGTTAATTTATAGAGTCAGCTTTCCACGCTACATGAGCTGACTCTATAACAGCACATGGGGGGATTAGATTGAAGCCCCCGCACCCATTTTCATCAAAAATAGCTCCAGTCCCAGTACCTTGTCAACGACACCTGTTTTCATATGATAATCCAGCTCGCCCAATTCGTAGAGAAGCTGACGCAGCTGCTCAGGGCGGAACCTCCGCGCTTGGTCCCCTGCAACTTTCACCCCATAAGGATGCAAACTAAGCTGACTGGCAATTTGTTGCTGGGAATAGCTTTGACCTGCCAGCTCTTTGACCTGCAACATAATACGGAACTGTCGCGTGATCAAAGCGGCAATCTTGATCGGTTCCTCTTTTTGCTTAAGCAACTCATAAAAAATACTAAGCGCCTTATCCAGCCGCAAATTAGCCAGATCCTCAACCATCGCAAATACGTTTTGCTCTGTGTTACGAGGCACCAGGGATTCTATATCAGCGGATGAGATCGTTCCCTGTGCTCCTGCGTACAAGCAGAGCTTGTCTATCTCGGCAGCCAAGGATTGCAGCCCGGTACCTGTAAATTGAATGAGGCTTTCAGCAGCTCCTGCAGCCAATTGCACTTCTCTTTCTCCTGCACGCTTATGGATCCAAGCTATAAGATCATCTCCACCCATTGGAGCAAAAGCAATAACCGAAGCATCACTTTTCAGCTTTTTGACAATCTTTTTCCGTTCATCCAACTTTTCAGCCTGAACCGTAAAAACGATGACGCTATAGTCAGTCGGGTTATCCATATAAGTCAACAGCGTCTCAAGCCGGTGCTCTATCTTACCGCTATCTTTGCCTGCTGCAAATACACTGGTATCCCGTACAATAATCAGCTTCTTTGGCACCAGAAAAGGCGCTGTTTCCGCCTCCTCCACGACCACCTCAATTGGCGTTTCGGTTAAATCATAAGGAATGATGGCGAAGTCACGATGCTCCTCTTCCACCACTTTCTCTTTAAGCATCTCAACAAACTGCTTCATTTGATATTTTTCACTGCCGTATAGCAAATACACTGGCGAAATGTCGCCTTTGCGAATAGCCTTAGAGGCTGTTTTTACATCCATTTTCCGTTCCCCCCACCCACTGATCGTACCCGACATCCGACCGGAAGGCAAGTCATGATACAAACGAAGGGACCCTGCCTATAGACAGGATCCCTTCACCACCATCTATATCAACACGGCAGCAGAAAGCTCTAGAAACTTTCGGCCGTCGGGATACGACGTCGGTTCATATAGTATATTCTCTGTTTTTAAAAGTGTGCCAACTTACGGAAACTATTTTCCAGTGCTGCGCGGGACGGTGTACGTATATTTACTTGCTGTCCCATCCTGCTCCGTCTCATACATAAAGGTCTGGCTGTCTTCTGACCAGCTTCCTTTGACCCAGGCACCTTTTAGAGTACGGACTTCCAGTGTTGTTCGGTCTACACCGTTATCGGAAAGCTTATACACTTTCAGCTTTTTGCCCTCAATAGCCACCGCATAGCTACCATCTGGCGAGTTGAGCTGATCTGTAGAGCCAGATTGGGCACTATAGCTGGAAGCATTATTGTTGTCCGGAGAGACCAGTGAATTAGATACAAATCCTTCTTTACGAACCGGGTCTTGCGACACGGATGATTGCTGATCATCAGAAGCTGCATTGCTGCTATCCGTTCCTAAGGCATTGCCCGAATCCTTTGTGATACTTTTGGAAGTCGTTTCTTTCGACGTTTCATTTGACGCAATTCGATCCTGTACCTTCAAATCCTGACTAAGCGACGAAGAAGAATCATTCGTACTTGTGTTACCATTATTATTGTCCTGAGCGGTACCCGTACCCGCTAGGGGTGCTTTTTCCATTTTCGGTTCCAACTGTTCAGCAGGAGCAATCGTGGATTGATCAGATTTTTCCTGACTTAACTGTTTGTCCTCAGATTTAGGAGCATCTCCAGCAGACGGATTTTCCTTTGTCACCTGACGATCCGTACGTAGCTGCCCCTGCCCTTCATCCTGACGAGAAGAATGTTCAGCTGGTGCAGACTTCGTCGAATCTTCCTCCCCAGCCCGCTGATCGTCACGTTTCCCAGCATCCCGTTTGGAAGAGTTCTTTTCATCGTTTGCATTGGTTGCACCTTGTTTGCTCAGGTCAGGATCTTTATCCGCAGGTAGCTGAGATGCATCCGTTCCTTGCCCCTGCTCTGACGGCTGCTGTGTAGAATCCGAACCAATGGCTGCATCACGGCCTCCACTGCCATTGGCTGTACCTGGAAGAATTTCCGTCTGATTCTGCCGATTCGTCACTTCGGGCGTCTGGGTTGTAAGTATGCCTTCCGCATCCTGCACTGTTTTAGGCTCGAAGTTAAACACTACAATCCCCAGTACAACAGCAGCGGCAGCCACGCCCATGGCAGCGCGCCCAGCCATTCGGTTCCACCAAGGTGTAGGCTGGGTACTTTGTCTAGGCACTGGTCCAGGTTTTACAGCCACAGGCTGCATTTCCTGAAGCGCACTTCCCTGCTCTTCACGTGCACGGTCAATGGCATCAAGCTGAGGCATGATGGAATCCACCAGGCTGAACGCCGGGGAAACCGTAGGCAATTCCTCCAGCTCGCGAGAGAGTGTCTGAAGAATAAGAAATTTTTCCGCACAGTCCGGGCAAGTCGCAATATGGTTCATTAATTGGGACGTCTCTTCTTCGCCCAGCTCATGATCCACATAACGCTGCATCCAATCCATCACCTCTTCCCCACACTTCATCCTGATACACCACCTTTCTGATATTCCTGAAGTAGCCCTTGCAATTGCTGTCTTGCACGATATAAGTATGACTTGACCGTATTTAGCGGCAAATCCAGAGAATCTGCAATCTCGTTATAGGAGAAATCCTGCAAATATCTTAAGACAATTACCGTCCGGTGGTGCTCCGGAAGTTGTTGTATAGCCTCACGAACATCCTGTGCCATGTAAGAGGTCAACACCTCGACCTCCACGTTTTGGGGATCGTTGAATATCATGTCGTGCTCGTCAATGGAAACCGAGGGCTTCGTTCTTCTGAATTTGTCGATGCATATATTCGTTACAATGCGTTGGACCCAGGTTTTAAACTGCGCTTTTTCCTCATAAGAGTTAATTTTGGAATAGATCCGTATGAGGGCTTCTTGTGAAGCATCCATCGCGTCCTGCTCATTGTTTAGAATGTAATATGCCGTACGGTACACATGCTGTTCTATCTCTCTTAATAGGGTAATGAGAGCGTCGCGATCGCCCGATTGAGCGGCTCGAATGAGTCCCTGCTCTACCACAAAGGATCCCCCTCTCCCTGCAATATTACAGACGTATCCATTTTGCAAATTGTTGCAGGATAGACGTCTGACACTAATTTTATTTTTTCAACAAAAAAAATTATACCAAAAAGCCCAGAATCCCCAGCGTATCCTCCCTTAGAATAACAGAAAAAGGGAAGGTAGTCACCTTCCCCTAGCTCCTACATACATCTAAATGCTAGCCTATCGAGCTGCAAGATCATATTGTTACTTCTTGGAAACCAAAAAATCAGATATGAGTTCTAATTGATAAGTCAGAGCAATCGGATCTTGAAAATAAAAATCGTCGATTGAGTATTGATATACTTTACCTGATTTAACGGCAGAAAGGTTATTCCACACACTTTTAGATAAAATATCTTTTCCTTGGTCTGTTCCGTCGCCTCTAATACCCAACATTAAATAATCGGCATCGCCCAGCATCTCCGGTAAAGCCTCTATTGAAATGCTGGCCCATCCCTTCTCGAACGCTGCCTTTTCTACCTTCTCAGGAGCATGAAGTCCCAGCTCATCATAAAGTATGGCTCCTCCACGTCCATAAGATTTTCCATATAGATATAATTCTTTTCCTGTAATCTCAAAAATAGCGATTTTTTTGCCCGAATCAATGACGTCAGACAAAGCCTGTTTCTTCTCAGCAATCTTGGTTGCAAAATCAGCCAGGCAATTCTTCGCTTCCTGCTCCTTGTTTAACACTTTGCCCAGCTCCATCAGACGATCCTTATATTGATATTTACCATATGGAATATATACTGCAGGTGCTATTTTTTTCAGATTTTCATACGCTTTCTCATCATAGGTAATGATCAAATCCGGCTTCAGGGTGATTACCTTTTCAAGGGACAATGCGGAGCTGTCACCGATATTTGCAACACCATTCAAATATTTTTTATAGTATGGAGCATCAAATACAGTGTCTGGAGCCCCTACAGGTGTAATACCGAGTGCTAGCACATCACCTACATAATCATCGACTGCCACTACGACACGCTGGGGATGCTCAGGAAGAGTAATTGTACCTTTATCACTTTCATATGTACGTGTGGCAGCTTCATCTCCAGTTGATGTGGTCTGGGCGGCAGCAGATTGACCGCTTACCGTTGCAGTCCCACCCCCACTTGTAGCGCATGCACTCAATACCAGCATTAACGAAATGATGAACAAACAAGCTGATGCTCTGAATTTAAAATAACTCACAATATTCCTCCCATTAATAATGATTCTCATTTTCATTACTCATATGATTCTATCAAAGCTTACAGCTACTGTCCATGCAGATTGGATTCAAAGCAAACAGCTCACTCCTGAGAGTGAGCACCCGTTTTAGTGTGTTGTTGTACTGATAAAAAAGGATCGAAAAAACTATTTGCGTTGGTACCGCACACTCAGTTTTCCTTGCTGCGCTCGAATCTGTATCTCTCCCATCGTATCTGTTCGATATATAGCAGAATTAACTGCCGATAAACGTTCCAATACCGCTTCATTCGGATGTCCGTAAGTATTGGTCGCACCGACCGAAATAACAGATACTTTCGGTCGCCAGTAGGATAACCACTCTTCCGAGGTGGAGTACTTGCTGCCGTGATGTGCTATTTTCATGACATCTATAGCTTTCCTTACAGCCCCCGTTGCTCCCTCATCTTTCACACTTGATGAAAAACGAGTTAATTCAGAGAGCAACGACGACTCTGCTGCATCATCCATATCTCCTGTGAACAAAAAAGAGGCTCCCTCCATCTCCAATATCATGGCAACAGAGTAATGATTCTGTTCCTTCATAACAGGCAACTGCTCAGATTCGTTCTCCGGTAGTGTAAACGGATAGAGAAAGCGGATTTTCGTAGCCTGGTCTGGTTCCCATTCCATACTATGATGTGCACCATACAGCTTGATCTGCTTGTCTAAAGCCGTGTTCAACAGCTTACGAAATGGGGTTTTATCTGTCAGGGTACCGTTAAAAAACAAGGTATATACAGGAATCTGGTCAAGCACAGCCTGTAGTCCTCCGGCATGATCATGATCTCCATGCGTTAAAATGACAGCGTCCAGGCGATGCACACCTCGTTGCTTTAGCAAGGGTACAATCGTATCTTCACCTACCTCGTAGGGATCTGCACGCTTGCGCCAAGCATTTTTCCCTGTCGCAAAATCCATTGTACCCCCGCCATCAACCAAGATATGTTTCCCGCCCGGCGTTGTAATTAAAATGCTGTCACCTTGGCCCACATCCAGATATTGAACAATTCCCGTATTTCCCTCACCAGGAGATTGGTAACCTGTATACAATATTCCAAGCCAAGCAATAACACTTAGAGCCAGTGCCAAATGACGATAACCATTCCACTGTCGACTTGCAAATTTCCCTGCTCCCTCAGGTTCAGGAGCCGTATGCAATATAGCCGCCCATTCTGGAGAAGCTGCTAATCCTGTATATATAGGTGATGAAATGGCAGTAGAATTCAAGACGGTAATGTCGTTCGTTTGCCTGCGGGATGTCAGCCACCTTTTGAGCCAGTACAAAACACTGTACAGAGCTGCGTAATACGCCATGACCCACAGGATGGAAGAAGACGGCCAAATACTCACATAAGCATCATCTACATTCAGCCATTTCACTAGTAAAAAGGTCAAATCGTTCAATTGCTCTGCCGGCCACGCAAGAATACGAGCCCCATCCCCCCACAAAAAGGAAAGCCCCATCGCCACCGTACCTAATGGAAGCACGATATATGTAATAAGGGGTACAAGCACAAAATTGGCCGCAAATGATAACAACGAAAATTGATTAAAGTAGAATACCGTCATTGGAAACGAAACAAGCTGTGCCGTAATTGTAATCGCAACTTCACCGCCGATTAGGAAAGGCCATTTGGCGAAAAACGGCTTCATAAGCGGCATATAAATGAGCAACCCACCTGTCACCAAAAAGGAAAGCTGAAAGCTGACGCTAAGTAGATAATATGGATTCCAAATCAGCATGAGCAACGCGGATATACTTAGAATATTAAGTCCGTCTTTGAGCATACCTCGTCGGGCTGCAAACAAGCCGATCATCGCCATAATTCCCGCCCTCACAACAGAGGGAGAAGCACCTGTCAGCAGGACATAAGCCGGAATGAGTATCATCACGACCGTAAGAGATGTCTCGCGGCTAACTCTTAGTAGCTTGAGTAAATATAATAGTGTAGCTGCATATACCGCCACATGCATGCCCGATATTGCTAAAATATGCGTTAAACCAAGCTGCGTAAACTCGTTATACGTTGCTGGGTCCAACTCATCTGTTACCCCAAGTACCAGTCCTTTCATATATCCTGCGTGATGAAGTGATGTAAATGCCGATTCCATTCTCTGCCCTAGCTGCTCCCTAAGCTGATCATTCCATCTGAACAAAGTGTAGCGGTTCCACAGTGAAGCTTCCTGCTTCTGTAGCGAGGCTGCCCCATCGCCTTTGAAAAGCCAGTGGATTTCCTGTGTGTGCAGGTATTCACTGTAATCAAAGCCACCAAAGTTCCCCGCTTTTGCAGGAGCCTTTAAGGTGCCACGCAGTAGGATTGCATCTCCACGTTGCCACGCTGCCGAAAGTTGCTGTTCCTGCTTGGCAGCCAACTTGATATGAACAATGACCTGTTCAGAAATTAGTGCACGATTCTCGTCCTTTTTCGAATGACTTCCGTAGTGATTGATTGAGGTGACTCTCATCTCAAACTGTGTTCGATCACCATCTACCTGTACTTCAGAAGCGATAAGCCCTGCTACTTGAACAGGCATGTCTTCCAACATAGAAGACGATACATGAAGAGCATCGGGAATACTGCTAACATTATGCGTATCATGCCAATACCAATGAAATCCACCCCCGCTGATTGCAAGCCAAAGTAATACCATATGCCGGATGGGGATTTTCATCCATAAAGCTATAAGCGGAAAGATCAGGGTAACCCCCGCCCAGAGCAACAAAAGCATCCGTCCAGAATACAGACATGCTCCCGCACTTCCTGTAATCCAACAAACAGTAAGGGTCAATATAGGTCTAGTTAACACAAGCTTAGCTTGAATACAATCACCTTCCGGTAGCAAACATTGCTTTTTGTCCAAAATAAGCAAAACAAAAAGAACCTCTGACAAAATAGCATTCGTCAGAGGTTCTTCCTCGTTTACTTTTTAATTCATTACATCCATCAGCGTTTCTTTCGGTGGATGATAGGTCTTCAGCATACGAAAGGCGATTCCCTTTTCCTCCATCATAGCACGAACCTTGTCGGCATCTTTGGGATAAGGTCTGTGGTATACAATCTCCACAATACCGCTGTTCGCCAACATATTGGCACACGTCCAGCATGGCTGGTCAGTGACATATACTGAAGAGCCTTCACGATCAATTCGGTCAGTAAACAGTAGCAGGTTCTGCTCCGCATGAATAGTGCGAATACAACGCTGCTTCTTAACCATTTCCTCGCGCCCATCACGGTGAACGACCTCATACTCCTCTGAGATCATACAGCCTGCCTCAGAACAGTCAGGCACCCCGGATGGTGCTCCATTATAGGCCGTCCCCAAGAGCTTTTTACCTTGTACAAGTACGGCTCCAACATGACGCCGCGCACAGCGCGAACGGGTGGATACCATATAAGCGATATCCATGAAATAGGTGTCCCAGTCCTTGCGTACATCTGCACTCATTTCCATCTCTCCCGTATAAACAAGTTAAAACGTAAACCATATCCGCTACCGCCGTTCTCAGGGCCTGTACATTGTAATCTTATATAAGTTACAAGCTGACATACGGCTTCATTTTCGCCAACATTTTAGCTCCGATTCCCTTTACATGATCCAAATCGTTCACACGTTTGAACGCCCCATGCTGATTACGGTAGTTCAAAATAGCCTCGGCTTTTTTAGCCCCAACCCCTGGTAGCTCCATTAACTCGGCAGCAGTCGCCGTGTTGATGTTTACCTTTTTTTCGCCGGAAACGGGTGTAGTAACCGAATCACTTACCGTATTGGTCCTACTCGTCGTTGCACCACTCGAACTAACAATACCTGTGTCTGAGCTCGGATTCGCAGCAGCAGATACACCAGTAGAAATCTGCACAGTATCACGTTTCACATTGTCAGCGGCTTCGGCATTCCTACTGCGCTCAGCTTTGTCTGAGGGTTCTTTTACAGCAGGCTTTTTCTGGGCATAGTCACTGCTGCGCTGCGACTCATTTGGCTCTGAATCCATCGCCACAGCCTGCTCCACCTTATGGTTAAGTAAAGTCCACTCTTCTTGCGGCTCAGAGCGCTGTCCTCCGGCAAATAAAATAAGTCCACTCCCGATTACAGCAAGCGTTATCGCTGTTCCTGTCCATACGCGTTTCATTTCCGTATCGTCCCCTACTCCACATGGATTTCGGGAAATTGAGCCGACTGAAAACACCGTCTCAATCAAACAGAGCAAGTCTGTTCAATTCCCGTTAAACCGGAGGGTGCAAACAACCTCCATACGGTCTCGCTGTGAGCATTTTTACAAAAAAGTGGTACGACCCCGGGCACGATCTAACATGCTCAGACATAAAATTCGTCATGTCGGCCAAGACCAGGCGCATACACTAAGAAGAATGACAGCTGACAGCACAGCGTCTATACCGCAAAGTATGAAAGGAGGACGTTGAACAATGAAAGTTGGATTTATCGGGACTGGCAGCATGGGAAGTCTGCTAATTGAGTCTTTTATTAATTCTAACGCACTCAAGCCGCAGCAAATATCAGCAAGCAATCGAACGCATTCCAAGGTAACCGAGCTAGCCCGTCGTTATCCAGGTTTGCATGCAGCCCAAAGCAACCGTGAAACGGCAGCGGAAAGCGATGTTTTGTTTATCTGTGTGAAGCCGCTGGAATCAAAAGCCGTAACGGATGAAATACGCAACGTCATTACAGAAGAGCAAATCGTCGTATCTATCACAAGCCCGGTGCAGATTCGTATTTTGGAGCATGCACTGAAAGCCAAAGTGTCCAAAATTATTCCCAGTATCACCCACCAAGTGGGCAGCGGAGCCTCACTATGCATCCATGGAAGCCGGATTACAGAGGAGGACCGCACCCTTCTGGAAGAGCTTATGTCCCACATCAGCAGGCCGATTCGGGTTAAAGAATCTTATACTCGAATCACGTCGGATTTTTCGAGTTGCGGTCCTGCTTTCTTGGCCTTTTTTATGGACCAGTGGATTCAAGCCGCAGTTCAAGCTACAGGTATAGACCGTACGGAGCTATGCGCCCTGGCCGGTGAAATGATCATCGGCACTGGAAAGCTGCTCACGGAAGGCGGGATGACACCAGCCGAGTTACAGGCCAGAGTGGCGGTTCCCGGAGGTATTACTGCCGAAGCTCTCGCACTGTTGGACATCAGCCTGCATAGTGTCTTTCCCGAGCTGATACAGGCCACGCACAACAAGTATGAAGAAGACATGCAAAAGGTGGATGTCTCCTTCGGCTTAAAGCCAATTAACCGGCAACAATATTAACCAGCTTACCTGGTACAGCAATTACCTTGCGGATCGTTTTGCCGGCCAGTGCCTGCTGAACATTGTCCAACGACACAGCGAATGCTTCCATCGCTTTAGCATCAAGATCCTTGGCAATCGTTGCACGCTGCACAATTTTACCATTCACTTGCACAACAATTTCCACTTCGGCGTCCACCGTCCATGCTTCATCATAAGCAGGCCAGGCCGCGTAGGTAATGCTATCATTGTGCCCCAGCAGCTGCCACAATTCCTCGGCCAGATGGGGTGCAAGCGGCGACAGCATTTGCACGAAGTTTTCCATTGCTGCACGCGGCAGAAGGTCTGCTTTGTATGCATCGTTGGTGAAGATCATCAGCTGGCTGATCGCTGTATTGAAGCGCAGTGCATCCAGATCTTCGGTTACTTTTTTCAGCGTTTTATGCCAAGTACGATTGAACTCATCGCTACCGCCGTCATTTGTAATTTTATCGTTCAGGCTACCATCCTCGGAAACAAACAGGCGCCATACGCGGGACAGAAAACGATGTGCTCCCTCTACCCCATTCTCATTCCATGGCTTGGTCGCTTCCAGCGGCCCCATAAACATCTCATAAATACGCAGCGTATCGGCGCCAAACGTATTGACAATATCATCAGGATTAATGACATTACCGCGTGATTTACTCATTTTTTCATTGTTGTTGCCCAAAATCATACCCTGGTTGACCAGCTTATAAAAAGGCTCTTTCGTTTCCACTACGCCGATATCATACAGTACCTTATGCCAGAAACGGGCATACAGCAAGTGAAGAACCGCATGTTCCGCTCCGCCAATATACAAATCAACAGGCATCCATTCACGTTGTTTCTCTTTGGATACAAGCTCTTTGTCATTTTTCGGATCAATAAAGCGCAGGTAATACCAGCAACTGCCTGCCCATTGCGGCATTGTATTTGTCTCGCGGCGTGCTTTCATACCTGTCTCAGGATCAATGGTTTCGATCCAATCTGTTGCGTTCGCCAGCGGGGATTCACCTGTACCTGAAGGCTTGATATTGTCCATCTCCGGCAGTACGAGCGGAAGTTGGTCCTCAGGAACCGTTTTGATCGTTCCATCCTCCAGATGAATTACCGGAATCGGCTCGCCCCAATAGCGTTGACGGCTGAACAGCCAGTCACGCAGGCGATAGGTGACTTTGCCGTGTCCTTTGCCCTCGGCTTCCAGCCATTCAATCATCTTCGGAATCGCTTCCTCGTTGGTAAGTCCATTCAGCGGGCCGGAATTGACGTGCGGTCCATCCTCAGTATATGGCTCATTAGCCACATCTCCACCTTGGACAACCTCAATGATATTCAATCCGAATTGCTTGGCAAATTCCCAGTCACGCGCATCGTGAGCAGGTACAGCCATAATCGCTCCAGTTCCGTAGCCTGCAAGTACATAGTCAGCAATCCAGATCGGCAGCTTTTCGCCGTTCACCGGGTTCACTGCATAAGCTCCTGTGAATACGCCTGTTTTATCCTTGGCCAGATCCGTACGCTCCAGATCGCTTTTACGAGCAGCTTGTTCACGGTACTGTTGTACAGCATCCTTTTGCTCAGGCGTAGTGATAATATCCACCAATTCCTGCTCTGGTGCCAGCACACAGTAGCTTGCGCCGAACAGTGTATCTGGACGGGTTGTAAATACTGTGAGTTGCTCGTCATAGCCTTCAATTGGAAAACGAACCTCTGCCCCGGTAGACTTACCGATCCAGTTCCGCTGCATATCCTTAATACTCTCAGACCAATCCAGTTCCTCCAGATCCTCCAGCAGACGATCCGCGTATTCCGTAATTTTCAGCATCCATTGACGCATTGGTTTACGGACGACCGGATGACCGCCACGCTCACTCTTACCGTCAATAACTTCTTCATTCGCTAGCACCGTTCCCAGCGCCGGGCACCAGTTCACAGGTACTTCAGCTACATATGCAAGACCGCGCTTGTACAGCTGGATGAAGATCCACTGTGTCCATTTGTAATAATCAGGATCCGTCGTGCTGATTTCACGATCCCAGTCGTAGGAGAAGCCGAGCGATTTGATTTGACGGCGGAAGTTATTTACATTTTTCACCGTAATTTCGCGTGGGTGCTCCCCTGTATCCAGCGCATGCTGCTCGGCAGGCAGACCGAAGGCGTCCCAACCCATCGGATGCAGTACGTTGTAGCCGCGCATTCTTTTATATCGTGAAACAATATCCGTAGCTGTGTAGCCCTCTGGGTGGCCTACATGTAGGCCGGCTCCAGATGGGTACGGAAACATATCCAAAGCATAAAACTTCGGTTTGCCCGGCTCTTCCCCGGTACGGAACGTCTTGTTCTCATCCCAATATTTCTGCCATTTTGGTTCAATACTTTGCGGTTGATAGCCGTGCTTCGGCTGTGTGTCTGTCATTGTCTTTTCCTCCTCAAACGGTATGCAACAAAAAAACCTCTGCATCCCGTAGCGTGTCAGCGCTAGGGACGAGAGGTTATATTCCCGTGGTACCACCCTAGTTAGCAGAAAGCGTTCTTCGCGTTCTACTCCCTTTGCACCTGATAACGGAGGTGATCCGATGCGGGTTAATAACAGGATACAAGCACCTGTATAGGGCGTTCCTGCGTTGGACGCATATCTCCGAGGCGAGTTCACTTTGCACTGTCAACCGGCTTGCACCACCCGCCAGCTCTCTACATGTCCAGACAAAGCTACTATTCCTCATCAGCGATTGTTTAACCGTTAATAATGGCACTATTATATTGAAAACCGCGAAAAAAGTCAAATAAGGACTACCTTTGGTGTTAAAGACCCTCTTCATACTAATTGTTCATGACACATGCATACGAATGTTTTATAATGATTTCGAATTAAATCGCTTCAAGTTGAGATGAGTTGAGATAAGAAAGGTGAGCTGAGAAATGGCACAGATTAAAATTTACGGAATAAAAGAAACTCTAAATCCAATCAAAAAGCAACTTTCAGAGGTGATTCATTCTGCTGTGGTGGATGCGTTCAAATATCCTCCTGACAAGAGGTTTCAACGTTTTTTTCCTATGGATCAGGAAGACTTTATATATGCCGATGGTCGCTCTGAGGCGTACACCATTATTGAAATCAGTATCTTTGAAGGCAGAACGACAGAAGCTAAGAAGCAACTCATTAACCTGTTATTCCAAAGAATTAACGATCTTTTGGGTATTTCTCCACAGGATCTTGAGATTACTATATTTGAAACACCCAAACAGAACTGGGGCATTCGGGGTGTACCGGGTGATGAGCTTCAGCTGAGCTACAAAGTGAATATATGAGTGCAAAAAGACGCCCTTCATGTCATCATGAAAAGCGTCTTTCTTTTCCCATACTCGCTAAATGAAGCCTTGCTATTTTACAGCAACATAAAACAGTCTCGCCGCGTCATCTTCTGCTTCTACCCATTCAAAATCCGCATATACCTTCACATCACGAAAACCCGCTTTGGACAATTCTGCCTTCATCCAGTCTGGGTCATAGGCACGTTGAACATGTATTTCCTCGAAACGCTGGTATAGATCGCGTCCTTCTTGTTCTGCTTTCGCAAAGATACTAAGATGATGCTCAATTTCACAACGGGGAGTGTCCAACGCACATGTCCAGATATACGAGATAGAGCGTTCATCCAGTACGAATGGTTGCTCTTCATCATAGCGTAAAAACGTCTGCGGATGATGTACATCGAACAAGAAGGTTCCGCCAGGCTTTAGACCAGCATGCGTTCTGCGAAAAGTAGAAATTATATCTTCTTCCTCCAACAAGTAATTCAAACAATCGCAAAAAGAAATTACAGAATCCACAGGCTCGGGTAAAATCCATTCTCTCATATCCTGCTGTATCCAGCGAACGCTTCCCTCACGAAACAATCGCTGTCCCTGTGGAGTGGTTTCCATTTTGCGACGGGCTACTGCCAGCATGTCAGAGGATAAGTCGATTCCAGCCACCTCGAAGCCCGAGTTAACCAGGGGGATCGTAATTGAACCCGTTCCGCAGCCCAGCTCGGCCACCGTATGCGGCATCCCGTACTGATCCCAAGCCTGCCGTGCAAAGCGCAACCAGTCCGGGTACGGCATGTCCTGCATCAGCTCATCATACACATAGGCAAACTTCCGGTAAGAAGCCATTTTTTATTCCCCATTCCCGTCCTTCGGTTTCGGCATTTTCTCCACCAGGTAGGTCCAGTTTTCCTTTTGTGTAATCATTCCTTCCTTCATCAGCTTGCCCATTGCACGCTTGAAGGCGGATTTACTGATACCAAACCGTTGCTTGATAATATCCGGCGGTGTTGCGTCGGAATAAGGCATGCCGCCGCCCGGACGCTCTTTCAGAAAAGCAATCAGCCGATCCGCATCCTCATCACGGCCTACTTCCTTGCGTGGTGACATCGCCAGATTGACCCGACCGTCTTCCCGAACAAGCGTGACCCGTACCTTGACCTCTTCGCCCAAGCGAAGCATCCGGTTACGCTCCGAGGAATGAATCATTCCAATCGCTCCAAAACCAAGCACACCTCCGTCCACCAGGACGAATGTGCCCATCTGAAGCGGCTTGTACACAGTCGCCTGCACCCATGTATTTAACCACGAATCAGGGGCGTGGAAGCACAACGGAGCCAGCTCCTGTTCCCCTGCCAGCTTAGCCCGCAGTCTACCTTGCTTGTCATGCTCCATAATGGCATATACGTAGTCGCCCACCCGAGGATGTAAATCTCGGTTTTCTGGCAACTCACGAATCGGCAGCAAAAGCTGACGACCCAATCCCATCTCCAGGAAACAACCCAAACGCGGATGCACATCAGCCACTTCAAGTTTTGCCATTTCGCCCAACGACAAGAACGGCTTTTTCATGGTTGCGGCCAAACGGTCCTCTGTATCGTGAAAAATAAATACCTCCAACCGTTCACCAACTTCGATTTCACGTGTCAGCTCCGTATAATGCAGCAGCACATCCTGCTCACCAACAGTGAGAAAATAACCGAAAGGAGATACCTCACGATCCACCATAATGGTGACATAAGTACCGGCGATCAAACTCATACCTTTTCCACAACCTTAGCATCCGACCAGAGTCGTTCAATGTTATAGTATTCGCGCTCGTCGCGATGGAAGACATGCACTACGACATCCCCCAAATCCATTAGAACCCAACGGGCGGAATCCATTCCTTCGATTCCTTTGATGGTTACACCTTCATCATGAGCGCGTTTGCGAATTTCTGTTGCAATCGCCTGTACCTGTGTATCCGAATTACCGTGGCAGATGACAAAATAATCAGCTACTAGTGATATTCCCCGCAAATCCAGTGCGACAATATTCATTGCCTTTTTATCATTTGCAGCATCAACCGCTGTTTGCATTAATTGCTCATTAGTTAGGGTCATTCATGAACCTCCGTTTTTCTCTGTTTTAGTTGTTGAATCAAGTCATTGCGCGACAAGACTGTCAGTGGAAAAATAACCTTTTTCTTTTCCAGCAACAATGTAATCGTGGAGTCAAATCCAGCGATAAGGCCCTGCTCCAAGCTTTTCTTTGCCTGTTTACGGATATGCTCAACCCCCGGAAAATCCCGTCCCGGTTCGATGTAATCAGCGAGACACACGACTTTATCCAGCAAGCTCATACCTACGCGTCCTGACGTATGCCAGCGGATCGCATTCCTTATTTCCGGATCATCCACTCCGTAATCTCTTGCTGCAACGCAGCATCCTACCTCTGAATGCCAGAGCTGCTTGTCATGTTCCAAAAGCTCCTGATCACATTCGGGATGACTGCGAATCACCTCTTCCATCTGCTGGACAGGCCAATATTTCGCTACATCATGCAAAATAGCCGCCAGTTCGGCCTTATCCGGATCTGCTCCATATCGCTGCGCAAGCTCAACTGAGGTATGCATAACACCTAGTGTGTGCTTCCAGCGCTTTTCAGGCATTTGACCAGATACGGCTTCCATTAATTGCTCACGGCTGTACTTCATACAAACCGCCCCTTGTAATATAGTCATGCACACGATCAGGCACAAGATAACGGATGGTACGCCCTTCGGCAGCACGCTCTCGAATATCCGTCGACGAAATGTCCACCACTGGCATATCCGCCAGCAGTACCTTGTCCTGCAAATAATGCGGCAACTCATCCAACGCAAGCTGGAACCCTGGGCGCCGAACACCAATAAAATAAATTCGCTGCGCCAGTTCCTCAATTCCCTGCCAATGAGGCAAGTAGTTCACCATATCCGCACCAATAATAAAATAAAAATCCACAGCAGAGTGCAACTCCTGAAGCTCCTTGATCGTGTCAATGGTATAGGATACTCCCCCGCGAAGCACTTCAATATCCAGCACTTCAAAAGCAGGATGACCCGCTACCGCTTCACTCGTCATCTCCAGACGCTCCTTACCGCTCGCCCCCGCCTGATGCTTGTGCGGAGGAATATGAGAAGGCATAAACCATACTTGATCCAGACCATAGGCATCTCTTGCCGCTTCTCCAGCCAGCAGATGTCCAATATGAATTGGGTCAAATGTACCACCCATAATACCGATTTTCATAATTTTCTCCCCGCGTGTTATCCTCTAGGCAACTCGATTTCCTTATGATCACGGGATTCTTTGTACAAAATAATAGTGCTCCCGATGATCTGAACAAGCTCAGAACCTGTCTCCGCGGCCAGTTCTTCCGCAATTTCATGTTTGTCGTCCAAACAGTTGTTCAAAATTTGCACTTTCATCAGCTCACGCTTTTCAATCGCATCGTTGATGTGACGCATAAGATGCTCATTCGTACCGTTTTTGCCTACTTGAAAAACCGGGTCCAAATGATGCGCCATTGAACGCAAATATCTTTTTTGTTTACCTGTTAACATGTATATTTAACCCCTTCGTCGCCACATATACAATGCAGCATTTCCATAATTTTAATGTACAATCTTACTTACGACAGGCTACTCAGCACAGCCGCTCTCATTTGCTCTACAGCAGGGACAACCCCTGTAAAATACTCAAAAGCCACAGCCCCCTGGTACACGAACATGCCCAAGCCCCCATGTACAGTGCAGCCGCGCTGTTCACGGCTTTCCCGTAAAAGTCTCGTTTCCAGCGGATTGTAGATCAAATCACTCACAATGATTCCCTCCGGAATCAAGCTCGTTTTCAGTGGAAGTTCATCCGATAAAGGGGACATTCCCACCGAGGTTGTGTTAATCAACACATTCACTGTGGCGAGCACGCTCTTGGCATCCTCGTTGGAATAACCCCTCACTGGGATCGCCTCCGTCGTCCACTCTAATGCCAGTTGCTCAGCTTTGTCACGTGTTCGGTTCAAAATAATAACCGATTCCGGTTGCTCCTCCAATAGAGCATGAATTACGCCACGAGCAGCCCCTCCGGCTCCAAGAACAGCAATTCTTGCGCCCTTCAAATCGACAGAAGTCTCTTCTTTGAGGGAACGTACGTAGCCAATTCCGTCCGTGTTATAGCCCTTGAGCCGTCCATTGTCATTCACTATCGTATTGACAGCGCCAATGAGTCTGGCCCCTTCATCAATCTCATCCAGATATTTCATAACCTCGACTTTATGGGGAATCGTCACATTGACTCCGCGGAAATGCATAGCGCGAATCCCCTTCATGGCATCTTCCAGCTGATCCGGTTTGACATGAAGAGGTACAAAATCTCCTTCAATCCCTGCTGCCTGTAAAGCTATTTTATGCATAAGAGGCGATTTGGAGTGCTTGATCGGATCACCCAATACGCCCAATAGTACAAGACCTTGTTCGGTCGCTTCAGACTCCCCGCTGTTCATCGTTGCTCTCCCCCATATTGCAAAATATTAGGCCGCACAAATACATGAATGGCGGCAGGAACCAGTACCTGTTCCTTGCCGCCCTATAACATGGTTACAGCAACGTTATATCAACGCAGGCCGCAAAAGCACACGGACTCCCCGAGGAGCATGAACCGCAACCAGAGCTCCGTTCTCGCTATTCACTCTGATCCATCCCAAACCGGAAATGTAGATGTCCGATGGAGATTTGCGTGGAACGCGGAACTCATGTCTTGTCCATTCCGGCATTTCTGCCAATTGATCGCGTGTTGGCGGAGATAACAATTCCCCGGCATGATCAGCGAACAACTGATCAGCCCGCTCCAGCTTCGTGCGATGTATTTTAAGACCACCGTTAATATAGCAGGTAAATGATTGGTGCTGACCCTCCACAAAATCAAATCGGGCCATACCGCCGAAAAACAATGTTTGTCCGGCATCAAGCTGATACGCAGCAGGCTTCAGCGGCTTGTCCGGCATAATAGCACTCAAGTCCTGACGGGAGACGATCTCACTGAATCGCCAAGGGTATACAATACCCGGAGTATCAATAATGTGCTTGCCGTCGTCGAGCGGAATATTCACCATATCGAGTGTAGTCCCCGGGTAACGGGACGTTGTAAGTTCCTGCTCCATATCGCTATAATCACGAATCAAGCGGTTAATGAGCGTGGATTTACCCACATTTGTCGCTCCGACCACATATACATCGCGGTTACCACGGAGCTCAGATACCACATCCAACAGACGGTCAAAGCCCTGATTTTTTTTAGCTGAGCACAGAACAATTTCTTCCGTGCGAAGTCCTTGCTCCTTCGCTTGCTTTTGTACCCAGTTACGTACCTTGTTCCAATTCGTTACCTTAGGCAGCAAATCGGTCTTGTTCACAGCCAGTATAACCGGATTGGAGCCTACAAAGCGTTGCAAACCGGAAATCAAGCTACCTTCAAAATCAAAAATATCTACAATGTGGATGACGAGCGCATCCTTGTCCCCAATCTGGCTGAGCAGCTTCAAGAACTCATCTTGATTCACCGTCACTGAAGACGTCTCATTATAGTTTTTGATCCGGAAGCAACGCTGACAGATGACAGGTTCGCGAGTAAGCAATTTTTCAGGAATATATCCCGGAAGCTCCGGGCTAGTGGTCTGCACGGTGATACCGCAACCACTACATTTGACGGCAGTGCCGCCGTCAGGTCTTTCAGTCATTCTTCTTTTCCTCCTCAAGCCATAAGCCTTTCTTACGTAACCTTGTGAGCGCGATTCGCTCCAACCGCCGATTAAATCGGGTCATGACTCCTTCATCATGAATGGATATCGGTAGCACCAACACCGTATGCAATCCCAGTCGGTTACCTCCCAATACGTCCGTCAACATTTGGTCTCCGACCATAATAGTCTCTTCCGGAGTCAGCCCCATCATACGGATGGCTCTACGAAAAGACGAGTTGGAGGGCTTCCGTGCGGCATGTATAAATTCAATGTCCAAAGGCGTAGCAAACACGGATACACGGTCCATATTGTTGTTAGACACGATGACAAGCTTAAAACCCGCCTGTTTGACCTTCTCAAACCAGGCCACCAGCTCGGGAGTCGCATTCGGCGCTTTTGCGCCGACCAGCGTGTTATCCAGATCCGTAATAATGCCGCGATATCCTTGAGCATACAAGCCTTCGAGATCAATATCAAAGACGGTATTCACCCGTAATTTGGGCATCAGCATTTCAAACAACGTCGGTCACCTCAGTTTCATACGACAAACTATACCATATTACTATGGCTTAGTAAAAAGCTATCCGCAACAAACGGACAGCTTTTTCACTAAATATAGCTAAAGATTAAAATAGACGGCAAATTGAACCTAATCAAAAATAGACTAGTCTTGATCCTTCTGATCCGTCGCAGCTTTTCTTCCAGCCCATCGTTTTATCCATCCTTCTTTGTGTAACAGAGAGGCCTGCTGGCGAACCATATGCCAATCTTCTGCGGTTACGGATGAGGGACTATAACGCGCTTGTTCAAATCGTCCAAGCAGCTGATGTAAAATAGAAGCTTGTTCCGGTACTTCTAGCGACCATCTATCAACTGATTCCCTTAGCGTCTCGTGACTGGCGCGGACAAATCCCTTTCTTCGCATGTACCTTAACCAGTGCTCAGTTTCCACGACCACCTTTTCATCCGGGGTCAGCGGCTTACCTCTGCGTAAACGCAGCAGGTAAAAGTGAATGTCTGCCCGATTACGCCAGACGATATAAGCAGCCCACAGCAGCAGAATTGCAGCAGCAGAACCTATGATTACAGGATGAATCTTTGAACCTTCCTCCGGATCAGTCTGCGGGTTCTGCTCAGGCTGTTCTGGTTCAGGCTGATCTTTAACCTCTGGGGCTTCTGGAGTCTTTGAATCCTCCTGTTCCGTAAGCAGCGGCATATCAAAGCCAGGCGTAGCTTCTACAGGAACCCAACCGTATTCACCTAAATATACTTCCGCCCAGGAATGAGCATCCGCATTTGTCACGGAGTAAGAGGACATATTTTCATCACCTTCGCCCGTTGTTGCATCATCTGAAAACGTCTGCTGACCAGGTGCATACCCTTTAACCCAACGGGCTGGAACCCCAACAGAGCGAGCCATCATGACTAATGAGGTGGAATAATAATCGCAATAGCCCTCCCGAATCTCAAACAGAAAGGCATCCACAAAATCTCTGCTTCTTTTCCGTGAGAGGTCCGGGTTGTTCGTATATGCATAATTTTGCTGCAAATACTGCTGTAGTAATCCGACTTTTTCATACGGCGTTTTCGCCGTTGACGTTACGTTCTGAGCCAAATCACGAACCCGCTGTGGCAACTCATCTGGAATTTGTAGATAGGCATCCTGTTTGTTTTTTCCGTACAACTCATTAAAAGTTTTTGTGCGTAGCTCTTTCTCAGGGATCACAGGGACATGTGATACCAGAGTATACGTTTTAGGATAAGCAGTTCTTCGGGAGGATGGATTCCAAAGCAGTTCCGCCTGTTCCGGGTTCCAATGTAACCCATCTGCCCGTGAATCTCTGTCCACCGATTGAACACGCTGCACCGAATAGGCGCCAAACAGAACAGGATAGCTCTGGTCATTTTGCATCGTAATGGTCTGAACGACCTGCTCAGTCGAATGCCGCGTTTCTTGTGTGTTTTCAAGCTCTGCGGTCATCGGCACATCATTTAGCGTTTGATCATCGTTTCCCCCGTCACTCCAGCCTGTACCGGAATAGGTTCGTTTCGTTTCCCCCCGCCAATAGCTTCGTTGAGTGGTCGTGATGGTCATGACAGGAGAATAATCAAAATTAAAACCTCCACCCAACCGATTATCCTGGCGACTATACCCTGATGCGGTGTTCATCCGCTGATTCAGTGCCCCAGATCCATTGCTAATCCCGGCGGTGGTTGAGCTATTTCTCTGGGTCCACGCTGTATAGGGATCCGTCAAAGCTGGCTGTACCTCGGGCATATTGACACCAGCCATAATAATGAGCGCAAAAATGACCGCAATATTGGCTGCTATTTTATATGGATAGCGTCGAATATGCTTCCACCCTTGAGGATAATGCTGCCGAAAATACTGCAGATGCTGTGTCACTAGCCAACCCATACCAGCAAAGACGATCCAGGCAACCTCCTCCCACAGCACAGTTGGCGTAAAGGAATCAAGCACTGCCAGCGCGGCGATATTAATACCCACAAAAACAAGAATCCGCTGTTTCGTTGTAACGATGAGCGGCACCATTTCAATAACTAGCCAAGCGATGAGGGAAAACCAAATATAAGGAGACATATTGGATATAAATTGGTCCAGGCGATTGGCTACCCCTCCGAAGGGGATAATGATGGAGTAAGACACCAATGTCCGATACAAAATAAAAAACAGCGCCGCCGCCTTAACAATAAATTCAATCCAAGGACGAAATGGTAGTACAATCTTCACCAGAGCCAGCATTGTAATGGTCATCAGTACAAGTGCTCTTGTCTCTTCCAGCCATAATTCGGAAGCAAAAGAAACCCATTGCATGGCAATAATAATAATCCATAAAAATGTAAAAGCGGGGGCCCAGGAACCCTTTAACGATTGTAACCAGCTCTTCATAGTGTCCCTCCCCCCATTACAGCCGGGAGCTCTTCAAGGCTCTCAACATCGTAGCCCTTGATTCCCCTTGCACGAAGCATGCTCATCCATTTTTCAGCTTCTCCCTCAGCAGAACCTTCTCCGATATAGACATGGCACGGAGTCATCCCTCGGGTATCGGCCCAACGAAGAAGCTCCATCGCCTGATAATCATTCAGCGGACTAATCAGTATAAAATAACAGCCTTGCGGAAACTGGCGCACACTGCTTTCTACAGCGGATTTCAAGCTACCTTGTGAAGTTGTGTGTATGTCTACCAAGTGATGCATCATTCGTTGTCGTTCCATTGTCTGCTCACTTGGCTGAAAGACAGTGCCTTTTTCTCCAGCTGTGCACAATCCAACCCCCATTCGCTCCCGTCCACCATATTCCAGCAATGAAGCGGTGGAGGATACAGCTAGCTCAAACTGTTCGGCGTTTACATAATGCTTCATGTGTACGTCCAGCACAAGCATCGTTTTTGGAACGGTCTCATGCTCAAATTCCTTGGATTTCCAGCTACCTGTACGAGCCGTCGCATTCCAATGGATGCGCGAAAACCGATCTCCATATACATAGTCCCGTACACCGTTAATTTGTGTCGTCTCACGCCGCGTTCGAGTTTGAACGGTCTGCGGTCCAGACATCCTTGAGCGACGGTCATTCATCTGCCAATACGGAATGAATACCGTTCGGGGCAGCACCCGAAATTCACCGCGTGCGTTCAAGCTGCCTTTGTGCTCCAACAGACCGAAGATGTCCTCACTCACACATTCAGTTTCCTCAAAGTGGTAGCTTCCTCGCTCTAAAGCGGGAGTCTGAAATGTAAGCTGACCGCCCCCTTTTAGACTAGGAATGACACTGTCCTCAAACGACCAGGATTCACCTGTATGCCGCTTGAGGACCTCACGGACAATGACATAGGGTAACGGAAGAAAACCAGGAATGCTGAGGCTCAGCTTTACATGCACCTGATCTCCCGCATGCAGCAGTTCTCCAAACTCCGAGCCTTGCGAAAGCTGCCGGGAGCCTTGCACACGGCGAACTCCACTCAGACCAACGATCCCTAAATAAACGATTAACAGCGTAACCATAGACAACAGCATGACCGACGTCTTGCCGCCCTGAAACAACAAATACAGCAGGCACACCACCCATATGACCACCAGAAGCCAGATGCGGCCTGACAGCCGGGGAAGCCTGCGCTTCCTTTTGACCATATTCATTCCCTAAGGACGCTCCATTCGTACGGGTACATGAACCTGCCGAAGGACAGCTTGGAGCACGGACTGGGCATTGGAACTGTCCAGACGCGCCTCGGGACGCAGCAACAAACGATGCGTTAGCACATAAGGTGCCAGCGCCTTCACATCATCAGGCAGCACATAGTCACGGTTGTCCAGAAAAGCGTATGCCTTCGCAGCCATTACAAAAGCAAGCGCCGCCCGGGGGCTAGCTCCCAGCAGCACGGATGGATGTTCTCTTGTCGCACGCACGATATCAAGTAAATAGGACGTCACTGCTTCGTCCATATAAATTCCTCTAATTTCCTGCTGGATGTCAGCAACCTGCTCCATATGAGCTACAGCCTCCAGACGGTCTGCTGGCTGGCCTGCCTGATGATGAAGCAGCATGTTTCGCTCCGTCTCCATGTCAGGATAACCCAAGCTGATTTTGAGCATAAAACGATCTAACTGTGCTTCCGGCAGCATATAAGTGCCTTCAAAATCAATCGGATTTTGTGTCGCACACAGCATAAAAGGATGAGGCAACATATGAGTGTCCCCATCCACTGTCACACTGCGTTCCTCCATAACCTCCAGCAGAGCCGACTGGGTTTTCGTCGTCGCTCGGTTAATTTCGTCCGCCAGCAAAATATTAGTCATCACAGGACCCGGACGGAAATAAAAACGCTCGTCCCGTGGATGAAATATGGATACCCCTGTAATATCACTCGGGAGAATATCAGGATTACATTGAACACGGCGGTAATCACCGCGCATGGATTTGGCAAGCGCCTTGATCATTTGCGTTTTCCCCGTACCCGGAACGTCCTCGATCAGAATGTGTCCACCCGCCAGCATAGCCGTAAGCAGTAATTTTATTTCAAAGGATTTACCTAATATACATGATTCCAGATTAGAACGGATTGCAGATACAATCTGCACAGATTCTTGACGTACGGGCATAGCTCTGTAAACCTCCTAGATAGCAACATGTTTCCTATTATTGTACATGAAGGCGGGCACAGAGTACACTTAACCCCCTGCCCGTATTATTCAAACTCCATCCTTCTTTCGATCTTTCATGTGCAGAACAATTAAAAACCCTTCGGTCATTAGATCCGAAGGGCACATGTATATAATCATTTATTTTTATGTCATTTCTAAAGTACGCTGCTTTTATATGCTTCCTTTTGGACGAACAAACAAGCATGCCAGAAAAGAGAAAATAATCGCAGAGGAAATTCCTGCACTTGTCAGACTAAAGATCCCTGTAATGACACCCAACCATCCGTCCTTCTCCAATTCGGTTAATGCGCCGTGTACAAGTGAGTTACCAAAACTGGTAATTGGAATGGTCGCACCCGCCCCTGCAAATTTAATAAGCGGATCGTATATCCCAACAGCATCAGCAATTGCACCTGCAACTACCAACGTACTCATCGTATGTGCCGGCGTCATTTTGAACACATCCATCATCAACTGGCCCACGACACAAATGGCACCACCCACTAAAAAAGCCCATAGAAATATCATACCGTTCCTCCCGCTTCAAAAGCTACAGCATGTGCAACACAAGGAATGCTTTCACCCTGCTGTGTAGTCAAAGGAGATAATAACGCTCCGGTCGCCACGACCAGTACCTTTTGCAGCTCTCCTTTTTCGATCCGCTTCAACAAATGCCCGTAGGTTACAACAGCCGAGCAGCCACAACCACTGCCTCCTGCAATGACTTTCTTTTGCTTATTAATATCGTAAATCAGTAAACCACAATCATTAAATTCCGTCTGATTCATATCGAATCCATCTTTTTTGAGCAGCTCCTTGGCAATCGGTAGCCCCACTGAGGCTAAATCGCCCGTTACAATGAGATCATAGTAACCAGGGTCACGGCCAGTATCTCGAAAATGAGACAACAACGTATCCGCAGCCGCGGGAGCCATGGCTCCCCCCATATTAAAGGGATCTTTAATACCCATGTCCATTACACGTCCAATGGTAGCACAATCCACCACCGTCCCTGACTTGGCATGTCCTACAATTGCGGCGCCTGAGCCGGTAACAGTATACTGAGCCGTAGGGGGCTTCTGTGATCCGTATTCATTAGGATAGCGGAATTGTTTTTCTACAGTACAGTTATGGCTGGTCGTACCCGCCATCACGTAGTCACCGGCCTCTGAGTCCACAATAAGTGCGGCTAAGGCTAAGCTTTCCATTGATGTTGAGCAGGCTCCAAAAACACCCAAATAGGGAATGGCCAGCTTGCTAGCCGAGAAGGAGCTACTGATAATCTGATTCATCAGATCACCACTAATAAAAAACTGCACTTCTTCTTTGTTTAAATTGGCATTAATTAGCGCCAGCTCTGTAGAATGCTCAATCAATCTACGTTCCGCTTTTTCCCACGTTTTCTCGTTGATTTCTATATTGTCATAAATATAATCAAAATCCGTGGACAACGGTCCCTCTCCTTCATCCGGGCCCACAACAGTGGCACTTCCAATGATGCGCGGTCTTGATTCAAACTTCCAGGTTTGTCCTCCCTGTCTTCTCATAAGTGATTGCCTCCCACACCAAGGATGGCATATATAACGCCTACGATAAATGCGGCCACCACCCCGAATACGATAACTGAGCCTGCCAGTTTGAACATATTCGCGCCCACTCCGAGCACCAGTCCCTCAGAACGATATTCCAATGCAGCCGAACACATGGAGTTAGCAAAGCCTGTAATTGGCACAGCGGTTCCCGCGCCCGCCCATTGGGCAACCTTATCGTAAACCCCGATACAGGTTAATATGACCGCCAGCAAGATCATCATGGATGAGGTTGGCGGGGCGGCCTCCTTGGCTGATATGTGCATTCCTGCCATAAAAGCCTCTTGAATCGCCTGTCCAATCACACAGATCCCGCCTCCAACCAGAAAAGCGCGCACACAATTGGCAAATACTTTCCTCGAGGGTTCATGCTTTTGTGAAATATTCTGATAGTCCTTCTCATTTATGGACAGCGGCGACGTATTGGTACGAAAACCGCGCTGCCCTGATTTAGCTGGCATCATTCACCACCCCTTGTCTGTAAGTTTTCGCGCTTGGCGGTTCGAATTGCTTGGGTCTTTTTCATTATGAGCTTTTTGGAGAAATGTTATGTCAGGAAAATGATATCGTGGACATTCGATACAAATCCATTCATACTGAATACATGACGACCACTGGTTAATTAATAAGGAGTGAGGTATACATCATGGAATCAAAAACATTGGAATTGTTTAAAACCTTAACGGAGTTTCCTTCCATTCCTGGACATGAGCGTGAGTTGCGGGCATGGGTTAAGGAACGGATATCCGGTTATACCGATGAAATCGTGCAAGATCGATTGGGGAGTCTTTTTGGGGTGCTACGCGGTCAAGAGAGTGGACCACGAGTAATGGTGGCAGGCCATCTGGATGAAGTCGGTTTTATCGTGAATGGTATTACGGAAAATGGAATGATTCGTTTTCAGCCGGTTGGAGGCTGGTGGAGCCAAGCCATTATGTCACAACGTCTTCAAGTATTAACTCCAAAAGGCCCAGTTATCGGTGTAGTTGGCTCTGTCTCGCCTCATTTGCTGGATGAATCGCAACGCAGCAAACCTATGGACATCAAGCATATGTATCTGGATATCGGCGTAGACAGCAGACAAGAAGCGCAAGATCTGGGGATCGTACCAGGAACGGCCATTGCGCCGATCTGTGATTTCACTCCACTGGCAAATCCTAAAAAAATCATGGCTAAAGCGTGGGATAACCGCTACGGTGTAGGCTTGGCTATTGAACTACTTGAAGCGTTACATAAAGAAAAAGAAAAGCTTCCCAATACATTGTATGCGGGGGCCACTGTTCAAGAGGAAGTGGGACTGCGTGGTGCACGCACAGCGGCCAATCTGATTCAGCCGGATATATTCTTTGCACTGGATTGCAGTGCGGCTAACGATATGGGCGGCGACCCGAATGCTTACGGGCACCTCGGTAAAGGCGCACTGCTGCGGGTATTTGATCCGGGTATGATTACACATCGCGGAATTGTGGAATACGTGCAAGACATGGCGGAAACTCACAAAATCAAGTATCAATATTTCATCTCCACAGGGGGAACCGATGCAGGCCAAGTACACTTGAGCGGAATTGGCGTGCCATCCACCGTCATAGGCATCTGTGGACGATACATCCATACTTCCTCGTCCATTATTCACACTGATGATTATGATGCAGCCAAAGAGCTGATCATCAAGCTGGTTCAAAATCTGGATCGTACAACGCTGAATACCATTATTGAACGAGCCTAAGGTGTAACAGAGAATCGCAATCTATAAAAAAACAGTCAAGACACGTACAACGTGCATTGACTGTTTTTTTAATTTAATAGAAACAAAAGATAGAACATATCAAATCAAATGCTTATAACGAAGCAAAGCAATCACTACAAGTACAGTAGTTAAAGCAACGCAGACGTTTTCTACCTTAGCTCCCTTCCGGGTTCCAGTACTCATCAATTTAAATCGCAGCTTCCATTTAAACGGCGGCAAAGGTTTAATTCCATTATTCGTCAAGGAATCTGCCAGTAAATGCAGCAAGTACGCCATACCTCCAGCCAACCATATGCTGTCACCGTGCAAACGTGTCGTACCATAAAGCAGCGCAGTCCATGCGACGGTTCCGTATACCGTATGTGTCAGCCCCCGGTGTGGGACTAACGTACAAATGATCAGCAGACACCCGGCGATATAATTCCAAGGTGCATATGATTCTCCATACCAGGCTAGGCCGATACCAATTAAAAAGATAATAACCTTGCGCATGGATCGTGAAGGCATAAAAGAAGCACTGATCATCAGCAAAGCCAACACAAGATTCCATGGCGGTGGAGCCAAACGGGTGAAAAACACCCAACCAGCAGCCCCAATCATTAGAAGCTGTACGAGCCTAAGCATTTTGGTTGGTAGCGCTCGGCTCACGAGCATGGAGTTAGGCTCGTCAATATCCGGCAACAGTGAACCGACCACAGCAGCTGCCACGGCAGCCGGGGTCACTTCGTATCCACTTAGAGCTAATACCGACAGGGAGACCCCGGTTCCAATAATCAAATGGGCTCTTCCCATCATGGTGCAAAACATCCTTTCGTTGCAGCATACAACAGAGTTCAACATCACTCCATTTGAATCAGCATGATTCGATTGTATACGACAAACAAAAGGAGAACAATAGTTCGCTTATTCTATTTAAAAGACTTCATTCAAAAGTCCTAGTTTCGTCCCCATTATTAAACCCCTCCTCTGTGCTTACTCTCCAGTCAGCCCTGCCCTCTGTTATAAGGCTACATCTTCCTGACCTTATCGCGGCTGCCCTGCAAACTTTCTGCGAAAAAGAGCACAGTTCAACCATTTCCCAAAAAACAAGACATATGGCCTATGAGTATGTTGACAAACATCTTCAATATTTTCTTTTTGCCTCAAAGTCCTATTGTACAATTTGAAATATTAGGTAATATAGTGTTTATATTTACTATATGAAACTATTAAATGAATAAGGAGGAAATGATTATGCAAAAAAAATCGACGTTCCGAAAGTTCAAAACCATCGGTCTGACATCGTTGCTAAGTCTTGTATTATTCGCCCTTCCCGCTTCAGCTGCTTGGAATGATACATACACGGGGTACGCCACATATACGGGATCAGGTTACTCTGGAGGGGCATTACTGCTTGATCCCATCCCTTCGGATGCCAAAATTACAGCGCTTAACCGCACACAACTGAATTATAACGGAATCAAAGCTGCATTAGCTGGAGCCTATTTGGAAGTTCAAGGTCCCAAAGGGAAAACAACCGTATATGTAACTGATCTTTACCCTGAAGGTCCAAGTGGCGCGCTCGATCTGTCCCCAAACGCGTTCAACCTGATTGGAAATCAAATAGACGGAAAAATCAATATTTCATGGAAAGTTGTCAAAGCTCCGGTTAACGGCAATGTCTCCTACCGCATTAAAGAAGGCAGCAGCCAATGGTGGGCAGCCATTCAAGTACGCAATCATAAATATCCGGTCTTGAAGATGGAAGTCCAACAAAACGGACAATGGCTCAATCTCGAAAAACAGGATTACAACCACTTTCTAGGTACTAACTTAGGAAAACAACCTCTGAAAATACGGATTACGGACATTCGTGGTGTCGTGCTGAACGATACAATCCCAGCTCTAGCGGAAAATGGTACAGGCGGAGCCTATGTCGTTAAAGGTAACGTTCAATTTCCTGACTAATTGTAGTACTGTCATCTTTCCTTCTTTTATTTGAATAGACAAACCCGGCCGGGAACCGACGCAATCCAATGCGTATAAGTGTTCCTGGCCTTTTTACGAAAAAATTATTATATTTTCACAAAGAATCGGTTTGTTCACTGTCCTGTTCACAAGATCACACGTATAATGAATACATAAATAGGGTGTACTTTACAGCTACGTGCACACAGACAGGAGGCCTGTTCATATGAGCAATTTCAAAAAGCATCACAAGCTTCACAGCAAATTGCTGGTCAGCATTACGTTATGTATTACGCTAACGTTGCTGGTATCCACCACTGTGTATTATTTTTACTATATTCGCGTGGAAAAGGAGCAGGCATTCGAGGCTAATCACAACAGCTTGACGTTGAGAAGCAGAGAGGTTATTAACATGACATCTATTGCTCAGTCGTTGGCATTCCAAATGTATCGCAGCAGTACCCTGTCCAAGTTGTTGTATTATCCAAAACCTAATGTATATGATGTAACCGCTGCCATGACCGAATTGAACAATTATCTTAATTCCATGCCGTATATCGAATCCATCTACGTGTTTAACCCTAAAAGCGGCACCTTCTACATTGCGTCCTCACAAGGTCAAAACGGGTTATTCAGCAAACATGAACTAGCTGATACAGATATCATTCGCGTGCTGGATCATTATCAGGACTATAAACCCTTTACGCCTATTCCACGCACGTATCCGCTGCTGTCTGCCTCAGACTCCAGAGCTGAAGTAGAGCAAGCAAGCCCAGATATCGCAGCCTATACGTATTTATGTTATGACGCAATTAACTCGAACGAAGCGATAAATTCGGCTGTGATTGTGAATGTGTCGGCGGCATGGATGAACAAGGAAATGGCGGCGAATCCAATCTCAGGCGGGACCGCTTATATTTTAGACGATCAAGGTAGACTGTTGTCTGGTACAACACTGACAGACGAAACTTTGAACGAAAAAGAACAGCTATGGCTGCACACGAGAGTCAAAAAACAAGAAACAGGCTATTTTGTAGAAGACTTTCATGGTAAAAGATCCCTCATTTCCTACACCTCTCCAGATGGACTAGGTTGGCAGTATATTAGTGTCACACCATATGAAAGCGTTATCAAAATGGCAAGTGTTATTCGTAATGCGATGTTACTGATAGCCGCCATCATTGCATTGGCAGGATTCGTGGCTTCGTGGCTGCTATCCAAAATGCTGTATACGCCTATTGGCCAAATTGTTGTGCATATGAATTCACTGGAATCAGAGAAACGAAACAGTATGTACACGATCCGGCAAAACATTTTAAGAAATGTGATCCGGGGAATCCGAAATCTTCCTGCTGGGGAAGAACCGGAACGATTGCGCGAGCTTGGGATTACGTTCCAGTTCGACAAAGACTACCGCCTTGTGCTGCTGCGCATAGATGAATATACCCGATGGCAAAGCGAACGTGGACCTGATCTGCTACCCTATAAGTTTGCAATCATGAACATTGCTTCTGAAATATGCGGACAGACGTACCAGGTGGAGACCGTTGATATGGATGAGGACAGTGTACTGCTGATGCTTAACATTCTCGATCCCGCAGAACATACAGACACTGTACTGCTAGAAACCTTATTACGCCAAATACGTGAAGCTTGCTTTGAATATTTGAAGCTGAGTGTTTCATTAACTTACAGTGCCATCACGAGTCAACCAGAACGGCTGCATCTGCTGTACCGCCAAGTACAAGACGCATCTATGCACCGATTTTTTCAGGGGCACAGATGCATTATTAATGCGCAAAACACTACAGAGGAGGATATCCAAAATACTTACGTATATCCAGCCGATAAAGAGAAAAAAATGCTAGATATGCTACTGTCTGGTCATACGGAGGATGCACACAGTATGTTCAAAGAATTATTGATGCATATGGAAAAATATCCTTTTTCCTCTGTTCAAGTGGCGATATCCCGGCTCATCATGAGTGTAAATAATGCTGTTCGGCATATCAGTGAGCTCAATGGATTTGCTATAGAATCTAAATCTGAATTACCATCCGCTGATCGGTTAGAGACCGCTGAGAATCTTATTGATCATTATCAATTGGTCTTTGATCATATTCGCTCCAGTCTATCGGAAAAACGAAACACGAAGCAGGAACGACTGGTACGGCAAATTAATGAACGAATGGAGCAAGCCTATACGGATCCCAATTTTTGTCTCAATCAGATTGCGGAAGAACTGGATATGTCGCCGATCTATGTCAGTAGGCTATATAAGCAACAGACCATGTCAACTATCGTGGACGTCATCCAACAACTTCGTATTCGCAAGGCCTGTGAGCTGCTGGAACAGACCGACTGGTCCGTAGCTGACGTAGCAGAACAAACCGGATTTGCGAGTAGCTCTTATTTCCATCGTATGTTCAAACGTAGCTTGGGTGTAACACCGACAGATTTTCGCCGTTCTAAAGCAAATGCGCAATAAGTAAACTGCTCTACACGCCTGCTCCGAGAACGGAACATTGCTCCCAAAAAATAGACTGACATTAAAAAAGCAAGCCTCCAACTTTCTGGAGACTTGCTTTTTTCTTTATCACAATTCTTTATGTTTTATTTAATCCCCTTCTCCTTTACATAGGCTTCCCATTGTTTTGTATATTCGGTTTGAATTTTCTCCAAACCAGCTTGGTTTGCCTTTTGCAAGAAGGTCTGCAAGCCTTGATCTACATTGTCGATCAGTCCAGCTTGGAGCGGATACAGATATTGCTTCTCAACCTGTTCTAGAGCTGCTTTTTCTGCTTGATATGTCGTGTAGTCCTCTGCAAAGCCTGTAAACAGGTCAGGCTTCTGGATTTTATCCAGCTCGGCAAAAATTTTCTTCACACGGTCAAAGCCAGAATCAAACAGCATGTATTCCGGGTTACGCCAAGCCCAACTATTCATACCTTCGCGTGAAAATCCATTAGTACTGCCGCTACCTATCATTTGGTAGTAACCATCTTTGACTTCGTAGTTTTTGCCTTCAATACCATATTGCGTGAGCAGGTTATAGCGTTTGTCCGTCACCAGCTTTTCATAAAAGGCCAATGCGCGCGCTGGATTCGGGCTGCTTTTTGGAATCGCAAAGCCGTTATGAATCGGATGCACTGGAGTTGCATAACCTGTCGTCAAAGGGAATGGGTAGTACTCGAGCTTCCAGTCCGGGTGAGATGCTTTGAGCTTAATGACCATATCATTAAACCGGGTTGGATTGTCACCGAAAATACTCGCTGCTTTACCAGAAGTCACTTGATCCTGAAGCGTATCTTTTACGTTTAATACGTTTTTGGGAATGAATCCTTTATCGGCCCAGCGTTTGTAAGTGTTCAGCTCTTCCTTTTGTTCATCCGAGCCCCAAAATTTATATACCTCTGTTGGTTTTTCGTATTTAATACCGATACCGTAAGGCAGTGTGCCCACACTCTTCGTTACTAATTCGGTATATCGATCATGCAGATTTCCCTTAATATCGCTGTTCAGAGATACGGTTTTCATATTTGGCTCATGCTGACGTATCCCATCCATATAAGCCTCATAACTTTTCATATCTGTCGGTTTAGGCAAATTGTACTTCTCACGTAAATCCTCACGCCATACAAAACCGTTTGTGACATATTCTTTATACGTGCCAGGCACGGTATAAATTTTGCCTCCGATTTTAACTCCATCCCACATGTCCTGAGGCACAAATTTTTGCAAGGCAGGTGCAGCCTTAGGCAGCAGATCGTCTAGCGGCAGGAATGCGCCCTTTTTGGCATAGGCCTGATACTGCGTCCAATCTGCAGTGAAGATCAGGTCGATAGGCTGACCCGAAGACAATAACAGCTTATATTTTTGATCCCAGTCTGTCCACGTCGTATAGTTAAATTTGACGGTGGCATTCAGATCTTTTTCCGCCAACTTATTGATCTCTGTCTCAATGGTAGGCAAGTCCTTAGGAGCATCCCCCAGCATATAAAATTGCAGCTGTACTTTCTGGGATTTATCATCCTCTCCATTTGCTTTTTGAGCGCTGTTTCCACTACCTCCTCCACATCCGGCTAATAGCGCCGTGATGACCATTACTGCAATCAGGATGGACATGCGTTGTTTTCTTTTCTTTGTGAATGTCATGTGAATCCTCCCTTTGAAATGGTAGTCTGATTAAATAAAACGCTTACAAAGAGTGCTATTTAGATGGCACAACGTCAGCACGTCATGCCATCACAGTCCTTGAGTGCCACTTTAGCCTTTTACCGCACCAATGGTCAATCCCTTAACAAAATAGCGCTGTACGAACGGGTACAGCAGCAAAATAGGTCCGGTAACCACGATAGCCATTGCCATTTTGGTCGACTCTGTCGGCATATCGTTGGAAAGGGTTACGCCAGTACCTGCACCCATTTGAGCGATAAATTGCATGGAGTTAATTACATTATACAGATAATATTGCAACTGGTATTTATGCGGATCGTTAATAAAGAGTGAGGATGAGAACCAGTCATTCCAGTAAGCCAAGGCCAGAAACAGTCCCACAGTGGCAATACCCGGTGTAGATAAAGGCAACACAATTCGATAGTAAATTTTAAAATCACCCGCACCGTCAATTTTAGCGGACTCGAACAGCTCTTCCGGCATGGAGGAACGAATGAAGTTTTTCATTAAAATGATCAGAAACGGAGTCATCAATCCCGGGAAAATAAGCACTGTATACGTATCAAGCAATCCTAAATACTTCGTCAGCATAATGTACCAAGGTACCAAACCGCCTCCGAACAGCGTCGTAAAGTAAATATAGAATGAAAACGCATTACGGTATTTAAAATCTTTGCGTGCCAGCACATATCCTGCCATCGTCATCAGGAACAGGCCCAACGTCGTACCTACAACCGTGGTAAAAATCGTCACCCCGTATGCCCTTAACACCTCTTCAGGAAAGGTGAACACCGTCCGGTAACCTTCCAGTGAGAATTGCTGTGGTATAAAGTGATATCCATCCCTGATAATCGATTCATTACTGGTCAGTGAAGCCGAAATAATAAGTAGAAACGGGAGTAAACAAGCAATGGAAGCAATAATGATAATCACATAAGAGATAATTTTAAAAATTCGAGTGTATACATCCTCTTTGATCGCCATCCGTTTGGGTCCTCCTTTCTAGAATAAGGCATACTCGTCGTTCAACTTGCGGATGATATAGTTCACGGTCATGATCAGTACAAAGCCGAACAATGATTGGTATACGCCTGCCGCCGAAGCCATCCCCACATCAAAAGTTACTTTCAGCGAACGGTACACATAAGTGTCCAAAATATCCGTCGTATTGTACAGCACCCCATTGTTTCCGATTAACTGATAGAAAAGATCAAATTGTCCTTTCATAATACTACCAAGCGCAAACAACAGCAGCACAACGAATGTCGATTTGAGCATAGGAACGGTAATGTACCAGATTCGTTGAAAAATGTTGGCCCCATCCATTTTAGCTGCCTCATAATATTCGTCACTGATACCTGTAATCGCTGCTAGATAGATCACCATACTGTAGCCGAGATTTTTCCATAAATAGAACAGGATAATCAGGAAAATCCATACCCATGGTTTGTTGTATACATCCACGCGTTCACCACCAAATTGCAGCAGCAGCGTATTCAGGAAACCATTATCATAATTAAATATGTTATACACGATAACACTTAGAATAACGAAAGAAACAAAATAAGGCAGGAACATCACGGATTGAGCGATCTTTTTAAAGTAGCGGCCTCGCAGCTCATTCAGCAAAATAGCGAGAACAATCGCTAGCACGTTACCGAGTAAAATAAACGCTGCATTGTATCCGACCGTATTCAATGTCAGTTTTGTCAGCGTGCCGGATTGCCATAGAAAGCGAAAATTTTGGAGTCCGACGAACTTGGCATCAAACAGGCTGGTATTAAAGTCGAACTGGGTAAATGCATAATAAATACCCACCATAGGAATGTAGGAATTAATGAAGAAAAAAATTAAAGTGGGCAACAACATCAAAAATAATACCCGATTGCGGAACAGTTCATAGAAGAACCCGTGTTTCCTACCCGTTCCCAGCCTCTTACCGTTCAGGCGGGAATCCGTTGTAAGCATTGCAGAATTTTTGGGCATAGGCTGATTCAATGTGAGTCACTCCCCCTCTGTATACGTTACCGACAGCAAGGTTTGTAGCACCGCCGTCGTATAACTATATATTATGTAAGCGCATTCAAAATGAAAAGTGAAGCCTCTCATGCTTCATGAACAAAGGAGTGTCCTGAGGAGTGAACAATTCGGATATTTGTGAAGTTTTGTGTAATATGAGGCGTCTAATCGACGCCTTAAGCCTATTCATAAAGCATATTTGAACGATCTAATCTACTCCTTTTGCCCACCCTGGAATGTGGTTTCATCCTGTTTTACCCAAAATCCGATTTTCTTTGCCTGCTCCAGCAGCTCGGCGGCGTTATCCTGCGGCTTATATCCGATTTGTTCTTCCAAGTAGCCAATGTCATAATAATTATCCGTATTGGCTGACGTACCGTACAAATTAAGATAACTCATCTCCGGACGAGCTTCGATACAGCAGACGGTCAGACGGATCATATCGCGATCAGAGATCCAAATATGAGCGGCGCGCTCCGAATGGGGCCGATCATCTCCAGGAAAATTTCCGATACGGATATTCATTGAAGATATTTTGCCCTGATCGGCATACAGCCGGCCTAACAGTTCAATGTAGCACTTACTCAATCCATAAAAACTGTCGGGTCGGTAGGGATCTTCTACATCTATGCTTTCGCCTACTTTATAAAACCCTGTGGCATGATTGGAACTGGCAAAAACAATGCGTTTTACCCCATTTTTCACCGCAGCTTCATACAGCTTGTAGGCTCCACTAACATTGCCAGACAGCACTTTGCCGAGGAAATCCCCTTCATCCTTGATCCATGCAAAATGCAGTACCGTATCCACTCCGCGTGTAAGCTCAGCCAGTCGTGCAGCATCATGTATATCCATTTCCACAATCCCTGCCTCTTCATCCCTCTTCACATCAGCAGCGATTATTTCATATTTACCTTCCGCTTTTAGCCCTTCATACAATACTTTCCCAATTGTACCTGCTGCACCTGTAATCAACAATTTTCGTGCCATCGTCCGCATCTCCCTTCTTTGCTTGGTTGTATGCTGTCATCCATATCATAATCTTAACCAACTCCCCAGGGAGGAAACCCCTTAAACTCTCGAATTAGGCAGGTCAAAGCCCACGTTGCTGTGTCTCCTGTCGGCATATAAAAAGGGACCCTGCTACTGTGCAAGAGTCCCTTGTTGTTACTATAGTTTCAAGTTCTATCTTTCAATCTCTTGGTTTCAACTACTACGCTCAAGCTTGTCGTACTACTCTCGCTCTGCGATTAACCAAATAAATGCTAAGCCCGATTAAGATTAACCCGATAAGCAGGAAAGCCGTAATCGCTTCGCCCAGCACCAACGAGCTGACAAACACCGAGATCACAGGCACCAAAAACGTATAAGACGCAACCTTACTCGCATCCCCTGAATTAACAAGTGTGAAATACAGCAACCAGGAAAGTGAAATTCCCAACACCGTGCCGAATATCAGCCCTGACACATACGGGACATTCCATACGATATCCGACCAGTTTTCCGTCACCGTTCCAGCTCCCGTCAGCACGATGCCTCCCAGTGTACATTGGAATGCAACCAGCCACAGCGAATCCACACGCTGGTTTACCTTTTTCACATATACCGTTCCCAATGCCCAGCTCACGGCTGTAATAATGGCGATGATTACACCTGCCACAGCCACATGCCCTGAAAATCCGCCTACACTGACAGCTGCAACGCCCAAAAATCCGATGATCAATCCAATCACCTTGAGTCTGGACATCGCTTCCCCTAGCCACATCCATGCAAAAATACCGACCAACACAGGCTGGAGATATACCAGCACAGAAAACAAGCCGGAGGGGACGTACATCAGTCCCACTGTTTGCAGGCCATAAAACAGTACCACGTTAAAAATACCTGAAATAGCATACACCCGCCAATTTTCTTTCCAACGAATGCGATTCCATCTCGGTACTAAAATTGCTCCTAATAGCAGACCGCCCAGCAGTGTACGTAGCCCTGCAAACAACAATGGAGGTGTGAATTCCAATGCCACTTTATAAATGGGCCAAGAAATGCCCCATAATACAACCAGCAGCGCGATCATCATTATCCGCTTGGCTGTCGTTAACTCTCCCATGACGCTCTCGCTCCTCTATGAAAAAAATCACTAGACTTTATATACTACGCCTACAGAACAACTTTATCAAACAAAAAATATGTATTGGAAAGCTCCACCTTTCATGCCCGCTTGTTCATCGAGGTATGTCTTCGGACAGAGGAATCCAGTCATTTTCCTATGTTACAATATACCAAAAAGATAGATAAAGCTTATAAGGATAGGAGGTTGTCTGCACTTGATTTATATCATCAAATTTTTGTACAGCTTTGTGCTCCCTCCCGGTTTGTTCATCCTGGTGATGGCAGGGCTCGTGATCTGGCTATGGAAAAGGGCACGTATACCTGCGGTCGTATTGCTTCTTGTCACATTGCTGCTGTATGTTTCCTCGACCAATTTGGCTGGAGATTTGTTAATCAGTAGCCTGGAAAAACAGTACCCACAACCCCGTACCGTTCAAGGCGATGTCATTGTCGTACTTGGGGGCGGAGCCACACAGGGAACCCCCGACATCAATGGACAAGGCAATCTGCTAGGATCTGCGGCTAATCGACTGCTCACTGCGGCCCGACTGCACGAAGCAACAGGCTTACCCATTCTTTTCTCCGGCGGGCAAGTGTTTGGAGACAGTGGTAATGAAGCAAATATTGCGCAGAGGCAGCTACTAGGACTCGGTATTCCGGCAAAGGACATTCTGATCGAAAACCGTTCTTTGAACACACAGCAAAATGCCGTATATACATCGCAAATTTTGGGAAAACATCAACTCACTAGACCTGTTCTGGTGACCTCCGCTTTCCATATGCCACGTGCTGCACTGGAATTTCAGCGTGCAGGCATGCAGGTCATAGCTTATCCTACCGACTATCTGGCAAGTGAAAAGCTGGCACTGTATGCTGGCAAGCTCTCGCCGTCTGCTGGGGCCATGTCTACAACCGGAACAGCCCTCAAGGAATACCTAGGAATTCTTGCATTAAAGCTTAAATAATGTGATGTCTAATTGTATAGCGGCACACAGCACAAACAAGCGTCTTGCGCTCGCAGGTATAAGCCTGTAAGCTAGCAAGGCGCTTGATCTACCATTTCATATTTAATCCAAGAAAATATCCGATATTTGTTCTTCCGATATGACCTTAAAGCCTTCCTTTTTTAACAAAGCCGAGGTTACCCCGTTACCTGCTATTTTACGGTTTTCGAATGACCCATTATATATTGCTGCTGATCCGCAGGACGGGCTATTTTCTTTTAAAACAACAAATTTTGCGTTAACCTCTCTGGCTATATTCAGGGCTTCGTACGCACCTCTAATGTACATATCGCTGACATCGTTGCCTGAAAACTCGACCACCTTGGCTGTGCCGTTCAGCACATCCTCCCCTGTCCCTCCAACAATCTCAGCAGGCTCTCTCGGAGTCACAAAGCCCCCCAAAAGCTCAGGACAGATTGTCATAGCCTTCTTTTCCTCTACCAACTTCTGAATATGTACATCCAGGCTATCCGTCCCGTTATATCGTACCTTCATGCCCGCCAAACACGAACTTACCAGAATCATTAGTTCCACCTCATATCCATTGCATTCACTATTAAGTAGTTAAAGTATAAACAAATTTTCTCGTAGAGTCATCGTGCGAAAATTTAGACTCGCCACTACGTCCGCGTTCCGTAAGGTTATTCGTCCAGCTGATGTCATAATCATGATCCTGCGCTCTACCCATACCCTTTTGAATTCTGTTCGAAATACAAGTAATGAAAAAAGGCCCTGATTAGGGCCTTCAAATACTGCGGGAGTTCAACGGATCTCCTTTGTCATTTATCCCTTCTGTTTGACTTTCAATGGCCTTGATCAGTCCGATGGTACCGAAGGATATGAGGTCCTCCAAATCTTCACTGGTTTATCAAATTTAAGGAAGGCGGAACGTGTACTCATCCAAAATAACCTGATAAAAACAAGCCGGAGGCGCATGTTGGGCAGCACTACGGCTTAATTTTATTGTTGAGGTTCACCCTGCTCGTAAGTAAGATAAATTCACTCTTGCTATAAGTCGTAATTTAAGATATATTATTAATTAAATAATCAATCATTTAATTAATAAAAGTTTAGTTTAGAGAGAGGGGAATACATTTGGCAAGACCCATCAATGAAGAAAAAAGACTGGAGCGGCGTAAACGTATCCTAGAAGAAGCTGTTGTCCTGTTCGCAGAAAGTGGATATTCTAATACCACAACGGCAATCATTGCGCAGAGTGTAGGAGTGACTCCTGGAACCATTTTTCAATATTTCCCTAGCAAAGAAGCTTTATACTACGCCGCTGTTCTTGAGCCGCTTGCTGATATTCAGGCGAAATCGCTTGCTTGTCTACAACAAGAGGAGACGCCGGGCGTATTGATTAAGAACATGGTGGCAGAACAATTCAACCATATCTACTTCTATATAAATGAATTGCGGCTTGTTCAATCTGTCTTAGGACAACGAATAAGATTCCCTGAACTTACACAGAAGGTCCTTGAAAGTATAAAGGTAATGACAGATGCGATCGAATGCGTCTATGCCAAGGGACAGTTAATGGGAGAATTCAACAAAAGCTTTTCTCCAGCAATGATCTCTCGTGCCTATATCTCTTTCTTAAATGGAGTGGGCTTAACTCTTGCAGAAAGTATTATTCATCATCCCGAGTGGGAAAATCTGAAGGGGCATGCCTTTTATTTGTTCGCACCCATACAACCTAAAGAAAAACTGGAGGAGTCTGAATGAGTCAGGCATCATTACAACCCGATCTGACATTTAACGTTCGTGTAAAAAAACGAAAGAAAATTTTATGGAGCCTAGGGATCGTGCTTTTGCTTGTGATGGCTCTTATATTTTTTATATCTTATAAAGTAGTAGACACCTTGTTGCACCATCCTAGAGACACTAATGTCAGCTACGGATTGAATATCGATAAAACTCCCTACGAAGAGGTCGAGTTCAAGAGTTTGAAAAATGATAATACGATTAGAGGCTCCTTCTTTCCTGCAAGTGGTCTTTCTAGTAAAGAAAGTAATAAGACGATTATTGTCGTCCATGGATATACGAGCAATCGTTTAGTCAAAGGGCGGACCCAAAAGTTAGTAGAGCATTTCGTTCCGAAAGGCTACAATGTATTGGCATTTGACCTCAGCTCACAAGGTAAATCCGATGGTGATTTGATTACACTGGGCCTCAATGAAAAATACGATTTGCTAGGAGCTGTAAGCTATTTAAAATCGAGAGACCATACGGGTGATAACATTGGAGTTATTGGCTTTTCAATGGGTGCTGCTACTACTTTGCTGGCCGCAAATGAAAATGATGACATCAAAGCCGTAATTGCAGATAGTCCTTTTCGTAATGCTGGTCTATTTCTGAGAGAGGGTTTGCCCTTCTTTTCAGGTTTACCTGCGTTTCCATTCAGTTATACATCGACATGGATGGCAAGTTGGGCCTTTAAGGTTGATCTTGATTCCATATCTCCTATGGATGCGGTAAAAAAGATGAAAGACAAGCCAGTTATGCTTATTCATGGTACTGGAGATCAGCAAATTAGTTATAAAAATACAGAAATTATTTACGAGTCCTTAAAAGATAACCCAAAAGCAGAAGTATGGTACCCGCAAAATACGGAGCACATCGATGCCATCAACCATTACCCCACTGAATATTTCAAAAGAGTAGATCGCTTTTTGGATGAGTATGTAGGAAAATAAATTCAATCCAAGAGAGCCAACTAGCGAAGGAGCTTGTCCTGATGAAGTGAAAATACCCAATATATCAAGCATTTTTATCCTGTAGTGTAGAAAAACACTACAGGCTTTTATTTGCGTTTTAAATGAAAATACATAGCAAAATAGTTATTATTTAAGCGAAAAAAAACAGTGTACGAGTACTGAGCATGTTGATAAAAACAAAAAGACAAGCGTATGCTGTTCACTGGTCAGGAGAAGATCCTTTTTAGAGATCATTTGAACAAAGACCCGGAATCGAATTAATGAACTAGAAAACAACGCGTTCTCTACATGAGCAACAAAGAATAGTTCATCTGATATTTCCCATCTTGACAGTATTAAAGATATTCGGGAATTAAAGCTTATTGAACGAGTAACCACACTTATAGAAAAATTGCCTAGCGCTTTTCAGCGTAAAGGAGCAGTTGTTTTTATAGGATAGCCTTATATAAGAATATTGGATGGGCAGAGGGGGATGCAATTTAAACACGCCTCTGAAAAGAAGCAAGTAATTGAACTATGAAAAAGACCTAAAAAGGCCCTGTTAAGGGCCTCAAGCGGCTTCATATATCTCCTTATCCATTACCCCTTCTGCTTGTAAAATTCATGGTACAGCTTCATTAATGCACGCTTTTCAATGCGGGACACATACGAACGCGAAATCCCCAGCTCTCTGGCAATTTCCCGCTGTGTTCGTTCCTCTCCTCCGGCTTCCAGGCCGAAACGGCCAATCACCACTTCTTTTTCACGCTCATCTAAAATATCCAGGTTGCGATAGATTTTACTCTTCTCGATTTTGAGTTGTACTTTATCTACAATATCGTCCGCCTCGGTGCCGAGGATATCAATCAAAGTAATCTCGTTGCCTTCCTTATCAGTCCCTATAGGATCGTGGAGTGATACGTCTTTGCGTGTTTTTTTCAGAGATCGCAAATGCATCAGGATTTCATTTTCTATACAACGGGCTGCAAATGTTGCCAGCTTGGTGCCTTTCCCGGTCTGAAAGCTTTCAATGGCCTTGATCAGTCCGATGGTGCCGATGGATATAAGATCCTCCAAATCTTCGCCGGTGTTATCGAATTTTTTCACAATATGGGCCACCAGCCGTAGGTTATGCTCAATGAGTGTGTTACGGGAGTGTGCATTGCCTTCGGCAAACAGCTTTAGGTGTCGAGCTTCCTCTTTCTCAGTCAATGGCTGCGGAAAGGCGTTGTTTTTCACGTAGGAAACGAGTAGCGTCAATTCCTTGATGAACAGAGCGATAGCGCTAAATAGTCCGGGCACGGATGACACCTCCTGAGGTAGTTGCGAACTTACCGGCCTTTGTTACTTACCGGGCTTGCGGTCTGTTTATTGTATGTAGGCAGGTGCCCATCCGTGCCTGTACTCCGAAAACTGCTCCGTAACAATTTGCCGGATATCTTTCTGGAGCAACCTCCAATACTTAATTCGAAGCATAGAGATCTCTTCGACACAAATCAACGCACTCCATATAGCCAGAGGAAAACCCGGGATACGCTTTACATTATTCATCACTTGGTTTCCCCATTTTCTTTCAGTAGAGTATTAACTTCTTTCTAGATATGACAATGGAAGTGGCGAATAGACCATTGTATCTCCATCTTCATCTCGTTTTAAAATAATAGCAAACTCAGCACCATTACTTTCATCGCCTCTTGGCAACGGAAATATCATAGCCGGACAACGCAACTCATAATTATGAGGAAATTCTTTTCGAAAGTTCTCTAAAGCATAATTCAGAATCGCATCTATTTTGTCGGTAAGCACATTAAATCCACCTATTACAAAATCATTATATTCTTGGGAAGCGGTGTACTTCTCAAATAATTTTCTTTTATATTCCTCAACAGTACTAAAACAAACTTCCCAATCCAAAGGGAAAATGCCATCTCCCAAATAATAAGTGTATAACTAGTATGCATTCCATCATCAAGGAATATATTCATAGAGAGTTTCATATAAATGATATGAATCAACCTTTTCGACACATTCAAAAATTAAACTTAAGGAGGAATTTCAACATGGCAAAATTCAGTCAAAATCCAGACGACTATACTTTTTCCGTGGATCCTGTTGTTATAGCAGAGGAAAATGTTTCAACGAACGGAGATTCTAAAAATACTTTTCCGAAAAATGTTTTAATCGATAATAATCTATATTGGGAAAGTAGTTTAAGCGGTAAAGGTGGAGAAATCATCTTCAAATTAGATACAGGTAAGACGATCAATGATATTCTTTTAGCTCAACCATCTTCTCGAGCTTTTATACTTTCATTTTCTTTTTACGGCTCTAATGACGGAGAAAATTGGTTTAGGTTAGGTGAAGTCGAAGCTTTGCCAACCACTGCAAAAACAACCTATCAATTTAGTAATGAGATTCCTTTTTCATATTATAAAATAACTGTACTTTCATCTGGGATGAGTAGTACAACCTCCTATTATGGTATACGATATATTCAGCTAAAAACCGCACTCATTAATGGTGTTCCTGCCTACAGAGCATCCAATATAAACCCCGCTATTGCGGAATAAGTTAAGTTAGTACACACAAAAAAAGGGGCTGGCCAACGCCGCCCCTTGATTCGTTCTATTTCATTTGAAGCATGTTATAAATCATCTCAGCCGCTTCCGCACGTGTGACCTCCTGCTTGGCCCGAAAGCTACCATCTGGATATCCTTGTACTAAATTTATCTCCGTTAGACCAAGTACATCCTTTCTGGCCCACTCGACAATTTGAGAGGAATCCGAGTATGCACTGCTTTCTTGCTGTGGTGTAGCCTTGATAATGTTATTCACCATTTTAGCCGCCTGCTCACGGTTAATGACCCGATCTGGGCCAAATTCTCTATTACTAAACCCGCGAGCGACCTGATCTTTAATCGCCGTTTTGAGAAGATCAACGTACCACGCCGATGGATTGATATCCTCGAAACCTAAAGTCACATCTGTTTCGAGCGGTAATTTCAAGGAACGGACCAGCATAGAAGTGAACTCCATACGCGTTACAGGTCTGTTCGGCTCAAACAGCGTGTGGGTTATTCCCTTTACTATACCCAAATCGGCAAGCACATTTATTTTTTCTTTATTAAATATCCGATCAATGTCACTAAAATGATTTGGCTTCTTCTCAACGGTTGAATCCTGAATGTGCTCTGTTTCTATCGGTTCCTTTATAACAGGCTGAATCGGTTTTACACTCTCCGCCCCTCCTGCTCCGCCACCTACGTCCACAGTATTACCCGTTGTTTTTCCATGCGCTTGTTTTGCCTCTGTGCGTTTTCCTTGACTATTTTCTGCCCAAAGTTGAACTGTATACAACTGCTTCTCTTTAAGTTGTCTCCAGATATAGCTTCGATCCTTACCACGATATAGCTCTGTTCCTCCTTCACTGGCAAGGACGAAAATATCATTCTCATGGTCTGATTCCCAATGGATGATAAATTCACTATTCGTTGTTTCCGTCTTCAAAAACGCAAACGCTGGAGACGGCAGCGTCTCGACCTGACCTTCTGTCTGCTTACCTTCACCACTTGTGTTCACTGGCTTAATGGTAATACGATACACTGTAGAACTGTCCAATCCATCTACTTTAAATTCATGGGTGGACGTATGACCGATAAGCACCTCGTTTTGGTAGACATTGTAAGCATCTGCACCCGAAGCTTCTTTCCACGTAACAACCAAATCGGTATCTGTTACTTCTTTCACTGTCAATCTATTGTCTGGTATTTGACCTGGCAAAGCGCGGAGCGTAAAGGGAGCTATATTACCTACCCCCGTTGTATTCACGGCCTGTATACCAAACGAGTAAATCATACCAGGCTGGATATCTGAAAGCTTAATATGGGCATCTCTGGTGTTAAAAACTTCCCCCGTATCTTTACGGGTTACAGTATATTGAGAAGAGCTCTTGATTTCATCCCAGCTCAGTGAAATCTGGCCACCCTCAAGTTCTGTAACATTAACATTTTGTACTTCAGGAGGAAGTGTCAGCAGCTCACCCAACGCTGGCTGGCTGAAACCACTACTGTTCCCACTGCTCACTTGAAAATCATAGTTTCTCCCACCTGTTAAACCAGATACAACCACACGTGGTTCCGTACTATAATAATTTTGACCGTTGATCGTTACCTTATATTGAGTTGCCCCATCAACCGGGGCCCATATCAATGTGGCATCGTGCTCGCGAACATCTTCAGCTGCAAGTTGCACAGCCGAATCAGGTAGTGTTAATGCCTTGATAGATGTATCTTTACCCGTGCCACTTCGATTGTAGGCTCGTATTTTAATATTGGCAGATCTACCAGCAGGCAAGCCCTCAAACGTATAAGAATGGATACCACGCGCAACCCGCACCTTCGGTTCATCGTTAACATTCAAGATGTATCCTTCAGCCCCCTGCACATCCTGCCACGAAACACCGATAGCATACACATCCTTCGTCACACTCGATAATGTCGTTACTCGATCAGGTAAAGTGATAACTCCCAGATGGGCATAGTCTCCGAATCCTGTTGCATTTTCAGCGGAAACGTTATAACCATACTCTGTTCCCGCCTGAAGATCAGTATCGGTGAATTCTGTATACACATCGTTATAAACCGATACTTCGTCACGTTCTAGGGCGTAGTAGGTGGCAGTGATTACAGAATTCCACTTCAAGTCGATTCCATCTTCTCTTACAGTTACATTCCGAAATCCGTTCGGGCTGTCTGGTAGACTTAAAAAAGATACATGCTTTGCTGTACCCTCTCCAGTGTCATTAATAGCTGATACAGAAACATCGTAATATTTACCAGGCTTCATTCCCGTAATTGGATTATACACATCCTGTGTAACCGTATCCTTAAATATGATTTCTCCCGTACTTACGTCTGCTGCTGTAATATTATATTTGTTAGCTGATGAGACTGGCGTAAAGTCAGCCATGATTTCTGCAGAATGACGAGAGACAGGTCGTAACTGGACATGCTCAGGGGCATCAGGTAACGTTAATATATGGACTCGATTGGAATAGGCATTGCCTCCTACATGATTACTAGAACGGACTTCATATTCGTATTGCCGTCCTCCTTGTAGCCCTCTATCTGTAAAAGAATTTGTCGGATGCGTAACATCCCAAACCTCATTAGTTGTTAGATTTCGGACTGTATAAACGTAACCATTATCAAGACCAGACGGGAGAGTCCACTGCAAATCAGCTTCTGTATTTCGTATGGATGTCGCAGAGAGCACAACCGACTGGGGCTGCCTTTGAATGCGAAGTGCACTGCTGACCGTTTCATAAATGTTACCCACCCTGTCTTTGACCTTGGCATGAACATACCATTCACCTTCATCTGAAAGATCCATCTGGATTGTTGTATCGGCTGAAGCATCCCAGTTTTCTGGTGAATCAGGGCTGTTCGTGATTTTATACTGCATTGTGGATGACTCAATCCCCGAATGCTGATCGGCATATCGTATCCTCACATGAATATGGGTATCTTTCCATTCACGCGAATCCGGCGTCAGTTGAATCGTCGGTGGTTCCAAATCAATATAAGATATTGCGGATACTGGATCACTTCGATTCCCAGCTGCATCTACAGCTTGAGCAGTCAATTTTACGATACCCGAACCATTTAATATTCCAGACGAACCAGACACATAGGTGCCAGAACCCAATTGATATTCATAATGTACTGCTGTAGTATCCGTCGCACCCGATAGAGTAAACTGCACTGGCTTATTGGTATATCCGGTAGGTATCGTCACCTCGGAAAACGTAACTTTCGGAGGCGTTGGCTTGGTTCGATCAATCATGACCGATTGAGTCACGATTGGACTAGACACGTCGAGATTATTGATCGTCCGCGCTGATAATTCGTAAATCCCTTCTGCATTTAATGTAAAAGTACCCTTGTAGGTCAACCACTCCCCTGATGGAATCAAGCGATACTGTGTCATCTTAATTCCATTTGTAAGGTCACTTCCTGAATCAATGGTAATATTCACATCATGGTTCGTTGGGCCTGTTTCACTAGCCCGGATGACAGGAGCAGTCGGTCCCTTTTTATCAATGGTGACTTCTTTGCTTACTTCTTGGCTCACATTACCGACGCCGTCAATGGAGCGTGCATGTACCGTGCTTTTGCCATCTTTATTCACATGAAACACTCCATCATAGTCCTGCCAATCTTGATTCACAACGCCCGTCAAACGAAATTGAGTATGGGCTAGTCCAGAATAATCGTCTGTTCCCGATTGTAATGAAATCGTATAGTCATTACTGTTTCCCGTTGCGTTTAGGATGGGTGGAGTTGGTGACATCTTGTCTATTCGGACATTCCCGGAAGAAAGACCACTATACTGGTTATTCACGTCTACTGTCCGGGCATAGATCGTATTTACACCGTGATCATATACAGTAAAGGGACCTGTGTATGGCTGGAATGCTCCTCCATTCAGGCTATATTCATAGTATTTTAGCCCTTCAGGAGCCACGTCCCCATTTATCCACACGGTTACGGGTTCTTTGGTCCATCCTGTAATCGCTTGTCCCTCTGTACCTGCATGGATCTGAGGTGGTTTAGGCATTAGGTCCGATTTGGGAATAACACGGATTCCAAACTTGGATATTTCATTGCTTGTCTGTTGGTTAGTTCCCATCGCTCTGAAATATCGAACATCCCTTAATGTAATAGAGTCGGTGATATCTATCCATTTTCCCTGGTAAAATCTATCGGCATAGAATTTCGTTACATTAGTCCATGTGTATAAGTTCGTTCCGTTAGGCCTCCAACTGTCGCCTGCTGCGTTATTAGATGTATATATATCAGTATGATACGACCCTTCAATGTAAACAAAAATTCTATAATCAGAAGTCTTAATAGATCTTCCAATATCAATAAAACGATTTGTCGGCTGCGTAGTACCATCACATTTATACCTGGCCGAACCCATGCCAGTGTATACTTCCGTTGCTCCTATCCCACTTCCTGACCAAGAGCCCCAACTGTCGCCTCCACCCGGCAAATTATTTTGGCAAAAAGGTCCTCCCATGATCTCCTGAGTAGCAGCTGATACCCTTTCCGGAAATATGGGAATTATCGTTAATAGTAGGACTACAGCCAAAAATCCGTACACCCACTTCCTATACTTCCTTACCTTTCGCTTATTTTTTCGATACATACACTTCTCCTTACTTTATTTTATTTTCAAAGAGTTTTACAAACTCGCTTCGGATAAAATAGAAAAAGCACCTCAAACGAAGGCGTTAATGCCTAAGTTTGAGGTGCTTCCTCTATATCACGAGTATGTTTTGAAGCTATTATACTTCGTTCCAAGCAAGTTGTAAACAGAACTGACAAATTATTTGAAAGTGTTAATGGACCTGAACGCCTAAGTTCCGAAAAAATCCTCGCATATTCTGCATGTAAGAATCCTGAGTAGCGGAAGATTCCTTAAGAAGATTTTGCATACTGTTCATAAAAGCAGAAGCTGATGTCGTATCCGCTTTGTCAAACCGATTGTTTAGCGGTGTGTTATTGAGCAACTCTGCGTTCTGTCCCGTACGTTCCTTGTATTTCTCAATCCAATCGGGATGTTGAGGAACCTTTTGCGCAAAATTTAACAGTTGGCTCAGCCCATTTCCTCCACCTTTAATATCATTCATGTACGCAGTATATTTTTGAGGATCAACCTGCTTCATCACTTCCGACAGCTTGACATAATCCTCAGGAGCACCTGACGGACGATCTATTGGAGTCGTGTAGCTAATATCTCCGGTCTCTGGATCAGTGGATCGTGTCAAAGCAATACTAGCAATCTGGTTCATGGTTTCCAGAAACTCTTTGGCCTTGTCGCCTTCCATGTAATGATCGGCAATATACTTGGATTGAGTAACTCCCATCTCCAGCAGCACAGCTCGTTGACTCTCATCCGTTACTGTTCCGTCGACGATAAAATTAGATTCAATCATACTGTACACTGCATTAGACACTTCTTCTGGCTGACCTTCCAAAACCCGGTTTAATGAATCATTGATCTGTGTTGTACCGAAATACTTGGTAGCCTGTGATACAATAGCTCCTTCCGCCAACTGTCTACCGGCTTCACTAATCTCCACGGAGTCTTGAACTACCACTCTGGAGACCTGTTCTTCATGAAGCTGGGGTGGTGGAGCTTGCTTGCTTGTCGGATTGATCCGTAAGCTACTTGCATTAAGAATCGCTTGCTGTGCTCTAAGAGGTCCAAAATTCATTCTATTTCCTCCTGTCATGTTTGTAACAGGCAATCTAAGGCGTATGTATAGTGTAATGTGACCCTGTTTCTATATATATCGGACAAAGCATATATGGAATGAACATATGCTTTGTCCTAAAATTGAACAAATATTGAAACGAACTACTTTTGTTTCAGATATAAAATATTCAAGCAACAAGTTACCTTAAGTGTTAGCTTAACCCGTCCATCAGCCGCCATAAATACTATAGGCAAAGTGATATACAATATCTGTGTCTATAATCGAAGTACCTGACACCTGAACGGCTACCCCTGATAGATCATAGTAGTGTGTAAAACTGATGGCTCCAGACAGGTATTCCGCTATACTTCCAGTGGAAGATGGCAGGGAAAGAGTCACACTAAAGGCTCCATTCTGGTCCGTATAAGCTGTGCCTGTACGAGTACGATTTCCGCTGCTTTCAGTCCAGTTCTGATTCAACCAAGTCACATCAACAGGCGCATTTGCCACTGGATAACCATCAGTTGTCTTAACTACCCCCTTCACGGTAAGGTTGCTGCGTTGATTAACCCGATAATGACGACCATATGAGTAGTTCGGATAATCATTAGGACCATTAACAGAATCATAGCCGGTAATTTCAATTTTGCCAGCCCGAAGCACTGGCTTCAGTGTAAGTGTGTATAAATGATTGGGTGAATACTGATTGGTTGTGTACACTCGCACATAGTAGGTTCCTGTATTTAAGCTGACATTATGGTTCGTTTGCGGCAAAAGCGCCATTTGGTTTCCTGTAAGAGCTCCGTAGACTTCCGCTTTGTAGCCATAACCGTCCGAAACACTATCAAGCTTTACGTTCAAAGCATCATAATTGCGGCTGGCAGGGATCGTAACTTGGTACCAGTCATTATCAATGCCTGAATGAATGGAGCGTGAATTAAGCGATGAACCGCCCGTACTAAAGGTAAAGTTATAGGCATGGAAAGCACTCTCATCTGGTTCATATGCATCGTAGCTGGAGCTTGTATCGACCGTTAGATAGAAAGGATCATTGATGCTGGAACCCTTTTTGGCATGAACAGCAATCGCATATGCCTTTTCATATCCGGTAGCGTTACGGGTTCCTACGTTCTCAGGAAGTGAGGCAGCCCCCTGTTCATAATTGTTAAAATAAGTACCATAGGTGGATGCGTCAATGGCATTAGGATTAATGTCACCTGTCGTCATATCAAACTCATATAAGTATAAGTCATAGTCAAGCTGGGCTGAAAATGGACCATCCAACTGGGACTGCAACAATTCACCAGGCTGCAAATAGATCGGATATAAAAATTGTGTGCCTCCCTCTTGCGTAATCGTACCGGAATACGTAGCAGAGGAAACTGTGGCTGATGCAGCCATTGGGTTTGCCTTCAGCGAAGAAATGGGTTCCCTTTTCAATGATGTTGTCTCTGGTGTCTTGAAGTTGAGATTTTCTTGCATGACATAAACCGAAGACGTAACGTTGTCTGGCTTGTCTGCTCGCGTTAAACGCTTAATCACGTCTTCATTTCCAGTTGTTAGCTGAATATCGGATTCCACTTTAATCGCTTGATCCGATGTAGCCTCCGTACTTTCACTCGCATTCGCAGTCATTCCGAAAGCAAACAGGAGCATCATGCTTAACATAACTGCAATAGCCTTTTTGAACCTCTTCATACTGAAATCCCCTCTCAAATAGTTTAAGGAATTCCCGCTATCCCCGGATAAACCAGGGTGATTTCTAGGCTGTATGGCTCTATCATAAATCATCTTTGGTTCTATTGGAATATATTATGCAAAACAATTTCTATTTGTAATCTACGAAAACAAGACCATTTTCTTATTCTTGGTGAATAAACATGAAAAGTCGCCCTTTCAGAAATGGGAAGCCTCAGCTAACCATTCAAAAAAAGCGACTCTCATGAATCAAAACTACATTAAAGCATATCTTAATTTCTCAAGCTATAAGCAAACAGATAAACAATGTCCGTCGCACTAATCGAAGTTCCATCGACCTGAGCGGCAACTCCTGTAAGATCATAGTAGTGTGTGGAACCAATTTCACTTATATAATCTACATTTTTTCCTGTCGATTGTGGAAGAGAAAGGGTCACACTGAATTTACCGCTATCATCGGTGTACGTAGAAGCCGTTCTCGTACGGTTACCGCTGCTCTCGGTCCAGTTCTTATCCAGCCATACGACCGTGACAGGAGCATTGGGAACCAGTTGACCATCTGTTGTTTTCACAACACCGTTCACGATCAGACTGCTGCCTCCGTTAATACGATAATGACGACCGTAAGAATATGTCGGATAATCATAATAGCCATTGGAGTTATAGCCGGTAATTTCAATTTTGCCAGCTCGAAGCACTGGTTTAATCGATAGTGTATACAAATGGTCGGCTGAATACTGACTTGTGCTGTGCACTCGTACATAGTAGATCCCTGTGTTTAGGGTAACATTATGATTGGTTTGCGGTAGAAGCACCATTTGATTGCCAGTAAGAGCTGCATATACTTCCGCTTTGTACCCATAGCTTTCCGAAGTGCTGTCCAGCTTCACATTTAATGCATCATAATTACGACTGGCCGGCACTGTAACTTGATACCAATCGTTGTCTTTAGCGGAATGGATGGTGCGGAAGTTAATCGAGGAGCCTTTGTCGTTAACCGTAAAATTATAAGCATGAAAGGCACTGTCATCGGGCTCATAGGCATCATAGTTGGAGCTTACAGCTACAGTTAAATAGAAAAGGTCATTGATGCTAGCCCCCTTCTTGGCATGAACCGCAAGCGCGTAAGCCTTTTCAGCTCCGATCGAGTTGCGAGCTCCTACGTTTTCAGGAAGAGAAGCAGCTCCTTGCTCATAATTGTTAACATAAGTCCCGTAGTTGGAAACATCTATTGGATTGGAATTAATATCGCCTGTCGCCATATCAAACTCATACAGGTATAAGTCATAGTCAAGCTGGGCTGAAAATGGACCATCCAACTGAGCCTGTAACAATTCACCCGGCTGCAAATAGATCGGATATAAAAACTGTGTGCCTCCCTCTTCTGTAATCGTACCGGAATATGTAGCAGTGGACGCTGTCGCTACGGTCGCTGCGGCTTTAGATGATACTGAGTTTGCACTGGCTTTGAGCGAAGGGGTAACTCTCTTTTTCAATACAGATTTCTGTGGTGTCGCCAAGTTAATATTTTCTGTAATGGTGTACACCGAATCTGTGATACTGGCAGGCTTGTCCGCGCGTGTTAATTGTTCAATAACACTTTCCTTATCAGTTGTTAGCTGCACATTGGAAACTGCTTGAATCGTTTGATCCGTCTTCACCTCTGGGCTTGTACTCGCGTTCGCCGTCATACCGAATGAAAGCAGGAGCATTGAGCTTAGTGTAACTGAAACCACCTTTTTAAATTTTTGCATACTGAAATCTCCTCTCAAATGTATTAAAAAAAATCAACCATTCTCCAAATATATACAGGGAAATTCTAGGATGTCCTTTTCTATCATAAAGTAATTCTGGTTCAAATGGAATATACTTCTTAAAACATTCTTATTTGTAATTCCATGTGAATAGGTTTAGGTTAATCAACTTAATTTTGACACTATTTTACCATAAAAATCCTACCATTCTCTTATTTATACGATATAATCAAATAATATGGATAGTTCTTTAAGACTATTAAATAAATCGAATTACCCATAACATACATAAAAAAGGGGAATACAGATGAAAAAACTTAGCGTGTTTATGTTAGTATTATGTTGCTTCTCCATTTTGGCAGCCTGCTCTACCGATCCGATAAAAAAAGATTTAATCACGTATGTAAATGATGGAATGCTTCCTTTGGCACAAGATGAAAAAGCAGTTACTGATAAGTATGAAGCTGTGACTGGAGATAACTTTACAGATGATGTTACACTATATAATGCTTTAAAAGACGATATCATCCCGGAATACACCAAATTTGTTGATAAGTTAGAAGCTGTAAAGACGGAAACTCCTGAGGTAAGAGCCGTCCACGAAACCTACATCAAGGCCGCTAGTACTCAAAAGGAAGCCTTCATTAAGATGCTCGATGCGTTGGATAAACAGGATCTGAACTTAGTCAATGAAAGTAACACCAAGCTCAGCGAAGGTAGAAAGCTATTCAGAGATTTTGGTGAACAAGTCAACACACTTGCTAAAGAGCATGATGTGGAGATGAATAAGAAATAAATAAAAAACTCCCTTTATGGGAGTTTTTTCAGATTGTCGAGAAACCCCGTCTTTTTGAGACGTGGGTTTCTTTTTCCTTACACCATAATGGTCTGGTATCTGGAAAAACGGGGTGTTACCCCTGTTTTTCTAGGCGATCCAGGTGGATCGCCATCTTCTTCATGTTCTGCACGGCTGCCGTCATGAGGGCTTGTTCCCTGACGTTCGGAAGTCCGCGCAAACGGCAATAGCGAAACCCATGGAGCTCTTTGGCATCCGCGAAGCTTCGCTCAATCGTCTCTTTTCGTTTGCGGTATAGCTGTTTCCCGGATGGGCTCAGCCGGTTGCTTCGCACCCACTCTTTGCTGTCTTCCCAGACATGTCGAGTCACCACTTTGCGGTGGTTTTGAGACTGGGTACACTGGCCCAGTAGCGGGCAATGCTGGCACTGAGCTGGGTCAGAGGCATACTGCCTGTATCCCTTACGGTCCGTCGTTCGGTAGGGCAGTTCCTGTTGGGCCGGGCATCTATACACATTGCGTTTGGCATCGTATTCAAACTTCCATTTTGGAAACAGTCCTTGTCTGGGATGGAATCTTCGGTGAGCAATCACGGCAAAAATCTTTCGGTTTTGTAAACCTCGACAAATCGGCGTCGTTAAATAACCGGAGTCTAGCGCCACGGCTTCTACTTGAAAACCAAAACGTTCTCTTTGGCGGTCCAAACGGGACAAATAGGGGATGGAATCATGTACATTTCCCGGTGTCACATGCACATCGGTAATGAGATTGTACTTCATATCCACCGTTCGGTGGTCCAGATAGAAGAAGCCTTCGGGCTTGCCATCACGGATCATATAGCCGCTGTCCGGGTCGGTTTTGCTTACTTTTATTTCTTTTTCTTCGTTCACTTCCTCTCGAGATTTTAATGCTTTTTTCCGTGGTTTCTCCGGTCCTCCTTCACCGCTTCGTTAAGCTCGTCCATATACTCTTTGGTATTCTGCAATACTTCCTCTTTGGTGTACTGATGTTTGTTAGCATTGGCCTTGAGGTGGGTGGAATCGGTCATGAGAACACGCCCGCCCACCATTCGGTGAGAGATCGCCTGCAACACAATTTCATCGAAGATATCTTGAAAGATCGTGGTGTCTTTAAAGCGAGTGCGGCGATTCCAGCTAATCGTCGTATGGTCCGGTACTTTATCGGTTAAGCCCAGCCCCAGGAACCAACGATAAGCCAAGTTCGTCTGGATTTCTCGCTCGAGTTGCCGTTCTGAGCGAATGCCATAGAAATAACCGAGAAAGATCATTTTAAACAATACGGTAGGATCAATGGCAGGACGCCCATTGTCCGCACAATACAGCGGGCTTACCTTCTCATGAATAAAGGAGAAGTCTATATATGTATCCACTTTGCGAAGCAAATGATCTTGCGGCACCAGTTCTTCCAGGGAAACCAATTCAAAGGATTGTTGTTTGTCTCGATAAGATCGCAGCATACCAACACCGTCCGTTCTACAATAGTTACCTATATTATACAACATTAACGCGCTGTCGTCTTAAACAAAATCAACATAAAAATAGCTGTCGAGACTTTCTCGACAGCCTGAA